>CAWGQM010000002.1:0-34064 GCA_963824825.1 uncultured Alphaproteobacteria bacterium
GGCGCTGGACGCGGCCCTGCTCCGTGCCTTCCCGCTCCCCCTTCTGTCCGAAGAGGGCGACAAGGAGGATCGGGGACGGGCGCTGGTGATCGGCGGCAGCGCGGAGGTGCCGGGGGCGGCGATCCTCGCGGGCACGGCCGCGCTGCGCGCCGGCGCCGGCAAGCTCCAGATCGTGACCGACGAGGGCGTTGCGGCCGCGATCGGCGTCGCGGTGCCGGAGGCGCGGGTCATCGCCGGCTCGCCGCTCCACTATGTCAGGGAGGCGCAGTCGGTGATTTTCGGCTGCGGCATGGACCACGGGCCGGCCCTCGATCGCCTGCTGGCCGACCTGCTCGGTTGCGGTGCCGATGTCCCGCTGGTGCTCGACGCGACGGTGCTCGGCTGTCTCGCCGAGGTCGATGGAGAGACCAGGGCCTGGCGCGGCGGCGTGACTTTGCTTCCCCATGCACGCGAGATGGCGCGGCTGCTCGAATGCGAGGCGCATGAGGTGGAGATCGACCCGCTCGCCGCCGCGTTGCGCGCGGCCGAACGCTATAATGCAATCGCCCTTGTGAAGGGGCGCTTCAGCTTCGTCGCCGCGCCGGACGGCCGCGCCTTCCGCTTCGAAGGCGGCGGCATCGGGCTTGCCACCTCGGGCTCGGGCGACGTGCTGGCCGGGATCGTCGGCGGCCTCGCCGCGCGCGGCGCGGATGCGCTGACGGCGACCTTGTGGGGCGTCTGGCTTCATGGCGAGGCCGGTCGGATATTGACCGATCGGATCGGCCGGGTCGGCTTCCTGGCGCGCGAAATCGCGGCGCTGGTGCCCGGGCTGCTACCGGACGGATAATGGCGGGCTCCGGCAAGCCGCCTTAATCGGGCTGGTGCCGATCGAGCTCGTCGCCGATCAGCCTGGCGACATGGACGACGTTGGTCGATCCGGGCACGCCGAAGGGAACGCCGGCGGTGACGATGATTCGGTCGCCGCTTTTGGCGAGGCCGTGGCGCAGCGCCATCCGCTTCGACTTGCCGACCATCTCCTCGAAGCTGTGGACGTCGCGGGTGCGGACCGCATGCGCGCCCCACAATATGCCGAGCCGCCGCGCCGTCTTCAGCGACGGCGTCAGCACGAGCAAAGGCACGGTCGGCCGCTCGCGCGCCACCCGCCGAGCGGTCGAGCCCGAGCTGGTGAAGCAGACGATCGAGGAAGCGCCGACGGTGCGGACGATCTCGCTCGCCGCCCGAGCGATGGCGTCGTTGGTGGTCGCGTCCGGCAGCGTCTCGGTGAAATGGACCCGGGCATAATGGCTGGGGTCCGTTTCCGCGCTGGTCGCGATCCGGTTCATCATCTCGACCGTCTCGCAGGGATATCGGCCCGAGGCGCTCTCGGCCGAGAGCATGATCGCATCGGCGCCGTCATAGACGGCGGTGGCGACGTCGGAGACTTCGGCGCGGGTCGGCGAGGGCGAGCCGATCATCGATTCCAGCATCTGGGTCGCGACCACCACCGGCCGCCCCATCCGGCGCGCCGCCTCGACGATCCGCTTCTGCAGCGGCGGCACCTCCTCGGGCGGCAGCTCGACGCCGAGATCGCCGCGCGCGACCATCACCGCGTCGGCCAGCTCCAAAATGTCCTCGAGCCGATCGATCGCGGCCGGCTTCTCGATCTTGGCGAGCAGGTTCGCCTTGCCGCCGATCAGCCGCCGCGCCTCGGCCACGTCCTCGGGCCGCTGAACGAAGGAGAGGGCGATCCAATCGACATGCTGGTCGAGCGCGAAGGCGAGGTCGGCCCGGTCCTTCTCGGTCAGCGCGGCGAGCGGCAGCACCACGTCGGGGACGTTCAGGCCCTTGTTGTTGGAGATCGTGCCGCCGACCTCGACCCTGGTGTCGATCCGGTCGGCGCTCACCCGCGTCACCCGGAAGACGAGCTTGCCGTCGTCGACGAGGAGCCGGTGCCCGGCTCGACTGCCTCGAAAATCTCCCGGTGGGGGAGGTTCGCCCGTTTGGCATCGCCGGCCGCCTGCTCGCGGTCGAACACGAAGCTCTGGCCCACCTTCAATTCGGCCCTGTCGCCCTTGAACCGGCCGACCCTGAGCTTCGGCCCCTGCAAGTCGGCGAGGATCGTGGTCGGCCGCTCAAGCTCGCTCTCCAATGCCCGGATCGCTGCGATCCGCCGCTCGTGATCGGAATGGTCGCCGTGGCTCATGTTGATCCGGAAGGCGTCGGCCCCGGCCTCGACCAGGCGGCGAATCATCGTCGGGCGAGTTCGAAGCAGGACCCAGAGTCGCCAGGATCCGCACCTTGCGGCTGCGCGGGACGAAGCGGCTCGGCGTGGTCTCCCTGATCGGCATGGGCACGGCAATAAAGGCTGAGCATGACAGTTCAACCCGCTTGAGCCATTGCGGCCGAGCCCCTAGAGCCTGCCGCTCAACCCTGTCCGATGGAGTATAAATTGGCGGAAGGAAGCATCGCGGCCGATGAATTGCGGCTGCTGATCGAGCGAATCGAGCGGCTCGAGGAGGAGAAGAAGGCAATCGCGGACGACGTCAGGGACGTCTATGGCGAAGCCAAGGCGCGCGGCTACGATCCCAAGACGATGCGCACCGTGGTCCGCCTCAGGAAGATGGAGAATCACGCCCGCCAGGAAGCGGAGGCGCTGCTCGACACCTACAAGGCGGCCTTGGGCATCGCCTGAGGGCCGCAAGTCTGAAAGGGTGAACGGCGATGGCCGGCCACAGCAAGTTCAAGAATATCATGTACCGCAAGGGCGCGCAGGACAAGAAGCGCTCGGCGATGTTTTCCAAGCTGTCGCGGGAGATCACCGTTGCGGCCAAATCGGGCCTGCCCGATCCCGACGCCAATCCGCGGCTGCGCGCCGCGGTCACCGCGGCGCGCGCCCAATCCATGCCCAAGGACAATATCCAGCGCGCGATCGACAAGGCCTCGGGCGGCGAGGCCGAGAATTACGAAGAGGTCCGCTACGAAGGCTTCGGCCCCGGCGGCGTGTCGCTGGTCGTCGAGGCGCTGACCGACAACCGCAACCGCACCGCGACCAACGTCCGTACCGCTTTCTCCAAGAATGGCGGCAATCTCGGCGCCTCGGGCTCGGTGACTCACGGCTTCGCCCGGATCGGGCTGATCGAATATCGGGCCCGGCGCCGGCGATGCGGATCGGGTCTTCGAGGCGGCGATCGAGGCGGGCGCCGAGGACGTCGAATCGGACGGCGAGGGCCATCAGGTCTGGACCAGCGTCGACGATCTCCACGGCGTCGCCCGCGCCCTCGAAGCGATTCTGGGCGAGCCGGAAAGCGTCAAGCTCGCCTGGCGGGCGCAGAATAGTGTCGACGTCGGCGAGGGCGATGCCGAGCAACTGCTGAAGCTGGTCGACACGCTCGAGGAGGATGACGACGTCCAGACCGTCTGGGGCAATTACGAAGTCTCCGAAGAGGCGCTGGAGAAACTGGCATGAAAATCCTCCCCGGGACGGGGCGGGGGACCATGCGAAGCATGGCGGGAGGGGCTCCGCGCCTCGCTCCGAACCCCCTCCACCGCCGTCCCGGCGATTGGCAGGTTCGGATCGCCGGGGGCGATCCGAACCTGCCAATCCCTCCCCGTCCCGGGGAGGATTGATGATCATCATCGGCCTCGATCCGGGCCTCGGCTGCACCGGCTGGGGCGTGATCGCCGCCGAGGGCAACCGGCTCAGCCATGTCGCCAACGGCCAGGTGCGGACGGATCCGAAGCAGACTCTACCCGATCGGCTGGTCCGGCTCGACGAAGAGCTGGGCCGCGTGATCGAAGCGCACGCGCCCGCCGAAGCGGCGGTGGAAGAAGTGTTCCTCAACGCGAATCCGCAATCGACGCTGAAATTGGGCCAGGCGCGCGGCGTCGTCCTGCTCGCGGCGGCGCGGCGCGGCATCGCAGTCGGCGAATATGCGCCGCGGCTGGTCAAGAAGGCGGTGGTCGGGACCGGCGGCGCCGACAAGGTCCAGGTCCACGCCATGGTGCAGCGGCTGCTCCCTTCGGCGAAGATCGCCGGCGCCGACGCCGCCGACGCGCTGGCAGTGGCGATCACCCACGCCCATCACCTCGCCACTGCTCGGCGCGTCGCCTGAGCGACCGCACCTCGTCATTGCGAGGAGCGGAGCGACGACGCAATCCATGGGCCGCGGCGAAGGCCGCTGGATTGCTTCGCTGCGCTCGCAATGACGAACAGGAACAGGTACGAAACGTCCATGATCGCCAAATTGAGAGGGGTCCTCGACGGCTTCGGCGCCGATTTCGCGGTGATCGACGTCAACGGCGTCGGCTATCTCGTCTACGCCTCGAGCCGGACTTTGTCGGCGCTGGGCGCGATCGGCGAGGAGATCGTCCTCCACACCGAGATGCTGGTCGCCGAGGATTCCATCCGTCTCGTCGGCTTCGCCACCGCCGCCGAACGCGACTGGTTCCGGCTGCTGACCTCGGTTCAGGGGGTCGGCGCCCGGGTCGCGCTCGCCATCCTATCGGCGCTGTCGGCCGACGACATTCACCGCGCTGTGGTGAGCGGCGACAATGCGATGATCGCCCGCTCGCAAGGAGTCGGCCCCAAGCTCGCCCAGCGCATCGTCCACGAGCTGAAGGACAAGACCGGCAGCATCGCGCTCGGCGCCGGCGGCCCTTCGGCGCCGAGCGGCAGCCACAGCCAGGACGCGCTCTCCGCCCTCGCCAATCTCGGCTTCCGGCCGGCCGAGGCGGCCGCCGCCGTCGCCAAAGCCGAGGCCGAGCTCGGCCCCGAAGCGGGCCTCGACGCTCTGGTCCGCGAGGCGCTCAGGAAAGCGGCGCGCTAGCCGCGCCAGACCGCGCCGAACAGCCGCACGAAATTGTCGCCCATCACCTTGTCGACCCGCGCCGCGCTCCAGCCGCGCCGCCTGAGATCGGCGGCGATCCGGTCGTAGCGGTCGCCTCCATTATAGCCTTCGACATAGAGCATCACCTCGGGATCCTCATTCGGCGCCGCGATCCCGCGCCGCACCCGTTCCGCCGTGGCCTCGCGATGGCGCCGCCTCGTCTCGTCGTTGAGCTCGTAGCCGAGGAACGGGTTGTCGGTGCCGATGCCGACATGGTCCTCGCCGCAGACGTTGACCGCATGGTCGAGATGACGGAGCAGATCCTCCTGCACCGGCTGTCCGCGAGAGACGATGAACGGCATCAGATAGATACCGAAGACGCCGCCTTTTTCCGCAAGTGCGCGCATTTCGGCATCATAGGTGTTGCGCGGGTGATCGGTGACCGCTCGGCAGCCGCTGTGGGTGATCGAGGGCGGCGCGGTACTGGCGGCGATCCCCTCGGCCTGGGTGCGCTGACCGGCATGGCTGAGGTCCAGGAGGAGGTTGTTGCGGTTGACCCGCGCCACCACCTCGCGACCGAAATCGGAGAGACCGGCATTGGCGCGCTCGAGGCAGCCGTCGCCGGCGAGACCGCGCTTGTTGTAGGTGAGCTGAAGCACTCGGATGCCGAGCGCGGCGAAGCTGTCGACGCGGCTTGCATCGCCCTCCAGCGCCACCGTGTCCTGGAAATTGTAGATGATGCCGGCCTTGCCGGCGCGGCGCGCGGCGCGGATGTCGGCGGCGCTCTCGATCTTGGCGAGCAGATCGGATTGGGAAGTGATCAGCCGGTCCCAGCCGGCAATGCCCTCGACCGAGTCGCGATAGCGGCTGTCGCCGGTGCCGACCGGGCCGACGGTGGCGCTGATCAGGTCGATCCGCCGTTCCCGGATCGCGGCGACCAGCCTTTGCGTGGGCACGTAGCGGCCGGGTTCGGGCTCGTCGAAGCCGTCGAGCGCGCCCTGGGCGTCGACATAATAAGAGGCGTCGTTGCGGCCGCGCGGCCGCGGTGCCTGCGCGGCCGCGAGCGATGGGATGGCGAGCGCCGCAGCGGATGCCCCGGCGGTGAGAAGGAATTGTCTGCGATCCATGATTGAGCCCCTTGCTGTATTGCGAGGCTAATACGGAAAGGGCGCCGCCTCAAGCGAATTGAAAGCTGTTCGACAGAGCCGATGCTTGCGCTAAAGCTTGGCCGGTGGAGCAGGACCGCATCATCGCCGGCGACCGCCGTCCGGAGGACCTCGACGCGGCGCTGAGGCCCAAGACGCTCGACGAGTTCGTCGGGCAGAAGGCGGCGCGCGAGAATCTCCGCGTGTTCATCGACGCCGCCAGGGGCCGGGGCGATGCGCTCGACCATGTCCTGTTCTTCGGCCCGCCCGGGCTCGGCAAGACGACTCTGGCGCAGATCATCGCGCGCGAATTGGGGGTCGGCTTCCGCGCCACTTCGGGGCCGGTGATCGCCAAATCGGGCGATCTCGCCGCTTTGCTGACCAATCTCGAGGATGGCGACGTGCTGTTCATCGACGAGATCCACCGGCTCGCGCCCGCGGTCGAGGAAATCCTCTATCCGGCGATGGAGGACCGCGCCCTCGACCTGATGATCGGCGAAGGCCCCTCGGCGCGGTCGGTCCGCATCGATCTGCCCAAGTTCACTTTGGTCGGCGCGACCACCCGGCAGGGGCTGATCACCACGCCGCTGCGCGACCGGTTCGGCATCCCGGTCCGGCTCACTTTCTATTCGGTCGACGAGCTCGAGCAGGTGGTGCGCCGCGCGGCGCGGCTGCTCGGCCTGCCGCTTGACCGAGGACGGCGCCAAGGAAGTCGCCCGCCGCGCCCGCGGGACGCCGCGCGTCGCCGGCCGGCTGCTGCGCCGGGTCCGCGACTTCGCCCAGGCGGCCGGGGACGCCGAGGTGGACGCGAAGGTCGCCGACGGCGCGCTGACCCGGATGGAGGTCGACCAGCTCGGCCTCGACGCGATGGACCGGCGCTATCTGACGATGATCGCCGACATCTATCGCGGCGGCCCGGTCGGCGTCGAGACGCTCGCCGCAGGCCTCTCGGAGCCGCGCGACACGATCGAGGAAGTGATCGAGCCCTATCTGATCCAATTGGGCCTGATCGCCCGCACCGCGCGCGGGCGCTGCCTCAACGGCCCCGGCTGGACCCATCTCGGCCTGCCGCAGCCCAAGGGGCAGACGGGCCTGTTCGACGCGAAATGAAAGGGAAGGATGAAGAGGCTGCTTCTCGCCCTCGGCCTCGATCGCCGCGGCCGGCGCTCGCGCAGCGCCGGCGCGCCGACGCCGGCCCCCACCCCTGTCGATTATGCCGATGAGGCGAGCTGGCTCTGCCTGCCCGGCCGCGCCGACAGCTGCGGCCAGCCGCTGCCGACGACCGCGCTCAACCCCAACGGCTATGGCTCGAACGGCCAGGCGGTCCCGGCGGCGGACCCGCCGATCGACTGCTTCTACGTCTACCCGACCGTGTCGCGCGATCCCGGCCTCAACAGCGACATGGACGTCGGCATCGAGGAGAGGGGCGCCACCGCGATCCAGTTCGGGCGCTTCGCGGGGATCTGCCGGCCGTTCGCGCCCGTCTACCGCTCGGCGACGCTCGGCAGCATCGCCGCGACGCTCACCGGCCAGGACCCGGCGCCGGTCCTCGGCTTCGCTTATGCCGACGTGCTCGCCGCTTGGCGCCAGTATCTGGCAAGCCGCAATCAGGGCCGGCCATTCGTTCTGATCGGCCACAGCCAGGGCACGATCCACCTGATCCGGCTTCTCGCCGAGGAGATCGAGGGCAGGCCGGAAGCGGCGCGGATGGTCTCGGCGCTGCTGATCGGGTTCAACGTCGAGGTGCCCGAGGGCCAGGTTACGGGCGGCACCTTCCGCACCACGCCGCTCTGCACCCGGACCGGTCAGACCGGCTGCGTGATCACCTACGTCTCGTTCCGCGCCGAGGCGCCGCCGCCGCCGGGCGCCCTGTTCGGTCGCGCTGCGGCGCCCGGTCGAACCATCGGCTGCACCAATCCCGCCGCCCTCGGCAGCGGCGCCCGAGCGCCGCTCGACAGCTATTGGTACGCCTTGTCGAGCCCGGTCCTTCGGCACGACATCGCCTGGTCGTCGGAAGGCCCGCCGCCGACTCCGTTCCTCAGAACCGAGGGCCTCGTCTCCGCCGCCTGCGTCAATGACGGCCCGCTCGGCTATCTGGCGGTGACGGTGAACGCCGATCCGAACGACGTCCGCACCGACCGGATTCCGGGCGACGTCCGGCTCGGCCCGATTCCGGCGCCGGGCTGGGGCATCCATCCGGTCGACGTCAACCTCGCTCTGGGCGACCTGATCCGCGTCGTCGCGGCGCAGCGCGATGCGTTCCTGAGGCAACACTCCCGGCCTTAACGCGCAAATTGCTCGCTTCGTCTTTGCGTGGTTCCACGGACTTCCCGGCGCGCGTCCGGGCCGGTAGAGCGCCCGCGTGAGCGACGTTAACCATCCTTATGAGGGCGCCTTCGTGGCCGGCACCCACCATTTCGCGCTGCGCGTCTATTTCGAGGATACCGACGTCGCCGGCGTCGTCTATTACGCGAATTATCTCAAATATATGGAGCGGGCGCGGTCGGACATGCTGCGCGCCGCCGGGATCGATCAGCGTGCCGCGCTCGAGGCGGGCGAGGGCGTTTATGTCGTCGCTGAGGCGACGCTTCATTATGTCGCGTCGGCGAAGCTCGACGACGCTCTCGTCGTGCTGAGCGAGGTCAAGGCGGTGCGCGCGGCGAGCTGCGTCATTCATCAGCGGGTCATGCGCGGGCCTGAAATGCTCGTCGACGCGACGATAACGGCCGCCTTCATCTCCAAAGGACGGCCGAAGCGCCAGCCGCGCGCGTGGGTCGAGACGTTCGAGCGGCTGAAGAAGGACAGATAGGTGGCAAGACTGACAGCCAGCACCGACATCATGTCGCCCGTGACCCTGTTCATGCAGGCGGACATCGTCGTGAAGGTGGTGATGGCGGGCCTCGTCCTGGCCAGCATCTGGACCTGGGCGATCATCTTCGCCCAGTGGCTGAGGATGCGCCGCGCCCTGCGCGACAATGAGGCGTTCGAGCGCGACTTCTGGAAATCCGAGGATATCGACGCCTTTTACGAGGCGCGCGGGCGTGGCGACCTGCCGTCCGCCAGGGTGCTCGCCGCCGGAGTCGCCGAATGGCGCCGCTCGACCGCCGGCAAGAAGGTCGACAAGGAGGGGACGCGGTCGCGCCTCGCCGTCGCCCTGCACAGCGCGGTCGCGGCCGAGACCGACAAGCTCGCCGCGCGGCTCAACATCCTGGCCACAATCGGATCGGTCGCGCCGTTCGTCGGCCTGTTCGGCACGGTCTGGGGGATCATGCGCAGCTTCACCGACATCGCCGGCGCCCAGAACACCTCGCTCGCGGTGGTCGCGCCCGGCATCGCCGAGGCCTTGTTCGCGACCGCCTTGGGCCTGTTCGCGGCGATCCCGGCGGTGATCGCCTACAACCGCTTCAGCTACGGCATCAACCGGATCGAGGCGCGCCTGCAGCGCTTCGCCGACGGCTTCCACGGCACCCTTTCGCGCGAGCTGGAGGCGGAGGGATGATGGACGTTTCAAATCCTCCCCTCGATTTCGAGGGGAGGGGGACCGCACGAAGTGCGGTGGAGGGGCTTCTTTGGCTTAAGTCGCCCCTCCACCATGCTTCGCATGGTCCCCCTCCCCTGCAAATGCAGGGGAGGATCGGCTAGTGTCTCTGGGCCCGATCCTCGGCGCCGGGCGGCGCGGGCGGCGGACGCCGATGGCGGAGATCAACGTCACGCCGATGGTCGACGTCATGCTGGTGCTGCTGATCATCTTCATGGTCACCGCGCCATTGCTCGCCACCGGAGTCCAGGTCGACCTGCCGGAGAGCAAGGCCGCGGCGCTGGAGCAGAACAACGAGCCGGTGGCGATCTCGCTCGACGCCGCCGGCACCGTCTTCGTCGACGACGCGCCGGTCGCCCCCGACGCGCTCGCCGCGCGGCTGCAGCAGATCGCCGCCGCGAGCCGCGAGGAAGGCGGCCCGCGCATCTTCCTGCGCGCCGACCAGGGCCTCGATTACGGCCGGGTCATGCAGGTGATGGGCGAGATCAACCGCGCCGGCTTGAGGCGCGTCGCGCTGGTCAGCAACGCGGCGCCGGAGAGCGACTGATGGAGCGGGCGGAGGCAACCGGCTTCGGCATCGCGGTGGTCGGCCATGCCGCCCTGCTGGCGGTGCTGACCCTCGGCCTCGCCAAGATCGCCCGCCCGCCGGCGCCGGCCGCGCCGATGGAGGTTTCGTTCGTCGACGATGCCGGCCTCGTCTCGGCCGCTCCCGAGCCGAGCAGCGAGGCGCCGGCGATCGGCGCCGCGCCCGACACCGGGCCGATCGAGGACGCCGCCACGCCGGCGCCGCCTTCCCCGGCACCGCCGCTGCCACCCGCTCCCGTCGCGCGCGCGCCGGCCCCGCCGCCCCAGCGCACCCGGCCGCGGCAGCCCCCACCCGCCCCAAAAGCCGGCACCCGCAGCAACACCCGTCGTCCGCTTACCGGCGAGATATTGGACGGCATTGGCGAGGACCGGGTCTCGACCAGCAACCGGCCCCCGGCGGCGATGACGGGCGCGGCGCGATCCAGCATCCGCAGCCTGATCGCCGGTGCGCTGAGACCGTGTCAGCGCCAGCCGCTGCCGGCCGATGAGGCGGCGGTAATCCGGGTCAATTACCGGATCACCCTCAATCGCGACGGTTCGCTCGCCGCCGCCGAGTTCCAGCGGTTGATCAACCCCAATCCCGCGCTCGAGCGCTACGAGCGGCGGATGCGCGATCTCGCGCTCAACGTGATCAATTCCTGCCAAGGTAATTTCCGGGAACTCGCCCGCCGCCATCCTGAGCTTTACGACGTGGCGGGGGGCTGGCGCCAATTTCCCTATCAATTCGATCCGAGGACCACGCGATGAAGGCGCAATCTCTTTTGAAGCTGCTCGCCGCCGGCTGCGCGCTCGCCGCGGGCTTTGCCGTCCATGGGCAGGACGTGCCGACCGTCCAAGCGCCGTCGCCCGCCGAGGATGAAGACGAGCCGATCCGGGTCGGGGAGGGTGTCACCTCGCGAATCTGTGATCGCTGTGCCGGCGATGGCGACGCCCAGCGCCGCCGCGACCCCCGCCGGCAACACCGAAGCGCTCGGCCGCCAAGTCGCCGAGATCGTCGCCGCGGATTTGCGCAATTCGGAACTGTTTTCCCCCAACGGTCCCCGCGGGCTTAGGCCGGTCGCCTTTCCGCAGGTGCAAGCGCCCGATTATCCCTATTTCTCCGCGACCGGCGCCCAGAATCTCGTCCAAGGCTTTGTCCAGGCCAATCCGGATGGGCGGATCACTGTCGGCTGCTACATTTACGACGTCGCCAGCCAGAGCCAGCTCGCCCGCGAGGGCTTCGTCGTCCAGCCACGGGACTGGCGCCGCGCCGCCCATCGCTGTGCGGACGCCGTCTTTTCGCGGCTGACCGGCGAGGGCGGCTATTTCGACACGCGGATCGTCTACGTCTCGGAGACCGGACCCGCGCGGCGGCGGATCAAGCGGCTGGCGATGATGGATTATGACGGCGCCAATCATCGTTTCCTGACCAACGGCCAATGGACCGTGCTGACGCCGCGCTTCGCGCCCAACCAGCAGACGATCACGTTCATGACCTATCAGGACGAGCGGCCGCGGGTGATGGTCTACGAGCTCGATTCGGGGCGGACGCGGCCGCTCGTGCAGCAGCCGCACATGACCTTCGCGCCGCGCTATTCGCCCGACAGCCGCCACATCATCTTTTCGATGGCGGTGGGCGGAAATACCGACATCTACCGGATCCCGGTCGGCGGCGGCACGCCGCAGCGCCTGACCAACGCGCCCGGCATCGACACCGGCGGCTCCTATTCGCCCGACGGCAGCCGGATCGTCTTCGAAAGCGACCGCGGCGGCTCGCAGCAGCTCTACGTGATGAGCGCCGACGGCTCCGGCCAGCGCCGGATCAGCTTCGGCGGCGGCGGTTACGGGACGCCGGTGTGGAGCCCCCGCGGCGACCTCATCGCCTTCACCAAGACCGGCGGCTTCCGGATCGGCGTGATGGGCCCGGACGGCTCGGGCGAGCGCATTCTCACCGGCGGCGGCTATGCCGAAGGGCCGAGCTGGGCGCCGAACGGCCGCGCCATCATGTTCACCCGCGGCGCCAGCTCGGGCCAGCTCTGGTACGTCGACGTCGCCTCCGGCGCGACCCGGCAGGTGCCGACCCCGCTCGGCGGATCGGATCCGGCCTGGTCGCCGTTACGGGATTAGCATTTCAAACGAACCAAGCGATGAAGGAGTAGAGTCATGATGAAGAGAACGAGCCTGATAGCCGTCGCTGTCGCCCTGACGCTGACCGCCGGCTGCGCCTCGCGCCGCACCGCCGATCAGCTGCCGCCCGAGCCGGTCAGCTCGACCACGCCCGACGAGACCGGCGAGGACGGCGATGTCGCCGGCGCCGCCTTGCCCGGCTCACGGGCCCATTTCCTGCAGAGCGTCCCTTCGGACCGCGTCCTGTTCGAGCTCGATTCCTATTCGCTCGACGGCGAGGACCGGACCATCCTCGACGCCCAGGCCGCTTATCTGACCAGCCATTCGAACGTCAGGGTGACGATCGAGGGCCATGCCGACGAGCGCGGCACCCGCGAATATAATCTCGCGCTCGGCGACCGCCGCGCCAACGCCGCCCGCGCCTACCTCGAATCGCGCGGTGTTTCCCCCGGACGGATGCAGGTGATCAGCTGGGGCAAGGAGCGCCCCGCGGTGCCCGAATCGAACGAAGCCGCCTGGGCCCAGAACCGGCGGGCGGTGACGGTGCTGCCGGAGTAACCCCAAATCCTCCCCTGCCTTTGCAGGGGAGGGGGACCATGCGAAGCATGGTGGAGGGGCCTCTTTCGCCGCAAGAAGCCCCTCCACCGCACTTCGTGCGGTCCCCCTCCCCTCGAAATCGAGGGGAGGAATTATTAGCCCAGCGCCTCGTCCAGCAAGCGGGCGAGCCGCACGCCGCCCCGCGCCGCCTGTCGTCGCACGATTGGGATCAGTCGCCGCGTGACCTCCTCGGTCACAACCGGCGGCTCGGCCGGCGGCGGCCCGCAGGGATCGGCGATGATCGCGCCATAAGCGAATTCGCGGCTCGCCGCCCAGCTTTCGAGCGCCCAATCGGCGACATTGCCCTGACGCATCGCCGCCTTGTCGGCCGCGCCGAGCTCGGCGACTATGCCTTCGGCGCCGCCGGGCGGCGTCGACAGGCTGCGGTCGGCAAGCAGGCCGTCCCAGATCGCATGGAGGTTGGCGGGGATCAGCCCGTAGGCGGCCCGGACCCGGTTGCCGCCGAGGTCTTCGTGGTCGCCGGCATGCATGGGCTGATGCAGGTCCCCCATGAAATGGACGAGGAAGGCCAAGGCCATCAGCCGCTCGCGCGGCGGCATGTCGCGATCGCCGAGCAGGCGCAGGTTGCGCTCGATCTGCGCCGAGACGCAATTGCCGTCGCGGCAGGCCGAGGCCCGGTCGAACGGCCGGCAGATGTCGACATTCTGATAGTGCCAGGACGAGGCGTAGCTGAACCGGTCGCCGAGCGGCTTGATGCAGTCGGGCCAGTAGCTCAAAGCCTCGATGGTGCGCGCCGAGCAGGTCGGAGTCTCCAGCAGCCGCGACTGCGCCATCAGCCGCCGAAGCTCGGCGCGGGTGCCGGGGCCCGCCTCCAGCCAGGCGATCCTCGCCACCGTCCGATGGCCATATTCCCACCAGGCGGCGGCAGGGGCGGGGAGCAGGAGAAGGGCGAGGGCGATAAGGCGCTTGATCATGACCGAGCCTAGCGCGGCCGCCGCCGACTTTCGTCCCCGATAATCGAAACCTTTCGGCCCTGAATCATTCCTCCCTGCATTTGCAGGGGAGGGGGACCGTGCGCAGCATGGTGGAGGGGCGTCTTACAGCGCAAGAAGCCCCTCCACCGCACTTCGTGCGGTCCCCCTCCCCTCGAAACGAGGGGAGGAATTTCTCTAGAGCGTAATCGGTCTCTATCGAGCCGAATTTGGCTCCAGCTTTCCTTTGTTTGCCGCGGTTTCCGAGTCGCTGGCTGAGTCCAGCAAGCTTGAAATCGCTCTATTCGTCGCCGTAAATGGCCACCGAGCGGCCGGCCGGCGAGGCCATGCCGCGATACATGCCGCGCGTATTGAAGCTGGTCACGCCCTCGCCGCCCGGAGTCACGGCGATGACTCCGCCGGTGCCGCCGAGGTCGCGCACTTCGGCCATCACCGCGTCGGCCGCAGCTTGCGCCGAGTCGCCCGCCATCCGGATCCGGGCGCAAATCTCGTGAGCGACGCCGATCCGGATGAAATATTCGCCCGCGCCCGTCGACGAGACCGCGCAGCCGCGATCGTCGGCAAAGGCGCCGGCACCGACGATCGGAGAATCGCCGATCCGCCCCCAGCGCTTGCCGGTCAGGCCGCCGGTCGAGGTGGCGGCGGCGACATGGCCGGCCATGTCGCGCGCCACCGCGCCGACCGTGCCGTATTTGAGGTGAAGGTCGAAATGCTCCGCCTCGGGCCGGGCGCGGAGCTCGTCGAGCTGACGGCGGCGCTCCGCGGTCTCGAAATATTCGGGCGGCGCCTGCTCAAGCTCCTGGTCGAGCGAGAAGGCGTCGGCACCTTCGCGGCTGAGAAAGACGTGAGCGCTCTTTGCCATCACCCGGCGGGCGAGACCGATCGGATTCTTCGTCGCGGTGACCCCGCTGACCGCCCCGGCATTGCGGCTGGCGCCGTCCATGATCGACGCATCCATTTCGATATGGCCGTCATAGGCGAAGACCGAGCCGCGCCCGGCGTTGAAATGCGGATCGTCCTCCAGCACCCGCACCGCCGCTTCGACCGCGTCGAGCGCGCTCCCGCTTTGGGCAAGCACCGCCGCCCCGGCGTCGAGCGCTCGGCCCAGCCCTTGCCGCGCACCCCGGTCCTCCTCGCCCGACAGGCGCTCCCGGGTCATCCCGCCGGAGCCGCCATGGATCACCAGGCACCAGGTCTGCGCGGCCGTCATCGCGATCGCCCATAGCAGATCAAAGAGGGCCCGCTAGCCCCGCGCGCGCCAGTCTTGCCAAGCCGCGCCTGCTCGTTCACCTCAAGGCCATGGCGATGAACAGACGCGACCTCATGCTCGGCGCCGCGGGGGCCACCGTCGCCGCGCTGGCACCTTATCGGCTGCTCGCCCAGGCGGCGGGGCTGCAGCCCATGACGGGCGACGTCGTTCCGATCGCCCGCGAGGACTATCTCGCCCGCATCGCCAAGGCGCAAAGGCTGATGGACGAGGCGGGGCTTTCCGCGCTGCTGATCGAGCCCGGCGCGTCGATGACCTATTTCACCGGCGTCCAGTGGTGGCGGAGCGAGCGGCTGACCGCCGCGATCCTGCCGCGCGACGGCGAGCCGGCGATCGTGACGCCGCATTTCGAGGAGCCCTCGGTCCGCGAGAGCCTGAAGATCCCCGCCGAGGTCCGCGTCTGGAACGAGCATGAGGATCCGCTGCGCACCGTCGCCGGCATTCTCGCCGACCGCCGCTCGGCCGGCCCGGTCGGGATCGAGGAGACGGTCCGCTTCTTCGCCGTCGACGGGCTTCGGCGCGCCCTGCCCGGCGTCGAGATCCGCGCCGGCGCCTCGGTCGTGCGCGGCTGCCGGATGATCAAGTCGGCCGCCGAGCTGGCGCTGATGCAGAAGGCGGCCGACATCACCATCGCCGCCTATCGCCATACCGCGCCGCGCATCGAACGCGGCATGACGCCGGCGCCAGATCGGCACGATCATGAACGGCGCCACCGAGGCGCTGGGCGGCACGCCTGGCTTCGCCCTGATCCTGCTCGGCGAGGCGAGCGCCTATCCGCACGGCTCCGGCCAGCCGCAGGCGGTGCGCGACGGCGAAGTGGTGCTGATGGACTGCGGCTGCACCGTGGAGGGCTACCAATCCGACATCTCGCGGACCTTCGTCTTCGGCGCGGCCAATGCCGAGCAGCGCCGGGTCTGGGGCCATATGCGCGAGGGCCAGAACATAGCCTTTGCGGCGGCCCGCCCCGGCCGGCCGGCGGGCAGCGTCGACGACGCGGTCCGCGCCCAATATGAACGCTGGGGCTACGGCCCCGGCTACCGGCTGCCGGGCCTCTCGCACCGCACCGGCCACGGCATCGGCCTCGACGGCCACGAGCCGGTCAATCTCGTCCATGGCGAGACCATGAGGCTGGCGCCGGGCATGTGCTTCTCGAACGAGCCCGGCCTCTATCTGCCCGGCAGGTTCGGCGTGCGGCTCGAGGATTGCTTCCACATGACCGCCGAGGGCCCGCGCTGGTTCTCGACCCCGCCGCGCTCGCTCGACGATCCGTTCGGATAGCAGGCGCGCCGCCTTTCCCTCGCGGTCCTGCGCGCCTATATCGCGGCCATGTCGATAAGGCCCTGGCGAGACATCATACGACGCAAGTCGCGGCAGATCATGGTCGGCAACGTGCCGGTCGGCGGCGACGCGCCCGTCACCGTCCAGACCATGACCAACACGCCGACCTCGGACGTCAAGGCGACGATCGACCAGATCCGCCGCTGCGAGGAGGTGGGCGTCGACATCATCCGCGTCTCCTGCCCGGACACGGAATCGACCGCGGCGCTGAGGAGATCGTCCGCGCCTCGCATGTGCCGATCGTCGCCGACATCCATTTCCACTATAAGCGCGCGCTCGAGGCGGCGGATGCCGGCGCCGCCTGCCTCCGGATCAACCCGGGCAATATCGGCTCGGCCGAGCGGGTCGCCGAAGTGGTCCGCGCCGCCAAGGCGAACGGCTGCTCGATGCGGATCGGCGTCAATGCCGGCAGCCTCGAGCGCGACCTGCTCGAAAAATATGGCGAGCCCTGCCCGGAGGCTCTGGTCGAAAGCGCGCTCGACCATATCAAGCTGCTCCAGGACCATGATTTCCACGAATATAAGGTGGCGGTGAAGGCGTCCGACCATTTCCTCGCCGTCGCCGCCTATCAGCAGCTCGCCGAGGCGGTCGATTGCCCGCTCCATCTCGGCATCACCGAAGCCGGCGGCCAGCGCGGCGGCACGGTCAAATCGG
The DNA here is from genome assembly GCA_963824825.1 of uncultured Alphaproteobacteria bacterium. Taxonomy (GTDB): domain Bacteria; phylum Pseudomonadota; class Alphaproteobacteria; order Sphingomonadales; family Sphingomonadaceae; genus Allosphingosinicella. Next base: position 16,989 of record CAWGQM010000002.1, read on the forward strand.
CGATCGGCATCGGCTCGCTGCTCTGGTTCGGGATCGGCGACACGATCCGGGTCTCGCTGTCGGCCGAGCCCGAGGAAGAGGTCCGCGTCGGCTACGAGATCCTGAAGAGCCTCGGCATCCGCAACCGCGGCGTCCGCGTCGTCTCCTGCCCGAGCTGCGCGCGCCAGGGCTTCGACGTCATCCGCACCGTCGAGAAGCTCGAGGAGCGGCTCAGCCACATCCGCACCCCGATGTCGCTCTCGGTGCTCGGCTGCGTCGTCAACGGCCCCGGCGAGGCGCGCGAGACCGACATCGGCATCACCGGCGGCGGCCAGGGCAAGCATATGGTCTATCTGTCCGGCGTCACCGACCATCATGTCCAGGACGCGGACATGATCGACCATATCGTCCGCCTGGTCGAGGCCAAGGCGGCCGAGATCGAGGCCGCCTCCGCCGTCATCCCCGACGCCGCGGAGTGAACCGGCCCGTTAGCGAGTCGATTCACCAACCGGCTTAAGCGCTTCGCAGGGTCGTTGCCTTAGCCTGCGCTCATGTCCAAGTCCTTGCTCCCCTTCGCCATTATGGGAGGCCTCATCGGCGTGATGATGCCGACCAGCCGGGACGAGGCGGCGCCCGTCGCCGTCCGTTCGGCCGACGCCAATGGCAATGCCATCCCGATCGAGACGCGGATTCGCAGCCGGAACGGCCATTTCTACGTCACCGCCTTGGTCAATGGCGAGCCGGTCCGCTTCGTCGTCGATACCGGCGCCACCGGCGTCGCGCTGACCGAGGAGGACGCGAGGCGCGCCGGAATCCGCTTCGACCGCGCGAATTTCGCCGTCGTCGGCCAGGGCGCGGCGGGGCCGGTGAGCGGGCAAACGGTCAACCTGCGCAGCGTCGAGCTCGACGGCAAGGAACGGCTTCACGTCAGCGGCGTCGTGCTCGACGGCGCCGAGCTCTCGCTGCTCGGCCAATCCTATCTGTCGCGTCTCCGCTCGGTCGAGATGCGCGGCGAGGAGATGATCTTGCGCTGATCGTGACGCGGGCGAAGCGCGCGTCTATGGGCGGGCCATGTCGTCGCCCGGATCCGCCATCGCCCTTCCTTTCGCGGTCGCCACCGTCGGCATCGCCTTCTTCTCCGGCATGGACGCGGTGATGAAGGCGCTGACCATCGCGATCGGCGCCTATAATGCGATGTTCTGGCGGATCCTGGTCGGCGCGGCGATCGGCGGCACAATCTGGCTCGCTTTGCGCAGCCCGCGGCCGTCGCGCGCGGCGACGCAGGTCCACCTCATCCGCGGCATGCTGTCCTCGGTGATGGCGATCCTGTTCTTCTGGGGCCTGGCCCGGGTGCCGCTGGCGCAGGGCGTCGCTCTGGCCTTCGTCGCGCCGCTGATCGCGCTCTATCTCGCCGCCCTGATCCTCAAGGAGAGGATCGAGCGGCGGGCGATCCTCGGCTCGCTGCTCGGCTTCGCCGGCGTGATCGTGATCCTGCTCGGCCAGGCGGAGGCGGCAGATGGGGCCGGAGGCCTTCCGGGGCGCGATGGCGATCCTCGCCTCGGCGGTGCTTTATGCCTGGAACATCATCCTGATGCGCCAGCAGGCCCTGGTCGCCAAGCCGGTCGAGGTCGCCTTCTTCACCGGGCTGATCGTCGGCCTCTGCTATCTGCCCTTCGCGCCCTTCCTCGCCGCCTTGCCGCCGCCCGACCAATATCCCGCGATCCTCGCCGCGGCCTTGCTCGGCTTCGGCTCGCTGATGCTGCTCTCCTGGGCCTATGCCCGGGCCGAGGCGCAATATCTGGCGCCGGTCGAATATACCGCCTTCATCTGGGCGGCCTTGCTCGGCATCCTCGTCTTCGCCGAGCCGGTGCAGCCGCTGACCTTGCTCGGCGCGGCGATGATCGTCGCCGGCTGCTTCATCGCGGCGCGACGCACCCCGTCGCCGGTGGCGGACGCGGTGGTGGAGGTCTAGATGGCTTGGTTCTGGCTCATCCTCGGCGGCGTGTTCGAGGTCGGCTTCACCACCTCGCTGCGCTTCGTCGACGGCTTCCGGAACCTGCCCTGGACGCTCGCCTTCCTGGTCTCGGTCGCGATCTCGCATGGCGCTTGCTCGAATATGCGGCGCGCACCATCCCGATGGGCACGGCCTATGCGGTCTGGGGCGGGATCGGCGCGATCGGCACGGTGCTGGTCGGCATGCTCTGGTTCGGCGAGCCGGCGACGACGGTCCGGATGCTGCTCCTCCTCGGCCTCGTCGGCTGCATCGTCGGGCTGAGGCTGACGCGCATGAGCATCGACGAGGGCCTCTACGCCTGGGTGCAGGAGGCGCTGGAGCCGCTCGGGCGCGGTGACGATGCGCAAGATGATGGGCGCCGCGACGCTCTATCTCGACGGCATCATCTTCGCGGTGCTCGACGAGGGCGAGCTCTGGTTCAAGTCGGACGCCGAGAGCGCGATGCGATCTGGGACGAGGCCGGCTGCGAGCGCTTCACCTTCACCTTCAAGGACGGCAGGGTCGAGACGATGAACTATCGCCGCGCGCCGAGCGACGTCTATGACGATGCCGAGGCGATGCAGCGCTGGGCGGCGCTGGCGGTCGAAGCGGCGGGCGCGCGGCGGCGCCGCGAAGAAGCGAGCCGACGAAGCCGAAGAAGCGCCTAGCTGCGCCGGTGCGGCCGCAGATGCGGCGCGACCTCGTCGCTCTCCTCGATCGAGGGCAGGAAGCGCGGCTCGAAGCGGCGCGTGCGCGGCCTGCTCGTAGGCATAGCCCGAGCGACAGGATCGAGCGCGTCGGACCATTTCGGGCCGATGAAGCGAGAGCCCGACCGGCAGCCCGCGCACCTGGCCCATCGGCACGGTGAGGTGCGGATAGCCGGCGACCGCGGCGAGCCCGCCGCGCGCCGCCGCCCGGGCTCTGGTCGCCATGGACGGCGTCGATCAGCCAGGCCGCCGGGCGCGTCGGCGCCGACCAGGGCGACGACATTGTGCTCGCGCAGCAGCCGGTCGATCCCCTCCGGCGCCGGCCAGCCGCAGCGAGGTCTCGCGCGCCGTGCGCCAGGCCTCGTCGAGGCCCGCCGTCGCCTGCGCCTGCTCGAACAGGTCCTGGCCGAACAAGCGCCAGCTCGGCGTCGGCATGGGCGCGGTTGAAGGCGATCAGCTGCTCGAGCGTCCGCGTCTGCGACCGACGCCGGCAGCGTCGCGAGATAGGCGTTCAGGTCGTGCTTCAGCTCGGCGAGCAGCACGACGAGCTCGTTGCGGCCGATCTCCTGGCCGGTCCGGGAAATTCGGCGATCTCGACCAGCACCGCGCCCTGCGCGCGCAGCGTCGCCAGCGCCTCCTCGAACGGCCGCGTCGGTGCCGAAGCCCGAGGCGAAGCGCATCACGCCGATCCGGACCCCGCGCAGCGCGTCGGGCGAGAGCCGCGCCGCATAATCCTCGCGCCGCGCGTCGGCCTCGGCGGTGGCCGGGTCGGCGGGGTCGCTGCCGGCGATGGCGTTCATGATCAGCGCCGCGTCGCGCACGCTCCGCGTCATCGGCCCGGGCGTGTCCTGGCTGTGGCTGATCGGCACGACATGGGTGCGGCTGACCAGGCCGACGCTGGGCTTGAAGCCGACGATGCCGTTGATCGCGGCCGGGCAGGTGATCGAGCCGTCGGTCTCGGTGCCGATCGCCGCCGGCACCATGCCCGACGCGACCGCGACCGCGCTGCCCGAGCGAGGAGCCGCAGGGATTGCGGTTCAGCGCATAGGGGTTGCGCATCTGCCCGCCGACCGCGCTCCAGCCCGAGATCGAATCGGACGAGCGGATGTTCGCCCATTCGGAAAGGTTGGCCTTGCCGACGATCACCGCGCCCGCCGCGCGCAGCCGCGCCACCAGCGGCGCGTCGCGGCCGGTGACATTGTCCGCCAGCGCCAGGCTGCCGGCGGTGGTCGGCAGCGGCCCGGCGGTCTCGATATTGTCCTTGATCAGGATCGGCATGCCGAACAGCGGCCCGCGCGCGCGCCGGATCCGGTCGAGCGCCCGCGCCTGGTCGATCGCGGTCGGATCGACGGCGATCACCGCGTTGAGGCGCGGGTTCAGTTCGGCGATCCGCTCGAGCGCGACGCGGGTGCGCGCTTCGGCGCTGGCGGCGTCGAGGACGATTGTCGAGTTTCGCATGGTCGCCTCGGAACGTGGCAGGATGGCGGCGCAGGCGGAAAGGCCCAGTGCGGAGCCGACGAGCAGGAGCCGGATCATCGCGGGAAGGTGACGCAATGCTCCGCGCGCGTCCAGTGCGCTACGTCATCCCGACGAAAGTCGGGACCCATGAACACGGAATGGAGAACTTGCCGAGACTGTGTTCATGGGTCCCGGATCAAGTCCGGGATGACGTGGCCAATCACTTATGCCCCGCCGCCTCCTGCGCCTTCGCCCGCTCGATCGCTTCCATGATGAACCGCTCCGCCACCGCGCGGTCGCCCCAGCCGTTGAGCTTCGCCCATTTGCCGGGCTCGAGGTCCTTATAATGGGTGAAGAAATGCTCGATCTGCTGCTTGACGATCGGCGGCAGATCGTCGCGCCTCGTCGACGTCGCTATAATAAGGGAAGGTCGAATCGACCGGCACGGTGATCAATTTCTCGTCGCCGCCCTTGTCGTCGTCCATCAGCAGCACGCCGACCGGGCGCACCCGGATCACCGCGCCCGAGATGATCGGCGAACGGGCGATGACGAGCGCGTCGAGCGGATCGCCGTCCTCGCCCAAGCGTGTGCGGCACGAAGCCGTAATTGGCCGGATAGCGCATCGGCGTGTGCAGGATGCGGTCGACGAAGATCGCGCCCGATTTCTTGTCATACTCATATTTCACCGGCTCGCCGCCGAGCGGCACCTCGATGATGACGTTGATCCGCTCGGGCGGATCGTCGCCGGCGGGGATGAGATCGATGTTCATGGTGCGGGCGCTCTACGTCACCGCAACCCCTGAGTCATCCCGGCGAAAGCCGGACCCATGAACACCTGGTTGCGAGAGGAAGCGATATCCTCTTCGCTTACTCGCTTCCTCCGTGTTCATGGGTTCCGGCTTCCGCCGGAATGACTCGTTGGCGCAAAGCTTCCCAGGCGAGCCAAAACTGCTACAGGCCGCGCGATGAGCAAGGGTCCGCAAAGGATCAGGGGCACCCAGGACATCTGGGGCGAGGAGGCCGACCGCTTCCACGCGGTGGTCGCCGCGTTCGATCGCGTGCGCCGGCTCTACGCCTTCCAGCGCGTCGAGATGCCGGTGTTCGAGGCGACCGAGGTCTTCGCCCGCTCGATCGGCGAGACCACCGACGTCGTCTCCAAGGAGATGTACACGTTCGAGGATCGCGGCGGCGATTCGCTGACGCTGCGGCCCGAATTCACCGCCGGCATCTGCCGCGCCTATCTCTCCGAGGGCTGGCAGCAGCACGCGCCGCTGAAGCTCGCCACGCACGGCCCGGTCTTCCGCTACGAGCGGCCGCAAAAGGGCCGCTTCCGCCAGTTCCACCAGCTCGACGCCGAGATCATCGGCACCGACGCGCCCGCCGCCGACGTCGAATTGCTCGTCCTCGCCGACCAGCTGCTGCGCGAGCTCGGCATCTCCGACGGCGTGACGCTGCAGCTCAACACGCTCGGCGACGCCGCGACCCGCGACGCCTGGCGCGCGGCCCTGGTCGCGCATTTCGAGGCGCATCGCGGCGATCTTTCCGAGGACAGCGTCGACCGGCTCGACGCGCAATCCGCTGCGCATCCTCGACAGCAAGGACGCCGCAGCGACCGCCCGATCGCCGAAGCGGCGCCCGGCGATCGACGATTTCCTCACCGCCGAGGCGGCCGCCTTCTTCGCGCAGGTCACGGCCGGCCTCGACGCCGCCGGCGTCGCCTGGACGCGCAACGCCGCGCCTGGTCCGCGGCCTCGATTATTATCGCCACACCGCCTTCGAGTTCGTCACCGACCGGCTCGGCGCGCAGGGCGCGGTGATCGCCGGCGGCCGCTATGACGGCCTGATCGAAAGCCTCGGCGGCCCGCCGACGCCGGCGGTCGGCTGGGCGGCCGGGATCGAGCGGCTGGCGATGCTGATCGAGGCGCCGCGACGCCGGCGATCGCCGATCGTTGCCGTCGTGCCCGCTCGGCGCGGCAGCTGGAAGCCGAGGCGCTTGGCGCTGCTCGCCGACGCTGCGCCGCGCCGGCATCGCCAGCGACATGGCCTTTCGCGGCAATGCGCAAGAAGCGCATGCGACAAGCGCGCCGAAGCGATCATCGCGGCGCGTGCTGATCCTGCGGTCGATGCGCAGGATCGGCCTGCAGCGGATCACGAGCTGACGCTGCGGCGACCGAGGCGACGAGTCAGAGCGAATTCGCAGCGGCGAGCAGATCGGTCGTGCGACCGTCGACGCGTTGACCGGACGTCGACTGGCCGACGCGTCATGACCCACATCTCCGCCGAACGGATCGCCGCGATCGAGGCGCGCAGGGAGGAGCTGCAGCAGGCGATGTCGGCGCGGCGACCTCGCGCCCGACGCAGTTCGTGCGGCTCTCCAAGGATTATGCCGAGATCGAGCCCGTCGCCGAGGCGGCGCGCGAGGTCGCGGCGGCTGCGCGCCGAGATCGCGGTGCTCGACGAGATGCTCGCCGATGCCGAGCCCCGACATCGCGCCAGATGGCGGCCGAGGAGCTGGCCGAGCTCCAGGCCCGGCTGCCCGAGGCCGAGCGCGCGCTGGCGCTCAAGCTGCTGCCGCGCGACGCCGCCGACGAGCGCCCGGCGATGCTCGAAATCCGCGCCGGCACCGGCGGCGACGAGGCGGCGCTCTTCGCCGGCGACCTGTTGCGCATGTACCAGCGCTACGCCGAGGCGAAGGGCTGGCGCTTCGAGATGATCTCGGCGAGCGCGTCCGAGGTCGGCGGCTTCAAGGAGGCGATCGCCTCGGTCTCCGGGCCAGGGCGTGTTCGCGCGGCTCAAGTTCGAAAGCGGCGTCCACCGCGTCCAGCGCGTGCCGGTGACCGAGAGCGGCGGGCGCATCCACACCTCGGCCGCGACCGTCGCGGTGCTGCCCGAGGCCGAGGAGGTCGACGTCCAGATCGACGACAAGGATCTGCGGATCGACGTCTACCGCTCGTCCGGCCCCGGCGGCCAGTCGGTCAACACCACCGACAGCGCGGTCCGGATCACCCATCTTCCCACCGGCCTCGTCGTCATCCAGCAGGACGAGAAGTCGCAGCACAAGAACAAGGCCAAGGCGCTGAAGGTGCTGCGCACCCGCCTCTACGAGCTGGAGCGCGAGCGGCTCGCCTCGGAGCGCGCCGGCGCGCGCAAGTCGATGGTCGGCTCGGGCGACCGCTCGGAGCGGATCCGCACCTACAATTTCCCGCAAGGCCGGGTCACCGACCACCGCATCAACCTGACCCTCCACCGCCTCCCCGAAATCCTCGAAGGCCAGCTGGACGAGCTGATCGGCGCCTGATCGCCGAGGACGAGGCCGAGCGGCTGGCGAGCCTCGATGAAAGTGCGTGAAGCGCTCGCCGCCGCCGCGGCGCGGCTGGCCGCGGTCAGCGAGACGCCGCGCCTCGATGCCGAGCTGCTGATGGCGCACGCGCTCGGGGTCGCGCGCGACGAGCTGCTGCTCCACCGCCTCGACGACGCCGTCGCCGGACGCCTTCGAGCCGCTCGTCCTGCGCCGCCTCGCCCACGAACCGATCGCCTATATCATCGGCCGCCGCGCCTTCTGGACGATCGAGCTCGAGGTCGGCCCGGGCGTGCTCATCCCCCGGCCGGACAGCGAGACGCTGATCGAGGCGGCGGTCGCCCATTTCGGCGAGGCGGGACCGGCGCGGATCCTCGATCTCGGCACCGGGCCGGGCACGCTGCTGCTCGCCGCGCTCGACCAATGGCCCGCGGCGAGCGGCATCGGCGTCGACGCATCGGCGGAGGCGCTGGCTTATGCCCGCGGCAACGCCGAGCGGCTCGGCCTCGCCGCCCGCGCCGCCTTCCGCCTCGGCGACTGGGGCGCGGGCCTCGACGAGCGCTTCGACCTCATCCTGTGCAACCCGCCCTATGTCGAGGCGGGCGCGAGCGCTGCCGCCCGACGTCGCTGACTGGGAGCCGGCAGCGGCGCTCTATGCGGGCGCGGACGGGCTCGACGCCTATCGCCGTCTCGCGCCGCAGCTCGGCCGGCCTGCTCGCGCCCGGCGGCATCGTCTGCCTCGAAATCGGCGCCGGACAGGAAGAAACGGTGCGCGCGCTCTTCGCCGCGCAGGGTTTCACGATAGAGTCACGCAGAGACCTTAGCGGGGTCGTTCGCTGCCTGATCCTCTGCTCTTGATCGGGAATAATGCTTTTTCTCTTGGATTTGGCGGCGCGCTTGTCTACATAAGGGGTCAGGGACGGGGCCGACCACAGCATAGGATGCGTGAGGGCCTGACGTCGCCGACCCCCGATGGCTTGGTCGCTTGCGAGAAGCGGTTTCGGAGCGGTGGCAGGAGTCGCAGCTGCGGCGCCTCGCCTCCTGGGTCGTGCAGGTGAAGGAGGCCGGGAAGGGCCCGGCCGGTAGGGGCTAGAGTAAACCACCCTTGGTGAGGATTTTCGTTTGATCAACAATCGTCAGGGCGGCCGCAGGCGCGGCCGTGGCGGCGGCGGCGGTGGACCGCCCCGCAGCAACAATCCCGGTCCCGGCAACCGCCAGGACAATCGGCAGCGCGGCAATGCCGCCCAGCTCCTTGAGAAATACAAGGGCATGGCGCGCGACGCGCAGATGCAGGGCGACCGCGTCCAGACCGAATACTTATCTCCAATATGCGGATCATTATTTCCGCGTCCTCAACGAGAACCGCGCCCGCTTCGAGGAGCAGCGGCCTCGCCAGCGCGACGATTATGACGGCGAGGACGAGGATCAGGGCAACGAGCTCGGCCGCGACGACCGCGACATGTCCGATCGCGACGATGGCGACGGCGACGAGCAGGAGGTCCGCGAGGCCGCTCCGCGCCGCGAGCGGGCGCCGCGCCCCGAGCGCGAGGACCGCAACGGCGAATATCGCGCCCGCCGGCCGCGCACTCCGCCGCCCCGCCTCGGACGACGAGGATGGCGGCGACGAGCGGATCGCGCTCGACGTCCTGCCGCCGGCCATCTCGGCGGCCAATGAAGGCGCCGACGAGACGCCGGCGCCCCGCGCGCGCCGGCCGCGCCGGCCGCGCAGCCAGGACGAGGATATCGCCCCGGCCGCCTGAGCGTCGGTCATCGCAAGGTCAACGGAACGGCGGCTCTCGGGCCGCCGTTTTCGTTTGCCCCTATTGTAACATTGCCGTCATTGAAGTGCCGCCCGCCTGTCATCGGACCGGCATAGTCCCGTCATGCGGCTCGGTCCGCGGGAGAAGGAAAAGATGCTGCCGGTCGTCGCCCTGCTTGCCGTCCTGCCCTCCGCCGACCAGCCCAGCCCCGTTCCGCCGCCGGCTCCCGCCGCCGCTCGCGAGACCCGCTTCCGCGGCGCGCCGCGGCTCGGCTCGACCGACGGCTGGTCGATCAAGCCGCGCGGCAGGCTTCAATATGACATCGGCCATGTCGAGCGACCCGCCGGCGCCGGCGGCACCGGCTTCGGCTCGGGCGATGCCCTGCGCCGCGCCCGCTTCGGAGTCGAAGGGACGATGCCGGGCGGCTTCGGCTTCGCGATCGACCTCGAGACCGCGGGCGGCAATGACGAGCTCGCCGACGCCTATCTGACCTGGAAGGCCTCGCCGCAGGCGACTCTGACGCTCGGCCAGCACAACAATTTCCAGGCGCTCGAGGAGCTGACCAGCTCGCGCTTCACCTCCTTCGTCGAGCGCGCCGCCTTCACCGACGCCTTCGCCTTCAACCGCCGGCTCGGCCTGTCGCTCGCCTGGACGCGGGGGCCGATTACCGCCCAGGCCGGCCTCTTCTCCGGCAACATCCAGGAGCTGGACGAGCCGGACGGCGAGGCGCTCCGCCTCGACGGCCGCCTCGTCTACGCGCCGCGCCTCGGCGACGCCCAGCTCCATGTCGGCGGCTCGCTTCACTGGCGCGGCCGAAGCGCCGCAGCGGCGGCGGCGCTGCCGCTGCGCTACCGCCAGCGGCCTTTGGTCAACTTCACCGACCTGCGCTTCGTCGCCACGCCGTCTTTGCCAGTCGAAGGCGAGACGGGCTTCGGCGTCGAAGCGGCGATGATCCGCGGCCCGCTCCACGCCGCCGCCGAGGCGCACTGGTTGAACGCGGATACCACCACGCCCGGCCTCAGCCCGACCTTCTTCGGCTCCTATGTCGAGCTCGGCTGGTTCCTGACCGGCGAGAGCCGCGGCTATCGCGGCGCCCGCTGGGACCGCACCACGGTCCGCCGCCCGATCGAATCCGGCCGCGGCTTCGGCGCGGTCCAGCTCAACCTGCGCTACGACCATCTCGACCTCGATTCGGACGGCATCGCCGGCGGCACCCAGAATGCGTTCCAGGCCGGCCTCACCTGGATCCCGACCGATCATGTCCGTTTCCTCGTCAATTATTCGCGCATCGCCTACGACAATGCCGCCATCCCGGCGGCCGGCGGCGACCGCGACTATGCGATCGACGTCGTCGCCGCGCGCGCCCAGATCGACTTCTAGATTGACAGGCCCACCGCCGCGGAGGACCCTCCCCGGATAACGAACCGGGGGTGATCGAATGCGTTACCTGCTGCTCCTGGCGAGCGTCCTAGCCGCGCCGGCGCTGGCCCAGATCCAGGCCGAGATCCCGCCGCCCTCGCAAAGCGCCCAGGGCAACGTCGCGGTCACCATCTACAACAACAATCTCGCGCTCGTTCAGGACGTCCGGCAGATCGCCATCCCCGCCGGCCGCTCGCGCCAGGAATTCCCCGACGTCTCGGCCCAGATCCGCGCCGAGACGGTGACCGTGACCGGCGACGCCTTCGGCATCGTCGAGCAGAATTTCGATTTCGACCTGCTCTCGCCCCAGGCGCTGATGCAGAAAGCGGTCGGCGAGACCGTCACCCTGGTCCGGGTCAACCCCGCCACCGGCGCGGAGACTCGCGAGCAGGCGCGGGTGCTCGCCGCCAATGGCGGCGTCGTCCTCCAGATCGGTCAGCGCATCGAGGTGCTTCGCGACGACGGCCTGCCGGTCCGGGTGATCTTCGATCGGGTGCCGGAGAATCTGCGCGCGCGCCCGACGCTTTCGGTCACTCTGCAGAGCGAAAGCGCCGGCCGCAAGGCCGGTGACCCTCACCTATCTGACTCCGGGGCTCGCCTGGCAGGCCGATTATGTCGCCTTGTTCGACGAGGCAACGGGGCGGATGGACGTCCAGGGCTGGATCACGCTCACCAACAGCAGCGGCACCGCTTATGTGAATGCCGATACCTTGCTGGTCGCCGGCACGGTCGGCCCGCTGCAGCATTTCTATCGCGGCAGCGGCGCGCCCGTGACGGGGCTCCGCCAGGCCGGCACCGAGACCGCCGATCGCGAGCGGCTCGGCGATTTCTATCTCTATCCGCTGCCCGAGCGGACGACGATCGCCAACCGCCAGACCAAGCAGGTCAGCTTCCTCGACGCTCGGAACACGCCGACCCAGCGGGTCTACGCCTTCCACAATGGCTGGCTCGGCACCGCGACCGAGCCGCGCAGCGCCGCCACCGGCCTTCGCTTCTCGACCTCACGCGATCAGGGGCTGGGCGATGCGCTTCCCGCCGGCAACATCCGCTTTTACCAGCGCGACACCCGCGGCAATCCGCAATTCATCGGCGAAAGCGGGATCGGGCACACGCCGATGGGTTCCGAGCTCGCCCTTGCCACCGGCCAGGCGTTCGACGTCAAGGTGCAGCCGGTGGTCGAGCGCCGCGAGCGGATCACCGAGGCGCAATGGCTGACCACCAGCCGCTTCCGAATCAGCCAGGAGGGCGCCGCCCCGATCGCGGGCGAGCAGGACACGCGCACGGAGCGCGTCTACTGGCAGACGCGGATGCGCTACACGCTGACCAACGCGCGCCCGGTTCCGGTCGTGGTCGAGCTTCTCCAGGCCGGCCTCGACAATGGCCGGCACGACACGCGGATCGTCTCCGAAAGCCAGCCCGGCGAGCGGCTGTCGGCGGACGAGATCCTCTGGCGGGTGACCGTGCCCGCCAACGGCACGACCGTGATCGACGCCACCTTCCAGACCCGGCATTGATTCCGGTGAGGCACTGGCGCCTCATCCTGGCCGCCGCGGCCTTCCTGCTCCCGCCCGCCGCGGCGGGCGCCCAGCGCATCGTCTCCTCGCCGGGCCCCGGCCAGGTCGCCGTCACCATCTATCGCAACCCCGACCGCGATCCGGGCGACGCGCTCGATCTGCAATGGCTGGACGGCTATGCGCTGGTCAGCGAGACCCGCCGGATCTCGCTCCCGGCCGGCGAATCGACGATCCGCTTCGAAGGAGTCGCCGGCGGCATCATGCCGCAGACCGCGATCGTCTCCGGCTTCCCGGAAGGGATCGTCGAGCGCAACCGCGACGCCTATCTGCTTTCGCCGGAGACGATCCTCGACCGCTCATTGGGGCGCCGGGTCCATATCCGCCGCACCTCGGCCGCGACCGGAGCGGTGCGCGAGCAGCGGGCGGTGATCCGCAGCGGCGCCGAGGGCGCGGTCGTGCTCCAGACCGCTCGCGGGTTCGAGGCGTTGCGCTGCACCGGCGTTCCGGAGACGATCCTCTATGACCGCGTGCCGGCCGAGCTGTCGCCGCGCCCGACCCTGTCGGTGCGCGCCCGCGCCGCCCGGGCGGTGACCGCGACGATCACTCTGTCCTACCTCGCCGCCGGCTTCGACTGGCAGGCCAATTACATCGCCCGGCTCTCGCCCGATGGCGGCCGAATCGACCTGTTCGCCTGGCTGACCCTGGCGAGCAACGACGAAACCAGCTTCGTCGACGCCGACACCCAGGCGGTCGCTGGCGACCTGCGCTACGACCGCGCCGATCCCGAGCCGCCCGAGGGCGGGCCGCTGGAGCTGCGCTGCTGGCCGGCGGCGCGGACCAGCGACATCCCGCTTGAGGAATATCGCCGCACCCCGCTTGGCGCGCGGCTGCCGGGGATGGTCGTCATCGACGACAGTCGAACGGACGGTGAATCGATCGTCGTCACCGGCACCCGCGTCATGCGCCCAAGCCTCCAATCGACCAGCCCGGTGTCCATCATGACCTCCGAGCAGCTGAATCTGGGCGATCTCAAGCTCTATCGAATCCCCGAGCCGGTCACCGTCGCCGCCAATTCGCAAAAGCAGGTGGCGCTGCTGGTCCGGCCCGATGTCCGCGCCGATCTCGTTTACCGGCAGCGCCTCTTTCCCGCGGAGAGCGCCGTTCCGTCGGCGGTGCCGATGGTCCTGGTGACCCGCAACCGCAGCGAGGAAGGCCTCGGCGTGCCGCTCCCGGCCGGCAGCGTGGCGCTGTTCGCGCAAAGCGCCGGCCGGCCGCTCCTGCTCGGCGAAAGCGAGCTCGCCGACCGTGCTGTCGGCGAGGATGTCGAGGTCTGGTTCGGGGCCGCCGCGGGAGTGACGACGCAAGTGTCGCTGGTCGGCACGCAGGACCGCCGCCGCGACTTTCTGCTCACCGTCGCCAGCGACCGGCCGGCGCCGATCCGCTTCGAAGCCGAATTCCCGGCCGTCGGCGACGATTTTCGGCCGGAACTCACGCTGCCGCGCCGCGACGGCTTCCCTTTTTGGGCGACCGTCGTGCCCGCCAACGGCACCGCCACCCTGCGCTTCAGCATTTCCAGCGCACGCTGAGCCGCCCGTCAGCCCCGCCTGACCGGCCGGGGGCGGTGATTCTCGTCCAGCGCCACGAAAGTGAACAACGCCTCGGTCACCTTGACCTCGCGCCGGCCGCGGTCGCGGCTGGCGATCACCTCGATTCGGATCGCGATCGAGGTCCGGCCGATCCGCTCGACCCGGGCGTAGACCGAGATCAGGTCGTGGAGCAGGATCGGCTCGAGGAACTGCATCGCGTCGATCGCCACCGTGGCGACCGGCCCCTCGGCCTCGCGCGAAGCGACGATGCCGGCGGCGATGTCCATCTGGCTGAGCACCCAGCCGCCGAAGATATGGCCGTTGGCGTTGATGTCGCCTGGCCGCGGCACCACGCGCAGGATCGGCTCGCCCCTAGTCTCTGCCGTCGTCATTCCAGTCTCCGCGATTGGCTTCCTCGTCATGGCCGGAACGGCTCGACAGGAAAACCAGGCCCATCAGGCCGGTCCCGACCAGCACGGTCAGCCCGACGCCGGCGATGGTCGCGATCATCATGTGGATCGGCACCGGCTCGCCGAAGCTCTTGAGGTAGATGAGCGAGAGCAGCACGCAGACCACCGCGACCAGCGCCATCCATTTCATCATCCGCTTGTAGCGCGCCCAGGCCTCGGCGGCGCGCTGATAGTCGGGCGGCCGCCGCCTGCGGCGGCAGGGGATCGTGCTGGGGCATGGCTTCCATTTGGCGGCACGGCATGGGATCATCAAGGCCCGAGTTCGCGTTGGACCCGAAGGGAGAGGCGCCATGACCATCGCAGCGATCCTGCAGAACAAGGGAAGCGAGGTCCTCACCGCCACCTGCGACATGTCGGTGCGCGATGCGGTCGCGTTGCTCGCGACACGCAAGATCGGCGCCCTGCCGGTGCTTCGCGGCGGCGCCGTCGCCGGCATCATGTCGGAGCGCGACGTCATCTATTGCCTGAAGAGCGACGGCGCCGCGGTGCTCGACTGGACGGTCGAGCGGATCATGACCGCGCCGGCCATCACCGTGACGCCCGACACCGAGATCATGAGCGCGCTCTCGCTGATGACCCGCCGCCGCATCCGCCACCTGCCGGTGGTCGACGGCGAGGCGCTGATCGGCCTCGTCTCGATCGGCGATCTGGTCAAGTTCCGGATGGACAAGATCGAGGCCGAAGCCGCCGCGATGCTGAGCTACATCCAGAGCGTCTGAACGGGGACAGTCCCTCTTTTCGGGGCTCAGGCGGTGGCGGGCCTGGCCGGCCGGACCAGCGCCAGCACCTCGTCGACGATCGGCCGGGCGAACAGGACGAGCAGGCTCGCATAAGCGGCCGCCCCCGCGCTCACCAGCAAGGCGAGGCGCGATCCGGTGCCGATCGCGGGCAGCGCCGCGTCGAGCGCGGCGACGATCGCCGCCATCGCGAAAGATCGAGGCGGAGGCCGCGGCGATGCTCAACTATATTCAGAGCGTCTGAGCTGCGGCCCGGCCCGGCGCGGACGGACGAGCGCCAGCACCTCGTCGACGATAGGCCGGGCGAACAGGACGAGCAGGCCTGCATAAGCGGCGATTCCCGCGGCGATGAGCACGGCGAGGCGAGAGCCCGGGCCGACGGCCGGCAGCGCCGCATCGAGCGCCAGCACGGCCGCCGCCATCGCCGCCGAAGCGGCAAGACCCGGCGCGACCGCGGCGAGCAGGGCGCGCCGGCTGATGCCGATCACCGGCCGCGACATCTCCACGGTGGCGGCGAGAAGCACGGCCATGCCGCCCAGCCAGGCCCAGGCGAGGCCGGCCACGCCCCATTGGATGCCGGCGAAGAAGGCGGCCGGCATCAGCGCCGCGCCGACCAGGCCGGTGCGAAGCGCCAGGCCCGGCCGGCCGAGCGCGTTGGTCGCCGGCGCGAACAGGATCTGCAAAGTCACCAGCGGCATCGCCATGGCGAGCACCGGCACCAGCGTGCGCCGTCTCGATCCACTTCGGCCCGAGGAAGGTCAGCACGAACGGCTCGGCCGTCGCCGCCAGCCCGAAATAGAAAGGCAGAGCGACGAGCATGATCAGCCGCACCGATTTGAGGAACGCGGTCTGGATCACGTCGCGCCGGGCCTGAATCCGCGAATAAGCGGCGAAGGCGACCTCGTTCAGCGGCGGCACGAACTTGGCGGCGAGGATCTGGGTCAGGAACAAGGCGGTGGTGTAGAGGCCGAGCCGGTGCGGATCGAGCAAGCCGGCCGGCGATGAACACGTCCGCCTGGCTCTGCGACGAACCAGCAGGCCTGCACCGCGACCATCGCCGTGCCGTAGCGAAGCATCGTGCCGGCGCCCTCGAAGCGGAAGCGCGGCCGGATCTCCCAGAGCCGCGCGGCGACGACATAGCCGCAGCGCGCGCGATACCAGAGCGCCGCCGGCGCCGCGACCAGGGTCCACACGCCGAGGCCGGCATAAGCGCAGGAGAGCGCCGTCGCCGGCGCTGACCGACAGCGGCGACGAGATCGATCCGCGACTGGCGCTTGAATTCGAGCCGGCGGACGAGCAGCGCATGGCCGAGCGCGATGAACGGATTGGCGAGGAAGAACAAAGCCTGCACCCGAAGCAGGTCGACGACCATCGGCTGGTGGAAATAGCTCGCGCGCATAAGGCGCGGCCAGCCATTGCGCCGCGGCGAGCGGCGCCGTTCATCAGGAACAGCATGCCGAACGCCTGGCCGATCTTGTGCTTGTCGGTCTTCTCGTCGCGGACCAGGGCGCTGGCGAATCCCCAGCCGTTGAACAGGTCGAGGAAGGTCAGCACCACCGCGGTCATCGCCACCAGCCCGTAATCGCCCGGGTTCAGCATTCGGATGACGAGGAAGGTCGAGGTCCAGGCGATCAGCTGGCCGACGAGCTGGCTGCCCGAGCGCCAGATCACCCCGCTCTTCACCTGCTCGGCGAAGCCCGTCCCGAGCGACGCCGCAGGCGGCGCCGAGGGGGCCGGGCGCCGCTCTTCGGGCGCTTCCGGCCGTGGCGGCCGGCGGCTGCGGGTTACGTCCATCTGCGCGCGGCTTAGCGCAAAGGGGTTAAGCGCGCGTTGAGGATCCGGCCGGCGTCGCCCCTTTGAAAACTTTTCGAAAAAAGGGTGTTGACGGTGAGGGGCGTCGTCCATATATGCCCCCTTCACCGACGGGGCAGAGCGGTCTGCCCGGCCCCGTTTGCGTCTCTCTTAACCGTTCGCCGGTAACCCGGATCAAGCCGGGGAGAGAAACGCGTCGGCTCTTTGACATTGTCGGTTTAGATGAAGGGACATGTGGGCGGCGGCTCCGGTCACCGGGGAGTTTAAGGCTCCGGAGGATCGGTTAAAGCTCAAGTCGTTCCTTAGGGTCCCCGTCAAAGCATCGCTTTGATGGGAGGCCTC
>CAWGQM010000003.1:0-2500 GCA_963824825.1 uncultured Alphaproteobacteria bacterium
AACAAGGGGAGCGAGGTCCTCACCGTCACCTGCGACATGTCGGTGCGCGACGCGGTCGCGTTGCTCGCGACACGCAAGATCGGCGCCCTGCCGGTGCTTCGCGGCGGCGCCGTCGCCGGCATCATGTCGGAGCGCGACGTCATCTATTGCCTGAAGAGCGACGGCGCCGCGGTGCTCGACTGGACGGTCGAGCGGATCATGACCGCGCCGGCGATCACCGTGACGCTCGACACCGAGATCATGAGCGCGCTGTCGCTGATGACCCGCCGCCGCATCCGCCATCTGCCGGTGGTCGACGGCGAGGCGCTGATCGGCCTCGTCTCGATCGGCGATCTGGTCAAGTTCCGGATGGACAAGATCGAGGCGGAGGCCGCGGCGATGCTCGAACTATATTCAGAGCGTCTGAGCTGCGGCCCGGCCCGGCGCGGCCGGACGAGCGCCAGCACCTCGTCGACGATCGGCCGGGCGAACAGGACGAGCAGCAGCGCTGCATAAGCGGCCATTCCCGCGGCGACGAGCACGGCGAGGCGCGCGCCCGGGCCGACGGCCGGCAGCGCCGCATCGAGCGCCAGCACGGCCGCCGCCATCGCCGCCGAAGCGGCAAGACCCGGCGCGACCGCGGCGAGCAGGGCGCGCCGGCTGATGCCGATCACCGGCCGCGACATCTCGACGGTGGCGGCGAGCAGCACGGCCATGCCGCCCAGCCAGGCCCAGGCGAGGCCCGTCGACGCCCCATTGGATGCCGGCGAGGAAGGCGACCGGCATCAGCACCGCGCCGACCAGGCCGGTGCGAACCGCCAGGCCCGGCCGGCCGAGCGCGTTGGTCGCGGGCGCGAACAGGATCTGCAGCGTCATCAGCGGCATCGCCATGGCGAGCACCGGCACCAGCGTGCGCCGTCTCGATCCACTTCGGCCCGAGGAAGGTCAGCACGAACGGCTCGGCCGTCGCCGCCAGCCCGAAATAGAAAGGCAAAGCGACGAGCATGATCAGCCGCACCGATTTCAGGAACGCGGTCTGGATCACGTCGCGCCGGGCCTGGATCCGCGAATAAGCGGCGAAGGCGACCTCGTTCAGCGGCGGCACGAACTTGGCGGCGAGGATCTGGGTCAGGAACAAGGCGGTCGTGTAGAGGCCGAGCCGGTGCGGATCGAGCAGCCGGCCGGCGATGAACACGTCCGCCTGGCTCTGGACGAACCAGCAGGCCTGCACCGCGACCATCGCCGTTGCCGTAGCGAAGCATCGTGCCGGCGCCCTCGAAGCGGAAGCGCGGCCGGATCTCCCAGAGCCGCGCGGCGACGACATAGCCGAGTCGCGCGCGAATACCAGAGCGCCGCCGGCGCCGCGACCAGGGTCCACACGCCGAGGCCGGCATAAGCGCAGGAGAGCGCCGTCAGCGGCGCTGAGCGACAGCGGCGAGCGAGATCGATCCGCGACTGGCGCTTGAAGTCGAGCCGGCGGACGAGCAGCGCATGGCCGAGCGCGGTGAACGGATTGGCGAGGAAGAACAAAGCCTGCACCCGAAGCAGGTCGGCGACCATCGGCTGGTGGAAATAGGTCGCCGCATAAGGCGCGGCGCAGCCATTGCGCCGCGGCGAGGCCGCCGTTCATCAGGAACAGCATGCCGAACGCCTGGCCGATCTTGTGCTTGTCGGTCTTCTCGTCGCGGACCAGGGCGCTGGCGAATCCCCAGCCGTTGAACAGGTCGAGGAAGGTCAGCACCACCGCGGTCATCGCCACCAGCCCGTAATCGCCCGGGTTCGAGCATTCGGATGACGAGGAAGGTCGAGGTCCAGGCGATCAGCTGGCCGACGAGCTGGCTGCCCGAGCGCCAGATCACGCCCGCTCTTCACCTGCTCGGCGAAGCCCGTCCCGAGCGACGCCGCAGGCGGCGCCGAGGGGGCCGGTTCGCGCCGCTCTTCGGGAAGGGCGCTTCCGGCCGTGGCGGCCGGCGGCTGCGGGTTGACGTCCATCTGCGCGCGGCTTAGCGCAAAGGGGTTAAGCGCGCGTTGAGGATGGCCGGCGCGGCGCCGCCGCCTTTGAAAACTTTTCGAAAAAGGGTGTTGACGGTGAGGGGCGTCGTCCATATATGCCCCCTTCACCGACGGGGCAGGGCGGTCTGCCCGACCCCGTTTGCGTCTCTCTTAACCGTTCACCGGTATCCCGGATCAAGCCGGGGGGAGAAACGCGTCGGCTCTTTGACATTGTCGGTTTAGATGAAGGGACATGTGGGCGGCGGCTCCGGTCACCGGGGAGTTTAAGGCTCCGGAGGATCGGTTAAAGCTAAGTCGTTCCTTAGGGTCCCCGTCAAAGCATCGCTTTGATGGGAGGCCTCATGTCTCGTTACATATCCACAGTATATGTGAAGTGCAGGAACGGCTCCTTGAAAGCCGGCCCTATCGCTCCGGGTTTTCCCTCGGGGCATTGGGTCGGACATAAACTTGAGAGTTTGATTCTGGCTCAGAACGAACGCTGGCGGCATGCCTAACACATGCAAGTCGA
>CAWGQM010000003.1:5000-1478339 GCA_963824825.1 uncultured Alphaproteobacteria bacterium
AATTGGGAAGAAGATATCACCGAGGTGAATAAAATAGCTTTGGTGAAGCGAACCCGGGGAACTGAAACATCTCAGTACCCGGAGGAAAAGACATCAACCGAGATTCCGTTAGTAGTGGCGAGCGAACGCGGACCAGGCCAGTGCCTGATGTTCAGCTATCAGAAGCTTCTGGAAAGGAGCGCCATAGAGGGTGACAGCCCCGTATTTTAAAGCGAGACATGCAGGACTTGAGTAGGGCGGGACACGTGTAATCCTGTCTGAACATCGGGGGACCACCCTCGAAGCCTAAATACTCGTGCATGACCGATAGTGAACTAGTACCGTGAGGGAAAGGTGAAAAGCACCCCGATGAGGGGAGTGAAACAGTACCTGAAACGGATTGCCTACAAGCAGTGGGAGCCTCCTTGAGGGGTGACCGCGTACCTCTTGCATAATGGGTCAGTGACTTAATGTATCAAGCAAGCTTAAGCCGATAGGTGTAGGCGCAGCGAAAGCGAGTCTGAATAGGGCGACTGAGTTTGATGCATTAGACCCGAAACCCGGCGATCTAGGCATGACCAGAGTGAAGGTGGGGTAACACCCACTGGAGGCTCGAACCGATTAACGTTGAAAAGTTACCGGATGAGTTGTGTTTAGGGGTGAAAGGCCAATCAAGCCGGGAAATAGCTGGTTCTCCGCGAAAACTATTGAGGTAGTGCCTCGGACGAACACCGATGGGGGTAGAGCACTGGATGGGCTAGGGGGCCGCGAGGTCTACCAAACCTAACCAAACTCCGAATACCATCGAGTGATATCCGGGAGACAGACGGCGGGTGCTAAGGTCCGTCGTCAAAAGGGAAACAGCCCTAACCTACAGCTAAGGCCCCCAAATCGTATCTAAGTGGGAAAGCATGTGGGACTTCCAAAACAACCAGGAGGTTGGCTTAGAAGCAGCCATCCTTTAAAGAAAGCGTAACAGCTCACTGGTCTAAATAAGAGGTCCTGCGGCGAAGATGTAACGGGGCTCAAGATACGTGCCGAAGCTTAGGGTTCAGGACTTCGGTCCTGAGCGGTAGCGGAGCGTTCCGTAGGCCGATGAAGCCGGAGGGTAACCGACGGTGGAGGTATCGGAAGTGCGAATGCTGACATGAGTAGCGATAAACAGGGTGAGATGCCCTGTCGCCGAAATCCCAAGGGTTCCTGCGCAAGGCTAATCCGCGCAGGGTGAGTCGGCCCCTAAGACGAGCCCGAAGGGGGTAGTCGATGGGAAACAGGTTAATATTCCTGTACCTGGAGGTGTGTGACGGATCTCGTAAGTTGTCGGTCCTTATCGGATTGGACCGGCTTCGAAGAGGTTCCAGGAAATAGCCCCTCCAACATAGACCGTACCCGAAACCGACACAGGTGGGATGGTAGAGTATACCAAGGCGCTTGAGAGAAGGGTGTTGAAGGAACTCGGCAAATTGCCTCCGTACCTTCGGAAGAAGGAGGCCCTCATTGTGCGCAAGCATTTTGAGGGGGCACAGGCCAGGGGGTAGCGACTGTTTAGCAAAAACACAGGGCTCTGCTAAGTCGGCTTCAAGACGACGTATAGGGTCTGACGCCTGCCCGGTGCCTGAAGGTTAAGTGGAGGGGTGCAAGCTCCGAAATGAAGCCCAGGTAAACGGCGGCCGTAACTATAACGGTCCTAAGGTAGCGAAATTCCTTGTCGGGTAAGTTCCGACCTGCACGAATGGCGTAACGACTTCCCCACTGTCTCCAACACCTGCTCAGCGAAATTGAATTCTCCGTGAAGATGCGGAGTACCCGCGGTTAGACGGAAAGACCCCGTGCACCTTTACTGCAGCTTCAGAGTGGCATTAGGATTGAACTGTGTAGGATAGGTGGGAGGCTTTGAAGCCCCGGCGCCAGCTGGGGTGGAGCCAATGGTGAAATACCACCCTGTCCAATCCTGATGTCTAACCACGCGCCGTTAGCCGGCGCTGGGACCCTCTGTGGCGGGTAGTTTGACTGGGGCGGTCGCCTCCCAAAGAGTAACGGAGGCGCGCGATGGTGGGCTCAGGACGGTTGGAAACCGTCTGTTAGAGTGCAATGGCATAAGCCCGCCTGACTGCGAGACTGACAAGTCGAGCAGAGACGAAAGTCGGTCATAGTGATCCGGTGGTCCCTCGTGGAAGGGCCATCGCTCAACGGATAAAAGGTACGCCGGGGATAACAGGCTGATAACCCCCAAGAGCTCATATCGACGGGGTTGTTTGGCACCTCGATGTCGGCTCATCACATCCTGGGGCTGGAGCAGGTCCCAAGGGTTTGGCTGTTCGCCAATTAAAGTGGTACGTGAGCTGGGTTCAGAACGTCGCGAGACAGTTTGGTCCCTATCTGCCGTGGGCGTCGATATTTGAGAGGAGTTGACCCTAGTACGAGAGGACCGGGTTGAACATACCTCTGGTGGACCTGTCATTCTGCCAAGAGTGCAGCAGGGTAGCTATGTATGGACGGGATAACCGCTGAAAGCATCTAAGCGGGAAGCCTCCCTCAAGATAAGATATCACAGAGCCGTGGAAGACCACCACGTTGATAGGCCGGATGTGGAAGCGGGGTAACCCGTGGAGCTAACCGGTCCTAATTGCTCTATTCGCGCTTGAGAGTTCACATCGTCAATGACAGGCTTGGGCCTGGCATCGACATGGACTCGGCCAGATGAAATGAGTGCACGATTTCTAGATCCTGACGGGAACCCATCAAAGTAGTTACTTTGATAGGAACCCTTCGCGCGCCGGCTCCATAGCTTGGTGACCATAGCGTCCGTGACCCACCCGATCCCATCCCGAACTCGGCCGTGAAACCGGACAGCGCCGATGGTACTACCGCTTAAGCGTTGGAAGAGTAGGTCGTCGCCAGGCTTTGCAGCCGGCGCGCGCAGGATCGAATGAACCCATTCACTTTGTCTCCCCATCGGGGGCTCCCGTCAAAATACCGTTTTGATGGGTCCCGATCGGGGGAGAGCAATTGGCGCGGGGTGGAGCAGCCCGGTAGCTCGTCAGGCTCATAACCTGAAGGTCGCAGGTTCAAATCCTGCCCCCGCAACCAATGCCGACCCATCTAAGACCCCGCTTCGGCGGGGTTTTTTGCGTGGCTCCCGGATCGCTTGAGATTTGGCCCCGAACATGCTTCATTTCACCCTCATCCAGCAGGGGAAATCTCATGAGCGACGACAGGCCGACTGAAGCAACGCCGCCGCCGGCGGCACCGCCCGGATCCACCCCGCCCAAGGGCCTGATCGAGCGCGTCCGAGACATCCTGCTCAGGCCCAAGGAGGAATGGGGCGTGATCGACGGCGAGGCGTCGACCGTCCAGAGCATCTACACGACCTATGTCGTGATCCTTGCCGCGATCGGGCCGATCGCCATCATCATCGGCCAGCAGGTGATCGGCTGGGGCGGCTACGGCGTGCGGATCAGGCCGCCGATGGGCTTCACCCTGGTCTACGCCATCCTGACCTACGCGCTCCAGCTCGGCGGCGTCTATGTTTGCGCGCTGATCATCGACGCGCTCGCGCCGACCTTCAAGGGCACCAAGGATTTCCTGAAGGCGTTCAAGGTCGCCGCTTATTCGTTCACCGCCGCCTGGCTCGCCGCGGTGTTCAACATCATCCCGGATCTGATGATCCTCTCGATCGTCGGCCTGTACAGCTTCTATTTGCTCTATCTGGGCCTGCCGCGGCTGATGCGGAGCCCGGAGGATCAGTCGATCGGCTATGTCGGAGTGACGGTGTTCGTCATGCTCGTGGTCTGGGGCGTGATCGCGGTGATCGTGCAGAGGCTCGCCTGGAGCCTGTTCGCGCCGACGCTGACGATCGGCGGCTCCGGCATCACCTTCGGCTGAACAGGCGTTCCTGGACGGCGCGCGACAGCGCGCCGTCCAGCACCGCCGCCTTGGCCCAGGCGACGTCGGGCGCCAGATAGCGGTCCTTGGCGTGGAACGGCACCGCGGCGCGGATCGCGGCGCGGGCCGCTTCGAGCGCCGGCGAGCTCGTCAGCGGGGCGTGGAAATCCACCCCCTGCGCGCCGGCCAGCAATTCGATCCCGACCGCGCCGGCGGCATTGTGGGCGATCCGCCGCGCCTTCAGCGCGCCGTGGGTCGCCATCGAGACATGGTCTTCCTGGCCGGCCGAGGTCGGGATCGTGTCGACGCTGGCCGGGAAAGCGAGCGACTTGTTCTCCGAAACGAGCGCCGCGGCGGTGACGTGCAGGATCATGAAGCCGGAATTGACCCCGCTCTCCTCGATCAGGAAAGCGGGCAGGCCGCTCATCTTGGGATCGACCAGCACCGCCAGCCGCCGCTCCGAGATCGAGCCGATTTCGCACAAGGCCATCGCCAATATGTCGGCCGCGAAGGCGACCGGCTGGCCATGGAAATTGCCGCCGGACAGGGCCTCGTCGCCGAACAGCAGCGGATTGTCGCTGACCGCATTGGCCTCGATCTCGAGCGTGCGCGCGGCATTGCGGATCAGGTCGAGCGCAGCGCCCATCACCTGCGGCTGGCAGCGGAAGCTGTACGGGTCCTGCACCCGGTCGCATCGGTCGTGCGAATGGCGGATCGCGCTTCCTTCGAGCAGCGCTGCGAAGCACCGCCGCGACCTCGATCTGACCCGGTTGCCCGCGCGCTTCGTGGATGCGCGCGTCGAACGGCACGTCGGTGCCCTTGAGCGCGTCGGTCGAAAGCGCGCCCGCGACCAGCGCCGATCCGAACACGCGCTCGGCGGTGAACAATACGTCGAGCGCGATCGCGGTCGACACCTGGGTGCCGTTGATCAGCGCCAGCCCTTCCTTGGGGCCGAGCGCGAGCGGCTCGAGGCCGAGATGCTTGAGCGCCTCGCCGGCGTGGAGCGGCTCGCGCGTCGAGCAGGATCTCGCCCTCGCCGAGCAAAGCGGCGCGCGATATGGGCGAGCGGCGCCAGGTCGCCCGACGCGCCGACCGAGCCCTGGCTCGGGATCACCGGCAGTCGCGCCGGCCGCGACCAGCGCCAGCAGCCGCTCGACCAGCTCGCGCCGGACGCCGCTATGGCCGCGCGCCAGGCCGATCGCCTTCAGCACCATCAGCAGCCGAACGATCCTCGCGTCGAGCGCCTCGCCGAGCCCGCAGCTGTGCGACAGGATCAGGTTGGTCTGCAGCTCGGCGAGCCGAGCGTCGGGAATCCGGGTCTGGGCGAGGATTCCGAAGCCGGTATTGATCCCGTAGACCGTCCGCCCGCTCGGCGACGATCCGCTCGACGCGGCGGCCGAGGCGTCGATCGCCGCCCAGGCCTCGCCGGCGAGCGCGACCGGCGCGCCGCCCCAGATCGCGCGCAATTCGGCGAGCGAGACGGCGCCGGGGTTGAGGATCACCGCCACCGCACAACTCCGAGGAGGACTGGGTCACGTCCCCACCATCGGCAGATCGAGCCCCTGCTCGCGCGCGCAGTCGATCGCGATCTCGTAGCCGGCGTCGGCGTGGCGCATCACGCCGGTGCCGGGATCGTTCCACAGCACCCGCTCGAGCCGCCGCGCCGCTTCGGCCGTGCCGTCGGCGACGATCACCATGCCGGCATGCTGCGAATAGCCCATGCCGACGCCGCCGCCATGGTGGAGCGACACCCAGGTCGCGCCCGACGCGGTGTTGAGCAGCGCGTTGAGCAGCGGCCAGTCGGAGACCGCGTCGGAGCCGTCCTTCATCGCCTCGGTCTCGCGATTGGGGCTGGCGACCGAGCCCGAATCGAGATGGTCGCGGCCGATCACCACCGGCGCCTTCAAGCTCGCCGCGACGCAACCATCTCGTTGAACGCGAGGCCGAGCCGGTGCCGCTGCCCGAGCCCGACCCAGCAGATCCGCGCCGGCAGCCCCTGGAAGGCGATCCGCTCGCGCGCCATGTCGAGCCAGCGGTGGAGATGCGGATCGTCGGGGATCAGCTCCTTCACCTTGGCGTCGGTCCGGTAGATGTCCTCCGGGTCGCCCGACAGCGCGCACCAGCGGAACGGGCCGATGCCGCGGCAGAAGAGCGGCCGCACATAGGCCGGCACGAAGCCGGGGAAATCGAAGGCGTGCGTCGACGCCCTCGTCCTTGGCGACCTGGCGGATGTTGTTGCCATAGTCGAAGGTCGGCACGCCCATGTCCCGATAAGCGAGCATCGCCTCGACATGGACGGCCATCGAGGCGCGGGCCGCTTTCTCGACCGCCTTGGGGTCGCTTCTCGCGCATCTCGATCCATTGCTCGACGGTCCAGCCGATCGGCAGATAGCCGTTGACCGGGTCGTGGGCCGAGGTCTGGTCGGTCAGCGCGTCGGGCCTGATCCCGCGCTTCACCATCTCCGGCAATATCTCGGCGGCATTGCCGAGCAGCCCGACCGAGATCGGCACCGGGCTTTCGCGCAGCATGTCGAGCGCCTCGTCGATGCTCGTCGCGCGCCTGTCGAGATAGCGGGTCTCGAGCCGCTTCTCGATCCGGCTCTCCTGGCATTCGATGGCGATGCAGTGCGCGCCGGCCATCACCGCGGCGAGCGGCTGCGCCCCGCCCATGCCGCCGAGGCCCGCGGTCAGGATCCAGCGGCCGCGCAAATCGCCGTCATAATGCTGGCGGCCCATCTCGGCGAAGGTCTCGTAGGTGCCCTGAACGATGCCTTGCGTTCCGATATAGATCCACGATCCGGCCGTCATCTGGCCGTACATCATCAGGCCCTTCTTATCCAATTCGTTGAAATGGTCCCAGGTCGCCCAGTGCGGCACCAGGTTCGAATTGGCGATCAGCACGCGCGGCGCGTCGGCGTGGGTGCGGAATACGCCGACCGGCTTGCCCGACTGGACGAGCAGCGTTTCGTCGCCCGCGAGCCGCCGCAGCGTCTCGACGATCTTGTCGTAGCTTTCCCAGTCGCGCGCCGCCCGGCCGATGCCGCCATAGACGACCAGCTCCTCGGGCGCCTCGGCGACGCGCGGGATCGAGATTGTTCATCAGCATCCGCATCGCCGCTTCGGTGGTCCAGCTTTTGCAGCTGATCTCGGGGCCGGTCGGCGCCGCGATATGGCGGCTGTTGTCGCGTCGTGAGTGCATCAGAGCCCCTTACTCCGTTCGCCCTGAGCCTGTCGAAGGGCTTTCTTTCTCCCAAGCCCTAAGAAGAAAGTGAGGGCTTCGACAAGCTCAGCCCGAACGGGTGAGGTTCCTGAACCTCACGCATCCTCGCCCGCGACGATCCGCCGCTCCGGCCCGCCCATCCCGATCCAGTAGCAAAGCTCGGCCGGCCGGCCGATCCGCCAGATGCAGAGGTCGGCGGCCTTGCCGGCGCTGATCGTGCCGATCTCGTCTGCCAGGCCCAGCGCCTGCGCGCCGACGCGGGTCATCCCCGCCAGCGCCTCCTCCGGGGTCAGGCCGAACAGGGTGCAGGCCATCGACATCATCAAAGTCGGCGACAGCACCGGCGAGGTGCCCGGATTGCAATCGGTCGCCACCGCCATCGCCACGCCGTAGCGGCGCAGCAGCTCGACCGGCGGCTTCTTCGTTTCCTCGAGCGCATAGAAGGCGCCCGGCAGCAGCACCGCGACCATCCCGGCGCGCGCCATCGCGGCGACTCCGTCCTCGTCGGCATGCTCGAGATGGTCGGCCGAAAGCGCACCGTAGTCGGCCGCCAGCTCCGCGCCATGGAGATTGCTGAGCTGCTCGGCGTGGAGCTTGACCTTGAGGCCGTGGTCCGACGCCGCCTCGAACAGGTCGCGGACCTCGTCGCGGCGTGAAGCCGATCCCTTCGCAAAAGGCGTCGACCGCGGTGGCCAGCCCCTCGGCGGCGGCCGCGGGCAGCAGCGCTTCGATCGCCAGCTCGACGATATTCCTCGCGCCGGTCGCGGAATTCGGGCGGCAGCGCGTGCAGCGCCAGCAAGGTCCGCTCGACGCGCACCGTCTCGCTCTTCGCCGAGCGCCTGCCGCGCGCAGCATCTTCAATTCGGTCTCGATGTCGAGCCCGTAGCCCGACTTGATCTCGACCGTCGTGACGCCGCCGCGCATCAGCGCCTTGCAGCCGCGGCCGCGACGCCTCGACCAGCTCTTCGAGGCGAGGCCGCGCGCGTCGCTTTCACCGTCGCGGCGATGCCGCCGCCGGCGCGCGCGATCTCCTCGTAGGTCGCGCCTTCGAGGCGCTGCTCGAACTCGCCGGCCCGGTCGCCGGCGAAGACGAGATGGGTGTGGCAATCGACCAGCCCCGGCGTGATCCAGGCGCCGCTGAGCGTCTCGACCTTCTTCGCCTGGTAGCCGGCGAGCTCGGTGCGCCGGCCGACGCGGACGATCCGCCCGTCCTGGATGCCGATCGCGCCATTCTCGATCGCCCCGAACGGCGCGTCGACGGCCGGGTCCATGGTGGCGATGTTGCAGTCGACGAGCAGGCGGTCCCACATGGCTCGCCTTCTAGGGCCATCGCGAATAGGAGCAAAGGATGAGCTGGAAATCGATCGCCGATCTCCTGACCGACGATGCCGGCGCCGCCGGTCGCCCTGCTCGGCGCGCCGATGGAGGCCGGATCGGTCACCGCCGGCCGCTGCGACCTCGCGCCCGGAGACCGTGCGGCGGGCGCTGAAGCGGTTCAGCACCTTCGATCTCGTCGACCGGCCTCGAGCTCACTCTCGCGATCCACGACGCCGGCGACGTGCCGGTGCAGACGATGATGCCGTCGCGACGGCTTCGATCCGATCCGGCTCGCGGTCGAGCAGTGCGTCGCGCGGCCACGATCTCACCATCCTGCTCGGCGGCAACAATGCGGTGACCCGCCCCGCCGCGCACGCGCTCGGCGCTGCCGCTCGCGCGAGATCGGGCTGATCACCTTCGACGCCCATTTCGACATGCGCGAGACCGATCACGGCCCGATGAACGGCAATCCGGTCCGCTGCCTGCTCGAGGACGGCCTGCCCGGCGCGCAACATCTGCCAGATCGG
This sequence comes from uncultured Alphaproteobacteria bacterium, assembly GCA_963824825.1. Lineage (GTDB taxonomy): Bacteria > Pseudomonadota > Alphaproteobacteria > Sphingomonadales > Sphingomonadaceae > Allosphingosinicella. The sequence continues at coordinate 13,929 of CAWGQM010000003.1, forward strand.
CCTCGCCCCGTTCGCCAACACGCGCAAGATGTACGACGACGCGGTCGCCGCCGGGATCGAGATCTGGGACATCGATCAGGTTCTCGACCAGGGCATCGAGGCCGCGATCGACGCCGCGCTCGAGCATCTCAGCCATGTCGAGGCGATCATGGTCGATTTCGACATCGACGTGATCGACCGCTCGCAGCTTCCGGCGCCCCCGGCGCGCGGCCGGGCGGGCTCCCGGCGACCGATTTCTTCCGCGCCGCGCGCCGGCTGGCCGAGGAGGAGCGCGTCCGCCTCGTCGATCTCACCGAATTCGATCCCAGCCTCGACGTCTCCGACATCAGCGCGCTCACCGCCGGCCGCTGGGTCTGCGAGATTCTCGCCGGCTACGCGATGCGGAGCGCATGACCGAAACCGACCCCCAGCTCGCCGCGGCCTTCAAGCAGGCGATGCGCCGCGTCGCCGCGACGGTGAACGTGATCTCGATCTGCGTCGACGGCAAGCCGATGGGGATCACCGCCACCGCGGTCTCGGTCGTCTCGATGGACCCGCCGAGCCTGCTCGTCTGCGTCAACCAGGCCGCCTCGGTCCATCCCCGGATCGAGAATGTCGTCCATTTCAACGTCAACGTGCTCCACCGCGACCAGGCCGAGGTCGCCACCATCTTCGCCGACCGCAAGCTCGAGGCACAGCGCTTCATCCGCGGCTGGGACAATGATTGCGTGACGCCGCCGCGGCTCCGCAACGCCCAGGCCTCGATCCTCTGCCGCCGCATCGACCATCACCGCTTCGGCACCCATTCGATCTTCATCGGCGTGGTCGAGGAGGTGGCGATGCGCGACGAGGTCGATCCGCTCATCTATCTCGACGGCAGCTTCGGCGGCTGCGCCGGCGGACAATAGGGGAAAGCCCCTATTTTACGAACAGGTTCGCCGGATCGCGCATCGCCTTGATCTCGAGCGCATTGCCGGACGGGTCGCGGAAGAACATCGTCGCCTGCTCGCCCGGCTCGCCCTTCGAAGCGCACCGTCGGCGCCATTGCGAACTCCACGCCCGCCGTCCCGCAGCCGCGCGGCCAGCCGCTCGCCATTCGTCCATCGCCAGCACCGCGCCGAAATGCGGCACCGGCACGTCATGGCCGTCGACCGGGTTGCTCGCCCGGCCCGCGCCCGCCTCCGGCACGAGATGGGCGACGATCTGGTGGCCGAAGAAATCGAAGTCGATCCACTGGTCCGAGCTGCGCCCCTCCGGGCAGCCGAGCAGCCCGCCGTAGAAAGCGCGCGCGGCGTCGAGATCGTGGACCGGAAAGGCGAGATGGAAGGGCGGCAGGCTCATCGCCGCCTCCTAGCGCCAAATCGGCCGGCGATGGGAGCGCCCGGTTGCGACGGGCCGTGGCCGCGGCGCGGCACTCTCGCTTGCCGCGCGCCGCTGACCGTGATTGCCTCGCGCGGCGCAAGGGGAGGAGCGCCGTGAAGGCAGATCTTGGCTGCAATCCTGCTCGCGGCCGGCGCTCGCTCGCCGGCTGCGTGTCGCCCACCGCCGAGGCGCCGCCGGCGCGTCCGGCCGCGCCGCCGCCGGCCCCGACCTATAGCGTCACCGGCCTCGAAAGCGTGATCGGGCCGCAATGCCCGCGCGCTCACCGCCTTGTTCGGCCCGCCCGATCTCGACGTCCGCGAGGGCGCGGCGCGCAAGCTCCAGTTCCTCGGCCCGGCCTGCGTGCTCGATGTCTATCTCTATCCGCCGCGCGCCGGCGCCGAGCCGGTCGTCACCCATGTCGACGCGCGCCTGCCCGACGGCCGCGACATGGACCGCTCCTCCTGCGTCGCCGCGCTCAGCCGGCGGCGCGAGGCGCGCTGAGCCGCGCCAGCGCCCAGGCGGCCGCTTCGGCCACCACCGGATCGTCGTCGCCGCGCCAGCGTCGCGAGGACCGGCGATCAGCTCCGGCAGCCCGCTATTGCCCGCCGCGATCGCCGCGTTGCGGACCATCCGGCCCCGCCCGATCCGCTTGATCGGCGATCCGGCGAAGACCTTGCGGAAAGCCGCATCGTCGAGCGCGAGCAGGTCGGCGAGCGCCGGCGCGGCCAGCTCGGCGCGGGGCAGGAAGGCCGGTTCGCCCGCGCCGCGTCGGCGAAGCGGTTCCACGGGCAGACCGCGAGGCAATCGTCGCAGCCGTAGATGCGGTTGCCGATCGCCGCCCGGAACTCCTCGGGGATCGGCCCCTTATGCTCGATCGTGAGGTAGGAGATGCAGCGCCGCGCATCGAGCTGGAACGGCGCCGGGAAGGCGTCGGTCGGGCAGGCGTCGAGGCAGGCGGTGCAGCTGCCGCAGCGGGTCGGCGTGCGGCTCGTCGGGCTCGAGCTCCAGCGTCGTGTAGATCGCGCCGAGGAACAGCCAGCTGCCGTCGCTCGCGGCTGACCAGATTGGTGTGCTTGCCCTGCCAGCCGATCCCGGCCGCCTCGGCGAGCGGCTTCTCCATCACCGGCGCGGTGTCGACGAACACCTTGAGATCGCCGCCGGCCTCGTCGACCAGCCAGCGCGCCAGCGCCTTCAGCGCCTTCTTGACCACGTCGTGATAGTCGGCGCCCTGCGCGTAGACCGAGATCCGGCCGCGATCCGGCCGTTCGGCCAGCGCCAGCGGATCGCCCTCCGGCGCGTAGCTCATGCCGAGCGCGATCACGCTCCTCACCTCGGGCCACAGGCCCGCCGGCGAGCCGCGCCGCGTCCGCCCTCTCCTCCATCCAGATCATGTCGCCATGCGCGCCCGCGGCGAGCCAGGCGCGCGAGCCGCTCGGCGGCCCGCGGCGCGGCGTCGGCGCGCGCGACGCCGACCGCGGAAAAGCCCAAGTCTCACGCGCCTTTTCGCCGCAGCATCTGCGCGAAGCTTCGTCTTGCCTATCCAACACTTTCTCCGCTTTACCACCGGCAGTTGAACCAGGGGGAGGCCAAGTCAAGTGCGGGCCGGTTTAGCTATTGAGGCCAATGGCCTCTTCAAATCGTTCGACGGCAAGCCCGCGGTGCGCGGCATCGACATCGCCGTCCCCGAAGGCAGCATATACGGCATATTGGGGCCCAACGGCGCCGGCAAGACCACCACGCTCCGGATGCTGCTCGGCATCATCGAGCCGGACGCGGGCACAGCGCAGCCTGCTCGGCCACGACCGGCCGCTCGAAGCGGCGCAAGATCGTCGGCTATCTGCCCGAGGAGCGCGGCCTCTATCCGGCGATGACGACGCGCGAGGCGATCGCCTTCATGGGCGCGCTGCGCGGCCTGCCGCTCGAGATCGGCCGCAAGCGCGCCGAGATCCTGCTCCGCGAGAACGGCCTCGGCGACTATGTCGACAAGCCGATCAAGAGCCTGTCCAAGGGCATGGCGCAGACCATCCAGTTGTTCGGCACGATCGTCCACAAGCCGAAGCTGATCGTGCTCGACGAGCCCTTTTCGGGCCTCGACGCGATCAACCAGGGCCGGCTCGAACATCTGATCCGCGACGAGGCGGCGGCGGGCACCACCGTCATCTTCTCGACCCACGTCATCCACCATGCCGAGCGGCTGTGCGAGCGGATCGCGATCATCGCCGACGGCCAGATCCGCTTCGAGGGGCTGGTCGCCGAGGCGCGCGACCGGCTGCGGCCGCAGGTGCGGCTGCGGACCCGCAACGCCGACGGCACCTGGCGCCGGGCGCTGCCCGCCGATGCCGGCCTCGACCGGCGGCTTCTGGCATTTCGAGCTGCCCGCAGGGCGGCATCGAGCCGCTGCTCAAGGCGCTGATCGACGGCGGCGCCGGGATCGAGGAGCTGTCGATCGAGCGGCCGCGGCCTGCACGACGCCTTCGTCGCCATCGCCGGCGAGGAGGCCGCGCGCGAGATGGAGGCAGCGCGCGACGCTGGGAGAGGCGGCATGATGAGCCTGTTCGAGGCCGCCTGGGTGATCGCGCGGCGCGATTTCGTCGCCACCGTCTATTCGCGCAGCTTCATCCTCTTCCTGCTCGCGCCCCTGATCATGTTCGGCGCCATCGTTCTTCGTCAGCCACGCGGCCGACGAGCGCAGACCGCAGCGCCTCGCAGCCCGTCGTCGCCGTCGTCGCCGACAGCGCGACCGTCCGGCCGCTGACCGCGGCGCGCGACCGGCTGGTCGCGGCGACCGCGGCGCATATCTTTCCCGACCCTGACGCCCGGTCGCCCCGGCCGAGAATGTCGCCGTCCAGGCCGGCCAGCTGCTCGCCGACGAGCCGGCGGCTATTCGGCGGTGTTCAGCGGCACGCTCGACCGGCCCGTCCTCACCGGCCCGACCAAGGTCGACGAGAGCGTCGGCGCAGCGCATGCAGCCTGATCATCGACGAGGCGCGCCGGGCCGCCGCGCTCGACGGCGCCGGCGCGCCCGGCCGCGCCGGTCCGCGTCGAGCGCGTCGTGACCGAGCAGGCGGCCGGCAATCTGCAGATGATCCGCCGCGACATCGCCCGCGGCGCGCAGGGCCTGATCTTCGCGCGTCACGGTGATGCTCGCCACCCTGCTGCTCTCCAACCTCGCCGAGGAGAAGACCAACAAGGTGATCGAGGTGCTCGCCGCCTCGGTGCCGCTCGACGCGGTCTTCCTCGGCAAGCTGCATCGCGATGCTCGGCATCTCGTTCGTCGGCCTCGCTCTGTGGGGCGGCGATGCTCGGCCTCGCTTATCTGTTCGTCCAGGTCGTGCAGGATTTCGTGACGCTGCCGCAGGTCGGGCCGGCGGTCGGCTGGCCGATCTTCGTGCTGCTCGTGCTGCTCTATTACGGCGCCAATTACATGCTGCTCGGCGCGCTGTTCCTCGGCATCGGCGCGCAGGCGAGCAACATCCGCGAGATCCAGACGCATGTCGATGCCGGTCACGCTGCTGCAGGTGCTGCGTCTTCCTGCTGGCGATGACCGTCGTCGGCAGCGGACGGCGGCGCGCTGGCCTGGGCCGCCTATCTCTTCCCGTTCAGCTCGCCGCTGACGATGATCGCCTTCGCGTCCGAGCAGGCGACGCTCTGGCCGCACCTCGCTCGCGCTGGCCTGGCAGGCGCTGTGGATCGTGCTGATCATCCGCATCTCGTCGCGGCTGTTCCGGATGACCGTGCTCAAATCGGCGACCGGGCGGCTCCTTCTTCTCCTTCCTGCGCAAGCGCGGCGGAGCGAAGGCTGAGCCTGAGTCCGGACCGCTAGGCCGGGCGCCGGGCCCTTCTGCTGCCAGAGCTCGATCTTGATGCCGTCGCAGTCGAGGATCCAGGCGAAATTGCCGTAATCCTCGTCCTGCCGGCCCAGTATCTCGATCCCCTTGGCCTCGAGGTCGGCGATCATGCCGTCGAGATCGTCGACGCGCAGGTTGATCATGAACCCGGCCGCCGACGGGCGCCATATAGTCGGTCGACTCCTTGAACGGGCTCAGCAGGCTGTAGGCGTCGTCGCCGCGCCTCGGCGCTCCAGCGGAAACATCGCGCCCCAATCGCCGCCGATGCCGAGCGTCTCCTGGTACCAGGCCTGCGTCCGCGCCGGATCCGGCACCTTGTAGAAAATGCCGCCGAGCCCCGTCACCTTCGCCATTTTCGTCCTCCTGCTCCGCCTGATCGAGCCGGGCCGCATAGGCCGCGGTCTCGCCGATCCCCTTCAGCACCACCTGCACCGCGCTCATAATCCTGGATCGTCCGCGTCTGGAAATAGGTCGCTTCCGAGACGGCGACGCCGTTCAGCGGCGCGGCGCCCTGCAGCCGGCTGGCGACGTTCATCGTGTCGCCCCAATAATCGTAGGCGAGCCGGGTGCTGCCGATCACGCCGCCCACCGCCGGCCCGGTATGGACGCCGATCCGCGCCTGGAGCGCGATGCCGCTCTCCGCCTCCATCGTCGTCGAGCTCGGCGATCAGGTCGCGCGCGAACAGGATCGCCGCCTTGCTGTCGCCGCCGGCCGAGGCCATGCCGCCGGCGACCGCCAGATAGGCGTCGCCGATCGTCTTGACCTTTTCGAGCCCGTGCCGCTCGGCGCAGCGGTCGGCGGCCGAGAAGAAGGTGTTGAGCAGCTTGACGAGATGGCCGGGCGACAGCCGCTTGGCCAGCGTCGAGAAGCCGGCGAGGTCGACGAAGACGGCGGTGAGGTCCGAGAAGCTGTCGGCCACCGCCTCGCCGGCCCGCAGCCGCGCCGCCACTTCCTGCGGCAGCACGTTGTAGAGCAGCTCCTCGGTCTTCGCCCGCTCCGCCTCGAGCGCCCGATTGGCGGCGAACACCTTGCGCGCGCGCCGGTCGACGTCCCAGTTGAAGTAGAGCGCGAAGACGAAGAAGGTCGAGAAATTGGTCAGCGTGTAGACCCGGCTGATGTCGGGGACGCCGGCCAGGGTCATCAGCCAGGCGCGCGAACAGGCCGAGCAGCGCCAGCGACCAGATCAGGAAGAGCCGGAAGGTGCCGGCGAAGCCGACGCTGGCGAACACCATCAGGATCGCCATCTGCACCATCGCCATGACGTGCGGCGGAAAGCCGGTGAAGGCCGAGAGGCCGGCCAGCACGAGCGCCAGCCACTTCATCGCCGCCGCCATGACGACGAAGACCGGCAGATCGATCCAGGGCTTGTCCAGATAGAATCTGGGTCCGGGTCAGCGCGAAGAAGCCGGCCATCAGCGACGATCAGCGCGCCCGCCGCCATGGTGTAGGCGACCACGCCCTCGCGGCGGGAAATGCATCGGGTTGAGCACGATGTAGGAGAGGAGGGTGCGCGCCGCGATGACGATCAGCGCCCGGATCGCCTGGCCGCGCTCCACCCGCTCGGCGCGCAGGAAGGCGCGCTCGGTCGCCGGGTCCGGGAAACGCTGGATGAGCAGGCTCATGGGTCAGGGAGGCTAGGGGCGTTGCCGCCTCAAGTCCATCGCCGCCGCCGCGGCCTCCTTGAGCGCCTTCATCGCCAGCAGATGCGGGAACGGCCCGTGGCTGATCCGCGCCACCCCCGCCGCGGCAACCTCGGCCGCCGCGGGCGCGCCAGGAAAGGCCATGAAATTGACCGGCAGAGGCGAGGCCGCGCAGAATTCGCGCCAACAGCCCGAGATCGGCGAGGCCCGGCACGAAGAGGCCGCTCGCGCCCGGCTTCGGCATAGGCCGCGGCGCGCTCCAGCGCCGCATCGACCTTGGCCTCGTCATGGTCTGCCGCTCTTCTCCTTCAGGAAGATGTCGGTGCGCGCGTTGAGGAAGAAATCGGGGCCGACCGCCGAGCGGATCGCGCGGATCCGTTGCGCCTGCACCGCGATCGGGTGAAGCCCTTCGCCGCCGACGACCTGATCCTCGAAATTGCAGCCGATCGCGCCCGTCGCCGCCAGCCGAGCGACGTTCGCCGCCGCCGCGTCGGGCGCGACCGCATAGCCGCCCTCGAAATCGATCGTCACCGGCAGCGCGACCGCCGCGGCCACCCGTGCGGCATTGGCGAGCGCGAGCTCCAGCGGCAGCCCCTCGGCGTCGTCGCGGCCGTGCGCCGCCGCAACCGATGCGCTGCCGGTCGCGATCGCCTTCGCGCCCGCCTCGGCGACCGCTTTGGCGCTGCCGGCGTCCCACGCATTGTAGAGGATCAGCGGGTCGCCGGGCCGGTGGAGCGCGGCGAACAGGAGGGCTTTATCGGTTTGCGAAGACATCAGACCTCCTCGTCACCCGGCGACCAGGAAAGAGCCCTGATCAGACCCTGTCCCACAACGCGCGGCGAAGCTCCTCCGCCGCGAGCGAAAAGCATTCCGTTGCAACGGCTCGGTAGCGCCGGCCGCGGGGGTCTTGCCGGCGCAGGTCCCCGATCTTGGTCAGCGCCGCATGCCGCCTCTCCAGCGCCGCTCCCCTGTCCTTGATGAGGACCAGCTGTTCTTCGAATTCCGCGGCGTAGCCAGCGGGCAGGTCCTCCGGCATGCGCCTTGCAAACAGGAAGTTGGCCAGGTTGCGGCAGGCGGGCGTGATCATGAACTCATCCTGTTTCCGCCTTACCCTGCAATGCTCATAGTCCTCGTACACATCATGGAAATAGCGTGCCCCATAGCCAAGCGACGCGCAAATCCTCCCGATCTGCTCGCTATCCAGCAGATGACAGCTCATGCCGATCCGGTCGCTGACCTCTTCCGCCGCGATCTGCGCGTTGAGCAGCGCTTCCATAGCCTGCTCGAAGGTCGCCGCGGGAACGCTGTAGGGAGGGCAGGGAGCGGTCTCCGCCTCCGGGTCCGTTCGCAGGATCGCGGCGCGCAACTGCCGCTTCACCACCTTGAGGCGGCGATAGGCGTCGCCGAGCTGAATGATCAGTTCCTGCAGGGCGCTGCGGCGGGCCGCCGCGCGGTCGCGCGCGGCTGCCCGCTCGTCCGCCGCCTGCTTCTCTTGCGCAGCCTGGCGCGCCGCGGCCGCTTCGATTTCGCTGCGCCGCTGGTTGAGATAGGCGAGAACGAGCGTGCCGCCAACGCCGATCAGCAGGAACTGAAGCAGCAGCCTTGTTGCTTCGAGCCGGTAGCCGTCATCCGGCCCGTAATCGGACAAGAACATGATGAGCACCACTGCCGCGGCGCAAGCCAGAGTGCCTATTATGGCGTGCAGGAACCAGTTACTCGACTGGCTGTCCATGGCGCTTCCCCCTAAAAATGTCTCGGTATCGCGACTTTTTCGGAGTTGATTGTATCCGCGGTTGACACTCTAGGGCAAATCGGACCGCCGCCCAATGCCGAAAGCCAGGCGGCAAGCTCCGGCTTTGTGGCCAGACCCCGATCCGGCGGACTCTAGCCCAGCGAGGAGTGGAGAACGCTGGCAACGACCGAACGGACCTCGGCCGGCTTCAGCGGACGGATCGATTTGGGCTCGAGCTGCTCCTTCATCTCCTCCTCCGGGTTCAGCGCGGGATCGTAGACGACGAAGAACAGGAAATGGGTCTCGCCCTCGCCCATCGAGCTCAGCACGGTGCGCAACGCCTCGGTCCGCTGGATCAGGTCCTCGAAGTCGCCGCGCTTGGCGTCGAGCCGGCCGCTCTTGCATTCGACGCAGACGACGGTGTCGCGGAAGCGGCCGATAACGTCGAACTCGCTGGCCGCGCGGATCACGTCCTGGGGAGCGCTGTAGGAAACGTCGGTATAGAGCTCGTAGGGGACTTCGTGACGCATCAGCTGATCGTCGATGATGTCGTAGACATAGGCATTGAGCCATTCGCCCCGCATGAACTGGAGCAGCGCCGGATCCTTCTTTCCGTAGATGAGCAGCATTTCGGTCTCGGGCTCGTCGCGCAGCCAGCGCAGGTCGAACGGCGTCCAGCGGCGCTCCTTGTTGCGGACGAGGATTCGGCGGCCGTCGATCACGCCGCGCCGCTCGAGATCGGGCAGCGCCGTCTTCAACGACTTGCGCATCGGCACGATCGCGCTCCATTCGCTCGGATCCTTGTCGCTGCGCTTCTCGCGGCGAAAGGCGCGCAGCAGATCCGACATCATATCGAAGCGGGTGCCGATCCACTGCGCGAAGGCGATCTCGACGTCGGAGAATTTGCGGGCCGCTTTGATGTCGATGCCTTTGAGGAACAGCGCGCTGAGCACGGGCGAGGCGCGGCGGATCGGCAATAGACCGGGCCCGTGAAGCCGCTCCGGCGCGGCCTCGTCCCAGAGCCGCCGAGCCTCCGCGATCTTGGCGTCGACGTCGCTGCCGAAATCGATCGCGTAGAGATCCTCGATCTCCGCCACCCGCGCCCGGATCTCCTCGATCGACGTCCCGAGCGCAGCCAATTCCTCGCGTATTCTGGGGCCGACCTCGCGGCGGGCGGCCATCGCCGCGATCGCCTCCTTGGCCTCCGCCAGCTTCTCGCTTCCTGCCTTCACCCGGCCCTCCTTAGCGACAGCATAGCGGGAAGATCGGATAGCGGAAGATAGAGCGGGATGTCCGGTTTCGAAGGTCGGGCTCAAATGTTTCTCGAACAGGACGGACCTAATTCTCGAATGGTGATTATACGGATTGGACGGCTGGTCGGGGCGCTCGGCCGCCAGGACCCTTGCTCCTCCGGCGCGAGGACAGGATTTCAGGCGCCGCTTCCTGCCATCCGGCCGATTTCGACGGCGCGGAGCGGGCGGATTATTGGCGGGACCAGGCCCGCCCCTCGCGTCGCTAGCGGCGGTCGCGGTCGCGGCTGACGTCGACCATCGGCCGGCCCGGCTCGAAGGTGGCGGAGTCGCGGCGCTGGCCGGAGCCGTCGCCCGGGCGCTCCATCCGCTCGACCGGCGCCACGAAATCGCCGTCGCCGCCGCCGGCATAGCCTTCGGGGCAGCCGCTGCGGCGAAGCTCGGCCTGAACCGCGCCGAGCCTCATCGCGACCCGGGCGGTGTTGCCGACCGCCTGCTTCATATTGTCCGGCCGGTCGCTCATGCCCGAGGCGTTGCCCAGCATCAGCCGCTCCTCGAGCTCGAGGCAGGCCTGGCGGCTTCGGCGCGGCGGCGCGACCAGCTCGTCGAGCTCGCCCTCGATCGCCATCGTGAACAGGCCGAGGGTGATTCCTTCCGACCGGAAAGCGGGCGCGACGAAATCGTCGGGCGCGTCGCCGCGCTCGACCTTGGCGGTAACTCGGGTGCGCCGGCCGCCGTCGAGCGGCTCGAGCAGGGCGGTCATCCGGGTCGCGACCTGGTTGCCGCTCATCACCACGAAGCTGATCCGGTCTTCGCCCCGCTCGGTTCGGAACAGCGACGGGACGCTGCCCGAGCGCGAAGGATCGGTGCCGGGCTCGCCGGGCTGCTCGCTTATGTCGAGATCGCCGAGCGCCGCCATCACCTGCGCCGGAGTGCGGCCGACCTCGCGCGAATAGCCGCCGCCGATCGCGCCCGAAAACCACAAACCGCCGAGCGCGAGCGGCGCCAGCAAACCGAATAGCTTCAACGACATAAGAACTCCTGCCTGGGCAGGCACGCTAGCGGCAGCGGCGTTAAGAAGAGGTTGCCGGCGCTAGCTCCCCGGCGTGCCGAACCGGGCGAAATGCGGCAGAGCGGGATTGGCCGCCTCCCAGGCCAGCTTCTCCTCGAGCCAGATCTCCCTGGCCGGCGGAAAGGCCTCGGCGTCGTCCAACGAGGCGGTGGTGACGTCGAACAGGCCCGGGCGGTTGGCGCGGGCGTAGCTGAGCGAGGTGCCGCAGCGGGCGCAAAAGCCGCGCTCGACGCCGGGCGAGGAGGCGTAGACGGCGAGCCGGCCGGCGACGATCTCGACCTTGTCCTCATCGAAGATCGCCCAGGCCAGCGACGGCGCGCCGGTCGCCCGGCGGCACGAATCGCAATGGCAGAGCGAGGTCGAGCGCGGCGGGCCGGCGACCCGGTAGCGGACCGCGCCGCAGAGGCAGCCTCCATTTCCTTCCATCGGCCGGCTTCCTTTCGTGCTCCGAGGCTGGGGCCCGCCGGGCGTAGCGGAGCCGAGGGCGGATCGGAAGGCAGGCGCCGGCGGGCCGGTTCGGCGAGCGTGAGAGCGCGGAACGGCGCGACGGGCACGAGTGGCGCGAGCGGCACGAGAGTCACACGGAATCGCGGGGGGTGCCGCCCTCCGCGCCCTCCTCGCCGGGCTCGCCGGAGCCTTCGGGCAGGCCGACCCAGGCGTAGCCCGGCGGGATCCAGTGGCCGTTCGCGCTCTTCGTCCAGCCGGCCGCGAGCTCCTCTTCGGGCACCTCCATGTGGCGGAGCTTGCGGTCGAGCAACGCGATCGACTCATCGAAGCTCATCCGCTTGGCGGCGATCTCGGCGCGGACCTCGCGCTCCATCTGCTTGCGCTCGTGCTTGAGCAGCCGCTTGCGCCTGAAGCCGGGATTGGGGCCGTATTTCTTCGGGTTCGAGCCCTGCAGGAGCAGGCGAAGCAGGCCGTCCGAATAGCGGCGGCGGACGTGGACCTCGCCGCCGCAGGCGAACGGCTGCTCGACGCCCTCGACCGCGCGCTGCCAGGCGGTGATCTCGGCCGGCGTGCCGCTGATCCGGAGCGCGAGGCGGCAATTTTCGAAGAAGGCCGGATCGTTCTCCTGGTGGCGGTAGACGGTGCGCGGGCTGATGCCGGTGAGCCGGCAGGCGTCGAGGATGCAGCCGGTCTTGACCAGCGCGCGCAGGTAGACGCTCTTCTTCGCCTCGGTGAAGGCGTCGTGGCGCTGGCGGGGGGCGTCGGGGTCGTCGGGCGGGAGCTCGGCGTCCCAGGGGAAGGGGCCGTCTTCCGCCGGGGCTTCCGCCTTCGCCAAGGCTTCCGCCTTCGCCGAGGCTTCGGCGAACGAGTCGGCGGGCGGGTCGGCGGCTTCGGAAGGGGGCGGATCTTCGGCTGCGGCCGGCCGGGCGGCGGGATCGCTCTCGGGCGGTTCGTAGATGTCGGACATGTTTATCTGCTCCTTCAATTCGAAAAAGGAGCGACTCATTTATCCCGGAAGAGCGGCGGGCGAAAAGAAAAGTTCGTGTTTCGTTCCGTCTTTCGATCCGGATCGGCGGGAAGCGCGGGCAGGGGCCGGACAGCCTTGGAACAGATGGGCGTTTGACCCGGGAAGGATCGCACTTTTTCTCGGCGATAACCTCGGCTTATCGCATTCGATCCATTTCGGCGCCAAAGTGGAGATTGTTCGACGACGGCCCGGCCCGCGCCTCGCCTTAGGGTCGGCTCCCAATTTGGGGAGCGAGAGTGGCGACGGCGAAGCAGGAACTGGGGGCGCTCGGCGAGCGGCTGGTGGTGCGCTATTGCGCGTGCCCGCGCTGCAAGCAGGCGCGGACGCTGGTGGCGTTGCCTCCCAACTTCAAATGCGCCGACATCATCTGCGATTTCTGCGGCTATCTCGGCCAGGTGAAGGCTTCGACCAGCAAGGACGGCCGCACGCCGCCCCGGCTGCTGCTCGGCGCGGCCTGGGGGCCACAGAAGCAGCGCATGGATTCAGGCATCTACTTCCCGCTCTTCCTGGTGCTGGTCGCGCCCGGGCTGGGCCGCTTTTCGATCCACTATCTGTCGGCGGATTTGCAGACGCCCGAGCTGTTCCGCGAGCGCCCTCCGCTCAGCGCGACCGCGCGGCGGGCGGGCTGGACGGGCTTCTATTACGATCTGGAACGGGTCCGGGATCGGCTCGTCCTGCTCGTCGAAGGCCGGCTTCCGGGGCGGAGGAGCGGCGCGGCAATCGTCGCTGCGCCGGAGTGAAGCAGGCGCGCTGAGCCGACCGATCCGAGTCAGCCGGCGAGGATTCGGGGTTCCGCCCCGAGCTCGACTTCGACGAGGCGCGTCTCCTCCTGGCATTCGTGGCAGAAGGCGTAATCATAGGCGGCGCCGAGCACCCACTCCTGCCCCGCGACGTCCCATTCCGCCCAGGCGTCGCGGGTGACGACGTTCCCGCCGCACATGTTGCAGACATAGGCGACGCGCATGATTCTCCGCCTCGCAGCCGACGATTCCGGCAGGAGAATGGATCTGATTCAGAAGCTTAGCAAGGGCGAAACGGTCTCCTAGCGCGGCACGGGACGAAGCGTCGGCGGCACTACGCCGCCTGCGTCGGCGCCGTCATCGAGGAAGCGGACGCCGGCGGCTTCGAAGGCCCGGCGCAGGGCCGCGATCAGCTCCGGCTTGATGTCGCGATGGTCGTTCTCGAAGCGCAGGATGGTGCGCCGGCTCAGGCCGGCGGCGGCGCCGGCCTCCTCGAGCGACCATATCAGCGCCGCCCGCGCCATCCGCGACTGTGCCGGCGTGAGTATCGGGCGTTTCAGAACGCCGTCAGCCGGCTCCTTCGGGGTCCCTGAAAGTGACCAGGAAGGGAATGGCATGCGGACCTTCATGCCGACGGAAACAACAGCACGGTCACTGCAAGGGACCGGGAAGAGCAGGCTCCGCCCAATTCAGGATGGCGGGAATACGCCACCGTTTTCCACGAAGCGGACTCCGGCCGCTTCGAAAGCAGCGCGGATGATCTCCAAATTGCTGCGGTGAAGGGGCCGTCCCTGTTCCAAACGCAGGATCGTCTTGCGATTGAGGCCCGTCGCCTCGGCGAGTGCGTCCAGCGACCAGCCCAGCGCTGCCCGCGCCATTCGGCATTGCCTTGGGCTCAGAGCATCGCTGGCGATATGCACCCCCTTGACAACACCTGAAAGGAAGGACTAATAGTCCAACCTTAGAGGAGACTTTCGGCATGGCTGCCGGGAGGCATAACCTGACGCGCCGGGCAGTGCTAGGCGCGGCCTTCGCCGCGCCTGCGGTTCTTGGCGATTGCGTGGCTCCCGCCGCGGCCGCTACGCAACGATGGGATCGGTCGCTTGCCGCGCTGGAGCGGGCTAAAGCGGCGGAATGGACGTTCCGCGACGGCCCGATGGCGGCGGCGGAACGGGCCTGGGAAGCGGTCCGCGCCCGCTGGCCCAGCGATCACGATTTCGCCGCCGACCCCACCGCCGAAGCCGCCCTCGACGCGGCCTTCGCCGCCCACGGCCGCTGGGAGAAGCGCCTCAACGACCTCGAAGCCGCACACCAGCGCGCGATCCAGCGCCTGTTGCTGGTGCCGGCGCCCGATCTGCCGGCGCTGGCGGCGAAGATCGAGCTGGCCGTCGATCACGAGGCATGGGAGTCCGAGGAGGGCGAGCGATGCATGGCCTCGCTGAAGGCGGATGCCTGGAGCTTGACGAGAGCTTCAACGAATTAGGTATTGTGTCCCCGGAATTCGCCGGAATTCTGGTGACCGCCCTGGGAACTAGTGCAATGTCACCGCAATCCGCCGCAATCCTGTCCTGGCGCTAGAATGTGATACTGTTACTGGTGAAGAAGCCGGCGGCGGTCACGGATTCAAGCCGAGTTCCCGGGTGGCCGCCGCGCAACCAATTATTCGCCCACCCCATCGCGGCCTGTTGGTCCCAGTGCGACATTTCATATGATGTTCCAAGAACCTGGATTGAGGCTTCTCGCAGACTTTTTTCCGGAAGCGGGGTCGCTCCAAGGAAATCGGTATTTATCTTGGCGAAGGAAAAACCAAGGAAGATGACTCGCTCGGTTGTATCCAATATCTGTCTTATTCTAGCTGACGTATCATCATCGACCTTCTCAGAATAGGTTCTTAGGTTGTTCATTGCCTCCAAAGACTGCGCCGAACTTTGAATCAGTCCGAAATCTAGATTCCCACCAGAGGGGCCTAGAGATCCATAAACATGAATAATTTCAAGGCTATCAACAAACTCCTGCGCTTCATCACGTGATGATTGAAAGAAGTGTTGATAAACTAGGCGCATGAATTGCTCAAT
This sequence comes from uncultured Alphaproteobacteria bacterium, assembly GCA_963824825.1. Classification (GTDB taxonomy): domain Bacteria; phylum Pseudomonadota; class Alphaproteobacteria; order Sphingomonadales; family Sphingomonadaceae; genus Allosphingosinicella. Next base: position 29,102 of record CAWGQM010000003.1, read on the forward strand.
GCAGCGGTCATAGTTGAACGTAATTATTCGATAATTGCCCAGCGCTTGGCGAGGATTGTCGGCGGCCACGCCCCGTAGACCACGTGCCCAAAGTTGACCCAGCCAAGATTGAGCAAGAATACCAAAATCCACTTGTGCGGGATTGTTATTATTCAAAGCGGAGGCTTGCTCGCGCTCGGCAATCAGCCGAGCGATCGCAAACTTTCCGAGCCTTCCGACGAGGTGGTTTTTCGCACTATGTGTTTCGAGGAAGCTGTCGATGGACGGCGAAAGTGGTAGCGCGGAAGCGATCCATCTACATGTCTCAACGAAAGCGTTAGAATTGTGGAACGTCTCGCGCTGAAGTTCTCCCAACACCTCCATGATGCGAATGTCGAGGCCCAAATCATGCGCGTCGTCAGGCTTAAGGAACCTAATAATGGCCCGCTGCAGCTCCGGGCCGGTTGGCAAGCCATAGTCTTTGGAGGCGCCCGCGCCGACGATTAGGGTTGTCGTTGCCATCCGATTGCCTGTTTCGGCAGGAAGCGCCTACTCCGCCGCCACCCCCGCTCGCGTGAACATATCGTCGCCCGCCCCGTCGCCTTCCGGCGCGTCGTTCGCCGCCTTCGCCGGCTGCCTCCGGTCGGCTTCGTCTTCCCCGGAAGACTAGACTGTCCCAGACCTCGCCCCAATTCTGCTGAGTCACGCTGCCCGCTTCTTGCCCTTGAGCGGGATCACCAGGCGCGCATTCTCGAACCATTCGTCGGTCAGCTCCGGCGCGGCGTCCGGGTTGCTTGCGATCTGGGCGGCGATGTCCTCGTCGGTCAGCGAATCGAACCAGGCGAGGAATTCGGGCGTGATTTCGGCTCGCGCCGCAGCCAGCCGCTCAGGGGTAACTTTGACGGTATTTTCCGATTTCTCGCTCATTGGCCTTCCTGAAGCTGATCAGCCTGCGATCCGCTCCCCGCCACGTATACACGACGACGCACAACCTGTCATTGAGCGACGGCACCGGGCCGATCGCGACGAAGCGGCTTTCGCCATAATCGAAGCGCGCGTCCGGCTCTTCGATGAATGGCCCGTCGAAAATCTCCGCGCCAAGCTCCATCATGAGACCGTGCTTCATCCGGTTGCTCGCATCCTTGTCGGGATCGAACTCCGTCATCTCCGGGCCATCCCAAACTCCGCCCCAAGAGAGCGGGGAAGGTTACTCCGCCGCCACCCCGGCCCGCGTGAACATGTCGTCGCCGTCCGCCTTCGCCGCGCTTCGGCGCGCATCGCCGTCGTTCGCCGCCTTGGCGTTCTGCCGCTTGTCGAAATTGTCCCAGACCTCGCCCCAATTCCCCCTGGTCGCGGCCTTCGAATATTCGGTCGCGCGCGTCTCGAAGAAATTGGCGTGCTCGACGCCGTTGAGGAGCGGCGCGAGCCAGGGGAGCGGGTGCTCGTCGATCATGTACATCGGCTTGAGGCCGAGCTGGCCGAGGCGCCAGTCGGCGATGTAGCGGATGTATTTCTTGATCTCCTTGGGCGTCATGCCGGGGACCGGGCCCTGCTCGAAGGCGAGGTCGATGAAGGCGTCCTCGAGGCCGACCGTCTTCTGGCAGACGTCGCGGATGTCCTCGCGGACCGCCTTGGTCAGGCAGTCGCGCTCCTTGCACGAAGGCGTGGAACAGGCGGGTGATGCCCTCGCAGTGCAGGCTCTCGTCGCGCACGCGACCAGCTGACGATCTGGCCCATGCCCTTCATCTTGTTGAAGCGCGGGAAGTTCATCAGCATGGCGAAGCTGGCGAACAGCTGCAGCCCCTCGGTGAAGCCGCCGAACATGGCGAGCGTGCGGGCGATGTCCTCGTCGGTGTCGACGCCGAAGGTGGCGAGATAATCGTGCTTGTCCTTCATCTCCTTATATTGGAGGAACATGCCATATTCGCTCTCGGGCATGCCGATCGTGTCGAGCAGGTGCGAGTAGGCGGCGATGTGGACCGTCTCCATGTTGGAGAAGGCGGTCAGCATCATCTTGATCTCGGTCGGCTTGAACACGCGGCCATATTTGTCGTGGTAGCAATCCTGCACCTCGACGTCGGCCTGGGTGAAGAAGCGGAAGATCTGGGTCAGCAGGTTGCGCTCGTGCTCGGTCAGCTTCTGCGCCCAGTCGCGGCAATCCTCGCCCAGCGGCACCTCCTCCGGCATCCAGTGGATCTGCTGCTGGCGCTTCCAGAAATCGAACGCCCAGGGATATTCGAAGGGCTTGTACTGCTTGCGGGCTTCGAGAAGGGGCATGGGCGGTTACTCCGGTTCGAACATTATCTGGGGGCGCCGGCGGCGTAGAAGAGGATCGCGCCGGCCGGCGAGGATGACGAAGCCGCCGAACAGGCGGACGAGGACCGGCGCGACCCGGCTTTCGAGCAGGCCGATCTCCCAATCGACCAGCCGTCCGAACAAAGCGCGCATCGGCCGGAGCAGCCGGACGTAGAGCGCGATCGCCGGCCGCGGCCACAGGGCGATGAGCGGCGCCGACCGCGAGGAACAGAAGGGCGGCGACCAGCATCGGCCAGAACGGCGCGGCCTCGCTCATTCCTCGTCCTCGCGGATGACGCGGTGGCTGCCGCCGACCGACTCGCTCGCGGCACCACGCGGTCGCGATAGACGACATGGCTCTTGCGGGCGCCGACGCCGAACACGACGATGCCGAGGAAATAGCCGAAATCGTACCAGCCGCCATTGTTGGGCACCGCGTAGACCGCGACCTCGGGCACGAACAGCGAGATCACCCAGGCGACCGGGAAGATGAAGCCGTGCCACAGGCCGAGCAGGAAGCCCGGCGCCGCCGGCGCGACCGCGGCCGCGCTCTGCGTCGCGCAGGCCGGCGAGCGCGGCGAGCGCGCCGAGCGGGAGCAGGGCGCGGACGCGGCGTCACCGAGCAGGCCGCTCGACGCAGGCCGAGGCCGATGGCGACGAACAGAGCGCCGCCGACCAGCATCAGCAGCGCCGGCCTGCCGGCTCTGGCCGAAGCCGCGCGTGCCGCGCGCTGTAGCACGAGCAGGCCGGCGCCGATCAGACGACGAAGACGATGCCGATGCCGAACTTGGCGGTGTCGACGATGTCCATCTCAGCTTCTCCTCTAGCCCATCGTCATGCCAGCGCAGGCTGGCATCCAGGCGGCGGACTCGCCGGTCTCCGCATGACCCAGCCTTCGCTGAGGTGACGGGAATGTCACTGGCACGCCAGACACTCGTCATAATCCGTGCGTCTGCAGCTCGATCTCGCGCAGGTCGGGCGTGTTGTCGGCCTCGACGCCGCCGGCGAAGCCGGCGCGCTGCACCGATCTTGGAGCGCAGATAATAGAAGCGATTTGATGCCGAGCTCCCAGGCGCGGTAGTGGAGCATCAGCAGGTCCCATTTGTCGACGTCGGCCGGGATGAACAGGTTCAGCGACTGGTCGCCTGGTCGATATAGGGCGTGCGGTCGGCGGCGAGCTCGATCAGCCAGCGCTGGTCGATCTCGAAGCTGGTCTTGAACACGTCCTTTTCCTCGGGCGTGAGGAAATCGAGATGCTGGACCGAGCCGCCGCGCTCGAGGATCGTCGACCAGATGCCCTCGCTGTTCTTCGACTTGTCGATCAGCAGCCGCTCGAGATGCGGATTGCGGATCGAGATCGAGCCCGACAGCGTCTTGTGGGTGTAGATATTGGCCGGGATCGGCTCGATGCAGGCCGAGGTGCCGCCGCAGATGATCGAGATGCGACGCGGTCGGCGCGATCGCCATCTTGCACGAGAAGCGCTCCATCACGCCCATGTCGGCCGCGTCGGGGCAGGGGCCGCGCTCGTTGGCGAGCATCAGCGACGCCTCGGTCGACCTGGGCGTGGATATGCTTGAAGATCTTGATGTTCCACGATCTTGGCCATCGCGCCTTCGAACGGGATGGCGCGCGCCTGGAGGAAGGAGTGGAAGCCCATCACGCCGAGGCCGACGCTGCGCTCGCGCTCGGCGCTGATAGCTGGCGCGCGCCATCTCGTCGGGCGCGCGGTCGATATAGTCGCTGCAGCACGTTGTCGAGGAAGCGCATCACGTCCTCGATGAACATCTTGTCGCCGTTCCACTCGTCCCAGGTCTCGAGGTTGAGGACGGAGAGGCAGCAGACCGCGGTGCGCTGCGGCGCCGAGATGGTCGGTGCCGGTCGGCAGCGTGATCTCCGAGCACAGGTTCGAGGTGGTGACCTTGAGGCCGAGGTCGCGGTGATGCTTGGGCATCGACCGGTTCACCTGGTCGATGAAGATGATGTAGGGCTCGCCGGTCGCGAGCCGGGTCTCGACCAGCTTCTGGAACAGCGAGCGGGCGTCGACGCGTGGCGCGCTCCGAGCCGTCCTTGGGGCTCTGCAGCATCCATTCGGCGCCGTCGCGCACCGCCTCCATGAAGGCGTCGGTGACGAGCACGCCGTGGTGGAGGTTGAGCGCCTTGCGGTTGAAGTCGCCCGAGGGCTTGCGGATCTCGAGGAACTCCTCGATCTCGGGGTGCGAGATGTCGAGATAGCAGGCGGCCGAGCCGCGGCGCAGCGAGCCCTGGCTGATCGCCAGCGTCAGCGAATCCATCACCCGGACGAACGGGATGATGCCGCTGGTCTTGCCGTTGAGGCCGACCGCCTCGCCGATGCCGCGGACATTGCCCCAATAGGTGCCGATGCCGCCGCCGCGCGCGGCCAGCCAGACATTCTCGTTCCAGGTGCCGACGATGCCCTTCGAGGCTGTCGGAGACGCAGTTGAGATAGCAGGAGATGGGCAGGCCGCGGCCGGTGCCGCCGTTGGAGAGGACCGGCGTCGCCGGCATGAACCAGAGCTTCGAGATATAATCGTAGAGCCGCTGCGCGTGGGCGGCATCGTCGGCATAGGCCGAGGCGACGCGGACGAACAGATCCTGATAGGATTCGCCGGGCAGCAGATAGCGGTCCTGCAGCGTGTCCTTGCCGAAATCGGTGAGCAGCGCGTCGCGGCCGTGATCGACCTCGACCGGATCGAACGATGGCGGCTTCGACCGAGCGCGAATTCGCCGGCCTCGACGCGGCGGCTTCGCCCTGCTCGGCCGGCTTTCGCCTTCTTGCGGCGCTTCGGTCACGCTCGTCGCCACGTCGCTCGCGGCTCACTTCGCTGCTGCCGGACAGGTCCATCACTCTACCCCTCGTTCTCAATAACGTTCCAGTGGGCCTTCAGCCCACTCTAGGCGATTCGCCGGGGGATCGGTGGGCTGATTTCGGCTTGTCCCCGATATCCACAGGGACAGGCCGTCCCCGCCCGGCGACTCACGGCCGCCGATGCGGCGCTCCCACAACCTCTAGCGGCTCCCCCTGTTGAAGCGCCACTAGCCATTGTGCCTCATCTGGAATCGGATGCAATATGGTAAATCACCGTTAACGACTCGCTTCGTCGCAAAATATGGGTGCGACGAAGCGAAATTTCGAGAGGCTGGGGAGGGGCGGGCGTCTGGCCGCGCGGCTCCGAAAGCTGGCGCCCGTTCAGCGGTCGCCGAGCCGCGATGTCCCGGGATTCCGCCGCGCCGTCGCCGAACCAAGTGGGGCCGACGCTCCTCTCGAAGCGCCGGCCCCTCCCTCGATACGCGACACGAGGGATCCCTGAATGAGGTGAAGCCCGGGCGCGCGACCGGCGCCGTCCGGGCTTGCCGGTGCTAATAGGTCGATTCGATTGAGCCTTGGCTGAATGCATTTGTCAGCCCGCGTTCAGGCGGCCGGGCCGGAATGCGCCGAAGCGACAGCGCGGCGCGCCATGCCGCCGGATCGCGGTCCGTTGCGGCGCGAACTCGCATTGACTCCGCCGCGGCGCGATTCAACATTCGTTTCGTCGGCCGCCCCTCGCCTGTGAGGAGGCGCCGCTGGAGGCGCCTTATGGCCAGCTATGCCGTGCAGCTCGCGACCCGCTATGACGGGCTGGTCCTCGCCAGCTTCCCCGACCTGCCCGGCGTCACCGCCCTCGGCCGCGACGACGAGGAGGCGCTGGCCGAGGCCCGCCACGCGCTCGACTCGGCGCTCAGGACCTATGCCGCCGACGGCGAGATGCCGCCGGAGCCGCGGACGCGCGGCGCGACCATGATCGACGCCGAGCTCGCCATCCCGCTCGCGGCGGTCTGAATCATTCGGCGGCCGATCCCAGCTCCGCGCCAGTATCGGGAGCCAGAACGTCGCCGCGATGGCCCAGGCCGACGTGCCGCGACCATCCCGCCGCCGGTTCGATGCGGGCGCCGCGAGCACGATTCGCCGGCAATGGCGACAGGCCCAGGCCAAGATGCGAAAAATGCAGCGAGATCCGACGCCATGGCTTGATAGCAAGAAGGGACTGTCCTGTCTCCGACCGAGCTACCGACGTTGCCAAGCCACGGCAACCGGTCCATGGGGCCGCCATGCTTTCTCAACGGACGCGGTATACAATCCGGGCGCTGCTCCATCTCGCCGACCGCTATGGCGAAGGGCCGGTCCAGCTCGGCGAGATCGCGCAGGCGCAGAACCTGCCGCGCCAAGTTCCTGACCGTGATCCTGTCGCAGATGCGCCGCGCCGGCCTGGTCGAGACGATGCGCGGCCGCGAGGGCGGCTATTGGCTGGCGCGGCCGCCGGCCGAGATCAGCTATGGCGAGATCGTCCGGCTGACCCGCGGCTCGCTCGGCCTGCTGCCCTGCGCCAGCCGGCTCGCCTACGAGCAGTGCCGGAATTGCATCAGCGAGGACAAATGCCGGCTCCACCGGGCGATGCTGATGGTCCGCGACGAGACCGCGCGCATCCTCGACGGGCTCAGCCTCGCCGACAAGGTCGAGGTCGACGAGACCGAGCCGGCGTGACGCCTCGCGCGTCGCGGTGATCGGCGCCGGGCGCATCGGGGACGCTGCAGGCGCTGCATCTGCTGCGCGCGGGCGCGGAGCGGGTCACCCTGATCGAGCGCGCGCGCGGCGCCGGGGCGCGGCGTCGCTTATTCGACCGGGCGGCCCGAGCATCTGCTCAACGTGCCGGCGCGGCGGATGAGCGCCTATGGCCGACGATCCCGACCATTTCACCCGCTGGTTCGCGGGCCGCGCCGGCGGCGGCGACGGAGGATTTCGCGCCGCGCATGCTCTATGGCGATTATCTCGGCGGAGCTGCTCGCCGAGGCCGGCGATCGCGTCGAGTCGTCGCGGCGAGGCGGTCGACGTCGCGGACGGCGCGGTGCGGCTCGCCGACGGCCGCGCGGTCGCCGCCGACGCGGTCGTCCTCGCGCCCGGCAATTTCACGCCCGGCGACGCCGCGCGGGATCGATCCCGCCGCGCTCGGCGCGCTCTGGGTCGACGATCCCTGGGCGGGCGACCTCGCCGACGGGCTCGGCGCGCGGCGACGTCGTGCTGCTGCTCGGCACCGGCCTCACCGCGGTCGACGTCGCGCTGACGCTCGACGCGACCGGCTTCGCCGGCCGGATCGTCGCCTTGTCGCGCCGCGGCCTCGCGCCGCGCGCCCACGGCCCGCGCGAGCCGATGGTCGCGCCGCGCGAGGATCTGCCGGCCGACTGCGTCGGCGCTGCTGCGCCGGGTGCGGGCGCGCAGCGGCGAGATCGGCTGGCGCAGCGCGGTGCACGAGTTGCGCACGCGTGACCCAGGCGCTCTGGGCGCGGCGGCGAGCCTCGACGAGCGCCGCCGCTTCCTGCGCCATCTGCGGCCCTGGTGGGACGTCCACCGCCACAAGATCGCGCCGGCGGTCGGCGCGACGATCGAGGCGATGCAGGCCGAGGCGCGGCTCGCCGTCGCGGCCGGCAAGCTGGTCTCGGCCGAGCGCCGACGGACGGCGGCGCGCTGGTCCGCTTCCGGCCGCGCGGCAGCGACGGCGGTCGAGACGCTGCGCGTGGCGCGGATCGTCAATTGCACCGGCCCCGAGATCGACATCGTCCGCGCCGGCGAGCCGCTGCTCGACGCGCTGCTCGCCGCCGGGCGGATCCGGCCGGATCCGCTCGCGCATCGGCATCGACGTCGACGGCGAGTGCCGGGCGATCGGCGCCGACGGCGAGGCCGAGCGAGACGCCTCTCCGCGATCGGCCCGGTCACCCGCGGCACCTTCTGGGAGAGCGTCGCGGTGCCCGACATCCGCGGCGCAGGCCGAGCGGGTCGCGGCGCGGCTGACCGCCTGACGTTCCGGCGCGAATGGCCCGGGCGGTCCGCTCAGATCACGATCCGGAACAGCGCGCCGCCGCCCTCGCGCGTCGCCGACGCTGATCGAGCCGCGATGGGCGAGCACGACCTGGCGGGCGAGGCTGAGGCCGACGCCGGTGCCTTCGCTCTTGGTGGTGAAGAAGGGCAGGAAGATGTCCTGCCGCAGCCCCTCGGGCACGCCGGGGCCGTTGTCGGCGACCTCGATCTGGGCGCGGCCGGAGCGGGTGCGCGGCGAAGCGACAGCCAGACGTGCGGGCGCCTCGGCATGGCCGCGCGCCGCCTGGGCGGCATTGCGGATCAGGTTGATCAGCACCTGGCTCATCAGATCGGGATCGGCGTCGAGCGTCAGCGTCTCGTCCGACGTCGAGGGTGAAGCCGATGCCGACCGGCGCGGTCGCTGGCGCGGAACAGGGCTCTCGAGCTCGCGGCCCCAGGCGGCGACGTCGATCGGCGCGGCGGCGGACCTCGGGCGCGCGGCTGATCTGGCGGTAGCTTTCGACGAAATGCATGACGCCGTCGGCGCGCCGGGCCAGCGTCTCGACCGCGGTGCGCGCGTCGGCGACGTCGGCATCGTCGCCCTTGTCGACCTCGCGCATCAGATCGACCGCGCTGTGGGCGAGCGAGGTGACCGGGGTCATCGAGTTCATGATCTCGTGGGTGAGGACGCGGATCAGGTCGCGACTGGGCGGCGATCTCGATCGCGTTCAATTCGCCCTGGATCGGCTGCACCGCGACGACCCGGACCAGGCCGCCGAGCCGGTGGACGATCGCGGCGCTGACCAGCATGGTCTGCGGCACGCCGTCGCTGAGCAGCGGCACGAGCCGCGGCCGGCCGACCGCGCCGCCCTCCAGCGCCTTGGCGAAGGCGTCGCCATATTCGCGGAAATCCTCGACCCGGACGCCCTTGTGGCGGATGAGCAGGCGGCGCGCGGCCTTGTTGGCGAGCTCGACCTTGCCGTCGCCGTCGACGGTGAGCAAAGCGGTCGGCGCGTCGTCGAGCACCGCCTCGTAGAAGCGGTTGGCGTCGATCAGCTTGTGGCGCTCGTCGCGCAGCCGCTTGATCGCCTCGTCGAGCACCTCGCCGAGCTCGCCGAAGCCGCTGCCCTGGCCGCGATGCGAGAAGCCCTGGCTGAAATCGCCGAAGCGGACCGCGTCGATGAAGCGGGCGAGCTCCATGTTGGTGCGCTGGACGTAGCGCCAGAGCAAGGCCGCGGCGCCGAGCGACGAGCAGGCCGGCGACGATCCGCGCCGCGCCGAGATCGGGCCGGCCCAGCGCCGCGACGAAGGCGAAGGCGGTCGAGCAGCAGCAGGCCAAGCCGCCAGGCCAGGCCGAGGAGGAAGCGGTTGCCGAAGCGCATTTATGTATCCCGGCGAAGGCCGGGACCCAGGTCCCAGGCCTGCGCCGCTGGACCCCGGCCTTCGCCGGGGAACGGTCGAGATGCGCGGTCACAGCCCATGCTTTTCCATCCGCCGGTAGAGCGAGGCGCGGGTCAGGCCGAGCTCGGCGGCGGCGAGCGAGATGTTGTAGCTGTGCTTCTTCAGCGCCTCCTCGACCATCTGCTTTTCGGCGCGCTCGAGGTTGAGGTCGGCGCGCGGCCGGCGCGGCCGGCGCGGGCGCCGCGGCGCGCGACGCGCCGAGCTCGCCGCGCGACAGCGAGAAATCCTCGCTCGGTGAAGGCGTCGCCGTCGGCGAGGATCACCGCGCGCTCGCAGGCGTGGCGCAGCGCGCGGACATTGCCGGGCCAGTCATAGGCGTCGAGCGCGCGCGCGACGTCGGCGCGGCAGGTCGCGCGCCGGCTTGCCGTATTTCTTCGCGTAGAGGGCGATGAAATGATCGGCCAGCTCGAGGATGTCCTCGCGCCGCTCGCGCAAGCGGCGGCAGGTCGATCTCGACCGTGTTGAGCCGGAACAGCAGGTCCTGGCGGAAGCGGCTCTCGTCGGCGAGCTGGTCGGGCGGGCAATTGGTCGCGGCGATGACGCGGACGTCGATCGGCACCGGCTTGTTGGCGCCGACCGGGACGACCTGCCGCTGCTCGAGCGCGGTCAGCAATTTGGGCTGGAGGTGGAGCGGCAGATTGCCGATCTCGTCGAGGAAGAGCGTGCCGCCGTCGGCCGCCTGCATCCGGCCGATCCGGTCGCCGCGCGCGTCGGTGAAGGCGCCCTTCACATGGCCGAACAACTCGCTTTCGAACAGATTCTCGGCGACCGCGCCGAGATCGACCGAGACCAGGACCTGGTCGGCGCGGCGCGAGCGGCGGTGCAGCTCGCGCGCGACCAGCTCCTTGCCGGTGCCGTTCTCGCCGAGGATGAGGACGTTGGCGTCGGTCGGCCCGGCCCGCTCGATCAGCGACCAGACCCGCGCCATCGCCGGCGAGTCGGCCGAGCAGGGGCGTCTCGCCGCCCGCCGCCGGCGCGGCGATCGCCTCGACCTTGCTTGCGCTCGGTCGCCACTTCGGCGCGCGAGGTGCGCAGCGCCGCGGCGGTGCGGACGGTGGCGAGCAGCCGCTCGTTCGACCAGGGCTTGGAGACGAAATCGGTGGCGCCGCGCTTCATCGCCTCGACCGCGACGCCGATCCCGGCATGGGCGGTGATCATCACCACCACCGCCTGCGGGTCGCGCTTCAATATCTCGCCGAGCCAGTGGAAGCCCTCGGCGGCGTTGGTCGCGCCGCGGCCGAAATTGGCGTCGAGCAGGATGACGTCGGGCAGCTCCTGCTCCATCGCCGCCAGCGCCTCGCTCGGGCGCCTGGAAGGCGGCGACCTCGGCGAACAGGTCGCGCAGCAGCAGCCGCGCGGACAGCAGGATGTCCGGATCGTCGTCGATGATGATGCAGCGCCCGAAGCGCTTCGCCTGCTCCACGCGCAGCCCTCCCACGCTCTGTCCGATACCGGACAATCAAGAACCGTGCCAGTGTCCGCGCGCGGACAGATTTGCCCGGCCGCGGACGGGCCGGCGGCATGCGCCGGTCCAGTCCGGAAATGGCGGAAATCCGCGCTTTTCGCGACTTGGCACGGCTCATGCTGAAGCTGTCGGGCACAGGGGTCATTCTCGTTCAGGGAGTGAAGATCATGGCCAGCAAGTTCGAAACGTTCGCCTTCGCCTTCGGCTTCATCGCCACCGGCTTCCTCACGTTCGTGGCGCTGCCGCTTGCGTGAGGACCGGCGCGCTGTGCGGCGGCGGACAGTCTCTGTCCGGAATCGGACAGTCCGCCGCCGCCAGCCTGCAGTCTCGAAACGAGGATTTGAATGAGCGTCGTGCGGATCAAGGACAATGACAGGCCGCAGAGCGGCGGCGGCATGGACCGCGTCGTCGCGTCGCAGCGGCTGCCGCCCAAGGTCAAGATCGGCCTCGCCGCCGCCGGCGTGCTGCTGCTCGTCGCCTGCTCTTCTATTTCTTCGCGCCCGAGCGCCAACAGCCAGACCGTGCCGGTCGTCGCGGCTGACCATCTCGACGGTCAGCGCAGGGCCGGTTCGACGATTTCCTGCCGCTGCGCGCCCGGGTCGAGCCGCTCGTCACCGTCTTCTCGACGCGGTCGAGGGCGGCCGGGTCGAGCAGGTGCTGGTCGAGGACGGCGCCATGGTCCAGCAGGGCCAGCTGCTCGCGGTCCTCTCCAATTCCGATCTCCAGCTCAACCTGCTCGCCCGCCAGACCGAGGTCATCCAGCAGATCAATTCGATGCGCAGCCAGGAGCTCGCGCTGAACCAGACCCGCCTCGCCAACGAGCGCGCGCGGATCGAGGCCGATCTCGCCACCCAGACGGCGCGGCGCAATTACGAGATGCAGCGCCCGCTCGCCGAGCGCGGCTTCGTCTCCGGCCGCCAGTTCGCCGACAGCCGCGACACCTATGAGGCCAACCGCCGCCGCTCCGACGTGCTGCGCCGCCAGCAGTCGACCGACGAGCGGCTGCAGTCGAGCCAGCTCGCCCAGTTGCGCGCCTCGGCCGCCGTCGCTCAACGCCAGCCTCGACATCGCCCGCGCCACGCCTCGACGCGCTCAACCTGCGCGCGCCGGTCGCCGGCCAGCTCACCTCCTTCTCGATCCAGGTCGGCCAGTCGCTGAACCGCGGCGAGCGGCTCGGCCAGATCGACAGCGCCGGCCGCAACAAATTGCGCGCCCAGGTCGACGAATTCTATCTCGGCCGGGTCAGCCGAGGGCCAGGTCGCCAATGCCGAGGTCGGCGGCCGGCCCTACCGGATGCGGGTCAGCAAGATCTATCCGCAGGTCCGCAACGGCGCGTTCGAGATCGACCTCCAGTTCGTCGGCCCCGAGCCCGCCGACCTGCAGCGCGGCCAGACCGTGCAGATCCGGCTGACGCTCGGCGCGCCGGCGCCGGCGCGGCTGATCCCGAACGGCGCCTTCTACAACGAGACCGGCGGCACCTGGGTGTTCGTGGTCGCGCCCGACGGCCGCTCGGCGGTCAAGCGCCAGGTCCGGCTCGGCCGCCGCAACACCGACTTCATCGAAGTGCTCGAAGGGCTCGACCCCGGCGAGCGCGTCATCACCTCTCCTTATACCGGTTTCGCCGAACGCGATCGGCTGACCCTCAGTGGGCAATGAAGGGAGCCGAATACGATGCTGAACATGCGTGAAGTTTCGCGGGTCTACCGCACCGACACGGTCGAGACGACCGCGCTCGACGGCATCTTCCTCGATGTCGCCGACGGCGAGTTCGTCGCGATCATGGGGCCGTCGGGCTGCGGCAAATCGACCCTGCTCAACGTGATCGGCATGCTCGACAGCCCGACCAGCGGCTCCTACGTCTTCAACGGCACCGAGGTCGCCGGGCCTTTCCGAATCCAAGCTCGCCGACTTCCGCAAGCGGAACATCGGCTTCATCTTCCAGAGCTTCAATCTCGTCGACGAGCTTAGCGTCCGCGAGAATATCGAGCTTGCGCTGCTCTACCACAACGTCCCCGCGGGGGAGCGGCGCACCCGGGTCGACGAGGTGATGGACAAGGTGGGTATCGCCCACCGCGCCAAGCACCGGCCGTCGCCAATTGTCAGGCGGCCAGCAGCAGCGTGTCGCCGTCGCCCGGGCCCTTGTCGCATCGCCCAAGCTGATCCTCGCCGACGAGCCGACCGGCAATCTCGACACCGCCCATGGCGAGGAGGTGATGAAGATGCTGCAGGCGCTGAACGCGCGAGGGCTCGACCATCGTCATGGTCACCCACTCGCCCGCGCCACGCCGATTATGCCGGCCGCGTCGTCAACATGCTCGACGGCCGGATCCTGGTCGAGCACCGGCGCGCGGCGTGAGGCCGATGGGCAATCCTCAGCCGTTCGCCCTGAGCCTGTCGAAGGGCCTTCCTTTCTTTGCGGAAGCGAAGAAGGAGAGGGCTTCGACAAGCTCAGCCCGAACGGTTTGTGGGTTGCTCGCTTCGCTCGTGCTCGCCCTCGTTCCCGCCCCCGCCGGCGCGCAGGCGCGGCGGCAATCGACCGTGATCATGTCGGACGACGAGGGGTCGCGGCGGTTCCAGGAGGAATGGGGCTATTCCGACGCGATCGTCGCCGGCGACACCATCTATCTTTCCGGGGTGGTCGTCGGCCAGCGCGAGGGCGAGACGCCTCGAAGCCGCCTACGACCGCAGCCTACCGCCAGATCGGCGCGATCCTGGCCCGCGCCGGCGCGGGCTGGGACGACGTCGTCGACATCACCTCCTATCACACCGACGTCACGGCGCAGATGCCGGCGATCGTCGCCGTCCACCGCCGCTACGTCACCGCGCCCTTCCCCGCCTGGACCGCGATCGACGTCGACCGCCTGATCCCGGAGCGCGGCATCACCGAGATCAAGATCGTCGCCCGGCGCCGCGGCCGCGGCGGCGGCAGTCAGCACCAAGGGGCGAGGGATCGAGATCGAAGAGGAGCTGAACATGTGGCGCAATTATATGACCGTCGGCGTCCGGGCGCTGGTCAAGAACAAGACCTATGCCTTCATCAACATCTTCGGCCTCGCCATCGGCCTCGCCGCCTGCCTGATGCTGCTCCTCTACGTCCGCTACGAGACCAGCTACGACAGCTGGCTCCCCAATGCGGAGAACACCTACCAGTTCCAGAGCCACTACACGATCCAAGCAGACCGGCGAGGAGGGGCATCTCCAGATGACCTCCTACGTCGCCGGGCAGCGGCTCAAGGCCGATTTCCCGCAGATCGAGCGCCGCGTCTACGCGCTGTCGAGCGCGCCGGTCGTGATGCGCGGCGGCAAGGCGCTGCCGACCGAGGATGTGCTGCTCGTCGACGATCTGTTCTTCGACGTGCTCCAGTTCCCGCTCGTCCAGGGCGACCCGCGCACCGCGCTCGCCCAGCCCGGCACGGTGGTGCTGACCCAGACCGAGGCGCGCCGCCTCTTCGGCACGCGAGGACGTGGTCGGCCAGACGCTGACCGATGATCTCGCGCGGCATCACCGACCGATTATCGGATCACCGGCATCGCCCGCGATCTGCCGCGCAACACCCACGTCCGCTTCTCGATGCTCGCGCGGATCGACATCCCGATCCTTCATGGCCGAGCAGCCGCAATTCCTGACCACCTGGGGCTGGCAGTCGGGCTGGTATCTATTTCACGCTCCGGCCCGGCACCGATCCCGGCCACGATCCAGGCCGCGCTGCCGGCCTGGGAGCGGCGCAACATCCCCGACCGAGCAGTTCGGCCAGGAGCACCTACCAATGCCAGGCGACGAGCAGGACTGGCGGCGTCGCCAACATCCGCGACGTCCATCTCGGCGAGGCCCAGGACGGCGACGATGACGCCCGGGCAACGACCGGCGGACGATCGTCACCTTCGCGATCATCGCCTTCCTCATCCTCGGCATGGCCTGCGTCAACTTCACCAACCTCGCCACCGCCCGCGCCAGCCAGCGCGCCCGCGAGGTGGCGCTGCGCAAGGTGCTCGGCGCCAACCGCAAGCAGCTGATCACCCAGTTCCTCGCCGAATCGGTGCTGATCGCCGGCATCGCCATGCTGCTCGCGCTGGCCCTGGTCGAGCTGCTGCTGCCGTCGCTCGCCGCCTTCCTCGATGCCGATCTCGCCATGCCCTATTTCGGCTGGGACGGCATGCTGCTGCCGATCGTCGCTGCTGACCCTGCTGGTCGGCGCCGCCGGCGGCGTCTATCCGGCCTTCTACCTCAGCCGCTTCCAGCCGGCGCAGGTGCTCAAGGCCAACAAATCGTCGGCCGAGGCGGCGGCTCGGGGCGGCTCCGCAACGCGCTCGTCGTCGCCCAGTTCGCGGTCTCGATCGGCCTCATCATCTGCACCGCCGTGGTCTACGCCCAGACCGTCTACGCCCGCACCGCCGATCCCGGCTACCGCCGCGACGGCCTGATCCAGGTCGAGAATCTCGGCCGCCGCCAGTTGCTCGAGCGCGTCCGACGCGATCGCCGAGGAGATGCGGCGCGTGCCCGGCGTCGTCTCGGTCGGCCGCTCGGGCATCGGCGTCGCCACCAGCAACAACACCAATACCGGCGTCCAGGTGCCGGGCCAGACCGAGCCGGTCGACGATCGGCAATTATTCGGTCGATCGCGAATTTCTTCCAGACGATGGGCATCGAGCTGGTCGCCGGCCGCCTGTTCGACGAGAACCGGCCCGGCCGACCGGATCGACCTGCCCTATCCGCCGACGACGCCGAGCCGCAGCGCGCGCTGGTCGCGCGCGGCGTCAACATCGTCATCAACGAGCTCGCCGCGCGGCGGATGGGCTTCGCGCGACCCGGCCGACGCGGTCGGCAAGACCGTCGCGGTCACCTTCGTCGACCCGGAATATGGCGCTGGTGCCGACCCGGATCATCGGCGTCGTCCGCGATTCGCGCTTCCGCTCGATCCGCGAGCCGATCGATCCGATCATGTTCCGCTGGCGACGCGAACGGCACCGGCGTGCTGCTGATCCGCTACGACACCGCCGATCCGCAGGGCGTGCGCGGCCGGGTCGAGCAGGCCTGGAAGCGGCTCGCCCCCGACGTGCCGTTCGACGGCGAGTTCAGCGAGGACAAGCGTCGCCGAGCTCTACGAGGCCGAGGCGGCGCGGGCCAAGGTGTTCGCCGGCTTCGCCTTGCTCGCCGTGATCGTCGCCTGCCTCGGCCTGTTCGGCCTCGCCGCCTTCACCGCCGAGCGGCGGACCAAGGAGATCGGCATCCGCAAGGTGCTCGGCGCCCGCACCCGCGACATCGTCCGGCTGCTCGCCTGGCAATTCTCCAAGCCGGTGATCATCGCCAATCTGATCGCCTGGCCGGTCGCCTGGTGGGCGATGCGCGACTGGCTGAACACGTTCGACGCGCGCATCGACCTCGGGCCGGTGCCGTTCGTGCTCGCCGGCCTGCTCGCGCTCGCCATCGCGATCGGCACCATCGCCGGCCACGCCTTCAAGGTCGCCCGCGCCAATCCGATCCTCGCGCTCCGCTACGAATAGGAGCGCCGATCGCGACGCAAAGGACATCGAAGGGGACAGGCGATGTGGCGGAATTATCTGACGGTCGGCGTCCGGGCGCTCGCGAAGAGCAAGACCTATGCGTTCATCAACATCTTCGGCCTCGCGATCGGCATGGCCGCCTGCCTGATGATCCTGCTCTACGTCCGCTACGAGATGAGCTACGACCGCTGGATCCCGGACGCGGAGCGCGTCTACCAGGTCCAGAGCTGGTACAAGTCGAGCGAGACCGGCCAGGAAGCCCAGCTCCAGATGACCCCCTACATCGCGGGCAAGTCGCTGCGCGGCGATTTCCCGCAGATCGAGCAGGAGGTCTACGTCAGCGACAACGATCCGGTCTTCTTCCGGAACGGCCAGGCGACCTCGACCGAGGACTATCTCTGGGTCGACGGCAATTTCCTCGACGTGGTGCCGCTGCCGCTGGTGCGCGGCGACGCCGATGCGCTCGGCCCAGGTCAATTCGGCCGTCCTCACCCAGTCCGAGGCGCGGCGGCGCTTCGGCACCGACGACGTCGTCGGCCAGACGCTGACCCTGATCACCCGCGGCGTCGCCCGCGACTTCCGGATCACCGGCATCCTGCGCGATCTGCCGCGCAACTCGCACTTCCGGATCAACAGCCTGATCCGGATCGACTTCGTCGCCTACAATTCGGACGTGCCGCAGGCGCTCGAATGCTGGGGCTGCCAGAACGGCTGGGTCTATATCAAGCTGCGCCCGGGCGCCGACGCGAGCCAGATCCGCGCCGGCCTCCAGGCCTGGGAGGACCGCGCGACATTCCCGACGAGAATGCCGGCGAGGCCCGCTTCAACGCCGGCGACGACCAGGACTGGCACATCGTCAACCTCCAGGACGTCCATCTCGGCCGCGCCCAGGCCGGCGCGATGGCGCCGGGCAACGACCGGACGACGATCGTCACCTTCGCGATCGTCGCCCTGCTGATCCTCGGCATGGCGGTGGTCAACTTCACCAACCTCGCCACCGCCCGCGCCAGCCAGCGCGCCCGCGAGGTCGCGCTGCAGGAAGGCGCTCGGCGCGAGCCGCCGGCAGCTGATCGTCCAGTTCATCGGCGAATCGATCATCGTCGCGGTGGTGGCGATGCTGATCGCGCTCGCTCTGGTCGAGCTGCTGATGCCGTCGCTCGCCGCCTTCCTCGAGGCCGATCTCAGCGTCTCCTATTTCGGCGCCGACGGGATCGCTGCTGCCGGTGCTGCTGCTGGTCGTGGTCGGTCGGCATCCTCGGCGGCCTCTACCCCGCCTTCTTCCTCTCGCGCTTCGAGCCGGCGACGGTGCTCAAGGCCAACAAATCCTCGTCGGAAACGCCGGGGACCGGGCGGATGCGCAACGTGCTGGTGTCGCCCAGTTCGCGGTGTCGATCGGCCTCATCATCTGCACCGCGGTGATCTACGGCCAGACCGTCTACGCCCGGACCGCTCGATCCGGGCTACGACCGCAGCAACATCCTGCAGATCGAGGAGCTCTCCCGCTATCAGCTGCTCGACAAGGGCGAGATGCTCGCCGAGCGGATGCGGCGGATCCCCGGCGTGCAGGCGGTCGGGCGGACCACGATCGGCGTCGCGACCGACAACAACAACAATACCGGCGTGATGGTCCCCGGCAATCCGGAGCCGGTCAACATCGGCATCTACACGGTCGACGAGGGCTATCTCGCGGCGATGGGCATGCAGATGGTCGCCGGGCGCTGGTTCGACGAGCGGCGGCCGATGGACGACATGACCCTGCCCTATCCGCCCGAGCCCGGCGGCGGAGCGGGCGCTGGCGCGCGCGGCGTCAACATCGTCATCAACGAGCTGGCGGCGCGGCGGCTGGGCTTCCGCAACCCCGCCGACGCGGTCGGCAGGACGTTCCGGGCCGGCTCTGGTCGACAACGAGATCGGGCTCGTCCCGGTCACCGTCATCGGCGTCGTCCGCGACGCGCGCTTCCGCTCGGTCAGGCAGCCGCTCGATCCGATCATGTTCCAGAACGCCAATCAGCGGCCACACCCATGATCGTGCTTCGCTTCAACGGCAACCCGGCCGAGGTCCGCGCCGGCGTCGAGCGGGTCTGGAAGAGCGTCACCACCGAAGTGCCGTTCACCGCCGAGTTCAGCGACGACATCATCGCCGAGCTCTACGAGGCCGAGGACGCGCGGGCGAAGACCTTCGCCGCCTTCGCCTTGCTCGCGATCGTCGTCGCCTGCCTCGGCCTGTTCGGCCTCGCCGCCTTCACCGCCGAGCGGCGGACCAAGGAGATCGGCATCCGCAAGGTGCTCGGCGCGCGCACCCGCGACATCGTCCGGCTGCTCGCCTGGCAATTCTCCAAGCCGATGCATCATCGCCAATCTGATCGCCTGGCCGGTCGCCTGGTGGCTGATGCGCGACTGGCTCAACACGTTCGACGCGCGGATCGACCTCGGCCCGACGCCGTTCCTGCTCGCCGGCCTGCTCGCTCTGGTCGATCGCGATCGGCACCATCGCCGGCCACGCGTTCAAGGTCGCGCGCGCCAATCCGATCCACGCGCTGCGCTACGAATGAGGGAATGGATGCATGTGGCGTAATTATCTGACGGTCGGCCTCCGGGCGCTCGCGAAGAACAAGACCTATACGTTCATCAACATTTTCGGCCTGACGCTCGGCTTCGCCGCCTGTCTGCTGATCCTGCTCTTCGTCCGCTACGATCTCAGCTACGACGCTGGCTTTGCCCAATGCGGAGCGCACCTACCAGGTGCAGAGCGAGCGGGTCGCGACGGAGGAGCCGCCGACCTTCACCCAGCGGACCTTCTATCCGGTCGCGGCGGGGCTGAAGCGCGACTTCCCCGAGGTCGAGGCGGTCACCGCTTTGTACCCCACTCGGCCGGTCGTCCTGAGGAACGGCCAATCGACCTACACCGACATGGTGATGGCCGACGCGAGCTTCTTCGACGTGCTCGATCTGCCGCTCGTCCGCGGCGACCGGCGGACCGCGCTCAGCGGCGTGGATTCGCTCGTCCTTACCGAGAGCGAGGCGCGCAAATATTTCGGCAATGGCGATCCGATGGGGCAGGTGCTGACCATCGTCCGCCGCGGCGTCCCCGCCGAGCTTCGGGTCACCGGCGTGCTTCGCGACCTGCCCGGCAACAGCCATCTCGATCTGGCGATGGTGAGCCGGATCTCGGGCACCGTCTTCGCCGACGAGCCCGATACGCTCGAGCGCTGGAACAGCATCCCAGCCTATGTCTACGTCCGGCTTCGGCCCGGCGCCGATCCGGCCGCGCTCAACGCCCGCCTTCCGGCCTGGGAAGAGCGCGTCATTCCGGTCGACACGGTCGGCGCCGGCGAGATGAGCCGCGCCAGGCGCTGGGCGCTTCATCTCGAGAACGTCCGCGACGTCCATCTCGGGCCGTTCCAGGAAAGCGCGATGACCCCGGGCAGCGACCGGACGACGATCACCACCTTCGCCATGGTCGCCCTGCTGATCCTCGGCATCGCCTGCGTCAACTTCACCAATCTGGCGACGGCGCGGGCCTCGCAGCGGGCGCGCGAAGTGGCGCTGCGCAAGGTGCTCGGAGCGATGCGGCGCCAGCTCATCGCCCAGTTCCTCGGCGAATCGATCCTGATGGCGGGCGCCGCTTTGCTGCTCGCGCTCGCCTTCGTCGAGCTCGGCCTGCCAGCCTTTTCGACCTTCCTCGGCGACGATCTCGTCCTTCGCTATCTCGGCGGGGACGGCGTGCTTCTGCCGATGATCGGGCTTGCGCTTGCGGTCGGCATCGTCGGCGGCCTCTATCCCGCCTTCTACCTCTCCGGCTTCCGGCCTTCGGCGGTGCTGAAGGCGAACCAGATGAACAGCGGGCAGGGCTCGATCCGGCTGCGCTCCATCCTCGTCGTCGCCCAGTTCGCGGTCTCGATCGCACTCATCATCTGTACGGGGATCATCTACGCTTCAGACCCAGCATGTCCGGACCGCCGATGCCGGCTATCAGCGCGAAGGCCTGCTGGTCGTCAAGAATCTGGGCCGCGCCCAGGTCGCGCCCGCCGCGCAGACGATAAGCGAGCGAGTCGCGAGGCTGAACGGAGTCGCCGCCGTCGGCCGCGCCAACCTGACCCCGGCGACGGACCCGAGGACGACCGATTCCGTCGAGCTGCCGGGCCGCACCGATCCGGTCAGCATCGGCTCCTATGTCGTCGATTCGGGCTTCTTCTCGGCGATGGGGATAAGGACTCTCGCCGGCCGCGCCTTTTCCGATCGGGTGGCGGGCGACGATTCGACCGCGGCCTTCGGCGACGATCCGCCGCCGGGCCTCGGCGCCAACGTCGTGCTGAGCGAGGCCGGCGCCAGACAGCTCGGCTTCGGAACGCCCCAGGCGGCGATCGGCGCCCAGTTCCGGATCGACGACGTGCCAGTGACGGTCGTCGGCGTGGTCGCCGACGTCCAGTACCGCTCGATGCGCGAGGAGATGGAGCCGATCCTCTATTCGATGAGCCGCGCCGGCCATGGCAGCCTCGTCGTTCGCTATTCGATAGGCTCGCCGGCCGCCCTGGTCGGCGAGATCGAGCGGATCTGGCGCCAGCAGGCGCCCGACGTGCCGTTCGAATCGGTCTTCGTCGAGGACGCGGTCGCCGAGCTTTACGATGCCGACGAGGCGCGCGGCTACGTCTTCGCCGCCGCCGCCTCGCTCGCGGTCGTCGTCGGCTGCCTTGGCCTCTACGCTCTTGCCGCCTTCACCGCCGAGCGGCGGACCAAGGAGATCGGGCTGCGCAAGGTGCTGGGGGCGCGCACCCGCGACATTTTGCGCCTCCTCGTCTGGCAATTCTCCAAGCCCGTCGTCATCGCCAACCTGATCGCCTGGCCGGTCGCCTGGTGGGTGATGCGCGACTGGCTGAACGGCTTCCAGGACCGGATCAGCCTCAACCCGATGCTCTTCGCCGGCGCCGGGCTGCTCGCGCTGGCGATCGCCGCCGGGACCATCGCCGGCCATGCGGTGCGGGTCGCCAGGGCCAATCCGATCCTCGCGCTGAGATACGAATAGGGAGGAAGGCGGCCATGCTGAGCAGCTATTTCACCATCGGCCTGAGGGCGCTCTGGCGCAGTCCGCTGTTCACCGCGATCAACCTTGTAGGCCTTGCCGTCGGCTTGGCCGGCTGCCTCTTGATCATCCTGTTCATCCGCTACGAGCTGAGCTTCGACGATTGGCTGGCGGATGCCGACCGCATCTATCAGGTGCAGCGCATCGAGACGACCGGGACCACGGCCGGGCGGCGTTACGCCCAGACGTCGTTCGTCGCGGCGGAGGCGATGCCACGGCAATTCCCCGAAATCGAAGCGTCGACCGGGCTCATCTCCTCCGGCGGCACGTTCCGCAAGGACGGCGAGCCGATCACCATCGACGACGTCTATTTCACCGACGGCAATTTCCTGGACGTGATCCGTCTGCCTTTGGTCGCGGGCGATCCCGCCACCGCCCTTGACGCCGTCGACAGCGTCGTTCTCACCGAATCCACGGCCCGGCGCCTGTTCGGCCGCACCGACGTGCTGGGCCGGACGGTGACCCGGATCGCCGGCAGCGGGGACAAGGTGGCGAGGGTCACCGGAATCCTGCGCGACCTGCCCGCCAACTCCCACCTGCGCGTCGCCGCGCTCTATCGGCCCAACCTCGCCAGCAGCACGTCGGGCAACGAGGCCTTCACCCAATGGAACTGGGTGGCGGGCTGGGTCTATGTCCGTTTGCGCCCCGGCGTCGACCCCGCCGCCCTGCACCGCCGGATGAACACTGCCCTGCGGCGGCTCGTCCCCTCCGGCCAGCGCGATGCGTCGGCGCCCGACGGCCTCGGGTTCACCCAGGAGCTGATGAACATCCGCGCCATCAACACGGCCGCGATCGATTCCGGGACGATTCGGCTCGGCACGCCGATGAAGACGCTCGTCACCTTCGGGATCGTCGCCGCCTTCCTGCTGGTCGTAGCCTGCGTCAACTTCACCAACCTCGCCACCGCCCGCGCCAGCCGCCGGGCGCGCGAGGTGGGGCTGCGCAAGACCTTGGGGGCGTCGCGCGGCCAGCTCATCGCCCAGTTCCTTATCGAAGCCTCCGTCGTCGTCGCGGCGGCGGGACTGCTCGCCATCGCCCTGGTCGAGCTCGCCCTTCCGTGGCTCAACGCCCAGATCGACGGCGGCATCTCGGTCAGCTATTTCGGAGCGCACGGCATCATCCTGCCGCTGGCCGCCCTGCTCGCCACCGTGGGCATCATGGGCGGCGTCTATCCCGCCTTCTTCCTCTCCCGCTATCGGCCGGCGCTGGTGCTGAAGGCCAATCAGGGCGCAGCCGACACGCCCGGCGCGGGGCGCCTGCGGACCGGCCTCGTCGTCCTGCAATTCGCGGTTTCGATCGCGCTCATCATCTGCACCGCGATCATCTATGCGCAGACGCTGTACGCGCGTTCGGCCGATCCCGGCTACAGGGTCCCGGGCCTGCTGTTCGTCAACTATCCCGAGCTGATCGGCGACCGAGCGCAGATCGAGACCTTCATGCGCCGAATCGGCGCCGTCCCCGGAGTGACCTCGGTGGCGCGGATCGGCATCACCCCCGGCCCCGGCACCACGACCGACTCGGCCTGGCGGGTGCAGGGCGCGCCGGACAGCGTCAGCCTCCAGCTCGTCGACATCGACGGCGATGCGTTCCGCACTTTGGGCATGCGCGTCCTCGCCGGCCGAACCGTGACGGACGAGCGCGAGATGGACGTCGGCGCCCCGCGGTTCGACATGGATCCGGAACGCGAGCGGATGGTCGAGCGGCGCGGCCTCAACGTGGTGGTGGACGAGAGCGCGGCCCGGCTCCTCGGCTTTGCCGATCCGCAAGCGGCGGTCGGCCGGCAGATCGCCAGCGACAGGTCGGACGGGCGGGTCGTCGTCCCCTACACGATCGTCGGCGTGGTCAATGACTCGCGCTTCGATTCGGCGCGCCTCGAGAGCAAGCCCAAAATCTATTACGTCTCGCCCCATTATCATTTGAGCCTCGCCGTGCGCTTCGAGGGCGTCGGCGGCGCTTCGGTGATGCCGGCGATCGAAGCGCTCTGGAAGTCGAGCGTCAACACCGCGCCGTTCGAAGGCTTCTTCGCCGACGCGCGCATCGCCGAGATGTACGACGCCGACGAGCGGCGCGCGCGCATGTTCGCGATCTTCGCCGCTTTCGCGGTGCTGATCAGCTGTCTCGGCCTGTTCGGCCTTGCCGCCTTTACCGCACAGCACCGGACCAAGGAGATCGGGATCAGAAAGGTGCTGGGCGCGCGCACGCGCGACATCATCCGCCTGCTCGTTTGGCAGTTCACCCGCCCGGTGCTGCTCGCCAACCTGCTCGCCTGGCCGATCGCGTGGTGGGCGATGCGCGACTGGCTGAGCGAATTCGAGAGCCGGATCGAAATCGGCCCGACGCCATTCGTCGTTGCCGGGCTGCTGGCGCTCGCGATCGCCGTCGGCACGATCGCCGGCCATGCGACGCGCGTCGCCCGCGCCAACCCGATCCACGCACTTCGGTACGAATGAACGGTTCTTAAAGGAGAAAGCTTATGTGGCGGAGCTATCTGACGGCCGGGATCCGGGCCTTCGCGCGCAACCGGACCTATGCGCTGATCAACGTCCTCGGCCTCGCGCTCGGCTTCGCTGCCTGCCTGATGATCCTGCTCTACGTCCGCTACGAGCTGAGCTACGACAACTGGGTCCCGAACGCCGAGAACATCTACCAGGTGCAGACCGATTATGCGCCGCAGGACAATGGCGACGACCCCAATTTGCAAATGTCCTCCTACGTCGCCGGTCTCGCGCTCGCGCGCGATTTCCCGCAGGTCGAGCGCCGGGTCTATCTGCTTCCCAACGTCGCCAATGTGATCCGCGGCGGCCAGGCCCTCGCGGTGCGCGACTCGGCGATGGTCGACGGCCCCTTCTTCGACGTCTTCGCCTTCCCGCTCGTCCATGGCGACGCGCGCACCGCGCTCGCCCAGCCGGGGTCGGTGGTGCTTTCGGAAAGCGAGGCCCTGCGCCTGTTCGGCCCCGGCAATCCGGTCGGCGAGACGCTGACGGTGGCGGTCAACGGCCGAAACGTCGATCACCGCGTCGGCGGCGTGATGCGCGATCTGCCGCGCAATTCGCATATGCGCCTTCGCATGCTGACCCGCTTCGATCCGGTCAGCTTTTTCGCCGACAGCCCCGACTTCTTCACCGATTGGGGCTGGCAGGCGGGCTGGGTCTATGTCGCGCTTCGCCCCGGCAGCAGCGCCGATGAGATCCACCGCCAGATGCCGGCCTGGGAGACGCGCAACATCCCCGTCAGCGCCGAGGTCAATTTCCGCGCCCAGCAGGATTATCGCCTCATCGGCCTCCCCGACGTGCATCTGGGCGACGCGCAGGACGGCGGCGCGGTGCGCGGCAACGACCGCACAACCATCGCCACCTTCGCGATCGTCGCCGCTCTGGTGCTCGCCACCGCCTGCTTCAACTTCATCAACCTCTCGACCGCCTCGGCGAGCCGGCGCGCGCGTGAGGTCGCGCTGAGGAAAGTGCTGGGCGCCCGCCGGCAGCAGCTCGTTGTCCAGTTCCTCGGCGAGTCGCTGCTCGTCGCGACCGTCGCGATGCTAATCGCGCTGGCCGCGGTCGAGCTTCTGCTCGCGCCTTATGCGGCCTTCCTCGATGCTGACCTCTCGATCGCTTACCTGGGGAGCGGCGGCCTGCTCCTGCCGATCCTTGGCCTCGTCCTGCTGATCGGCATCGCCGGCGGACTCTATCCCGCTTTCTATCTGTCGCGGTTCCAGCCCGGTTTGGTGCTCAAGGCCAACCGCTCGGCGGCCGAGACGCCCGGTACGGGCCGGATCCGCACTTTGCTCGTCATCGCCCAATTCTCGGTGTCGATCGGCCTCATCATCTGCACCGCGATCGTCTACGCGCAGACCGTCTACGCGCGAACGGTCGATCCCGGCTATCGGAGCGGCGGCCTGATCCAGATCGCCAATGTCAGCGACGACCGGGTCGCTCCGGTCGCCGAGGCGCTGATGCGGGAGCTTCGCGGCATCGACGGGGTCGGTGCGGTGGCACGCACCAATATCGGGGTCGGAACGACCGGCAACGTCACCCAGCTCGTGCAGGTCCCGCGGGTCGCGCAGCCCATCGAGATCAGCAGCGCGCCCGTCGGCCCCAACTTCTTCCAGACGATGGAGATCGAACCCCTCGCTGGCCGCCTGTTCGAGGAGAGCCGCGCGGCCGACGACGCTACGCGCGCTAACCCCCGCGACGAGGCGGCGGACCGCGCCTTGGCGGCGCGCGGGATCAACATCCTGATCAACGCCCGCGCCGCGACCGCGCTCGGCTTTCGCGAGCCGCGCGCGGCGGTCGGCCAGCAGGTGCGGGCCGAGCTGTTCGGCGCAGACTATGGCCAGGTGCCGCTGACCATCGTCGGCGTGGTCGAAGACAGCCGCTTCCGCTCGGTCCGCGACCCCATCCGCGCGACCATGTTCCGGCAGAGCCGCGGCGCGCTCGACTGGCTGATGGTCCGCCATTCGGGCGCCGACGCGCAACAGGTGCAGAGGGCGATCGAGGCGATCTGGAAGCGGCTCGTTCCGGACGTGCCGTTCGAGGCGCGGACCAGCGAGACGATCATCGCCGATCTCTACGCCGCGGAACGGGCACGGGCGCAGACCTTTGCCGCCTTCGCCTTGCTGGCGGTGCTGATCGCCTGCATGGGGCTGTTCGGCCTGGCGGCCTTCACCGCCGAGCGGCGCACGCGGGAGATCGGCATCCGCAAGGTCTTCGGCGCCAGCACGATGGACATAGTGAAGCTGCTCGTCTGGCAATTCTCGAAGCCGGTGCTGATCGCCAATCTGATCGCCTGGCCGGTCGCCTGGTGGGCGATGCGCGAATGGCTGAACGGCTTCGAAGCGCGCATCGATCTGGGGCCGGCGCCCTTCGTGATCGCCGCCATGCTGGCGCTCGCGATCGCCATCGGCACCATCGCCGGCCACGCGATCAAGGTGGCGCGCAGAAGCCCGATTCTGGCCTTGCGGTACGAATGACGCGCGGCTTCGCGATCCTTGCTGCCGTCGCGCTGCAGGCCGCGCCCGCTGCCGAGCCGTGGCGGCCGGCGGGCATCTCTTCGCCGCAGTTCGAATCGCATCCCGCTTTGGATCCGCGCACCGGCGACCTCTATTTCGTCCGTTCGTCGCCGGAGTTCCGGGGCTGGAAGATATTGGTGAGCCGTTGCGCGGCCGGCGCCTGGGCCGCGCCCCTGCCGGCGCCCTTCGGCGGCGAGGGGGTGGAGGCCGACCCCTATTTCACCGCCGACGGCCGCCGCGCCTACTTCATCTCCTCGCGCCGCGACCCGCCCGCCAAGACCGGCGACGATCTCGACATCTGGTATGCGGACCGCGGCGGGGACGGGGGCTGGCGCGCGCCGGTGCGGCTGCCCGCGCCGGTCAATTCGCCGGCCGCCGAATGGTTTCCGAGGCCCGACGGCGCGGGCGGCCTCTATTTCGGCTCGGACCGGCCGGGCGGCTTCGGCGCGACCGACATTTATCGCGCGGTCCGCGAGGGCCATGGGTGGCGGGTGACGAACCTCGGCGGCGAGGTCAGCACGGCCGAGGACGATTACGAGTTCGAGCCGTCGCCGGACGGCCGCTTCGCCGTGCTGATGTCGGGAGGCGCGCTCTACCGCTTCGAGCGCACGGGCGAGAATTGGGGCCCGCGGCGGCGGATCGAAACCGGCGCGGCCGGCTTCCATGTCGGCCCGACTTTGTCGCCTTCGGGGCGCACCCTCATCTTCGCGCGAGGCGGCGATCCGGCTCTGTCGGGCGAGCTCTATCGGCTGACCGACGGCCCGGCCGAGGCCTGGCCGGCCTGTCCAGGCGGGACACAATGAACGAAATCATCGGGGAGAGTAAGCATGTGGCGTAACTATCTGACCGTGGGCTTCCGGGCGCTGGCCCGGAGCAAGACCTACGCCTTCATCAACATCTTCGGCCTCGCGATCGGCCTTGCCGCCTGCCTGATGCTGCTCCTCTACGTCCGCTACGAGACCGGCTACGATAGCTGGCTGCCCGACAGCGAGCGGGTCTACCAGGTCCAGTCGATCGCCATGGACGAGGAGAGCGGCCGGCCGATGGCGCAGCGCGCCTCGCACGGCGTGATCACCGAATTGCTCGCCCGCGACTTCCCGCAGATCGAGGCGATCGCCCGGGTCGAAGGAGTCGAGCCGGTCTTCCTGCGCGACGGCGAGCCGAGCTTCGCGCCGCTGTTCCTGGTCGACGACAATTTCTTCCGCATCGTCCAGCTCCCCTTCCTGCGCGGCGACCCGCGCACCGCGCTCGCCCGCCCCGACAGCCTAGTGCTGACCCGAACCGAGGCGATCGCCCGCTTCGGCGGCATCGACATATTGGGGCGGACGATCACCGCCGTCCGCCGCGGCGAGCAATATTCGCTTCGCGTCAGCGGCGTCGTCGAGGACGTTCCGCGCAACAGCCACATGGAGTTCACCATGTTCGGCCGGATCGGCGACCGCGAGCGCGAGGAGTGCGGCTGGGGCTGCGTCAACGGCTACGTCTATCTGAAGCTGAGGCCCGGAGCCGACCCCGAGGACATCCACCGCGGCCTCCCCGCCTGGGAGCGGCGCAACATCCCGCCGGTCACCGTCGGCAACCAGCAGGTGAGCGAGGGCGACACGTTCGACTGGCGGCTGGTCAACGTCCGCGACGTCCATCTGAGCGGCGCCGACGGCCCGCTCGAGCGGCCGGGCAACGATCGGCGAACGATCGTCACCTTCGCGGTGGTCGCTTTTCTGATCCTCGCCATGGCGGCGATCAACTTCGTCAACCTCGCCACCGCCCGAGCCAGCCAGCGGGCGCGCGAAGTCGCGCTGAGGAAGGTGCTTGGCGCGCAGCGCAGCCAGCTCATCACCCAGTTCCTCGGCGAATCCATGCTGATCGCGGGGTTGGCGATGCTGATCGCCTTGGCCTCGGTCGAGCTTCTCCTCCCCTATCTCTCCGCCTTCCTCGATGCGCAGCTCGAGGTCCACTATCTCGGCTCGGGCGGCATAGTCTTTCCCGTCCTCGGGCTGTGGCTGCTGGTCGGGCTGGCGGGCGGCCTCTATCCCGCTTTCTATCTGTCGCGCTTCCAGCCCGCCTCCGTCCTCAAGGCGAACCAATCCTCGGCCGAGCCGATCGGCAGCGGGCGGCTGCGCAACCTGCTCGTCGTCGGCCAGTTCGCGGTCTCGATCGGGCTCATCGTCTGCACGATGACGGTCTATGCGCAGACCGTCTTCGTCCAGAATACCGACTTGGGCTTCGAGCGCGAGGGACTGATCCAGGTCCCCAACATGACCCGAGCCGCGGTGATCCCGCAGACCGAGACCCTGATGCGGCAGATCGGCGCGGTCGAGGGGGTGGAGAGCGTCGCCGCCGGCGGCATCTTCGTCGCCAGCGGCCAGACGCTCAACACTCAGGTGCAGGTCCCCGGCCAGACCGAGCCGCCGACGATCGGCTTCTACAGCGTCCACCCGGATTTCTTCCGCACGATGCGCGTGCCGCTGCTCGCCGGGCGGGTGCTGTCGCGCGAACATGCCAAGGATCATGCCTGGACGCCCTATCTACCCGGGCCGGAGGTCGAGCCGGCGCAAGCCGCTTTGCTCCAGCGCGGCATCAACGTGGTGATCAACGCCTCGGCGGCGCGCCGGCTGGGCTTCGCCAGCCCGGCCGCGGCGGTCGGCAGGCAGATCCTGCCGAACATGTTCGAACAGCAGCCGATGCCGGCGACAATCGTCGGCGTCGTCGCCGACAGCCGCTTCCGCTCGGCGCGCGAGCCGATCGAGCCGATGATCTTCTACGACCGCGGCATCTATTCGACGATGCTGGTCCGCTACCGCTCCGCCAATCCGGACGGCGTGCGCCAGGCGATCGAGCGGCAATGGCGGCGGCTCGTTCCCGACGTGCCGTTCGAGGGCGCCTTCGCCGACGATCAGCTCGCCAATCTCTACGCCACCGACGCCGCGCGCGGCCGGACCTTCGCCGGCTTCTCGGCGCTCGCCGTGGTCATCGCCTGCCTCGGCCTGTTCGGCCTCGCCGCCTTCACCGCCGAGCGGCGCACCAGGGAGATCGGCATCCGCAAGGTGTTCGGCGCCCGCGGCCGCGACATCGTCAAGCTGCTCGCCTGGCAATTCTCCAAGCCGGTGATCGTCGCCAACCTGATCGCCTGGCCGGTCGCCTGGTGGGTGATGCGCGACTGGCTGAACACGTTCGAGGCGCGCATCGACCTCGGCCCGACGCCGTTCGTGCTCGCCGGCGCGCTGGCGCTCGCCATCGCGATCGGCACCGTCTCCGGCCATGCCCTGCGCGTCTCGCGCACCAATCCGATCGTGGCGCTCCGCTATGAGTAGCTCGGGGCTGGTCCTGGCCGTCGCGCTGGCGGCGGCGCCGGCGGGCAATCTCGTCGTGTCCGAGCGGGCGCCGGCGCTGACCCTTCGGGTGGCGGCGGCGTTCGCGCCGCTGCCGCCGCTGCGCTTCCCGATCGAGGACCTGACCAACGCCGAGCGGCGCGTCTTCATCGAGGCCGGGCCGGATCGCCGGCTTCGGCGGATGGTGGTCGTCCAGTTCGAGCAGGTCCGGCCCGGCTCCGATTTCCGCTTCGTCTTCCCGGCGCGGCCGCCGCGTCGCTTCGGCGCCGAGACCTGGCGCTCGGGTGCGTTCGTTTATGACGATGCCGCCGCGGCCCTGCGCCAGCCGATGCGCGAGGCGGCGCTCACCCGCGCCCATCTCGCCGCTCACGGCTATGTTTCGCCGCGGCTCTGGCGGGTGGCGCGGCTCGCCCGGGTCGCCGACCCGCAGGGGCTGAGCGAGGCGATCATCTTCTACATGGAAAATGCCGACGCCGATTACGGGGCGGGCCCGCTGCCGGGGGCCGATTCGGACGGCGACCTCCCGCTCGACGACGCGGCGCGCGCGGCGATGCTCGATCGGCTCGACCGCGCCGTCGAGGCGGTGAGCGGATGACGGCGTTCGTCGAAGCCAGGCGCGCTTCCGCAGAATATCGCGCTACGCGCGCCCGCGTCCGCGCCAGGAAAGCAGGCCGATGAGCACCACCCTGATCCTCGCCGCCGCCGCGCTCGCCATCACCGCGATGGTCTGCGTCGCCGCCTCGCGCGCCTGGCGCTTCTGGCTCGATTACAAGCGGCTCGAACTGGCCGCGCGCCATCCCGCGGCGGAGCCGCCTGATGTCGGCGTCCGGATCGAGCTCGCCGCCGTCCGCGAGCGCCTGAAGCGGCTCGAGGAGATCGCCAGCGGCGTCGAGCTCTGACCCCTGACGGTCAAAACTGGACCTTCGCCCGCTCGCATCGTAGCGCGGGTCGATGGCAGAAAAGAAGGAACTCGGCCTCGGCTCGCGGCTGGTGATCGGCGGCATCGCCGGCTTCGCCGCGACCATGGCGATGACCTCGGCGATGCGGCGGCTTCACCGGCGGCTGCCGGCCGAAGGAGCGCTATCCGCTGACCCCGCGCGAGATCGTCGATTCGACCCTCGACCCGCCCGCCGCGGCGGCGCCCGATCTCACCCTCGTCGCTCATTTCGCTTATGGCGCCGGCTGCGGCGCCTTGCTCGCCGCCACCGACGCCGCGCATCGGCCGGGTCACCGGCGCGATGGCCGGCGGCGCGGTCTGGCTGGGCTCCTATATGGGCTGGGTCCCGGCCTTCGGCGTGCTGAAGCCCGCCACCGACCATCCGATGCGCCGCAACGCGGTGATGATCGCCGCCCATTTCGCCTGGGGCTGGTCGACCGCGGAAGGAATTCGCGAACTGACCGCCGCCCGGGCGACGATCTTCGCCGACGGGCCGGACAAGGACGCCCAATAGGGGACAGTCGGTCCCCGTTCAGTCGACGTGCGGGCTGATCGCGGGCGGGTCGCTGGCCGGGAAGCTCTCGTCCGAGGCCTGATCGACCTTGCCCCAGTCGGCGGGCGGATCGCGCATCGCCTCCGGGCCGGCCGAGCGGGCGGCGCCGGACTGGCCGACCGGGCCGGGCGCAGTCTTGCCGCGTTCGAGCGCTGGGGCCGGGACTGTCGCCATTCGCCGCGCCGCCGCCGCATGAACAAGGTGGCGGCGGCGCCCGCGAGCGCGGCGCCGATCCCGGCGAGGATCGTTCCCTTGCGGCTCCAGGCCATGCTCAGATCTCCTCGTGCTGGAGAGTCGCCGGCTGGGCGGGCGGCAGGCCCTCGCTCTCCGCCTTGGCCATCAGCTCCGCCTTGCGCGCGGCGAGCCGCTCGCCGAGCGCCTCGAGGTCGACGTCGGCGGCGCGGGTCTGCTGGAAGAGATTGTCGCGCTGCTTCTCCTCCTCCTTGACATGATGCTCGATCAGCTCGGAGAGGACCTTGACCTTGGCGTCGTAGAAGCTTTCGTCGGGCGCGGCGGCCTCGAGCTCGTTGATCAGCAACTTGGCGCTGTCATGCTCGACATAGGCCTCGTCGAGATCGTCGTCCTCGACCTTGCCGCGGATCGCCGGATAATAGATTTCCTCCTCGATCTGGGCGTGGACCTTCAATTCGGTGCAGATCTGTTTGACCAGCTTCTCCTTGACCGAGACGCCGCTCGCGGCTTCGAATTTCTCGAACAGATGCCTCGACCTTGCGGTGGTCGGAGGCGAGCAGCTGAAGCCCGTCTTGGGGCTGATTGGTGTCGGCCATTAGAGTCTCCTTGATTGCGGCGCTGGAACAATCGGAGCATGGGGCCGGTTCCCGCGCTTGACTCAGATCAGGACGCTATTTTGAACGATACCGAAACGCTCTCGCCGGTGCTGCCCGACGCAACTGGAGGAGGCGACCCGCCGCCTGCTCCGGAAGGCCTGCGAGCGCGACCTGGTGGTCGCCACCGCGGAGAGCTGCACCGGCGGCATGCTCGCTTCGCTGCTTGACCGACGTCCAGGGCGTCGCCCACGCCTTCGATCGCGGCTTCGTCACCTATAGCGAGGAGGCGAAGACCGAGCTGCTCGGCGTTCCGGCCGCTTTGATCGCCGAAAAAGGCGCGGTTTCGAAAGAGGTGGCGGTCGCCATGGCGGAGGGCGCGCTCGAGCGGTCGCGCGCCCATATCGCGCGTCGCGATCACCGGTTTCGCGGACAGCGGCGACGAACCCGGCCTGGTCCACTTCGCTTGCGCGCGTTCGGGCCGTATAACCGCTCACCGCGAGGCCCATTTCGGCCCGATCGGACGGGGCGGGACGCGGGTCGCGGCGCTTGAGGTGGCGGTCGAGATGATGACGGAGATGCTGTAGATGGCCAAGGCCAGGCAGAAGGGACCCCCGTTCGGAGCGATCCACCGCCACGGCTTCGTCCGGGTCGCCGCGGCGAGCCCGCTCGCCTCGACCGGCGACGTCGCCTTCAACGTCGATCAGGCGCTGGCGCTGGCGAAGCGAGGCCGACGCGCGCGGCGTCGACCTCGCCGTCTTCCCCGAATTGAACCTCTCCTCCTACGCGGTCGACGATCTCTTCCTGCAGGACGCCTTCCTCGACGCGGTCGAGGCCGGCATCGCCCGGCTCTGCGCGGAGACGCGCCGAGCTCGGGACCGTGCTCGTCGTCGGCGCCCCGCTCCGGCGCAACGGCCGGCTCTACAATGCCGGCCTCGCCATCGCCCGCGGCATCATCCTCGGCGTCGTGCCGAAGAGCTTCCTGCCCAATTACCGCGAATATTACGAGAAGCGCTGGTTCGCCTCGGGCGTCGGCCTCGAAGGGCTGAAGATCGGCGGTCGCCGGCCAGAACGCGCCGTTCGGCACGGACCTGCTCTTCGCCGCCGAGGACCTCGCCGACTTCGTCTTCCACATCGAGATTTGCGAGGATTACTGGGCGCCGCTGCCGCCCTCGACCCACGGCGCGATGGCCGGCGCTCTGATCCTCACCAACCTGTCGGCCTCCAACATCACCATCGGCAAGGCCGACGAGCGCAAATTGCTCTGCGCCGCCCAGGCGAGCCGCTGCCACGCGGCTTACGTCTATTCCGCCGCCGGCCCCGGCGAGAGCACCACCGATCTCGCCTGGGACGGGCAGGGCTCGATCTACGAGCTTGGCGAACTGCTCGCCGAGACCGGGCGGTTCGAATGGGAGCCGGAGCTCGCCGTCGCCGATATCGACGTCCAGCGGCTTCGGCTCGAGCGGATGCGCAACGGCACGTTCAACGACAATGTCCGCGCCGCCTGCCATCCCGAGACGCGCTTCCGGACGATCGGCTTCGAGCACCGGCCCGATTTCGCCGACATCGGCTTCGAGCGCGCGCTGCGCCGCTTCCCCTACGTCCCCAACCGGCCCGACCAGCTCGATCAGGATTGCTACGAGGCGTTCAACATCCAGGTCCAGGGCCTGGTCCGCCGCTTCAAGGCGACGAGCGGCGAGCATCTCGTCATCGGCGTCTCGGGCGGGCTCGATTCGACCCACGCTTTGATCGTCGCCGCCAAGGCCTGCGACCTGCATGAAGCTGCCGCGCTCGACGATCCTCGGCTTCACCATGCCCGGCTTCGCCACCGGCGAGGAGACCAAGGGCAATGCCTGGTCGCTGATGAACGCGTTCGGCATCGTCGGCGAGGAGATCGACATCAAGCCCGCCGCCCGGCAGATGCTCGCCGACATGGGCCATCCCTTCGCCAAGGGCGAGCCGGTCTACGACATCACCTTCGAGAACGTGCAGGCCGGGCCTTCGCACCGACTATCTGTTCCGCCTCGCCAACCAGCGCGTCGGGCTTCGTCGTCGGCACCGGCGACTTGAGCGAGATCGCCTTGGGCTGGTCGACCTACGGCGTCGGCGACCAGATGAGCCATTACGGCGTCAACGCCGGCGTGCCCAAGACCCTGATCCAATATCTGATCCGCTGGGCGATCAGATCGGGCCAGTTCGACGAGGCGACCGACCGCGTCCTCCAGGCGATCCTCGACACCAGGATCTCGCCCGAGCTCGTCCCCGCCGACGAGCAGGGCGGAATGCAATCGACCGAGGACCGGATCGGCCCCTACGAGCTTCACGATTTCTTCCTGTTCCACATCCTGCGCCACGGCCAGCCGCCGTCCAAGGTCGCCTTCATGGCCTGGCAGGCGTGGCGGGACGCCAAGGCGGGCCTGTGGCCGCTCGATTATCCCGAAGCGCTCAAGCGCGAATACGACCTCGCCACGATCCGCAAATGGCTCGAAGTCTTCCTGTTCCGCTTCTTCCAGCTCAGCCAGTACAAGCGCTCGGCCATGCCCCAACGCGCCCAAGGTCTCGGCCGGCGGCGCGCTCAGCCCGCGCGGCGACTGGCGCGCGCCGAGCGACGGGACGGCGGCGCCATGGCTGGAGGAATTGAAGGCGGCATTCGAGGATTGAGGGCTAAAAGCGGGCCGACGTGTCCGTGCTGATCTGGCGGGTTGGCTTCACTCTTGGAGCAACTCGTCCGGATCGAAGCCGAGAGCGGATTTCCAATACTCCTTGCGACTTGCGGTCGCTTCGGCCGCCCTCGACGCCTCCAGACCCTTGAAAATTTCATCCACGCGAGAGTGGTGCCATCCGCTCGACCGAAGTTTAGACGCCGCTTCGCGCCAGGCATCGACATACGACTCCCTGTCTTCAAATGCGGTAGAACGGTAGCGCCCGGATCGGGCGTCGCGGTCGCCCGCTTCGGCTAGCCGGATGTCGAAGCCCTTGATGAACTCCATCGCTGAGTGGCTGGGCTTCAAGTCGATTTCGCTTCGTCGAGCACCGTCTGTTTCCGTGATTAATGCGTCCGCACGTTCGTAGCCGCGCCTCGCCCAAGAAGAAATGCGCCAGCGCGTAGGTTTCACTCGGCTGTGCGCATTAGTTTCAAGCTTCGGCAGGGCGTCGCCGATGACAGCAAAAAATATGAAACCTATCATCAACTGAACAGACCATCCCGCCCAACGATATTCACCGTCTTCTCCAATTTCAGTCCAACTAGACGGTATCCACATGGTTAAGGCATTCGCGGCATGAAACATGAGGATCAAAAGGCCTACAATAAGGGCGCCGGAGCCCACGTAGTAATTCCATCGGAATGTCGGATCATGAGAAGGTCTATCGCTCAATTTCTTAAATCTCTCATCATTGAGACATAGATCATCGAGGAAGAAGCGCGGTGCGATAACCGCAGCACCAAGGTAGATCGCGGCATAACAGGCGAGGAGTGATGCCAACCCCGTCAGCACAATAACCAAAGCCTCAGCCATGGAGATCTCCTCGGATGCACGCTCATGTTAAGCCGTCAGGAAACTGGGTCAGAAAATAGGGGCAGTCCCCATTTTCTGACTCACGCCGCCGCGTCCTTCGCGTCGGCGCGCAACTCCAGCTCGAGAGCGGCGATCACCTTCATCACCGTGTCCAGGCGTGGATTTCCCTCCTCGTTCAGTGCCGCGTAGAGCGACCCGCGACTGAGGCCAGTGGTCCGCGCGATATCGGTCATGCCGCGCGCCCGGGCGATCACACCGAGGGCGTGAGAGATCACGCGGGCCTTGCCCGTCGCGAGCGCATCGCTCAACAATTCCGCCTGCATGCCCGCATCGTCGAGATACTCGGATGCATCGAATGGCGTCGTCTGCTCGATCAGTTTCTGCATCTTCGATTTAGCCATTGCGCGCCGCGATCTCCTTTGCCTTGGCGATATCGCGCCGTTGCGAACCTTTGTCGCCGCCGATCAGCAGCAGAACCAGCGCTTCCCCGCGCCACGTGAAATAAAGCCGGTATCCCGGCCCATGATCGATCCGTAGCTCACTCACCTTGTCGCCGACCGCCTTCACGTCACCAAAGTGGCCGCCCTCCAGCATGGCGATACGCTTGGCGATCCGGCCACGCGCAACCCCGTCGCGGAGGCCGCGGAACCATTGGGTGAATTCCGGCGACTGCCGCGTCCTGATCACTTGTCTTCTATAGAAGACAGTTCGGTAAGTGTCAAGAGTAGAAGACAGGCGGACAAAGGAGTTGACGCAGTGCCCTTGCATAAACCGCCGAGTCGGCAGAGGGTTGGCCCCGCTACAAGGGCGGAGGGGGCAATATGGATCCCACGCGTAGACCGAGTCGGCGTTCCTTCATGGGTCGGGTTCTGGGCGGAGTCGCTGGCGTCGGCGCGCTCGCCGTCTTCGCGGGCCGCGCCCGCGCGCAGAACACGCATTATTCCGGAGTCACCGACTCCGACACCGGCAACGGCGCCGACCGCCCCGGTTACGGCGTCGGCACCCGCAACCGCTATACCGACCAGGATACCGGCCCCAATGCCGACCGCCAGTTCGAGGGACGGGGCCCGGCGGCGCGCGGGGAAGGCGGCGTTTCCGGTACCGGCCGCTATGGTGAGGCGCCATCGGGCTGCTCCGATTCCGACGGCGGGCCGGGCTCGGACCCGGGCGGACGCGGCGTCCGCTGCAACGGCCAGACCCCGCCGCGACACTACCCGCCCGGCCACACCCGGCATTGCACCGATTCCGACCGGGGAAGCGGCGCCGATCCCGTGCAGCAGGGCCGCCGCTGCTGAGGTCCGAACGCGGCGCGGCCGCCTTGTGATCGATCAACCCGAGTCAGGTTTCGACGAGCGGCACGTGGCGGCGCTCGGCTCTCTTGCCTGTCTTGCCCGGATAGTGCACCGTCCGCCGCTTTCCTGACCCCTCAACACGGGATTCACGCACATGATCCGCAGCTTCGCCGCGCTTTCGCTTTTGCTCGTCTCGACCACCGCGCTCGCCCAGCCGCGCCGGGGCGGCAATAGCGAGGCGCCGAGCTGGGACGTCAACGCGCCGCCGGGGCAGCGGACCCGGGCGGTGCCGATCACGACCGACGAAGGCACCTGGATGAACGTCGACGTCAGCCCGGACGGGCAGACGATCGCCTTCGACCTGCTCGGCGACATCTACACCATGCCGATCGCCGGCGGCCGGCCGACCCGGATCAGCTCGGGCCTCGCCTTCGACATGCAGCCGCGCTTCTCGCCCGACGGCCGGCTGATCGCCTTCACCTCGGACCGCGGCGGCGGCGACAATATCTGGGTGATGAACGCCGACGGATCGGGCGCCCGCGCGATCACCAAGGAGACCTTCCGCCTCTCGAACGCGCCGACCTGGAGCCCGGACGGCCAATATATCGCGGCGCGCAAGCATTTCACGACCCAGCGCTCATTGGGCACCGGCGAGATCTGGCTCTATCATGTCAGCGGCGTCGGCGAGGGCGTGCCCTTGGTCGAGCGGCCCAATCCCCAGTTCCAGAAGGAGCTCGGCGAGCCCGCTTACGCGCCCGACGGCCGCTCGATCTATTTCAGCCGCAACACGACGCCCGGCAACATCTTCGAATATGCCCAGGATTCGAACCAGCAGGTGTTCGCGATCGAGCGCTACGACATCGCGACCGGCCGAGCGCACCCAGATCGCCGGCGGCCCCGGCGGCGCGGTCCGGCCGACGCCGTCGCCCGACGGCAACCATCTCGCCTACGTCCACCGCGTCGGCGGCCGCTCGCGCCTCTACGTCAAGGATCTGCGCTCGGGCGAGGAGCGCCAGGTCTATGCCGATCTCGACCAGGATCTGCAGGAGACCTGGGCGGTGCACGGCGTCTATCCGAACATGGATTGGACGCCCGACAGCCAGCACGATCGTCTTCTGGGCCGGCGGCAAGCTCCGCCGGGTCAATCGCGACGGCTCCGGCGTCGGCCGAAATCCCGTTCCAGGTCAGCGACACCCGCATCGTCATCGATCCGCCGCGGCCCGCGGTCGAGGTCGCGCCGGCCAGCGTCACCACCCGGATGCCGCGCTTCGCCGCGGTCTCGCCGGACGGCAGCCGGGTCGTCTTCGAGACACTCGGCCGGCTCTACGTCCGCGACCTCGCCGGCGGGAGCCCACGCCCGCTGACCGCCCAGGACGGCGATTTCCAGCTCTTCCCTTCCTGGTCGCGCGACGGCGGCCGGATCGCCTTCGTCTCGTGGAACGACCAGCGCCTCGGCGAAATCCGAACCGTCGCCGCCGACGGCTCGGACCTGCGCACGATCACCCAGCAGCCCGGCCATTACCGCCGGCCGCGCTTCTCGCCCGACGGGTCGACCATCGTCTACGAGCTGAGCGGCGGCGGCGGCCTGACCTCCAACCAATGGTCGCAGGCGACCGGCGTCTTCCGCGTCCCCGCCGGCGGCGGCGCCCTCGACCCGGATCCTCGGCGAAGGCGAGCAATCCGCATTTCGGCGCCGCCTCCGACCGGGTCTTCCTCGAGGTCAGCCAGGATCAGAAGCGCAAGCTGATCAGCGTCGACCTCCTGGGCGGCAACCGCCGCGACCACGCCCAGGGCGAGATGGTCACCGGCTACGAGGTCTCGCCGGACGGCCGCACCATCGCCTTTCGCGAGAATTACAACCTCTTCGTCACGCCCTTCTTCGGCGGCGCCCGCATGCATGGACGTCGGCGCGCGCGGCTCGCAGCTGCCGGTCACCCGGGTCACCACCAACGGCGCCGCTTATTCGAGCTGGGCGCGGAACGGCCAGCGGCTCGCCTGGAGCCTCGGGCCGACGCTCTACGGCGCCGACATGGCGCGAGCTCGTCCGCAGCCGCCCCGGGCGGCACGGCCTATAGCGCGCCGACGAGCGGCATCTCGCTTGCGATGACGGTTCCGGCCGACGTGCCGCAAGGGCTCGGTCGCCCTGGTCGGCGCGCGAATCGTCACCATGGCGAACGATGCGACGGCGGGATCATCGACGACGGCGTCATCCTGATCGAGGGCAACCGAATCCGCGCCGTCGGCCGGCGCGGCGAGGTCGCCATTCCGGCCGGCGCGCAGCAGGTCGACGTCGCCGGCAAGACCATCATCCCCGGCCTGATCGACGCCCACGCCCACGGCGTCGCAGGGCGAGGACGACCTCATCCCGCAGCAGAACTGGTCGGCGCTGTCGCACCTCGCGCTCGGCAACACCACGGTCCACGATCCGTCGAGCACGGCGAGCGAGATCTTCGTCGCCGGCGGAGATGCAGCGCGCCGGCATGATCCTCGGCCCGCGCACCTTCTCGTCGGGCGAGATCGTCTACGGCGCGCGCAGCCCGGGCCGCTACGCTTTGATCGATTCCTACGACGACGCGCTCACCCATGTCCGCCGGCTGCGCATCGAAGGCGCTCATTCGATCAAGAATTACAACCAGCCGCGCCGCAACCAGCGCCAGCAGGTCGCCGCCGCCGCCCGCGCCGAGAACATTCTCGTCGTGCCCGAGGGCGGCTCGCTGTTCCAGATGGACATCACGCTGATCCAGGACGGCAATTCGACGGTCGAGCACAACATCCCGCAGGCGCGGCTCTACGAGGACGTGGTCAGCCTCTATTCGCCAGACCCGGGTCGCCTACAATCCGACCCTGGTCGTCACTTATGGCGGCCTTGCCGGCGATCCCTATTGGTCGCAGGCCGAGCCGGTCTGGCAGCATCCCCTGCTGACCCGGCACACCCCGCCTTCGGAGCTCGCCGCGCCGGGTCCGCGCGACGACCGCGCCGGCCGACCAGTTCGTCGACCAGTATAGCGCGCGCGAGTCGCGCCGCCTCGCCCAGCGCGGCGTTCCGGTGGCGATCGGCGGCCACGGCCAGCAGCCCGGCCTCGCCGCCCATTGGGAGCTGTGGAGCCACGTCCGCGGCGGCTCGACGCCGATCGAGGCGCTTCGCTACGGCACCGTCGACGGCGCCCGCGCCTACGGCTTCACCGACATCGGCTCGCTGGAGCCCGGCAAGCTCGCCGACCTCGTCGTCCTCGACGCCGATCCGACCCAGGACATCCGCAACTCGGACAATATCAACATGGTGATGCTGAACGGCCGCCTCTACGACGCCGCCACCCTGAACGAGCGCGTCACCGGCAACCGCCGGCGCCTGCCTTATTTCTGGGAGAATGGCGGCGGAGGGCGGCGGCGCCGCGAGGCCGCGCGCGACCAACGGGCATGACGAGGATTGACGCTCACATTTCGGTAATCCTTTTGGCGCATCGTCCGCTTGCACGGGAGTGTGAGTCATGGCGTCACGGGCAAAGGTTCTGGAACCTACGGCGACCGAGCAGCGCTCGGAGCCGCGCTACGAAGGCCTGGCCGAGCGCGCCGCGCTGACCTTCCGCGGCGCCGACCATATCGTCCCGGTGATCAACATCTCGACCCGCGGCACGATGATCGAAAGCGCGCTCCAGCCGCGGCTCGGCGAAAGCGTGATGATCCGCTTCGAAGGCTGCAGCCCGATCTACGCCTTCGTCCGCTGGATCCGCGACGGCCGCATCGGCCTCAATTTCGGCTGCGAACTGACGCTCGGCTGAAAACCTGATGTCGTGATGGAGAAGCCTGAAAAATAGGGACAGTCCCTATTTTCTTCCCGGCGCTAGAGCGACGCCACAGCAGCCTGAAGCGCGGCCTTGGCCAGGGATCGCGCCTGCTTCTTGCGCATCGCCGGCGTCAGGCGCGAAGGCGGCATCGGCACGACGACATGGACGACCCGATTCTGGCCCTTCACGGTCTCGTGAAGGGTGACAGTGGCAAGGCCGGGCATGGCGCCGACCGTGACGTCGTTGAGGGTGAAAGCCATCGCGCGTCCCCTTGTGGCTGCGAAAGAGCCGAGCTTAGCTGGTTACGCACCCGAATCCAATTGTCGCTGCGCGCTGCGGTTGACAGCGGCGACATCAGTCCTACTTCGCAACTGAAGCAGCGAGGAGGCTGTAATGATCGATCTCTATACGTCGCCGACGCCGAACGGCTACAAGGTCACGATCACGCTCGAAGAGCTCGGCCTCCCCTACACCGTCCACGCCATCGACCTCTCGAGCGGCGCCCAGAAGGAGCCCTGGTTCACCGCGATCAACCCCAATGGCCGGATCCCGGCGATCGTCGACCGCGGCAATGGCGACTTTCGCGGTGTTCGAGAGCGGCGCGATCATGCTCTATCTCGCCGAGCAGGCGGGCAGGCTGATCCCGGCCGACGAGAAGGGGCGAAGCCGCGTCGATCCAGTGGCTGATGTTCCAGATGGGCGGGCTCGGGCCGATGATGGGCCAGGCCAACGTCTTCACCCGCTATTTCCCCGAACAGATCCCGGCCGCGATCGACCGCTACCGGCGCGAGAGCCGGCGGCTGCTCGAGGTGCTCGACGGCCGGCTCGCCGGGAACGAATATCTCGCCGGCGACTATTCGATCGCCGACATCGCCAATTTCGCCTGGGCGCGGATCCACGAATGGCCCGGCGTCGCCGATCGACGGCCTCGACCATCTCCAGCGCTGGATGGACGCGATCGCCGCCCGCCCCGCGGTCCAGCGCGGCCTCCAGATCCCGCCGCGGCCCGACGATGCCGAGGCGCTGATCGAGAAGGCGAGGAAGATGCTGGCCTGAAACGGGGACAGTCCCCCATTTCTCGTCATCCCGGCGAAGGCCGGGATCTCAGGGCAAGAGGTCACGGCCCGACGAACCCGAGATTCCGGCCTTCGCCGGAACGACGGGAACCGCTATAGGGATCGCAGGGAGACAGAGCGATGAACGAGATGACCCGCATTTCCGCCCAGCCCGCTTATTCGCGAAGCCATCGAGAAGCTGCTGACGCGCAAGCCGCAGCTGTTCATCGACGGCCAATGGGTCGATTCGAGCCACGGCACGACGATCCCGGTCTACGATCCCTCGACCGGCCGCGAGATCGCGCGGATCGTCGACGCCTCGGACGCCGACGCCGACCGCGCCGCGCGGCCGCGCGCACCGCGTTCGACGACGGCCGCTGGTCGGGCCTGCCCCGCCTACAATCGCGAGCGGATGGTCAACAGGCTCGCCGATCTGATCGAGGCCAATCTCGACGAGCTCGCCGAGCTGGAATCGATCGACAACGGCAAGCCGATGATCGCCTCGGCGGGCTACGATCTGCCGAAATGCGTCCAGGCTTTGCGCTACATGGCCGGCTGGGCGACCAAGCTCGTCGGGCGAGCATATCGAGCCCTCCTCCTTCCCGGCCGGCGCGGTCCACGCTTATGTCCGCCGCGAGCCGGTCGGCGTCGCCGTCCAGATCGTGCCGTGGAACTTCCCGCTGATGATGGCGGTGCAGAAGATCGCGCCGGCGCTCGCCGCCGGCTGCACGGTCGATCCTCAAGCCCGCCGAGCAGACCTCGCTGACCGCGCTCCGCCTCGCCGACCTGGTCGCCGAGGCGGGCTTCCCGGCCGGCGTGTTCAACCTCGTCACCGGCATGGGCGAGACCGCGGGCGACCGGCTGGTCCGCTCGCCCGCTGGTCGACAAGGTCGCCTTCACCGGCTCGACCGAGGTCGGCAAGATCATCAACCGCGCCGCCACCGACACGCTGAAGCGGGTCACGCTGGAGCTCGGCGGCAAGTCGCCGGTCATCGTCCTGCCCGACGTCGACATCGGCACGGCCGCCGGCCGGCGCCGCCCGCTCGATCTTCATGAATTCGGGCCAGGTCTGCATCGCCGGCTCGCGGCTCTACGCCCATCGCGACATTTTCGACGCGCTGATCGAAGGCGTCGCCGCAGGCCGCCGACCCAGTTCAAGGTCGGCCCAAGCCTCGCCCCCGACACGTTGATGGGCCCGCTCGTCTCGACCGAGCAGCAGGAGCGGGTGATGTCCTATATCGAGCAGGGCAAGAAGGCCGGCGCCTCGGTCTTCCACGGCGGCGACAGCCCCGGCGGCGACGGCTATTTCGTCAACCCGACCATCCTCGTCGACGTCAAGCCGGAGATGAGCGTCGTTCGCGAGGAGATTTTCGGCCCCGTCCTCGCCGCCCAGCGCTACGACGATCTCGACGAGGTCGCCAAGGCCGCCAACGACACCAACTACGGCCTCGCCGCCTCGATCTGGACCCGCGACGTCTCGGCGATGCACAAGCTCGCCGCGAAGCTGCGCGCCGGCATGGTCTGGGGCAACGCGCCCGGCGCTCGCCGACACCACCTTGCCGTTCGGCGGC
Source organism: uncultured Alphaproteobacteria bacterium (assembly GCA_963824825.1). GTDB lineage: Bacteria > Pseudomonadota > Alphaproteobacteria > Sphingomonadales > Sphingomonadaceae > Allosphingosinicella. The sequence continues at coordinate 72,563 of CAWGQM010000003.1, forward strand.
TACAAGCAATCGGGCTTCGGCCGCGAGAGCGGGCGCTACGGCATCGAGGCCTATACCGAGCTCAAGACCGTCGCCATCGCGCTCTAGGGGCGGCGCCGTGGGCGAGGTCTACAGCTTCGGGCCGGCGGCGCCGGACGACATTCCGGCGATCATGGCGATCGAGCGCCGCCCCGGCTACGACCTCCTGGTCGGCCGCTGGGAGGCGGACAGGCATCGCGCCGAGATGGCGAAGCCCGTCGACCCTCTATTTCGCCTTGCGCGAGGCCGGGGAGGCTGGCCGGCTTCGCGATCGTGCTCGATCTCGACGATCCCAACCTGCGCGCCCATCTGAAGCGGATCGCGGTGGCCGAGCCGGGCCGCGGCGACGGCGCCCGGCTGCTTCGCGGCCTGATCGACCATGTCTTCGGCGAGACCCGGACCAACCGGCTCGATCTCGACGTGTTCGCCGGCAACGAGCGGGCGAAGAGCGCCTATGAAAACGCCGGCTTCACCGCCGAGGGCCTGCTTCGCGAGCATCACCGATGCCCGACGGCAGCTTCCGCGACGTCTGGCTGATGTCGGTCCTTCGCCGCGAATGGCTGGCCTCGCGCGGCGGCGGCTGAGCCCCGGCCCGCCGCGCCGCGCTTGATCCGCGGCCTCGCCCGCGCCTATGCCCGGCGCCGCTGTCACAACAAGGTGAATCTCATGCGTTTTTCCGTCGCGATGCTGCTCGCGGGCCTCGCCGTGGCCGGCCGCCTGCCGCGGCGCAGGACGCCCCGCCCGCCGAGCCGCCGGCCGAGGCGCCCGCGCCCGGCCTCTCCGATCTCGACGAGACGGTCGAGGGGCTGCAGGACTCGCCGCCCGCCGAAGCGCCGCCCGCGCCCGCCGAAACACCGGCCGAGCCGCCCGCCGCCGAGCCGCCGGCTGAGCCGCCCGCCGAGGCCGCGCCCGAGCCGGCCGCCGAGCCGCCCGCGGCCGAAACCCCCGCGCCGCCCCCGGCACCCGCCCCGTCGCCGCCGCCCCAGCCGCTGACCCGGGCCCAGCGCGCTCAATTGGTCGAGACCGCGCAGCGCGGCCGGCTGCTCGGCGCGATCGCCCGCGCCGGCCAGATCGCCACCCGCGACATGCTGAGCCGGGTCTCGGATCCGGACGGCGTGGGCATAGCGGGCTGGCTCGCCGAGCCGCAGGGCAATGGCGGTCCTCGTCACCTTCTACGCCGACGGCGCGGACGGAGCGCCGCCGGCCGCCGTCTATCGCGCCAACACGCTTGGCGGCCGGGTCGTCTCGCGCGAGGTCTTCCTCGCCGGCGCCCGGCCGCCGCTCACCCCCGTCCAGGCGCGGATGGCGGCGGCGCGCGCGGCCGCGGCCGGCCAGGAGCACCGGCCCTGCGGCGGCGAGGAGTTCAACTATCTCGTCGTTCCGCCCGCCGCCGCCGGCGCCCCGATCGATGTCTATCAGGTCAGCCCGCCGAGCGCCCGCGACCGCCTGCCCGTGGGCGGCCATTTCAGGACGACGGTCGCGGCCGACGGCAGCGTCGAAGCGACCGCGCGGCTACACCAACGCCTGCCTCGATCTCGATCTGCCCGAAGCCGCGGCGGGCGCCCAGCCGCGCCCGCTCGCGATCACCCATTTGATGGACCCGCTGCCGACCGAGATCCACGTCTTCCTGTCGATCCTGACCGGGCGGCCGCTGGTCGTGGTCGCCGACGATCCGCAGCGCCTGTTCCAGGTGACGGGGGAGGGGATCGCGGAAATCCCGCGTTAGGCCGATCCGAGCCGCCCCGTCATACCGGCGGAGGCCGGTATCCCAAGACAAGAAGCCAGGTGCGTCTCCACCAGACCCCGGCCGCCGCCGGGGTGACGATTCCCGCTCCAGGCTCAGTCGCCCTTGTCGCCCTCGCCGCGCGGCTTCTTCGTCGCGCTGAGCCGCCTGACGTCGTGGCGAAGCGAGGCGGTCTGGTCGTCGGATTCGCCGAACGTGCCGTCCTCGTTGCGGCGTTGGTAGCGCTTGTCGCCTTTGTGCGGTTCGATCAGCTCGCGCTGGGCCATGATCAATCTCCTCGGCCCTCGAACGAGCGGCGGAATCCTTTGCTCCCGAAACCATGCTGATCCAGGTTATTCAAACCCTTGGAACAGGAACGGCGCCCTCGGCGCGACGTTGTACGACCATCTCGTCCCAGCGACGGGTCCAACAAGATGGAGGAACTGATCATGGCTGACAACAACCAGGGACAGCAGGACGGCCAGGGCGGCCAGGGCGGCCAGCAGCAGGGTGGCCAGGACGACCAGGGCGGCCAGCAGCAGGGCGGCGGCCAGCAGGGCGGCCAGGGCGGCCAGCAGCAGCAGGACGGCGGTCAGGCCGGCCAGCAGGGCGGGACGGAAGAGCGCGAAGGCCAATAGGCTCCCGCACCCGCGATCAGGCGGCCGCTCCCCCGGGGGCGGCCGCTTTCATATTCCGGCATCTTTCAGGGACAGCCACCGGGGACAGTCATCAGGGACAGTCACCGGTGGCTGTCCCTGGTGGCTGTCCCTGAAACGAGGCCTGAAACGAGGACTCTAGGCGGCCGCCATCATCTGCGCGAGCCGGGCAGGCCGGAACGGCTTTTCGAGGCGCGGCTTGCCGCGGAAGCGCTCGGGCAGCGCTTCGGCGCTGTAGCCGGTGGCGATCACATAGGGGATTCCGGCCGCTTCCAGCCGGTCGGCGATCGGGAAGCTCATCTCGCCGGCGAGATTGACGTCGAGCACGGCGCGGTCGATCCAGTTCGTCTCGACCGCCCGCATCGCCTCGCCGAAGGTGGCGACCGGGCCGATCACCTCGGCGCCGCGCAGGCGCATCGCCTCGGCGAGGTCGGCGGCCAGATAGGCCTCGTCCTCGACGATCAGGATCCGCATGTCGTGCAAATCTTCGGGGCCGAAGCGGAAGTTCATGGGCAGGCGACTTTCCTTCTCCCCCGCCCCGGCCGGGCTTCGCCCAATCCGCCCGCCGCCGAAATAACATAGATAAACGCACCGCACGATTCCCCGCCCTATCGGGGGCCGGCAAGCCCAATTCGCGCAACCGGAACCGGGCATCGCCGGTGCAGTTCTTCCGCCACTCCAATAGCGGGCAAGGTCAGTGATCGAAACGCACCTCTTGAAGCTGAAGGCGAGGGACGAGCTGTCGGCGGGCCAGGAGCAGGCGGTCCGCAATATGATCGCCGAGGTCAGGGACGTTCGCGCCGACAAGACCATCATCCGCGCCGGCGAGGAGCTGTCGTTCAGCGTGCTGCTGATCGAAGGCATCCTGTGCCGCTACAAGGATCTGCGTGACGGCTCGCGCCAGATCAGCGAGCTCCATGTCACCGGCGACTTCGCCGATCTGCACGGCTTCACCCTGAAACGGCTCGATCACAGCGTTCTGGCTCTCACCCCGTGCCAGATCGCCCTCGTCGCTCACGAGCGGATCGAAGCGATGACGGCCGAGCATCCGCACCTCGCCCGGCTCTGGTGGTTCACGACCAATATGGACGCGGCGATCCATCGCGAATGGGTGCTGTCGCTCGGCCGCCGCTCGGCGCTGTCGCGCACCGCCCACCTGTTCTGCGAGCTCCGGGTGCGGCTCGGAATCGTCGGCCGCGCCGACGACACCGGCTACGATCTTCCCCTCACCCAGACCGATCTCGCCGAATGCCTCGGCCTCACCCCGGTCCATGTCAACCGCACGCTCAAGGAGCTGCGCACGCGCGGCCTGGTCGAGTTCCGCGGCGGCCGGGTCGCCATCCACGACCGCGCCGGGCTGGAGCGGGTCGCCGAGTTCGATCCCGCCTATCTCTATCTCGAGAGCCGCCCGCGATGAACCGCGTCGCCACCCCTGTCACGGAGACGCAAAATGCCCCGCTACCGCTTCAACGTCGATAACAGCATCGGCTTCGTCGCCGACGAGGAAGGGCGCGAGCTGCCCGATCTCGCCGCCGCGCGCGCCGAGGCCTTGAAGGGCGTTCGCTCGATCCTCGCCGAGGACGTGCTCAACGGCCGCCTCGACCTCAAGGGCAGGCTGGAAGTTACCGACGAGGCGGGCGAAATCCTTGCCACGATCGGCTTCGCCGACGCGGTGGATATCTCGCGCTAGGGTCCAAACTCAATCAACTTGTTGATTTTGTGTTGGCATGATGATTCAACCTTCTGGGCTGCAGGAGGTTGGGGTCATGGCGGGTGAGTTTTGGCTGAGCGAGCGTCAGTGGGAGACGATTGAACCTTTGCTGCCGTGCAACCAGCCCGGTGCTCGGCGGGTGGATGATCGGCGGATTCTTTCTGGCATCATCCACGTGCTCAAGGTGGGCTGCCGGTGGCAGGATTGCCCGCCGATCTACGGACCTTCGACCACCGTCTACAACCGCTTCAATCGCTGGGCCGGCCGCGGCATCTGGCAGCGCCTGTTCGAGGCCCTGGTCGAGGCTCATCCCGGCGACATCCAACTGATCGACAGCACCATCGCCAAGGCGCATCGCTCGGCCGGCGGCGGAAAAGGGGGGCCTGTGCGCAGGCGATCGGCCACTCGCGCGGCGGGCGGACCACCAAAATCCACGCCGTCGTCGACGGCCAAGGCCGCATCGTCGCGATCGAAGTGACACCCGGCCAACTCGGCGACGCCAGAGCCGCCCTGGGACTGCTCGGCCCGTTGCCGCCCGGCTGCCTGTGTGCCGCGGACACCGCTTATGACAGTGATGGCCTGCGTCAGTTCCTGACCGAGCGCGGCACCCTCCCCGTCATCCCCAACAATCCGACGCGCAAGCGCTTCCACCCGTTCGACGCCACAGCTTACAGGCTGCGCAACATCATCGAGCGCGCCTTCTGCCGCCTCAAGGACTGGCGCCGAATCGCAACCCGATACGACAAACTCGCCGCCAACTTCACCGCCGCAGTCATGATCGCCACAATCATCCTGTGGTGGATCTGAATGAGTCTGGAGCCTAGAGCATTGGGTGCTTAGTTCTACCCTTTTCCGTTCGGGCTGAGCTTGTCGAAGCCCTCTACTTTTTCCTGTAAGAGCAAGAAGGAAGGCCCCTTCGACAATGGGCGAACGGATGGAGGTGATTCAAACTGATCCTTCAGCGCGCTAGGCGAATCGCTGGCCCAAAACCCGTAATTAATCGAGATTTAGGACTCGGGCACTCCGGCCGTAGTAAATCCGAGTCGGGAGGGGGCGGATGGCCTATTACCGGCTCTATCATGTTTCGGACGGGCATTTCTGCCGGGTCGAGGAAATCGATGCGCAGGACGATCCGCAGGCCGTCGGCCAGGCGGCTTCCTCGCTCGATACCGGGGCCGCCGAGCTATGGTGCGGCAGGCGCCGGGTGAAAATCTTCGGTCAGCAGTCCGAGTCGCGATCCCGCCGCACCGGTTCCGCCGAGCCCGTTCAAGCGGCGCGCTGATCGGCGTCCGTTCCGGCCGGGACGATCTCGATCGCCTGGTTGAACGGCAGGCGGTGAACGACCGCGCCGGCCGGATCCTCGACGTCGATCCGCATGTCGAGCCGCAGCCGGCCATCCAGAACGTCGGCGCTGATGATCGAGCGGGCCGCAGTCAATGCGCACCGTTCGACCGCCGCGAGATCGGCCAGCTCGCAGCCTTCGGGGTCGAGCAGCACGTCGATGCCGTCGCGCAAATGGAAATAATAAAGAGCCATGTCGCGCTCTCTCGCGTGCCAGGCGGGAGCGCATCGTCTCTCAGCCGCCGAGGCCTGGATTTTTGCCCGGCGATAAGGCTAAATATCTCATTCCGTTTATGAATTCAACCTGACTTTACGCAGATTAGGCTGCCTAATCATAGCATAGGATAAGACTTCCGAACATATTCATGTTAAGATGCGAATATCGCTGATCGGATATCCGGGCATCAGCGGCTGAGAGATCCTTGCGCTCCCGCCCCCTAGCGGAGAGCGTCATGACCAATCATAACGGCATATTGAGACAGATGCTGCGCAAGTTCGAATCGCGCGCATCGCTCGACGAATCGGACCGCGAGGCGCTGCTCTCGCTTCCCTATCGGCTGCAGACCGTGGAGCCGACCATCTATATCGTGCGCGAGGGCGAGCCGCTCGATCGCTCCTGCCTGATCGTCTCGGGTTTCGCCTTCCGTCACAAGGTCACGGTCGAAGGCGCGCGCCAGATCGTCAGCGTCCACATTCCCGGCGATTTCGTCGATCTCGACGGTTCGCTGCTCAACGTTGCGGATCACAACGTCCAGACGCTGACCCGCTGCGAGATCGCCTTCATCCCGCGCAGCGCGGTACGCGAGCTAATCGTCAGCCATCCGCGGGTCGCGATGGCGATGTGGATCGATACCTTGATCGACGGCTCGATCTTCCGCGAATGGGTGACGAACGTCGGCCGCCGCGACGCCCGCTCGCGAATCGCCCATCTGCTCTGCGAGGTCGCCCGGCGGCTCGAAGTGGCCGGGCTCGCCGAGGAATATGGTTACGAGCTGCCGATGACCCAGGAGCAGCTCGCCGACGCTACGGGCCTCACGCCGGTCCACGTCAACCGGGTCCTGATGGGGCTCGCCCGCGACGGCCTGATCGAGCGCAACAAGAGGTTCATCGGCATTCCCGACTGGGAAGCGCTGCGCCGCACGGGCGGCTTCAGCGAGATCTATCTCCATCTCGATCAGGTCCCGCGGGGCGGGGGGTGGCCTTCGCCTGATCGTCCTGTCTAGGGCAGGTTGATCGCGAACGAAAAGACGAAGATCGCGATCAGCATCGCCAAAGCGAACAGCTTGACTGCGAGGTCCATCGGTCATTTGCTCCCTGTCCCGGCACAATCCAGACCGCGGATAACCGGGGCGCGCCGCCACCGTTCCCGGCAAATCGGCAGGGCTTAACCCAGGTTCGTCCTTTTCCTGTGGATCGCCGCCGCGCGTGAATTTCGCAATTTCGATCAAGCGCTTCGTCGAAAAGGGGGTTGCGCGAAGCCGCCCCGCCGCCAAGGGCTCGGGCGGGGACATTATACCGGAGCGGCGGACGTGCAGGTCCGGCCGCGTGGGAGGCTATTCACGATGATGAAGTCACGTTTCGCGCTCGCCGTTTCCGTGCTGCTCGCCGGCGCCGCGCCGCTCCTCGCGCAGCCCGCCGCTCCGGCCGCCGGCCAGGCGGCGCCGGCCGGCAAGGCCCATTACGGCAATTGGGGAGTCGACCTCGACGGCCGCGACCTCGCCATCAAGCCCGGCGACGATTTCTACCGCTACGCCAACAACAGCTGGTTCCAGCGCAATCCGATCCCCGGCGACCGCACGACCTGGAGCCTGTGGACCGTGCTCGGCGAGGATATCGACCGGCAGCTCAAGGCGATCGTCGAAGGCGGCGGCGGCGATGCGACCGGCCGCCAGGTCGGCGATTTCTACGCGAGCTGGATGGACGAGGCGGGGATCGAGGCGCGCGGCATCGCCGCCGCCCGCCCTTGGCTCGACCGGATCGCCGCGGTGAGCAATCGCGACGAGCTGCTTCGCCTGTTCGCGACTCCGGGCTATCCCTCGCCGGTCGGCATCGGCATCCTGCCCGATCCCGCCGATCCCACCCGCTACACCGCCGCCGCCGGCCAGGCCGGGCTCGGCATGCCCAACCGCGATTATTATCTGCGCGAGGGCGAGCAATACGACCGCTACCGGGCCGCCTATCGCGACTATGTCGTGACCCTTCACCGGCTCGCCGGTATCGCCGAGCCCGAGGCCAAAGCCGACGCGCATCATCGCGCTCGAGCGGCGGATCGCCGAGGCTCACTGGACTCCCGAGCGGCAGCGCGACATCCGCCAGGTCTACAACCCGATGAACCGGGCGCAGCTCGACGCGCTGGCGCCGCAATTCCAGTGGACCGCGACCCTTCGGCAGCTCGGCCTGGGCGAGGTGCCGACGATCATCGCCGGCGAGACCAGCGCGATCGCCGCGATCGGCGCGATGCTCGACACGGTGCCGCTTCAGACCTGGAAGGACTGGACGGCCTTCCACTTCCTCGATGCCAACGCGCAATATCTGCCGCGCGCCTTCGACGAGGCGAATTTCGCCTTTTTCAGCCGCACATTGCGCGGCCAGGAACGCCAGCGCGACCGCTGGAAGAGGGGAATCGTCCTGTTGAACAACATGATGGGAGAGGCAGTCGGCAAAATCTACGTCGAGCGCCATTTCCCGGCCGAGAGTCGGCGCCAGATGGACGAGCTGATCGGCAACCTCCGCTCCGCCTTCGAGGAGAGGCTAAGGCGGCTCGACTGGATGGACGAGGCGACTCGCGAGCAGGCGCTCGCCAAGCTGGCGACCTTCGAGCCGCGCATCGGCAATCCCGAGCGCTTCATCGATTATTCGCCGATCCGGGTCGATCGCGCCGACCTCTCGGCAACGTCATGCGCGCCGGCGAGTTCGACTGGAACCTTCAGGTCTCGCGCCTCGGCGGCCCGGTCGACCGCGGCCTCTGGGGGATGAACCCGCAGACGATCAACGCCCAATACAATCCGCTGATGAACCAGATCACCTTCCCGGCCGGAATCCTCCAGCCGCCCTTCTTCGATCCCAATGCCGATCCGGCGGTCAATTACGGAGCGATCGGTGCGGTGATCGGCCACGAGATCGGCCACGGCTTCGACGATCAGGGCCGCCGCTTCGACGCCACCGGCCGCATCCGCGACTGGTGGACCCAGCAATCGGGCGAGCGCTTCGAGGAGCGGACGGCGCGGCTCGGCGCTCAATATTCGAGCTACGAGCCGCTGCCCGGCCTCAACGTCAACGGCGAGCTCACCATGGGCGAGAATATCGGCGACGTCGGCGGCCTCGAAATGGCCTATGCCGCCTATCGCCGCCACGTCGCCCAGCATGGCGAGCCACCGGTGATCGACGGCCTGACCGGAGACCAGCGCTTCTTCCTGGCCTTCGCCCAGGTCTGGCGCGGCCAGCTCCGCGAGGGAACGCTGCGGGAACGAGTCCTCACCGACGAGCACAGCCCCTACGAATATCGCGTCAACGGCGTCGTCCGCAACGTCGACGCCTGGTACCGCGCCTTCAACATCCAGCCCGGCGACCGGCTCTACCTCCCGCCCGAGCAAAGGGTGCGGATCTGGTAGCGTTCACCGTCCGCGCAGTGGGAAAGGGGCCGGTTCGCCGGCCCCTTTTTCATTGGCCTCCCCTGGCGAGCGCGCCGAAATTCAAGCCGGCCGACTGACCGAAATCGGGCGCCTGTCCGGGCGCGGACAGGCCTTCTGTCCGCACCCGGACGGCGAGCGTCGCGCGCGCGAAACGAGGCGCTGCCCGTACCCGCGCCAAGCCCTTGCACAACAATCCTTTTCCGGCCGTTTCGACGAACGGCCGGAAAATGCGTCCGATCGGGGCGCGGCTGGCACATTTGCTGCACGAACTCTTCCGTCGGCACGGTCTGCACGCTTGGCCGAACGAAAGTGGTGGTTGGTCGAAACCGTGCCGAATGCCGGGCGATAACGCGCGACATTCGGGGCCGAGCGTGGAGTATTGTTCTTGTCGCGTATCGCTGAGCTGCTTCGCAGCCCGTCATGGCTGCTCCACCGGATCGACGTTGCCGCCGGGCGGCTGATCTTCCTGCCCGTCGCCCGATCGACGCTCGCCAGCGCCAGCTTCCTCGACGGCCGCCGCCCGCTCGCCGAAGGCGCCGCCGCGAGCTGCACGATCGACGAGGCGCTGGCGGCCGCGGCCGAGGCGGGTCCGCCCGGCCCCGACCGCTTCCTCTTCCACATGTCCTTCTGCGGCTCGAGCCTCCTCGCCCGGATCCTCGACCGGCCGGCGAGGGCGTTCGTTCTTCGCGAGCCCAACGCGCTGGTCGATCTGGCCGATTGGAAAGCGGCTCAGGAGCGGGAGGGCCGCGCCGATGCTCGTTTCGCGCCGATCGTCGCGCTCACCTGCGCGAGCCTGCGCGCCCGGTGGCGCCGCGACGAGCCGGTGCTGATCAAGCCCTCAAACTGGGTCAACAACATCCTGCCCGAGCTGCTCGCAAGGGATGCCCGGGCAGCCTGCATCCAGATCGAGCCGCGCCCGTTCCTGCGCGCCGTCTTCCGCGGCGGGCGCGAGCGAATGGCCTTCACCGCGCGGCTGGCGGCGCACCTCGCCGCCGGCAGCGCCTGCGATCAGGCGCTGCTCGCCGCGGCGATCCGGGCCTCGGCGGACCCGCTCGGGCAGATGGCGCATCTCGCCTTGCTGGTCCTGCATCTGCAGCGCCGCCGCTTTCGCGCCGCGCTGCCCGGTCATGTGCCGATCGGCTTCGACATGATCTCGCACAGCCCGATCGCCGCCGCTCTGGCGGCCGCCGAGGCGGCGGCGATCGATCTGTCGTGGGAAGAGGTCGCCGCCGGCGTGGCGCGCAACATCGGCATCGACGCCAAGCAGCCGGGCATGGCCTATTCGGTGCAGGACCATGTCCGCGCCGACGCCGAGGGCGAGCATCTCCACGGCCATTATTTCGATGCGGCCATGAACTGGGCGGCGGATTTGCTCGACCCGTGGTTCGTCGGCGGCGACTTCGCGGTCCGCCACGTCGGCTGAGCGGAGCGGCTTCGAATCGGTCCTGTTCGGGCTCGACCGCCCCGTCATACCGGCGAAGGCCGGTATCTCAGGACAGGAAGTCTCGGGGTGGCATCACAAGACCCCGGCCTTCGCCGGTGACGAATCCTTCCAACAGGACCGCGCGAGCGCAGTGACTCAATTCAGATCAAACCGTCTCAGCCGGCGTCCTGCTCTTCTTCCTCGAAGGTCACCGCGACGTCGGCATTGGCCGAGAGGCGAACCTGATCGCCCTCCACGCCGGCGACGAGGCCGATCGGGATATAATGGTGGTGGCCTTCATGGCTGCCCTGGCCGCTGTCGGCCTTGGTGAGCTTGATCCGGTCGCCGTCGACCTTGTCGACGGTGCCGACATGGACGCCGTCGGCGCCGATCACTTCCATATGCTCCCTGATATCGTCGCGCGCTGCCATGGTTCTTCTCCTCCAGGTATCACGCCTTCTCAAACCGCTCGCGAGCGCCGCCGTTCCCGATTGGGGATTCTGATCGCCGCGCCGCCATGTTATGCCCGGCCGGGGAGGGCCGCATCGATGGACAAGGCACGCGCGTTCGGCTGGGTCTATTTCCTTGGCTTCATGGTGATCGTGGCGCTCGATTTCGTGCCCCGGTTCGTCGACGGCGAGGGCCGCCTGTTCGGCCTGTTCACGCTCGATATCTACGACAATAGCCTTCACGCCGCCTCCGGCATCTGGGCCGGCGCTGCGGCCTGGTGGTCGAGCCCGGCGGCGCGGACCTATTTCCGGATCTTCGGCCCGCTCTACTTCCTCGACGGAGTCATCGGCCTTGCGCTCGGCTCCGGCTATCTCGATCTCGGCATCTTCCTCTACGGGCCGCTCGATCTGCCGCTGATCATCCGCTTCCTCGCCAATCTGCCGCATCTGCTGATCGGCGGAATCGCGATCTGGGTCGGCTACCGCCTGGCGCGACATCCGGCGTGAGGAAGCGCTCGAAATTCCTGCTCGCTTTGGCCGGCACGATATTGTGGGGTGCGCTGGCGCCGATCCTCTATGTCGAGACTCGCTGCACGGCGCCGTTGCCCGGCCTCGACGGCGCCGCCGCCTTCCGCTCCGCTCTGCCGGGCGCGGCCGGCCGCCGCCCCGAGCCGCGGACCTGGCTCACCTATCCCGAATGGTACATCGTCTATTCCGCCGAGAGCTACGGCCGCTACCTCACCGCCGGCAACCGCCCGAGCGGCTATGCCTATGCGCGCGACATATCCGGCTTCTGGTCGGGCCTGTGCGCGGTCAACCGGGCGAGCGCGCCCGCCGGCGGCGCCGGCGACGCGAAGGTGATGCTCTACACGATCGGCCTCAGCTTCTCGGCCGAGATGATCGTCAAGGGCCTCTACGAGAACAGTTTCGGCCGTCTCTTCGAATGGATCGGCGGCTGGGAGAGCGAGGACGACCGCTACAACGCCGCCGCCTGGCGGAGCTACGGGCGCTTCATGCACCAGACTCCCTGGTACCGCTTCCCGTTCGGCCAGGCGCTGTCCGGCCTGTGGCGCACCGACGCCGGCAATAGCCCCGTCCGCCACTGGGAGCGGCGCTTCGCGCTCAGCCTCGAATATGGCGTCAAGGCCGGCTATGCGGCCTTGATCGGCTGGGCGTCGGGCGCCGCATTGGGCCGCGACGAACTCACCTTGCGCTTCGTCGCGCGCGGCGATCCGGCCGCGGTCGACCCGCGCCTGCGCGAGGTGGCGCGGCTGCCCGGCGGCCGCCGCATCGTCGAGGCGCCGCGCTACGCCCAGTTCACCGAATTGATGCTTCGCCTGTCGCAGACTCCGGTCGAGATCGCCGAGATCGCCGGCAATGACGACATTTTGGTAACCTTGCTTCTGCCCGCCGCCGCCCGCCCGCCGGCGGGAACCGTGACTTTGCTCGAGGTGCCGCTCGCCGACCGGCCGGGCTGGCGCCGAATCGGCCTCGCGGTCAAGGTCGAGCGGCTGCTGCCCTTGCTCCGCTCGACCCGGGCCGCGGGCGGCGAGGTCGAGCATGTCTACGATTATTAAGCGCGGCGCGCTGGCCCTGCTCGCCTGGTTCGCGATCCTCGTCGCCATGCCCTTCTTCGGCCCGGCGGACCGTCAGGTCGCCGTCGTCGGCGAGCCGGCAAGCGCGGTCCGCCTGATCGCCGCCGCGGGCGGCCAGGTCGTTGAGGTGAGGCAGGGCGCCGTCCTCGCCCGCGCCGATCCGGCCGCGCTCTACCGCGCCGGCGCCTGGCTCGTCGTCGAGGGCCGGATCGCGGCGGGCTGCGCCGGGAAGGCGGGCGCGTAGCGCGCATACCAGCTGTTGCCGAACCGGCCTTCCGGGTCCCAACGGCGCTTGGCGGCGAAGAAATCGCCGATCTCCGGATAGGAGCGGGCGAGCTGCGCCGCCGTATAATGGAGCTGATAGGGCAGGAAGAAGCGCCCGCCATGTTGATGGGTGAGGTCGATCAGGTCGCCGGTCAGCCGCGCCATCCGCTCCGTCCCCGCCGCGTCGGTGCTCTGGTTGATGTAGAGCACAACCGAGAAAGCGGGCTCGGGCGCGTAGGACAGGGCGTTCTCCTCGGCCGCGACGGCGCGGATCGAGGCGTTGACCAGGTTCACGTCCTGCGCTCGGAACACCTCTCTCAGCGCGTCGATGAACGGCACGATTCGGTCGCGCGGCACGAAATATTCGTGCAGGATGTCGGTCTCGGCCGGCAGGTTGTTGCGGAGGTAGGCGACGCTGTCGTGCATCGGATCGTTGCGGCTGACCAGGCAGGCCTCGCCGTCGCCCATCGCCTGCGCCCGGGTCACCGTGCAGGTCTCGAAGCGGTGCTCGAGATTTTTCTCCGCCCACCATTTCAGCGACCGCCACCAGCTGCCGCGCTTGGCGAGGTTGACGAACAGGCGCCGCGAGCGGGTCGCCGCCACCTCGCCGAGCGGCGGCCGCTCGGCGCCGCGATCGTCGACTCGGCGGTAGGAATAGACGAGCGCCTCCTCGAGCAGCGAGCCCGGCGCGGTCGAGAGGTGCGCATAGGTGAGGCCGATCTCCGGGTCGGCCTCGATCCGGGCGAAGGTCGCCGGAAACTCGTCGTGGCGGATCATCGCGCGCTCGGAGGCGTACAGGTCGTTGGGCACGACCTCGAGCTCGGCCGAGAGGATCACGCCGAACAGTCCGTAGCCGCCGACCGCATGGGCGAAGAGCTCGGGCTCCTCCGTCCGCGAGGCGGTCATCACCCGGCCGTCGGCGAGCATGATCCGCAACGATCGGATCGAGCCCATCAGCGCCCCGGCTTGATGGTCCATGCCGTGCGCGTTGACCGAGATCGAGCCGCCGACGGTGAAGATGTCGGTCGATTGCATCGCCTTGACCGCGAAGCGCGGGTGGATGGCGTTCTGGATGTCGTGCCAGGTCGCGCCGGCGCCGACCGTTACAATGCGCCGTTCCGAATCGAGCCGGATCGCGTTCATGCCCCTCATGTCGAGCATCATTCCGCCGCGCTGAAAGGCTTGGCCGCCCATCGAGTGCTTGACCCCGGCCGGCGACACGACGAGGCCGTTCGCCCGCGCATGAGCGAGCGCCGCCGCGACGTCGGACTCGCCGCGCACCGCGACCACGCCGGCGACGGGCGTCCGGCTGAGGCAGCTGGCATCGTTGACCGTGCCGCCGCGCTGCGCCCAGTTCGGCTCGGGCGCCTGCGCCGCCGCCGCCTGCGTGCGTCCGGCCGGCACCGTCGGCAGCACGTTGCCGCAATCCTTGTCGCCGGCCGGATCGGCCATCAGCGGCGCGACGTAGAGGCCCGTCCCGGCCGCGACCAAAGCGAGCACCGAGACGGTGACCAGCAGCGTCTTGCGTTTCATTCCGCCTCCCCGAGCGCCCGGTCCAGCGCGGCCAGGAAGCCCGCCTCGTCCTCGATATGCGGGATATGGCCGACGCCCGGCAAGCGGGCGAACGAGCGCGCCCTCATCAGCCGCGCCAGATTTTCGCCCTGAGCGATCGGAGTCACCGTGTCGGCCTCGCCCCAGATCAGGTGGACCGGCATCGCGATCAGCCTCAGGTTCGCGCTCCGCCGGCTCAGCGACGCGTCGTTGCCGACGAACAATTCCGGCAGCCAGGCGGCATAGGCAGCGGTCGTGCCTTCGCGCCGCATCGGCTGGCGGATCGTGTCGATCCACGCGTCGGCGGCCTCCCGCCGGGCCAGCATCGAGCGCAGCAGCCGCCCGGTCAGCATCGGGTTGGTCATCGTCGCGGCGGTCAGCGGCTGCGCGATCCAGCTTTGCCCAAGCGCCCGCTGCGCCGCCCCCGGCCCGGCGGCGGGTGGATCGATCGCGCCGAGCGCCGAATCGACCAGCACCAGCCGCGAGACGATGGCGGGCTCGCGAAGCGCCAGCTCGACCGCCGCGCCCGAGCCGAAGCTGTGCCCGACCACGGTCGCCGGCCGCGCCGACACCCGGCGGATCACCCTCGCCAGCCGCGCCGCCTGGCTGGCCCGGTCGTAGCGCGCTTCTGGATCGTGCGCCGAATAGCCGAACGGCGGCAGATCGACCGCGATCACCCGATGCCCGCGCGCCGCGAGATGGGCGCTGACGTTGCGCCAGAAGCCGCTCCACCCGGCGGTGCCGTGGACGAGCAGCACCGGCGGCCCGTCTTCCGGCCCGGCAAGCCGCACCGCGACCGCGCCGAACGGCGTCGCCACCATCCGGCTGTCGGGCGGACGCGCCGTCTCGTCCTCGCGCAGCCCCGCCGCGATCCTGAAGCCGATCAGGGCGAGCAGCAGCAAAGCGAGCAGAACGCCGGCCGTTTTCAGGGCGAGCCGGAACGCGCGCGCGATCACCGAACCGTCACCAGCATCCCGCGCTTCATCTGCTTCCCCCGTCTCGCGACCCTTATGGGGGAAGCGCTCCGCGCCCGGCAAGCGGGCTGTTTTGCCAAGCCCGGCTCAGCGCGAGTCGCAGGCGCAGCCTCGGCGCTCGCCCCCCGATCGGGATCAAGTCGCCGCCGGGGCTTGATTGCCGCGCGTCTTGCGTCGACCATGCCGGCAATTGGGAGGATCGTTCATGCGCCAGCTCACCGCCTTCGCCGCCCTCATCCTCCTCGCCGCCTGCGCCGAGCGCGGACCCGCCTCCGCCGCCTGGCGGCCGGCGCCGGTGGCGGGCGCGCCCGAGCCTTCGCAAGTGGTCGCCGCCTCGGCCGCCTCGGACTGGCGGCCGGTCGATCCCGACAATCTGCTGGTCATGGACCTCGCCGACGGCGGGCGAGTGATCGTCGAGCTCGCGCCCGATTTCGCGCCGGTCCATGTCGCCAACATGCGCCGCTTCGCCCGTGCCGGCTGGTGGAACGAGGCCACCATCTACCGCGTGCAGGAAAATTACGTCGCTCAATGGGGCAATGGCGATGCCGAGACCGTCTTGCCCGCCGGCATCGTCGCCCAGCCGCCGGCGGAATATGAGCGGCCGAGCGCGGGCCTCGCGATCCGCCCGCTCGGCTATCCCGACAGCTATGCGCCGCTCTCCGGCCATGTGAACGGCTGGCCCGTCGGCCACGATCCCGCAACGCGACATGGTCTGGCTCACCCATTGCTATGCCAGCGTCGGCGTCGGCCGCGACGTCGCGCCGAGCACCGGCACGGGCGGCGAGCTCTACGCGGTGATCGGCCATGGGCCACGCCATCTCGACCGCAACATCGCCACCGTCGGCCGCGTCGTCGAAGGCATCGGCCATCTCTCGGCGCGGCCGCGCGGCACCGGGGAACTCGGCTTCTATCAGGCCGAGCGCGGCGAAACGCCGATCGCGATCCGTTCGATCCGGCTCGCCGCCGATCTGCCCGAGGGCGAGCGGCCGCGCTTCGAGGTGATGCGCACGGAGAGCGAGGCCTTCGCCCGCTATGTCGCCGGCCGCGCCAATCGCGGCGGCACCTTCTTCCAGGTCCCGGCCGGCGGAGTCGATATCTGCAACGTCAACGTGCCTGTGCGGCGGGTGGCGGGGTGAGCCCCGGTTCCATCTGTACGGGGCCGCCGATCCGTGGCAGGATGTTGCAATAAAAGGAGGGGCTTATGATCTCGCTGCTGCCGTTCATGCTCGCCGCCGCGGCGTCCGCCCAGCAGCCCGAGTTGACCCCGCCCGCCGCGCGGCCCGAAGCCGATGACCAGCGGATCACCGTTACCGGCGATCGCCCCGAGCGCGACGCCCGCGGCGCCGTCGAGCAGCCCTATTCCGAAACGGAGCGCGCCCCCCTCGGCTCGCGAATCGCCCGTCGGGTACGGGAGCGGCCCTTCGAAGGCGCGGCGTCCGAGACCGGTCTCGCCGGTTTGGTCGGAGTGCAGGGAGGGGCCAATATCGACGGCACCGGCGGCACGCGCCTCGGCTTTCGCAATCGCCGGGTTCTCGAATGCCGGGCCGGTCACGAGCAGGTCAGCCAGGAGGTCGCCTGCATCCTGTTCCGGATCAGGCAGGGCACCGACGCCCGCGATTTCGCCGCGGCGCACGGCGCGCTCGCCCCTTTGCTCGCCCGTCAGGGGCTGACCGCCTGGGAGCGTTATTATGCCGGCTATTATGCCTATGCGCTTGCCGACGCCGAGCAGGACGATGCGCGGCGGGAAGAGGCGCTGCACATCATGCTCGGCACCGGCCGGATGGAGGAGGCCGACCGGC
Organism: uncultured Alphaproteobacteria bacterium; assembly: GCA_963824825.1. GTDB lineage: Bacteria > Pseudomonadota > Alphaproteobacteria > Sphingomonadales > Sphingomonadaceae > Allosphingosinicella. The sequence continues at coordinate 89,699 of CAWGQM010000003.1, forward strand.
AGCGGACGTTCGGCGCGCTGACCCGGATCGCGCTGCGCAGCGGCGACGATGCGACCGCCATCGCCCGCTTCGAACGGCTCGTCCAGGCCCGCGCCGACGCCAACAATCTCGCCGATCTGGCCGCGCTCTATGCGCGCACCGGCCGGCTCGATCGGGCGCGGACCCGGATGGCCGAAGCGGTCGCGCTCAAGCGCCAGGCCGGCGAAACCCCGCCGGCCGGCTGGACCGCATTCCTCGATCGGTCGAACTGAGGGACGCTCCGCGCTATGGCGGCGTCCCGACGGCGCCCTATCGCGTCGCCCAGCCGACGTAGAAACGCAGCAGCCTCTTATCCTCCTCCGCGACGTCGGGATATTTGGCGAGGACGAGATCCACTGCTTCCCAATCCACCTCATAAGGCGGCTTGCGCGCCCAATAGATGTCGCAGAGGTGCTTGATGTCCTCCTGCGCGAAGAGGGCACGGACCCGGCGGCCATGATCCTCCATCGTCATGCCTAGCGCAGCACCATCCGGTCGCCGCTGATCTCGACGGTGCCGATCCGGCTCAGGAAGCTTTGGCCGAGCAGCGAGACATGGACCTGATCGGCGATCGCCGCGCGGACGTCGCGCGCCTCGAGCGGCCCGATCGCGATCCGATCGATGCTGACCGGGATCACCTCGATCTCGCCGCCGACGCCGCGCGCCGCCATTCGCTCGGAGGGGAGGGCGATCGCGGCGCGCTGCGCGTCCTCGCGGGTCAGCACGACCATGGACGCGCCGGTGTCGATCATGAACCGGACCCGGGCGCCGTTGACCTGGGCGTCGGCGTAGAAATGGCCGTCCTCCGCCCGGATCAGCTCGCGCCCGGCGAGGCCGTTGCCGGCCTGGACCGAGGCGGCGGCGGCGACCGGCTTCTCGTCGTCCGGCGCTGCTGGGGCGTCCGCCTGCCCTTGCGGAAGCGACGGCGCCATGAAGGCGAGGCCGATCAGGCCGAGGCCGATCCAGGTGAGGTTGCTCCCCGCGGACATGCGGCAAGGATAAGGGACGGGCGCAAAGACCCGGTTAACGAGCAACGAAAAGCGTCCGCCGAAGCCTGAGCTCCGGCGGACGCCGCGACTCCGTTCCTGGACTAGAAAAGCACTTCAAGCGCAGGCGGGACGCATTCCTCAGGCCGCGTGGGCGTGGTGGGGATCGGGGATCATCGCCCGGCGCACGGTGCGAACGATCTGCCCGCCCGACACCATGGGCGCGTTCTCCAGCGGCAGCGCGGTCGCGCAGAACGCGCATTCCGCCATCATCCGGCCGATATACCATTGAGTTCGGCCGCAGCCGGGGCAGTGGTTGGTCTCATGGTCGCGGTAGAAAATATGGTAGCCGCGCTGCGCCGCCGGGGGAATCAGGCTGCCGCCGCGGGCCTCGAGCACATTGGTCGCCATTACATCGGCTCCTTCAACATCGAACTGCCGGGCTCAACGCGGGCCGGTGGCTCTAGGTTGCATGGACGCCCGATGAACGAAATGCGGTGCCAAAAAGACACAAACAGAAAAAGGGCAGCGCGGGCGCGTCGCCCGGCCGCCCCCTTTCGAGCCGAAGCTGCGGTTGCTAGTCGGCCTGCGGCGCCGCGTCCGGCATGTCGCTGGCCGGAGCCGGAACGTCCGCCGGAGCAGCCTCGGGCGCCGCTTCGACAGCCGGAGCCGCCTCGGCGACTGCCGGCGCCGCCGCCAGCGCTACCATGTTGACCCGCAGCGGATTGGGGCTGAGGTCGTTCATCGAGCCGTTGGTGCCGTCGACGATGCCGCCGATGATGCCGCCGAGGATGACGTTGCCCGCCATCGCCGCGCCGCCGCCGGCGGAGACGCCGCTGGCGACGGTCGCCGTCACCGTCTCATAGCCCTCGCGGGTGATGGTGGCGGTGAAGCCCGGCCGCCGCTTCAGCCGCAACGCGCAGGGCGTGGTGCAGGTCTGGCCGGTGGAGAGCTCGACCGCCGCCCCCGGCGGATCGGTTTCGATGACATAGGCTTGGCGCGTGCCCCGGGTAACGGTGGCGCAGGCCGAAAGCGAGGCGACGCACAGCAGGGCGCCGCCGAGACGCATGATGGAGTTCACTGATATTTCCCCTTCGAAGGGAGGAAGGAACCTCCCCGGCGGGCGCCCCCCGTGGCCGCCCTTGGGGCGCTTTGAAACGCCTATGCCAAGGAAAAGCAAGTGAAATCGGCTCTATTGTTCCAATAGTTTCGCTTAAGATACAAATATTTGGGAGTGTCCCGGGAAAAGGGAACCTGAGGCCCCGTTCGCGCGCTTTGGTCTTGATGCAGATCCTCTTCTCCGCGCCGGCCCGCTACGCCGCCGATCCGCCCGGCCTGATCCTCGGCGCGGCCGAGGCGGCGCGCCAAGCCGCGGCCCGCGCCGTCCAGCTGCCGCGCCGGCCGGCGCGATGAAGCGCGGAACAAGGCGCCGCGCGCTTGCCGCGGGCGCGGCCGCCTTGGCGCTCGTCCTCGTCCTGTCGCTGACCGTCAGCCGCTTCGCCGGGCCCGCCGAGGCGCCGCCGCCGGGGGCGATCGAGCGGATCGTCGCCAAGAATCGCGCCGCCGCCGCCGTCGCCGCCGCCGCGCAGCGGGCGGAAAGCGCCGAAGCGGCCGAAGCCGCCGACCGCGCCCTGGCCCGCAACGAGGCGGCCGCGCCCCCCGAAACCGTCCTCGCCCGTTTCGGCGAGGCGCCCCCGGTCCCTGCTGCCCCGGCCGCACCCGCGAACTGAAAGCCCCCGCTTCCCGGCCGCTTTCCCGGCCGGTCCCTTCCCGCCATCGCCGCCGCGCTCTAATATGGGTAGATGGACGCCTTCGCCTATCTTTCGGTCCTGCTCTCGATCATCCTCGGCCTCGCCATCGCCCAGGTGCTTCAGGCTTATCGCGGCCTGCTCCTCTCCCGCGCCCGGGTGACGCTCTATGCGCCGCCTTTGATCTGGTCGGCGCTGATGCTGGTCTTCGCGACTCAGAGCTGGTGGGCGAGCTTCGGCTATGCCGAGCACGACCAATGGGATTTCGCCGGCTTCGCGATCATCCTGCTGCAGACGATCCTGCTCTACATGATGGCCGGCGTGATCCTGCCCGACGTGCCGCCGGCCGAGCCCATCGACCTTCGCGCCCATTACGAGCGCGAGCGCAGGCCCTTCTTCCTGATCTCGATCGCGATGCTCGCGGCGAGCCTCGCCAAGGACCTGATCGTCGACGGCCGCCTCCCCGAAGGCGCCAATCTCGCCTTCCATTTGGTCTTCGCCGCGGTCTCGGCAGCCGCGATCCTGATCCGCCGGCCGCGCTTCCACGATCTGCTCGCGCCGGCGATGGCGCTGCTGGTCGCGGCCTATATTGCCTTGCTGTTCGCCCGGCTCGGCTGAGCTACTAAGGCAGACCCGTTCGCCCCGAGCTTGTCGAAGGGCGTTCTTTTTCTCTACGGGCGTAAAGAGGGGCTTCGGCAGGCTCAGCCCGAACGGAGTTGGGACTTGGGCGATTCGACGATCCTGAGGTGGCGCGACGCGCGGGTGGAGGATGCGGCGACCCTCGCCGCGATCGGGCGGCGGAGCTTCATCGAGACGTTCGGCCATCTCTATTCGCCCGAGAATCTCGCCGCCTTCCTGACCAATCACAGCAAGGAGAATTGGCGCGGCGAGCTCGGCGACCGGCGCTTCGCGGTGCGACTCGGCGAAGCGGGCGGCGAGACCGCCGCCTACGCCAAGATCGGGCCGCCTTCCCTCCCCTTCGAGGTCAGCGGACCGACCGTCGAGCTTCGCCAATTCTATGTGCTCAAAGCCCTGGCACGGCGCGGGCCTCGCCGCCGAGATGATGGATTGGGTGCTCGCCGAAGCGCGGCGGCGGGACGCCGAACAACTCTATCTTTCGGTCTTCACCGACAATGAACGCGCCCGGCGCTTCTATGCCCGCTACGGCTTCGAGGCGGTCGGGCGCTACGACTTCATGGTCGGGACCCATGCCGACGAGGACATCATCATGCGGCTGAAGCTGTGAGCGTCGCCTATCGCCGCGCCTCGGCCGCCGACGGCCCCGCGCTCGCCGCGATGGGCCGGCGCTGCTTCGTCGAGACCTTCGGGCCGCACTTCCCGCCGGAGGATATGGCCGTTCACCTGGAGCGCATGTTCGGGCCCGGCGGGCCTGCCCGGCCGAGCTGGCCGATCCCGCCGTCCAGGTGATGATGGCGGAGGACGGACGGCGCGATCGCCGCCTATCTCAAGCTGGTGCCGATGACGCTGCCGGTCGACCACCCGCCCGGCGCGCTCGAGATCAAGCAGCTCTACGTGCTCGCAGCCCTGGCAGGGCGCGGGCGTCGCGGCGGCGCTGATGGACTGGGCGGTCGAGACGGGACGGGCGGCGAAGGCGCGCCGGCCCTCTTCCTCAGCGTCTGGGCGGAAGGCGCACCGCGCGATCGCCTTCTACCGCCGCCAGGGCTTCGCGATCGTCGGCCACGCGCCCTTCCTGCTCGGCAGCCGGACCTATCAGCGACCCGGTGATGCGGCTCGACCTGTGAGCGTCGAGGTGATCCGCGCCGCAGCGCTCGACGGCATCGCCGCACGGCTTCCTCGGCCGGCGCGGCGGCGTCTCGACGGGCGTCTGCGCCGGCCTCAATGTCGGCTGGGCTCGGACGACGACCGCGCCGCGATCGCCGAGAATCGCCGCCGCGCGGTCGAGGCGGTCGCGCCGGGCGCGAAGCTGGTCACGGTCCACCAGGTCCATTCGCCCGACGCGCTCTACGCCGACGCGCCCTGGCCCGACGACGCCCGCCCGCATGCCGACGCGATCGTCACCGACCGGCCCGGCCTCGCGCTCGGCATCCTCACCGCCGATTGCACGCCGGTGCTGCTCGCCGACCGCGCGGCCGGGCGTGATCGGCGCCGCCCATGCCGGCTGGAAGGGCGCGTTCGGCGGCGTGATCGAAGCGACGCTCGCGGCGATGGAGAAGCTCGGCGCCGACCGCGGCCGGATCGCCGCCGCGATCGGCCCGGTGATCGCGCGCAAGTCCTACGAGGTCGACGAGGCCTTCCTGCGCCGCTTCGCCGAGGCCGACCCGGAGAACGAGCGCTTCTTCTCGCCGGGCCGCGAAGGCCATCACCAGTTCGACCTCGAAGCCTATGTCCTCGCCCGCCTCGCCGCACGCCGGCGTGACCCGCGCCGAGGCGCTCGGCCTCGACACCTATGCCGATCCCGACCGCTTCTTCAGCTACCGCCGCGCCACCCATCGCGGCGAGCCGACCTATGGCCGGCAGATCTCGCTGATCGCCTTATGACGAACTGGACTCTTTACGGCGTGCGCGGCTGGGGCTCGACCCTCGCTGAAGGCGCGCTCGCCTGGACCAGCACGCCCTACGAATTCGTCTCCGTGGAGAGCTTCGATTCGCCCGGACCCGCCCGCGACAAGCTGCTCGCGGTGAACCCGCTGGCGCGCATCCCCACTTGGTCGCGCCCGACGGCGCGGTGCTGACCGAGAGCGCCGCGATCGTGCTCCACCTCGCCGAGCTCGCTCCCGGCGCCGGGCCTGGCGCCGCCGCCCGGCGATCCCGGCCGCCCCGCCTTCCTCAACCGGCTGGTCTGGTTCGTCTCGGCCCTCTATCCGACCTTCACCTATCGCGACTATCCCGAGCGCTGGGCGCCCGACGCGGCGGACCAGCTCGCCGCCAATGTCGACGCCTTCCGCGAGTCGCTCTGGCGCCAGTTCGATGACCAGCTCGGCGACGGCCCGTGGGTGCTCGGCGAGACGCCGTCGGCGCTCGACCTCTATGTCGCAGCGATGTCGCACTGGCGGCCGCGGCGAGCGTGGCTGGCGAAGCATTGCCCCAAGCTGCACGCGCTCGCCGGGCGCGCCGATGCGCTGCCGCCGATCGCGGCGGTGCTCGAACGCAATTTCAGCGCCTGATCCTTCCGGGCTTTGGAAATTGGCTGGATGATCGCGGTCAGGATCGGCTAGGAGCCAAGCGGGCAACCGACCTCACCCCCGGGCCGCTCCGCCCGCGCGGCCGTGAGCCTGTCTCATCCCGGCAGGCTCGGTCTCCACGCAGCATATGCGATCGGCTGAAAGGAGACATGACATGGAAGACGAATCCGACCTCACCGGCGCGACCCCGCGCCGCCGTCCCAAGCCGGACGTGCTCGAGATCGGCGGGCGCCGGCTGAAGCCCTCGACCCTGATGATGGGCCACGGCTTCGATCCGGCTCTGTCGGAAGGCTCGCTGAAGCCGCCGATCTTCCTCACCTCGACCTTCGTCTTCGAGAATGCGGCGGCCGGCAAGCGCCATTTCGAGGGCGTCACCGGCAAGCGCCCGGGCGGCGCCGAGGGCCTGGTCTATTCGCGCTTCAACGGCCCCAATCAGGAGATCCTCGAGGACCGGCTCGAGCGTCTGGGAGGATGCCGAGGACGCGCTCACCTTCTCCTCGCGGCATGTCGGCGATCGCGACCCTGCTGCTCGCCTTCGTCCAGCCCGGCGACGTCGTCGTCCATTCCGGGCCGCTCTATGCCGCGACCGAGACCCTGATCGGCCGCATCCTCGGCCGCTTCGGCGTCAAATGGCTCGATTTCCCGGCCGGCGCGACCGACGACGGAGATCGCCGACGTGATCGAGCGCGCCAAGGCGATGGGCCGGGTGCCGCTCATCTATCTCGAAAGCCCGGCCAACCCGACCAACGCCTGGTCGACGTCCAGGCGGTGCGCAAGCGTCGCGCGACGCCGCTGTTCGCGGCGGGCGAGCGCCCGCCGATCGCGATCGACAACACCTTCCTCGGCCCGCTCTGGCACCATCCGCTGCGCCACGGCGCCGACCTCTCGGTCTATTCGCTGACCAAATATGCCGGCGGCCATTCGCGATCTCGTCGCCGGCGGGATCACCGGCTCGAAGGAGCTGATCAACACCGATCCGCATGCTCCGCAACACGATCGGCACGATCACCGATCCCAACACCGCCTGGATGCTGCTGCGGAGCCTCGAGACGCTCGAGCTCCGGATGACCCGCGCCGGCGAGAATGCCGCCAAGGTCTGCCGCTTCCTCCGCGATCATCCCAAGGTCGAGAGCGTCGGCTATCTCGGCTTCCTCGAGGAAGGCGGCGACGCCCGCCAGGCCGACATCTACCGCCGCCACTGCACCGGCGCCGGCTCGACCTTCTCGCTCTATCTGAAGGGCGGCGAGACGCGAGGCCTTCGCCTTCCTCGACGCGCTCAAGATCGCCCATCTCGCGGTCAGCCTCGGCGGCACCGAGACGCTGGCCAGCGCGCCCGGCGGCGATGACCCACCTCTCGGTCCCGGCCGAGCGCAAGCAGGCGCTCGGCATCACCGACAATCTCGTCCGCGTCTCGATCGGCGTCGAGGATGCCGACGATCTGATCGCCGATTTCGACCAGGCGCTGGCGGCGGTCTGAAGCGGACACGTGCTTCTTGCGAGACGTGCCGCGCTTGGCCCCTCCGGTCGCGCCAGTCGAGCACTTCCCAGCCTTCGTCCTCGGCGACCCGGACCAGGCGGGCGTGGGCGTTGGTGGCGAAGGCTTCGTCGGACCAGTGGTGGACCGGCGCGTCGGAGACATGGTCGGAATAGAAGCGGATGTGGACCGCGTCGCGCTCGAGCCCCTCGCGCTGGAGCCAGGCCTCGATCATGTCGAGCTTGCCGAGGCCGTAGCAATTGCGGCCGTCGATCCGTCGCGATCGTCCGGCCGCGCGCGTCGATCAGCGTGTCGGTGGCGATGACGTCGTCGAAGCCGAGCCGCTGCGCGATCGCGGCGGCGTAGAGCCGGTAGGAGGCGGTCGCCAGCACCAGCCGCCGCCCGGCCGCCTTGTCCTCGGCGAGCCGCGCGCGCGCGCCGGGCAGGATGTTGGTCGCGACCTGCCGGTCGGCGAAGCTCTGCACCACCGGCTCGAGCCGCTCGGGCGAGGCGGCGGCCGATCAGCAGCCGGTAGTTCAATTCCTTGAGCCGGCCGCGGTCGATCAGCTTCAGCGCATAAGCCGAGCGTGGTCAGCAAGCACGAGCGGCGCGAGCAGCGCCCGCCACGGCGCCAGCCGCCACACGGCGTGCCACAGGAACGGCGCCGAAGGTCGGCCCGCGGGTCACCGTCCGGTCCATGTCGTAAATGGCGAGCGTCGCCTTCATGGAACTTCTGCAATCATGGAAACGTAGCCCCTGTCCATCCTGACTCCTTGCCGCCCGCGCGGGAATTGACGCATCGTCTCATGCCGCATGACGCGTGACCGCCGACTTCAGCCGCAACGTCGAGGACGGCCGCTGCGTCCTGCGGTTCAGCGGCACCCTGACGCTTTTGCGCGTCCGCAAGCTTTCCGAGCAGCTCGAAGGAGATCGAGGCCGACGACCTCGATCGTCGACCTTTCCGAGGTCGAGCGGATGGACACGGTCGGCGCCTGGCTGGTCCACAAGCTCGAGCGCGACCGCGGCGCCAAGATCGTCGGCGCGACCGAGGAGCAGCAGCTGCTGATCGACCACGTCACCCAGGCCGACCAGCCGGTGAAGGTGAAGCGCGACTATGAGATCGCCGCTGCTCCGCGTGCGTCGGCGAGGTCGGCGCCGCGGCCAATGATGGCGATGCGGACGCTCGTCGGCCTGCTCGGCTTCTTCGGCGCGCTGCTGATCTCGACCTGGCAACATCATCCGCCATCCCGCGCCGCTTCCGCCTCAACGCGGTCGCCCAGCAATTCGAGGTGGTCGGCGTGCACGCGCTCGGCATCATCGGCCTGATGAGCTTCCTGGTCGGCATCGTCATCGCCCAGCAGGGCGCGGTCCAGCTGCGCCAGTTCGGCGCCGAGGTCTACACGATCAACCTGATCGGCCGCTCGCGATGCAAGGAACTGGGCGTGCTGATGACCGCGATCATGGTCGCCGGCCGCTCGGGCTCGGCCTTCGCCGCGCAGCTCGGCTCGATGAAGCTGACCGAGGAAGTCGACGCGATGCGCACGATCGGCGTCTCGCCGATGGAGGCGCTGGTCTTCCCGCGCGTGCTCGCGACCGTGCTGCTGATGCCGCTGCTCGGCTTCTACGCCGCGATCATGGCGATCATCGGCGGCGGCATCTTCTGCTGGATCTCGCTCGACATCCCGCCGGTCACCTTCATCCAGCGCATCCGCGAGGTCGTGCCGATGACCGACCTCTGGCAGGCGCTGATCAAGGCGCCGGTGTTCGGCCTGATCATCGCCATGGCCGGCTGCTTCCAGGGCATGCAGGTCGAAGGGCAATGCCGAGGAGGTCGGCCTCCGGACCACCACCGCGGTCGTCCAGGGCATCTTCCTGGTCATCGTGCTCGACGCCTTCTTCGCCGTCTTCTTCACCGAGATCGGCTGGCTCTGATGGCCGACGCGCGACACCGTCATCGAGGTCCACGGCCTGCGGAACAGCTTCGGCGAGCAGGTCGTCCACGAGGACCTCGACCTCGACGTGCGGCGCGGCGAGATTTTCGGCGTGGTCGGCGGCTCGGGCACCGGCAAGTCGGTGCTGATGCGCTCGATCATCGGCCTGCAGACGCCCGACGCGGGCGAGATCGAGGTGTTCGGCGAGTCGATGATCGGCCGCGACGAGGAGGAGGCGCAAGCATGTCCGCCGCCGCTGGGGCGTGCTGTTCCAGGGCGGCGCGCTGTTCTCGACGCTGACCGTCGCCGAGAACATCCAGGTGCCGATCAAGGAATTCTATCCCGGCCTCGACCAGGAGCTGCTCGACGAGATCGCCGCCTACAAGATCGCGATGAGCGGCCTCGCCGCCGACGCCGGCGCCAAATATCCCGTCCGAGCTGTCCGGCGGCATGCGCAAGCGCGCCGGCATCGCCCGCGCGCTGGCGCTCGATCCCGAGCTGCTGTTCCTCGACGAGCCGACCGCCGGCCTCGACCCGATCGGCGCCGCCGCCTTCGACCAGCTGATCCTCGAGCTGCGCGACGCGCTCGGCCTCACCGTCTTCCTGATCACCCACGATCTCGACACGCTCTACGCGATCTGCGACCGCGTCGCGGTGCTCGCCGACAAGAAGGTGATGGCGGTCGGAACGATTCCGGAATTATTGGCTTTGGACCACGAATGGATCCAGGAATATTTCAAGGGGCCGCGCGGCCGCGCCGCCGGCCAGCATCGCGAACGGCTGAAGAGGCCGACGCCTGATGGAAACCCGATCGAACCAGGTCCTCGTCGGCAGCATCACGCTGGGCGCTGCTCGCCGCGCTGGTCGCTGTTCATCGTCTGGCTGAGCCAGGTCGGCGACGGCGGCGAGAAGACCTACGACATCTTCTTCCAGCAGTCGGTCGAGGGCCTCGCCAAGGGCTCGTCGGTGACCTTCTCCGGCGTCCCGGTCGGCCAGATCGAATTCGATCAACCTCGAGCCGCGACAGCCCGCAATTCATCCGCGTGCGCATCACGGTGCAGCGAGGACACGCCGGTGCTCGAAGGCTCGACCGCGACGATCCGCGGCGTCGGCTTCACCGGCGTCTCGCCAGATCCAGCTCGACCCGCCCGAAAGCCGCGCCGGGCCAGCCGCGCCGGCCGCGCCGCGCGATCGCGCTGCCCCGAGCAGAATCCGCAGTCCGAATGCCCCTATGGCGTGCCGGTCATCCCGACCAAGCCGGGCGCGCTCGGCCAGCTGCTCAACACCGCGCCGGAGCTGCTCGAACGGGTCTCGACGCTGACCGAGCGGCTCACCGAATTGCTCTCCGACCGCAACCAGGAATCGATCGCCGGCATCCTCGACAATCTCGAGGAGGTCAGCCGCTCGCTCGCCGAGCGCTCGCCCGAGATCGCCGCGACGCTCGCCGAGGCGCGGGTCGCGATCCGCCAGGCCGGCGACGCCGCCGAGCGGATCGGCCAGCTCGCCGGCACCACCAACAGCTTGCTCGACCGACGACGGCCGGCCGCTGATCAACGACCTGCGCCAGACGCTGCGCTCGCGCCGAGCAGCAGCATGGCCCAGCTCGAAGGCGCGATCGGCGACGCGCGGCCCGGCATCCAGGCCTTCTCCAACCAGACCCTGCCCGAGGTCGGCCAGCTGATCCGCGACCTGCGCGCGACGCTCCGAATCGCTGCGCGAGATCACCGACCGGCTCAACCAGCGCGGCGTCGGCGGCGTCATCGGCGGCCAGCGCCTGCCCGATTACGAGCCGGGAAGAAGGAATTGACGATGCGCGTGAAGCTCCTCGCCGCCGCCGCCGCCGGCCCTCGCCCTCGCCGGCCTGCTTCGGCGGCGGCGCGCCGAGCCGAGCTGCTGACCCTGACCGCCGCCGCAGATCGCGGCCCGCCGCGCAGCCCGCGCACCGCCGGCCAGGGCGAGGCGATCACCGTCGTCGAGCCGACCGTGCCGCAGGCGCTGAGGACGACCCGCATCCCGTCTACGTCAGCGAGACCGTGGTCCAGTATCTGACCGACGCGCAATGGGTCGAGAATCCGGCCCCGCTGTTCGGCCGGCTGCTCGGCGAGACGATCGGCGCGCAGACCGGCCGGGTCGTGCTCGATCCCAGCCAGTACAGCCACGATCCCGGCACGCGCCTGACCGGCCAGCTGCTCCGCTTCGGCCTCGATCCCAACAGCGATGGAGGTGGTCATCGTCTACGACGCCGCGATCGCGCGCGGCGCGACCGGCGTCACCACCAACCGCTTCGAGGCGCGCGTCCCCGTCGCCGAGGCGACGCCCGCCGCGGTCGCGCCCGCGCTCAACCAGGCCGCCAACCAGGTCGCCGGCCAGGTCGCGGCCTGGGTGGGGGGCTGAGCCAGCCCGTCATACCGGCGAAGGCCGGTATCCCAGGACAAGAAGTCTCGGCGCGTCATCACGAGACCCCGGCCTTCGCCGGGGTGACGATTCCCTCCAGACAGGGCTCGTCCTAAGCGAGGCTCTTCGACACCTGCTCGAACACGTCCTTGCTGAGGCCCGGCGTCGCCACGATCCGCTCCAGCTCGGCGCGCATCAGGGCGCCGCGCGCCTCGCCGAAGCGGCGCCAGCGGCCGAGCGGCGGGACCAGCTTGGCCGCGGTCTGCGGATTGAGCTTGTCGACCGCGAGGATCGATGTCGGCGAGGAAGCGATAGCCGCGCCCGACGCGTCGTGGAAGCGCGCGCTGGTTGGCGCCGAAGGCGCCGACCAGCGAGCGCAGCCGGTTCGGGTTGGCCAGGGTGAAATCGGGATGGCGCGAGCAGCGCTCGACCACCGCCTGCAGCGTGTCGTCGCGGCGTCGAGAGCGCCTGCGTCGGTGAACCATTTGTCGAGCACCAGCGCATTGTCCCGGTAGCGCTCGTAGAAGGCGGCGAGCGCCGTCGTCGCGCTCGGGCGCGTCGCTGTTGGCGAGGACGCCGAGCGCGCCCTGCCGGTCGGTCATGTTGTCGGCCTCGTCGAACTGGCGCGAGCGCCAGCGCCGGCGCATCGGCCGCGCCGCGCGGCCATGAGGATAGCCGAGCGCGACCGTGCGCAGCCGCCGCGCGCCCTTGGCCGCCGGGCGATAGTTCGAAGCGGTTGGCGGCGGTCGCGGCATAGGCGGCGCGCCACAGCGGCTCGAGCTCGCGGCCGAGATCGCGCGCGCAGCGCCTCGCGCGCGGCGTGGATCGCCTCGGGATCGACCACCGTCATCTGGTCGCCGATGAAGCTCTCGGTCGGCAGCAGCACCGCCTCGGCGACGAAGGCCGGATCGAGCGCCGGGTCGGTCAGCGTGCTCGCGCACCGCCTCGATCACCGGCTCGTGATCCGGTCCTCGCCGGTGGCGACCGCGCGCGAGCAGCGTGTCGAGCATCAGCTGCTGCATCGCCTCGTAGCGGGCGAAGGGATCGTCGTCATGCGCCGAGAGGAAGGCGAGATCGGCGGCGCCGCGGTCGGTCTCGACGATGACCGGCGCCGAGAAGTCGCGGTTGATCGACAGGACCGGCCGCTCGCCGACGCCCTCGATCGACGAGCTCCTGCTGCGCGCCTGTCGAGCAGGACCAGCTGCTCGGCATGCTTGGCGCCGCTCTCCGCGCCGAACAAGGCGAGCCTGAGCGGGATCGGCATCGGCTGCTTGACCGGCTGGCCCGGCGTCGGCGGCACCTCCTGCTCGAGCGTCAGCACGCGCGCGCGTCGCCCTCGTGGCGCGAGCGCGCGCCTTGACCCGCGGCGTCCCCGCCTGGCTGTACCAGAGCGCGGAAATGCGCCGAGATCGACGCCGCTCGCCTCCTCCATCGCGCAGACGAAATCCTCGCAGGTCACCGCCTGCGCCGTCGTGGCGCTCGAAATAGAGGTCGGCGCCGGCGCGGAACTGCTCCGGGCCCAGCATGGTGTGCATCATCCGGATCAGCTCGGCGCCCTTGTTGTAGACGGTCGCGGTGTAGAAATTGGAGATCTCGATATAGGAATCGGGCCGCACCGGATGGGCGAGCGGCCCGGCATCCTCGGGGAATTGGGCGGCGCGCAGCAGCGCGCACGTCCTCGATCCGCTTGACCGCGGCCGAGCCCATGTCGGCCGAGAAGCTCTGGTCGCGGAAGACGGTGAAGCCCTCCTTCAGCGAGAGCTGGAACCAGTCGCGGCAGGTGACGCGGTTGCCCGACCAATTGTGGAAATATTCGTGCGCGACGACGCCGGCGATCGCGTCGTAATCGGCGTCGGTCGCGGTGTCGGGATCGGCCAGGATGTAGCGCGAGTTGAAGATGTTGAGGCCCTTGTTCTCCATCGCGCCGAAGTTGAAATCGGCGACCGCGACGATGTTGAACACGGCGAGATCATATTCGCGGCCATAGACCTCCTCGTCCCACTCCATCGCCGCCTTGAGCGACTGCCATGGCATGCTCGGTGCGCGGCAGGTCGCCGTCGCGCACCCAGATGCCGAGATCGACCTTGCGGCCCGAGCGGGTGACGAAGCTGTCGCGATTGGCGACGAGATCGCCGGCGACCAGCGCGAACAGATAGCAGGGCTTGGGGAAGGGATCGTGCCATTCCGCCCAGTGCCGCCCGTCGCGGCAGATCGCCCGCGCCGACCGGATCGCCGTTCGACAGCAGCACCGGATAGAGCGCCTTGTCGGCGGTCATCCGCACCCGGTAGCGCGACAGCACGTCGGGCCGGTCGGGGAAGAAGGTGATCCGGCGGAAGCCCTCGGCCTCGCACTGGGTGCACAGCATGCCGCCCGATTCGTAGAGGCCCATCAGCTGGGTGTTGGCGCGCGGGCGCGATCGCGACCTCGGTCTCGACGCGTCGCCGCGTCGCCGGCGATCGGGATCCGCAGCATCGTCCTTCTCGAACCAGTCAATTGACCGGCTCGCCGTCGACCGCGACGCCGAAGCAGGCTCGAGCCCGTCGCCGTCGAGCCGCAGCGGCGCGCTCGTGCGTCGCCGTTGCGCACGACCTCGAGCGTCGCGCGCACGATCGTCCGCTCCGGCGTCGAGCTCGAAATCGAGCGCGATCTCCGGCACCAGCCAGTCGGGCGGGCGATAATCCTCGCGGCGGATCGGCGGCGGGCGCCGCGACGGCGTTCTGGGCGTCGAGCATCCGGGCGCTCTAGGCGCGGGCGGGGCGCGGGGCGCAATGCGTGGCTTCGCACCCCCGCGGAAAGCGCGGACGGCGGTCGTTTCTCGCCGCGCAATCAAGCAAATGCCCGTCGCCGGTGGTTCGCAATCCGGCGTAGCCGGCCAGGCGCCGCGCGCAAGCAGCGAGGCGGCCTCCGCGGCGCAGCCGAGCGACGGCTCCCGCTGCTTCCGGACTCGAGGACGTCACCGGCTTCAGCGCGCCTCGGCCGCGACGCGGTCGACGCGCAGGTGCTCGGGCGCGGCCAATATCGGCTGCACGTCTGGCCGGCGACTGCCCGGCGCCGCCGAGCGCCGGACCTAGTCGTCGACCGCGCGTCACCCTCACGCTCTGGCTGCGCATCTCCGCTTCGCCGAAGATGGTCATGAAGGCGATGTCGGTGGCGTCGCGGCCGACGCAGATGCGGGCGAGGCCCTCGATCGGCGCGAGGCCGGTGGCGTCGACCAGGTGCCAGGCGCCGTCGAGCCAGACCTCGACCACGGCGTGGAAATCGGGCGGATCGAGCCGCCAGGCATAAGCCGAGACCAGCCGCGCCGGGATGCCGGCGGCGCGGGCGAAGCTCGCCATCAGATGGGCGATAGTCGCGGCAGACGCCCTGGCGCGAGACGAAGGCGTCGACCGCGGTCGTCGTCGCGTCGCTCGAGCCGGCCGACATAGTCGATCTCGGCCGCGGATCCAGTCGGCCATGGCGAGCACCTTGGCGCCGCCCGCGAGCGCGCCGAAGCGGCGCTCGACGAAGGCCTCGAACCGGTCCGCCTCGCAATAGCGGCTCGGCCAGAGATAGGGGACGACCTCGGCCGGCAGATCGCGCGCCGGCGCGATCGGCAGCCCGTCGATCACCGCGGCGGGGCGGTCGACGTCGAGCGTCGCGCGGTAGCGGGCGCGGAACGGCCCCGGCGCGTCGCAGCCAGGTGCGCCGGCCGATCCCGTCCTCGCCGGCGATCGGGCGCAGCGGCCCGGCGCCGTCGACGGTGAGCAGGTCCTCGATCAGGCGCTGGTCGGGCAGCTGCGCGACCTCGACCGCGAGCAGCACGTCCGCTGCCTGCGGGAAATGATAGTCGAGCTCGACGTCGATGTTCAGCCGCATGACATTGACCCCGGTTCCTTCGCCGCCAACGCGCGGCGGAGGAACCGGTCACGCGGCCGACGCCGGGTCTACTGGCTGCCGATCTCGCAGATGTGGCGGAGGTCCGTCCAGTGCCCGGGGGCTCAGTCGCTCGGCGGGATCGGGGCGGCGCGGCCCGCCTTCAGCGCGATGACGAGGCCGACGATCGCGAGCGCGCCGCCGGCCATGGCGAGCGGCGACCAGCGATAGCCTTCGGCCACGGTCGAGATCGCCATGGCGATGATCGGGATGAGCACGCTCGAATAGGCCGCCTTGGCCGGCGCCGATCCGCGCGGATGATCCCGAAATAGAGCCAGAAGGCGAGCGCCGAGGCGATCAGGCCGAGATAGAGCGAGGCCGAGCCAATAGCCGAGCGCGCGTCTCGATCGACCGGCGGCCCGACCGCAGGCCCAGGCGAAGGCGGCGTCGATCAGCGCGCCGTAGAGCATCGCCCAGCCGAGCATCGGCGCGATCGGCCGCGCCTTCATCGCCCGGCATCAGCTGCATGACGTTGGAGATCGAGGCGGCGAGCACGGCGAGCAGGGTGAAGCCGAGCCCGGTCAGCACCGCGGCGGCCGGCGCCGGCGCCGTGCCGCATCTCCTGCACGAACAGCAGGGCGACGCCGGCCATCGCGACCGCCGAGCCGAGCGATGAAGCGGCCGGTGACGCGCTCGCCGAAGAACGAGCCAGGCGAGCAGCGCATTGGGCACGACCAGCAAGCGCGAACACGACCGCGGCGAGGCCCGAGGTGATGTAGAGCTCGGCGACGTAGACGAAATTGTAGTTGAGCACGAACTGGAGCGATGCCGAGCAGCGCCGCGAGCAGCGTGGCCGCCGCGGCCGATGCCGAGGCCGTCGCCGCGCGAGCCGCGCGATCGCCATCATCGCCGCGCCGGCGATGCAGGAAGCGGTAGCTGACCGACCAGACCGGCGGCACGGCGCCGAGCTGATCCTTGATCACGATCCAGGTCGAGCTCCAGATCAGGGTGATCAGGAGGAAGGGGAGGAGGACTCTTCGGGTCGCGGAAGCTGCCGGCCTGCGCCGGCGACGCTCGCTCACAGCGCGCGGATCGCCGCGGCGAGCGCGTCGACATGGGCCGGGTCGCTGTCCCAGCTCGTCACCAGCCGCGCCTCGCCCGGCCCCCAGTCGTAGAAATCGAAGCCCTGCGCGCGCAGCGCCGCCGCCTCGTCCGCGCGTGACCCGGACGAACACCTCATTGGCCTCGACCGGGAGGACCAGCCGGTCGGCGCCCGCCGCCGCGGCGAGCCGCGCCGCCGCCGCGTTGGCGGCGCGGGCGTTGCGCAGCCAGACATCGTCCTCGAGCATCGCCAGGATCTGCGCGGCGAGATAGCGGCCCTTGGAGAGGAGATGGCCGGCGCGCTTGCGGCGGTAATGGGTCGCCGCGGCCAGCGCGGGATCGAAGAGGATCAGCGCTTCGGCCGAAAGCCCGCCATTCTTGACGAAGCCGAAGGAGAGCGCGTCGACGCCCGCCCGCCAGCTCAGGTCGGCCGGCGCGCAGCCGAGGCTGCGCCACCGCATTGGCGAAGCGGGCGCCGTCGACGTGGAAGCCGAGGCCGCGCGCCTTGCAGAGCGCGCCGAGCGCCGCGGTCTCGCCGGGCGTGTAGACGCAGCCATATTCGGTGGCGTTGGTGATCGAGAGCGCCGCCGGCTGGACCTGGTGGACGTCGTCGCGGACCGTCGGCGAGCAGCGCCGGCCACCGTCGTCGGGCGTCAGCTTCGCGCCCTCGCCCTCGCCGAGCAGCAGTTTGGCGCCGCCGGTGTAGAATTCCGGCGCGCCGCATTCGTCGTTCTGGATATGGGCGTCGCGGTGGCAGACGATCGCTGCCGTGCGGCGGGCAGAGCGCGGCGAGCGCGAGGCTGTTGGCCGCGGTGCCGGTCGCGACCCAGAGCGCCTCGACCTCGCGCTCGAACAGCGCCGAAAAGGCCGCGTCGAGCCGCTTGCTCCAGGCGTCGCCGTCATAGGCGGTGTCGATCCGGTTGGCCTCGGCGATCGCGGCCAGCACCTCCGGGCAGGCCGCCGCCGCATTGTCGGAGAAGAAGCGCATGCAAGGGCCATGAAAGGCGCGCCGCGGCGCCGTCAACGGCGATCGGCAAGCCGCTTCGGCCCGGTACGAATTTCGGCCGCGGCGTTTACCACAATTTAGCCCCCTCGGCTAAGCGCGCCTCGCGGACAGCCGGGGAAAGAGAGAATGGGCGTAGAGAATTTCGCGAACAGCGTCGGCCGGCGGCAAGCGCTCGGCCAAGCGCGCGCGCGTGCTGCTCGCGGCCAAGCTGCAGACGTCGTTCGGCGAGGTCGACGCGCGCCTGCGCGATCTCTCGCGCAAGGGCGCGCTGGTCGAGTGCCTGCAGGTGCCGCCGGTCGGCAGCGAGGTCGTGTTCGTGCGCGGCGCGACCGTCGTTCCGGCGCGCGTCGCCTGGGCCGCCGGCGACCGGGTCGGGCTCGAATTCGACCACATGATCGACGAGCAGGAGGTGCTCGTCCACATCGGCAAGCCGGCCGGCCGCCGCCCGCCGGCCGAGCGCTATCCGCCGGCTCGGGCCTCGGCGCCGGCCTGTCGGCGCGACGACCGCAAGATCGCCAAGGCCTGGAGCGTCGCGGTCGGCCTCAACCTGCCCGAGAGCGACGGTAGGGGCCGCGCCATGGACACATTTCGCCGGATCCTGGTCCTTTCCCGTCCGACTTCGGAACGCCCTTCCTCACCGGCGAGCTGACGACCGACGACGCGCGCCGAGCCGGAGCGCAAGGGCCGCAAGGCGGAGCGGGTCGCCGATCGAGCTCGGCGCCGGCCTGCGCCAGCGCGGCGGCACCGGCGTCTCGATCCAGATCATCGATCTTTCGACCGACGGCTTTCGCGCCTCGACCCATCTCGACCTCGCCCAGGGCACCGACGTCTGGCTGCGCCTGCCGGGGCTCGAAGCCCTACCAGGCCACGGTGTCTGGGCCAAAGGGACATTCATCGGCTGCGCGTTCGAGCGGCCGCTCCACCCCGCCGTGCTCGACATGATCGTGAGCAGGTCGCGCCCCCGCTAGCGCCGGGAAACGGAGCGTTTTCCGGCCGTTCGGTCCGATTCGGATTCTTCGCTTATCCTGTGTTAAGCAGCCCGAGTCGGAGGGGAGGCGACGACACATGGAATCGGATTTCCGCTATTATTCGCGGCGCGCCGCGGAGGAGCAGCGCAGGGCGCGGTCACGCGGTGACCGACGAAGCCCGCGAACGCCACCGGGAGCTCGCCGCTTTGTTCGCCACCAAGGCCGCGCAGCAGGTCCGGGTCAACGTGATGGCCAGGCTCAGGGCGAACGAGGATTTGGCGGTCTAGCCTGCTGGGGCGATGGTGTTCCTCACGCAGCTTCGCTCAGATATCGAGGACGCACCTCGACAAACATGAACGCCCGAGGTCGGTCCGCAACGCCGTTGAGACGTTCGATCCAGGCATCTACCCGCCGGCTTCCGATCCAAGTTCGGAAGGTCTTCGCCTGCAGCCGATTTACATATCCGATGATTTGCCCCCCCCCCCGAACGGCAACTGCATTGGCATCATATCGGTTTTCATTGTCGGCAAACAGCTCCACCTGCTCTCCAGTTTCCAAGGGTTTGTTTAGACGGTCTGAATAGTATCGGTATCCTGCAAGCTCCAAAACCAAGTCGCACGCGGGAGCTGCCGCATTCAGCGGATCGACCAATGAAAAGCCGTCGCTCGGCAGCTTGGCTTCCGATCGGCCCAAAAGCGCCAAGTTCGACAAGCGGAGGTCCGGAGGAAGCCGGTAAAGCTTCGCATATTCCACGAAATCGGAACGCGACCGCGGAGGCAACCGACGCAGTAGTGCAGCCTCGACTCCATCTTTATGCTCGGCATGCTGAAGACTGAATGCGGGATATCCACGAAACCCGAGCTTCGTGACTTCCTCGTAGCTCCGGCCGTCATTGTATTGCTCGAACTCCGGGCCAGGGCGAAAATAGCGCAGCATCAGTCCATCGGACTGGCTAAGCGTGCCCACTGCCCAACGATAGCGGACGCTAGGGTCCGGTGCTTGCCACGCGAGGTAGAGTGCATCAGGCTCACAGACTTCTCTCACCCAATGTTCCACGTCACTCTCCAACGAATTTACCGATCTGCCTTCGCCTCTGTTCAATAAGAACGCCAACGAGTTGTGCCCGCTGTTCGACGAACGGGACTCGGCTATCGACAGCGACGCACGACTTCAAAACCTTCGTTAATTCCTCCGGATCGTAACTGATCAAGCTCCTGACGACATCCTCGCTCTCAGCGAAAGCATCGATCATTCGTCCGACCAACTCGATGTGCGGAACCCTCGCGTCGTCGTTGCCGTCCCATCCTAGGTGGTGCCGTCCGCCCGCAATATACTTGTTCACTTGTTGTTCCGCAAGGGCCGCATCTAGTTTCTGGTCCAGAACGGTATAGCCGAGGCTGGTTCCATTATCGAAGATCGGGGCCATGGCAATTCGCTCCCCGTCCGGGCCGGGCACGAGATAGCCCCAGTTTTCGGTGTGGCGATCGGTATTTCCAATCAACGCATCAAAGGTGACAAGCCTGGTCCACCAGAACTCCGCTTCCGCAAGACCGAAGCGCCGGCAGACCGCTATGTTCGTCGCTACGCCGTGGGGTCGATCACCTCCCGGATTACGTCCGAGGCGCTGCAGGATATCGGCGCCGGACAGCAACACAGCGCTTGGAGCCCCCGGATAGCCATAGAAAAATTCGACGAGGATACCGAACTCGCCTTCGTCCTCATCGACGGCAAGGAAGCTCGGCGGGACGGGAAGGCCTAGCATGGCTCCAAACCGATAGGCGACATACTCTGACCAGACCTGTTGAACTCTCCAGTCGGTTGCCGTCTTGAACAAATAGCTGTGGCCCGGGAGCAGGGGCCACACGGCCTCATCTGGCGAAGTAAGCCGCCGTTTCGGCTTTGAGCCAACGGGGAACACTGGGAAATCTTCGTCCCGGGCCCATGAGGTGACGTCGATGACGGATGCCGTGGCGTCAACGGCCGGGCGACGGCCGAGCAATTTTTCTGTGAAGCTCACCCTAGGGGCATATTTCTCAAATGGCGGAATGTCACCGCCTGGCGACGTGCGTGGCGCATTCCTATAAACGGGGAGTCGGACGAGCGCCAAGCCGATCAGACATCCTGTATGGGGCTGGGCTGAGGAGTGGGCGGGCGGGGGGCGGTCAGAATCCGCTTCGGCGCATGGACTCACAGAGGACCCGTAATGAAAAAGCGATGGTGCTGCCGGTGAGGATTGAACTCACGACCTCAGCCTTACCAAGGATGCGCTCTACCACTGAGCTACGGCAGCCTATCGCTTTTCGGGAAGGCGGCGCTATGGCCGCTCGCCTCCGCGATGTGTCAAGGCGGGCACCATGGCCAGGAAGGACGAGGAACAGCGCGAAGCGGCTCGCCGCCGCGCTCCGCGAGAATCTGAAGCGCCGCAAGGCGCAGGCGCGCGAGGCGCGCGAGCGACGCCGCCGATCGCCGAAGCCGACGCTGACGGCAGTCTAGAGCGGCGCGCAGGCCGCCTCGAGCCAGGCCTTCGCGTCGCCGTCGAGCTGCGGGCCGACGATCCGCCAGCACGTCGGCATGATAATCGTCGACCCAGCGCCGCTCCGTCCGGCGACAGCATCGCCGATCTCGATCAGGTTGCGGTCGATCGGCGCGAAGGTGAGCGTCTCGAAGCCGAGCAGCTTCTTCTCGGCGCCCTCGACCTCGACCGGCACGACCAGCACCAGATTCTCGACGCGGATGCCATATTCGCCGGTCTTGTAATAGCCGGGCTCGTTGGAGAGGATCATGCCGGCCTTGAGCGGCTCGTCGCCGCCCGCCTGGGCGCTGCCGACCGGCGAGATGCGCTGCGGCCCTTCGTGGACCGAGAGGAAGCTGCCGACGCCGTGGCCGGTGCCGTGGGCGTAATCGAGCCCGGCCTGCCACAGGATACTGGCGGGCGAAGCTGTCGAGCTGGCAGCCGCGCGTGCCCTTCCGGGAAGCGCGCGCGGGCGACGCGCGATATGGCCCTTGAGGACGCGGGTGAAGCGGTCCTCATCTCGGCGCGTCGGCGTGCCGATCGACGACGGTGCGGGTGACGTCGGTGGTGCCGTCCGGATATTGGCCGCCGCGAATCGACCAGGTAGATCGAATCCATCTCGAGCGGCCGGTTGGTCTCCTCGCTGACCCGGTAATGGACGATCGCGCCGTTCGGGCCGGCGCCGGAGATGGTGTCGAAGCTCAGATCGCGCAGGTCGCCGCCGTGCCTGGCGGAAGGCCTGCAGCTTCGGCCGCCGCCGAGAGCTCGTCGACGCCGCCCTTGGGCGCCTCGACCGAGAGCCAGTGGAGGAAGCGCGACAAGCGCCGCGCCGTCGCGCGCCTGGGCGGCGCGGTGGCCGGAAATCTCGACCTCGTTCTTGATCGCCTTGGGCAGGATCGAGGGGTCGCGCTTCGCGATCGATCTTGGCGCCGGCCTTCTCCAGCGCCTCGAAGATCGCGGCGACCGAGCGCTCCGGATCGACCGCGACCGTCTTGCCGGCGAGCGCGGCCGAGCGCCGGCTCGAAGTCGTCGCGCTCGTGGACGCGGACGCCGTTGCCGAGATGCTGGCGGACGTCGTCGCCGATCTTCTCCGAGGCGACGAACAGATCGGCGGTGCCGTCGTCATGGACGAGCGCGAAGGACAGGGCGACCGGCGTATGCTCGACGTCCTTGCCGCGCACGTTGAAGGTCCAGGCGATCGAATCGAGCGCGGCGAGCACCGCCGCGTCGGCCTTCTGCTCCTTCAGCCAGTCGGCCATCTCCTGGCGCTTGGCGGCCGAGGACTTGCCGGCATAGTGCGTCGGGATGGACGATCAGCCGCGCCCGCGACGGCTCGGGCTGGTCGGCCCAGACCGCGTCGATCGGATTGCGGCGGACGGCGACCAGCTCGGCGCCCTTGTCGGCCAGCGCCTCGCGCGCCTTGGTCACCCAGTCCTTGGTGTGCAGCCAGGGATCGTAGCCGATCCGGCCGCCGTCGGGCGCATGGACCTTGAGCCAGTCGGCGATGCTGGTCTCGGGCACCGACTGGTAGCTCCAGTGCTTGCCGTCGACCTGGTCGCGGACCTGCAGCGTGTAGCGGCCGTCGACGAAGATCGCCGCTTCCTCGCGGCAGCACCACCGCCGAGCCCGCCGAGCCCTGGAAGCCGGTCAGCCAGGCGAGCCGCTGGGCGTAGCTGCCGACATATTCGCTCATATGCTCGTCGGTCAGCGGCACGACGAAGCCGTCGAGCCGGTCGGCCTTCAATTGCTCGCGCAGCGCGGCGAGGCGGGCTTCATAGGTGGACATGGTTTTCCTCTAGGCTTCGACGCAGGCGGCGCCAAGCCCGTGACGTCGCGGCGAATATCGAGCCAGATAGGCTCGGAAGTTCGCTTCGATGGAGAGAAAATCCGACTGTTCGCGGACGGCATATTGGCGGTTCGAACGACGGATGCGGTCGAGCGCTTCAGCCAGCGAAGGACAGCGCCGACAATCGCCTTCGGAAGGATCGGATGCGGACGCGAATCGGACATCGTAGCGATGCAGCCGATTATGCATGGATGCGAGCGTGTAGGAAAATGCAGAGATGGTCGGCGGCGTTAAGCTCGGCATGCGAGGCTTCGCGTCGATGATGGCTAACTGTCGTCCGAAGTATGACGGCGGACGAAGGTGGCTCTCATTAGCCGTGATCGCTGATCGTCACTAGCCGGGACGATGTATCAATTCTGCCGCGACAGCAGCTTCGCCGCCCAGAACAGCGGGAAGCGCCACCCTGGTGGGGACTAGGCCGTTGCGAATCCGATGCGGGTGACGCTCAAGCGTCGCCGCTTGGTCGCTAACGACGACTGTAGCTGCGGCGACCGGTCTGCGGCTGCTCCAGTCTGCGGCTGCGGTTGCCGCGCCGCGAAGACGGAACAAGCTCGGTCTCGGGGAGTCGAAATCAACGCGATCCTTACTCGTCATGGCACCAGGCCTAACTCGCCAGTGTCGTTCAGCGCATGACGCTGGGATGGGAGTGGAATGACGCAAAAGTGCTGATAGGGCCAATGCGAAATTACGATATGACAGCACTTCGAATAGATCCCGCCGAGACTATAGGCGATGTCTCTATGGCGCTTGCGAGCGAGACGATGCTGAGCAGGCGCAAAGCGGGGCCGCCGGGGCGCTTGGTGCCGCGCTCCCAATCGGAGACCAAATTCTTCGAGACGTTCAGGTAGCGGGCGAAGACCGGCTGCGAGACGTGCTCGCGCTCGCGGATCGCGCGGATCTCCTCGGGCGCGAGCGGCTCGGCGGGGGCGAGGCAGGCCTCATCGAACTCGCGCATCGTGCGCTTGTCGATATGGCCGGACCGATGGAGGTCTTCGGCCATCTCATGAATCGATGCAGACGCCTCGCTTCTATAAATTCTTGTCATCATCCACCTCAGTCAGACTTCCCGACGCTACCTTCTCATCCAACTCCGCATCTCTTAGCGCCAACATCGGCTTGGCGATCTTGCGAAAGTTCACCAAATCGCCCGGCGTCAGGCTCGCTTGTGCGCTCTTGACGAAACCGAACACGAAGATCGCTCGATCACCCGCCCGGAAGAAAATGATCGTTCGGTAGCCGCCCGAGCGCCCTTCGCCTTGACGCGCGACACGCTGCTTGATCACGCCGCCGCCAAGATCGGCATCGATCAAGCCCCGCTCCACACGCCCGACCGCTTCGCGCAAGACATCGTCACCGATGTCTTGCTTACGCGCGAACTTCTCGAACCAGCGGTTCTTGAATATCCGCACCCGTCGCCCCCTCAATCTTTCTTATATCACACCAAGTATGATATTACCAGCTTCACAGCTCCAGCGCGGCCGCGATGCCCTCCCCACCGCTGCGTGCGCGCCAGGCCCGGAGCGATTGCCTCTGGACGCCTCGTCGCGTTCCTGCTTTCGCGGCGCGAGAGGGAAACACAGATGCGCCATATCGCCGCGCCTGTTGTTGATCGCCGCGCCGCTCGCCGCGCAAAGCCAAGCGCCAAGGGGAAACTATGACCAAGACGAACCCGCTTCCGCCGCCGCCGGTCGCCGAGCAGCGCCCCCATCAGCTTCGAGCGCCACGGCATCACCGTCGAGGACCCCTATCACTGGCTCAAGGACCAGAGCTATCCGACCGTCGACGACGCGGACGTGCTCTCCTATCTGCGCGCCGAGAACGCCTATTTCGAGGCGGCGATGGCGCCGCACCGGCCGCTGATCGAGACCCTGTTCCAGGAGATGCGCGGCCGGATCCCGGAGGACGACAGCTCGGTCCCGGTCCGCGACGGCGACTGGCTCTACTGGTGGGCGTTCCAGCCCGGCGCGCAATATCGCACCTGGTATCGCCGCCCCGCCGCCGGCGGCGCCGCAGCAGATCGATCTTCGACGAGCCGGCCGAGGCCGCGGGCAAGCAATATTTCCGGCTCGGCGCGATGGAGGTCAGCCCGGACGGCCGCTACGCCGCGATGCTGATCGACGATGACGGCTCGGAGCGCTTCCAGCTTGCGCATCCGCGAGATCGCCACCGGCCGCGACGTCGAGACGGTCACCGAGGTCGGCATCGGCCAGCCGGTCTGGACCGCCGACAGCCGCGCCATCGTCTTCACCGAGGTCAACGAGCAATTGGCGCAGCTACCGCGCCCGGCTGCACCGGCTCGGCGAGCCGGTCGCGAACGACCGCACGCTCTACGAGGAGACCGAGAATGTCGCCTTCACGGTCGGCGTCGGCCGCACCCAGGACCGCCGCTACATCCTGATCACAGACCGGCGAGAACAGCTCGAACGAGATCCGCTTCGTCCCCGCCGACAATGTCGAGGCGCCGCCGATCCTGATCGCGCGCGCGCCGGCCGAACATCCAATATTCGGTCGATTCCAGCCACGGCAAGCTGTGGATCCTGACCAATGACGACCACGTCAATTTCCGCCTCGCCGAGGCCGTCGCCCGCGCGCCCGGGCGACTGGCGGACGGTGATCGCGGGCTCGGACGAGGTCTATCTGCGCGGCATCACCGCCTTTCGCGACCATCTCGCCATCACCGAGCGGGTCGAACGGCCTCGACCAGATCCGGCTGCGCTCCTATGACGGCAGCGAGCGGCGCATCCCCTTCACCGAGGCGAGCTACACCGTCGCCTCGGCAACAATCCCGAATATGCGCCCGCCGCCTATCGCCTCACCTACAGCTCGATGGTCACGCCGCCGACCGTCTACGATTATCATCCCGGCCGACAACCGGCTCGAGACGCTCAAGGTCCAGCGCATCCCGTCGGGCTACGATCCCAGCCAATACGTCACCGAGCGGATCATGGTGCCCGCGCGCGACGGCCGGCAGATCCCGGTCTCGATCGTCTACCGGCGCGGCTTCGAGCGCAACGGCCAGGGCCGGCTCTTCCTCTATGCCTACGGCGCCTACGGCTATCGCGACGCCGCCCGGCTTCAACACCAACCGCATCTCGCCTGCTCGACCGCGGCTATGCCTTCGCCATCGCCCATATCCGCGGCGGCGACGAGCTGGGCTATCAATGGTATCTCGACGGCAAGCTCGACCGAGCGGACCAACACGTTCAACGATTTCGTCGACGCCGCCCGCGGCCTGATCGCGCAGGAATTACACGCGCGCCGGCAATATCGCGATCCAGGGCGGCTCGGCCGGCGGCGAGCTGATGGGCGCGGTGGTCAATTCCGATCCCGAGCTGTGGGGCGCGGTGGTCGCCGACGTGCCGTTCGTCGACGTGCTCAACACCATGCTCGACGAGAGCCTGCCGCTGACCCCGGGCGAATGGAACGAATGGGGCAATCCGATCACCGACGCGGCCGTGTTCCGCTATCTGCAGAGCTACAGCCCCTACGACAATGTCCGCGCCCAGGCCTATCCGCCGATGCTGATCACCGGCGGCCTCAACGATCCGCGCGTCACCTATTGGGAGCCGGCCAAATGGACGGCGCGGCTGCGCGCGATGCGGACCGACGACAATCTCCAGCTGCTCAAGATCAACATGGGCGCCGGCCATGGCGGCCAGTCGGGCCGCTGGACGCGGCTGCGGGAGGTGGCCGAGGCCTATGCCTTCATCCTGACCCAGATGGGCGCCGAGTGACGCCGTTCGAGAAGAGGATCACCGCGCGGCCGCGAGGACATTGACGAGCTCGGCCACGTCAACAATGCCGCCTGGGTGCGCTGGATCCAGGACATGGCGACCGCGCACTGGCACGCGGTCGCGCCGGCCGCCCATGTCGACGCCTATGTCTGGGTCGTGATCCGGCACGAGATCGACTATCTGCGCGCCGTCGGCCCCGGCGAGACGGTGACCGGGCGGACCTGGGTCGGCGAGGCGCCCAAGGGCGCGCGCTTCGACCGCCATGTCGAGTTCGTCGGCGACGACGGCAAGCCGCGGGTGCGCGCCCGCACCACCTGGGCGATCATCGACAAGGCGAGCGGCCGGCCGCTGCGCGTCCCGCCCGAAGTGGCGGCGCCGTTCCTGACATAAATCCTCCCCTGCATTTTGCAGGGGAGGGGGACCATGCGAAGCATGGTGGAGGGGCTTCTTCAGCTGCAAGAGGCCCCTCCACCGCACTTCGCGCGGTCCCCCTCCCCTCGAAATCGAGGGGAGGATTTAGAAGCTCGTGATCGCCTCGACGATCTTCGGGATAGGCGCGGCCGCTGACCGCGAAGCCCATATGGCTGCAGTCGAGCTCGACCTGCCGGTCGCTCTCGCCGCGGCTCGCCGCGCGCGCAGGCGACCGAGACGATGCCGTCCGGCGCGACCAGAGGCGAGCGTCGGCACCGGCGGCTTTTCCGCGAGCATCGGTCTCGATCGGCGGCTCGTCGACCGGATGGCCGGCGACCCATTCGTAGAGCCGCCAGACATTGTTGGCGCGCGGGTCGCCGGAGAAAGGCGAGCCCAGGGTGATCACCTTCGCGACGAGATCGGGCCGCACCTTGGCGACTTCGCGGGCGAAGACGCCGCCGAGGCTCCAGCCGACCAGGATGACCTTGCCGCCCGCCGCCGAAGCCTCGATCCGCTCGGCGAGCCGGTCGAGCGTGTCCGCGCTTGACGCCCTTGTTGAGGCCCAGGCCCCAGCCGGTGACGCGATAGCCGGCCGCGGCGAGCGCGCGCTGCAGGCCGAGCGTGGTGCGGTCGTTGGCGACGAAGCCGGGGATGACCATCAGCTTCGGCCCGTCCGCCGGGCCGCGCTCGCCGAGCCTGCCGAAGGCTCGGTAGAAGCGCGCCACAAGCGCCGGCCCTTCCCGCAGGAACAGGCCGAGCCGCGGCTTGGCCTCGTCAGAGATAGTCGCCACCCATCAGCTCCCGCAGCGGCTCCGGCAGCCTCACCCGGCCGTCGGCCGGTCTGGTGGTTCTCGAGCAGCGGCACGAGGATGCGCGGGCGACGCCAGCGCGGTGTTGTTGAGCGTGTGGACGAAGCGCACCTTGCGCTCCTCGTCGCGCCAGCGCAGGTTGGCGCGGCGCGCCTGCCAGTCGTGCAGGGTCGAGCAGCTGTGGGTCTCGCGATATTTGCCCAGGGACGGCACCCAGGCTTCGATGTCGTTCATCCGAACTTGCCGTTGCCCATGTCGCCGGTCGAGGTCTCGATCACCTGATAGGGGATTTCGAGCGCCTGCAGCATCGCCTTCGGCATTGGCGAGCAGGCGCTGGTGCCAGCGCGCGCTCTCCTCCGTCGTCGTCGCGGCAGATCACATATTGTTCGAGCTTGTAGAATTGGTGGACGCGCAGCAGGCCGCGCACGTCGCGCCCGGCGCTCCCCGCCTCGCGGCGGAAGCAGGGCGAATAGCCGGCATAGAGGATCGGCAGCTTGTCGGCCTCGATGATCTCGCCGCGATGCAGGCTGGTCAGCGCGATCTCGCCGGTGCCGGCGAGATAGAGATCGTCGGCGGGGATGTGATAGGCCTCTTCCTCGTGGCCCGGGAAATGGCCGGTGGCGACGAAGGCCTGCGGCCGGGCCAGCGCCGGCACGGTCATCAGGGTGAAGCCGTCGGCGGCGAGCCGCTGCTGCGCCCAGAGCATCAGCGCCTGTTCGAGCAGGGCGAGCCGCCCCTTGAGGCAATAGGTGCGCGACCCCGCCACCTGGGTGATCCGCGCCAGATCGGCCCAGTCGTTCTTCTCGATCAGAGCGACATGGTCGAGCGGCTCGAAATCGAAGATCGGGGATCGTCCCTTCCCGGCGGACGACGATGTTGAAGCTCTCGTCCGGCCCGACCGGCGCGCCCTCCCAGGGGATGTTGGGCACGCGCAGCAGCAGGGCGTCGAGCGCCGCCTGCTTCTCGCCGAGCGCGCCTCGACCTCCGCAATCTCCGCGCCGATCGCCTTGGCCTTGGCGCCCAGCGCCGGCCGCTCCTCCGGCGCCGCGCTCTTGAAGCCGTCGCTGATCGCGTTGCGCTCGGCCGCGCGAAGCTCGTCGACCCGCGTCTTCAGCGCGCGCACCTCGCCGTCGAGCGCGAGCAGGGCGTCGAGATCGAGCGCGACATTCTTGTCGGCGATCGCCTTGCGGACGGCGTCGGGATTGTCGCGGATGAAGGGGAGGCTGAGCATGGCCTAGCCCCTGCGGGCGGGGCTTTCAAAAATCAAGGAGTGGCGGAGACGGAGGGATTCGAACCCTCGGTAGGAGTAATCCCCCTACGGCGGTTTAGCAAACCGCTGGTTTCAGCCACTCACCCACGTCTCCGGGAAGGCTGGACGCCTATAGAGGCGCGTTTTCAAAGGTTCAACCGGGGCCTTGCGTCGGCCCGGCGATCGCCGGACGCGTAGAATCCCTACGTCCAACCGCGCCGCCAGCGGCCCTATAGGGCGTTCGGACTCGCTTGGCCGCGATATCGACTCGGCTCGCCGCCGATTCATGGACGCGAAAGCTTTGCGGGCGCTAATCTTATGCGCAGGAGCGTGTGGGGGAATTGCCATGCTGAAATCATTCGTGAAAATCGCCGCCGCCGCGGCCCTGTTCGCGGCCGCCGGACCGGCGCTGGCGCAGAGTCCAGACGGTCGATCCGAACCAGGCCGACGCCTGGCAGAACGTGCCGGAGGCGACGCCCGAGGCCGCGCCCGAAACCGCGGCGCCGGCCGACGAATGGACCCCGGTCGAGCAGCAGCAGGAGCCGTCGCTCGACGCCGCCCCAGCCCCGCCGATACCGGTCCGGCCGCCGCCGACGCCCGACGAGTCGATGGCGACGACCGCGACCGAGCAAGGCAGCACCGTCCCGCGCGAGGACGTGTTCAACGCCGCCGAGGGCGTGTTCGGCCGCGGCGCCCAGGGCCTTGCCGGCCTGCTCGAGAACATCCTGCGCGACCAGGGCGAGCCGGTCGCCTATATCGCCGGCTCCGAAGCGGGCGGCGCCTTCGTGTTCGGCGTCCGCTACGGCTCGGGCGTGATGCGCCACCAGGTCGAGGGCGAACGCACCGTCTACTGGACCGGGCCGTCGCTCGGCTTCGACGTCGGCGCCGACGCCAACAAGGTGTTCGTCCTCGTCTACAACCTCCACGACAGCCAGGATCTGTTCCGCCGCTATCCGGCCGGCGAGGGCCACGCCTATTTCGTCGGCGGCTTCAGCGCTCAATATATGCGCCGCGGCGACGTCGTGCTGATCCCGATCCGGCTCGGCGTCGGCATGCGGCTCGGCGTCAATGCCGGCTATATGCGCTTTTCCGAGCGCAATCGCTGGCTGCCCTTTTAAAGGTCGTCATCCCGGACTTGATCCGGGACCCAGGAACATGGATTAGCCAAGCCTGGCGAGGCGGGTGTTCATGGATGCTGAATCGAGTTCAGCATGACGGTCACGGGACGAGCCGCCAGGGCAGCGTTTCGCCGGCGAGGAAGGGCACGATCCGGCTGCCGGCCGCAGGCACCGTCTCCGGCACGGCGACCGGCGCACGCTCCAGCACCACCTGACCCTCGTTGAGCGGCAGGCCGTAGAAATTCGGGCCGTTCTCGGACGCGAAGGCCTCGAAGCCGGTCGAGCGCGCCCTCCTCCTCGAACACCATGGCATAGGTTTCGAGCGCGAAGGGCGCGTTGAAGATGCCGGCGCAGCCGCAGGCCGCCTCCTTCTTCCCGACCGCGTGCGGGGCGCTGTCGGTGCCGAGGAAGAATTTGGCCGAGCCCGAGGTCGCGGCGCGGCGGACCGCCAGCCGGTGGCGCTCGCGCTTGGCCACCGGCAGGCAATAAGCGTGCGGGCGGAGGCCGCCGTCGAAGATCGCGTTGCGGTTGATGACGAGATGGTGCGGCGTGACCGTCGCGGCGACGTTCGGCCCCGCGCCCTCGACGAAGGCGACCGCCTCGGCGGTGGTGATATGCTCGAAGACGATCTTCAGCGCCGGGAAGTCGCGGACGAGCCCGAGCAAGGACGCGCTCGATGAACACCGCCTCGCGGTCGAAGATGTCGACGTCCGGGTCGGTGACCTCGCCATGGACGAGCAAGGGCATGCCGATCCGCTCCATCGCCTCCAGCGCCGGGCGGAGGGTCGCGACGTCGGTCACGCCGTGCGCCGCGTTGGTGGTCGCGTGGGCCGGATAGAGCTTGGCGGCCGCCCACACGCCCATCTCGAAGCCGCGCACGATCTCCGCCGCGATCGGCATGGTCGGTGAGGTAGCAGGTCATCAGCGGCGTGAAATCGCTCCCTCCGGCAAGGGCGGCCAGGATGCGCGTCCGATAGGCTTCCGCCGCGGCGACGCCGGTCACCGGCGGGAACGAGATTCGGCATCACGATCGCGCGCGCGAACTGGCGCGCCGTGATAGCCGGCGACCGCTTCGAGCATGTCGCCGTCGCGCAGATGGACGTGCCAGTCGTCGGGGCGGCGGATGACGAGACGGGTTGGATCGGTCACGCTCTCTCCCTAACTGGTGAGCATGGCCGGGACCACCCTCGTCGATCGCGCGCTCATCCGCCTGTCGGGCGAGGATGTGCGCGGCTTCCTGCAGGGGCTGGTCACCAACGATATGGCGACGCTCGCGGCCGGCACGCCGCTCTGGGCCGGGCTGCTGACCGCGCAGGGCAAGGCCCTGTTCGACTTTCATCCTCTGGGCGGACGGCGAGGACGTGCTGGTCGATTGCGAGCGCGCAGGCGGCCGGCGATCTGGCGCGGCGCCTGACGCTCTATCGGCTGCGGCGGCCGATCCGGATCGCGCGCGAAGAAGCGCTTTGCGTCCACTGGGCACCGGACGGAAGCGAGGGCACCCCCGATCCGCGCCTGCCCGGCGCTCGGCCGCCGCTGGCTGGCCCCGGAAAACGGCGCCGGCGGCGAGGGCTGGCTCGCGCACCGCCTCGCGCTCGGCGTCACCGAAGGCTTGGCCGAGCTCGGCTCGGACAAGACCTTCTGGCTCGAATGCAATGCCGCCGAGCTGAACGGCGTCAGCCTTCGACAAGGGCTGCTATGTCGGCCAGGAGAATACCGCGCGGATGAACTGGCGGCAACAAGGTCAACCGCCGCCTCGTCGTCGTACCCGCCGACGCGCCGGGGCCGCGGACGCGAATCCACTATCCCGCGCTCGGCCTCGCCGTCGAGCATCGCCGCATCGACGATCTCGACGGTGCGATCATCCCCGACTGGCTGGCCGCGGCGATTCGCTCCTGACCCAGCGCACCCGGGGATCGTCCAAGTCCATCACGTCGTTCAGTTCGCGCACGTTGCGGTAGCCGTAGCCGTAGAGGTGCGTGAAGGTCGAAAGGTTGAGCGCGAGCCGCCCGGTTTTCAGCATCACCGGCGGGCGATCGTTGCGGAAATTGTTGTTGCAGTAGATCAGGATCGGGCGATCCGCCCGGCCGATCACTTCGGCGAGACGCTCGTCGCTGAACTCGGGCAGCGGCACGTTGACGGCGCCCCTGATATGGCCGGCGGCGAACTGCTCGGCCGAGCGCGCGTCGAGGATCAGCACGCCCGGCTCGGCGGCGGCGGCGGCGAACGCGTCCCAATCGATCAGCCGCGCCCGCCGATAGGGCTGAACCTCCTCGATCAACGCGCGATAGCCGTCATAATCGATCTGCGGGTTGAGCGGCGGGGGCGCGGCGGCGAGCGGCGTGGCGGCACAGGCGAGGACGAACGCGAGACAGGAACGCAACATGGCACATCTCCTCTGAAGGAAGGAGATCGGTACGGCAGCGAAACTGACGCGGCCGTGAACGCTGCTTGCAACCTTTCGCCGGCGACGCCCATTCGCATCGCCGAAGGAGCGACGGATCATGAAGGCGTATCAGGGACCGTCCTATCAGGACCGGGTGGAGCGCGCGGCCGAAGCCAAGCAGAAGGCGCTGGACCGGCTCAAGGCGAGGCCGGCCGTGGACGAAGCGACGCTCGCCGCCCGCCGCGAGGCCGCTGCTCGCCCGCGAAGCCGGCGCAGGCCGAGAAGCGCGCCGCCAGGCAGGCCGCCAAAGACGAGGCCGCCGCGCACAAGGCGGCGAGGGCGGACGAGGCGGCGGTCAGGGCCGAGGAGAATGAGGGCGGCCGGATCCCGACCGAAGAAGAGCGCAAGGCGATGCGCGACGCGCGCTACGCCGCGCGCAAGGCCCGGAAGTAAGACGCCTAGCCGCCGATCTCCGCGAAAGCGCGGACCGGGAAGGTGCCCATGCCGGCGATCTTCGGCGGCACTGCGGTGAAGGTGAAGCCGCTCGGCGGGAGGGCGGCGAGATTGGTCATATGCTCGCAGATCGGGACGTTCGCGCCGAGCAATAGGGTGTGGACCGGGCGGGCGCGTACGGCGGTGTCGTCGATATTGTAGCTGTCGATGCCGACCAGCCTGGCGCCGCGTTCGGCGAGCAGGCGGGCGGCGGCTTCGGTCAGGAAGGGATGGCCCTTGCCATAGCCGTCGGTTCGCCAGTGCCGGTCCCAGCCGGTATGGACCAGCACCGCCTTGCCGGCGACGTCGAGGCTTTCGAAGGCATCGGCGTCCACGCGCCCGCGCGTCGGCGCGGACGATGAGGCCGGGAAGCGACGCGAGCTGCTCCAGCCTCAATCCGGAGAGGTCGGCGCCGTCCGCATAGCGGTGGAAGGGCGAGTCGAGATAGGTGCCGGTATTGGCGACCATGTCGATCCGGCCGATCTGGAAGCTGGAGCCGTCGTCATAATGTTCGGCCGAGCCTTCGCGAGTCCAAAAGTCGCAGATGTGCGGCCCGGGCAGGCCCGCATAGGTGATCATGCCGTGCTCGATGACATGGCTGAGATCGATCAGGGTCATGTTCTTCCCACTTTACGTCACCCCAGCGTAGGCTGGGGTCCATTCGGAGTCAGTATGGATTCCAGCTTTCGCTGGAATGACGGGTCAGGGGGTTTCGGGCGCGCGCTTCCAGATGCGCCAGAGCGCCCAGGCGCCGATCATCAGCCAGACCAGGTTGAGGCTCGCCGACGGGAGGGCGCCGTGCCACCAGCCGTTGACCGCGAAGCCGGCCGCGCCGACCACGTTCATCGCCTGATAGAGCGCCGACCGGCCGCTCAGCCGCCCGATCGAGAGCAGCAGATAGGCGAGCGAGGATCAGGAGCGCGCCCGACCAGCCGAGGATCTCGACCAGCCAGCGTTCGCCGCTCCAGCCGGAGAGCTCGGCGAGGAAGGCGGTCAGGCCGCCGCCCCGCGCGCCAGATGGCGAAGCACGTAATGGAGGATGCCGCCGGCCTTGAAATATTCGAGCTCGTTGGCGGTGTCGATGCGGACGCGGGCGGCGAAGGTCGAGCTCATGCCGTCCGCCCCGGTCACCTTGACTCCGATCTCCTGGCGCGGCTTCAGATCGCCGACGCCGGTGATGGTGAAGGTCTCGCTGCCGTCGAACTCCGGGACCTCGCCGAGGAACTGGAGCGGGATGACGCCCATGCCGACCAGGTTGGAGCGGTGGATGCGCTCGTAGGTCTCGGCGATGACGGCGCGCACGCCGAGCAGGTTGGTGCCCTTGGCCGCCCAGTCGCGCGACGAGCCGGTGCCATATTCCTTGCCGGCGAGGACGACGAGCGGAGTCCCTTCCTCCTTGTAGCGCATCGCGGCGTCGTAGATCGGCATCACCTCGCCCGACGGGATGTGCCTGGTGATGCCGCCCTCGATGCCCGGGACGAGCCGGTTCTTGATCCGGATGTTGGCGAAAGTGCCGCGCATCATGACCTCGTGATTGCCGCGGCGGGCGCCGTAGCTGTTGAAGTCGGCGCGGCTAACTCCATGATCTATAAGGTATTTTCCGGCCAGGGCTGTCGAGCTTGATGGCGCCGGCGGGGGAAATGTGGTCGGTGGTGATCGAATCGCCCAGAATGGCGAGCGGCCGCGCGCCGATGATGTCCGACGGCGGCACCGGGACCATCGACATGCCTTCGAAATAAGGCGGGTTGGCGATGTAGGTCGAGGCGGGCGGCCAGGCATAGGTCTTGCCGCCGGCGACCGCGATCCCCTGCCAGCGCTCGTCGCCCTTGTAGACGTCGCCATAGCGGGCGCGGAACATGTCGCCGTCGACGTGCTGGTCGATCAGCGCCCTTATCTCCTCGTTCGAGGGCCAGATGTCCTTGAGGAACACGTCGTCGCCGCTGCGGCTCTTGCCGATCGGCGTTTCGACCATGTCCTCGATCACCGTGCCCTTGATCGCATAAGCGACGACGAGCGGCGGCGAGGCGAGATAATTGGCGCGAACGTCGGGCGAGACCCGGCCCTCGAAATTGCGGTTGCCGGAAAGGACCGAGGCGGCGACGACGTCGTTGCGGTGGATCGAGGCGCTGATCGCCTCGGGCAGCGGCCCCGAATTGCCGATGCAGGTGGTGCAGCCATAGCCGACCAGATCGAAGCCGATCGCGTTCAGATCCTCGGAAAGGCCGGCGCGGTCGAGATAGTCGGTAACGACCTTGGAGCCGGGCGCGAGCGAGGTCTTCACCCAGGGCTTGGAATCGAGCCCGAGCGCGCGCGCCTTGCGGGCGACGAGGCCGGCGGCGACGAGCACCGAGGGGTTGGAGGTGTTGGTGCAGGACGTGATCGCGGCGATGACGACGTCGCCATGGCCGATATCGTGCTTGACCCCGTCGGCATTGGGCGCCTCGACGTCGAACCGCGCCGGCAGCTCGGCCTCCGGGTGGCCGTATTCGCTGGTGAAATTGGTCCGGAACTCCTCGTCGACCTGGGAGAGCAGGACCTTGTCCTGCGGCCGCTTGGGGCCGGCGAGGCTCGGCTCGACGCCCGCCATGTCGAGGCGAAGGGTCTCGGTGAACACCGGATCGTCGGCGCCCTCTTCGAACCACATCCCCTGGGCCCGGCAATAGGCCTCGGTCAGAGCGATGTCCTGCTCCTCGCGGCCGGTGAGGCGCATGTAATCGAGAGTCTTGGCATCGATCGGGAAGAAGCCGCAGGTCGCGCCATATTCGGGCGCCATGTTGGCGATCGTCGCCCGGTCGGCGACCGAGAGCGCCGAGACTCCGGGGCCGAAGAATTCGACGAAGCGGCCGACAACGCCCTTGGCGCGGAGCATCTGGGTGACGGTGAGGACGAGATCGGTGGCGGTGATCCCCTCCTTGAGAGCGCCGGTGAGATGGAAGCCGACCACTTCGGGAACGATCATCGAGACCGGCTGGCCGAGCATCGCCGCCTCGGCCTCGATGCCGCCGACTCCCCAGCCGAGCACGCCGAGGCCGTTGACCATGGTGGTGTGCGAATCGGTGCCGACGAGGGTGTCGGGATAGGCCACTTCCGCGGCTGCGCGGGCGCCGCCGCGGCGGTCCTCGCCGCTGCGCCGATCGGCCTCGCGGCGGTCCTCCTCGACGGAGAGGTCGAGCTGGCGCCGGTCGTCGGCGCGGCGGTCGCCGCCGCCGCCGACCTCGGGCGAGGACCAGATCCCTCTGGCGATATATTCGAGATTGACCTGGTGGCAGATGCCGGTGCCGGGCGGGACGACCTGGAAATTGTCGAACGCCGAGGCGCCCCATTTCAAAAACTGGTAGCGCTCCATGTTGCGCTCATATTCGAGAGCGACATTGGCCTCGAACGCTTTGGGCGTTCCGAACTCGTCGACCATGACGCTGTGATCGATGACGAGGTGGACCGGGACGAGCGGGTTGATCTTCCGCGGGTCGCCGCCGAGCTTCGCCATCGCATCGCGCATCGCGGCGAGATCGACGACGGCGGGAACGCCGGTGAAATCCTGCATCAGGACTCGCGCCGGGCGATACTGGATCTCGCGGTCGGAGGCGCGGGTGACCTGCCAGTCGACCAGCGCCTGGATGTCGGCGACGGTGACGGTGACTCCGTCCTCGAAGCGGAGCAAATTCTCGAGCAGCACCTTCATCGAGTAAGGCAGCTTGTCGACCGGGCCGAGCGCGGCGGCAGCCTTGGCGAGGGAGTAATAAGCGTAGGTGCGGCCGTTGACGTCGAAGCTGGAGCGGGTGCCGAGTGTGTCCTGGCCGGTGCTGGTCATTTCTGTGCGCCTTCCCGAATTACGCAATCTGCTTAATCGGGCGCTCTAGCAAGGTGGCAATGGGGGGGGAAGGCGGCTCAACTTAAAGGTGAGTTCCTACGGGAAATGGACTATAGGCGCGGGAGACGATGGAGGCGCCGGTGGGCGATCTGGCGAAAGTGTTCTGGGACGGCCGCGACCAGGCGGTGCGCCTGCCCGAGCAATTCCGGGTGGAGGGCAGCGAGCTGCGCATCCGCCGCGAGGGCCGCAAGATCGTACTGGAGCCGGTCGAGGAAGAGAGCGGCGGCGACTGGATCGACGCGATTGCCGGCAAGCTCGACGAGACGTTCGCCAAGGCGGCCCTTTCCCGACCCGGCCCGGATGAAACGATGAACTGGGTCGACAGGCTCCAGCCGCTCGATGAGGACGCTGCCGCAGCAGCGCTGGGGCGGCCCGGGTCCGACAGCTACGAACGGCCCGACCTCAAGCTCGACTGATGCTCTACAGCCTCGATACCAACGGCCATCCGCGCATCGCCTGTGATCCCGCCATCTGCGGCGGGCGCCCGACCGTGGCCGGGACTCGAATGCGGGTGACGGACGTGCTGGAGATGCTGGCCGGCGGAGTGAGCGAGGCGGAGATTGTGGCAGACTTCCCCTATGTGAAGCTTGAAGATATTCGCGCCTGCCTCGCTTACGCGGCATCGATCACCGAAGAGCCCGCTCGCTCCGCATCGGGATGAAGTTTCCGGTCGATGTTCAGCTGCCGCCCGGGCTGCGCGGCTGAAAGGGCGCGTCGGCCGCCCCGGAAACGCCCCGCCGACCCATAACCATTATGGACTAAGTTGACTTTGCGCGCTGACCCATAATAATTATGGATATGGGAAAGGGCGGCTCGAATCTGTCGCGACCAGCGGCGCAACGCATCCTTCGCGAGGCAGCGCAGGACGGCAAGGGTCGGCTTCGGGGAGAAGCACTGCCGCGCGCGAATGATCGAACGCGGCGTGACCGAGGAAGACGTGCTGAAATGCCTCTCGCTCGGCCGGATCGTGGAAGGGCCGGCACCGAACCCGAGGGGCAATTGGAAGATGACTGTCCATCGCTTCGCCGCGGGCGAGGCGCTGGACGTGGTGGCGGTGATCGAGGTGCCGGACGACGGCGTCGTCATCGTCACCGTGATGTGAATGCCATGGAGGGCATGATGCTGCGGATGGAGACGACCGGGCTCCCGAACGTGTTCCTCGAGGACGGTTATGAGTATCGCGAGACGAGCGAGGGTCGGGTGCTGATCGTCCGCGACATTCCGGGATTGTATGCCGCGATCGGCGAGGCGGTGGCGCGTCGGCGCGACCTCAGCGGCGCCGAGCTGCGGTTCCTGCGCAAGCGGCTCGAGCTCAGCCAGGCCGAGCTCGCGGCCTGCCTCCAGACCTC
The DNA here is from genome assembly GCA_963824825.1 of uncultured Alphaproteobacteria bacterium. GTDB lineage: Bacteria > Pseudomonadota > Alphaproteobacteria > Sphingomonadales > Sphingomonadaceae > Allosphingosinicella. The sequence goes on from CAWGQM010000003.1 coordinate 128,116, forward strand.
AGAGCAGACGGTGAGCCTGTGGGAGCGCGGCAAGGTCAGGATGCCCCGCTCGGAGAGCCTGTTGCTTCGGATCCTCTACCGCGAGCGGATGCGCAAGCAGGCCAGCGCCTGGCATCTGGCGGAGCGCGCCGAGGCGCGGGCGCCGGAGCGGCTGGTGTTTCGGCAGACTGTGCAGGGGTGGGAGGAACGGGCCGTGGCGTGATCGCCCGCGGCCCCCGCATCGCTTTCGGTCCCGCCATCTGCGGCGGACGACCGACCGTGGCCGGTACGCGGATGCGGGTAACGGACGTGTTTGAGATGCTCGCTTGCGGCGTTAGCGAGGCGGAGATTGTGGCGGACTTCCCCTATCTCAGCGTTGAGGACATTCGGGCCTGTCACGCTTATGGAGCTAGCGCTGAATTAGGTATTGTGTCCCCGGAATTGAGTGTCCCCGAAATTGCAGCGAAATTCCGTAGAATTCTTCCAACTCAAAAGTAGCCTCGTGCGAGAATCGCCGCCTCCGACAAATCCTCTCCTTCTGGGAAACAGGCGTTGAGATGGTGGAGGAGCCGCTCGAAGGAATCGTCGTGAAATGGGTGGGCGGCCAAGAAGTTTGCGTATCTTTGCCTCGCTCCGCGTCGCCCCGCTGCGGTACCGTAATCCGCCCTCACATTCGATGGCTGGCGTTTCGCCTTTCGCAGCACGATAACTTCATCGATTGACGTCAGCTTGGAGGTAATTGGCGGCATGTCGAGAAACTCGCACAAAAGAACGTAAACTGAGCCTGGAACAGCCGCCTTCAACTCGTTTGCTGTTTGTGAGGCCTCCTGGAACATAGTTTTGTCCAGATTTGTCTTTATCTCGGTAGCAAAATGAGAAACGTGGAACTGCGCGGAATAAATATCTCCGGAGTCTGGTCTGTCCGTAATAACAACATGATGGATCTTGGAAACCGCAAAATCCTGATCTTTCTTCTTTACGAAGACCCCACCGTCAGATAGTTGGGCAAAAGGAGACCCGAACGTTAATCCAGCATAGGAAGAATGCGAACCACAGATAGCATCCGGAATACGAGCCAGGCCTGGTACAAGTCTAGAATCGAACAGGTAAGGAAGAAATTCTTCTAAAATCGTGTTAGAAAGCTTGAGTTGTCCATTCTGTCGGTAGAGGAAATTCTCCTCCGAATCAAATATTAGTTCTAAGTCAATGTAAATCTTGTATTCATTCAGCAGGGACACAAGCTGCGATAAAAGAGGACCGCCTTCGACATTCGCGGCCGCCAATTTCGCAACCCACCCGTTATATCGCGCAACCGCTGCTTCGACCCTATCGCGATCCCTAGGAGGAAGGCTCCTATTATGCAGCAGGCTGGCCAGCTTGTCGCCATGTGTGGCTCGGCGTACAACCTTCATAACTGCGCCCAGTAGGCTGGCGGTCTTCCATGGTGCCGTTCAGTGCAACGCACCAAATCAGCATCCCTCACCGCGGCCAAGAGAGAAGGCTTGTTCTTCTCCGGGGCACGAGCGTGAGCATCAATCAAAGCGGCCCGCCCAATTTCACGCGCCGTTTCCTGATGGATCTTATCTGAGGCGGATACGCTCCCGAGGATTATCTCCTCATATATTGCTTTGCCGAAGCGATTGGTAAACTTCCTGCTCCCGACCGTGCCCAAGGACAGCCCGTCATTCTTCTGGAGTAACTTCCGCAAAAGGATGCCGTTATAAAATGGAGTTTCGAGCACGTTCGACTCTCTTCCTATGATGATTATGAACGTAGCACCCGGTCTGCATACTCTAGAGAACTCGTTTAGCACTAAAGCCATGTCCATGCAGTATTCGATAACTGTTAGATATCGGTTCTGTCGGTTCTTGCGATTGGCACCAACTTCTGCGCGGGCCGTGCTAAGGGGTGTCCATCCGAGACGTTCTGCGGCGCGCCGATAATTCTGGTGGTAGTTGAAAACATTAATGTAGGGTGGAGACGTGATGATTGCGTCCACCGAGCCTCCAATTATTTCAGTGCAGCGGGCGTCCCCCCACGTGCATGTAGCCGTCCCGGTGCAGGTGGAAAGGATTTTCACCATCTTGAACAGCTGGAAAAGAGTTCCTCTCAATCTATGGCAATCTATGGTACCCGCTTCTGAGGAGGCGAGAAGGACAGCCGCACTCAGGCAGCTCGCAACATTAACAGGATAGCTATTCGCCTTGATTTCTTGAATCAGATCATCCGGGCCCCACGAGCGATCATTCCGTATCGCGAGGAGTTGTTGCTCAAGCCCAGAATCTCTTGCATTCGCTGCTGCACAGATGGCCGACGAAAAAATGAACGCAGCGGGGCTGACCTCTGACCCAACGCCAATGCGACCAGATCCTGCAGCCTCGGCCAGCACCGTACCACTTCCACAAAATGGATCGTAGATGGTGCCGGCGTGTCGACAAAACTCCTTTAGGAGGTACTCAACCAACTCAGGAGAGAACTGCCCCCGCCACGGAAGCAGGCTTGAACGAGACTTGTCGAGGATGTCCAGCTTTCGCTGATCGAAGAACGGCTTGGCTTCCTGCCGACCGCCTTCTATCGGAAAAAGATCGAGGCTCTGCTGTCTCAACATTCTTTCCCTATCCGCTTCCGAGTACCCTAGTTGCCCTAGCTGACTCGCGATTGCCAGACATCTCCTCGCACGTCCTATCCCGCTGACTCCTCCTCAAGGTGAGGTGACGACGCACTTATTAGCGTCGTTCGCGTTCTGCCATCCCATTCTCAATCTTTCGGCGGGATCACCCCGCCCGCCAGGCGGCCGTTGTCGATGAACAAGATGCCTTGCGCCTCGAGGGCGTGGCGGAGGGCCTTGACGCGGGCCGGTAGGACCGATTCCCCCACCTCGAAGCGGATGACGGTGCGGGCGCTGACGCCGGAGGCTGCGGCGAGATCGTGCTGGGACCAATTGAGCGCCGCGCGCGCCATTCGGCACTGCCGGACATTCATTTTGTCACAATCTCAGCAAATAGCAATTGCATTCGCCCCCGCGATATGTCACATTCACAGCCATAATTAGGAGGCCCGCCTTTGCCGGCGGGAGACCCTTGGTCATGGCTTCCAGGGAGCATAGCTGCACGCGCCGGGCAGTGCTAGGCGGCCGCCGCTTTGCCCGTGCTCGGCTGCGCGAGCGGTGCGGCCGGGGTGGCGGCGGCGCCGGCGGAGAGGTGGCGGCGCGCGCTCGCCGGGTTCCGGCGGGCGGAGGCGGCGATGCAGGCGTTCGACCGGGCGAGCCGCGACGTTCCGGGGCGATCGTCCGAGGCGCAGGATGTGCTCGACGAGGCCTTCTCGGATCATGTCGTCGCCTGCAACGCGGCGCTGCGGCGGCTGCTGCGCGAGCCGGCGCCCGATCGGGCGGCGCTGGCGCTCAAGATCGAGCTCGCCATCGACCATGAGATCGCCCCGCTCGGCGGCGGCGAACGCTGGCTCGCCGTGCTCAAGCAGGACGCCCGCCGCCTCTGCCTGTCCTGAGCGCGCCTGCCCCGGCGAAGGCCGGGGTCGAAGGGCCTGCCCTGAGCGGGCCTGCCCCGGCGAAGGCCGGGGTCGAAGGGCCTGACGGCCCGATCGGAGGGCTGAGCGCGGGGCCAGCTCCCTATTGTTTCACGCAAAGGCGCGAAGGCGCGAAGAGAAGGCGTGAAGCGCTCCACGGCGAACGCCGTTCCAGGTCGGGTTCGCCGTGGCTGACGGGGCGCGGCGCGGCCACGCAAGGGATAGTGAAACAAATAGAGTTCGAAAGACGAACAGACCATGACTTTTTTATTCCATCGGCGCGTCCGATCCGGTATGCTGCGCGACTCGGGAGCCGGTCGGGAACGGGACGATGGGTATCGAGGAGAGCCGCCGGAAGCGGCGGCGGATGATTGCGATGCTGGAGGCGGGGGTGGCGGCCACGGCGCGCCCGTTCGACGACGTCGCCAAGGCCAAGGAGGAATTGCGGCGCTGGGCGGCGCGGGTGAGCTGGGGCATTGCCCATATGGACAAGCTCGATGCCGCCCAGGCCGCCGCCGACGCCGCCTGGGAGCGGCTCGAGGCCGAGGATCCGGACGGCGATTCGGTGCCGCCCGAGCAGGACGAGGTCGACCGGCTGCTCGAGGACGTCGATGCGCTGGTCGAGGGGGGCCGCTGGCCCCGCCACCTGCACTGGAGCGTCTGACGGCGGCCCAGGCTCAGGACGATCGGAGGGATTGATGGACGACGATGAAGCCGGCGGGGCGGGCGGGGCGGAGCCGAGGCCGCCGCGGCCGCGGCACGACGGGTTCACGGCGGCGAAACAGAAGATTTTCTTCAAGTTTCTGAAGAAGACCGGGTGCCTGGCCGACGCCTGCCGGGCCGCCGGCATCTCGCGCAACACGGTGCGGCGGTACCGCGACAAATGGCCCGCCTTCGACGCCAGGGTCGAGGCGACGCTCGCCATCGCCTCGGTCGGGCTCGAGGCGATCGCGTTCAAGCGCGCCACCGAAGGCGCCGAGGAGAAGGTCTATCGCGACGGCAAGCTGGTGATGACCCGGGTCAAGCCGTCCGATTCGATGCTTCGGCTGCTGATGCAGGGCGCCGAGCCGGGCAAATATGGCCGCACCGGGCAGCTGCCGAAGAAGGCGGTGATGAAGGAGCTGCGCAGGGAGGCCAAGGCGGAGGTGCGGGCGAAGATGCGCGTCGGCGACGAGGAGTTGATCGAGACGCTGACGAAGCAGCTCGGCGTGCTGAAGCGACGGGACGAGAAGGAGAAGCTCGCCGCCGGCTATACGCTCGGGCCGGAAGGGCTGCTGATTCCGCCGGGATACCGGATCGTAGCGATCGGGCCGGCGCTGCCGCCGCCGGACGAGGCGGGCTGAGCGGCGGCCGACGATCGGTTCGAGCGCTCAGAACCCGGCCGGTTCGGGCCAGGCGGGCGCGACCAGCGCCATCGCCTTGAACAGGCGCCCCATCTCGCCGGGCGCGGTCAGCCGGTCGCGCGCCGCCACGATCTCGGCCTTGCGCCCGGGCGCCGCCCCGGCGAGCGCGGCGGCGCGCAGGCCGATCCCCATCGCCTCCAGCCAGGCGCCCTGCGCCACCGGCCCGAACACCCGGACGCCCGCCGCTCGCGGCGGCGCCGGCGAGCGCCGCGAAATCGACATGGGCGGTGAGGTCGCGCTCGCCGGGCGCCTCGAACGGATCGGCATAAGCGTGGCGCGACACCGCCTGCAGCGTGTCGCCGCGGCCGGGCCGGTCGTGGCCGTAATCGACGATCAGGGCCGCGCCGCCCTGCGCGGCGAGCCGGCGGGCGAGGCCGCCGACGATGGCGAGCGACAGCGGCGAGGTCTCGCGTCTCGACCTCGCCCCGGCGCGACGAAGCGGCCGCCGCTCCAGCTCGACGGTCCGTTCCCGCCCCCGTGCATCGAACTGCCGGACCGGCAGCGCGTCGAAAAATTCGTTGGCGACGACGAGCAGCGGCCCGCTTTCGGGCAGCGTCGAAAGGTCGTCGTGCCAGCGCGCCGAGAGCCGCTCCGCCTGGGCCTGGCGCAAGCACCGGGCTGGTCTCGACGAGCTCGACCGGCGGCGCCAGCCCGGCGCCGCGCATCGCCCGAAGCGCGTCCGCGGCGAGCGTGCCGCGGCCGGGGCCGAGCTCGACATAATGGGCGCCGCGCGGGCCGCCCGGCGCGCTGCCACAGATCGGCGAGCCAGACGCCGATCAATTCGCCGAACATCTGGCTGATCTCGGGCGCGGTGGTGAAATCGCCGGCCGCGCCGAACGGGTCGCGGGTCGCGTAATAATGCGCGTTCGCCTCGGCCATGTAATCGGCGACGCCGATCGGCCCCTCCGCGGCGATGCGGCGCCTCAGCCGCTCCTCAAGCGCCGGCTGGCTCATCGGCCGGGACCGGCCGCACCCGCCCCTCGCGCTTGTTCGCGGTCAGCACCAGATAGAGGCCGCCGAGGATCATCGGCAGCGACAGCCACTGGCCCATGTGGAGGCGGTCGCCTGCGGCGAAGCCGACCAGATGGGCGTCGGGCTCGCGGACGAACTCGACGAGGAAGCGGCTGATCCCGTAGACGAGGATGAAGGCGCCGACGAGCTTGCCGGGCTGGTAGCGGGCGCGGGTCTTCCAGAACAGGAACCAGAGGATGAGGAAGAGCAGCACGCCCTCGAGCCCGGCCTCGTAGAGCTGGCTCGGGTGGCGCGGCGACCTCGCCGCCGATTCGGGGAAGACGATCGCCCCAGGGCAGATCGGTCGGCGCGGCCCCAGAGCTCGCCGTTGACGAAATTGGCGAGCCGGCCGAGGAACAGGCCGAACGGGACGCAGCAGGCGACATAATCGTGGATGCGCAGCCAATCGAGCTTCTGCCGCCACGCCATGTAGAAGATGCCGAGGCTGACCCCGATCACGCCGCCGTGGAACGACATGCCGCCGTCCCAGAGCTGCGGATGATCTCGATCGGATTGTGCGAGATAATCGAGCGGCTTGTAGAACAGGACGTAGCCGAGCCGGCCGCCCAGGATGATGCCGAGCGTCGCGTAGAAGACCATGTCGTCGGCGTGGCGCCGCGCCATCGGCGCGCCCGGCTGCGCGCAGCAGCTTGAGCAGATACCACCAGCCGAGGACGATGCCGACGAGATAGGCGAGGCTGATACCAGCGCAGCTGGAAGCAGCCGATCTCGAACAGCACCGGATGGAGGCCGAGATCGTCGAAGCGGATCGCTCCGCTTGCCGTTGCCAGCGATGTCAGTAAGGCTTCGATCAAGGCTTCCCCCTTCGCGGCTCGCGCCTTCATAATGGGGGGCAGGAAAAAGGCAAAGGAGAGTGACCGAGGATGCCGAGCGCGCTCGACCGCAAATATGACGCGGTCCTGGCCAAGGTGATCGGCGAAGGCGGGCCGCATCCAGATCGGCCGCGACGCGCAAGGGCCGGGCGATCGTCGCCAATTTGCCGCCGACCCTGCCGATGCTGTTCGACGCCTTCTGCGCGCTCCACGGCGCCACCGAGGCGGTGATCGCCGGCGACGAGCGGCTGACCTTCGCCGAGCTTGAACGCGCGGGCGACGCAGCTGGCGCGGCTGCTGGCCGGCAGCTGGAACGTCGCCAAGGGCGACCGAGTCGCCATCGCGATGCGCAACTGCCCGGCCTGGATCGTCTCCTACATGGCGGTGCTGAAGGCGGGCGGGATCGCGACCCTGATCAACGGCTGGTGGCAGGCCGACGAGATGCGCCACGCGCTCGGCCTCGCCGAGCCCGAGCTGATCATCGCCGACGAGACGCGCGCCAAGCGGCTCGCGGCGGGCGGCTGCACGATCCCGACCGTCGCGCTGCCGGTCGAGAAGCCGATCGACGGGGCGCTCGCGCCGCTGCTCGCGCGGACCGGCGAGGCGGACCTGCCCGCGGTCGCGCCCGAGGACGACGCCACCATCCTCTTCACCTCGGGCTCGACCGGGCTCGCCAAGGGCGCGGTCTCGACCCATCGCGCCGTCACCACCGGCATCTATGCCTATACGATCGGCCTCGCCACCCTGCTCGGCATCAAGGAGAGCGAGGGCGAGACGCCGCCCGAACCCGCCCAAGACCCTGGTCAACGTGCCGCTGTTCCACGTCACCGGCGAGGTGCCGGTGCTGCTCAACAGCTTCGTCATCGGCCGGACCATGGTGCTGATGCCCAAATGGGATCCGGGCGAGGCGCTGCGGCTGATCGAGCGCGAGAAGATCACCTATTTCGTCGGCGTGCCGACGATGAGCCTCGAGCTGATGCAGCATCCCGACCGCGACCGATACGACCTCTCCTCGCTGACCGACATCGCCGCCGGCGGCGCGCCGCGCCCGGTCGCCCATGTCAAGCGGCTCGAGGACAGCTTCCGCGGCGCCCAGCCGGCGCTCGGCTACGGCCTGACCGAGACCAACGCGGTCGGCTGCGGCAATTTCTGGTCCAATTATCACGACAAGCCGGCCTCGACCGGCCGCGCCGCACGCGCCGATCGTCGAGCTCGCCATATTGGGCGAGGGCGACCGCCATCTGCCGGCCGGCGAGCGCGGCGAGATCGCGATCCGCTCGGCCGCCAACATCCGCGGCTATTGGCGCGACGAGGCGGCGACCGCGCGCCGCCTTCACCGCCGACGGCTATCTGAAGACCGGCGACATCGGCTATCTCGACGAGGACGGCTATCTGTTCATCGTCGACCGCAAGAAGGACATCATCATCCGCGGCGGCGAGAATATCAGCGCGCCAGGAGGTCGAGGCCGCGATCTACGCCCATCCGGCGGTCTCCGAGGCCGCGGTGTTCGGCATCGCCGACGAGCGGCTCGGCGAGGTGCCGGCGGCGGTCGTCTATTGCGAGGAAGGCGGGCTCGACGCGGACGCGCTGCTCGCCTTCCTCGCCGAGCGGCTCGCCCAGTTCAAGCTGCCGGCGCGGATCTGGTTCTCGTCCGAGCCATTGCCCAAGCTCGGCACCGGCAAGATCGACAAGGTCTCGCTGCGCGCCCGCTATCGCGAGCAGGCGGCGGAGCCGGCCTGAGATGGGAAGGATCGAGATGACCAGGTTTGCCGCATGCGCCGCGCTCACCCTGCTGCTCGCCGGCTGCGACGATGGCGCGCCGACCGACAATGTCGCCGCGATCAGGGTCGCCAACCCGCACAGCGACCAGCTCAAGTCGCTGTCGCCGCTGAACCAGCGGATCGGCCTGATGCGCGCGATCCGCGACAGCGGCCGGCGCTGCCGGCGGGTCGACGCGCTCGGCCACCAGCAGCATTATGAAGGCATGGAGATGTGGGTCGCCCTGTGCGACGACGGCCGCCACTGGTCGATCTTCATCGCCCCCAATGCCGACGTCCAGGTCCGCGACTGCGCCGAGCACGCGCCGGCTCGGCCTGCCGGTCTGCCGCCCGGTCGCGCCGCTGCCGCCCGACCCCAATTTCCCGGCCTCCAATGTCGAGGCCAATGCGCAGGGGAACGCGCAGGGCAACGCCAACTAACCCTCCGTCATGCCAGTCCTCTTCCGTCATGCCAGCGAAGGCTGGCATCCATGCCGAGTCAGCATGGACCCCAGCCTTCGCTGGGGTGACGGAAGGGGATGGACCCCAGCCTTCGCTGGGGTGACGGAAGGGGATGGACCCCAGCCTTCGCTGGGGTGACGGAAGGGGATGGACCCCAGCCCTCGCTGGGGTGGCGGAAAGGGTGGCGCCTTTAAACGAGCAGGTGGTAGCTGAAGGTCAGGCCGGAGATGCTGACCGATTCCTCGCGCGTCTCGATGTTCGCGTCCCCGGCGCGGGCGCGGGCCGCCTCGGTCAGCACGATCATGCCGCGCTCGGCGACGTCCTCGCCGAGCTTTGAGGCGAGGTTGACCTCGTCGCCGAAGATGTCGTCATTGTCGATGTTGAGGATTGCGCCCCAGCCGATGCCGATCGACGCGTAGAGCCGCCGGTCCTCGGGCAGGACGAGATTGGCCGAACCGAGCCGCTCGACGACCTCGCGCGCCGCCGCGACCGCGTCCGCCACGTCGGCGAACAGGCAGAAAAGGTTGTCCGCCTCCGCCTTCACGACCAGCCCGCCTGCCGCCTCGATCGCCGGCCGGCAGAGCAGCTTCATCTGATGGATCATCAGCAGGAAGGCAGTGATGCCGCGCTTCTGGGTGGTGCGCGAGAAGCCGCTCATGTCGAGCACCATGACGGCGCGTTGCTCGCCGAAGTCGCGCTCGATCGCCGCGGCCAGCTCCTTGCGGTCCTCGGGCCGCTCGACCATTTCGCCGAGCAGCCGGTCGAGCGCCTCGCGGCTGTTGTCGCGGAGCGGCGGCGTTGCGGGCGGATCAGCAATTCTCATATTTCCAGTTCCGCCTCTTGCCCTCGGCGAGCCATTCGACGGTCTGGGCGAGCCGCTTCGTCCGGGTCTCGTCGCGCTTCGCCTCGGTGACCCATTCGACATAGTCGCGTTGCGCGCTGGGCGGAAAGCCCTCGAACGCTGCCGCGGCGGCCGGCCTGGCGTCGATCGCGGCGCGCAGGTCCTGGGGGACTGTGAAGGGATCTTTCGGATGCTTGTTGCGCACCGTCTTCACCCCCTCCTCGATCAGCTTCATCGCCTTCGCGATCAGCTCGGCCAGGATCTCGGCCCGCGGCAGATCGTCGACCGAGGTCAGCCGTCCGAACTGGCCCATCGCGCTCAGCTGCTCCTCGCTTTCGCCGACCACCAGGCTGCCCTTCCAGAAGCCGAAGGTCGCGTGCGCCTTGAACGCGGCCATGCCCGCCAGGATCTCGCCCCTGTACATGAAGGTGGGCGAGCTCCATTTCAGCGTCTCCTCGCAATCGGGGCAGGCGGCGTGGACCGCGGCGCGGAGATGATCGAGGATCGGCCGGGCGAAATCGGCCTTGCGGGCGATATAGGCGTCGATGCGCGGGTCGGTCTTCATCCGGCGACTCTCCTCCAGTTTCGGCCGCGATCATCGCGCCTTCGCCGGTTCGAAGCAACTTCGCCGCGCGACGCCCGTTTCCCTGCCGTCACGATGGAGAGGCCGATGGTCGGACGCAATTTCTGGGCGGTGTCCAACGCCGGCGAGTGGCTGGTCTACGAAGAGGGCCTGCCCGATCGGACCACCCGCCATTCGAGCCGCGACGAAGCCTGGGCGATCGCCAATGAACGCGCCGCCTTATGCAAGGGCGAAGCCTTCCTGCAGGAAGCGGACGGCAATGTCGCCGACCGCCGCTGGCACGGCGATCTGCCGCGCGACATCAGGCCGGTGTAGGGTCCGTACTCAATTAGCCATTTCTGATTTACGAGCCATTTCAGAGTCATCCCGGCGTAAGCCGGGACCCATGAACGCTAGGGGACGAGGACGGACCAAGCCTCGACGCTTCTTCTCAGGCTCAATGTTCATGGGTCCCGGCTTTCGCCGGGATGACTCCCTTGGTTACCCGAGCCAAAACCCATCTTCTAATTGAGTCCGGACCCTAGACCGTCTAGGGCCCGCACGCCTCCGGGCAGAGCGCGGCCGCGGCCCGCGCCCGGGCCGCGGCGCGCCCCTGCCTCAGGCCTTCGAAGGCGAAGATGGCGAGCGCGCTCCAGATCGCGCCGAAGCAGATGACGTGGGCGGCGGTCAGCGTCTCGCCGAACGCGAGCACGGCGAGCAGGAACTGCAGCGACGGCGCGATATATTGGAGGAAGCCGAGCGTCGAATAAGGCAGCCGCTTCGCCGCCGCGGTGAACAGCAGGAGCGGAACGGCGGTGACCGCGCCGCCGAGGATCAGCAAGGCGTCGGTCGTCCCAGCCGAACCGGCCGAAGCCGCCCTCGCCCTGCTGGTTCAGCCAGAGGATCCAGCCCAGAGCGATCGGCGCCAGGATCGCGGTCTCGACCGACAGCCCCTCGAGCGCGTCGACCGGCGCGACCTTGCGCAGGAAGCCGTAGAGCGCGAAGCTGAGCGCCAGCGTCAGGCTGATCCACAAGCCCGCCCGGCGCCGGCCGCGAGCACCGCGACGCCCGGCGCCGGCGAGCAGGCACGGCGAAGATCTGCGCCCGGCTCAGCCTCTCCTTGAGGAGGACGACGCCGAGCAGCACGTTGACCAGCGGGTTGAGATAATAGCCGAGGCTGCCCTCGAGGACATGGCCGTTGACCACCGCCTAGATGTAGACCAGCCAGTTGACCGCGATCAGCAGGGCGGTGAGCGACCAGCGTCATCAGCACCCGGCTGGTCGCGAACGCGGCGCGGATCGCCGGCCAGCGCCGCCACAGGGTCGCGAGCGACGGCGAGGAAGACCAGCGACCAGATGATGCGATGGGCGACGATCTCGGTCGGCGCGACCTCGGCGAGCAGCTTGAAATAGAGCGGCATGACGCCCCAGAGCAGATAGGCGCCGAGGCCGAACAGGAGCCCGGCGCGCTGTTGCCGTGGTCGTCGGCCATGGCGCGCGCGCCTAGAGAAGCGGACGCGGCCGGCTTCAAGCGCGGCTATTGTGTCTAGCGTGCTAACACAGCTAGATTGCGCGGCGGCAGGAGCGAAGGAGGTCGCCATGACCCGCTCCACGCTGCTCTCCGCCGCGGCCGCCGCCGCCGCGCTCGCGCTCGACCGCCTGCGAGGCGCGGTTCGGCAACGACGCCGGCCGAGCCGGCAACGGCTCGGCCGAGGGCAAGGCCGAGGAAGGCCGGCTCAGCATCTCCGCGCCCGGCTTCGAGATGAAGATCAACATCCCCGAAGGCATCCGCCGCGAGGCCGGCATCGACGACGACAGCGGCGTCATCTATCCGAACAGCCGGTTCAGCGGCATCCATGTCGAGGGCGGCCGCGACGGCGAGGCGGGCCGCCGCGACGGCGAGGTCGAGCTTCGCTTCACCAGCGCCGATGCGCCCGATACCGTCGCGCGCTGGTATCGCGATCCGGCCCGCGCCGCCGATTTCACCGTCGTCGAGCGCCGGCCGCGAGGGCGGCGCCTTCGTCATCGCCGGCACCACGACCAGGACGATGACGGCCGCTTCCGCGTCCGCCTCGCGCCGCGCGCCGGGCGGCGGCACCGACGGCCGGGTGGTGCTCACCGACAGCGATTGATGGCCGAGCCGCTCGCCGATCCCGGAGGAGGTGCGCGCGCATCTCGTCGCGCGCGGCGCGGGCCGGCACCGCGCTCACCTATGGCGAGCTGCTCGAGCATCTCGGCTATCGTTTCTCGCGGCCGAAGATGCGCGCGCTCTGCGCGATGCTCGGCGACATCGACCGCGACGCCGAGGCGCGCGGCGAGCCCGAGCTCGCGGTGCTCGTCGTCCGCCAGAGCGACGGCATTCCGGGCCAGGGCTGGTGGGTCGCCGGCGGCGGCCGCGTCGCGCGGCTATCAGGGGCCCGTGGGAAGGGCCCGAAGCGGCGCGCTTCATCGCCCGGGTGCAGGGCGAAACCTTCGCCTTCTGGCAGTCCAGAAACGGGACAGTGGCGCCGGGGGACCCGCGTTAACCATCTCTCGCTCACCCATTGCCGCGCCGGTTTGCGGCATAGGGCCGCGCGAAGAGAGGACCGACCCATGCCCAGCCGCGCCGTCCTTCTCGTCCGCTCCGCCGCCCTCGCCGGCCTGCTCGCGCTCGCCGCCTGCGGCTGCGGGCAGCAACGCCAATCTCGCCGCGATCGACAACGAGCTGATCGGCAACGGCGCCGATCCGGCGCTGACCAGCGCGCTCGAGGACCAGATCCTGGTCGATCCCAATCTCGTCCAGCAGGCCAATCCGAACACCGTCCGCCCGCCCGAAACGCCGGTCCAGGCGCAATATCCGGCCGGCCCCGATCCGCGCGTCCGCCGCGCCGCGGCGAGCGAATCGGGCGGTCGGGCCGCGTCGGCCGATGCCGCAGAGCGCGTGCGGCGCCGCCTTCGACTACGGCGCCGCAATGGGCAGGCCGGCTGCCGGCCGAATTCCCGGCCTTATCCGGGCGGCCGCGTCACCGAGGCGGCGGGCAGCCGATCGCGGCGATTGCCGGATGCGCGTCGTCACCTTCACCACCGCCGATCCGCACAACCGCGTGCTCGAACATTATCGCAGCGTCGCCGCCCGCGCCGGCTTCTCGGCCGAGCATCAGGTGCGCGGCGCCGATCAGGTGCTCGGCGGCGTCAACGCGCAGCGACGGCGCCTTCATCTGATCGTCACGCCGAAGCGGAACGGCTCCGACGTCGCCCTGATCGTCAACAACGGGCGCTGACCCGTCGGCCTCCGCCGGATGACGGAATAAGGGACGACGGGATGCTGGCGTCGCCGCGCCCGCATCGCTACATCCGCGGCGATGCCCGCCGATCAGGTCCGCCTCTTCACCGTCACCGACGAGGATGACGGCATCCGCCTCGACCGCTGGTTCAGGCGCAACCTGCCCGAGGTCGAGCTTCGGCCAGATCTCGCGCTGGGCGCGGACCGGCCAGCTCCGCCTCGACGGCAAGCGCGCCGCGCCCGGCGACCGGATCGAGGCCGGCCAGAGCATCCGCGTGCCGCCGCAGGGCGAGGAGGCGCCCGCGCCGACGAAGAAGCAGCCGCGAGCGCGCCGACGCTGAGCGCCGACGAGATCGAGTTCGTCCGCTCGCTGGTCATCCACGAGGACAAGGCCGCGATCGTCGTCAACAAGCCGCCCGGCCTCGCCACCCAGGGCGGCACCAAGACCAAGGACCATCTCGACCGGCTGCTCGACGGCCTCGCCGACGAAGGCGAGCCGCGGCCCAAGCTCGTCCACCGGCTCGACAAGGACACGTCGGGCGCGCTGCTCGTCGCCCGCACGCCGCGCGCCGCCGCCTTCTTCTCGAAGAGCTTTTCGGGCCGGACCGCGCGCAAGGTCTATTGGGCGCTCGTGATCGACGTGCCCTCGGTCGACGACGGCATGATCGATCTGCCGCTCGCCAAGCAGCCGGGCACCGGCGGCGAGAAGATGCATGTCGACGAGGCGGAAGGGCCTGCCGGCGCGGACCCGCTACCGGGTCATCGAGCGCGCCGGCAACCGCGCCGCCTGGGTCGAGCTGCAGCCGCTCACCGGCCGCACCCACCAGCTGCGCGTCCATCATGCTCGCGATCGGCCATCCGATCGTCGGCGACGGCAAATATGGCGGCCAGGACGCCTTCCTGACCGGCGCGATCAGCCGCAAGCTCCATCTCCACGCGCGGCGCCTCAGGATCGATCATCCCGACGGCGGCCAGATCGACGTCACCGCCGAGCTGCCCGACCATTTCGCGGCGAGCATGGCCTCGCTGGGCTTCGACCCCGCGCTCGGCGACCTGCCGCTCGACGAGGTCAAATTCTCCGAGACCGCCGAAGGCAAGCGCAAGGCCGTCTCCGCCGCCGCCAAGGCGCGCCGCAAGGAGCGCAAGGGCGAGCGCCGCACCGCGGCGGCGCGGCTGATGCACCCCAACCGCGCCTTCGCCTGGGAGGACCGCGACGGCGATGCTGGCCTTCGTCGCCGACATCGCCTTCTGCACGATCTGCGCCGACGGGCCGATGCGTCGTCCACGCGCCGGTGCTGCGTCGACGCGCCGACCGGCTCCGCTTCCACGTCTCGCGCGGCAACCGCGCCGCCGCCGCGCTCGACGGCGAGCGCGCGCTCGTCTCCTGCCTCGGCCCCGACGCCTATGTCAGCCCCGACTGGTACGGCGTCGCCCGACCAGGTGCCGACCTGGAACTATCTCGCCGTCGAGGCGGAAGGGCCGCTGCGGCGCGCTGGACGACGACGAGCTGATCCGCTTGCTCGACGAGCTCTCAGCGCCGCTCACGAGGCGCGGCTCGCGCCCAAGCCGGCCTGGACCCGCGCCAAGATGAGCGCCGGGCCGCTTCGAGGCGATGCTGAAGGCGATCATCGGCTTCGAGCTCCAGATCAAGGCGTTGCGCGGCACGGGCAAGCTCGGCCAGGACAAGCCCGAAGAGGTTCGCGCCCGTCTCGCGGAGGCGCTGGCGCAGCAGGGCGAAGGCGAGATGGCCGCGCTGATTCGGAGCAATCTCCCGCCCGCCTGACCGCCCGCCATGCTATGCTTCGCTCAACAGCGGGGAGGGCGCCATGGGCTGGTTGAACGATCTCGGCAACGGGCTCTCGAAGGCGGCGGACGACGCCGCCGGCGCCCTCACCGACACCCTCGATTCGGCCGCGGAGGCGATTGGCGGCACCGTCGAAGCGGCCGGCAACGCGGTTGCGGACGGGATCGATGCCGTCGCCAAGGCGGCGGCGGGCGTGCCCGGAATCGGGCGCGTGCTCGGCGCCGTTCTGGGCGTCGCGAGCAGGTTCGTCTCCGGCGCGACCCAGATCGCCGCCGCGGGCGCGCGAGCGGCCTTCAACATCGTCGGCAATCTCGTCGCGGGCGCGATCCGCATCGTCGGCGGCGGCCTGGGCGGCCTTGTTTCGGGCAATTTCGAGGCGGCCGGCAGGGGGATCTGGGGAATCGGGGAAAGCATCCTGGGTGGCGTCGTGGCGATCCTCGGCACAGGAGTAGCGCTGGTTCAGGGCGTGCTCAATCTGCAGCCTCGCGAACGGCGGCTCACCGAGGCGGAAGCGGCGCTGCTGGAGCGAGTCTATCGCCGCTCGGTGGCGCTGGGGAACGTCCGGGTCATCGAGGGCCAGGCGGGTCTTTTCAGCCCCAACGGCCGGCCGTTCACGCTGGGCAACCACATCTACATGAAGGGCTTCGACCTGGCGACGGCGCCGGGGCTGAGCGTGCTGGTTCATGAGTGCGGACACGTCTGGCAGCACCAGCATGAGGGCACGCGCTACATCGGCGGCGCCCTGCTCGCCCAATGGACCCTCGGCAAAAAGGCCTATGATTGGAAGGCGCAGATCGATGCGGGCACTTTGCTCTGGCGTGACTTCGGCAAGGAGGCACAGGCGCAGTTCATCCAGGATGTTTTCGATGGCGGGACGGGGGCGCCCGGCACTCCCGGCGCGGGCGCCTTCTTCGAAGACGATCCGCTCGGCCCGGCCGCCCGTTTCGAAAGTCCCGCCGGCACCGACCGCACCGACTTCGCGCGCGCCAGCGTCGCCGAGTTGCGCGCCGCCTGAATCGCGCGGGCGCCGCCGCCGCGAAGGCGCTGGGCCTTCCCTTGCACGGCTTTCCCATGCAAAGGCGCGCGCATGACCCCCGAGCAACAGGAAGCGCAGTGGCGCAACCGCTTCATCCTGATGAACCTCGTCCGCATCGGCGGCACGATCGGTCGTCCTGCTCGCCTTGCTGCTCTGGCAGAGCGACGTCTTCGTCGAGGGCGGCTCGATCATCGGCTTCCCGATCGCGATCGTCGGCCTCGTCGTCAGCTTCTTCGCGCCCGAAATATCTCGCGCGGCGGTGGCGGACGCCGCCCGGGCCGTGAAGCGCTTCTACCAGGCCGCTCGATCGGGCCGCGGACCGCGACATCCTGCTCGACGGCCGGCCGGTGAAGACGCCGGGCGCGGGCCGCATCTCGCTCTGCCGAGCGACCGCGCTCGCCGACGCGGTCGCCGACGAATGGAACGCGCAGGGCGAGACGATCGACCCGCGCGCGATGCCGCTCACCGGCCTCGCCAACGCCGCGATCGACCGGGTCGCGCCCGATCCCGCGGCCTTCGCGCGCGGGCCTCGCCGCTTATGGCGAAAGCGATCTTCTCTGCTACCGCGCCGACGGTCCGGCGCCGCTGGTCGCGCGCCAGGCGAAGCTGTGGGACCCGATCCTCGCCTGGGCGCAGCAGCGCTACGACGCCGTGTTCGAGCTCGCCACCGGCATCATCCACATGCCGCAGCCGGCCGAGACGGTCGAGCGGCTCGGCGCGGCGGTCGCGGCGCGCGATCCCTTTCGGCTCGCCGGCCTCGTCGCCGCTGGTCACCATCTCCGGCTCGCTGCTGATCGCGCTGGCGCTGGCCGAAGGCGCGCTCGGCCTCGACGAGGCCTGGGCCGCCGCGACGCTCGACGAGCAATGGCAGGCCGAGCATTGGGGCGAGGATGCCGAAGCCGCCCGGGCGCTCGCCGGCCCGCCGGCGCGATTTCGACGCCGCCTCGCGCTTCCTCGCCTTGCTCTAAACCTCGGCCGGCGCTTCCGCGGCAACCATCGTCACCGTTGGGCGGGGCAGGAACCAGGCGAGGATCAGCCCGGCCGCGGCCAGCATCAGCCCGTCGGCGACGAACACATAGATGAAATAGCGCCAGTCGTGATGATAATAGATCGGCTCGCTCAGATGGGTGAAGGCGACGCCGGCCACGCGCGAGAATCACCGCCACCCGCGCCCGCGAGCCGAAATCGGTCACTCGCCCGTCGATGCCGATCAGCGCCAGCCCCATGACCAGGGCGATCAGGAAGTTGAACGCGAGGCCGATGCCGAGCGTCGCCGCGTCCACCGCCGCGAAGCCGGCGGTGTTGTAGTGGACGGTCGCGATCGGCCCCTGGCCGTACATCACCGTCTGCGCGGCCGATTCCTCGGCCTCCGGCACGAAATAGGTGCCGGTCGCCGGCAGGTTGGCGGCCAGCGCCTGCTGCACCGCCGCCGCCTGATTGTCCGTAAGGTTGCCGACGGCGAGGTTGTGGAGCCCCAGCGGGCCGAAGAAGATGAAGCCGATGACGAACATAGCAACGGCCGAAGCGGCCGCGCCCAGGATCATTCGGATCATGGCGATCCTCCCTTTTGCCGGGGAAGATTAGACCAAGCGGCCGAACGGGGACAGCCACTACCGGTCGATCGTATCGATTGCAAAGACGCGCCTCGGGAACACCTGTCAGGGGGTGGAATTCGGTCCTTGCGCAGGTTCCGGCAACGGCCGGTTTGCGCCCCTATCGGTCGTAGGGCAGCGCCGCGAGGCCGCTTAGGAGCGGACGTCCGTTCAGACTTGAGATACCCGGCCGCTTAGTGCCCAAGCCGGCCGTGCGAGGTTTGATTACCTTTCGATTGAAACCAGCCGTTCGTTCAGGCTGCGCCTGCCTGCGGGGGCGCTCCCGCAGTGACTTTCCTTTTCCTTTCGGCATCTTATCGGGCCGCTAAGGCAGAAAGTTGGTATTCGGATGCGACACGGTTGCGATCATTTAGCATTTCTGCTAAATCATCTTCTCGAATTGAGGAGGTCGGTGATGCAGTGGAACGAGCATACCAACATATGCACGTATCGGGTGCGCGAAGGCGCGCGCGCGGAATTTGTCGAGTTATTGCGAAAGCATTGGCCGGCTCTCCATGATGCAGGCCTCGCGACGGAGACGCCGGCAATACATTTCGAAGCGGTCCCATCCGCCAAGAAAGAACATGGCGAGACAGGCATCACCTTTGTCGAGATATTCAGCTGGGCAAAACCGGAGTCAGCCGAACTCGCGCATCAGCTTCCGTCTGTCATGGCCGTATGGGAGCCAATGGGAGCGCTGGTTGAAGCGCGCGATGGTCGCCCTGCCATGGAGTTCTCCCGATTCCAACCGCTCGACCTTGGCGAATCCTGATCCTCGCGCTGAAGTACAAGCCGCGGACCGTGTGTTCGCGGCGCTCGCCCATCCATCCCGACGTCACATTCTTCTAACGCTGAAGTTTCGCGGGGGCAGGATGAGCGCTGGGCAAATCGCGGAGCGTTTCGGCTGTAGCTGGCCAACGACGACACGGCATCTCAACGTCCTGCGCGAAGCGGGTCTCGTATCGGTCGTAGCCCGCGGGCGCGAGCGGGAATATGTTCTGGAATCGAGGTGGCTGAACGGCGTGGTTGGAGAGTGGTTGAATTGGTTCGATGGGAAGGCGGGTGGATGAGCAATACTGGCGATGCGGTGCTGCGGAAACTCCGCACGTTTGGAATGACCTTTCCGGGTGCCCACAGCAAGTCGCCGTGGCCAGGCCACGATGATTTGGCTGTCAAGGATCGGACCTTTGCCTATCTGAGCTTGGAGGGGCAGCTCTTTAGCATCTCATTCAAACTGCCCTATACATCCCATGAGGCACTGGCGTTGCCGTGCACGAAACCGAAGGGTTACGGGCTAGGCAAAAGCGGCTGGGTCACGTTCGAGCCAGGGGAAGGAGAGATGCCGCCAATCGAGCGGCTCAAGGATTGGCTCGACGAGAGTTATCGTGCCCAGGCGCCGCGAAAACTGGTCAAAGAGCTCGACGCCCGCACCGATTAGAGCAGTGCCGCTGCCATCGAAAGGGCTAGCCTGATCAGCGATCCAGAGGCCGGTGTTGCCGGCAAGGGACCGAAAGAAAGACGCGCTTGCGCATCGAGCATCCACTTTGATCAGCGTAGCGGAGGCGCGCAGCGGAAGCAAACCGGGGCGCATCTAAGGGCGGTATGGCAAGTGCCGCCTCCCAGTGCCGGATCGCCCATGGAATGGGCCCGTCGCAGTTACCATGTCCGAAATGGTCGAAAGCTTCCGAAAGCCGCCGAGAACGGACCGGCTGCAATCGGCCATATGGGGACAATGACTGTTCCCGCCATAATCTCCCGGCCTTTAGTCACCGTCCCCCCCAATGTCTCCCTTCAGCCGATCAGCTCGCGGACGAAATCGTGGAGGAAGACGCGCCGCGTCGCCTTCAGCCGCTCGGCCTTCAGGATGTTGTGGACCAGCTCGCGGCATTTCTCGGCGTCGTTGTTGATCAGCACATAATCATATTCGGCCCAGTGGCTGATCTCGGCCGCGGCGCGCTCCATGCGGCGCGCGATCACCTCGTCGCTGTCGGTGCCGCGGTTGCGCAGCCGCCGCTCGAGCTCCGCCATCGACGGCGGCAGGATGAACACGCGGACGATGTCGGGATCGACCTGCTTCAATTGCTGCGTGCCCTGCCAGTCGATGTCGAGCAGCACGTCGCGGCCGCCCTCGATCACCTTCATCACCTCGCGCTTCAGCGTGCCGTAGCGGTGGCCGAAGACGTGCGCCCATTCGAGGAACTCGCCATTGGCGACCATCTCGTCGAACCGCGCGTCGCTGACGAAATGATAGTCGCGCGC
Source organism: uncultured Alphaproteobacteria bacterium (assembly GCA_963824825.1). Lineage (GTDB taxonomy): Bacteria > Pseudomonadota > Alphaproteobacteria > Sphingomonadales > Sphingomonadaceae > Allosphingosinicella. Next base: position 148,440 of record CAWGQM010000003.1, read on the forward strand.
CGTCGACCTCGCCCGGCCGGATCGGCCGGGTGGTGGCGGAGACCGACATGGCGACGCCGTCGTCGCTCTCCATCAGCATCCGCGCGATCGTGGACTTGCCCGCGCCCGAGGGGCTCGAAAGGACGTAGAGGAGGCCCCGCCGCTGGAAGGCGCTTGCGATTTCCATGGGCGCTAGTGGCGGAGGCGAGGCGGTGCACGTCAAGGGCAGACGCGCGCGCAATTATCTCGCTAAGGTGCGCGGCATGGGGCGGATGGTCGCGTTGCTGCGGGCGGTGAATGTCGGGCGGGCGCAAGCTGCCGATGGCCGAGCTGCGCGCGCTCTGCGCCGAGCTCGGCTGGCAGGACGTCGCCACCTACATCCAGAGCGGCAATGTCGTCTTCACGGCCGACGGCAAGCCGGCCGCGCTCGAGAAGCGCGCTCGAGGACGGCGATCGCGGAACGCTTCGGCTTCGACGTGCCGGTCGATCGTCCGCACCGCCGCGCAATGGGCCGACTATCCGCCCGGCAATCCCTTCCCGGAGGCGGCGCGCGACGAGCCCAACCGGCTGATGCTGCTCCTCTCGAAGCGGCCGCCGCGCCGCGGCGCGCCGAGACGTCATCCAGGCCCGCGCCGCCGCCGGCGAGCAGGTCGCGCCGCGCCGGCGACGCGCTCTGGATCCATTTCCCGAACGGCGCGGGCACCTCGAAGCTGACGCCCGGCGCTGATCGACCGGCCATCGGCTCGCCGGCGACCAGCCGCAACTACCGCACCGTGCTGACGCTCAAGGAGATGCTGAACGCATGACCGCACGCCCCGCTCATCCCCCGCAAATATTGGCTGATCGCCTTCGCGCTCGTCGCGGTGATGGCCGCGATCCTGCTGTGGATGGGCCGCACGCCGATCTGCACCTGCGGCACGGTCAAGCTCTGGGTCGGCACCGTCCACGGCCCCGACAACAGCCAGCATCTCGCCGACTGGTACACGCCGAGCCACATCATCCACGGCTTCCTCTTCTACCTGCTCGGCTGGCTGTTCCTGCGCCGCAACCCGCCCGGCGACCGGCTGCTCGCCGCGGTCGTGATCGAGGCGGCCTGGGAGATATTGGAGAACAGCCCGCTCATCATCGACCGCTATCGCGAGGCGACGATCGCCTGGGCTATACCGGCGACAGCGTGATCAACTCGGTCGCCGACGTCTTCTGGATGATCCTCGGCTTCGGCATCGCCCGGCGGCTGCCGGTCTGGGCGACGGTCGCGCTCGCGCTCGGCTTCGAGCTGCTGACCCTGATCGTCATCCGCGACAATCTCACCCTGAACGTGCTGATGCTGGTCGCGCCCGATCGACGCGATCCGCGGCCTGGCAGGGCGGCGGCTGATGCGCGCGCCTGCTCGCCGCCGCTCTGCTGCTCCGCCGCCGCGCCCGGCCGGGCGCATCGGAGATTTTCGCCGGCGCTGCTCGCCCACGACGTCGATACGCCGCTGACCAAAGGCGGGCTCGAGGACGGCGCCGACCTCCAGCTCGGCTGGCGCGGCGGCCGGATCGGCGCGCTCGGCGCATCGGCGCGCCCTCGCCCTACGTCTTCGTCTCGGCGGCGACCGGCGGCGACACCCATTTCGCCGCGGCCGGGCCTCAGCTGGCGGCTCGGCGGCCGGCTGTTCGTCCGGCCGGGCCTCGGCCTCGCCGTCCACACGCGCTCGCAGCCACGGCGTCGCCAACGGCCTGCGCACCGATCTCGGCTCGCGCATCCTGTTCGCGCCCGAGCTCGGCCTCGGCTACCGGATCAGCGACCGGGTCGCGATCGAGGCGGCCTGGGTCCATCTCAGCCACGCCCAGCTGCTCAGCCGCCAGAATCCGGGCATGGACAGCGTCGGCCTGCGCCTCAGCTCCAGCTTCGATGGCCGGACGTCATTCAGCGAGCTGGATCCCTCGAAGGCCGTCGATGAGAGGTCAGCTTCGCTGGAAGACGGTTAGCGCCCGAGCATCTTCTCCGGCTTCACCACCCGGTCGAACGTCGCCTCGTCGACCAGGCCGAGCTCGAGCCCGCTTCCTTGAGCGTCAGGCCCTTCTCATGGGCATATTTGGCGATCTTGGCGGCATTGTCGTAGCCGATCTCGGGCGCCAGCGCGGTGACCAGCATCAGCGACTGGTTCATCAGCTCGGCGATGCGGCGCCTCGTCGGGCTCCATCTCGTCGAGGCAGCGCGCGGTGAAGCTCTCCATGCCGGTCGCTCGAGCAGGTCGATCGAGCGCAGCACGTCGGCGCCGATCAGCGGCTTGAACACGTTCAGCTCGAGATGGCCCTGAAGGCCGCCGATCGTGACCGCGACATGATTGCCCATCACCTGGGCGGCGACCATGGTCAGGCTCTCGCACTGGGTCGGGTTGACCTTGCCCGGCATGATCGAGCTGCCCGGCTCGTTCTCGGGCAGCTTCGAGCTCGCCGAGGCCGCAGCGCGGGCCCGAGCCGAGCAGGCGGATGTCGTTGGCGATCTTGGTCAGCGAGACGGCGATGACGTTGAGCACGCCCGACAGCTCGACCAGCGTGTCGTGGCTGGCCAGCGCCTCGAACTTGTTGGGCGCGGTCTCGAAGGGCAGCCGGGTCAGCTGCGCGATCTCGGCCGCGAACTTCTCGGCGAAGCCCTTGGGCGCGTTGAGGCCGGTGCCGACCGCGGTGCCGCCCTGGGCGAGCTGGTGGAGCCGCGGCAGCACCGCCTCGACCCGGGCGATGCCCGATTCGATCTGGTAGGCGTAGCCGGAAAATTCCTGGCCCAGGGTCAGCGGCGTCGCGTCCTGCAAATGGGTGCGGCCGATCTTGACGATCCGGTCCCAGGCCTCGGCCTGCGCGGCGAGCCGGCGGTGGATGGTGTGCAGCGCCGGCAGCAGCCGCTGGTCGACCGCGCGCGCCGCGGCGACGTGCATCGCGGTCGGGAAGCTGTCGTTCGACGACTGGCCCTTGTTGACATGGTCGTTGGGGTGGACCGGCGACTTGCCGCCGCGCGCGCCGGTCAGGATCTCGTTGGCGCGGCCGGCGATCACCTCGTTGGCGTTCATGTTCGATTGGGTGCCCGAGCCGGTCTGCCAGATGACGAGCGGGAACTGGTCGTCGTGGACGCCGTTCGCGACCTCGCCCGCCGCCTGCTGGATCGCCTCGGCGAGCTCGGCGTCGAGCCCGCCGTCGCGCGCGTTGACCCGCGCCGCCGCCTGCTTGACGAAGCCGAGAGCGTGGACGATCTCGACCGGCATCTGCTCGCGCGGGCCGAACGGGAAATTCTCGATCGAGCGCTGGGTCTGCGCGCCCCAATAGCGTCGCCCGGAACCTCGATCGGCCCGAAGCTGTCGGTCTCGGTGCGCGTGCTGGTCGTCATGCGTCTCCCTCGTCACTCCGGCGAAGCCGGTCTCGGCGAATCGGCTGTCGTCGAGCCCGGCGTTCGCGAGATGACGCTGACAGTCGCCGGACGACGCTGTCGAGCCGTCACTTCTTCCGGCTGAAATCCACCGAGACGACGTTGGAGCCGTCCTCGACCGGCTCGGCGACCGGCGGGTCGTTCTCGGCCTCGCTCATGCTCCTCGAGCCCGGCTTCCTCGGCCTGCGCCTGGAACTGGAGCGCGAAATTGACCGCCGGATCGACGAAGCCGGTGATCGCCGCGAAGGGAATGACGAGCTTGGCCGGCGCCTGGTTGAAGCTGAGGCCGACCTCGAAGCCGTCGTCGCCGCACCTTCAGATCCCAGAAGCGGTTCTGGATGACGATGGTCATCTCGTCGGGGAAGTTCTCGGTGAGGTGGCGCGGGATGTCGACCCCGCGGCGCCGGTCTTGAAGGTGATGTAGAAATGATGCTCGCCGGGCAGCCGCCCGGTCGCCTCGACCTCGCCGAGCACCCGGCCGACGACGGCGCGCAGCGCTTCCTGGACGATCTCGTCATAGGGAATCAGGCTGTCGGGCGTCTCTTCGCTCATAGGGCGAGTGGTAGCGCGGCGGGGTGGCGGGTCAAGCGCGTTGCGCCTATCCTCCGCGCTAGCGAGGAGGACGCCATGCCGATCGACGCCACCTTGCCCTATGACGACAGCAACATCTTCGCCCGCATCCTGCGCGGCGAGATTCCGTGCGAAGCACGGTCTATGAGGACGAGCATGCGCTCGCCTTCCACGACATCAACCCGCAGGCGCCGATCCACATCCTCGTCATCCCCAAGGGCGCCTATGTCTCGTGGGACGATTTCTCGGCGCGCGGCATCGGACGCGGAGATCGCCGGCTTCGTCCGCGCGGTCGGCACGGTCGCGCGCGACCAGGGCCTGGTCGCGCCCGGCTACCGCCTGCTCGCCAATGTCGGCGCGAACAGCGGCCAGGAGGTGCCCCACCTCCACGTCCACATCTTCGGCGGCCGCGGCCTCGGGCCGATGCTGGCGCGCTGAGCGCTCGTCGCCGATAGAGGCTTGCCCCGCCCGAATTAGCGGCTAGGCTCCGCGCCACAACGCAACAAGCGGAATAAGGGGATTGTCGATGGCGAGCGCCGCACCGACGGGGCTTCCTCGCGCGCATCATGATGCGCAAGACGCGTGGCCCAGGTCCAGCGGGAAACCGCAGACCAGCGAGCTCAAGCGGTCGCTCGGCCCCTGGAACCTCGTCTTCCTCGGCATCGGCTGCATCATCGGCGCCGGCATCTTCGTGCGCACCGGCAACGCCGCCGCGCTCCACGCCGGCCCGGCCGTGCTGCATCTCCTTCGTCATCGCCGGCATCGTCTGCGCCTTCGCCGGCCTCTGCTATGCCGAGCTGTCCTCGACCCTGCCGGTGTCGGGCTCTGCCTACACCTACAGCTACACGACGATCGGCGAGTTCGCCGCCTGGGTGATGGGCGCGCTCCTGCTGCTCGAATATGGCCTCGCCGCGTCGGTCGTCTCGGTCGGCTGGTCGGGCTATGTGGTGAGCCTGCTCGGCGACATCGGCATCCATGTCCCGGCGCAGTTCACCGGCCCCGTGGGCTATCCGAAGGTGCTGGCGGACGGGACGACGATCACCACCATCTTCAACCTGCCGGCCTTCCTCGTCTGCGCCATCGCTCGCGCTGCTGCTCGTGCTCGGCGTCTCGGAATCGGCCAAGGTCAACAATCGTCATCGTCGCGATCAAGGTGACCGTGCTGGTCGCCTTCATCCTCGTCGGCGGCTTCATCATCCTCACGAACTGGAGCACCTTCGCGCCCAATTGGGATCCGTTCATCCCCGAGCCGACCGGCAAGCAGGGCGAGTTCGGCTGGAGCGGCATCTTGCGCGCCGCCTCGATCGTCTTCTTCGCCTATATCGGCTTCGAGGCGGTCTCGACCGCCGCCCAGGAGGCCAAGAACCCGGCGAAGGACATGCCGTTCGGGATCATCGGTTCGCTGGTCGCCTGCACGATGATCTACATCCTCGTGTCGATCGTGCTGACCCTGATCGTCGACTATCGCCAGCTCAACGTGCCCGATCCGGTCGCGGTCGCGGTCGACGCCTTCGGCCCGCAATGGGCCTGGTTCGCCACGACGATCAAGATCGGCGCGATCATCGGCCTGACCTCGGTCATCCTGGTGCTGATGTACGGCCAGACCCGCATCTTCTACACGATGGCGCGCGACGGGCTGCTGCCGAGGGTCTTCTCGCGCGTCCACCCGAAGTTCCGCACGCCATGGATCAACACCCTGGTGGTCGGCCTCGCGGTCGCGATCGCCGGCGGCTTCTTCGACATCAACTTCCTCGGCGACGCGACCTCGGTCGGAACGCTCGCGGCCTTCGCGATCGTCTGCCTGACCGTGATCTGGCTGCGCCGGACCCACCCGGAAATCCCGCGCGGCTATCGCGTGCCGCTTCTATCCGGTCGTTCCGGCTCTCGGCATCGCGTCCTGCGTCTGGCTGATCACCTCGGTGCCGGCGAACGTGCTGATCTTCTTCGGCTGGTACGTGCTCGGCGCGGTCGTCCTCTACTTCGTCTACGGCATGCACAATTCCGAGCTCGCCAAGGGCCACGACGTCATGGCCGACGACGAGACGCCCTATTTCCCGGAGGACGCGCCGCTCGACGCCGACGGCAAGCCGGTGATCCGGCCGTAGGCGCATCGTGGCGGGCAAGGACGCCCCGCCTTTCGCGCCTCGAAGGCCTCGACCATGTCGTCCTGCTCGTCGACGACATGGCCGAGGCCGCGCGCTTCTACCGCGAGGTGATCGGCTGCACGGTCGAGAACGCGCTGCCGCAATACGGCATGCTCCAGCTGCGCGCCGGCGCGGCGCTGATCGACCTCGTCGACATCGGCGTCGAGCGAAGGCGCCTGGGCGCCGGCCGCCGAGTCGCCGGGCGGCCGCAACATGGACCATGTCTGCATCGCCACCGGCCCCTGGGACGAAGCGGCGATGCGCGCCCACCTCGCCGCGCACGACGTCGCGATCGTCGAGGAAGGGATCCGCGGCGGCGCCCGCGGCGACGGCCTGTCCTTCTACGTCAAGGACCCGTCCGGCAACGCAGCTCGAGCTGAAGGGCCCGCCCGCAACCTGAGCCGCCGCGCCGCGTTCTCCTGTCCTGAGGAGATCGCATGGCCGGCAACCGCCCCCCGAGACCAATCCGCCCGATCCGGCGCAGCCGCCCGAGCCGAGCCAGCCGGCCCAGCCGACCGCCGCCGCCGGAGGTCTCGCCGCCCGACGCCCGACGTCGACGTGCCCGGCGCCGGCGCCCGCCAGCCGCCGCGCCGCGCCGCCGACCGGCTAGCCGAGCCGCGCGGCGACCAGCGCCTTGAGGTCCGCCTCGGGCCGCGCGCCGTAATGCGAGATCACCTCGGCGGCGGCGATCGCGCCGATGCGCAGCGACTCCTCGAGGCTCCGCCCCTGCGTCTGGCCGGCGAGGAAGCCGGCCGCGAACAGATCGCCGGCGCCGGTCGTGTCGACCACCCGCGTCGACCGGCTCGGCCGGCGACCTCGGCGCGCTCGCCGCGCTGAGACGGCGATCGCGCCCTTCTCGCTGCGGGTGACGACCAGCGTCTCGACCTTGTCCCGCACCGCCGCGACCGCCGCTCTCGAAATCGGCAGCGCCGGCCAGCGCCTGGATCTCCGCCTCGTTGGCGAACAGGATGTCGATCCGGCCGCCGTCGATCAGCTCGTTGAAGCCGTCGCGGTGGCGGTCGATGCAGAAGGTGTCGGAAAGCGTGAAGGCGACCTTGCGGCCGGCGCGGCGGGCGACGTCGATCGCCTTGATCATCGCGTAGCGCGGCGTCTCCGGATCCCAGAGATAGCCTTCGAGATAGAGGATCGCGCGCGCCTTCGATCTGCGCCTCGTCGAGCGCCGCGACCGGCAGCAGCTGGGCGGCGCCGAGGAAGGTGTTCATCGTCCGGTGGGCGTCGGGCGTGACCAGCACCATCGAGCGCGCGGTCGGCACGCCGAAATCGCGCGGCCGGCGGTGGTGAACTCGACGCCGGTGGCGGTGAGGTCGTGGCGGTAGAATTCGCCGAGCTGGTCGGGCGCGACCTGGCCGATGAAGCCGGCGCTGCCGCCCAGCGCCGCGACGCCCGCCGCGGTGTTGCCGGCCGATCCGCCGCTGATCTCGCGCGCCGGCCCCATATGGTCGTAGAGCCGGGTCGCCTCGTCGGCGTCGATCAGCCGCATCGATGCCCTTGGTCAGCCCCTCGGCGGCGAGGAAGGCGTCGTCGCAATCGGCGATGATGTCGACGATCGCATTGCCGATGCACGAGCACGTCGAGGCGGGTGTTCGGTCATGAAGGGCTCCGAAGGCGGGGAAAGCGGCGCCCTAGCCGGGCCTGCGGCGCGGGGGTCAACCACGCCGGCAAAGCGGACAAAGCGGACGCGATCGACGGCGGGACCGGCCCACCTGCGGAAGTATACCAAATATACCCATGTCCCTCCGGAGAATCGTTTCTTTTCGGTGCCGCCGCCAGGCCGGAACGCGGCGCGAAAGGTCACAAAGTTGCGGGATTCGGCGAAAGTTTTTCATTTGTGACCTTTCGCCCGCGCGAGCATGCGAAGTCAGCAGTGGAGGAATGGACAATGCAAAGAGCCTGCATGAGAACATAGTAAGAACAGAGAGGACTTGCAAGGCTTGCCGATCGCGTTGCCGATGCACAGCACGTCGAGGCGGGGCTCGCTCATTGGTCGCTTCGGTGCGGGAAAGCGCGGCCCTAGCCGGGGCGGCGGGAAAGGGTCAACGGGGGTAGAGGCGAGAGGGAGTCGCCCGATCATTCTAACACCGATTGGAAGGCACGCTGGGTGACTTGGGACAATGACCCTTCCCATTCCCCGTTTCTCTGCGCCCAGCGGATGAGATAGGCATCGGCATCCCCAGTGATGGTCCGCGTCCGTTTGGTAAGGCCGGTCCAGACGCCCTTGAGCCCCGATCGAACCGACCGCGAGGCGCGCTCCAATTCCCGCAGGGAAAAACGGCCGCCTCCCCGCACGATCAGCGTCAGCACGCGGGTCGTGCGCTCGCCGCAGCCGGCCAGGAACAGGCGCGCCGCCGCGGGGTCGAGATTCGCCAGTCCCCATTCGTCAGAATCCGGCTCCTCAATCCGAGCGGCATGGAGATCGCCAGCCGCCAACTCCTCCAGGCCCAGCAACGAAGCAAGTTCGCGCCTGAACGCCTCGGATGCGCCGGTAAGCACAGAACGGGGAAGCACGATCGAGATTTCATCCACAATGAAAAACCTTTCGATTGACTCAAGCTCTCGATCTAAATAGGCCCTTCGAGATATTTCATCAAGATTGAAATGTGGATCAGTAGATATGAAACTCGGTTCATGCTTTCCTCCGCTCCGATGTGCTATTGCTCCCCCTGCTCAGGAGGACGCACGACGATGCTCGAGGTTCAGCTCGATCCGCAGCTCGAACGCCAGTTGGCGGACATCGCCGCGCGCGTCGGCGAGGCGCCGAGCGAACTCGCCCGTAAGGCGTTGCTTGCCTATCTCGAGGATTTGGAGGACTACGCTATCGCCGTCGAGGCTTGGAGGGATCACGATCCGGCCAAAACCGCCTCGCTGGAGGTCATAAAGCGTGACCTCGGAATGGAAAATTGAATTCACGCAGAAAGCGCGCAGGCAGCTGAAAAAGCTGGACCGCGCGGTGTCGAAGGAGATTGTGGAGAGGCTTGGCAGAATTCGGGGCCGCGATGGTGATCCGCGCTCCTTTGGCAAGGCGCTCGGCGGAGACTGGACCGGTTTTTGGCGCTACCGAATCGGCGCTTATCGCGCCATCTGCCGGATCGAGGACGCCCGCGTCACCGTGTTCGTTATCGAGGTCGGCCATCGCCGCGAAATCTATCGGTAGCCCGCCATGGCATGCATTGACGCTTGCTGCCGGGCACTCGCATAGCACCAAGCATGAAGCCGCTCGCCCTCGCCTTCCTCGCCGGCCTCGTCTCGGCGCTCGGCTTCGCGCCGCTGGGCCTGTGGCCGCTGACCATCTTCGCCTTCGCCGCCTTGCTCTGGCTGATCGAGACGCGCGCCGTCGCTGCGCTCCGCGCTCGCGCGGGGCTGGTGGTTCGGGGTCGGGCAGTTCGCGCTCGGGCTGAACTGGATCGCGACCGCCTTCACCTATCAGGCGGCGATGCCGGCCTGGCTCGGCTGGGTCGCGGTGGTCCTGCTCTCGCTCTACCTCGCCATCTTCCCGGCCGCCGCCGCGGGGCTCGCCTGGCGCTGGGGCCGGGGCGAGCCGGCTGACGCTGGCGCTGCTCCTCGCCGCCGCCTGGATCGTCACCGAATGGCTGCGCGGCGACGCTGTTCACCGGCTTCGCCTGGAACCCGGTCGGCGTCGTCCTGCTCCCGACCGGCGTCGCCTGGCTCGCGCCCTGGATCGGCACCTACGGCCTGTCCGGCATCGCGATCCTGGCCGGCGGCCTCGCTCCTGCTCGCCGGTCGGCGGGCGGCGGAGCGGAAAGCCGCGCTGCTGACCTTCGCCGCGCTCGCCGCCGCCGCCGCGCTCGCCTGGGCCACGCGCCCGGCCCTGCCGCCCTCGGCCGCGCCCGCCATCCGCATCGTCCAGCCCAATATCGGCCAGCAGAACAAATGGGACCCGGGCTATCGAGGCGCGAGAATTTCCGCCGCCTCGCCGCGCCTCACCGGCCGGCCCGGCGCGCGAGCCGCGGCTGATCCTCTGGCCCGAGGCGGCGACCCCCGATTTCCTGTCGCTACGAGCCGCGCGCGCGCCGCCGCCTCGCCGCGCTGATCGGCCCGCGCGACCTGCTGCTGCTCGGCGGCGTCGAGCCGGTCTTCGCGCCCGACGGGCGCGGCGTCGCCGCCTATAACAGCGTCTATGCGCTGAGCCCGAGCGGCGCGATCCTCGGCCGCTACGACAAGGCGCACCTCGTCCCTTATGGCGAATATCTGCCGATGCGGCCGATCCTGTCGGCGATCGGCCTGTCGCCGGCTCGCGCCCGGCGATCTCGATTTCCGCGACGGGCCGGGGCCGCGCACGCTCGATCTGCCGGGCTTCGGCCGCGCCGGCGTCCAGGTCTGCTACGAGATCATCTTCTCCGGCCAGGTCGTCGACCGCGCCAACCGGCCCGACTTCATCTTCAATCCCTCGAACGACGCCTGGTTCGGCGCCTGGGGCCCGCCCCAGCATCTCGCCCAGGCGCGGCTGCGCGCGCTCGAGGAGGGCCTGCCGGTGATCCGCGCCACGCCGACCGGCATCTCGGCGGTGATCGACGCCGAGGGCCGCCTGCTCGCACAGCCTGCCGCTCGGCACGGGCGGGCGTCGATCGACGCGCGCCTGCCCGCCGCCGGCCCCGCCGACGCCTGTTCGCCCGCTTCGGCAATCTGCTCTCCTTCGCCTTCGCCCTGCTGCTCGTCGCGGCGGCGATTGCAGTCAGGCGCAAAACGCGCTAGCGGGCGCAGCACATAAGGATATCTTTATATCCGCAATTCTCCCATCCGCACGAAGGATCGAGCCCAGCGATGCGCAGCAATTATCTCTTCACGTCCGAATCGGTTTCCGAAGGCCATCCCGACAAGGTCGCCGACCAGATTTCCGACGCGGTCGTCGATCTGTTCCTCGGCCGCGACCCGGAGGCGCGCGTCGCCTGCGAGACGATGGTGACGACCAACCGCATCGTGCTCGCCGGCGAGATCCGCTGCGGCGTCTACGAGGACGGCGACTGGGCCCGGGCGCTCAGGCCGAGATCGAGCAGGCGGTGCGCGAGACGGTCAAGCAGATCGGCTACGAGCAGCACGGCTTCCACTGGCAATATGCCGATTTCGCCTGCCATCTGCACGGCCAGTCCGCCGCACATCGCCCAGGGCGTCGACGAGAGCGGCAACAAGGACGAGGGCGCCGGCGACCAGGGCATCATGTTCGGCTACGCCGACCGACGAGACCCCCGATCTGATGCCGGCGACGCTCTATTATTCGCACCGCATCCTCGAGCGGATGGCCGCCGACCGCCACGCCGGCGCGTCGACTTCCTCGAGCCCGACGCCAAGAGCCAGGTCACGCTCGCGCTACGAGAACGGCAAGCCGGTCCGCGCCGCAGCGCTCGTCGTCTCGACCCAGCATTCGCTCGGCGCTCAGCAACGATGCCGGCCAGGCCGATGCTGCGCGACTATGTGAAGGGCGTGTTCGCCGACATCATGCCCGACGGCTGGCTGCCCGGCGACGAGGCGATCTTCGTCAACCCGACCGGCCTGTTCGAGATCGGCGGGCCGGACGGCGACGCCGGCCTCACCGGGCGCAAGATCATCGTCGACACCTATGGCGGCGCGGCCCCGCACGGCGGCGGCGCGTTCAGCGGCAAGGACCCGACCAAGGTCGACCGCTCGGCCGCCTATGTCAGCCCGCTACCTCGCCAAGAACATCGTCGCCGCCGGCCTCGCCCGGCGCTGCACGATCCAGCTCTCCTACGCGATCGGCGTCGCCGAGCCGCTGTCGCTCTATGTCGACCTGCACGGCACCGAGGCGGACGGCGTCACCGCGGCCCGGCTCGAGGAGGTGCTGCCGCAGCTGGTCCGGCTGACCCCCAAGGGCATCCGCACCCATCTCGGCCTCAACAAGCCGATCTACCAGCCGACCGCCGCCTACGGCCATTTCGGCCGCAAGCCCGAGGGCGACCTGTTCAGCTGGGAGAAGACCGACCTGGTCGACGCGCTGAAGGCGGCGCTCTGAGAGCCTGCGCCAAGGGTCGGTTCAACTGAGATTGAATCGTCATTCCAGCGAAAGCTGGAATCTCGCTTCCTTTGCAGCGGCGGGAAGAAGGGAGATTCCAGCTTGCGCCGGAATGACGGTGTTTCAGACCAAAGGAAAACGACCTAGCCTTGTTCGTCGCAGCGGACCCGCCAGGTCCGCCCGCGATAGCGCAGCATGCCGAGATAGTCCGAGCCGCGCCGGCGCCGCGTGTCGAGCCGGACGATCACGGCTTCGGCATTGGCGTCGACGATGTCGAGCTTCAGCAGATCGCGATCGAGCCAGGCCTGGGCGATGACCGGGGCGTCCGCGCCTTGCCCGGTGGTGAAAATCCGGTCCTCGAAAGACAGCCGCGCCTGGGCGACGCCCGAGCCGGCCCCGTGGCCGACGACGAGCGAAAGCTGCGGCCCGTCCGTTGGGCTGATCGTCGAGCGGCAGAGGATCGTGCCGGTCGCGAAGGCGGGCGAGGCGGCCGCGAACAGGGCCGCCGCGATGCAGCTTGCGAGTCTCATGTGAAGCAGGATAGCAGCGCCTCGCCTAAGCCACTATGAACGACCCCACCACCATCCGCCGCCTCTACGGCCGCTCCAAGGGCCGCCCGCTGCGCGCCGGCCAGTCGGCGCTGGTCGAGGCGCTGCTGCCGGCGCTGAGCGTGCCCGACGAAGGGCCGATCGATTCCCGCATCCTGTTCGGCGACGAGCGGCCGCTCCATTTCGAGATCGGCTTCGGCGCCGGCGAGCATCTCGCCTACCGCGCCGATCTGCTCCCCGATCACGGCTTCATCGGCGCCGAGCCCTTCCTCAACGGCGTCGCCGGCGCGCTCGGCCATATCCGCGACCGGCAGCTCGCCAATGTCCGCCTGCACATGGGCGACGCGCTCGACGTGCTCGAGCGGCTGCCCGACGCGAGCCTTGCGCTTCGTCTATCTGCTCCACCCCGATCCCTGGCCCAAGGCGCGCCACGCCAAGCGCCGGATGGTCAATCCCGGCCCGCTCGACCTGATCGCGGCCAAGCTGGCGCCGGGCGGCGAATTCCGGCTCGGCACCGACGATCCGGTCTATTGCCGCTGGGCGATGATGGTGATGGGCGGGCGCCGCGACTTCGAATGGCTGGCGGAAAGCGCGCGCGGACTTCCTCACCCGCCCCGGCGGCTGGCCCGAGACGCGCTACGAGGCCAAGGCGCGGCGCGAGGGCCGCGAGGTCTGGTACTTCCGCTACCGCCGCTGCTAAGCTCGGCGATCGAGGGGGGACGAGCCATGTCGCACAGCGCCTGCAACGATCCCAGCTGCGCCGACCTGGTCGAGGGCAGGGTCGCGACCTGCCCGAAATGCGGCGGCCCGATGCGCTCGGTCGGGGAATCGCCCGGCCCGCGGCCGTGCTGCTCGTCGTCATCGGCCTGTTCCTGCTCGGCCTGATGGGGACGATCAGCTGGGCCATGCTGCCGAGCCTGCTGCGCCCGGGCGTGGAGGTGGACGGCAGCTCCTTCACCGGCACGCCGGGAGCAGGCGCACATGGTGCTCGGCCTGTTCGCCTGCTGCTCGTCTTCGGCCTGACCGCGACCGCGAACGGCATCTACATGATGGTCACGCGCAAGCAGAGCTGGGCGTTCATCGTCGTCACCCTCGCGCTCGCCGCCGCTGATCGTCCTTGCCGGCTTCGCCTTCATGTGGTCGGCGGCCAAATGATCACCGCGCGGGCGCCAGCCTGAGCAGCCGCCCGCCGGCGCCGCCGGCCCGCTCCTGGTCCTCGAGCAGCTAGACCGAGCCGTCCGGCGCCTGCTCGACCTCGCGGATGCGCTGCGCCCATCGTCCCAGCGCTCGGCCTCGCGGGCATTGGCGCCGTCGATGTCGACCCGGACCAGCGCCTCGGCCGGAGAGGCCGCCGATCAGCGCGTCGCCGCGCCATGCGGGAAACATGCGTGCCCGAATAGACGATCATGTCGCCCGGCGAGATGACCGGCGTCCACCAGACCTTCGGCGCGACGAAGCCGTCGCCCGGGCGGTGATCGGGGATGTCGCGGCCGTCATAATGATCGCCGTTGGAGACGCGCGGATAGCCGTAATTGCGCGCCGCGCTCGATCAGGTTCATCTCGTCGCCGCCGCGCGGCCCCATCTCGACCTCCCAGAGCCGGCCGTCGGGGGCGAAGGCGAGGCCGAGCGGGTTGCGGTGGCCGAGGTCCAGATCTGCGCGGCGACGCCGCCCTGCGCGGCGAACGGATTGTCGGCCGGGACCGCGCCGTCGGGGTTGAGGCGCAGGATCTTGCCGCGATTGGACGGCCATGTCCTGCGCCGGCGTGAATTCCTGCCGCTCGCCCGAGCTGATGAACAGGTAGCGGCCGTCGGGCGAGAAGGCGATGCGGTGGCCGTAATGGCCGCGGCCGTCATACTTGGGCGCTGCCGCCAGATCACCTGGAAGCCCTCGAGCCGCGCCGCGCCGCCCTCGAGCGACCAGCCGGCCGCGGCCGACCGCGGCGCCGCGGGTGCCGCCTTCGCCGGCCTCGGCGAAGCTCAGATAGACGAGGCCGTTGGCGGCGAAATCGGGGTGGAGGACGACGTCGCCGAAGCCCGCCCTGGCCGCCATAATCGACCGCCGGCACGCCGGCGACGTCGATCGCGCCGGCCGCCGACGCGTCCACAGCTTCAGCCGCCCCGTCTTCTCGGTGATCAGCGCCTGCCGCCCGCCGGGCAGGAAGGTCATCGCCCAGGGCTCGGCGAAGCGCGCGATCTCCTCGACCTGGAACGGACGGTCCTGGGGTGGGCGGAAGCGCCGTCGCCGGCGCTGCAGCCGGCCAGCAGAAGGACAAGGGTGGAACGGAATGCGTGCATGGGAGCCTCGTGAATCGAACTGAAACGCTTGCCGGGCGGCGCGGTGCCGTCCGCACCGGTGCTGGCCAGGGTCGGCATGGCCGGCTAGGGTCGCGCCGATGCGCATCCTCGCCCTTCTTCTCCTCGCCGCGCTTACGGCCTGCTCCACGATCGTGCCCGCCGCGCCCGGGCCGCAGCAACGGTTTTTCGACCGGCTGCGCGCGCTCTGCGGCAATTCCTATCGCGGCCGAGTCGTCTCCAGCGATGCCGCCGACCGCGAGATGGCGGCCGCCCGCCTCGTCATGCAGGTCCGCGCCTGCTCCTCGAACGAGGTCCGGATCCCGTTCCACGTCGGCGACGACCGCTCGCGGGTCTGGGTGGTGACCCGCACCGCGCGCGGGCCTGCGCCTCAAGCACGCGCACCATCATCGCGACGGCGGCGAGGACGTGCGCAGCCAATATGGCGGCGACACCGTCGCGGCCGGCAACGCCCGGCGGCAGGACTTCCCGGCCGACGCTTTCTCGCGCGATCTGTTCGTTCGCGAGGACATCCCGGAATCGATCACCAATGTCTGGGCGATCGAGATCGTGCCGGGCGCGGCCTTCGCCTACGAGCTGAGGCGCCCGGGCCGCCACTTCCGGGTCGAGTTCGACCTCTCCCAGCCGGTCGCCGCGCCGCCGCCGCCCTGGGGCGAACGCTAGGCCGATCAGTCGGAAAACCGGCCTCCGGAAGTAGAATAAGTTGAGGAAGTTGAGGGTTGCCAAGAGCCCGTTTCTCCGCGGGCGAGACGAGCGGATGCGCGCGGCAGGAACGATTAAGGCGACTCGGCGGAACATAGAACGAACATAGCAGCAATATGCGGCTTTGCATCGAATAATCGCGATACCCTCTCAAAGCCTCATCACGCCCTTTTGCGGCTGGCGCGTGCCGACCGTCTCGGCGGTGAGCGGCGCGCCGGCGGCGAGCAGGGCCTGGCGGCGGCCGGCGGGGTTGGTCGAGAGCTGGGCCTGCTCGAAGGGATAGAAGGCGGCGAAGCAGGGGTGATCGAGCGCGCGCTCGACGAAGGCGGCGGTGCGCGGCCAGCGGCCGGCGTCGAGCGCGAAGCCGGCATAAGCGGCGTTGCGGAAGAAGCTGGCGACGGCGATGTCGGCGAGGCCGATCTCGCCGAACAGGAAGCCCGCGGCGGGCAGCTGCCCTTCGAGATAGTCGAGCGCGGCCGGCGCGTCCTCGGCCAGCGTCTTTTCGATCCGCGCCGGATCGCCGGGCTCGCCCCAGACGATCGGGATGGACGCACTTCTGGTAGAACAGGCCCCAGATGAAGACGTCGCCGAGCCGCGTGTCGGCATATTCCTCGAGCCAGCGCGCGCGGGCCCGGTCGGCGGCGGCGGGCGGGAGCAGCGGGTGGCCCGGAAACGCCTCGTCCAGATAGGCGCAGATCACCGAGTGAATCGGTGAGGACGAGATCGCCGTCGATCAGCACCGGGATGCGGCGCAGCGGCGACAGGCGCGCGAACTCCTCGTCGCCGAAGAAGGGCGTGATCGGATCGATCTCGTAGTCGAGGCCCTTGAGGTGCATGCAGGCGAGCACCTTGCGGACATAGGGGGAGACATAGCTGCCGATGATTTTCATAGGGGCCCGCGCTTACCCTCGCCGGGCGCCATGGCGGACGCCGACGATGTAGACGGTGTCCTGCTCGACGCGATAGCGGATCAGATAGGGCCGGATCAGCGCCAGTTGGCGGAACCCGTCGCCGGCCGAGCGCCCGCGGCGCGGGAACACACGCAGCCGGTTGCCCGCATCAATGAGTCGCGCGGCCAGGCGTTGCGCGGCTGCTGGATCGAATTGACCGATATAGATGCGGATGGCCTCGACGTGGGCCAGCGCCTCGCGAGTCCAGACTACGCGCGCCACGAATCCGGCAGCGGTTTCTCGCCAGGCGTGCCCCATTTTTCGAGCCACTCCGCCACTTTGGCGTGATCGACCACGCGCTTTGCCTCGATATCGTCGAGCGCGCGCCGGTCTGCGGCCTTCTCGGCCGCTTCCTTATCCTCGAAAATGGCACGTTCGGGTTTCATAGGAGACTTGTAGCACAAGCCCGCGGTTGCAACCATGGGGCTGACGTTCGCCGATGATGTCCTGCTCGGCTTTGGAGACGAGAACTCGCAACCTTGCCAAATCCCGCTTCGCGATTCATTCTTGTCGAATGGACGAGGAAGCGACCCAAAGGGAGCAGGACATTCAGAAGCTTCGTGTCCTCCTGCTGGAAGGCGCCGCCTCGCCGCTGGAGGGACCCGTTGACGACACCTATTTCGAACGCTTGCACGAGCGCATCCGCAAACGCGCGGCCTGGGCGCAGACCGGAATCAAGGGGCCATCATCGCGAGGAGCCTAGCGACGCGGCGATCCAGCTGGTTGCTTCGCTTCTCTCGCAATGACGGCGTGTACGTCCACTCATTCGTTCGCCATTCCTCTCAACTTATCTGTTTCCACCAGCAGTTCCTGTAGCCTGAGGCTCTGCGAGGTCCCACCAACAGCTTGGCTGAAAGCGATGAGGCAAATGCCAAAGGCGATGGACGCACATTGAAGAGTTTCGGAGGTCAACTCCTCATCTGGTCCATATAAATGACCTTGGACCGAACCATCCGGGTTCTGATTCAGCAGCGGGAATAAGCTGCCAAGCGATGCATGAGCGTATTTCATGCTTACATGTTTATGCGTTCGGTAGTGGTCCAGGAGGTCGGCGCGAATCGCTATGTCCTTCATGTCCAAGCGTTTCCGTTTCGGGATCGCGGCAATTTGCTGGTCGACTAGCCGGAGCGTCTCTGGGGCGAGTGGAAGGATTCCCGATGCGTGGCACTCGCGATCAAGCTTTAGCGCTCCTAGCCGGCTTAGCTCCTCATCCTCGACGAATTCGGCAGCCGCCTCGGCGCCCTTATCGACGATGTAGCTAACCCAAAAGGCAATCTCGTACAGGTTTCTAGCGAGCGTGAATCCCTCAATAGCCATGCCGCGACGACTGAGAAGCACTATTCCTTGGAATGCCGAGATCGCGCGAAGAGTCAGGCGACATACCAAAGGAACGGGGTCATGCGTCAATTGACCCGCGATAACCGGCGACCCCTCAAAAAAGGCAGCTTGGCCCACTCTGCTGAGGCATTCAGCGTGTTCGAACCATTTTCGATTCGCCTGCACTATCAGAGGCTCGGCTTTCGCGGCTGCGGGAGAGAGGAAGCCCTGTTCCCTCCATTCGGCCTCCGCCGCCTGCCAGCTTTTTTCGGTCCAGTTCATGTCTGGACAGATACTGTCTGTCGAGCTCCAACGCGAGAGTGCGGGGGATGAACGGGACCTACCCTCCCCTGAGATCGCCAGATGCCGAGGCCGGTCTTGGGCGGGGCCCGCGGCACCTCATTTATAAGCGATCGCCGCGCTCGCGGGGCCTCCGAGCGGCAGGATCTCGCAGCGCTTGAAGCCGGCTTCGAGGCACCAGGCGGTGAAATCGGCGCCGGTGAAGTCGAAGGCATCGCCGAACTCGATCAGCATGTTGAGCGACATCATCAGGCCGAACGCGTTCTCGCGCCGGGCATCGTCGATGACGTTCTCGATGGCGACGAAGGCGCCGCCTTCGGGCAAGGCGCGGTACGCCTTGGCGATCAGCATCTTCTTGTGATCGAGGTTCCAGTCGTGGAGGATCATGCCCATCGTGATCAGGTCCGCGCTCGGGAATTCGTCCTCGAGGAAATCGATCTCCCCGGCGGCGACCCGGCCGGCGAGGCCGGCCTCGGCGATGCGGCGCTCGGCGATCGGCTTGACCACCGGCAGGTCGTAGCTGCCGCAGGCGAGGTGCGGATGGCGCCCGGCGACGATCGACGCCAGCTGACCGGTCGCGCCGCCGATGTCGGCGAGGCTGCGGTAGGGCGAGAAATCGAACTTGTCGGCGAAGGCTTCGAAATTGGCGCGCGACACGCCGGCCATCGCCGCCATGAACTGTTCGAGCCGCGCCGGATCGGCGTAGAGCTCGTCGAACATCGGCTTGCCCGAATGCTTGATCTCGTTCTGCGGCTTGCCCGTCTGGAGCGCCGGGGTGAGATCGGCCCAGAAAGGATAGAGGCGGCTGTTCGCCATTTCGAGTAGGCCGCCGACGTAGCGCGGGCTGGCGCGATCGAGATAGAAAGCGGTGGCGGGCGTGTTCATGTAGCGCCCCGCTTCGCCGTCGCCGCGCCGGGCGAGCAGGCCGAGCGCGACCAAAGCGTCGAGGAAGTCGTAAGTCGCGCGGGGATGAAGGCCGAGCGCCCGCTCCAGCTCCGCCGCCGGCTTCGGGCCGGCCGCGAGTTCGGTGAACAGCCCGAGCTCGACCGCGCTCAGCAATGTCTTCGACGCCCAGAAACCCATGCCGATCTCGAGGATCGGCGCTGGCGAGGGATCGGCTTGGAGGATGGGGCGCGGCTCGGCGAGGGACATGCTCATTCATCGTCTCCTGAAAGGGTGCGGCCGCGGCCCTTGATGCCCGGCGCGGAGAAAAGCGCCCGGCTTGCGACGAAGACGGCAGGATTTTGCGACGAAGATGACGAAGATCGCGGGCATTGCCGGCTCCGCGAGGGACAGTTACTTTCAGCCGCTGGGAGGTAGGCTTCGCGCGAAAGAGCGTGAAAGTAACTGTCCCTATCCCCAATCGCCGCTTGCCCCTCCGTTCGCTCCCACCTATATAGCGCTCACCTTCCTCGACATCGTCAAGACGTTGAGGCTGGTCCCGGGGACGGGGCCGGCGCCGGAGGCCCATGTTTCGTTGGAGCGCGCAGGCGTGGCGGATATCGAAGAGCTTACCAGGTTGATCGAGCCGGAGGCGCAAGCCGAGGGGCTCGCCCTGGTGCGCGTCAAGATGATCGGCGGCAGCTCCGATCCGACGCTGCAGGTGATGGCCGAGCGGCCCGACACGCGGCAATTGACGCTCGACGATTGCGCGCGGCTGTCGCGGCGGCTGTCGGACCTGCTCGACTCGCTCGAAGCCGAAGGGCGCGATCCGATCGAGGACAGCTACCGGCTCGAAGTGAGCTCGCCCGGCATCGACCGGCCGCTGACCCGGCTCAAGGATTATGACGACTGGAAGGGGCACGAGGCGCGCATCCATCCGCACGAGCCGGTGGGCGGGCGCAAGCAGCTCTCCGGCGACCTCATCGGCGTCGACGGCGAGACCGTCCGGATCGACGTCAAGGGGCTCGGCGAAACGAGCATAGATTTCTCGGCCATCCGCAACGCCAAGCTGCTGATGACCGACCGGCTGATCAAGGCGACCGCGCCGCTCTCCGCGGAAGGCGCCGACGAGATCGAGGACGATTCAACTGGACCCCGGCCTTCGGGTTCCCCGCAAAGTAGTACTTTGCGGGGTGCCCCTTCGCCGGGGAACGAAGAAGGACAGGATTAAGACCATGGCCACCGAAGCCAGCACCGCAGACAAGGGCGCGCCCGGCGCCGTCTCCGCCAACCGGGCCGAGCTGATCGCGATCGCCGACGCCGTCGCTCGCGAGAAGCTGATCGACCGGATGATCGTCATCGAGGCGATGGAGGACGCCATCCAGCGCGCCGCCCGCGCCCGCTACGGCGCCGAGAACGACATCCGCGCCAAGCTCGATCCGACGTCGGGCGACCTTCGCCTGTGGCGGGTCGTCGAGGTCGTCGAGGAGGTCGAGGATTATTTCAAGCAGGTGAGCCTGGAGGATTCGCAGAAGCTCCAGCCCGGCGCCGTGCTCGGCGACTATATCGTCGACCCGCTGCCGCCGATCGAGTTCGGCCGGATCGCCGCCCAGGCCGCCAAGCAGGTCATCTTCCAGAAGGTCCGCGACGCCGAGCGCGAGCGCCAGCACGAGGAGTTCAAGGACCGGGTCGGCGAGATCATCACCGGAGTGGTCAAGCGGGTCGAGTTCGGCCATGTCGTCGTCGACCTCGGCCGGGCCGAGGGCGTCATCCGCCGCGATCAGCAGATCCCGCGCGAGATCGTCCGGGTCGGCGACCGCACGCGCAGCCTGATCCTCAACGTCCGCCGCGAGAACAGGGGGCCGCAGATCTTCCTCTCCCGCGCCCATCCCGATTTCATGAAGAAGCTGTTCGCGCAGGAGGTGCCCGAGATTTACGACGGCATCATCGAGATCAAGGCCGCCGCCCGCGATCCGGGCAGCCGCGCCAAGATCGGGGTGATCAGCCACGACAGCTCGATCGATCCGGTCGGCGCCTGCGTCGGCATGAAGGGCTCGCGGGTCCAGGCGGTGGTTCAGGAGCTTCAGGGCGAGAAGATCGACATCATCCCCTGGTCCGAGGACCTCGCCACCTTCGTCGTCAACGGCCTCCAGCCGGCGACCGTCGCCCGGGTCGTCATCGACGAGGAGGAGAGCCGGATCGAGGTTGTTGTGCCCGACGACCAGCTCAGCCTCGCCATCGGCCGGCGCGGCCAGAACGTTCGCCTCGCCAGCCAGCTGACCGGCTCGGCGATCGACATCATGACCGAGGCCGACGCCTCGGAGAAGCGCCAGCGCGAGTTCGTCGAGCGTTCGGAATTGTTCCAGAAGGAGCTCGACGTCGACGAGACTCTCGCCCAGCTGCTCGTCGCCGAGGGCTTCGGAGCGCTCGAGGAGGTCGCCTATGTCGAGCTCGACGAATTGAGCGGGATCGAGGGCTTCGACGACGAGCTCGCGACCGAGCTGCAGAGCCGCGCCGCCGAGGCGCTCCAGCGCCAGGAGGAAGCGGCGCGCGAGGAGCGCCGGGCGATGGGCGTGTCCGACGAGCTCGCCGAAATGCCCTATCTCACCGAGGCGATGCTGGTCACGCTGGGGCGTGCCGGGATCAAGACTTTGGACGACCTCGCCGATCTCGCCACCGACGAACTGGTCCAGAAGAAAAGGCCCGAGCAGCGCCGCCAGCGCGAGAGCAACCGGCCCGAGGACAAGGGCGGCTTGCTCGCCGAATACGGCCTGACCGACGAGCAGGGCAACGAGATCATCATGGCCGCCCGCGCCCACTGGTTCGAGGACGAGGACAAGGCCAATAGCTCTGGGGCCGGGGAGGACGCGAATGCGGAAACCTCCCAATGAGCGGCTGAGCGATCAGCCGCGAACCCCGGCGAAGGGACCCCATCAAAGTAGTACTTTGATGGGACCCGAGGCCGGGGGCCAGGATAAGGAAGAATCTGGACCCCGGCTGTCGCCGGGGAACGCTCCGCACGTCGCGGAACGCAAGTGCATATTGACTGGCGCCCATGATGCGCGCGATCGGCTCATCCGCCTCGCGCTCGGCCCCGACGGCGAGGTCGCGCCCGACGTGCGCGCCCGCGCCCCCGGCCGCGGCGCCTGGATCGGAGTCGACCGCATCGCGCTCGAGGCGGCGCAGGCCAAGGGCAGGCTGAAGGGCGCGCTGGCGCGCGCGTTCAAGACCAACGACGTGTCGGCCCCCGCCGATCTCGGCGCTCGGATCGAGGCGGCGCTTCGCCAGGCGGCATTCGACCGGCTCGGCCTCGAAGCGCGCGCCGGCAATCTCATCCTCGGCAGCGAGAGGATCGACGTGGCGGCGCGGCGGGGCCAGGTCGCGCTTCTGCTCCACGCCGCCGATGCGAGCGAGGAGGGACGGCGCAAGCTCGACCAGGCGTGGCGGGTCGGGCGCGATGCGGAAGGAAGCGGCGCTCAAGGGCTGGTTTTGCCGGCGCCAAGGGCCATATTGTCATTGGCGCTCGGCCGCGAAAATGTGGTACATGCCGCCATCATCGATCGGGCCGCGGCGGCGCGTGTCAGCCACGCGCTCGACCGGTGGCGCGCTTTTATCGGACGTGAGAATGAGCTAAGCGCCGCGACGGCGGAGACGCCGGGCGCTTCGGCTGCGGATGTGAAATGAAGGATTTTGAGTGAGCGAGACGACTGACAAGCCGAAGCTGGGCACGCGCGCGCCTCTGGGCCTCAAGCGCACGGTCGAGGTCGGCAAGGTGAAGCAGAGCTTCAGCCATGGCCGATCGAATACGGTGATCGTCGAGACCAAGAAGGCGCGGACTCTGCGCCGGCCGGGCGAGGCCGAGGCGCCGAAGCCGGCTCCGGTCGCGCCGCGGCCGGCGCCGGCGGCGCGCGTCCCTGAGCCGGCGCCGAAGCCGGCCGCGCCCCCGGTCGACGCCGCCGTGGCGCGCAAGGAATTGCAGGAGCGGCTGCTGCGCGAGGCCGAGGACGCTCGCCTGTCGTCGCTCGAGGAGGCCCGCCGCCGCGAGGAGCAGCAGGCCAGGGCCCAGACCGAGGACGAAAAGCGCCGCACCGAAGAGAATAAGAAGGCCGAGGAAGAGGCCGCGGAAGCCGTGCGCCTAGCCGCCGAGGAAGAAGCGAGACGCGCCGCCGAGCCCCAGGCCGAGCCCGCCGCCGCGCCGCAGCCGGCCGTCGAGGACGAAGAGGATCGCCGCCCCGGCCACGCCCGGCCCAAGCACGGCCATGCGCCGGCCAAGCGCCCCGAGCCGGCCCGCCCGACGCGCGGCCGCGACGAGCATCGCCGCGAGCGCGGCAAGCTCACCGTCTCGCGCGCGCTCGGCGAGGACGGCGACGCCCGCGCGCGGTCGCTCGCCGCGCTGAAGCGCTCGCGCGAGAAGGAGAAGCGCGCCCACATGCAGGCGGGTCCCTCCGCCAAGCAGGTCCGCGACGTCGTCGTGCCCGAGGCGACTCACCGTCGGCGAGCTCGCCAACCGCATGGCCGAGCGCGCCGCCGACCTCGTCAAATCGCTGTTCAAGATGGGCATGCCCGTCACCGTCAACGAGGTGATCGACCAGGATACGGCGGAGCTGCTCGTCACCGAGTTCGGCCACAACATCAAGCGCGTCAGCGACGCCGACGTCGACATCCAGGCCGAAGAGGATGTCGATGCGCCCGAGACGCTGCAGCCGCGCCCGCCGGTGGTCACGATCATGGGCCATGTCGATCACGGCAAGACCTCGCTGCTCGACGCGATCCGCGGCGCCGACGTCGTCTCCGGCGAGGCCGGCGGCATCACCCAGCATATCGGCGCCTATCAGGTCACCCTGCCCGACAAGTCGAAGGTCACCTTCCTCGACACGCCGGGCCACGAGGCGTTCACCGAGATGCGCGCGCGCGGCGCCAACGTCACCGACATCGTCATCCTGGTGGTGGCGGCCGACGACGGGCTGAAGCCGCAGACGATCGAGGCGATCAACCATACCAAGGCGGCCGGCGTGCCGATGATCGTCGCGATCAACAAGGTCGACAAGCCCGGCGCCAACCCGCAGAAGGTCCGCGAGGAGCTGCTCCAGCACGAGATCATGGTCGAGGCCATGTCCGGCGAGGTCCAGGACGTCGAGGTGTCGGCGCTCAAGAAGACCGGCCTCGACAAATTGCTCGAGGCGATCGCGGTCCAGGCCGAAATCCTCGAACTGAAGGCCAATCCCGACCGCCCGGCCGAAGGCGCGGTGGTCGAGGCCAAGCTCGACAAGGGCCGCGGCCCGCTCGCCACCGTGCTCGTCCAGCGCGGCACGCTGAGGGTCGGCGATATTTTCGTCGCCGGGCCCGATCTCGGGCAAGGTCCGCGCGATGATCGACGACAAGGGGCGGCAGGTGAAGGAAGCCGGCCCGAGCCTGCCGGTCGAGGTGCTCGGCCTGTCCGGCGTGCCGTCGGCCGGCGACACGCTGAGCGTCGTCGAGAACGAGGCGCGCGCCCGCGAGGTCGCCGCCTATCGCCAGAGCGTGATCGACACCAAGCGCACCACCAACGCGCCGGCGAGCTTCGACACCATGTTCTCGGCGCTGAAGGAGAAGCAGGCGGTCGAATTCCCGCTGGTCATCAAGGGCGACGTCCAGGGCTCGGTCGAGGCGATCGTCTCGGCGGTCAACAAGATCTCCAACGAGGACATCAAGGCGCGCGTGCTCCACGCCGGCGTCGGCGGCATCACCGAGAGCGACGTCACTCTGGCCAAGGCGTCGGGCGCGCCGATCATCGGCTTCAACGTCCGCGCCAACGCCAAGGCGCGCGAGATCGCCGAGCGCGACGGCGTCGCGATGCAATATTATGACGTGATCTACGACCTCACCGACGCGGTGAAGGCGGCGATGGCCGGCGAGCTCGGCCCGCTGATCGTCGAGACGGTGGTCGGCCGCGCCGAGGTCCGCGAGGTCTTCTCGGCCGGCAAGCACGGCAAGGCGGCCGGCCTGCTGGTCACCGAAGGCTATATCCGCAAGGCGCTGAAGGCGCGCATCATGCGCGACGACGTGATCATCTACAACGGCGCGATCGCCTCGTTGCGGCGCTTCAAGGACGACGTCGCCGAGGTCCGCGCCGGCCTCGAATGCGGCGTCACCTTCGAAAGCCACACCGACATCAAGGCCGGCGACTATCTCGAGACGTTCGAGGTCGAGGAGCGGGAGCGGACGCTGTAATTGGTGCGTCACCCCGGCGAAGGCCGGGGTCTCGTTGGGAAGGGCCGCGACCTTCCTCCACGAGATTCCGGCCTGCGCCGGAATGACGGTGAGGATGCGAGACATGGCACGCCAAACCGAAACCCCCGAAGGCCGCTCGGTCCGCCTGCTCCGCGTCGGCGAGCAGGTGCGCCATGCGCTGAGCGACATGCTGATGCGCGGCGACGTCCATGACGAGACGCTGGCCAGCCACATCGTCTCGGTCACCGAGGTGCGGATGTCGCCGGACCTGCGCCACGCGACGGTGTTCGTCATCCCCCTGCTCGGCTCCAATTCGCAGGCCGTGCTCAAGGCGCTGCGCACCAACACCGCCTTTCTGCAGAGCGAGGTCGCTCGGCGGGTGAACACCAAATATGCCGCCAAGCTCAAATTCCTGCTCGACGAGAGCTTCGACGAAGGCAGCCATATCGACCAGCTGCTGCGCTCGCCCAAGGTCGCGCCGATCTCGCGGGAGACGAGGAAGAGTGACGCTCGGCGCTGCGATGGCCGCCGGCGACGTCCGTCTCGAGCCGCTCGCCGAGGCGCATCGCGCGGCGCTGAAGGCGGCCTGCGCCGAGGATGCGGAGATCTGGCCGATCTATTCGACCTCCTACGATCCCGACCATTTCGACGCGAATTTCGAGCTGATGCTGGCGCGGCCGGACTGGCGGTCCTTCGCCTTGTTCAAGAGCGGCGAGCTGGTCGGCATGTCGAGCTTCATGGGCATCGACACGGACCGCATGGCGCTCGAGATCGGCAGCACCTATTACCTGCCGGCGATGCGCGGCACCGGCTTCAACCGCATCGTCAAGGATCTGATGCTGGCGCGCGCCTTCGCCTGCGGCTTCCGCCGCGTCGAGTTCCGCGTCGACGCGCGCAACGGGCGCAGCCAGGCGGCGCTCGCCAAGATCGGCGCGGTGCGCGAGGGCGTGCTTCGCGCGGACCGGATCACCTGGACCGGCCATGTCCGCGACACCGTGCTGTTCTCGATCCTCGCGCAGGAGTGGCCCCGCCGCTCGGACGCCCATTGACCGAAAGAATAGTAAGACGTATCTTACGTCGGTGAATGCGCAAACCAAAATGTCCGCCAAGGGCCAAGTGGTGATCCCGGCGGCGCTGCGGAAACGGCACCGGCTGTCTCCGGGAAGGGTCCTCGATGTTATCGATACTCCCGAAGGCGTGCTGCTGAGGCCCAGTTCAAGAAAGGACGGAACTTCGGTCGACGAGGCGATCGCGCGCATTCGCCGGATCATTAAATATGACGGGCCGCCGGTAACGATCGACGAGATGAACGAGTCGATCCGGCTAATGTGGGCGCAGGGCGGGCCGAAGGACTGGTGAGATCCCTCGATACCAATGTCCTGGCACGATTCCTGGTGCGGGATGATATCGCCCAGACGCGCACCGCGGATCGTGTCCTGGGATCGGACGTAACCGTAACCGCGACGGTCATGCTCGAGACCGCCTGGCTGCTTGCCTCGCGTTTCGGCCTGTCGCGCGCCGAGGTCGCGGGAGGGCTCGCCGAGATTGTCGGCATGGACAATGTCAGGATTGCCGACGAACCGCGCATTCTCTGGGCAATCGATCGGATGAGGCGGGGCGCGGATTTCGCCGACATGCTCCATCTCGTTGGATCGCGCGACGCAAGCCTGTTCACGACATTCGACCGCGATGTGGCGCGCGCTGCCGGAAGCGAGCCACCGGTCGAGATCGAAACGCTGAGCACCTGAACCCATGGCCAAGCTCTATTTCTACTACGCCTCGATGAATGCGGGCAAATCGACCACGCTGCTGCAGGCCGACTTCAACTATCGCGAGCGCGGCATGGAGACGATGCTCTACACCGCCGCGCTCGACGACCGCGTCGGCGCAGGGCGTGATCGCCTCGCGGATCGGCCTGCAGATCGGCGGCAACCTCTACGACGCCGACGACCGACATCCGCGCCGAGGTCGAGGAGGAGCTGAAGAAGCGCAAGCTCCACTGCATCCTGCTCGACGAGGCGCAGTTCCTGACCCGCGCCCAGGTCGTCCAGCTCGCCTCGATCTGCGACGAGCTCGACATCCCGGTGCTCGCTTACGGCCTCAGGACCGATTTCCAGGCCAATCTGTTCGAAGGCAGCGCCCATCTGCTCGCGCTCGCCGACACGCTGGTCGAGCTGAAGGCGGTCTGCGATTGCGGGCGCAAGGCGACGATGAACCTGCGCGTCGACGCGGACGGGCCGCGCGGTCGAGCGAGGGCGCCTCGATCGAGATCGGCGGCAACGACCGCTACATCTCGCTCTGCCGCCGCCATTTCATGGAGCGGATCGCCGAGGTCGAGGGCGAGCAGCTGCGCTTCGCGCTCGCCCGCGCCGCCGCGGAGCGGATTGAACCGCGAAAAGCCGATCCCCATATCGCCTTAAGGTTCGGGGAGGTATTTTCATGGTCAGCCCGCTTTTCACCGCTTTCGCGCTCATCGCCTCCGGCCGCGTCGACGTGCCGCCCGCGCCCGCCGCAGCCCGCTCCCGCGCCGGAAATCCGCCGAGCTACGTCCGCGAAAAGGCACGCGCCGCAAAGGCTGACAGGCTCCCGGCCGCCGCCGCTAAGGCCGGCCGGTGCACGGCTGGCTCATCATCGACAAGCCGGTCGGGCCGGGCTCGACCCAGGTCGTCGGCGCGGTCAAGCGCGCGCTGCGCGAGGGCGGCTATCCGAAGGTCAAGGTCGGCCATGGCGGCACGCTCGATCCGCTGGCGAGCGGGCGTGCTGCCGATCGCGCTCGGCGAGGCGACCAAGCTTGCCGGGCGGATGCTCGACGCCGACAAGGTCTATGAGTTCACGATCGCGCTTCGGCGCGGAGACCGACACGCTCGACGCGCGAAGGGCGCGGTGGTCGCGACGTCCGACCAGCGGCCGACGCTGGCCGAGATCGAGGCGGTGCTGCCGCGCTTCACCGGCGCGATCGAGCAGGTGCCGCCGGCTTATTCGGCGCTGAAGGTCGAGGGCAAGCGCGCCTACGATCTGGCGCGGGCCGGGGAGGCGGTCGAGCTGAAGAGCCGGAAGGTGATCGTCCACGACCTCCATGTTCGTCATTCCCGCGAAAGCGGGAATCCAGCTGCCTTTGCGGCGGAAGAAAAGCTGGATCCCCGCTTTCGCGGGGATGACGCGGTAGCGCAGATCACCCTCTGCGCCCGCGTCTCCAAGGGCACCTATATCCGCTCGCCTCGCCCGCGACATCGCCCGCGCGCTCGGCACGGTCGGCCACGTCACCATGTTGCGGCGGACCAAGGCCGGGCCCGTTCACCCTCGAACCGGCGATTTCGCTGGACAAATTGGGCGAAGCCGCTAAGGCGCCGCACCCTTGAACAGACACCTCCTGCCGCTGACGGCGGGGCTGGACGACATCCCGGCTCTACCCGTCACCCCCGATCAGGCAGGGGCGCTCCGCCAGGGGCGGACAGTTGATCGGGATCGCCGCACAGCCGGGGCTCCACCTTGCGACCGACGACGATCGTTCCGGTTGCGCTCGTGGAGCTTAGCGAAGGAGAGCTTCGCGTGGTGCGCGGCTTCAACCTGTGACTGATGAAGGAGTGAACGATGTCGGTAACCGCCGAGCGCAAGCAGGAGATCATCAAGGACAATGCCCAGGCCAAGGGCGACACCGGTTCGCCCGAGGTGCAGGTCGCGATCCTGACCGAGCGGATCACCAACCTGACCGAGCATTTCAAGACCCACGCCAAGGACAATCACTCGCGGCGCGGCCTGCTGATGCTGGTCAACAAGCGCCGCTCGCTGCTCGATTATCTCAAGCGCGAGGACAATGCGCGCTACACCGCACTGATCGCGAAGCTCGGCCTTCGCAAGTAAGACGCCGAGGCGGCCCCTTGCGGGGCCGCTTCGCACATCCGGGCGCCCGCAATCCGGCGGGCGCCGGGGGACCAGGTCCACAGGCGGCCCGCAACCGGCCGCGGGCCACGATCAGGCCCGCACAGAGGCCCCCGCCGCATCTGGCCGCGGGAGTGCAAGGAAAACAGATGTTCGACATGAAGAAAGTTGAAATCGAGTGGGGCGGCAAGACGCTGACCCTCGAAACGGGCCGCGTTGCCCGCCAGGCCGACGGCGCGGTGCTCGCGACCTACGGCGAAACCGTCGTCCTGTGCGCGGTCACCGCCGCGCAGCTCGGTCAAGGAAGGGCAGGACTTCTTCCCGCTGACCGTCCACTATCAGGAAAAATTCTCGGCCGCCGGGCGCATCCCGGGCGGCTTCTTCAAGCGCGAGCGCGGCGCCACCGAGAAGGAGACTCTGACGAGCCGCCTGATCGACCGGCCGATCCGCCCGCTGTTCCCGGAGGGCTTCTGCAACGAGATCAACGTGATCGCCCAGGTGCTCTCCTATGACGGCGAGACCGAGAGCGACATCCTCGCGATGATCGCCGCCTCGGCCGCGCTGACCATTTCGGGCGTCCCCTTCATGGGCCCGATCGCCGCCGCCCGCGTCGGCTACAAGGACGGCGAATATCAGCTCAACCCGTCGCATGGACCAGGTCAAGGAAGGCGAGCTCGACCTCGTCGTCGCCGGCACCCACGACGCGGTGATGATGGTCGAATCCGAAGCCAAGGAGCTTTCCGAAGAGATCATGCTCGGCGCGCGTCATGTTCGCCCATCGCGAGCTGCCAGAAGGTGATCGAGGCGATCATCAAGCTCGCCGAGAAGGCCGCCAAGGACCCGTGGGAGCTGCCCGCAGGCGGTCGACACGTCCGCGGTCAAGGCGAAGCTCAAGACGCTCATCGGCAAGGACCTCGAGGCCGCCTACAAGCTGACCAACAAGTCCGAGCGCCAGAACGCGATCACCGACGCCCGCACCAAGGCGCGCGAGGCGTTCGCGGACGTCAAGCACGACAATCCCGCGGAATATCTCGCCAGCCTCAAGCTGGTGAAGAAGCTCGAGGCGGAGATCGTCCGCGGCGCGATCCTCAAGGACGGCAAGCGCATCGACGGCCGCGACACCAAGCACGGTCCGCCCGATCGAGGCGATCGTCGGCTTCCTGCCGCGCACCCACGGCTCGGCGCTGTTCACCCGCGGCGAGACCCAGGCGATCTGCACGACGACGCTCGGCACCAAGGACAGCGAGCAGATGATCGACGGCCTGACCGGCCTCTCCTACGAGCGCTTCATGCTCCACTACAACTTCCCGCCTTATTCGGTCGGCGAAGTCGGCCGCTTCGGCGCGCCGTCGCGGCGCGACGTCGGCCACGGCAAGCTCGCCTGGCGCGCGCTCAAGGGCGTGCTGCCGACGCCATGAGGACTTCCCCTATACGATCCGCGTCCTCTCCGACATCACCGAGTCCAACGGCTCGTCGTCGATGGCGACGGTCTGCGGCGGCTGCCTGTCGCATGATGGACGCCGGCGTGCCGCTGAAGCGCCCGGTCTCCGGCATCGCCATGGGCCTGATCCTCGAAGGCAAGGACTTCGCGGTGATCAGCGACATCCTCGGCGACGAGGATCATCTCGGCGACATGGACTTCAAGGTCGCCGGCACGTCCGAGGGCATCACCTCGCTGCAGATGGACATCAAGATCGCCGGCATCACCGAGGAGATCATGAAGGCCGCGCTCGCCCAGGCCAATGAGGGCCGCGCCCACATCCTGGGCGAGATGGCCAAGGCGCTCGACCACACCCGCGAGGAGCTGTCGGCCCACGCGCCGCGGATCGAGACGATGCAGATCGACAAGGCGAAGATCCGCGACGTCATCGGCACCGGCGGCAAGGTGATCCGCGAGATCGTCGCCGAGACCGGCGCCAAGGTCGACATCGACGACGAGGGCGTGATCAAGATCAGCTCGTCCGACCTCTCGCAGATCGAGGCGGCCCGCAAGTGGATCGCCGGCATCGTCGAGGAGGCCGAGGTCGGCAAGATCTACGACGGCAAGGTCGTCAACATCGTCGATTTCGGCGCGTTCGTGAACTTCATGGGCGGCAAGGACGGCCTCGTCCACGTCTCGGAGATCAAGACCGAGCGGGTCGAGAACGTCCGCGACGCGCTCGCCGAAGGCCAGGAGGTCAAGGTCAAGGTGCTCGAGATCGATCCGCGCGGCAAGGTCCGCCTGTCGATGCGCGTCGTCGACCAGGAGACCGGCGCCGAGCTGCGACGACACCCGGCCGCCGCGCGAAGCCGCGCGAAGGCGGCGACCGCGGCGCCGCGGGGCGACCGCGGCGATCGCGGCCCGCGCCGTGACGGCGGCGGCGGCGGCGACCGTGGCCGTGGCCCGCGCCGTGACGGCGGCGGCGGTGGCGGCGGCAGCGCGACCGTGGTCCCCGCCGTGAAGGCGGCGGCGAGGGTGCTCCCCGCGGCGACCGCCCCGACCGGGACAGGTCCCGCGCCCCGAGCGCAGCGACGACGACGGCCCCGCGCCCGAGTTCGCGCCGGCGTTTCTGACGCGGGACGACGACTAAGCGCCCAGGCGCCCAGCGCTGAAACAAGGAAGGGCCCCGCGAGCGATCGCGGGGCCTTTTCCTTATGCCCAATAAAACTTGACGCTCGCTGATCCGTCTTATATATGAGACAAGTGGAGATCAGGCAGACGCGGGACTTCGCCGTCTGGCGAGCCGGTCTGAAAGACCAAGCGGCGCGCAAGCGGATCGGCGCGCGGATCGATCGCCTGGCGTTCGGCCATTTCGGCGACGCCAAGCCGGTCGGCGGCGGGGTGAGCGAGTTAAGGCTCGATTTCGGGCCGGGCTACCGGCTCTATTTCGCACGGCGCGGGGCGGTGCTCATCGTCCTGCTCTGCGGCGGCGACAAATCGACGCAGGCGCGGGACATCGCCAAGGCCCGGCGGCTGGCGCTGGAATTGGATGGAGACGGAAATGGCGCTTGAAACCCTGCCCTTCGACATTGCCGACGAGCTTCACGACGACGAGGCGGTGGCGATCTATCTGGACGAGGCGCTGGCCTCGGGCGACCCGGCCTATTTCGCCCACGCCCTCGGCAAGGTCGCGAAGGCCCGCGGCATGACCCGGATCGCGCGCGAAGCGGGGCTGAGCCGGGGATCGCTCTACACGGCGCTCAGCGAAGGCGGCAATCCGACGCTTGCGACGCTGATGCAGGTGATGAAGTCGCTCGGGTTGAGGCTCGGCGCGGAGGCGGTGAAGCGGGCGGCATGAGGGCCGGGATCTTGGGTCGAGGCGTGACGGCGGTGGCGAGGGCGGCGATCGTCCCCGCGGCGACCGCCCCGAGCGCGGTCCGCGCCCGGAACGCGACGCCCTTCGACAGGCTCAGGGTGATCGGGAGAGCCCCGCGCCCGAGTTCGCGCCGGCGTTGCTGACGCGCGACGACGACTGAGGCTCAGGAGGCGTGAGCCTCCGGAGCTGAAACAAGGAAGGGCCCCGCCAGATGGGTCCCATCAAAGTAATACTTTGATGGGGTCCCGATGCGGAGCCTTTTTTTGAGTCCGGGAGAATTGATAACAGTTGATAATTCCTCTATGGGGAGGCCGGGAGACCGAGAGATGATCAGCGCCGATCTAGGCCGTCAGCTCGAGAGCTTTGTGACGGAGCTCGTCGAGGCGGGCCGCTACAACAGCAAGAGCGAGGTGCTGCGCGAAGGCGTGCGGCTGATCCAGGAGCGCGAAGCGCGCCTCGCGGCGCTCGATGCGTCGATCATGCGCGGCCTCGCCGACGCCGATGCCGGGCGGACGGCCCCGGCCGAGGCGGTGTTCGAGCGGCTCGAGCGCAAATATTCCAGCGCCGCAAAAGCGGCGGAATGATCGTCCGCCTCTCGGCCGAGGCCGAGCGCGACCTGGAGCGGATTGGCGACCGGATCGCGCAGGACAATCCGGAGCGCGCGCTCAGCTTCCTCGGCGAGCTGCGCGCGAAATGCCTCGGCCTCGCGCGCTTTCCCGAGCGATTTCCCCTTGTCCCGCGCTACGAGAAACATGGCGTTCGCCATCGCGTGCACGGCAATTACCTGATCTTCTATCGCCCCCGGGCCGACGAGGTGGTCGTGCTCCACATCCTGCACGGGGCGACGGATTATGCCGCCATCCTCTTTCCGGAGTGACCGCCCCGAGCGCGATAGGTCCCGCGCCCGGAGCGCGACGCCCTTCGACAGGCTCAGGGTGATCGGGAGAGCCCCGCGCCGGAGTTCGCGCCGGCGTTTCTGACGCGGGACGATGACTAAGCGCTCCGGCGCTTAGCGATGAAACAAGGAAGGGCCCCGAAGCGATGTGGGGCTTTTTCTTACAAGGGCGAACGCCAGCTCACCTCGATCCGGAAGATATTGTG
Source organism: uncultured Alphaproteobacteria bacterium (assembly GCA_963824825.1). GTDB lineage: Bacteria > Pseudomonadota > Alphaproteobacteria > Sphingomonadales > Sphingomonadaceae > Allosphingosinicella. The sequence goes on from CAWGQM010000003.1 coordinate 182,041, forward strand.
GTAAGCTGGGCCCGGTTCGGGAGCAGATGATGGCACAGGACAGCCAAGAGGACGCATGGTACACGCGCCTTCTCAACACCACGCATGATTTCGGAACGGCCCTGGCCGAGTTCCATGGAAGTAATCCCTGGCCGAAACGGGCGGTGCTCGACAGCGCCCTGGTTCATCTCGCCACAGAGCTGTGGGACCGTGGTTTCAGCCAGAGCGAAATAATCCGCGCCTTCGGAGCCGCGACGGCTCATTTGCCGAACTATGCGGCCGGCGAGGAGAGAAGGTCATAGGATCGGATTGCACGCGTCGCGAGGGCGAGGGCCGTGACCACCGCCCGAGCGCGGTCCGCGCCCGAGTTTGCGCCGGCGTTTTTGACGCGGGATGACGACTAGACGCCCAGCGCTGAAACAAGGACGGCCCCGCAGCGATGCGGGGTCTTTTCCATGGCCCGAAGGGCACGAGAATTGCAAGTTAGGACCGGCCGCGCATCCTACGTCATTGGCTTTCTGACGTGTCCATCTCGTCAGGCGCAATCAGAAACCCTGCCATCCATGTACGCTCTTCCTCCGAAGGATCGTACGCAACGCCTCCCATCCGCTGCCTCCAATAGCGCGGCTCATCAAGCTCATCATGAAACACCAACTCAGCAGTCAAATATAGCAGCCACACATTACCGCGCAGTGAGCTGACGATGAATTCAAGCGCCTCATCTTCAGGCGTGTAAACGGCGAGGGGCTCAAATGCAGCGTGCGTTGAACCTATGTGTACGAACTGATCACTGAGCATTCCGTAATACATACCGAGCGGTGGCAAGATGCGCTTTGCTTTCCCTATGCACTTGGTGGACTTCAACTTACCTTCATGGAATTCGTCAAGCGCGTTTGGTTCAATCGAGATTGTAATGACAGTGGCAATTGCCTCGATGAACGATCTCGCCAACATGCCATACTGGCGGCGATAGCCGTGGCGGGCGACTTCAATGCTCGCGATATATGTGTTCGAAGCGCTGGTGAGCAGCCGTGACGCCGTCGGCTTATACGCGTTGTCATTTAGCCGGGGTAGGTGTCGGACGATTAAGCCGGCGGCTTCTCCGAATACTTCACTGCACGCTGAAATGTGATTTCGAGCAATTGCATCGAACGATCGCCTGATTTTTGGACCATCGCGATTGAGCTGGTTCTGGATCATGTCCTTGGTGGTGAACACGATCTGTTTGCTGTCATGGTCTATGCGGATCGAAGCCACTTTGTTACGCGGGGGGACTTTGAACTTCTTTCGCGTTCGCTTGGTTCGGGTTTGTTTGGTCATCGCTTTCCAGCTCGCTCCTGGCGCCCTCAATCCGGCCGCACCAGCTCCACGTGGCTTACGCCCAGCGCCGTCGCCAGCTCATGGAGCGTCACCACGGTCGGTTTGCGCCGGCCCTGCTCCAGGCCGCTGATATATTGCTGGCTGAAGCCGGACCGCTCGGCGAGCTGCTCCTGGGTCAGGCCCGCCGCCGCGCGGAGGCGGGCGGCGTTGCGGCCGACGAGCTTGCCCATGTCCATGCACAAAGAGATGGCGTCGGGACCGTCATGGGGCAACCCGCCCATTCCTGAAGGCGCTGCTCGACATCGGCGCCCTGACCATCGCCGCGGAAGCAAAGGCTCTGTGGCTCCCTTTTCAACTCGGCGGGAAACGATGCTATCAGCGCGAAGGTCATAGGGAGGAATGAACGATGCGGCGCCGAAAGCTTCGCCCTTTCCTGATCGCCGCCTGCGCCCTGGCGCTCGGGCTTAGCGGCGGCGCCGCGGCGCTTCAGCCGGTGCCCGCGCTCGCCGAATTCCGGGTCGAGCCGGTCGCGGAGCGGATCGTGGCGCGGTTGCCCGAGGGGCCGCTCCACTGGCGGATCGAGACCTTTCCAAGCCTCGCGGCGGCTCAGCGCGCGGCGGGGCCGCTGGCGCTGGCGGCCGAGCATGAAGGCCGGGCCTGGCTGTTCACGCTCGGCGCCCCGGGCGGAGCGACTCCGGGCGGCACCCGGGTCGCGGAGATCGGGCCGGTGGCGGTCGTGCCGGCGTCGCGCTATCTGCTTCGAGTCAACCGCGCCGGCGGGCCGCCGGGGGCGATGACTCCGGTCCATTCGCACCCCGGTTCCGAAGCTTTCTATGTGCTCGCGGGCCAGCTCAGCCAGCGCACGCCGCACGGCATTGTCCGCGTCGGGGCGGGGCGGGCGATGAACGGGCACGGCGCGGGCATGGCGATGCAGCTGACGAGCAGCGGCCCGGCCGATCTCGACCAGCTCGTCCTGTTCGTCGTCGACGCCGACCGGCCGTTCTCCTCGCCCGCCGCCTTCGAGTGAGAAACGCGAGTCTCGCAGGGCAGTGCGAGAAGCGAGGAAAGCCGTCACGAAGTGAATTCGTGACGTCGGACGCGTCGAGCAGCGCGGCTCAGGCCGCCCGCTCGCGCGCCGGCCGAGCACGAAATGGCTCTACGCGCTGCTCCGGCGACGCTTCGCGCCGGCGGCGCTGCGCTCGGCATTTCGTGCTTACTGGCGGTTGCCGGCCTTGTTCTCGCTCGGGACGACGTCGATCGAGTCGATCCGGTTCTCGATCGCGTCGGCGTCGAGCGCGTTCTCGGCGGCGCGGATGTTGTTCTCGGTCGCCGATTCGATCGTCGCGGCGGCGTTCTCGATCGCGTCCTCGGTCGCCTCGAAGCGGTTGGCGACCGACTGCTCTTCCTGGGCCGTGCAGGCCGGCAGGGCGGCCAAGGCGGCGAGCAAGGCGATGCGGGTCTTCATCTGGACTCTCCCTAATGCTGGAGCATCAATCGCCGGCGGTTTAGCCAGTTCCGTCATTCCGGCGAAGCCCGTCATTCCAGCGCAAGCTGGAATCTCTTTGCCTCGCAGCGAGCGCGTCAAGGAAGTGGGATTCCAGCTTGCGCTGGAATGACGAGAGGAGAGGGGGGAATGACGAGAACAGGGGGAAAGTGGGGAGCTTCTGTTGCCCGGTGCTCCCCGTACCGCTGGAATCCGCTTCTGTTGCCCGGTGCGGCCCGAACCGCGCTTTTGTCCTTGTAACTCAGTCCGTGAGGACCTCGTTACGCGGCAATTGCGAGCGCCTCGTTATCGTTGGCACTTGTGGTTTTGAGCCGTCACGGTGGTCTCATGCCGGGCAAAAACACCGCTTTTCAACACACGTCGATCCTGGTTCGGCCCCGTCAGCTGAGCCGCTCGGCCGGCACGCTTCATGCGTGCTGGCCGACCGGCTCAATTGGTGGAGCCGCCGGGTACTGCCCCCGGGTCCGCTGTGCCTATGACACGACACGATTTATCGCCATAGCCGGCCGAAACCGGCAGCTCCTATATAGGGAAGCGGGCGTTAATGTGAAGTGACGGCCCAACAGGCCGTCACCCCGGCGAAGGCCGGGGTCTGGTGGAGACAGCCGTGACTTCTCGACCTGGGATCCCGGCCTGCGCCGGGATGACGGACTAGGGGTTCCTGCGCAGCTCGTCCCTGATCTCCCGCAGCAGCACGACCTCGGCCGGATCGGGCGCTTCGGCGCGGCGCCTCCGCCTTCTTCGCCTTCATCCGGTTCGCCGATCCGGACCAGCAGGAAGATGATGAAGGCGAGGATGAGGAAGTTGATCAGGACGGTGACGAACTGGCCCCAGCCGAGCACCGGCGCGCCGGCCGCCTTGAGCGCCGCATAATCGGTCATCGAGCCCGCATAGCCTTCGGGCACCGGGCCGAGCAGGATGAAATAGCTCGAGAAATCGAGCCCGCCGAAAATCGCGCCGACGACCGGCATGATCACGTCCTCGGTCAGCGAGGTGGTGATGGTGGCGAAGGCGGCGCCGATGATCACGGCGACGGCGAGGTCGAGGACGTTGCCCCGCGCGATGAAATCCCGGAACTCGCCAAGCATCTCGCCCTCCCCCCGTTGCGGAGCCGAAAGAGAATGCTTACGTCCTATCCCGCCCGATTTGAAGGGAGGGGCTTTAAAAGATGAACCGCACCCGCATCCTCGCCATGCTCGCGCCGGTCCTGCTGTTCCTCACCGCCTGCGGCGTCAACTCGATCCCGACCGCCGAGGAGAATGCCAAGGCGAAATGGGCCGACGTCCAGAACTATTATCAGCGCCGCGCCGACCTCATCCCCAATCTGGTCGCGACGGTGCGCGCCGCCGCCGACGCAGGAGCGCGACGTGCTGACGCGAGGTCACCGAGGCGCGGGCGAGCGCCAGCCGGATCACGGTCAGCCCCGAGCAGCTCACCGATCCCGCCGCGATGGCGCGCTTCGCCGAGGCCCAGGCGCAGGCTCACCCTGTCGCTGCAGCGGCTCCAGGAAGCCTATCCCGAGCTCCGCACCAACGAGAATTTCCTCGACCCTGAGTCGCAGCTCGAAGGGACCGAGAACCGGATCTCGATCGCCCGCCGCGACTATAATGCCGCGGTCCAGGCCTATAATACCGAGATCCGCACCTTCCCGTCGATGCATCGGCGGCGCGGATCATCTACGGCAGCCAGCCGATGGTGCCTTACCAGGCCGACGAGGCCGCCCAGCGCGCGCCCGACGGTCAATTTCGGCAACAGCCAGTAAGTGAGGCTTCGTTCCTCCGTTCGCCCTGAGCTGTCGAAGGGCCTTCCTTCCCCCGCGACAGGAGCGGCTGACAATGGCGGGCTTGCCTGGCTCGCGCCAGCCGGGGCTGGCGACTGCTCGCCCGCGGCTGTGCTGCAATTCGCCCTCTGCGCCTGCGCTGCCAGCCGGCGCTCGCCCAGACCTATCCGCCGCTGACCGGCCGGGTCGTCGACAATGCCGATCTGCTGTCGCCGGCGCAGGAGGCGGAGCTGACCCAGAAGCTCGAGGCACTTCAGCAGGCGTCGTCGCGCCAGCTCGTCGTCGCCACCGTCCCCGACCTGCAGGGCTACGAGATCGAGGAATATGGCGTCGGCCTCGGCCGCGCCTGGGGGATCGGCCAGAGCGAGGCCAATAACGGCGTCGATCCTGATCGTCGCGGCCGACCGAGCGCAAGATCCGGATCGAGGTCGGCTACGGGCTCGAAGGGATCATGACCGACGCGCTGTCGAGCCAGATCATCCGCGAACGAGATCACGCCGCGCTTCCGCGAGAACGACTATGCCGGCGGCATCATCGCCGGCGCCGACGCGATCATCGCGCAGCTGCAGGCGCCGCCCGAAGCGGCCGAGCAGCGCGCGCTGGCCGCGGCGTCGGGAAGCGGGCGGCGAGGGCGGCGGCGCGGCTCCTCGCTGCCGCTGATCTTCTGGATCGCGGTGCTCGGCTTCGTCCTGATCCCGCTGCTCAGCAGCGGGCCTGCGCGGCCGGCGCTATCGCGGCCGGCGCGGCCGGCAGCGGCCCGGTCGATCATCTGGGGCCCGGGCCTCGGCTCGGGCGGCGGCAGCTCGTGGGGCGGCGGCTCGTGGAGCGGCGGCGGCAGCAGCTGGCGGCGGCGGCGGCGGCTTTTCGGGCGGCGGCGGCTCGTTCGGCGGCGGCGGCGCTTCGGGAGGATGGTGATGCGGGGATGGCGATGCGGATGAGCCCGGAAGATCATGCCCTGGTCACCGCGGCGGTGGCCAAGGCCGAGCGCGAGAGCGACGGCGAGATCGTCACCATCGTCGCCGGCGCGCTCCGACGCCTATCACGACGTCGGCCTCCATTATGCGGTGCTGGCGATGCTGCTGGTGCCGGCCGCGCTCGCGTTCGTGCCGCAGGGCTGGATCGACTGGGGCGGCGGGCCTCCTGCTCGGCTGGAACGCCGGAGCTGAGCCCGCGAGATCGTGATGCTCTATCTGTTCGCCAAGCTGGCCGGCGCTGTTCCTCATCGTCCGCTTCGCGCTCGCCTGACATGCCGCTGCGCATGGCGCTGACGCCGGGCCGGACCAAGACCCGCCGCGTCCACCGCCGCGCGATCGAATTGTTCCGCACCGGCTGCGAGCTGAAGACGCGCGGCCGCACCGGCGTCCTCCTCTATCGTCTCGCTCGCCGAGCATCGCGCCGAGATCGTCGCCGACAAGGCGATCGCCGACCAGGTCGACGGCCGAGGTCTGGGGCGAGGCGATGGCGGCGCTGGTCGACGAGGTCAAGGCGGGGCGGCCGGGCCAGGGCATGGCGCTCGCGGTCGAGAAGATCGGCGCGGTGCTGGCGCCGATCCTGCCGCCGACGCTCGACAATCCCAACGAGCTGCCGGACCGGCTCATCGAGCTGTGAGCCGCGATCGCGGACGCGCCCGAAGAGACGCGTCTGGGAAGGCCAATATCTCGCCGCCAAGAAGCGCGGCAGATGGGAATATGTCTCGCGCACCCGCGGCATCCACGCCGCGGTGATCCTCGCGCTCGACGACGGCCACGTCATCCTGGTCGAGCAATATCGCGTGCCGCTCGGGCGCGCCTGCCTCGAGCTGCCGGCCGGCCTGGTCGGCGACGATGTCGAGGGCGAGGCGGCCGAGGCCGCCGCGATCCGCGAGCTCGAGGAGGAGACCGGCTACCGCGCCGCGCAGATGATCGAGCTCGGCCGCTTCTACAGCTCGCCCGGCATGGTCTCGGAAGGCTTCACTTTGCTCCGCGCCGAAGGTCTGACCAGGGTCGGCGACGGCGGCGGCGTCGAGGGCGAGGAGATCGTCGTCCACCGGGTGAAGCTGGCCGAGGTGCCGGCCTTCGTCGCGCGCAAAAGCGCGCGGAGGGCTGCGCGATCGACGTCAAGTTGCTGCTGTTCCTGGGCGGGGAGCTGCTCGGCTGATTGCCGTCGGAAAAAGGCAAAGAGATTCCAGCTTGCGCTGGAATGACGATAACCAACCCAGCAGACCGTCATTCCAGCGCAAGCTGGAATCTCACTTCGCCTTTGCTAACGTTCGGCCATGCGCGGCGGCTGGACCTACATCATGACCAACCATGTGCGCGGCGTCCTCTATATCGGCGTCACCGCCAACCTGGCCGCGCGTGTCTCCCAGCATCGCGTGGGCGAAGGTTCATCCTTCTGCCGGAAATACAAGCTGCGACGGCTCGTCCTGGCGGAGCGCCACGACTCGATCGACGATGCGATACGGCGGGAGAAGCTGCTGAAGACGTGGAAGCGGTCCTGGAAGATTGAGCTGATCGAGGCCGCCAATCCGCAATGGCGAGACCTTTGGGAGGACATCGTCGGAGCCTAGGGAAGTGAGATTCCAGCTTGCGCTGGAATGACGAGGCTCGGTTCTTCCTGCGCTCAGCGGAAATTGTCGGCGTAGGCCTGGAGCTTGAGCTTCGGCTCGGCCGGCGGGACGAGATGGACGTCGAGGCCTTCGCGCTCGGCATAGGCCTGCGCCGCCTCGAGCGTCGGGAAGGTGAGGCGGACCTGCTCCTGGGTCTCGGCGCCGCCCGACCAGCCGGTCAGCGGATCGGGCCGCTTGCGCCGCGCCGATTCGAACTCGAGCACCCATAAGCCCGCCCGGGCCCGGCCCGATTGCATCGCATTCTTCGACTGCTGGAAAATCCGCGCGTTCATCGCCCGCGGCCCTGCCCAATAAGCGCGGCCGAATCAAGTCGCGAGGCCTAGCCGCCTTGCCCCTCCGCCATTATCAGGCGGCCATGGCGCGCGCGGGAGAAAGCAAGGGCATCAGCCGCCGGACTTTGCTGATCGGCGGCGGGGCCGGCGTTCGGCCTGCTCGTCGCCTGGAAGTTCTGGCCGCGCACCTATGCGCCGAATCTGCGCGCCGCCGAGGGCGAGACCCTGTTCAACGCCTTCCTCAAGATCGGCCGCGACGGCCGGGTGATCGTCGCGGTGCCGCAGACCGAGCTCGGCCAGGGCGTCTGGACCAGCCTGCCGCAGATCCTCGCCGACGAGCTCGGCGCCGACTGGCGCACCGTCTCGGTCGAGCCGGCGCCGATCAGCCCGCTCTACGCCAACCTGCTGCTCGCCGAGCAGGCCGCCGACGACAGCGGCCTGCCCGGCTTCCTGCACGGCATCGGCCGCTGGGCGGCGCGCGACTAGCGCGCGCAAGAGCGCGCTGATGCTGACCGGCGGCTCGACCTCGATCCGCGCCTTCGAGCCGCTGATGCGCGAGGCGGGGGCGGCGGCGCGGGCGCTGCTCTCGCATGGCCGCGGCGGCGCGCTGGAACGCGAATTGGGAGGAGCTCGACACGCGCGACGGCTTCGTCTGGCGCGGCAACGACCGCATCCCCTTCGCCGAGCTCGCCGAGGCGGCGGCGGGCCACGAGCTGCCCGACAATCTGCCGGTCCGCGGCGGGCTCGACAACCGGCTCGCCGGCCAGCCGCTGCCGCGGCTCGACGTGCCCGCCAAGATCGACGGCTCGGCGATGTTCGCCGCCGACGTCCGCCTGCCCGACATGGTCTATGCGGCGGTGCAGGAGCGGGCCGCCGGGGAGCCGGCTCGCCGCGATCGACAGGGCAGCGGCCGACGCCGTCCCGGGCGCGCTCAAAGTGTTCGAGAATCCCGGCTGGGCCGGCGGTCGCCGCGACCAATTGGTGGGCGGCGGCGCGCGCGCTCGACGCGCTTGCGCCGCGCTTCCATGTGCCGGACAACCTGCCGACCAGCGCGAGCATCTCGGCCGCGCTCGCCGCCGCGCTCGATTCGGACGACGGCGACCGCTGTTCGAGCAGCGGCGACATGGCGGCCGGCTTTCCCGGCGCCAGCCCGATCGAGGCGCGCTACGAGGTCGGCCTCGCCCCGTCGGCGGCGATCGAGCCGCTGACCGCGACCGCCGCGCGTCACCGGCGACCGGCATCGAGATCTGGGCGCCGACCCAGGCGCCCGGCCTCGCCCGCGCCGCCGCCGCCCGCGCGCTCGGCTGGGCGGAGAGCCAGGTCACGCTCTATCCGATGCTCGCCGGCGGCGGCTACGGCCGCAAGCTCGAGACGGACGGCGATCGAGCAGGCGGCGATCCTCGCGGTCAGGCTCGACCGGCCGGTCCAGCTCACCTGGCCGCGCATCCAGGAGATCCAGCGCGACAGCTTCCGCCCCGCCGCGGCGGCGAAGATGACCGGCTGGATGTCGCAGCAGGGCCTGATCGGCTGGCTCGCCCGGATCGCGGCGCCGGCGACCAGCGCCGAGGTCGCCGAGCGGCTCGGCGCGGCGGGCTGGCTGGTCCGCCCCGACGGCGCCGCGGTCGCCGGCGCGGAGCCGCCTTACGGCATCGCCAACTGTCGCGATCGACCATGTCGCCGCCGATCTCGGCATCCAGACCGGCATGTGGCGCCGGCGCGCGCACAGCTACACCTGCTTTTTCACCGAATGCTTCATCGACGAGCTCGCCCGCGCCGCCGGGCTCGAGCCGCTTGTCGTTCCGGATGCAGATGCTGAGCGGCAATCCGCGCCTCGCCCGCTGCCTCGCCACCGCGACCTCGATCGGCGGCTGGGACGGCGGCCCGCCGGGCAGCGGCATGGGCATCGCCTGCCACAGCGCCTTCGGCTCGCACGTCGCCACTCTGGTCGAGGTCGAGGTGACCCGCGACCAGCGCCTCAGGGTGATGCGCGCCGTCTGCGCGGTCGATTGCGGCCGGATCGTCAACCCGGAGATCGTCAAGCAGCAGATCGAGGGCGGCATCGTCCACGGCGTCTCGGCCGCGATCGGCCGGCCGCTCGACATCGTCGGCGGCGTTCCGACCGCGCAGACGATCGGCGCCTACGGCCTGCCGATCCTGCGCGACGCGCCCGAGGTGACGGTCGAGCTGCTGGACAGCGAGGAGGATCCGGGCGGCGTCACCGAGCTCGCCGTGCCGACCGCCGCGCCCGCCATCGCCAACGCCTATTTCTCGCTGACCGGCCAGCGCGTGCGCACCCTGCCGATCCTCGTCGGGGGCCGCCGGTGACCCAGCCGGCCGGCCACCCCGCCGTGCCGGCGGCGAAGATCGGCGTGCTGCTCGATCAACCTCGGCACGCCCGACGCGCCGGAGCCGGGGGCGGTGAAGCGCTATCTGAAGGAATTCCTGTCCGACCCGCGCGTGGTCGAGATCCCGCCAGCTCGTCTGGCAGCCGATCCTGCGCGGGCATCATCCTCACCACCCGGCCGAAGAAATCGGCCCATGCCTATCGGCAGGTCTGGATGGAGGAAGGCTCGCCGCTCGCCGTCTATCACCGCCCGCCAGGCCGAGGCGCTGCGAGGGCGCGTTCGGCGCCGGACGTGATCGTCGATCATGCGATGCGCTACGGCCGGCCCGCCATCGCCGAGCGGATCGACGCGCTCAAGGCGGCGGGCTGCGAGCGCATCCTGATCGCGCCGCTCTATCCGCAATATTGCGCCGCGACGACGGCGACCGCCAACGACGAGGCGTTCCGCCATCTGCGGCAGCATGCGCTGGCAGCCGGCGGTGCGCACGCTGCCGCCTTATCATGACGACCCGCCTATATCGACGCGCTCGCGGATCGCGGTCGAGGACGTCGCTCGCCGCGCTCGATTTCGAGCCGCAGGCGATCCTCGCCAGCTTCCACGGCATGCCGCAGCGGACGCTGGAGCTCGGCGATCCCTATCATTGCCATTGCCGCAAGACGGCGCGGCTGCTCTCGCGAGGCGCTCGGCCGCGAGCTCGAGCGTCGCCTTCCAGTCGCGCTTCGGCCGCGCCAAATGGCTGGAGCCGGCGACCGACAAGGTGCTGGCCGCGCTGCCCGGCAGCGGCGTGACCAAGGTCGCGATCGCTCGCCCCCGGCTTCGCCGCCGATTGCCTGGAGACGCTGGAGGAGCTGGCGATCCGCGGCCGCGACACCTTCCTCGCGGCGGGCGGCAGCGATTTCGCCTATCTGCCCTGCCTCAACGATTCAGCGCCCGGGCATGACGATGCTGCGCGCGCTGATCGGCCGCGAGCTTGAAGGTTGGCTGCCCGCGCAATAAGGCCCTCTCCACAACAGATAGAGGAGAGGAATATGGCACGGGTTGCAATCGTCACCGGCGGCACCCGGGGCATCGGCGAGGCGATCAGCATCGCGCTGCGCGACCAGGGCGTCACCGTCGCCGCCAATTATGCCGGCAATGACGAGAAAGCGCGCGACTTCACCGAGCGCACCGGCATCAAGGCCTATAAATGGGACGTCTCCGATCTCGACGCCTGCCTCGCCGGCGTCGCCGCAGATCGAGAGCCGAGCTCGGCCCGGTCGACGTGCTCGTCAACAATGCCGGCATCACCCGCGACGGGACGATGAAGCGGATGGACCGCAAGGCCTGGGACGAGGTGCTCGACGTCAATCTCGGCGGCTGCTTCAACATGGCCAAGGCGGTGTGGAACGGGATGAACGAGCGCAAATATGGCCGGATCGTCAATATCGGCTCGATCAACGGCCAGGCCGGCCAATATGGCCAGGTCAATTACGCCGCCGCCAAATCCGGCATCCACGGCTTCACCAAGGCGCTCGCCCAGGAAGGCGCCCGCGCCGGCATCACCGTCAACGCGATCGCGCCCGGCTATATCGACACCGAGATGGTCGCCGCGGTGCCGCCCGACGTGCTCGAGAAGATCGTCGCCAAGATCCCGGTCGGCCGCCTCGGCAAGGCCGAGGAGATCGCCCGCGGCGTCACCTTCCTGTGCTCGGAGGAGGGCGGCTTCATCACCGGCTCGACGCTGTCGATCAACGGCGGCCAGCATATGTATTGACGCGTCCCCCAACGCGTCACCCCACCTTCTACGTCATCCCCGCGAAAGCGGGGATCCAGCTTCTTGTTTGCTGTCTACGTGCGCTAGAAGCTGGATTCCCGCGTTCGCGGGAATGACGAATGGGGGCGAGGAGAGTGAGATGGGCCCGGTCAAGCGCTCGATCATGATCGCGGGGCACGCGACCTCGATCAGCCTGGAGCCGGTCTTCTGGGACGGCGTTGCGCGACGGCGGCGGAGGCGGAGGGGCTGCCGCTGAACGCGCTCGTCGCGCGGATCGACGCCGAGCGGGTCGCGGCGCCCGATCCGCCCAATCTGGCCAGCGCGATCCGGGTCTGGCTGTTCGAACGGGAGCAGGGCCGATGAGCGTCGAGCTCAACCACACCATCATCTGGTGCTCGGACAAGGCACGCTCCGCCGCCTTCCTGACCGACATTCTCGGCCTGCCGCCGGCGCGGACCTTCTTCCACTTCCTCGTCGTCGACCTCGCCAACCGGGTGTCGGTCGATTTCTACCAGAAGGAGGGCGCGGTCGCGGCCGCAGCATTATGCCTTCCTGGTCGGCGAGGCCGAGTTCGACGCGGCGTTCGCGCGCATCGAGGGGCGGGGCCTGACTTACTGGGCCGATCCGGCGCGCACCAGGCCCGACGAGATCAACCGCCATTATGGCGGCCGCGGCCTCTATTTCGAGGACCCGGACGGCCACCTGCTCGAGATCATCACCCGGCCCTATGGCGAGGGGCCGCCCTAGATCCTCCCCTCGATTTCGAGGGGAGGGGGACCATGCGAAGCATGGTGGAGGGGCCTCTTGAGCATCAGATGCCCCTCCACCGCACTTCGTGCGGTCGCCCTCCCCTGCAAATGCAGGGGAGGAATTGAGGTCAGCGCCCCAGCAGCACCCGCGCCTGGGTCGCGATCTGGGCGAGCATCGGCGCGGTGGTGACCGAGGCGGTGCGGGCGCGGTCGACGGTGCGGCGGAACTGGTCGATGCGCGGCCCCTGGCCGGCGACCCATTTGTCGACCGCCGCCTTGGGATCGTCGCTCTTGCGCCGCTCGAGGAATTCGAGCCGCAATTGCTCGAAATCGCGGGCGAGGCCGGCGGTCAGCAGCCGCTCCCACTGGTCGCGCGCCTGGAAATGGTTGGCCGCGTTCTGCGCCCAGTCGAGCCCGAGCGCCTCGCCGAGCTTGGTGTAGGCGCGGGTCAGCTCGACCTCGTCGACGCCGAGCTTCTGGCCGAGCACGGCGAGGCCGACCGCGCCGTTCAGCTCGAACAGGCGGACGATCCGGTCGGCGATCGCCTCGGGCGCGCCCATCTCGTCGAGCTCGGCGCGCAGGCTGCCGGCCTCGGCGCGCGCCTCGGGCCGCAGCAGATCGTCGACCATCGCCTCGAGCTTGGCGAGGCCCGGCTGGAGCAGCTCGACGAGCTCGCCGGGCGTCATGTCCTGCGAGGTGCAGCGCAGCAGATCGGCGATGTGGAGCTGGAGCCCGGTCGAGGCCTGGTCGAACAAAGCGAGGCGGACCTGCTCGGGCACGTCGGCCGTGTCGATCTCGGCCCACAGCTCCTTCATGCGGAACAGCCGCTCGGCGGCGAGGAAGGCGGCGGCGGCCTGGCCGAAGGCGGCGCCTTCCTCCTCGGTCAGCGAGAAGGGCGCGATGATGCCGAGCCGGTTGACGAAGCGGTTGGCGACCTTGGTGGCGATGATCTCCTTCTTGAGGCGGTGGGCGAGGATCGCGTCGCCGTGGCGCTCCTGCATCGCCTCGGGGAAGGCGCCGCAGCAGCTCGGGCGTCGAGCGTCGGATCGTCGGTGAACCTCGCCGCCTTCGATCGCCGCCTGCAGCCGCATCTTCGCGGTCGACAGCAGCACCGCGAGCTCGGGCCGGGTCAGGCCGAGATTGGCCTGGGCGCGGCGGAGCAGCTCCTCATTGCCCTCGAGCCCCTCGACCGCGCGGTTGAGCCGGCCGCTCTCCTCGAGGATCTCGATGACCCGGACCAGCTGCGGCAGCGCCCGCGCGCCGCCGCGTTCGGCGATCGACAGCGCCAGCGTCTGCAGCCGGTTGTCCTCGAGCACCAGCGCGGCGACGTCGTCGGTCATCTCGGCGAGCAGCAGGTTGCGCTCCTCCAGCGCCAGCCGCCCTTCGGCCATCTCGCGGTTGAGCGGGATCTTGATGTTGACCTCGTTGTCCGAGCAATCGACGCCGGCCGAATTGTCGATGAAGTCGGTGTTGATCCGGCCGCCATGCTGGCTGAACTCGATCCGGCCGGCCTGGGTGATGCCGAGATTGGCGCCCTCGCCGATCGCCTTGACGCGGAGATCGGCGGCGTTGACCCGGATCGCGTCGTTGCCGGGATCGCCGACCTCCTGCTGGCTCTCGGTCCGCGCCTTCACATAGGTGCCGATGCCGCCGAACCAGAGCAGGTCGAGCTCGGCGAGCAGGATCGCGGCGATCAGCGCCGCCGGCTCGATCTCCTCGGCGCTCGAGGCCGAGCATCGCCCGGACTTCCGCGCTCAGCGGGATCGACTTCTGGCTGCGCGGGAAGACGCCGCCGCCCTTCGAGATCAGGCTCTTGTCGTAATCGTCCCAGGTCGAGCGCGGCGAGGCCGAACATCCGCTTGCGCTCCTTCCAGCTCGTCGCCGGATCGGGATCGGGATCGAGGAAGATGTGGCGATGATCGAAGGCGGCGACCAGCTTGATCGCCTTCGAAAGCAGCATGCCGTTGCCGAACACGTCGCCGCACATGTCGCCGACGCCGGCGACCCGGATCGGCTGCTTCTGGACGTCGATCCCCATCTCCGTGAAGTGGCGCTGGACCGAGACCCAGGCGCCCTTGGCGGTGATCCCCATCGCCTTGTGGTCGTAGCCGTTGGAGCCGCCGCTGGCGAAGGCGTCGCCGAGCCAGAAGCCGCGCTCGATCGCGATCGCGTTGGCGACGTCGGAGAAGGTCGGCGGTGCCCTTGTCGGCGGCGACGACGAAATAGGCGTCGTCGCCGTCATTGCCGATCACCCGGTCCGGATCGACCACTTCGCCGCCGACGATATTGTCGGTGACCGAGAGCAAGGTGCGGATGAAGATTCGATAGGCTTCGGTGCCTTCCGCCAGCCAGGCGTCGCGGCTCGCCGCCGAGCGGCAATTGCTTGGGATAGAAGCCGCCCTTGGCGCCGGTCGGCACGATCACCGCGTTCTTGACCAGCTGCGCCTTCATCAGGCCGAGGATCTCGGTGCGGAAATCGTCGCGCCGGTCGGACCAGCGGAGGCCGCCGCGGGCGATCGGCCCGCCGCGCAGATGGATGCCCTCGACGCGCGGCGAATAGACCCAGATCTCGCGCCACGGCACCGGCGCCGGCAGGCCCGGCACGAGCGTCGATTCGAGCTTGAAGGCCAGCGCCTCCTGGCCCGACGGGGCGAAGGCGTTGGTCCGCAAGGTCGCCGCGATGACGCCGCGGATGAGGCGCAGGATGCGATCCTCGTCGATCGCCGCGACGGCTTCGAGGCCGCGGTCGATCCGCCTGCTGGCGGCCTTGATCGCCTCCTCGCGCGGGCCTTCGAGCGCCGGATCGTGCATCGCGTCGAACAAGGCGATCAGGCCCTTGGTCACTTCCGGCGCCCGGCGCAGCGCGTCGACCACGGTGATCAGCGAATAAGACAGGCCGGTCTGGCGCAGATAGCGGAACCAGGCGCGGAACAGGGTCGACCTCGCGCGGCTCCAGCCCGGCCGCGACGATCAGCTGGTTGAACGGGATCGTTCTCCGCCTCTGCCTTCGAGCACGTCGGCGATCGCCCGCTCGACCACGGTGCCGCGCTTCAGCACCGCGGCGGCGTCGCCGCCGGCCGGCATCTGCAGGTCGAAATCGTGGACATAGCCGGTCGCGCCGGCGCGGCCGACCGGGGTCGGCACCTCGTCGAGCACCCGGAAGCCGAAATTCTCGAACACCGGCACCGCCTCCGACAAGGGGATGATGCCGCCGATCCGGTAGGTCTTGAGGTGGAAGCGATCGGCGGCGTCGTCGTCGCGGCGGAACAGCCGCACGTCGCGGTCGCCGCTCTCCTCGAGCCCGGCCAGGCAGACGACGTCGCGCGCCGCGGCGCCGGCGTCGGTGCGGATTCGATAGCCTTCGGGGAACTGGTCGAGATAGGTGATGGCGAGCCGAGTCGCGCGGGCCGGGCCGACCAGCGCGCCGAGCGCCTCCTCGACGCTCGGCTCCCAGCCGCGCACCATCGCGTCGAGCTTCCTGTCGAGCGCCTTGGCGTCGGGCGTCGGCGCCCTGGCGCTGACGTTGAGCGTGTAGCGGACCAGAGCGAGGTCGCCGTCGCCGAGGTCGACCGCCCAGTTGGTGATCCTGCCCTTGGCGGCCTGCTTCGATCATCTCGCCGATGGCGACTCGGCGGCGCGTGGTGAGCTCGTCGCGCGGCAGCCAGACGAAGGCGAACATATGGCCCTTGAGGATCGAGCGGACCAGGATCAGGGTCGGCCGCGGCCGGTCGGCGAGCGAGATGGCGGTGGCGGCGAGATGCTTGACCTCCTCGGGCCGCAAGTTGACGAGCAGGTCGCGCGGCAGCGAGGCGAGGGCGTGGCGAAGCGCCTTGCCGTTATGGCCGCTCGGCTCGAAGCCGAATTCCTTCTCGAGCTCGTCGAGCTGGCGGCGAAGCAGCGGCACCTCCTCGATCGGCGCGGTCAGCGCCTGGCTGGTCCACAGGCCGGCATGGACGCCGATGCCGGTGATCCTGCCCTCCTCGCGCAGCGGCACGACGATGAGGTCGAGCGGCACCCGCCGGTGAACCGGCGAGCGCAGATCCGCCTTGGCCATCAGCGGCTCGGGGCCGCCCTGCTCGAAATAGCGGATCGCGCCCTCGCTGCCGCCCTCGTCGGTCGGATCGTCGGAGAGCCGCATGATGCCGAGGCCGTGGGACGGCGGCTCGCCCGGCCGCTCGACCTCGTAGCCGAGCAGGGTCATCGCGCCGTCGGCGAGCCAGTGGAGCAGCGCCCGGCCTTCCGGATCGGCGACCGTCTCGGCCTGGGCGTGCATGTTCGCCTGCATCGCCCGCCAGTCGGTGACCGCGGCGCGGACGTGGTCGAGCACCCGTTGCAGCTCGGCGACCAGCTCGGCGCGGACCTTCGCGTCGGCGCGGTCGACCTCGATGTACATGAGCGATTCGCGCCGGTCCTTGTCGTCGCAGAGCGGCTCGACCGCGATCAGGCATGCCCTTGTCGTCGCGGGTGACGCAGACCACCGGATGGAGCAGCCGGTGGATGATCAGGCCGCGCGCCGGCGATCGCGCCGGCGATCGAATCGACGAGGAACGGCATGTCGTCGTTGACGATGCAGATCCGCATCCGCCGATGGCCCAATTTGGTGCCGGCCGATTCGAGCCTGACCAGCGCCTTGCCGGGCGTCCGCCGCGCCATGCAGCCGGCGATGAACTCGGCGGCGGCGCGGCAATCCTCGTCGCTGAAATCCTCGAGCTCGCCGGGAAGCGCGCCGGCGCAGAGCGCGGTGCTCAGATTGTCCAACAGGCGCTGGTGAGCGGCATCCCCCGCTACCATGCTGTCATTCATAAACGGCTCCCGGATTTTTCTGGGCTGCTGGCCGGCCGCCCGCTTCGGCGCGGCCTATAGACCCGGCGTTGCGGCGGCGGCAAGGCTGAGCGAGCGCTCGGCGATGCCCTTACGGCGCATATTCCCAGTCCCACGGCATCCCGGTCGGCCCCAGGATCAGCTCGGCGATCTCGCGAAAGGCGGCCTCGGCGCGGACGTCGTTGGCGAGCAGCACCACGCAGCGCCGCCCGCGTTCGAGGCAGACCCATAGATTGCCCGTCGAATCGTTGTGGCCGCCCTTGAAGAAGCCCGGCCCCTGCGGACCGGTGAAGGCGATCAGGCCGAGGCCGGCGCCGAGCCCTGGCCAGCGCTGCGCCGCGGGCGGCTCGGCCAGGGTGGGGAATTGCGAGACGCCGACGATCGGCTGCTGGCTGCGCAGCATCTCGGCGCGCGCGGCCTGCGCCGATCCCGTCGGAGCGCATGAAGCCGGCGGCGAAGCGCGCGAAATCGGCGATCGTCGTGTCCATCGATCCCGCCGCCCGAACCGCGCCGCGCTCGTCATGCGGCTCGACGCTGCCGTCCGCCCGCCAGCCGTCGGCGAGGTTGCGGGCGAAATCGGGCCGCCAGATCATGCTCGTATTGCTCATGCCGAAGCGATCGAACACGCGCCGCTTCATCTCGGCGCCGAGATCGAGCCCCAGCCCGCGCTCCAGCACGAACTGGAGCAGGATCATCCCTTCGCCCGAATAGGCGTAGCGCGCGCCCGGATCGAAGTGGAATTTGAGCCGACCGTCCGGCTCGACAAAGGCGAAATTGGCGAAGCCCGACCGGTGCGAGAGCAGGATGCGCGGCGTCAGCCGGCGCCAGCGCTCGTCGCCGGCGAGATGGTGCCAGGGCGCATAGGGCTCCTCCTCGGCCTCGCTATAGCCGGTGAGTGGCCGCGGCAGGTAATCGGCGATCGAGCGGTCGAGATCGAGCACGCCTTCGTCCACCAATTGCATCACCGTATAAGCGAATACCGCCTTGGTCAGCGACGCGCCGTACATCACCGTGTCGGGTTCGAGCGGCGCGCCGGCCGCGTTGCGGTGGCCCCAGGTGCGGACGAGAGCGACCTCGCCGTCGTCGATGACGGCGAGGGCGAGCCCGCGCGCCTCGGTGCGAGCCATCGCGGTCCGGACCATGGTCTCGATCGCCGCCGGCGACGGGCGCTCGGCGAGGGCCGGACCGGCGAGGGTCGCGGCAAGCGCCAACAGGATTGCGCGTGTCATGCTACATTTGTAGCGTAATGGGTGAGCTCGTCCAGCCCGTCAGGCGGCGCTCTTCCTGATCGCCTGCTCGATCAGCTTGCGGTCGGCGACCGGGGCGAGGACGGCGAGGCCGTCGGCATCGCGGCGGGCGATGAGCAGGACGAACTCGCCGTCGCCCGGCACGTCGATGCTCGACCCGGGCGAGCGGACGGGCGTCGTGCAAGGCGGCGCGGATTTCGGCCCAGCGGTCGGGCCCGGGCGCGGGGCGGCGGGCGGCGCGCTCGGCGGCGACGACGCCCTTGAGGCCGCCGGAATGAGCTTCGATCCGCTCGGCCAGCGCGCCTTCGGCGACGCCTTCGCGGCGCGCCCAGGCCAGGGCGGCGGCGAATTCGGTGAGCCTCGTCTTGTCGTAGCCGGCGCCGAAGACCAGTTTGACCAGCGGCGTCATCGGCGCGCGCGCCTGCGCCTTGAGGCCGGCATCGGCGAGCAATTCGGCATAATCGTCGGGCGCCGCTTCGGCGGCGATGGCGAAATCGTGGGCCTGGCCGAGCGCTCGGTAGAGCGCGGCGCGGCTGCGCTGGCCCGCCTCGGCGGCCAGATCGGCCGAGGCGCGGGCCGCGGACAGGCGGTCGGCGAGGCCCGCCTCTTCGGGCCACAGGCTCAACGTCTCGTCGTCGGCCGGCGCTTCGGGCAGGGTCTCGATTTCGACGAAATCGGCATTGGGCCCGTCGGCCCAGGCCGGGCTGTCGGCGGCGGGCGCGGCGGCGATCGCTCGGCCGACCTCGGAGGCGATGCCGTTGGCGGTCTCGCTGTCGGCGAGCTCCTTCCAGTTGATCACGCCGTAGATGAAGTCGATCGACTCCCCGTCCGAGGAGAGCGGCATCAGGATGCCGCGATAGAGCGTGTTGAAGCCGCGCTGGCCGACGAACTCGGCCTCGAAGCCGATCGGCGCGCAATTGGCGATGATCTGCATATAATGGTCGGTGAGGCGCGACAGCAAGGAACGGCTCGGCACCTCGCCGATATGGCGGATCGCGGCGTCGAGCCCGCATTCGGCGCGCAGCGCCCGGCCGAGGAAGGCGATCGCGGGATTGTCGTGGCTCTTCGAGAAATCGAGAAGCACGCTGTGCGGCCCGAAATCCTCGATCGTGTGCGGATCGACGTCCTGGATCGAGGGATAGGCGCGGCCTGAGAGCAGCGACACCCAATAATTGTAGGCGCGGACGTGCATTCGCCGTTCGTCGACGCCGATTTCGGGCGGGCGCTCGATCGCCGCCTCGTCAACGACCGCCTCCGGATAGGCAGCGTCCTCGTCGAAACCCCTGAAATTGTCCATCCTGGCGCCTCGAAGCCCCTCTTTTCGAGCCTGGAGACTGCACCGCGCGTGGTTGAAATATGGTTAAGGCTGTTTTGCGGCTTGCCCGGTCGCTTGTCTTTGCGCCGGCCCGCTGATAATGGCCGCGCCTTCGCCGGAATGCCGCTTTAGCTCAGCTGGTAGAGCACATCATTCGTAATGATGGGGTCGTGGGTTCGAGTCCCTCAAGCGGCACCAGGACCGGGTGCGCAGCGCCCCGCGCTGCGCAGCCCTGTCCGGGGGACAGGGCGACCCGGTCATTTCGCTCAAGCTACGGCTGGCAAGCCAGCGGCTTTAGCGACGGCGGGTAAACCTGGAAGTGCTCTGAACCAGCGCTCAGCGCCGCGGCGGCAGATGGTCCTGCGGTCCGAAATGGCGCTTGGGGATGGGCTTGCGGGCCGAGGCCACGATCATCTCCAGAGTCGCCGGATGGAGCGGCGTGGCGAACTGGAAGCCGATCTTGCCGTCCTCGGCCCAGACGACCCGGCTGTTCTGCGGCTCGAGGCCGGGCAGCTTCAGCCAGACGATGTTGCCGGCCTCGAGCGGGAGATCGGTCTCGGCCATGAAGCCGTCGGTCGACAGATCCCTGACCTCGGCGTCGGCGATCGTGGCGCCGGGCTCGCGCAGCCGGGCGGCGAGGTTGACGATGCGGCGCTCGGCGCCGCGCTCTTCCGAAACCGGCAATATCGCCAGCTGTGCCTTGCTCACGGCCTACTCCTCTTCGCTTGTGCCGGCTTAGCCCCGGAATGGCTAAACAAGCATTAAGCGAAGGTTTGCGGTCATTACCGGGATCGCCCCGCCTTCGCGGACGTTGTGCCGGCAACGACGGTGGCGTTTGCGGAGAGTTTGTGAGGAAAATCTGGATCATGGCGGCCCTGGCCGCCCTCGCGGGATGCTCGAATCAGCAAGGCGGGGCGGAGCCGGCGGCGGACGCGGTGGCCGAGCTTCGCGCCGCGGCGGCCGATCCCGGCGTCGCCCGCTTCTACGCGGCGCGCGGCTGGCGGACCGCGTGGAGCGACGAGAGCGCGGCGGCGCTCGAGGCGGCGATCGGCCAGGCCGAACAGCACGGGCTCGATCCCGCCGCCTTCCGGCCCCGAATCGCGGACGGCGCCTCGCCCGCCGAGCGCGACTCGGCGCTCACCAAGGCGGCGCTCGCTTATGCCGGGGCGCTCGCCCGCGGCCGCGCCGATCCGGCGCGGCTGCACAGCCCGTACACGATCCCGCGGCCCGAGCCGGATTTGATCGCCGGCCTCAACGGCGCGCTCGACGATCCCGGCGCGTGGCTCGCCGGCCTCGCCCCGCAGGACGACGAATATCGGCTGCTCTCCCAGGCCTATGTCGAGGCTCGCCGGCAGATCGCCGGAGCGCAGGGCGCCGCGCCGGCCGCGCTGGTCGCCAACGCCCGAACGCTGGCGGTCAATCTCGAGCGCCGCCGCTGGCTGGAGCGCAATGCGCCGGCGACGCGGATCGACGTCAACACCGGCGCGGCGACGCTCATTTACTGGCGCGACGGCCGGGTCGCCGACGCCCGGCGGGTGGTGGTCGGCGAGCCGGGCAACGAGACGCCCGGCCTTTCCTCGCCGCTCTACCGGCTCGTCGCCAACCCGACCTGGACGGTGCCGCGCTCGATCGAGGAGGAAGAGATCGTCCCCAAGGGCGAGGCCTATATGGCGCGCAACGACATGGCGCGGCGCGACGGCCGGATCGTGCAGCAACCGGGCCCGCGCAATTCGCTCGGCCTGGTCAAGTTCGACATGCAGAACGAGCACGCCATCTACCTGCACGACACGCCCGCCAAGGCCCTGTTCGGCGAGGCTGAGCGGCACGCCAGCCATGGCTGCGTCCGGGTCCAGGACGCGCTCGGCTTCGCCCGCCTGATCGCGACCCACGAAGGCGTGCTCGAGGAATGGGAGCGCGCCCGCGTCAAGGACGAGGACGAAGAGGAGCAATATGAGGAGGCGTTCGTCACCCTGCCGCGCCCGATCCCGGTCCGCCTGCTCTATCACACCGCCTGGGTCGAGAACGGCCGGGTGGTGATCGCGGCGGACGCCTATGGCTGGGACGACGACGTCGCCCGGGCGCTCGGCCTTCCCGCCGGCCCGCGCCGCGCCGCCCAGCGCCGCGAACGGGACATGGGTCCTTGATGTCCGGCGCCGCGACAGGCTAGACCGGCCGCGCAACGCCCGGAGGCCCATGATGAAGCTGTTCGCATTCGCATTCGCGCTGGCGGTCGCCGCGCCCGCCGCCGCCCAGAGCGCGCCGGCGGCGCAGCACCAGGACCATAGCCAGCACCAGCAGCAGGGCCAGCATCAGCAGGGCCAGCATCAGCAGGGTCAGCATCAGCAGGGTCAGCATCAGCAGGGTCAGCATCAGCAGGGTCAGCATCAGCAGGGTCAGCATCAGCAGGGTCAGCATCAGCAGGGCCAGCATCAGCAGGGTCAGCATCAGCAGGGCCAGCATCAGGCGCATGGCGACTGCTGCGCCGACCGCAACGGCAACGGCCGGATGGACTGCTGCGAGGCTATGGCCGAGGCGGGCGACCGCCGCGGCTGCTGCCCGGAGCAGGCGCCGGCGTCCCCGGCGCAGCCGCAGGGGCATGACGGCCACTGAGGCGCTTCGAACGAGGGCGGCGGCTCCGGCTGCCGCCCTCGATCGGTGTCAGTGGCAGCGCTTGAGGTCGCGCTTGATCAGCCAGTAATTGACCGGCCAGGCGGCAAGGAAGCCGGCGGGGATGGCGAAGACCAGCCCGCGGACGAACATCCAGGAGAAGATCGAAGGGGCGGCCATGCCGCCCATTTGATAGTCCACGAAGTTCATCACGATTTCCATGACGCCGATCGAGACGACCTCGCCGACCCAGATGATGCGGAGCGCGGCGAAGAAGCCGATGCCGCGGCTCCTCATCACCGGGACGAGGCCGAGGGTCATGCCGGAGGCATAAGCGAGCGCGGTCGCCAGCACGATCGTCTGCCAGGCGGCGAGGCCGAGGCTCACGCTGATGGCGAGGCCGGCAAGCTCGCCGATGACGCAGCCGGCGAGGCAGTGAAGCGTCGCTTGGGCCGATACCGCCAGTGGGCTGCCGCCGTGGCCGTGATGGGAATGGGCGTGAGCCATGGATATTCTCTCCTATATACCCCTATGAGGTATATTGACGTATACCCCCATAGGGCATATTGCAATCAAGCAGGCGAAAAAATGGAGAAATCATGGAACGGGAAAATAAGACGAAGCTGCTCAACCGCCTGAGCCGGATCGAAGGCCAGGTTCGGGGCGTTGCCCGGATGGTCGAGGAGGACCGCTACTGCATCGACGTGCTCACCCAGCTCCAGGCCGTTCGCGCCGCTTTGTCGCGGGTCGAGACGGAGATGCTGAAGGACCATCTCGGCCATTGCATCGAGGCCGCGATCACCGGCGGCGACGCCGCGGAGCAGCGCGAGAAGGCCGGCGAGCTCATCCAGCTCCTGGAACGGAGTGCAAGATGAAGGCGATTCTCCTCGCCGCCGGCGCCAACATCGCGCTTGCGGTATCCGTGCCGGCAGTCGCGCAGCACAGCGGTCATGCGCCGTCCGCACAGCCTGTCCAGTCCGAGCCCGACCATTCCGCGCATTCCGCGCCGCAAGAGGATCGATCGCCGGCGCCCGCGCCAGCGGATCCGCAACCGGCGGATCATTCCGGCCACCAAACGGTCCCCGAGGAACCCCAGGGCGAACCCGAGGACCATGATGCGCACGCGATGCCGGGCATGGATCATCAGATGGCGGGCGCGCTCGGCGCTTATCAGATGAGCCGGGAGGCGTCGGGCACCGCCTGGCAGCCCGACGCGTCGCGCCATGGCGGCCTGCACGCCAGCACCGGCGACTGGACGCTGATGGGCCATCTCACCCTCAACGCGGTTTACGACTGGCAGGGCGGGCCGCGCGGCGACGAGATGGGCTTCGTCTCCGGCATGGTCATGGGCATGGCGCGCCGCGACATCGGCGACGCCGGCACGGTCCAGTTCCGCGCGATGCTGAGCCCCGATCCGTTCATGGGCCGCCGCGGCTATCCGCTCCACCTCGCCTCTGGCGAGACGGCGGACGGCGTCGCTCCGCTGGTCGACCGCCAGCATCCGCACGATCTCTTCATGGAGCTGTCGGCGAGCTACAGCCACCGCCTCTCGGATCGCGCCAGCCTGTTCCTCTATGCCGGCCTCCCCGGCGAGCCCGCTTTCGGCCCGCCCGCCTTCATGCACCGCATGTCGATCATGGATTCGCCCGAGGCGCCGATCAGCCACCACTGGCTCGATTCGACCCATATCACCTTCGGCGTGATCACCGCCGGCCTGGTGGTCGGCGGTGTCAAGGTCGAAGGCTCGCGCTTCAACGGCCGCGAGCCCGACGAGCGGCGCTACAATATCGAGACCGGGCCGCTCGATTCGACCGCGCTGCGCCTGTCCTGGAACCCGACACGCGACCCTGTCGCTGCAGGCGAGCTGGGCGCATCTCGTCGGCCCCGAGCAGCTCGAGCCGGACGAGAATTCGACCCGCTGGTCGGCGAGCGCGATCTACACCCGGCCACTCGGCGCCAACGGCTGGTGGTCCACCACGCTCGCCTGGGGCCGCCGTTCCGGCGATCACGCGCAATATGACGCCTTCGTCCTCGAAAGCGCTGCCGGCCTCGGTCTCTGGACGCTGTTCGGCCGCGCCGAATATACCGAGAATAACGAGCTGGTGTCGGTCGGCGGCCATCACGGCCCGACCTTCAACGTCGGCAAGGTCTCGCTCGGCGCGATCCGGGATTTCCAGGTGGCGCCCAATGTCCGCCTCGGCGTGGGCGGCGCTTTATGCGTTGAACTTCGTTCCCGCGCCGCTCGAAGCGCTCTATGCGGGGGATCCGGAGGGCGCGATGGCCTTCATCCGCCTGCAGAGTCGATTGATGAGGGGAGCGCAGAGATGATCCTGACGAGACGCGCCGTCATGGCCGCATTGCCGCTGATGTTCGCCGTCCGCGCCGAAGCCGCGCCGGCGCCTCTGATCCAAGTGGTGAAATCGCCGAGCTGCGGCTGCTGCAGCCTGTGGGTCGCTCATCTGCGCCGCGCCGGCTTCCGGGTCGGGGTCGCCGACGTCGCCGACGTCGGGCCGACCGCCCGGCGGCTCGGCGTGCCGGACGATTTGCGCTCCTGCCACACCGCCTCGGTCGGCGGCTATGCGATCGAGGGCCATGTCCCGGCCGGCGACATCGCGCGGCTGCTTCGCGAGCGTCCCGCCGCGTTGGGCCTCGCCGTGCCCGGCATGCCGCTCGGCTCGCCGGGCATGGAGGCCGGCGGCAGGGGTGAGCCCTACCAGACGATCCTGTTCACGCGCGGGGGACGCCGACGTGTGTTCGCGCGCCACTAAAGGCGGAGGCCGAACTTCGGGGCGATCCAGATCATCGCCAGATAGAGGCCGATCGTCAGCGCGCAGCCGGCGGTGAGCGCGATCCAAAACGGAACCTCCTGGCGCAGCATCAGCGGGATGAGGAGGAACATCGGGAGCGACGGCAACACGAACCAGAAGGTGGCTTGCGCATGCGCGGCCATCCGCACCGGATCGTGCGTGTCGCGCCATAGCCATATCATGCCCAGGACCGAGATCAGCGGCAGGGAGGCGATCAGACCCCCGGCCCCCGGGTTGCGCTTCGCGATCTCGGACACGAGCGCGATGATGAGTCCCGAAATGACGGCTTTGAGCAGGAGA
The DNA here is from genome assembly GCA_963824825.1 of uncultured Alphaproteobacteria bacterium. Classification (GTDB taxonomy): domain Bacteria; phylum Pseudomonadota; class Alphaproteobacteria; order Sphingomonadales; family Sphingomonadaceae; genus Allosphingosinicella. The sequence goes on from CAWGQM010000003.1 coordinate 207,448, forward strand.
TAGACCATCTGCTTTCCCTAGCACGGAAAGGCGCGTCGCCGACCCCTCAGGAGCCTCCGACGCCAGGCTGCCGAGCGTTTTGCCGGAGCGCCCGCCGCCTTCGCCGCCAGGCATTGTAGCCGAGCCGGCTCGGGAACATGATGATCCCGGTGACGATCACGACGAGCGCCAATGCGGTCGCGACGATCAGCAGCGGATTGTTGAAATCCTCGTGGCCGCGCCAGTCCATGATGTGCAGGCCCCAGAGGAAATCGTAGACCCGCCACAAGGTCGAGCGCCGCGCGGTCACCGCGCCGCTATCGGCGGCGACGTAGAGCGAGCGGTTCGCGCCGTCGTCGAAATCGACCCGCCAGGCGGGCAGGGCGCCGCGATATTCGCTGTCATTGGCGGCGATGCGCTCGATCCTGACGGCGCGCGCCTCGCCTTCATGATCGGCCTCGGCGATCCGCGCCGCATAGGTCATCGGGATCGGCGACAGCGGCCGCCCGGTCGGCAGATCGTAGAGCCGCGGCCGGCCCTCGCCGCTCGAAAGCAAGGCGACCGGCCGGCCGAGCAGCGACCTCAGCTCAATTTTCTCGCCCGGAGCGACGCCCGCCGCGGCGAGCCGCCGCAGCCCCGCCGCGGCCCGATCGAGCGCCACCGGCGCCGCCGCCGCCGCGGCGATCCCGTGCTCGCTCCGCACCCGCTCGATCGGAACGAGCGCGAAGAACAGCCCGCTGACGAACCAGAGCAGGATCTGGACCGCCATGACGAGCGCCAGCCATTTGTGGATCTTCGCCCAGATGCCCCCGCCCGCCATTCCCCTCTCTCCCCCCGGCCGCTAGGATGCGGCGCCATGACGCTCGTGCTCTACGATTATTACCGCTCCTCGGCGAGCTACCGGGTGCGGATCGCGCTCAACCTCAAGGGCGTGGACTATGAGCGCGTTCCGATCGACCTGCTCGACGGCGCGCAGCAGGAGCGAGGCCTATCGCGCCCTCAACCCGCAGGGCTTCGTGCCGATGCTGGAGGCGGACGGCGCAGCGGATCACCCAGAGCCTCGCCATCATCGGCTGGCTCGATCGGCAATTCCCCGAGCCGCCGTTCCTGCCCGCCGATTCGCTCGATCGGGCCCATGTCGTCGCTATGGCGATGGCGATCGCGGCCGACATCCACCCGATCAACAATCTGCGCGTGCTGAAGCACCTCGCCGGCCTCGGCATCGACCAGGCCGCGCGCGACGACTGGTATCGCCACTGGATCAGGGAAGGCTTCGACGCCCTCGAAGCGCTCGCCGCGCCGCGCGCCGGCCGCCATCTGTTCGGCGACGCCGTGACCCTGGCCGACGTCTGCCTCGTGCCCGCAGATGTACAACGCGCGCCGCTTCGAGGTTCCGCTCGACGCTTATCCGACGCTGGTCGGCGCCGATGCCGAAGCGGTCAGGCTCGACGCGTTCGCCGCCGCCCATCCGGACAGGGTCGCGCCGGACAGGGAACGAGCTAGACTGGTCTCACATCGTCATCCCGGCGAAGGCCGGGATCTCCGGGACAAGAGGTCACGGACCTTCCCGACGAGACCCCGGCCTTCGCCGGGGTGACGGAAATGGAGGAGATGGACAATGGGACGTGTCGACGCAATCGCCCAGAGCATGGCCGCGGCCCACGCGCTTGCCTCGGTGGAGATCCCGCCGATGCAGGACAAGGTCAGCGCGGAGGAATGGACGATCCGCGTCGATCTCGCCGCCGCCTACCGGCTGGTCGCTCATTACGGCTGGGACGACCTCATCTTCACCCATCTCTCGGCCCGCGTGCCCGGGCCGGAGCATCATTTCCTGCTCAACCCCTATCAGCTGATGTTCGAGGAGGTCACCGCCTCGAGCCTGGTCAAGGTCGACATGAGCGGCCATCCGGTCGAGCCGACGCCGTTCATCACCAACGCCGCCGGCTTCACCATCCATTCGGCGCTGCACATGGCGCGCGAGGACGCCCAGGCGGTGATCCACCTGCACACGCCCGACGGCCAGGCGGTCGCGGCGCATGCCGAGGGGCTGCTGCCGCTGACCCAGACCGCGATGCTGATCCGCGACGAGATCGCCTATCACGATTATGAGGGCGTCGCGGTCGATCTCGACGAGCGCGCGCGGATCGTCGCCAATCTCGGCGACAAGAGCGCGATGATCTTCCGCAACCACGGCACGCTCGCGCGTCGGCGAGACGGTCGGCGAGGCGTTCCTGAAGATGTACTTCCTCGAACGCGCCTGCGAGGCGCAGGTCAAGGCGCTGTCGGCGGGCGCGGGCAATCTCAACAACCCGCCCCAGGGCACGCCCGAGGTCGCTGCCCGAGCAGGGCAAGGCGAGCCTGAAGATGGGCGCCAACCTGCTCGCCTGGCCGGCGCTGCTGCGGAAGGCCTACCGGCTCGATCCGGGCTTCGCGAACTAGGGTCCGATCGGGCAGGCCTAGGCGCGCTGCCGGCGCGCCTGCATGGCCAGCGCTTCCGCCGAAGGCCTGCCGCCTCGATCCGGGTTGCGCGACGTCGTCCACGCTTTCTTGGGGAGGACGACGGAGCCGGTCAGCAGAAAATCATGCGGCACGCCGAGGCCCGCGTTGGTGTCGAAGGTGATCACCGATTGTCCAGGGAACAGCAGGTTCGTCGCGGCGAAGAAGTTGAGCGTGCGGAGATCGAAGGAAACGCCCGGCAGGACGGGCGCGACCGCGGTTTGCACGGCGTTGACCACTGCGGCCGAGGCAGAACCGTTCCAGCAGCTGTCGCTATGTCCCGGGTCCACCGACACGCCATAGTCGCCCGCCGATATGCCGAAGGCGATGGTCAGGCTTGTCTGCCCGAGCGTGACGCACTGGGAAAAGGGAATCGTCTTGGCGAGCGTCACCGTTCCTGTCGCCGTCGCGTTGAAATCGATCATCCAGCCGGCCTTGGACCCTCCCCACGCCAGGGCCTGATAATTCTGCTGTTCCGAGAAATTGTTGCTGATCGTCAGCGACGCGGGCGAGGATGATGAGAAGGAGAGCGTGTAGGGATAGTTCAGGAAATTCAGCGTTACACTGTCCATCTCGATCAAGTCCTGGCCCTGCATCCAGTTTCCGCCGAACGCCTCGGTGCTGATCATAACGCTTTGGTTGACGGGCACGGTGTAGGTGGCCTGGCCGCCAACGCATGCGGCCTGCGGGTAGCTCGGCTGGATGTAGCCGCTCAGGATGAACGAGGGCGAGAAGATCAAGGTCGCGCTGTGGTCGGCGGCGATCAGCGCGGTCTGCACGACGGGCGGCACGAGCCCGGTGCCGGAGGCGCTGGCGGCGATGAACAGGCTCAGCACGCCGGTTCCATCTGAGGTGATGTGGGTGGCGATGGAAAAGGCGGTCGGCTGGATCGTATCCTGGCCTGGGGCGGGGGCCGGATCGACGCCGGTCAGCGCGTAGTCGATTTCCTTCACGTCTTTCGCGAAATAGCTTTGCACGGCAGTCAGGACATATTCCAGCATCGAACCGACGGGCGGGGTGGGATCGACCCGCCAGCTGATTTCGGCCGGGTCGGTGGTGTTGAAGTGAAGGACGACGGAGGCGTGGCCGGATGTCGGTGCGAAGGTCACCACGCCGTCCGGGCCCTGGGCCGAGCTCCCGTCGCCGTTGATCGCGAGCAATGAAACCTCGGCGATGAGATTGTTCCCCGCGGGAATCGTCTGCGGCGAGCCTGCCGGGCCGCCGTCCGGGGTGATCGTATAGGTCCCGCCCACGATCGCCATGGTCACCTGGCACTGGCCGGTCGCGGTGAACTGCAGCTGCGGCTGGTCGAGCTCAACCGTCCCGGCGATGGTAAAGTGCTGGCCTCCAACCGGGTCGACGCCAGTACCGCAGAACGGAACGCTCGTCTGTTCCGGGATGGCCGGAGTTCCGTTGAGCAGCCGGTTGAGATCGGCGAGATTGTAGGAGCAGACCATGTCCCAGCCTTGGCAGACAGAGCCGCCAAAAGCGGTCAGCTCCGTCATCAAGCCGGGCCAGTCCGGCGGCAGCGAATTGCCCGCGGCCGCGTCGATAAGCATGATGGCGGCATCGCCCTTGGCCGCGGCCGAATCGAGCCGCGCCTCCGCCTCGCCGGTCCGCGGGGACAATGTGGGCTGGTCGGTTCCCAGGGTCGTCGCCGACATTTTTCCTCTCCTTTTCCTGATGATTCTCCGGTACAAAGTAAGGCTAAAATCATGACTTGTCTTATTTATTTACGACATTTGAGAATGATTGAGTTTTCTCGATGTAAATCATGCTCTCGAAATAAAAATGACTTTTGCCTTTCTTGGGCTTGAGAGCGACGGTCATCCCCACGTTGATCTCCGCAGTATTGCCCTTCATAACGGGTCTTACCCGTCGGCCGGGAACAAGGCTGGGACATCAGGGAGGGCGGCATGGAACTCGACATAGCGGTGATCGGCGGCGGCTGTGCCGGGACCTACAGCGCGTGGCGGCTTCAGCAGGAGCTTGGCAGCGAGAACAGCATCGGCCTGTTCGAATATAGCGACCGGATCGGCGGCCGGCTCTATTCGGTGACGGTGCCCGGGGTGCCCAACCTCAAGGCCGAACTGGGCGGCATGCGCTACATCCAGGAATCGCACAAGATGGTCGCCGACCTGGTCGAGCACCTCAAGCTCGCCACCCGCGACTTCCACATGGGTGCCCCCGATCCGATCGGCGCCAATTGCAACCTCTTCTACCTGCGCGGGCGCCATCTCAGGCTTCACGAGCTCGCCGATCCCGACAAGGTCCCCTACAACCTCGCCTGGTCGGAGCGCGGCCTGGGGCCGACCAACCTCCAGATCCAGGCGATGAACAACCTCTATCCGGGCATGGCCGATCTCAGCCTGTGCCAATTGATGAAGCTCAAGGTGTTCGGCCGGCCGCTGTGGAAATACGGCTTCTGGAACCTGATGTTCCGGGTCCTCTCCAACGAGGGCTATCAGTTCATGAAGGACAGCGGCGGCTACGACGCCAACGTCGCCAACGCCAATGCCGTCACCCAGCTGCCGGCCACCGAATATGGCGACGACACCGAATTCCTGACGCTCTGCGAGGGCTATCAGCATCTGCCGCTCACCCTTGCCCGGCTGTTCGACGAGGAGAAGGGCGGCAAGCTCGCTCCGGGCGAGCGAATCTACAAGAATCACTGCCTGACCGAGATCGCCGCCGGCGACGCAGAATACCGCTACCTGCTCCACTTCCGGCCGACGGTGACGACCGACGCACGGACCGCGATCGATGAAAGCGCCGCTCCGCTCACCGTTCGAGCGAAGCGGATCGTGCTCGCGCTGCCGCGCCGCTCGCTCGAGCTGGTCAAGTGCGGCATGCTGGACCGCAACGCCGACTATCTCGACGATCGCAACTCCGTCCTCATCCAGAGCGCGTTCAAGCTGTTCCTCGCTTACGAGCAGCCCTGGTGGCGAACCCTCGGCCTGGTCGCGGGCCGCTCGGTCACCGATCTGCCGATGCGCCAGATCTATTATTTCGGCACCGAGGGCGAGCAACGGGGCGGCGAGCCGTTCCTCAACTCGCTCGTCCAGGCGAGCTACAACGACATCTCGACCGTCCCGTTCTGGAAGGGCCTCGAAAAAGGCAAGCCCTATGCCGGCTACATGCCGGCCTGCGTCGAGCCCGGAGTGACCGATCCGATCCCGGTCACCGAGCACAAGGCCACCCAGGAGATGGTCGAGGACTGCAACAAGCAGATCGCCCAGGTCCATGCCCTGCCCGAAATCCCGATGCCCTATTCGGCGGTCTACCACACCTGGAACGAGGACCCCTATGGCGGCGGCTGGCACGAATGGAAGGCGGAATACAGGCTCGACCGGATCATGTGGCGGATGCTGAAGCCCGTCGCGAGCGAGGACATCCATATCTGCGGCGAGGCCTATTCGATCGGCCAGGGCTGGGTCGAAGGCGCCTTCTGCACCGCCGAGCAGATGCTGGAGAGCCATTTCGGCCTCAAGCGGCCGCGCTGGCTCGACTCCGATTACGCGCTGATGCCCTGCCCCGAGGGCGGCTGCGACTCCGTCGCCGGCGACGATGACGATCCCGACCTCTGCGTCGCTACTCAGGACACGGCCGAGCTGATCGAGCAGCTCGACGCGCTGACTCCGAGCTGCCTCGCCACTCGGGACATCAGCTGACGTGGCCGCCCCCTCCTGCACCGTCGCCGATTATATCCTCGCCCGGCTGAAGCAGGCGGGCCTCGGCCATATGTTCGCGGTGCCGGGCGATTATGCCGGGCCCTTCCTCGAGGCGCTCGACGCCGATCCGGACATCGTTCGCGTGCCGACGATCAACGAGCTCGGCTGCGGCTATGCGGCGGACGGCTATGCCCGCTTCGCCGGGATCGGCGCCGCCTGCGTCCAATATGGCGTCGGCGGATTCAGCGCGCTCAATTGCGCGGCCGGCTCCTGGGTCGAACGGGTGCCGGTGGCGATCATCTCGGCGAGCCCGGCGACCGACGCCCGCCTGCTCGAGCGCCAGCAGCGGATCCTCTTCCACCATTCGACCGGCGACCTCGACGCCGATCGCAGCGTCTACGACGAGGTCACGGTCGCCGCCGAGATCGTCACCGACCCGAGCCTCGCGCCCGCGCAGATCGACCGCGCGATCACCGCCATGCTCACCTTCCACCGCCCGATCTATCTCGAGGTCGCTCAGAACGTCTGGGCCCAGGCCTGCGCCGAGCCCGAAGGCACGCTCGCCCCGATCGCGATCGGCTGCAACGCCAAATTCCTCGCCCGGGCCGTCGCCGCCGCCTGGGGCCTGATCGCGGGCGCTGAGGCGCCGGTGCTCTGGTTCGGGGTCGAGATCCAGCGCTACGGCCTGCAGGCGCTCGCCCAGAAGCTGGTCGACGTCAGCGGCCTGCCCTTCACCACCACGAGCCTCGGCAAGACCGTCCTCGACGAAGCCCAGAGCGCCTTCATCGGCACCTATGCCGGGCCCGCTTCGCCGCTCTGCACGCGCGAGGCGATGGCGGCGTGCGATTGCCCGGTCGCATTGGGGGCGATCATCACCGACGATTATCTCAACATCATGGCGTCCAGCTATGGCGAGATGATCGCGGTCAACGACCAATATGCCCGGGTCGGCGACACCTATTTCGCCCAGGTCACGCTGGCCGGCTTCCTCGAAGGGCTGATCGAGCGCTGCGAGGCGGACGCCGCCTTCCCGCGGACATGGACCCCGGTCGACGTCGGCGACGAGGATGAGGAGCCGGGCCCGCCCGGCCAGCTCACCTACAACCGGCTCTACCGCCAGCTGACGGATTTCCTGAAGGCGCAGGACCTGCTCGACGAGAGCGTGCTGGTGCTCGGCGAGAGCACCTCGCTCTACGTGTTCGGCAATCTGTTCGGCCTGCCGCGCGACAGCTTCGTGGCGCAGGCGGCGTGGGGATCGCTGGGGCACGAGACCGGCTGCGCGCTGGGCGTGGCTCTGGGATCGGGCAAGAGGCCGTGGGTGGTCGCCGGCGACGGCGGCTTCATGATGATCTGCCAGGAGCTGTCGAGCCTGGCGCGGGCAGGGGTCAACGCCGCCGTGTTCGTGATGAGCAACAAGGGCTATGCGATCGAGCAGGCGTTCGTCGACATCAAGGCGTTCACGCCCGAAGGCGAATTCGCGCCGTTCGACGTGCTGCCGTCATGGGATTATCTGGCCCTCGCCAAGGCGTTCGGCGCTCAGGGCTATCGAGTCGAGACGATCGACCAGCTCGCGGCGGCGCTCGCCGAGATCAAGGACCTTACGGGCGTTCCGGCGCTGGTCGAGGTGGTGATCCCGGAAAAGGACCTCGCGCCCCAGCTCGCCCGCCTGGCCGCGCCGCCCCCGCCGCTGCGCAAATATGGGCGGAGCGGACCCGCGACCTGATCCGCGATTATCCCCCTGCGCCAAGGAAGTCTATTAGTAGATGTGTAACGAGGCGGGCGGCGGTCAAGCCGCCCGCCCCGGCGTCACCGGAAGAACCTAATCCTCGGCGACAACCTCGTATTGACCGGCTTTCGAGACAGCTTCCTGAGCGCCCGCGCACATCGGATCAGTTGGCGCAGCTGGTCGCGCAGATCGCCGCGCGCCAGATAGGGGAGCCGCCTTACGCGCACCCGCTGGCCGCGATCCCGAGGGCCGGTTCGAATGAGATTAAATCGTCATTCCAGCGCAAGCTGGAATCTCACTTCTTCATGGGCACTGAAAGGAAAAGAGATTCCAGCTTGCGCTGGAATGACGGTGTTTCAATCTCAACGAAACCAACTCGCAGATGATCGGACAGGCGGCGGCGGATCGTCAGGCGCACGGGCTCTCTCCCTGCCCGGCGCTGGTGCCGGGTGGATCACACGTGAGAGCCCGAGGGATCACGCCCCGCGTATTCCCCCGAAGGGTATTGTATTCCGCGAGCCGCCCGACAGAGGCGGACTCGGACTCGGCGCCCGAACGCGCACCGCTGAGGCGTGTGATGACCCCAGCGGCGGGGCGGAGATACGCTTGTTGTTCTGACTCTGCAATCGGAAGGGGACGGGCTAAGCTAGAGACATGCGGAAGTTCTTCGCCCGCCTTAACCCTCATGTTCAAACCGCAGCCGGATGGCTGGCGGTTATCGGCACGATCATGAGCGGGGTTTACGCCGCGCTCTCCAAAGGGGCCGCGCTCTTTGGCGAACTGAATTGGGCGGAAGCGATTCTGATCGGCATTGGCCTAACGCTCGCTACCGGCCTTGCAGTTACGGCTTTGCTCGCGATGGGGGCCTATGCCTTCCGCCTCATTCGCCCGCTCGCTCCCGCCTCGGCCTACGAGGCGCTTCCGGAGTTGGACCACGAGCTCGCCCCGTATGAGGACGCGGCGCTGAAGGATCGAATCGCCTCGCTCGAAGCCCTTACCAAAAAGGTCGCCGAAGTGGCCGACGGCATCATGAAGAGCCAAGGCGAAGTGAACGATAGTGTCACTGAGCGCATTGATGCTGCTGATGCCGCTGCGAAGGGTGCGAGGGCCTATGCCGAGGGCCTTGGGGTGAGCATCAGGGACCTTCTCGAAGGGCAAGCCGAGGCCCGCCGTGAACGGCAAGTTTTTCAGGCAAGGATGGAAACCTGGGTCGGCAATTTGCAGCGGAAAATCCGGTACGGCCTTGTGAGTGCCGATAATGCTTTCGCGGCGATCCTAGACCGGGAGAACATGCAGAAATTGGCCGCCAAAATCGAAGTCGTTCGGGACGAATTATCAGGCCCGACAGAAAAAAAGGAGCCGATGGGGGACAGGAACGCTTGGCTGGCAAAATATGGCGGGTGGTATCGGAACCTAGAGGCATGGGCGCGGCTCGGGGAGAAGCACAGGCTCGGCACCATCAAGCGCGTCTTTGCCATTACCGACAGCGATTATGAGGGAACGTGGGAAGCGACCGACGACCTGTTTTCAAGCTCCATTGACGTTCACAAATACAAGACGTTCCGCATCTACTCGCGCAACTTTTTCGCTGAGCGGGAGGCCGTGGAAAGGTGCGTAGAGCAGGCCGCTTTCGTGCATCCGTCGCAAAGGCCGCAGCCCGTCCTAGACGAGGAAGACGACGACGATCAGCCGTACATCCCGCCGCCAAGGACATAGCAATGACCGACGATCCCAACGCCCGTTTCGACAAGCTGTTGAAGGCCATGGCCCCGCCTAGCGGGCGAAGGAGGCCATCATCCGATCCAGCATCAGGTGAGGCACCGCCCGCATGTTCCAGCGATACTCAAACTCCCCCAGATACTTCGGAAGATGCTTCCCGCTGACATGAATGTGAGTGCCGTTAATCCCGCGCTTCAACTGCGCCCAGAAGCCCTCCAGGGCGTTGACCCCGCCACCGGCTTTGGAGGCGTATTGGCCGCGATTGTGGTTCACTTTGAGGTGGCGATAGCCCTTCTGGTCAATGTCCTTGTAGCCACCCATTTCGTCCGTGCAGATCGTCGTCCCCGGCAAAATCTGGCCGAGGATCAGTTCGTGCATGGCCTCTTTCGTGCGGCGGGTGATGACCCCCGAAACCAGCTCGCCGCCCCGCTCCAGCATCCCGACAACGATGGTCTTGTTCCCCATGTAGCCGTTGCCCATCCCGCTCACGGAGCCGCCGACAATCGTCTCGTCGATTTCGACAAAGGAGCTGGGGCCGCCCATCGGATCGTCGCTGTCGAGGCTCGCCATATAGGCGCGGATTTGATGGCACATGCGCCATGCGGTCTTGTACGTGACGCCCAATTCCCGCTCTATCCGCTTGGCGGCAACGCCGGCCCGCGTCGTGGTGAAAAGGAACATCACATAGAACCAGTCGCGAAGGCCGGTGCGGGTGCGCTCAAACGGCGTCCCGGCTGTCGGGAAGACTTGGTGGCCGCACCAATTACAGGCGTAGGAGCGGCGCGCTTTGACCCGGTAGAAGCGGGCCATGCGGTCGCACCCTTCGCACTCATGCTCGATCCCGTAGCGGGTCCGCATAAGGTGATCGAGACACAATTCCTCAGTCGGGAAGCGGTCCTGAAATTGGCGAAGCGTCGGGAGTTTCGTGCTCATACATATTGTATAGCAGAGGAGTTCCTTGGCCAAAGGGGATAAACGCCGACCTGATCCGGATCGGACTCAACGGGGCGCGGCGGACCCGGTTCGGCGGTTTTCCGGCACCGTCTGCGGCGCCCGGCTGGCGGGCTCAGCCATAGCGGATTCATTTCGTCATGACCGGCTTCGACGCCGATCATAAACTCTCCGTTGCCGGACCGCACCGGCCTGTAAAAAACGGAGAGGTAAGATGAAGAAGCTCAGCATGTTCCGCCGCATCGCCGTCATCGCGACTGCTTCCTTTGGCATCGCGGCGCTCAGTTCGTCGGCGCAGGCGCAGCCGGACCCGTGCCACCAATATGCCTGGTACACCTGCTCTTACGACGAGCAGGGCAGACCCATCCAGGTGACCTACGAATGCTATTCCTATTATTACGATCTGTGCTCGGGAGGGGGCGGCCTGGCGGCGCTCGACGCCTATACGCGCCCGGCCGCGCTCGCCGCTTTTGCGCGCGACTGAGGGCTCAGCGCGGTTCCGGCCTCAGGGTGTATCGACGTTCAGCGCGATCCGCCGAAATTCGGTACAGCTTGAGCTCGTCATGCCAGCGAAGGCTGGCATCCATGCGACGTCGGCGTTTCGCACGAACTCGGCATGGACCCCAGCCTGCGCTGGGGTGACGAGATGGGAAAAGCAGGGGAAGACCGCTTTCAGCGCGGCCGTTCGACCAGCGGGCCGTCGCCGTGGAAGCGCGGCGCCCATATACGGAGCTCGGCGACGAACACGCCGCTCGCGATCGCCGGGTCGGCGGCGAGCATCGCCCGCGCCTCTTCCGCGCTCGCGGCGCGGACGATGGCGAGGCCGCCGTCCTCGCTGACATAGCCGCCGCCGGCGAAGCTTCGCCCCTCGCTCAGCAATCGGGCGTGATAGGCGCCGTGAGCGCGCAGGTCCTGCTCGCGCATCGGCCGTCCCGCCTGCCAGGCGGGCCCTGGGCGATAGAGGAACAGGAAGAGCTGTCGCGGCGCGCTCGCGGGCGGGTCCGGCTGGGCCGGCGCCGGCGCGCCGACCAGCATCAGAATCAGGAGCAGCACCGCCTTCATCGCGCCAACATGACCGATCGGCCGGCGTTAATCTACCTCAGACCGCGACCCAGTCCCGCTTCAGCCGCCGCGACGCGACCAGGTAGAAGGCGGCGCTCAAGAGGTAGAAGACGAGCCCGTAGAGGATCGAATATTGGAGCGAGTCGGCGCCGTGCGCCTCGGTCATCGCGTCGGACATGAAGCCCAGGAAGAAGATGCCGAAGCCGATGCCGATCAGATTGTTGATGAACAGGAAGCTTGCCGAGGCCGTGGCGCGCATGTTGGGCGGGACGATGTGCTGGACCGCGGCGATGACCGGGCCGAGCCAGGCGAGCGCGAGCATCTGGCCGATCGCGAACAGGATCCAGCCGAGCCAGAGCGAGGGCGCGAACAGGCCGAGCGCGAAGACCGGGGCGGCGATCAGGAAGCAGATCGCGGGCACGCGCGCGTAGGAGCCGGGGTCGTCCGGCCCGCTGCGATCGCCGAACCAGCCGCCGAGCCAGGTGCCGGCGACTCCGCCGACCAGGACGATCGAGCCGTAGAACCAGCCGACCTCGGCGAGCTCGAGCCCGAAGCTTCGGCTGAAGAAGCTCGGCAGCCAGAAGATCAGGCCGTAGCCGAGGATCGAGCCGGAAGCCGCGCCGAAGGAGAGCAGCCAGAAGCTCGGATTGCGCGCCAGCGCGGCGGCGACCTCGGGGAAGGGCGGCGCGGGCGCGCTTGCGCCGCCGTCGGCGCTGTCATGCCCGCCGCGCACCGGCTCTGTTATGCCGAGCTTGACCATGAGCGCCGCAGGCAGCCCGGCCAGCCCGACGATCAGGAAGGCCGAGCGCCAGTCGAGATGGCTCGCGATCCAGCCGCCGAAGAAGACGCCGAGCGCCGAGCCGATCGGGATGCCGAGCGAGAAGAAGGCGAGCGCCCGCGCCCTCTTCTCCTTGGGATAGAAATCGGAGATCAGCGCGTAAGAGGGGGCGACTCCGCCCGCCTCGCCGATGCCTACGCCCATCCGCGCGAGGAACAATTGCCAGAAATTCTGGGCGAGGCCGCAAGCCGCGGTGAACAGGCTCCACAAAGCGACCGAGCCGGCGATGATGTTGACCCGGCTCCGGCGATCGGCGAGCCAGGCGATCGGGATGGCGAGGCCCGAATAGAAGAGCGCGAAGGCGATCCCGCCCATCAGGCCCATCTCGGTGTCGCTGAGGCCGAGCTCGGCTTTGATCGGGATGCTGAGGACGCCGAGGATGTTGCGGTCGACGAAATTGAAGATGTAGGCGAGGAGCAGGATGACGAGGACGCGCCCACCGCCGGCCGTCTTGTTCCTGCTCCCCGCGCCGTCCATCCGCTTAGAAACGCACTTCCGCGCTCAGTGTAAAGGTCCTCGGCGGGCCATAGAAGGCGATGATCGAATTGCCGAACAGCGCGCCGGGGAAGTTGTAGCCGCCGATCCGGTAGCGCGAATCGGTCAGGTTCCGGCCGACCAGCGAGAGCTGGTAGCGCTGGTTGGCCGAGGTCCAGACCAGGGCCGCGTCGACCAGGGTGTAGCCGTCTTCGTCGAGGATCGGATTGGGGATTTCGAACTGGGAATAATCCGAGCGGTAGGAGACGGACGGCGTGAAGCTGATCGTGCCGCCGCCGAGGCCGTGGCTGAAGGTCGGCGCCACCATGAAGGTGAATTGCGGCGTGTTCTGGAACACACGCTGATCGGCGACGTCGATGAACTGGTTGGTCGCCAGATCGAAGGTCAGGAAGCGCTTGAAATCGGCGTTGATGTAGCTCGCCATCGCCGCGACCGAGATGTTCGGGCTGACCGTGGCGCGCGCCTCGATCTCGACGCCCGAGATTCGCGAATCGCCGACATTGTCGACGAAGCTGGCGACGCTCGGCCCCGGTGCCACGACCTGGGTCGTCACCTGCTGGTTGCGATAGTCGGAATAGAAGGCCGCGATGCCGACATAGAGCGCCCGCTGCAGCGCATAGGCCTTGAGCCCGATCTCGTAGGCGTCGACCGTCTCGGGATCGTAGCCGTTGACCGTCTGCGGCGTCAGGAAGGCGTCGCCGCGCATGTCGAACCCGCCCGATTTGTAGCCGCGCGAATAAGCGGCGTAGACCGTGACGTCCGGCGTCGGCAGGTAGGAGACGCTGACCCGCGGCGTGAACTGCTCGTCGGTGCGGGTATTGGTGTAGTTGGTGCGGACCAGGCCCGGCACAGCCGCGGCGTTGCCGAAGAACGGGCTGCGGATGCCGGCGAAGTTCTGCCGGTAGACGGTCCCTTCGCGCCGGTCGCTGGTGTAGCGGGCGCCGAGCGACAGCCGCCACTGATCGGAGATGCTCCATGAGAAGTCGGCGAAGCCGGCGAGGCTGCGCGTGTTGACCTCGCCGGTGGTGAAGATGGTGAGGTTGGCGAGGCCGAGCACGGTGTCGAACGCGCCGGCGGCATGGCCGTCGAGATAATAGACGCCGGCCACGCCCTGGATGGTGTCGCCCTCGTAGACGAGCTGGAGCTCCTGACTGAACTGGTCGTCCTCGTAGAAAGCCGGGATGTCGAGCACCGGCCCGGGCGTGTTGTCGAAGTCGATATTGCCGTTGGTCTCGCCGTCGCGATAGGCGGTGATCGAGCGCAAGGTGAGCACGTCGTTGACCCGATATTCGCCGGTCAGCGAGATGCCGCGCGTTTCGACGTCGTTCTCGTCGCCGGCGCCGGCATTGGTGTCGTAGACGTCGGCCGGCGGGGCGAAGGCGGGCACGCCGGCATTGCCGATCTCGCGGTGGCCGTGCCGCGCGTTGGAATTGTCGCGGATCCAGTCGCCGGAGAGGCGGAAGAACAGGTCGGCGAGTCGGCTCCCATTCGGCCGAGAGACGGGCGGCGAGCACGTCCTTGTCGTAATGCTCGTTGCCGGTGTTGAGATTCTCGCCATAGCCGTCGCGCTGCAGCCAGGCGACCGCGCCGCCGATGCTGAACGTGTCGCCGACCGGCAGGGTCACCGCGCCGACCAGGTCGATCTGGTTGTAGCTGCCGTAGGCGGCGCGCACCCGGGCGTTGAATTCGTGGCCGAGCCGGCGGGTGACATATTTGAGCGCGCCGCCGATCGTGTTGCGGCCGTAGAGCGTACCCTGCGGCCCGCGCAGCACCTCGATCCGCTCGACGTCGAAAATGTCGAGCACCGCCGCCTGCGGGCGGGCGACGTAGACGTCGTCGACATAGAGGCCGACGCCGGGCTCGAAGCCCCATAGCGGGTCCTGCTGGCCGACGCCGCGGATGAAGCCGATCAGGGTCGAGTTGGAGCCGCGCGCGATCTGCAGCGTCGTGTTGGGGGTGCGTTGCATCACCGCGGTGATGTCGACCGCGCCCTGGTCCTCGAGCGTCTCGCCGTCCAGTGCGGTGACCGCGATCGGCACGTCCTGGAGGCTCTCCTCGCGCCGGCGGGCGGTGACGACGACGTCGGTGTCGCTCGCGGCGCCCTCTTGCGCGCCGTCGGCATTGGCGAGGGCGGCCTGCTCCTCGGAGGTGCCGGCGGGGGGCTCCTCCTGGGCGACAGCGGCGGTTGCGGCGGTCAAAACGAATAGGGCGGAGCCGAGCTTCAGGCTGGCGATCAGATACTTCTGGGTCATGACGTCTCTCCTCATGAATCGATGGCGTGGGCGGCGCGGGGGCGCGACAGGCGCTCCGCGAAATCCTTCAGGGTGGCGTTGAACAATTCCGGCTCCTCGAGGTGCGGCGCGTGGCCGGATTTCTCGAAACGAACGGCGCGTGCATGGGGCAGGGCCGCGACGAGATGGTCGGCGGTGTCGTCGCCGTAGAGGCTGCTCTGCCCGCCATGGACGATCAGGGTCGGATGCTGGATCCGCTCGAGCAAAGCGCGCACGTCCTGGCGGATCAGCGAGTGCCAGACCGATCCGATCGCGCCCTTGTCGTTGCGCGCGAACTCGCGCGCGGCCCAATCGGCGAGGGCGCGATGCCCGGGGCTGAGCGGCTGGGCGAAGATGGCCTCGCCGGCATTCGCAGCGAAGCTTTCGAAATCGTCGCGGATGGCGAGGCTGCGCGCCTCGCAGGCCTCGGGCGACAGGCCGAGGTCCCATTCCTCGTCGTTCCTGACCCGCGCCGTCATGTCGACGACCACCGCGCCGGCGAAGCGCGCCGCGGCGGGCCCGGACAATACGTGCCAGAGGATGGTCGCGCCGAGCGACCAGCCGACCCCGACCGCGCCATCGAGGTCGAGCGCGGCGGCGAGCTCGGCGACGTCGGCCGCCATCTGCTCGACCGTCGGCCGCGCGCCTTCGGCGGCCGAGGCGCCGTGGCCGCGCAAATCGATATTGATGACCCGGAAATGCCGCGCCAGCTCGTCCTGAGCGCGAAAGAAGCCGCCATGCGCCATCAGCCCGTGCAGAAGCACGAGCGGGGTGCCGTTGCCGCTGTCGCGATAGGCGATTCGCGTCCCGTCCGAAGCGGTGAACCCGTCCAAAACCCCTCCCAGCAGCCGTTGCGCGCCCCTGTTCGGAGTTCTGCGGCCTGGGCGGCTAGTGCCTTAATCTGAAACCTGAGTCAATATTCAAGTTCAGGAATGACCTGGAAGGGCGACGGCTTCCTCTGAGCGCGGATAATCATCCTGTGAGAGGCGCCGGCGTCTAGCGCCCGAACAGCAGCCACAGGATGAGGAGCAGGATGAGCAGGCCGCCAAGGCTGATGCCGATACGCATGTCGGGTCTCCCTCGAATGTCCAGACCCAACGGCCTCGTGACGGGTCCGTTCCGTCGGGGCGTCAGCGATCGGCGGCCGGGCCGCTTTCGCGCCGGTCCGCCTCGCGCCGTTCGAGGACCCGCCGTTCGGACAGCATCGTAACCACTTCCTCGAATGTACCCTCGACCGCGACCTGCTGGCCTTCGAGGAAAATGTCGGTGAAGGCGCCGGCGGCCGAGCGGATATAGCTCACCCGATCGGGGTTGATGGCGACCTTGCCGCCGCCGCCCTTCTTCATCAGCACGAACCTGGCCAAGGCGTCCCTCCGACCTTCGTTGCATCCCGCTTCAACGCCCGCGGCGCCGATTTCATTCTAGGCCGGATGGCCGGCAATCAAAACAGATTTCGTCCGCTCCCGGGCCGGGGGCGCCGACCGCACGGGTGGGGATTGCGCTCACCTGAAAGTCGGTTCAAGTTCCCGCCGACGGGAGCAACGAATGAACGACCTCGGTCAGGCCGCCGTATCGGCCGACAAGGCGCCGCGCACCGAGCGCGGGCGGCGGACGGTGCGCAAGCTGCTCGAGGCGGCGGCGCAGGAATTCGGCCGGCGCGGCTATCACGAGGCCGCCATCACCGGCATCACGCAGCGTGCCGGCGTCGCATTGGGCACCTTCTACACCTATTTCGAGAGCAAGGAGGAGCTGTTCCGAGCGCTCGTCCGCGACATGAGCCGCGCCACCCGCGCCCATGTCGCCGAGGCGGTGCGCGGCGCCCCCGACCGACTCGCCGCCGAACGGCTCGGCCTCGCCGCCTTCATCGCCTTCACGAGGACCCATCCCGAGCTCTATCGGATCATCGAGGAGGCGCAGTTCGTCGCCGAGGACGTCTATCGCGAGCATTACCTGACCTTCGTCGACGGCTATCGCCGCAACCTCGCCGCCGCCGCCGGCCGCGGCGAGATCGAGCCGGGCCCGGACGAGCTGCGCGCCTGGGCCCTGATCGGGATGAGCGTCTTCCTCGGCATGCGCTACGGCATCTGGCGCCAGGACATGGACCCGACGCAAGTCGCCGACCATGCCATCGACCTCGTCTCCGAGGGGCTGAGAAAAAGGTGATCGGCGACTTGCCCGACCTCATCGCCGGCCGCGCCCGGCTGACGCCGGAGAAGGTGGCATTCGAGGACTCGGCGAGCGGGCGGACGCTGAATTATGCCGGGCTGGACGACCGGGCCGGCCGCGCCGCCGCTTTGCTCGCCGAGCGCGGCGTCGGCGCCGGCGACCGGGTCGCGATCCTGACCCGCAACCGGATCGAGTTCTTCGAGCTGCTGTTCGGCTGCGCGAAACTGGGCGCGATCCTCGTGCCCATGAACTGGCGGATGCCGCCGGCCGAGCTCGACGGCCTCGTCGCCGACGCCGAGCCGGTCCTCATTTGCCATGGCGGCGAGGAGGCCGCCGCCGCCGCCGCGCTTTCCGGCCGGCTGCCGGCGATCGACCTCGACCGCGACTATGAGGGCGCGCTCGCCGCAGCGCCGGCCCGCGCCTGGCGCGCGCGCTGGCCGGCCGAATCGACCTGGTACCTGCTCTACACGTCGGGCACGACCGGCCGGCCCAAGGGGGTGATCTACACCTACGGCATGGCGCTCGCCAATCATGTCAACATCGCCACCTGCATCGACCTGCGCGCGACCGACGTCACCGCCGGCTTCCTCCCCATCTTCCACACCGCCGGCATCAACCTCCACGCCTTGCCGACGCTGATCGCCGGCGGCCGGGTCATCGTCATGGACGGCTTCGACGACGAGACCCTCGTCGCCCTCATCGAGGCGCGCCGTCTCGATACTTTGTTCGCCGTCCCGACCGTCTATCAGAGCCTGCTCGATCATCCCCGCTTCGCCGCCGCGCCGCTCCGCCATGTCCGCCACTGGGGCTGTGGCGGCGCGCCGCTGCCCGATGCGCTGGCCGGGCGCTATCGCGACCTCGGTGTGCGCGTCTGCAACGGCATGGGCATGACCGAGACCGGCCCCACCGCCTTCCTCGTCGATCCCGCCGACGCGTGGGAGAAGATCGGCTCGGTCGGCAAGCCCCAATTGCTGTGCAGCGCCCGCATCGTCGGCGCCGACGGCCGCGAGGTCGCGGCCGGCGAGGTCGGCGACCTCCAGTTCGCCGGCCCCGGCGTGACTCCCGGCTACTGGCGCAACGAGGAAGCGACCCGCGCCGCCTTCACCGCCGACGGCTGGCTGATCTCGGGCGACCTCGCCCGCCGCGACGCCGACGGCTTCCATTACATTGCGGGGCGGCGCAAGGAGATGTTCATCTCGGGCGGCGAGAACGTCTATCCGGCCGAGGTGGAGAATGTGATCTCCGCCCATCCCGCCGTGATCGGCGTCGCGGTGCTTGCCGAGGAAGACCCGAAATGGGGCGAGGTCGGCCGCGCCTTCGTCCAGCTCGCTCCGAACGGCGGGCACCCGGACGGCGCCGAGCTGACCGCTTTCTGCCGCGCCCGCCTCGCCCCCTACAAGGTGCCGCGGCGCTTCGACTTCGTCGCCGAATTCCCGCGCACCTCGGCCGGCAAGATCCAGAAGCATCTGCTGGGATAATCCGTCCCCGATCGTAACGGAGCCGTGACGGTGGTCACGCGAACTCGCCGTGCGCGACCGATACCTGTTTCGGACCAGGCGAAGCTCCGCCGGCAACGGGAGGGACGATCATGGCAAAGGCGAAATTGAAAAATGCTTCGGTAGCGGAGACCTCCCCGCTTTCGCCCGCCTGCTATTTTGCCTGTAAAAAATATTATGAGATCGGGGAGCACAACAATCCCGATCCCCTCTGGCTGGTCGTGCGCGAGATCGACATGGCCCAGCCCGGCAACCCCCATGCCTTCGTCTTCCACAGGCCCGATTACAGATGGCCCTACAGCGAACGCGCACCGGTCATTCAGAGCCTTCGGGATGGGATCTACAGGCGCGGCAAGCCGGTAAACCAATATTATCGGCCGCTCGACGTGAAGCTTTCCGCGCCGACCTGCTTCGTCTTCTGTCTCAGCGACCGCTGGAACTGGCGGTTCAGCAGCAAGGTGCGGGCGGCCAGCCTGGCGGAGGATGACAGCCAGACAAGAAAATATTCGAAGCTTCGCCACTATCTCCACGACAATGACGGGCAGTACGAACCCTTCGAGTTCGCACGAGAATTATTGCAAGATCATCAGCTTCGACGCGATCCCGGACGTCTACCCGGTCATTCCCGGAACGACCGAGTTCAGCCACGGCTTCAATCTCGTGATCGAGGTCGTCAATCCCGACGGCGATCCGCCCAAGCATGAGAATTCTGATTCCGATCATTATCGATCCCGACGTACGCTACCCGGGCGGCTCGGGGGTCTAACGGCGAGGGGGTGCGATTGCGGTTGCCAATGCCATTCCCATCCGTTCAACTCGACCGAGTTGCGGCCTTCCGCCGCGCCCGCTTGCCCCCCGGCAGGGCGCGCGGGGCGACGACTTCGTCGCTGATTTTTCGCGCGCGCGACGGATCGGATCGAGAACCATCCGCCCGGCCGATTTTTCGCCCAGGATCGTGACGTCCGTGACGCCGGTCACGCGCGACTCGCCGGCGAGGCTGATAACCATCTCTCGACAGGGGGCCTTCCCGGCCGTGGGCGCCGAAAGCCACACCGTCGCGTACGCGTCCACCAGCCAGGAGGAGAACGATCATGGATACGCTGTTGAAGAATCCGCCGATTGTGCCCGAGCCCGAGGACGCGCCGGACCGGCCGGAAAGGCGCGGCATCTCCCGGGGCGATGTCCTGTCGAAATTTTCCCTTTCCTCGGATGGGCTCAGCCAGGTCGACATCCCCCGGTCCGATCCGCAAACCAACCCGCTGCCGACGCCCGAGCGAATCATCGTGCGGAAGCTGACCCTCGCTTTCGGTCCGACCGGGCCGTTCGCCTACTCCAACCCGGACCGCTACCACCCCTGCACCAAGTTCGGCGACGTCGCCGACATGATCGACAGGATCATGGCCGACAATTACGATCCGCAGGCCGAAGCGGCACCCTATTTCCGGCCGCTGGATCTGCACCTCGGGGCAACCACCTGCTTCATCATTCGGCTGGACAAGGACATTTCGTGGCGGTTCGGCCGTACGCTGAAAGGCGCGACTCTCGGCCAGGGAAAGTTCGATTTTCCGGATGACGTCAAAAATTACTATGATCTGCGGCATGTGTGGAAAGACGAAACGACAATGCAGACGTATGACGAGCTCGATCAGTGCACGGAGCACAGCCAATATTGCCGCCTGATCTATTTCATTGCCAAGCCGGTGGTCGGGCGCGGGTTCAACCATGCGTTCAATCTGAACGTGGAATTCGTCTATCCCGACGGCGCCGCCGGCGAGATCAACACGCTGCCGATCGTGATCGATCCCGATGTCCGCTATCCGGGCGGCTCGGGCGGTAATTGATTTCGTGAAACCAAGTGCGGCGGGCCCGGAATTACGCCCCGAGGCCCGCCGCCGCCGATCCGGACCAGATACCAACCGGCAGGAATAGCGTTAGCGTGCAGCCGTTTACGGCGGATTGGCAGCGGGCCTGCGGGAAATACGGTGGCCGGAGGCGGCAAGGCCGGCGCGCGGCGGGGATCAGGGCCGCGGTCAGCGGCCCCCGCCAGCCGGACCGAACTGGCAGTTGGCCGGTAAACTAATCAGTCTCGTATCATTCGATGCTGCACGGCTCCATGCGAGCCGACCCCTCGGCGCGCCATAACCTCAACCTGCCACGTCTCGTTCTCTCTGTTGCACAACTGCCACGGTCGCATCCCAAAACCGGGCCTGCGGCCGGAGAGGCTCTTGCCATGGCTCGAACTTAATACGAAACGTAGGTTTGATATGCAAAAGGGAGAAGCCGTCATGGCGAACAGGGATGTGGTTCATATTCGGAATCGTATAGGGTTGTTGAGCTCGGTCGCGCTGCTGGCGATCGCCACGCCCGCTTATGCGCAGGACGATACCCAGGACACGCCGTCGGTTCAGGCCGAGGCCGACACCGCCACCGACGCCGCGGATCCGGCCGAAGGCGAATCGATCGTCGTCACCGGCACGCGCATCGCGCGCCGCGACCTCAGCTCGACCAGCCCGGTCGCGGTGGTCCAGGACGAAGAGTTCACGCTTTCGGGCGCGGTCAACGTCGAGCAGGTGATCAACACGCTGCCGCAGGTCATCCCCGGCGCGACCTCCTTCTCGAACAATCCGGGCGGCGGCGTCGCCACCTTGAATCTGCGCGGCCTCGGCACCCAGCGCAACCTCGTGCTGGTCAACGGCCGCCGCTACATCTTCTTCGCGCCCACCCAGATCGTCGATCTCAACACGATCCCGCAATTCCTGATCGACAGCGTCGACGTCGTCACCGGCGGCGCCTCGGCGGTCTACGGCTCGGACGCCCTCGTCGGCGTCGTCAACTTCCGGCTGCGCTCCGACCTCGACGGCATCGTCATGGGCGGCCAGTACAGCCTCACCGAGGAAGGCGACGGCCGGCGCTACAACGCCTATGTCGCGATCGGCAGCCAGTTCGCCGACGGCCGCGGCCACGTCGCCGCCTATGCCGAATATTATAATCGCGGCCGGATCATGGCGGCCGACCGCGCCTTTTCGTTCTTTTCGCTCGGCGACAATGCCGCCGGCGACGCCCTCGTCCCGGGCGGTTCGGCCGGCGTGCCGCAGGGCCGCATGGTGACCGCCTCGACGATCAACCTGGCGGAGATCAACCTCAATCCCTGCACCGGCGACGACGGCGCCTGCGGGCCGGGCGAGGACGACGACACGACCGATCCGGGCGAGTTCGACGCCCTCAGCGTGCCGATCGGCGTGGGCACCAACTATCCTGGCGGCGGCGCCTTCTTCGCCACGCCGGGCACCAGCCGGCCTTATGGCGGTCTGCCCGATTCCTACAATTACGCTCCGGCCAACTATCTGATGGTGCCTCAGGAGCGCTGGCTGCTGGGGGGCTATGGCGAATATGAGATCGCCGAAGGGATCAACGCCTATGCCGAGGTGACCTTCATCAACAACCGCGTCGAGAACGAGCTTGCGGCGACGCCGATCACTCAGAATGTCGATTTCAGCCTGGCGGCGATCCAGCCTTTGGTCTCGGCGGCCGATTTCACGCAGCTTCAGCAGATCGCGGCGAACCAGCAGGCGGCGATCGCTCTGGCGGCCGCGCGCGGCAATGCCAACCCGTTCGGTCCATTCACCGCCGGCACGGCGAATTTCCCGGCGCTCGCGCCCGGCAATGTCAGGCTGCAGGTCAACACCCGCACCACCGGGATCTCCTCGCGCAACCAGGCCGACGACCGCAACGCCTTCCGCGTGCTGACGGGCGTCCGCGGCAACCTGACCGACTCGCTGAGCTACGACCTCTATTACCTGTTCGCGCGAACCCGCAACTCGCAGATCCAGGAAGGCAATATCTCGCGGTCGAACTTCACCAGGCTGGCGGCCGACGGCACCTGCAACGTCTTCGGCGCGAATTTGCTGAGCCAGGATTGCATCGACCAGATCTCGATCCTCGCCCAGAACACGACGATCTCGCAGCTGCAGGTCGCTCAGGCGAGCGTCTCCGGGCCGCTGTTCACCTTCGGCTGGGCCAACGATCCGGTCGCCTTCGCGGCCGGCGTCGAATGGCGCAGCATGGGCGCCCAATTCATCCCGGATACGGCCCTGGCTTCGGGCGACGTGGTCGGCTTCAACGCCGGCCAGCCGACCGCGGGCAGCTACGATGCGAAGGAGGCGTTCGCCGAAATCCGAATCCCGATCATCCAGGACGGCTTCATCCACCGGCTCGAGCTCAACGGCGCGGCCCGCTACTCCGATTATTCGCTCGCCAACGTCGGCGGCGTGTGGACCTATTCGGCGGGCTTCGAGTTCGCGCCGATCCGGGACATCGGCTTCCGCGGCCAGTATCAGCGCGCGATCCGCGCGCCCAACGTGCAGGAGCTGTTCGGCGGCGCCGCGATCGGCTTCCCGGCGGCGACCGACCCGTGTGCCCTGCCGGCCGCGGCGGCCGACGCGACGATCCGGGATCTGTGCATCGCAACCGGCGTGCCGGCGGCGAACGTCGGCCAGGCCTTCCTCCAGCCCAATCCCCAGATCCAGGGCGCCTTCGGCGGCAATCCGAACCTGCAGGAAGAGGTCGCCGACACCTGGACGGCCGGCGTGGTGCTTCGTCCGCGCTTCATCCCGCGGCTCAACATCACGGTCGATTATTACAATATCGAGATCGACAATGCGATCTTCCCGGCCGGCGGCGGCGTGAACAACATCCTGAATCTCTGCTACAACGTCATCCAGGATGCGGGCAGCGCCATCTGCGGCCTGGTCGCCCGCGATTCGCAGGGCATCATCTCCGGCCCGCCGTTCGTCGTCTCGGCCAACAACGCCAATCTGGCGGCGTTGACCACCGAAGGCATCGACTTCCAGATCGATTACAGCCAGCCGCTCGGCTTCAGCATCACCGGCGCCGGCGAATCGCGGCTGAGCTTCTTCTTCCTCGGCACCTACAGCTGGGAGAACAACTTCGTTCCGCTGGTTGAGCTGCCCGACGATGTCACCGAGTGCGCCGGCAAATTCGGTCTCAATTGCCTGGATCCGACGCCACGCTGGAAATGGTCGAGCCGCCTGACCTGGATCGACGGCCCCGTCACCACCAGCTTCCGCTGGCGGCATATCGGCGCGGTCCGTGACGACGACGACGCGACCGACTTCGTCGTCGAGCGGCTCCCGGCCTACGACCTGTTCGATCTCGCGTTCGGCTTCGAGGTCAACGACAACCTCACGCTGAACGCGGGCGTCAACAACCTGTTCGATAAGGACCCGCCGCTTATCGGCTTCAACTCCCAGCAGTCGAACACCTACCCGAGCACCTTCGACGTGATCGGCCGGGACTTCTTCATCTCCGCGAACCTTCGCTTCTGACCGCATCGGAGGAGGGTCGAGCGTCAAACCTACGAGTCCCCTAGCAAGCGAACTCGCAAGTGCCCGCTCTTCTCCGAACCCTGGGCCGGGATCCACGATCCCGGCCCATTTTTCCGTGGCCCGCCGCCGCCCCGGCCATTATGAGATCAACAGCCATCCTCACCGGCTTGTCGCTTCGGTCCACTTGATGGGGGAACTGCCGCGTTGCAGACCGGGCTCACCGACAGCGAAGGGACATTCTTGTCGCTGGTGTTGCGATGCCAGCCGATCACGACCTACGAGGTCGCCAAAATCTACGCCGCATCGCCGGTCAGCAGCTTCAACACGAGCCCGGGCAAGCTCTATCCGCTGGTGAGGCGGCTGCGCGAACGCGGGCTGATCGCCGCCGAGCCCGCTCCCGACGATGCGCGCGGGACGGAGCGCCTGTCCTGCACGCAATCGGGACGCGCCGAGGTTCGCTCATGGGTGCTGGAGATGCGCCCGGCCCATCTCCTGCTCGAGGATCCGCTCAGGACCAAGATCTCCGCGCTGAACCTGCTGTCCGCCGACGAGCGGCTGCGCTGGGCGGCCGCGGCGCTGGCCGCCCTCGATGCGAAGCTGGATGAGATCGAGGATTATGCCAAGGCGACCGAGACGCCTTATGGCGACCTCGTCCGCCAGAATGCGGTGCTGTCGCTTTCCGCCAGGATGCAATGGCTGAACGACGTGATCATCGCGCTGGCGCAGGAAAAGCAGCCCTGACCTTATCCGGGCGACGGCCCGGCCGTTGCGCTTGATCGAAAATATCCGGGCCTTTGTCGGCCTGCATTTGGCAAAGCCGGCCGGACCGTGCCCGATGGTGCGGACAAACGCGAAACAGGCACGGCGATGACCGCAATCGGACTGCCCGGATTGACGAGCGACCGCCTTGGGAAGCCAGCGGGCCCCCTTGCGAAATGGCGGTTCGCGCCGATCTCGTCCGGGCGTCCGCCCCGCGCCGCGGCGAACGTCGAGGGCGGCAAGGCGGTGGCCGCGATCGACGGCGTGAACGGGCCGCCCGCCATCCCGCGCCACAGCTATTGCGTGATCGTCGACGTCGAGCGGCCGGGCCGCCGCCCTGCCGAGGGCGCGGCGCCGCCCATCGCCCGATATGAAATCCCCTCGCATCTCTCCCCGGCCGAGTTTGCGGCCGCGCTGGGGGCAATGCTGGACAGCCTGCGCGACGACCCTCTCGGGCCGTCCGGCGAAACGAGCGCCGGTTCCGCTTCCGGGGAAGGACGCGGCTCCCGCTGCGGCCTCTGGTGAGCGAAAGGCGCGTTCAGCAAAATGGTCGGGGAGAGAGGATTCGAACCTCCGGCCCCTGCCTCCCGAAGACAGTGCTCTACCAGGCTGAGCTACTCCCCGACCGATACGCGCGGCCCAAAGGATCCTATCCCTGGGGCCGGCGGGGCTGGGCGTCTATAGGGAGGGGCTGGACGGAGTTCAAGCGGCGTTCCGCGAGCGATCGACGCGCCGCCAAGCCGCCCCCGCTCAGCAGCGCTGCGAGGCGATGACCGAGCCGTCGGGATTGACCGCATAGGCCGCGCTCTGGTCGATCGAGGTGATCCGCACGGTTTGCGAGCCGTTGGGCCCCGTCACCGTCAGCTGGTCGCCGTTCAGCTGCCACAGGCCGGTCGATCCGTCGGGCGCGACGACCCGGCCGTCGGCGGTATATTCGAGGGCAGCGGCGCAATCGCCGGTGTCGGTCCAGCGGCCGACGACGAGGCCGGCGTCGATGCCGGCGGGGCTCGTGCCGGCGGCCTCGCCCGGCGCGTCGGCGGGTTTGTCGCCCTCGACCATGTTGACGGCGGGATCGGTCGGCGGGACGGGCGGCGGCGGCTGGAGCTGCTGCATCTGCCACAGGGTGAACAGCACGGCCGCGACGGTCAGCACCAGCACGGTGGCGATGCCGACGATCAGGGCGGTCTTCGAAACGCCGCCGCGCGCCTCGATCTCGGCTCGGCCGAGCGCCGGATCCGCGGCGAGCGCGACGATCTGGCGACGGTAGAGATAATTGCCGAGGGCTCCGGACACGAATGTGAGAAGGATGGAAGCGAAGGCGGTGGCCATGCCGAGCGCCGGATCGCTGGCGCCGAACGCGCCGAGCAGCAGGATGGCGAACGCCATCGCCGCCAGCGGCAGCCACATCTTGCGATAGGCGAACCAGAAGATGTTGGCGAGGCAGGCGGGCCAGTTCCAACTGATCGCATTGCCCTTCGCATCCATGTCCCGCCACCGGCCGAGATAATATTCGGCGTTGGGGCCGATCGCCGCGCGCAGCCGGTCCTCATCCGGCAGCGGCGGCGCGTCCGGCCGCGGCGCATCGGTCCCGCCGTCCGGCGGCGCCGGCGGCGGGGGCGGCGGCGGCGGCGAGGGCGGCGCTGGCTCGGGCGCCGGCCGGATCTCGTCGGGCAGGCCGCTCAGCGCCCGCAATTCGCGCCCGAGGCGGTCCATGTTGGCCGCGTCATGCTCTCCGAAGGCGTCGGTCCAGTGGCGGATCTTGAGGAAGAAGGCGAGGCCCGCGGCCGGCTTGATGTCGCTCCTGCGGACCGGGAAGATCGGCTTGTTGTTGCTGAACGCCATCTCCGTCTCGGCGCGGACATAAGGCGATTTGTTGGCCGTGTCGGTGACCAGGACGACGAAGGCGAGGCACCCCTCGATCGCGCTTTGCAGCTGCTCCGAATAGTCCATCCCGGGCCTGACGTCGCGCGGCGCGATCCAGGCCCTGATGCCTCGCGCCTCGAGGAAGGCCGAAATCTCCTCGGCCTCGGCGCGATTCTCCGATCCGTGGCTGATGAAGACGTGACCGGCGGTGGAAGTCATCGACAAGGCCCCTTCGTGCGCCGGCGAACGCTATCCGTAACGATCGGCCTTTGGCAAGGCGCAGCGCGGCCCCGCCTCAGCGCCCCCGTGCGCCGAGCATGTCGGCGATCGCGGTGAACTTCTCCCGCGGGCTTCCCTCACGCGCCCGCGCATTCTCCGCCGCCTCGATCCGCTGCCAGTCGCGGAAGGTGACGATGTCGACGCCGCGGCTTTCGAGCAGGCGGTCGAGGCCGGGCCGGCCCTCCCTGCGCCCGCTTGCTTTGGCGAGATCGGCGGCGATCTTCTCCGCCACGTCATAGCCGTCGGGGCGGTTGGTGCCGATCGTCCCGGTCGGGCCGCGGCGCGCCCAGCCGACGCAATAGAGGCCGCCGCCGATCACCCCGTCGGCATTGGCGAAGCGGCCGCGATCCTCCTCATAGGCGACGCCCTCGATCGGCGGCGTCTTGTAGCCGATGCAGCTGACGACGAGGCCGCAGGGGATCGCATAGGTCTCGCCGGTGCCGACCGCGCGCGCTTTGTCGTCGAGCCGGGTCCGCTCGACGATCACCCGCTCGACCCGGCCCTCGCCTTCGATCGCGATCGGCTGGGCGAAGAAGTCGAAATGGACGGTCTTGGCCTTGTCGGCGACGAGGTTCTGGAACTCGCGCAGGTGAGTGACCGATTTCCGGACGCCGGGCTCGAGCAGGGCGTCGTCAAGCGCGGGCGGGAAATCGGCCGGATCGACCTGCGGCGCCGCTCCTTCCAGATGGCCGAGCTCGCCCAGCTCCTTGGGCGTCATCGCGATCTGGTGCGGCCCGCGGCGGCCGAGCACGTGAATGTCGCGGATACCCGCATTGCCCAGCGCTTCGAAGGCATGGGCGACGATGTCCGAGCCGACGAATTCGGCCGGCGTCTTGGCGAGGATTCGGGCGACGTCCAATGCGACATTGCCGTTGCCGATCACCACCGCGCCGTCGCCGCCGACCGGCGGATCGAGCTCGGCGAATTCGGGATGGCCGTTATACCAGCCGACGAAGGCGGCCGAGCCGACCACGCCGGGCAGGTCGCCGCCGGGAATGTCGAGCGGGCGGTCGTTGGGGGCGCCGGTGGCGAGGATCACCGCGTCGTAGAGCGCGGTCAGCTCCGGGATCGATACGTCGCGGCCGACCAGCACGTTGCCGACGAAGCGGACATTGTCGGACAGCGCAACCTTCTCGTAGCGGCGCGACACCGCCTTGATCGATTGATGGTCGGGCGCCACCCCGAACCGGATCAGGCCGTAAGGCACCGGCATTCGGTCGATCATGTCGACCCTGACCTCGTCGCCATAGTGCTTCTGGAGCGCCTCGGCACTGTAATAGCCGGCGGGTCCCGACCCGATCACCGCAATATGCCGCATCCCGCCTCCACGCCCGTCGTCGGCCGCGATGCTAGGGCCTGGACCCATAGCCGGCAATGGTCGCGATTGCCCTCAGGAGGCTGCTGGCAAGGAGCGCGGCGCAGGCGCGTAGCGGGGCTACGCGCAAGCAAGCGACGCAGCCAGCAGCCTCCTGAGGGCAACCCCTTCGGGGCGGGCGGCTTTTGGCGCAGGGCGGCGTCGCTCGTCGGTCACGATGCACCACATCGCGCCCTCCTCGCTCCTATCCCTGCGCCAAAATCCGCTCCGTCACGACCGTTGCCGGCTATGGGCCCAGGCCCTGGCGGCCGCGGGTGGGAAGGCAAGGCGGCCGGGGCGACGCTAGCCGCGCTTCGTCCTGTCTTCGAGCAGGCCCGGCCCGCTGCGCCGCAGCCCGGCCTCGATCGCCTTGCCGAAGAAAGCGAGCGCCGGCGGCAGCAGCACGGTCACCCGCACCAGGCTCTCCTCGACGTCGATCGCGGCCGCGACCTGCTGTCCGAGCAGGCCGACGTCGAGGCTCAGCCGGTCGCCGGCCCAGCCCGAGGTGACGTTCGCGCCGGCCGGCAAGTGGCCGGTCAGGCTGCCGACATTGCCGGCGATGCGCCTTCTGGCCTCCTCGGCGCCGAGGCGATGGGGGAGGTCGACGCTAATAGGTGTGTTGCTCATGCACTACAGATAAAGCAAGATCGCGTCGCTTCCTAGCCCCGACGGGCGCTGCCGGGCTCAGGCCTCGTACTTGTTGCAGGTCCGCCTCTGCCCGGCGCTGAGGTTGCCGGCATTGTGGAGAACCTGATCGGTGCGCTGGCGTACGTTGAACGCGCTTTCGTAGCGGATGATGCGCTCGCCGAAGATCGATTCGGAGACCAGGGGCTGATAGTCATATTCGACCTCGACCACCATCACGGCGGTCCCGCTCAGCGCCGAAATCTGATTGCCGGCGGGGCCGACCGCCTGCAGCGAATTGTTGTTCTGGCCGGTCCCCTCCGGGCCGTAGCGCGAGGAGACGACGCGGCGGCCGTCGCAGCGCTGCCAGCGGATCCACTGGCCGTTGCTGGTGCCGCCGGCCCCGGCCGTGTTGGGCTCGACGCTCGACAGGATGATTCGGCCGTTCTCCCGGAACTGGATATTGTCGCCCGACATCTTGGCGCCGGTGATCAGCTCGATCACATTGGCTTCGTCGATGGCGTCGCGGACTCGGGCGGCGTTGTCGGCGGTCAGCATCGCGATGTTGCTGACGCGCAGGTGGGCCATCGCCAGATTGGCGGTCTCGAGCCCGCACAGGCCGAGCGTCGACAGCACCGGCAGCGAAATGGCGAACTCGACGAACGCCATGCCGTTGTTGCAGGAGCGCAGCCGTCTCGCGAAGCCGATCGCGCGCCGCACGAAGCTGTTGGGGGCGGTCATGAGCATCTCACCGTCACTCCCGTGTTTCGGCCGGCGAAGGGCTGGTTGCGAAGCACCGTGTTCTGGACGATCTCGATGTCGTCGCTCCAGCCCAGGAAGCTGCCGATCGGCACGATCCGCGGATAGGTCATGGTCACCTCGAAATGGACGACGTCCTCGGCGCCGCCGAGGCCGCCCTTGCCGCGATCGAGGTCGTAGGTGCTGTTGTTGTTGGCGTCCGCGTAGCAATCGCCGACATTATAGCTGCCCATCGGCGCCGTATCCTGGGTGATCGCTTCGGGCACGTTGACGTTGTTGAAATCCGAATAGCTTCGGGTCTCGGTCTCGATCTCGGCCTCGTGCGAGAATTCGCGCAGCCTGTTCTGGACATGCGTCTCGATCTGCGCGGTCGTGACGCCGCCGACAGTCGCCATGCGCGCCGCCTCGTGCAGCGCGCCCTGGACGATCGAGGTGACGTAGCTGCGATAACCGAGGTCGATCACCCCGAGCATCAGCACGCACATCACCGGCAGGATCATCGCGAACTCGACGATGGTCGCGCCGCTCTGGTCCCGGCCGAGGCCGCGCAAGGGATGGGCGCGCCTCACTGGGTCAGCCTCAGCGCGCCGATATTGCTGCCGATCTGGCGGAAGCGGGCGATCAGCTGGTCGCGGTTGCCGACCGTCGACGCCTGGTTGGCGTTGGTCGCGCATTCGACCATCTCGGAGCTGAGCGCCGTGCCGAAGGCGATCACCCAGATCGAGACGTTCATGCCCCGGGCCGCGTTGCAAACCATCTTGAAGCGCTGCATGTGGCGGCCGTTGAGCTCGCTCTCGGACGGATTGGACATGCCGCTGATGCGCTGGTCGTAGCGCTCGACGCCGTACAGCGTATAGATGCTGCGGTCGGTGTCCATCTGGCCGTCGCTCATGAAGATGATGTGGCGCGCGACTGGCATCGAGTTGAAATTGTCGGGGCTGTCGGCGAAGATTCCGCCGTTGGAGATCATCCGCGCGCCCCAGATCATCCCGGTGTCGTGATAGGTGCTGCCCGTCGGCTGCAGCGCGTTCACGTAGCCCAGCATGTCGCCGCGCGCCCACGCCTGCAAGCGCCGCGCTGGCGCCGGGCAAGCCGCGCTGCCGATCGGCGTGTTCGAGCCGGGAGCGTAGTAGATCGCCGGGATCATCGGTTTCCAGCGCAGGTCGTCATTATCATCGTCCGCTGTGGGAACCGCGTTGATGTTGAGGTCCCACGCCTCCTCGGGCATGTTGTAGCCCGAGGTGGAGGTGATGGTGTCCGTCGTCTCGCGCTCCTCGATGCAGCCGTTCCAGGTGAGCGAGGTCGTGGCCACGCCGGTGGCGACGGACGGGAGGTGGAAGGCGTCGTACGATGCTGAGGTCTCCACCCGGCCGGCCCGGTCGGTCGACATGGTGATGGAATTGCCCATCTTGAACTGGCTGACGTCGACGGGCTCCTCATCCTGCCAGGTGTAGCCGCTCGAGCGGTAATAATAATCGGCGGTGAAGCTCGTGTTCCGCTGGACATAACGGCGCCGGCACGACATCCGATTATCGTTCCTGCCGGTGCTGCGATCGGGGGCGCCTGCCCAGCCCCAGTCGACGCCCGTCGATTCGTTGTTCGAGAACGAGCGGGTCCAGGTGTCCGCCGGCGCCGGGCCGCCGCCCGCGGTCGCGCTTGGCGAGAAACCCGAGAAGCTCACGTTGCGCCCGTATCTGTCGCAATTCGCCTGGGTGATCGAGCTCGGATAGACCTGCTCGACCGGCGGCTGGGGCGGTTGGACGGTCGGAATATAGTCGACCTCGAGATCGTCATAGTTCGCCACTCGCGTACGAATGTAGGCGGTATTGGAGATGAAATCGGGGTTCTGGTCGCGGAGCAGCTGGCCGACATTGACCGTGCTCGAATAGGGGACGATGCCGTAGCGGAGCCGGAGGCCGTTCGCCTCGAGCTGGGTCTGAATCGGCCGCAGCTCGTCGTAGAGCGCCATGACGGCGTCGCGCAGCGCGACGATCTTCTGGGTGCCGCCGACATTCTCCGCCATCGACCCCGTCACGTCGAGCACCAGCATCACGTCGGTGTTCACGAAGTTGAGCGCGGCGTCGCAGGTGACGTTGAGCGGCAGCAACTCGAAGCCGAAGATGTGCATGATCGAAGTCGGGATAGTGGTCGAGGCGGTGACGCGCACCGTGCCCGCTTCGGGCCGGGTGATGACCGGCGTGAACGGGGCGGTGTCGTAGAGGCGCTGGCGGAAGTTGAAGTTGAAGAAGCGGGTCGCCTCGTTGCGAACCTCGGTGGTCAGCGTGTCGTTGTTCATGATCCGCCGGCCGGCGAGCGCGGCGGCGTCGCAGGCGCTCTGCAGGCGGGTCTTGGCCATGTAGGCGCGGCTCATGTCGACGCCCGAGCCGATCATCGCGGCGAGCGGCACCAAAGCGGCGCCGACGATGGCGAGCGCGTTGCCCCGCCTGTCGCGGGCGAGCCGGGTCAGGAATCCCTTGCCGCGAGTCGGAATCGCGGTCTTTCCCGTGCCGTTCTCTTCCTGCATCTGGTCCTCCAAAGGCCTTTTCGGCTCTTTCAGGGACCGGCTTTTGCCCGATTAAAGCTAATCTTCACTCAAACGAGGTGGTTACCGATCCCTTAGCCATGAATGGCCGGCAGGGAGGCGCATTTCAGGGCGCGATGGCGAGGCCGTCGCCCTGGGCGCCGGCGGCGAGGCGGCGCAGGACCCGGCCGCTGGCGAGATCCACTTCGGCGATCTGGTTGCGGCTGGTCTCGGCGGCGTAGAGCCGGCGCCCGTCGGCCGAAAAGAGGATGGTGACCTGGCCCGCCTCCTGAGTGCCGCTGAC
The DNA here is from genome assembly GCA_963824825.1 of uncultured Alphaproteobacteria bacterium. Classification (GTDB taxonomy): domain Bacteria; phylum Pseudomonadota; class Alphaproteobacteria; order Sphingomonadales; family Sphingomonadaceae; genus Allosphingosinicella. The sequence continues at coordinate 240,125 of CAWGQM010000003.1, forward strand.
CGGGATCTCGCGCACCGCCGCGCGGGTGCGAGCGTCGATGACGGTGAGGCTGCCATTGCCCATGTTGGAGGTGACGATCCAGAGTCCGTCCGGGCTCGCCGCGACCCGGATCGGCACCGGCCCGGTATGCACCTCCGCGAGCCGCTCGAAGCTCGCCGAGTCGAAGGCCTGGACCCGCGCGCCCTCGAGGTCGCCGACCCAGAGCGTTCGCCCGTCCGGGGTCAGCGCGATGCCTTCCGGGCTGGCCGCCGACCGCGATGTCGGCGAGCTTGGTTCCCGCGGCGAGGTCGAGCACGCTGACCGTGCCGGCGGGGATGTTGGCGGTGAAGGCGCGCCGAGCGTCGGGAGTCACCGCGACCATGTGGGTGCCCTCCTGGCCGGTGGCGATCGCGGCGACCGAGTCGCCGTTCCTCGTATCGACGACGGTCAGCGACCGGCTGCGCTCGGTGGTGGCGAGGATTCGGCCGTCGGCCAGCCAAATGATGCCGTGCGGGCCTTCGTTGGGCGAAAGGTCGATCGTCCGGACCTTCGCGCGCGTGCGCACGTCGAAAATGTCGATCGCCCGTTCGCCATAGGCGACCACCGCCGCCTGCCGCCCGTCGGGCGAGATCGCGATCTCGTGCGGCATCCGCCCGGTCGCGGCTCGGCCGAGCTCGCGCCCCGAGGCGAGATCGATGAAGGAGAGCGTGTTCTCGCCCTTGTTGCCGACCAGGAGGGTGCCGGAGGCGCTCGCCGCGGCGGGCGGCTGGCTGCTGCCGGCCGGCGCGCAGGCGATGAGCGCCAAAGCAAGTCCGATCGCCGTCTTCATCTCCGTCTCCGCAAAGTTTCGGGCGATATCCTGCCCGGTCGCGGGCAGGGCTGCAATGGATCGATCTTGCGGGTTAAGGGCGAGCCGCCGCGGGTCACCCGCACGCGGTGAGGCAGGGGAAGGCCAGCAGTATGTTGCCTTTTGGCCACTATCACCGAGCTTGTTTTCGAAGCCTCATATAGGGTTTCACACCCTTGCCAATCTCGTCCACACATTGTAGGGGAACGTAAGTTCACAGTTTGTTCCGGGAGAACGCCTATGGAACGGAACCAGCGGTATGAACTGCGTCGCACATTTCCGCACACCGGTGGCAGGGCGACTGCGATCGATTTGTTTTCCGGCGCCGGTGGGTTGACGCTCGGCCTTTTAAATGCCGGATTCGACGTTTTGCTGTCATCAGACTGGTCGGTTCCCTGCGCCCGTACCCATCGCAGAAACTTTCCGCATGTGCCTTTTCGATCAGCGGACATTGGCAGGGTAGCCGGTGACGAAATTCTCGCGCAGAGCGGATTGAAGAAGGGAGAGCTCGATCTCCTGATTGGCGGCCCCCCCTGCCAGGGCTTCAGTATCTTGGGGCAACGTCTGCTGGATGATCCAAGAAACCAGCTGTTTGGCGAGTTCATTCGCATAACCGGCGAGCTATTGCCCCGGGTTGCGGTCATTGAGAATGTCCCTGGGCTGGCGACCCTCGCCGGTGGCGTGCTTCTTCGGGAAATTGGCCGCACTTTTGACGCACTGGGTTATGACGTCGAATGCGCAGAACTCTTAGCGGCACAATATGGCGTGCCGCAAATGCGGTGGAGGATGTTCTTCGTCGCGTGGCGCCGAGATCAGGGCTTCGGCAGATGCGGCTTTCCTGCGCCTACCCATGGCAATCTGGCGATCGGCGATTTGGTGCCGAATCGAACTGTCCGGCCGGAACAACTCAAGGGTTTCGTGTCAATCCAGGAAGCCATAGGCGACCTTCCAGCCATTCGGAGCGGCGAAGAATGCTCCCGATATGAGGGGCAGCCCTCTTTGCCGTACCAAGTGGCAATGCGGGATGGATGCGGGAACGAGCTCTACAACCATTATGCGCCGAAGCTGGCACCGCAGAATATCCAGCGAATAAGGTCGCTCAAGCCGGGCCAGGATTGGCGTGACCTTCCCGCTGAGCTTCTTCCGATGGGTATGCGCCGCGCCCTCAGAAAGGATCACACACGCCGGTTCCGCCGCATGCGCTGGGACGGAGTGGCCCGTTCCATCATTACGCGCTTTCGTGATCCAAAATCCGGTGAATATACCCACCCCTCTCAAGACCGCACGATCAGCATCAGAGAAGCCGCCCGCATCCAATCCTTTCCAGACTGGTTCGTATTCGAAGGCACCCACACCGATCAATATGATCAGGTTGGCAATGCGGTTCCTCCGCTGCTCGCGAAAGCTGTAGGCGAGCAGATTCTACGGGCCTTGAATGGTGAGCGGAATGCGCGCAGCGTAAAGTCGAGATATAGGATTTACGCCTAGAATGACGTTCCCAGGCTAATGGCGAGAGCACCGCGCGGGAATTACGTGAGCGAGTGGTTTGGGCACCGCGTGTACCCGCATGTTGTTGGGACCGACAGAAGCCTATCCGACCAGCGTCAGGAACTCTGCCCGTTCCTGACTCAAGCCACGAGCGAAGAGAGGCGATGCATTAAGCCTCCCGCCTCGCTCGGCGTATGCACGGTAAACACGCCTTGCGAAGCGGGGCGGCGCGATTGGCTCGTCTGCCCGTATCGCGCCTTCGATCCCGATTTGATGGATAGAGCGGTGCGCCGCCTTTTCGGATTTCCAGACGGGCAATCGTCGCTTGTCACCCCCGCGATCGGCCTGGAGAAGGCTGAAACGCGAGACGCTGTACATGGAAGCTTGGCTGCCGGTGGGCGTGTTTTTGTTTATTTCGATAGTAAACTGGGCGGAGAGCTCAGCATCTCCAGGACCATGGAGTCCCCGGAGCTTTCATTTGACGTCACCGTGATCGAGATCGAACTGGTGGACCACGTGCCGCACGTGGGGCGCTTCGGGATCATTGAGATTCAGACAATGGATTTCCACGGGTCTTACAAGCACGTCGTCGCGAATCTCAAGGATGGGCTTCGCCTCCATCCTTCGAATTTTCCTCAAACGCTGAGCCAGAACCAGCAGTGGCTCTCCGACCGGATGGAAGGTCCCAACATCGCGAATGTGTTCAAGCGAACATTCTACCAGATGATGTTCAAGTTCCAGTTGGGCCTGAGTTCTCGATGCGCGGGTTGCGTTTTGGCTGTGCCTTTGGCTGTCTGGGAGAGTTGGCAGCGTCATCTGGGCGGGCCTACCCTGAAGGAGGAGACAGACGGTACCTTCAGCCTGTTCGAACCAGGCCGGCAACGGCCGGAAATTGTGTCCGCCTGGATTTATGCCTTCGACCTCGATTTTGCCTCCGGCGTGACTCCAAGCCCAATACGCATCCCTCAGATTATCGCGACGGATGCCGCGGCGATGTCATACTATGCATTGGAACTGGCCCCGGCGAAGGCATTGAGTACAATTGAATCCCCCTCTGGAATGATTATGCAGATGAGTCGCCGTCTCACCCGGCTTTGGCCGGAACTCGGACGCACCCTTACGCTTTGACATGTCCTTGCCGTTTTTTGGCGTCCCGTTTCCTGAAAGCCCGTGGCCGACCACCTAACTCCCCAAGGGCGATCCACCAACATGGCGAGGATCGCCAGCAAGGACACCAAGCCCGAACTATGCGTGCGCCGGATGCTCCATGCGGTCGGTTATCGGTTTCAGGTGAACAGCACCGGCCTACCCGGACGCCCAGATTTGGTATTCCGCCGTCGGAAAAAGGTTGTCTTCGTCCACGGCTGCTTCTGGCACCAACATCAAAGCGATACCTGCCGCCACGGACGGCGGCCAAAGTCGAATACTGCCTATTGGAATCCCAAGCTCGAGCGTAATATTGGCCGGGATAGGGATAACGAACACCGACTAAGAGCAGCCGGTTGGGATGTCATGGTCGTTTGGGCATGCGAACTCGAGGATCCAGATAGGATTCGTTCCCTTCTGCGGGCCTTCCTGGGGCCGCAGCGGATCGATCCCTGACTCATTTGCGCCATGCCGACGCCCTTGCCGCCCCGCAGCCCAGAACCCAAAAACACCGCTGCCAACAGGTTGCCCACATATTTTCTGGCCGGCTCGCTTGCGCCATGCGGATGCCGCGCTACTCTGGAGCCAACAAATTTCTCCGCAGCGGAGTAGAACAGCGAATGGCCGATCTCCCACGCGGGCAGGAAGGGCAGCTCGGCTTCGACCTCGGCGAAAAGCCCGCGCCCAAATCCTACGAGCCCGACCGCGACGAGGTGCGCGAGGACCTGGGCGCGATCCTCGACGCCGCGCGCGGCGTGACCGCCGAGGCGCCGTGGGACGAGCGGACCTATCGCTACAACAAGGTCGTGTTCCCGCAAATGGCGCGCTGGCTGCCCGAGGATGAGGCGGCGCAGCTCTGCTTCGAATTCGCCCGCGAGATCGAGCGGATCGAACGGCTGATGGCGGCCTGACGGAGCGCTGGCGCCGGCCGGTTCCGCGCCTATAAGACGACAGAATGCGCCGTTTCGCTCTTCTTTCGCTGCCCATCCTCGCCCTGGCCGCCCACCCGCTCGCCGCTCAGGAGCTGCCGGTCGGGCAGGGGGAGGCGGACTATCGGACCTGGCTCGACGCCAATCCCGGCCATCGCGGGCAGGTGCTCTCGTTCGAGGCCTGGCAGGAGGCGGCCGGGGTCGCGGGCGTGCTGCCGACCTGGCAGCTGGTCCGCACCGCGAGCATGTGGCGCGAATGCGGCGGCCCGCCGTTCGAAATCCCGCCGTTTCGCCTCTGGCCCGGAATGACCCGGACTCTGATCGTGATCCGCGACCAGGTCCGGCCCGCTTTGGGCGCGGTCGAGGCGGTGTCGGGCTATCGCAACCCGGCGCTGAACGGCTGCGCGCGCGGCTCGGAGCGAAGCGCCCATCTCGATTATTTCGCGCTCGACCTGGTCCCGGTCCGGCCGCTCGAGCGCGGCGACCTGTTCCGCCGCCTCTGCGCGATGCACCGCCGCCACGGGCCGGCGGCGGGCGTCGGCTTGGGCTTCTACGCCTTCCAGCGCTTCCATATCGACACGAGGAGCTTCCGCCGCTGGGGCGCGGCCGGGCCGGGCGGCAATGAGAGCCCGTGCGCGGTGATCGAGCGCGGCGGCGATCCGCTCGCCCCGCCGCTGCCGCCGCCGGTCCCGGTCGCCGAGCCCGTTCCGCAGCCCGTCGCGCCGCCGCAACCGCCCGCCGCAGAGCCGCCCCCGGCCCCGGTTGATCCGCCGCTTTAGGCACCCATCTTACTGAAATGCTGCAATTTATTCGGGCGGCCGCGCTTGCGGCAGCGCTCCTCTTCGCGCCGGCGGCCGTGCCTGCCGGGCATGTCCCCGACGCGCGTCCGTCGGCCGTATCCGCCGTCCCGGCCGCTCCGGCCGTGGCGCCGGCGAGCGCGCCCGCGCCCGATTTCGGCCTCGCCGCCGGCCACGGCCACGCGCCCGGCTCGGGCCTCGCCCCGGGCCAGACGCCGGCCGATTTCCGCGCCTGGCTCGATCGCTCGCCCGGCCGCCGCGCCGCGCTCGCCGCCTTCGAGGCCCGCCTCGCCGCCGAGGGCGTCGACGCCGTCGTCCCGCTCTGGCAGCTGGTCCGCACCTCGTCCTCCTGGCGGCAATGCGCGGCGCAGCCGTTCGAGGTCGCGCCGAGCGACAAATGGGACCATATCGTCGCCACCCTGAAGTTCGTCCGAGACGAGGTGGTGCCCGCGGTCGGCCCGGTCGAGGCGCTCTCCGCCTACCGCAACGAGGCGCTCAACGCCTGCTCGGACGGCGCCCCGCGCTCCGCCCACCGCCTGTTCTTCGCTCTCGACCTCACTCCGGTGAGCGCCGAGATCGGCCGCGGCGCGATGATCCGCGGCATCTGCGCCGCCCATGCCCGCGACGGCCGCGCCTACAATGCCGGGCTCGGCTTCTATTCGGGCCGCCGCTTCCACGTCGATTCGAACGGCTATCGCAAATGGGGCGCGGACGGCCGCGGCGCGACCAGCCCGTGCGCGACCGGGATCGCCTGAATCGACTTAAGGCGCGCCGCCGGCCGCTCCATTCCGGACCAAATCGCCGCCCGGCCGCTCTTGCAGGCGCGCTATGTTCCGTCTATGTTCCCTATATGGACAATTCCGACGACTCGCCCGGCGCCGACCCCGCGCCTCCCGACGATCCCGGCCCCGATCCCGAGATCGAGGCCCTGCTCGATTTCACTCCGGTCGTTCGCCGCAACAAGCGCAGCGACGGCTGGTCGCCGGATCACCAGCGCGGCTATATAAGCGGCCTCGCGCTGACCGGCGACATGGCCGCCGCTGCGGCCGCGGTCGGCCGCACCGTGAGCGGCGCCTATACGGTGCGCAACTCGGCCGGCGGCGAGGAGTTCGCCGACGCCTGGGATCGGGCGCTGGCGCTGTACCAGCGGCGCAACGCGGCGCCGCCCGCCGCTCCGCGCTCGCCGCGGCTCGGCCGGCCGGGCCATCCGTTCCGCACGCGCGACATGCCGCGCCGCCCAGCGCCGCCGCCGGCGGTGGAGATCGACGAGGCCGAAGAAGAGGAGTTGCTCGAGGCCATCCTCAAGAAATATTGGCACAAGCTTGAGGCGGAGCGCGTGAGCCGGCTCGCCGGCCGAATCGTCGAGGCCGATTTCTACGTCCGCCAGCTGACCTCGATCGAGATCATCCTCGATCTCGGCGGCAAGGCGCAGCCGCTGCTCGAGACGCTGAAGCGCCGCGACGTCCCCGCGCTCCAGGTCGTCGCCACTCCGGCGACCGTGCTGCTCGAGAAATACCGCCGCTTTTACTGGCAGGAGCTGGGCGAGGTCGATCGCCCGCCGCCGGCCCCGCTCGGCAAGCATGACGCTGCGGTGAGCTTCGGCGTGCCGACCTACTATAATGCCGAGCGCGACGGCGACCATGACGAATGGTGCCGCCGCCGGGAGCAGGCCTGCGCCCTCGCGGCCGAGGCGCAGGCCGCCTGGGAGGAGAAAGCGCGGGCGGATGCCGAGCTGTGGCGGCGGCGGGTCGAGGATGGCGGCGGATCCTCCCCTGGTTTTCCAGGGGAGGGGGACCATCCTCCGGATGGTGGAGGGGCCTCTCCAGGCGCGGATGGGGCGAAGGCGGGGCCGTGAAATTCTTCGTGCCCTGCTTCCGGGACCAGCGCGAGACGTCCGAATGGGCATGGCTCCTTGTGCGCGGCTGGCTGGCGGACAACGGCAAGCCCACCACCCGCCGCCGGGTCCAGGCCTTGGTGGCGGAGATCGACGGCGCCGATCATTTTATCGCGGTCGGCCGCGAGGAGCCGTTCGGCGGCGAGCTCGCGCTCCTCATCCTGGAATCGGCCGAGCCCAACCTCTTCCACGTCTGCACCCTCTCCCACGGCCTCGACGACACCCCGCCCTGGTCGCTCACCATCGACGAGAGGTGGCGGGTGGTGGATTTCGAGTAGGGGATAATGGGGCGTGCTTGTTGAAGCGCCGCGCCCCATTTCCCGAGCGCGCCCCGCGGCTGTCCCCATGCAGAGGTTCACTGCCAGATCATTCCCAGGCCCAACAGCAGCAGGAACCCCAGCACCGAAACCACCACGATCGCCCAGGCCGGCCGCCGGCCGGCGCGCTCGGGATCGGATCGCCGCAGCAGCGACCAGTTGATCAGCGCCCGCACGGCGAGCGCGAGCAGCAGCGCCAGCGCCGCGACCACCGCCAGCTCGACGGCCAGCATGGCATCGGCCGTCCGCCGGCATTGCGGCGCCGGCGCGCAATGCGCCCCGCTCCAGGCCCAGACGAACAGGATGGGGAGAGCAAGGACGGCCGCGAAGACCAAAGCCGCCAGGCAGCCGAGGACGATGCCCAGCGGGCCGGGCTTGTCGGGGCTCTTATCCATATCGCGGGCGTACCGCTTTCGGCGCGCCCTCTTCAATCCTGCATCAGCCACATCCTCGCGAACTTCCGGTGACAGGTACGTACCTGTCACCTCCCTAGCACATCTGCACCCTCCCACGGCCTCGACGACACCCCGCCCTGGTCGCTCACCGTCGACGAGCAGTGACGGTGGTGGATTTCGAGTAAGGGGTAGGCATGCCGGGGAGGAGTGTGACGGCTCCAATCAACACAATGCTCCCGATCGGGCGCATTGTGCGCTAAGTACCCACAATTCCGCAGGTATGATCCCGCTCGGGTTCATAGAAATTTAGCGCTGCTCCCGTAAAGGAACAGCATATTTGAAAATTGGGTCTAGGCACGCTATATGCTACCGAACGGGTACAGGAGTGGAATTGTGGACGAGAAAGATAAACCGACACACCGAGTGGCAAAGGCGACACAAGCAGCTGACCGGAAAAGTGTGGCTGTAACGGATACTCTTGCGACACGCGGCCCGCTAGCTGGGCAGGCACCTTCTGCCGCCAAAGCACTGCGAGATACGGCGAGCCTTGCGGGCAGCGACGTCTTTGCCGCGTCCCGGCACGCCGCGGCCACGCGCGATGCGATCTCCGGGGTCCTTGGCCGCTCCAATGCCCTCAGCGCCACCTCCCAGGCGCTCGCGGCGCAAAATGCGCTTACCGGCAGCCTTGCGGGCAGCGACGTCTTTGCCGCGTCCCGGCACGCCGCGGCCGCGCGCGATGCGATCTCGGGGGTCCTTGGCCGCTCCAATGCCCTCAGCGCCACCTCCCAGGCGCTCGCGGCGCAAAATGCGCTTACCGGCAGCCTTGCGGGCAGCGACGTCTTTGCCGCGTCCCGGCACGCCGCGGCCGCGCGCGATGCGATCTCGGGGGTCCTTGGCCGCTCCAATGCCCTCAGCGCCACCTCCCAGGCGCTCGCGGCGCAAAATGCGCTTACCGCCCCGGGAGCCTCAGCCCAATATCCTCCCCAACTCGGACGAATCGGCGCAACCACGGTTCCCCGCCCTCAGCGCGACAGTGCAGAGCCGATTGGCGACATCCGGGATTTGGGAAGGATCGTGCGGGAGGCCCGAAAGACACTCGGTTGGAATCAACAGGCCTTTGCCGACGCCTCGGGTGTCGGGAGGCGCTTCGTCTCCGAGTTGGAAACTGGAAAGCCTACGCTAGAATTCGGAAAGGTCCTTCGCTGCTGCGCCGCTGCCGGCATAGATATCCTCGCAGCCAGGCGCCGATTGGCATGAACGTTGTGCAAGTTCGTCTGGAGGCCGTTGACGTCCCCGTCGGGCATTTGAGATCCGAAGACAGCGGCGCCGTCGAATTCGCCTATCATGAGGATTATCTGGGCCGATCGGACGCACATGCCATCTCACTTGCCCTGCCGTTGGCAGAAGGCCCCTTTCCAGATGCGGAAACACGGCCCTTCTTTTCCAACCTCTTGCCCGAAAACGATCAGCTGAGATCCGTTCTCGAACGCGAAGGACTCGATCGGGGCGACCTGGTGAGCATCCTGTTCCATCTCGGCTCGGACATCTCCGGAGCACTGTCCTGCCTTCCGGTCGACGCGCCCCCGGCCAAGGTGCCGGGCCATCTCCAACTGGACTATGATTTCCTGGACAAGGAGCAAGTTGACGAGATCGTCAGGCGCCTTGCCGGGGGTAATCCCCTCCCGGACGAACTCAGGGATCCTTCGCCGGTTGCAGGCTATCAGCAAAAGATCGCGCTGGTGGTCGCGAACGACGGACGTTTCGCGATTCCAAAAGCCGGCAGCGGAGTGCCTACGACCCATATCTTGAAGGTTCCGAATACGTCCATTCCCCGCGAGGCTTTCTATGAGGCGAGGGCTGCGGAGATAGGGCGGGATTTGGGCCTCGACGTCGCGCCTTCGGAATCTGGATGGATTGCGAAGCACGAGGTTCTCATTGCCACGCGTTTCGATCGAACCTTATCGTCGGATGGACAAATTTACAGACTTCATCAAGAGGACTTCGCGCAAGCCATGAGCCTGCCGCCAAGTCTCAAATATGAAAGAAATGGTCGCCCGGGCCGTATCTTCAGGGCTGAAGCGATTGCTGCCCTCTTGATGAGAACTGCAAGCCCGGCGGCCGCCATCGATGCTTTTCTCAAGGAGACCTTTTTCAATCTGGCGATCGGAAATACGGACAATCACGCAAAGAATCACGCTTTGATCTACGATGTTGGGCCGATACCCCGCCTCGCCCCGCTTTATGATATGGTGCCCATCCTGTTGAGCGAGATCCACCATCATCGCTTCGCCTTCAAAATCGGAGCCGCTTGCGAAGCCGGAGAACTCACCAAGGAAGACATTCTGACATTCTTAGCAGTTTTCGGTTTCAACCCTCCGGCGGCCCGACGATATCTCGACAACACCATCGTTCCTTTCCTCCAGCACCTCGCCAGTAGGCGAGGATTCGAGGACGACTGGTCACGCCGCTTTGACGACTTGATCGTTCGCGAAAGCAATAAGGTGCTCGCGTTGCTCGGATGAGAAGGATCGAAGCATAGCCGCCCCCGCTGCTCTGAGCCCGCTGCCGTCCCGCTGCTTTCCCGCCGCCTTTGCCAGCGCCCCGCTCCTTGGCCAGGGACCGCGGCAATGACCGGACTCCGATCCGAGATTCTTCGGTCATAGCCCACATCGACCACGGAAAATCGACTTGGCTGACCGGCCGATCCGAACCAGGGGCGGCTCAGCGCGCGAAGCCTTGCTTTCTATGGCGCGGTTCCCGCCGTTTTCCGCTATGACCCCAATCTCATCCATCGCCCCGGGGCTTCGCGGGCGAGGGATGCAAACAGGGAGGTCCACATGGCTGCCGGCACAATTCTCCTCATCATCGCTCTGATCTGCTTCATCCTGGCCGCGGTCGGGGTCGCCATCGCCCGGATCAACCTGATCGCCGCGGGCCTCGCCTGCGTCGTCGCTTCGATGCTGGTCGGAGCCTATATGGTCGGCTGACCGCGCGGTCGTCGACCAAGGCAAATCGACCCCTGGCCGACCGGCTGATCCAAGCCATCGGCGGGCTCTCTGCGCGCGCCTTGATGCCAAGACATTGCCTTCTTCGATCCTCTTCGTTATAACCTTCGTATGAACATGGAGCTCAAGATCACGAAGATCGGCAATTCGGCTGGCGTCGTCCTGCCGAAGGAACTGCTGGCTCGCCTCCGCGTCGGCCAGGGCGATACGCTCTATGCGAGCGAAGCGCCCGACGGCATCCGGCTGACGGCGTCCGACCCGGACTTCGCGGAGAAGATGGCCTTGGCGGAGACGATCATGCGCGAGGATCGTGACATCCTGCGCGCGCTCGCCAAGTGACGCCGGCCCGCTAATGACTGCGCCGCACCGCGCCGAGCCGCGCTGGCTCGAAGCCGCGGTGGCGCTCGCCATTCATGATCGGCAGCTCGCCGAGCATGGCGGCGGCAGCGGCGTGCGCGACACCGGCATGCTGGAATCGGCGCTCGCCCGCCCGGTCAACGCATGGGCGTATGACGAGCACGACCCCGCCGCACTCGCTGCCGCCTATGCGTTCGGAATCGCGCGCAATCATCCGTTCGTCGACGGCAACAAGCGCTCCGCCTGGGCGCTCGCCCGCCTCTTCCTGGCGCTTAACCGGCATGAACTGCGTTTCGATTCCGCCGAGGCCATTGGGGCAATGCTGGCGCTGGCGGCCGGAGAATTGTCGGAAGACGAGATGGCGGACTGGTTCCGCACCCGCCTGAGCGCGGCCTGATCATCGTCATTCCAGCGACAGCTGGAATCTCACTGCCCTTGCGGTCGCCGGCGGGAGAAGAAGGGAGATTCCAGCCTTCGCTGGAATGACGGGGAATGCTCTGCTTCCGGCCCACGCAGCCACCCCCCGGTTGGCGATGCGCGCCGCCCCTGCTAGGGCGCGCGTCCAATGACCGACCTCGCCCACATCCGCAATTTCAGCATCATCGCGCACATCGACCATGGCAAATCGACCCTGGCCGACCGGCTGATCCAGACCACCGGCGGCCTCACCGCGCGCGAGATGACGAGCCAGGTGCTCGACAATATGGAATTGGAGCAGGAGCGCGGCATCACGATCAAGGCGCAGACGGTGCGGCTCGATTACCGCGCGAAGGACGGCGCGGATTACGTCCTCAACCTGATGGACACGCCGGGGCACGTGGACTTCGCCTATGAGGTCAGCCGGAGCCTGGCGGCGTGCGAGGGCGCCTTGCTCGTCGTCGACGCGGCCCAGGGGGTCGAGGCGCAGACCCTCGCCAACGTCTATCAGTCGATCGAGCACGACCATGAGATCGTGCCGGTGATCAACAAGATCGACCTGCCCGCCGCCGACGTCGACAAGGTGAGGCACGAGATCGAGGACATTGTCGGCCTGCCCGCCGGAGGCGATTGGAAGGACGGGGGCGGTGCTCACGTCCGCCAAGACCGGCGTCGGCATCGACGAGGTGCTCGAGGCGATCGTCGCCCGGATCCCGCCGCCGAAGGGGGATACGGCCGCGCCCTTGAAGGCGATGCTGGTCGACAGCTGGTACGATCCCTATCTCGGCGTCGTCATCCTGATCCGGGTCATCGACGGCGCGATCAGGAAGGGCCAGCAGATCCGCTTCATGGCCGCCGGCACCGTCCACCTCGTCGACCGCGTCGGAGTCTTCCGCCCCAAGATCGAGCAGTTCGAAACGCTGACGACCGGCGAGATCGGCTTCATCACCGCGCAGATCAAGGACGTCGCCGAGACCCGGGTCGGCGACACGATCACCGACGCGAGGAAGCCGACCGCGCAGGCGCTGCCCGGCTTCAAGCTGGTCCAGCCGGTCGTGTTCTGCGGCCTGTTCCCGACCGACGCCAACGATTTCGAGAAGCTTCGCGATTCATCTGGCCAAGCTTCGCCTCAACGACGCGTCTTTCTCGTTCGAGATGGAGACCAGCGCCGCCTTGGGCTTTGGCTTCCGCTGCGGCTTTCTCGGCCTGCTCCACCTCGAGATCATCCAGGAGCGGCTGACGCGGGAATACGATCTCGATCTGATCACCACCGCGCCGAGCGTCGTCTACAACATCCATCTCGCGCGATCGAAGGACGGCCTCGGCGAGCGAACGGTCCAGATCCACAACCCGGCCGACATGCCCGATCCGAACCGGATCGAGGCGATGGAGGAGCCGTGGATCGAGGCCGATGATCTACGTGCCGGACGAGCATCTCGGCGCGATCCTCAAGCTCTGCCAGGACCGGCGCGGCATCCAGAAGAACCTCACCTACGTCGCGGGCCGCGCCCAGCTCACCTACGAGCTGCCGCTGAACGAAGTGGTGTTCGATTTCTACGACCGGCTGAAGAGCATCAGCCGCGGCTATGCGAGCTTCGACTATCACCAGATCGGCCACCGCGACGGCGACCTCGTCAAGATGAACATCCTGGTCAACGGCGAGCCGGTCGACGCGCTCAGCATGATCGTGCATCGCGCGGCGGCGGAGGCGCGGGGGCGCCAATTGTGCGAGCGGCTCAAGGACCTGATCCCGCGCCACCTGTTCAAGATCCCGATCCAGGCCGCGATCGGCGGCAAGGTCATCGCCCGCGAAACCATCGCCGCTCTGCAGGAAGGACGTCACCGCCAAATGCTACGGCGGCGACATCACCCGCAAGAAGAAGCTGCTCGAAAAGCAGAAAGAAGGCAAAAAACGAATGCGCGAATACGGCTCCGTCAGCATCCCGCAGGAGGCGTTTATCGCAGCGCTTCGGATGGGGGAGGAGTGAATGTCCGGCCTGTCCCGCCGCGCCCAAGATCAATCAAGGGCCGCCGCTGCGCCGCAGGGGGCGTTCATCCCGGCGCTACGGATGGTTGAAGCGCCGAGCCCCCGGGGGCTGCGGCGGGGGCTGGGGCCGGCGCCGGCGTGACGTGTGCCTCGATATAATCGAATTGCTCGAAGAGCTGGTCGATTATCCCTCGATCGGTGGTCTCGAATCCGATCATGTGCGGGGACGGCAAGGAGGCCAGCTTTTCAGTCCCCACGGCTCCGCCGCTGACGCTCAACGGCAGAAACAGGGGGGCGACGATCAACGCCCTCCGGCTTGTAAAGAAGCAATAATATCCCGGCAGAATCTCGAACGGCACCTCGATGTAACAGGATCGGTCGCAGGCTATGATCGCCGTCTTGATCCTTGCGGCCTCCTCGGTCGCCCGCGCGGTCTGAGCCGCCTCGACGCGTCCCCGACGCTTGGTCTTCCGGCCGACGAACTGGTCGTGCCATTTCGCCAGCGAGGTCATCGGCTGGGTGATGATCTTGGTCTTGCAGACCCGTTCCCCGGCTTCGTCCTCCTCGATCCCGATGATGGCCTTGGCGACCTTTTCCCACAAGATGTGGCGCTCGGCGAGATAGCCGATCGCCGGCGTGTAGGCGATGATGTACATCGGGTCGCCCCGGCTCGCCGTCTTGCCCATCTCGACGATGCGCTCGAGAAGCTGGGCGAAGTTCGAGATCCTGCTTTGGAAATCCCTGAGCTGCTGGATCGTCAGGTAGAATGCGAGCAGCGCGAGGATCGCCATGACAAAGCCGATCGGGCCACCCGTATATCTGTCCATATAACTGACGCCGTGCGCGACGTAGATCAGCGGGGAACCGGAGTTCACGGACGAAGCCGTGGAAACGAGATAAAGCCCGACGGGCAACAGGATCGCGAACGCGCCGAGGCAGACCACGGTGAACGTCGCCCTGCGGCGCCCCGGCGCGGCCCAGGGTTCGGCCAGCGCCTCGTACATGTCGTTCGACAGCAGCCGTGCATAAAGGAGAGCGAGCACCGACACGCCACCCAGAAGGGCGCCGATCAGGAACGACCGCCAGCCCGACATCGAGCGGAGCCCGTCGCCAAAAACGGGAAATTGATATGCATCAACCGTTATCAGCATGAAGCTGACCGCCGTGAGCATCGACAGCGCCAGAATGATCAGGGCGACGAGCCAAGTGCTCATGAACAGGTTGCGTCGGAGCGGAGTGCGGCGGAATCTGAGCCAGACGTCGTGGAGCCACGCAAAAATCCTGCGCAAGGCGGCCGGAGGGCCGTGTTCATACAGCAGGACGCCGATCAGGCCGATCAGGACGCCGAGGATCAGTATCAAAGGGTAAACAATCATCAGGACGGTTCCTCCCCGGCTAGGTGGGTTCCCCGGTAAAGCTCGAGAATCCCGTTCCTGATACGGCCGCCGCCGCTGGCTTCGATTGATGAACGGCTGAATTCCCCGACGATCTCTCCGTCTCGCATGACCAGCAGGCGGTCGGCCAAATCCAAGGCATCCTGGACATCGTGAGTCACGATAACAAGAGTTACCGCTTTCGATTTCCTAAGGCGCTTCAGAGTGTTCAGTAGTTTTTCTCGGGCCACGAAATCCAATGCGGAAAAGGGCTCGTCAAGAAGCAATATGTCCGCCCCGCCGAATAAGGCCCGAACAATAGCGACGCGCTGCTTTTGGCCGCCGGAAAGGTTGTAAGGATAGACATGGGCCTTGTCGGCGATCGCCGCCATTTCGAGCAGTGAAAGGACGCTGTCATCGACGCAGCCTTCCGCCGCGGCCAGCGGCCGGGCGAGCATGACGTTTTGCGTGACCGTCATCCACGGAAGCAATTTCAGGTCCTGATAGACGATGCCGGTCCGGCCGTTCACCGCGCGCGTGCCGCTGGATCGTATCGCGCCCGAGATTACGCGCAGCAAGGTGGTCTTGCCGCAACCCGACGGCCCCAGGAGCGCGACGGCCTCACCGGCGCGGACCGCCAAGCTCACCCGGTTGAGCGCCCGCACCTGCGCGAAATCGACCGAGCAATCCCGGACGTCGATCGCCAGCGCGCTGCTATCGTCCGGCATAATGCAGCATTCGAGCGGCCAGCCGGGTGATCAGCAGGTCGGTTCCAAGGCCGGCAAGCCCAAGAACGATGAGGCCGGCGATCATCAAATCGGCTTGGTAGGCGAGCTGCGCGATGGAAATCCTATAGCCGAGCCCGGCGGAGGCGCCGGCGAGCTCGGATACGAACACCATGATGAAGCTGGTCCCCGCAGCAAGCCGCAGGCCCGGCACGATAGCCGGCAGGGCGCCCGGAAGGACGATCCGCCAGATGTACCGCAGGTGTCGCAGGCGAAGGTCCGTCGCGAGCTCCCGGTAGGCGAGATCGAGCAGGGTCGCAGCCTGAAACGTGGTCACAGCAATGGGAAAGACACACACAAAGACCGCCGCGGCGACCTTCGAATCCCAATCGATCCCGAACCACAGGATGAAGAGCGGAAGCAGCGCAACGGGCGGGAGGCAGCGAAGCAACTGCACCGGGCCGTTGAACATGCCATGGAGGAGCCTCGACAGCCCCAGCGCGAGACCGAGCAAGATGCCGAGCGGTGCGGCAAGGGCGAGCGCCAAGATGGCGCGCGGGACGCTTTCGATCAGATCGCGATAGAGGAGGCCGCTTTCGGCCCATAGCCGGAATGCGGTCCACACGCGGATCGCCGACGGGAAGAGTCCCGGATTGCCGATAATCCGGACTGCGACTTCCCAGGCCAGCAAGGTGGCGGTGATACCGAGCAAAGGGAGAATGCTCCGAAAGTCGAGCAGCCTAGCTGCGGCCCGGCCCTCCGAATTCAACGAAATGCCCGATCGCTGACCGCCGCCCGGAAATCGGGCCCGGCCGCCGGAAAGCTCGCTCCCGGTTTTGATCGATGATATTCCTCCTGATGCATCCAGAGCCTCGGCAGGTCGCGATCGAGCGCGACGCCGAAATTCAGCTTCGGCCAAAGCGCCGCCAGCACTCTCGGGTCGATCGCCGTCTTTCTCTGGACAATCGCCTGAGCCTCGGCCGGGTGTGCGGCAATGAAGCGCTCGGCAAGGCGCAAAGCCTGCACGAAGCGAACGAGACGAGGATCAGGCCCCTGCATTAGCTCGGGGCGCGTCACCGCGGCATAATGCTGGCGATAGGCTCGGGGGTCGGCGAAGGTGCAGCCTGCCTCGCCCAGCATCGTTTCCGCCGTGGTCGCCGCGGGGTCGAAAATGGCGATCCCGTCGACATCTCCTCCGCTGACCGCGCCGGCCATCTCGGTCGGGCTTTGGCTCACCAATTCCACGCGATTGAGCGGGACGCCGGCACTGCGTAAGAAGGTGACCGTGAACCATTCGGGACCGCCGCCGAACGAAGTGGCTATTTTGCGCCGCGGGCCGTTCAGGAAGTAGCGGGCGGCGCCGTTCCGGTCGCAAGCGCCCGATCGCCTCACGACCATCCGCATCTCGTCTTCGGAATCGCGGATCACCTCGGCGAAGGCGACGAGGCGCTGCCCCTGGAGGAGCGCCAATCCGATGGGCACATCCCCCGCCACCGCGACATCCAAAGAGCCCCCCAAGAAAGCTTGCAACGCAAACTTGCCCGCGGTGAAGTCCCTAAGACTAACGTCGACTCCCGCCTGCTGGAAGAACTCGCGATCCTGCGCGACCATGATCAGCGCCATGGCGGGCGAGTTCTGGTAGCCGATGCGAAGCGCCTGCTTCTCGCCGGTTTCGCCGGGCGTGCGCGCCATCAGATAAACGACAGCCGACAACAGGACCAAGGCAATAGCCGCTATGAGCAACATCCATGACGAACGGATACGCGACACTTTCTGAGGCGTTTGCTCGGCCATTGATACCCCCTGCCCAAATCGTCTACGCCTCGATTCCTAAAGCGGTTTCGATAATGTTCAAGCAGATGTGTGGCCGGGAAGTTTTCCCAATTGTCGCGGAATGACAACTCCGCCGCCACGGTCGCCAAAATACGCAGCCTGCAATTGGGCGCTAAGATACTATACCTCAAGTTGGCGGCATTGATGGATGATAGGTACGTACCCGTCACCAATCACACCAAGCCCCATCAGTGCTAATCCAGAAGCGCTGCCCGCAAAATCCGCCGGATCGCCTCCGGCCGCGACGGCCTCGGCTCCGGCTGCTTCGCGATCCAGGCGTCGAGGGCGGCGTCCAGGTCGGGGTAGAGGCGCAGGCCGATGGCCGGGCCGATACCGGTCTTCGGGCGTCCGCGGCCTCTTTTTTCGCTATCCGGTATTGACTTGCCTCCAGAATAACGGCTATCGGTTACTCGAATCGGAGCGAGGCGGCTTGCCTCGTCCCGAAACTGACCAACCGCGCGCCTGCCCCGAAAGGACGCGAACGATGGCTGCTGGGCAGCATAACCCGTCGCGCCGCGCACTGCTAGGCGCGGCGGTGGCTTTGCCGTTGGTGAGCGGCATGGCCGATTCGCCTGCGCCCCGACCCCTCCACCATGCTGCGCATGGTCCCCCTCCCCGTTCCGGGGAGGATTTGGCGTGGGCGCGGGCGCTGGAGGCCTATGAGGCGGCCGAGGCGGAGGTGCAGGACGCGGTCGGCTGGCCGGCGGAATATGAGGAGGAATATGGCGAGCGGCTCGATGCGCGCTGCGAGGCGCTGAGGCGGTTGTGGCGCACCCCGGCGCCGGACCTTGGCGCGCTGGCGCTGAAGATCGACCTCGCGATCGAGCATGAGCTGGGCATGCTCGCGGGCGGGGCGACCTGCCTCGCGGCGATCCAAGGCGACGCCCAGAGGCTGGCGGCGGCCTATCCGGGCCTTTGATCCCGGCGGCGGGCCTTGGCCTTTCGTCGCCCCGCTTCGGCGGCGGCGTTGGCGCTGCGAACGGCCTCCACAGCCGCCACGGCCTCGGCCTTGCGCGCCTCATCGGGTTGGGTAAAGGCCGGCTTGGGCCGGCGCTTTTTGTAGCGGCGCAGGGGCTTGCCCGTGCGGGGGGAGATCGGGGCTTCGACGGTCTTCAGCGAGCGCGAAGTGGCCCCTCCACCAGCCTTCGACGAAAGCTTCGGCTGGTCCCCCTCCCCTGCAAATGCAGGGGAGGATCGATTGGGCTCCGATGCTGATGTCTCGGGCGGGACGTAACCCTCGTCGGTCCAGTTGCGCCAGTCCAGCCGCGGGTCATCGGGGTCGGGCTCCCTCGGTGCCGGCAGCTTTTTCGTCCGCGCCTCGCTTATCCGTTGCACCTCGGCCGCGTCCGCCGCTTTCTCGGCCGCGATCTCTTCCGGGGTCCGCGCCGCGCGGCGCGCTTCGATCTCCGCGACGGCGCGGTCGATCTCGGCCGCCCCGCCGCCTTCGCCCAAGGCTTCCCAGCGATGCTCGCCGTCCGGCCGGTATTCGACCCAGTCGCCTTCGGCGCCGCCCTCGAGCTCGCCGAGATAGCGCAGGTCGCCCGGGGCGACCCGGACGAAGTCGCACTCCGGGTCGTTCTCCGGGTCGTTCTCGAGCGCGCGGCGGCGTTCGGCGCAGGCGGCGAGGGTGGCATAGATCTGGTCTTGCGCCTCTTCGTCGAGCTCGACACCTTCGAACCCATTGAGAATGTCGGCGGCTTCGTCGTCGGCGGCGACCCGGGTCAGGCCGGCGGCGGGGCCGGAGACCACCGTTTTCACGGTCGTGGTGGAGGCTTCGGCGGCGGCGAGCGCGGCTGAGCCCCCTCCACCATGCTTCGCATGGTCCCCCTCCCCGTCCCGGGGAGGATTTGCTGCCGCTCCTGCCGTCGCTCGGGTCGAGAAATAGTTGACCGTGGTCTTCCGGCCCTGCGCGTCCTGGCCGTAGTGGCGAAGGATGAACATGAGCAGGCGGTCGTTCTTCTTGCGGCGGAAACCCATCAGCTTGCCGCCGACGAAGACCGGGACGAGCTGGCCGTGCATCGCGCGGTGGAAGGCCTCGTCCCTGACCGGAAGCAGGCCGAGCGTCTGGGCCGCGTCCCAGGCGCGGCGGAAGCTTTCGGCGCCGGGCTGGCGGCGGAGCCGATAGGCGCTTTCGGGCGACATGTTGACCATCCGCGCCGCGATCGCGACGCAGCCGGTGTCGGCGAGCGCCGCGATGAACGCCCGCTGGCGCTCCGCAGTCCAGCCGTCGTGGCGCGCGACCTGGCGCGGCACCGGGGTGAACGGGGGCAGCTCCTCCGGCGGGACGCTGCGGCGGACGGCTGTTCGGCTGACCACGACTCGCTCCTTTCGCAATTGCGAACAAAAGCAGAACAAAGGTGGTTTTGCAAGCCCAAATCGCCTCTTCGTCGAGTGATCCGCCGCTCTCGTCGCAGCGGCTTTGCGGCGCGGCGGAGCGGCGGGCAAAGCGGGGGCGTGATGAAACAGCCGCTCGCCTCGATCTCCGCCGTGCTTCTGATCGTCGGCGCGCCCGCCGCCTTCGTCAGCGGCGCCACGGCGCCCGCGGCCGAAGCGCCGTCCGCCGAGGCGGCGGTGGGGAATGTGTTTGCCTTAGCGCGGCAAAGCGCCCATCCTTCTTCCTGACGGGCCGTCCGGCCCCGGCATCGCGCCCGGGCCGCGAAGGGCTCGCTTCTCGACAGGAAGGACATTTCCGATGAGCACGGCCGAAGACTATCTGGCGAAGGCCGAAGAAGCGCTCGAGCAGCTCGCCGCTGCGACCAGCGAAGCCGAGCGGGCGCGGCTGCGGCGGGCGCACGGCGCCTACCGCCAGCTCGCCACCCACGGCGCCGAAGCCGCCGAGCGCGCCGCGATGCGCGCGCCGCCCAAGATCAAGCCCGAAAAGCCGACCGCGGCGGCGAGCGCCAAGCTGCAGGGCTGGTCGATCAAATAGGGGACTTTGCGTCGGCGCGGGCGTTGCTCTAGGGCGCCCCGCGGAGTTGCCGGAGTATTCCCATGCGTTTGCTTGCTTTCGCCGCCGCCCTGATCCTCGGCGCCTGCACGACCCGGGAGGGCAATGAGCAAGCCGGGGCGGCGCGCGAGGTGGCGCCGATCCTGACCGGCGCCGACGCGCGCGACGCGATCGAGCTTCGCCCGGCCCGAAATGGCGCGGGTCACCCATGTCGCGCTCGACCTCGACGCCGATTTCGAGGCGCAGCGGATGGCGGGACGGCGACGCTCGACATCCAGGCCGCGCCGGGCGCGCAGGAGATCATCCTCGACAGCAAGGGGCTCGAGATCGCAGGCGGTCACCGATGCCGGCGGGCGCGCCGCTGCCGCTACGCGCTCGGCGCCGGCGACGCGGCGCGCGGCCGGCCGCTCACCGTCCGGATCGGCGCGGCGCGGCGGATCGCGATCCGCTACCGCAGCGGCGCCCGACGCGGCGGCGCTGCAATGGCTGACCCCGCGCAGACCGCCGGCAAGGCGCCATCCCTATCTGTTCAGCCAGGGCCAGGCGATCCTCAACCGGACCTGGATCCCGACCCAGGACAGCCCCGGCATCCGCCAGACCTGGGAGGCGCGGATCACCGCGCCCGAGCCGCTGAAGGTGGTGATGTCGGGCGAGCGGCTGACCCCCGACGGCGAGCCGGCCGGGGCGGGGCGCCGCGCCTTCCGCTTCCGCATGACCCATCCGGTCGCGCCCTATCTGATCGCGATCGCCGCCGGCGACATCGCCTTCCGCGAGCTCGGGCCGCGCACCGGCGTCTGGACCGAGCCGGCGATGCTCGACGCGCGCCGCGGCCGAGCTCGCCGACACCGAGAAGATGGTCGAGGCGGCCGAGCGGCTCTACGGCCCCTATCGCTGGGGCCGCTACGACGTGATCGTGCTGCCGCCGAGCTTCCCTTACGGCGGCATGGAGAATCCGACCCTCACCTTCCTGACGCCGACCTTCATCGCCGGCGACCGGAGCCTGGTCGGCCTGGTCGCGCACGAGCTGGCGCACAGCTGGTCGGGCAATCTCGTCACCAACGCGACCTGGCCGGACGGCTGGCTCAACGAGGGCTTCACCTCCTATTTCGAGAACCGGATCATGGAGGCGCTCTACGGCCGCGGCGCGCGCGCGCGCAGGAGGCGGCCCTGTCCTGGGCCGACATGGAGAGCGCGCTTCGCCGAGCTCGGCCGCGACGCGCCCGGCACCCGGCTCCACGACGACGACGAGCCGGACGGCGGCAGCCAGCGGCATCGTCTACGACAAGGGCGCGATCTTCCTGCGCACGATCGAGCGGATCGTCGGGCGCGAGCGCTGCGACGCCTATCTGCGCTCCTATTTCGACCGCCACGCCTTCCAGCCGATGACCTCGGCCCGCTTCCTCGCCGATCTGCGCGCCAATCTGGTCACGCGGCGACGCGCGCGCTCGAGCGGCGGCTGATGCTCGACCACTGGGTCTATCAGCCCGGCCTGCCCGACAATGTCGCCGCGGCCCGATCCGGCCGCCTTCGCCGCGGTCGATCGCGGCGCTCGCCGCCTTCAACGCCGGCGGCGCCGCGGCCGCGAGTGCCCTATCGCGGGCTGGAACGACGGCGGAGCGGCTGCGCTTCCTCAACGGCCTGCCGCGCGCAGCTGGCGACGGCGCGGCTCGCCGCGCTCGACCGCGCCTTCGCCTGTCGCGCAGCGGCAATGCCGAAGTCCTGTTCGCCTGGCTCCAGCTCGCGCTCGCCAACCGCTACGAGCCGGCGGTGCCGGCCGCCGAGCGCTTCCTGGCCGCGATGGGCCGGCGCAAGTTCGTGCTGCCGCTGTTCGAGACCCTGGCCGGCGCCGGCGATTGGGGCCGGCCGATCGCCGAGCCGCATCTATGCCCGCGACCCGGCCGTCCTATCACAGCGTCACCGCGACCTCGGTCGACCGCGCTGCTGCGCGGCACGAGCTGAGCAAAAGCGCCCGTTTCGGGACCTCGCCGCCGCGAGGGGACAAGGCGGAAATTCAGGCCGGAATTTAACGTTCCATCAAAACTCTGCGGGTAGGGCGGGATTTCCCCGTCGGAGAGCCGCTCGAGTTCGATGTTCCACGCGCCCGTTTCCGTTGACGCCGACGCACCCGAAGTCGAGCCGGCCGAGGAGGGCAGCGACTCGTTTGCCGTCGACCTGGGCAACGAACGGCTGCGCGAGGCCCATCTCCACAACGGCCAGGTCGAGGCGCGCGCCCTGTTCGCGCCCTTCTTCGCGATCACCGCGGTCGCCGCCGCTCTGATCACCGCCTGGGCGATGTACGGCTCGGTCGAACCCGAGCTGGTCATCGGCTGGGCCGCCCTGGTCGCCTTCGCCAACTGGGTGTCGTGCCGGCGCGCGATGGACGCCGCCGCCTGGGGCAGCAGCCGCACCGCCCGCGCCGCGGGCGCGCATGGTTCGCGGTCGCCGAGGCGGTCGGGCTGGCCGGCCTCTGGTCGGCGCTGCCGACCTACGCCTTCGCCACCCAGCCGCCGCACGTCCAGGTCGTGATCGGCGGCGCGATGGCGGCGATGATCGCCGCCGCGATCGCGCTCGCCGCGATTCCGGCCGCGGCGATCGCCTGGATCGCGACGCTGACCGCCGCCTTCTGCCTCGCTTATTATTTCGGCGGCGCGCACGCTCGATCCCAAGGTCGCGCTCACCTTCATGCTGGTCGCCGGCGTCGGCGCGTTCAGCGTCGCCCGGCTGACCCGCTGGACCTTCGGCCAGCTGAAGGTGCTCGCCCGGACCCGCGCCCAGGCCGAATCGATCCGCCTGCTGCTGAACGAATATGAGCATCGCGGCGTCGGCTGGCTGTGGCAGGTCGATGCCGAGAACCGGGTCGTCTACATCTCGTCGCGGATGACCGCCCTGCTCGGCCGCTCGACCAACCAGCTGATCGGCCATTCGCTGCCCGCCTCGCTCGGCGGCACCAGCGCGCTCGGCCGCATCCTGCTCGTCGCGCCAGCCCTTCGCCAATCTCGAAATGGAGCTGAAGACGCGGCGCGGCACGCGCTGGATCAGCCTGTCGGGCGATCCGATCATCGACATCACCGGCCACTTCCAGGGCTTCCGCGGCGTCGGCCAGGACGTGACCGACGTCCGCCGCACCCAGGAGCGGCTGACCAACCTCGCCAACATGGACGTGCTGTCGGGCCTGCCCAATCGCGGCCGGGTCCGCCAGCTGCTCGGCGAGGCGCTGTCGCGGCTCGGCCGGCGGCGATGCGCCGTGCGCGATCATGTTCCTCGACCTCGACGGCTTCAAGCCGGTCAACGACACGTTCGGCCACCCCAAGGGCGACGCCGTGCTGCAAGAGCGTCGCCCAGCGGCTGCGTCAAGGAAGTCGGCGCCGTTCGGCCATGTCGGCCGGATGGGCGGCGACGAATTCGCCATCGTCATCAAGGACGCGCAGAGCCGGCGCATGGTCGAGACGCTCGCCGACCGGCTGATCGCCGCGATCGCCGAGCCCTTCCACATCGACAAGGCCGAGATCCGGATCGGCGTCTCGATCGGCTGCGCCTTCGGCCCGATCGACGGCCAGAGCGTCGACGACCTCATCCAGAAGGCCGATCTCGCGCTCTACCAGGCGAAGAACCAGGGCCGCGGCACCTGCTGCTTCTTCAACGCCGACATGCAGAACGAGGCCGAGGACCGGCTCCAGCTCGAGCAGGACATGCGCGCCGGCATCAAGGCCAAGCAGTTCCGCCTGCTCTACCAGCCGCTGATCAACGCCGCCGACCAGAGCCTGGTCGGCTTCGAGGCGCTGATCCGCTGGCACCATCCGACCCGCGGCATCGTCCCGCCCAACGATTTCATCCCGCTCGCCGAGGAATCGGGCCTGATCATGGAGTTGGGCGAATGGGTGATCGAGGAGGCGTGCCGCGCCGCCGCCACCTGGCCCGAGCAGATCACGCGTCGCGATCAACGTCTCGGCCAAGCAGCTCATCTTTCCGGCGCTGCCCAACACGATCAACGAGGCGCTCCGCAAATATCGGCTCCAGCCCAACCGGCTCGAGCTCGAAGTGACCGAATCGATCTTCCTCGGCGACAGCGCCAATGCGCTCGACGTGCTGAAGCGGCTGCGCGCGCTCGGCGTCGGCATCGCGCTCGACGATTTCGGCACCGGCTATTCGTCGCTCGGCTATCTGAACAAGGCGGTCTTCCACAAATTGAAGATCGACGGCAGCTTCGTCCGCGAGGCCGGCACACAACAAGGAGACGGTGGCGATCATCCAGTCGATCGTCCAGCTCGCCAAGAGCTTCCGGATGACGGTGACCGCCGAAGGGCGTCGAGACCGCCGACGATTTCACCCGCATGCGCGATCTCGGCTGCCACCAGATCCAGGGCTATCTGTTCGGCCGGCCGATGAGCTTCGAGAAAGCGAGCGAGCTCGTCCACGGCATCCAGCAGCCGCCTCAGCGCCTGAAAAGGGCGGATGCCTGACATGCTACTGCCGGCCATGATTGCTCTGGCAGCGCCGTCATCCGCGGCCTGCACGGGTGAATTTGCCGAGCTTGCAAGATATGCGGGTGGAGATCCCCGCCGGTTCCTGGAGGATCGCGCAGTCAGCTCCCGAGCGGCTGCGTTGATGGCGAACGATCTAGCCCGCGTCCGGACGAGTCTCGCCGTTTCGGGGGCGGTCGATCTGATCAATTGCGAGCTGGTGGTTCAGGGGAACGCGAGACACAGGGGTGGCGAGCAGAACGCCATCCTGTCCTTCAGCCTCTACTCCGGGATCATGACGGTCGGCATCCTCGATCGCGATCGAGTGATCATATGGTCGACGCCCCATCGATTCCGCGAGCAAGGCAGTTATTCTCACCTGCCGGCTCACGTCCGTGACTGGGCCTATGTCGCCGCCGGCGGCTTTCGTTCGCGGTCCGAGCCGCCGGCCGCCGTGAGCATGGCGCCTCCTCGACCCAGATAGTATCCGAGGCCCAGGCTGTATCGACATATCACCTGAGGCAGTCGAGTCCGGCCCTCTGTACCCGCACAGGGCTGAGATGGCCGGGGGCAATAGCGGCTGAAAAATGCCCCTCCCGCGAGGGAGGGGCAGGGGGTGGGTCGGGGGAAGAGGACAGTCACTTTAGGCTGCCCCGCTTGAATTGCGGCACGTGGGGCGAAAGTGACTGTCCGCGTTCGCGTCAGCGCTGGCCGGCGGCGAGCCGCGGGCCGCTCGGGCGCGCCGGATTGAACGACGCGGTGACGATCCGTCCCTGGGCGTCGGTCGCGCAGCGGAAGGTGTAGCGCCGGTCGGCGGTGAGATAGACGGTCACTCGGGTGCTGCGCGAATTGCCGGCGATCTCGCCCACCCGATGCGAACGGACCTCGCCGGGCTCGAACTGGCCCAAGGCCTGGGTCCGGCAATCGGCGACCGCCCGCTCGACCGGGCCGAGCGCCGCGGCGGGGGAGGCGGTCCACAAAGCGGAACCGGCCAAAGCGGGGACGAAAAGCAACGCGACGTTCTTCAAGGGGCTGGTCATGTCTACCTCCATCTGCTATTTATGTACCTTACGGTATAGTACAGAAATGCGTCTGGCAAGGGTTTTTTAACGTATGGTACAAAAAAAATCGGCCGCGGTCCGGGGGCGCCCGCGCAGCTTCGATACGGACGAGGTGCTGGATCGGGTGCGCGACACCTTCTGGCGCTACGGCTATGCCGGCACCTCGATGGACCAGCTCTCGGCCGCCACCGGGCTGCACAAGCCGAGCCTCTACGGCGCGTTCGGCGACAAGAAGCGGCTCTATCTCGCCGCGCTCGACAATTATCTCGCCGACGTCCGCGCCGAATTCGCCGAGGCGTTCGCGATCCCCGATCTGTTCGAATCGCTCGCCGCGATGACCGAATGGTCGATCGACAAATTCATGGGCAAGGACGAGGCGGGCCCCGGCTGCTTCATGATGCACACCGCCATGCCGGAAGCGAGCGAGGATCCGGAAATTTCCCGCGCCGTGCGCGAATCGATGGATTCGCTCGACCGCGCCCTCGTCCGCCGCTTCGAAAAGGCGATCGAGGCCGGGCAGATCCCGGCCGAGGCCGATCCGCGCTCGCTGGCGATGGTGATGGTCGCCAACCATTATGAGATTTCCGGACGGGCGCGGGCCGGCTATTCGCGCGTGGAATTGCGCGCGCTGGCCGATCGCGCGCTGGCGCTGGTCAGGGCGATGACGGGGGTGGTGGGGGCGAGCGCTTAGGGCGAATACCGACTGAGCGGAGTAACCTTTCCCCGTTCGGGCTGAGCCTGTCGAAGCCCCCCTCCTTCTGCTCCCGGCCGCAAGAAAAAGAAAAGCCCTTCGACAAGCTCAGGGCGAACGGGCGTGGTGGCCCACTCCCAAACCACTCGCGGCGATCAGCGCGCTCCCGCCCGTGCCCGGCGGCTCGCCATCCATTGCTGGATCATCTGCTGGGTGCAGCCGGTGAAGCCGTAGGTGCCGACCACCGAGCAGCTGTTCGGGCGAGCGTCGCGCGACGCCTCGTCGAGCGATCTCGACTCGCGACGACCAGGCCTGCTCGACCGGCTGGCCCTCGCGGCGCAGGCGCGGCGGGATTCGGTAGCGCTCCTCCTCGGGGCGGCGGGCGCAGACGACGACTTCGCTCTCGGTCGATTCGGGGCAGCGGTCCTCGCCATAGATGACGAGCGTGATCTGGCGCTCGGGCGGGCCCTCCGGACTTTCCTCATCCTGGGCGGCTGCCGCGGCGGCGAGAAGGGCGAGGGCGAGCAGCATCGATCCGCTCTCGGCGCGGCTTCCTTAACCGCGCCTTGCGGACGAGCGCTTGGTGCGCAGCGTCGGATCGGCGGCGGCGGGGTCGTCGGGCCAGGGATGCTTGGGATAGCGGCCGCGCATCTCCTTGGCGACCGCGGCCCAGCTGCCGCGCCAGAAGCCGGGCAGGTCGCGGGTGGTCTGGATCGGCCGGCCGGCGGGCGAGGTCAGGGCGAGGACGAGCGGCACGTCGCCGGCCTTGGGATGCTCGGCAAGGCCGAACAGGGCCTGGACCCGGACGGTGACGGTCGGGCCGGCCTCGGCCTCATAGTCGATCGGATGGCGGCTGCCGGCCGGGGTTTCGAAATGGCTCGGCGCGAGCCGGTCGATCGCCTTGCGCGCCGTCCCAGCCGAGCCAGGCCGTCGAGCATGCGCCCGGATCGACGTCGGCGAGGCGGCGCTTGCCGGCGAGCAGCAGCGGCAGCCAGTCGTCGAGCGCGCGCGATCAGCGCCTCGTCCGACAGATCGGCGATCGCGGGATCGCGGCGGCGGGCGAAGGCGGCGCGCCGGCGCAGCGACCGCGGCGGCCTCGCTCCAGGCAGCAGGTCGAGCGCCGTGGGCGCGGACGCCTTCGAGCAGGGCCGCCTCGATCCGCGGCCGGATCGGCGCGGCTGTCCTGGCCGCCGGAGAGCAGGATCGCGCCGAGCCGGCGGCCGTGCGCGGCGCGGACCGTGCCGGTCGCGGGATCGAAGGTCGACCTCGGTGCCGCTCGCGATGCGGTCGGCGAACAGGGCTTCGACCATCGCCTGGTCGATCGCGCGGCGGCGAGGATGCGCGCGCCGGCCGCGGCGCCGCCGACCTCGGCGACGGCGAGCCAGGCTTCGCGCGCGAGCGGCGAGGCCGGATCGAGCCGGAAGCCGCGCCCGCCGACGCTGATCCAGTCGGCGCCGGCGGCGTCGCGCCGCTTCGCGACCCGGTCGGGAAAAGCGAGCGCGACGCAGGCGCCGATGTCTCCCCTCCCGCCGCGCGGGAGGGGAAAGGAGCGGCGACCCATCGTTTCGCCAGCCCCCGCGCGGCCTCGGCGCGCCTGCCCTTCTCGCCCCGCCAGCGCCGCAGCCGGAGCTCGAGATCGGCGTCGCCGCCGCCGAGGCCGCGCTCGGAGAGCAGGACGGCGACCTCGGCCGCCGTCTCGCCCCAGCCGCGCGCGTCCGCCTCGATCAGCATATGGGCGAGGCGCGGCGGCAGCGGCAGATCGGCGATGGCCGGCCGTGCGGCGTCGGGCGACCGCCGTCGTCGAGCGCGCCGAGCGCGCGCAGGCGCTTGCGCGCCTCGTCGATCGCGGCGGCGGGCGGCGGATCGAGCCAGCGCAAGCGCGCGCGGATCGGCGACGCCCCAGATGCGCGCAATCGAGCAGCAGGGCGGAAAGGTCGGCCTCGAGGATTTCGGGCGGGTCGAAGCGCGGCAGGCTCTGCGTCGCCGCTTCCTCCCAGAGGCGGTAGACCCGCCCCGGCCCCTGGCGGCCGGCGCGGCCGGCGCGCTGGGTCGACCGCGGCCTGGCTGGCGCGCTCGGTGACCAGGCGGGTGAGGCCGGCGGCGCGGTCGTAGCGCGGCCGGCGGGCGAGGCCCGAATCGACGACGATGCGGACGCCGTCGAGGGTGAGGCTGGTCTCGGCGATCGAGGTGGCGAGGACGAGCTTGCGCCGGCCCGGCGGCGACGGCGCGATCGCGGCGCGCTGGGCGGCGGGATCGAGGCTGCCGTGCAGGCGGTGGAGGTCGACGTCGGCGGGCAGGCGCTCGAGCCGCTCGGCGGTGCGCTCGATCTCGGCGACGCCGGGCAGGAAGGCGAGCAGGCCGCCCTCGCTCTCGGCCAGCGCGCGGCGGATCGCGGCGGCCATCTCGTCCTCGATCCGCTTCTCCGCGGCGCGGCCGAGATGGATGAGGTCGATCGGCGTGGCTGCGGCCCTCGCTTTCGATCACCGGCGCGCCGCCCATCAAGCGCCGCGAAGCGGGCGCCGTCGAGCGTCGCCGACATGGCGATGAGGCGCAGATCGGGGCGCAAGCGCGGCCTGGGCGTCGAGCGCGAGCGCGAGGCCGAAATCGCTGTCGAGGCTGCGCTCGTGGACCTCGTCGAACAGCACCGCCGAAACGCCGGCGAGCTCGGGATCGGCCTGGATGCGCTTGAGGAAGATGCCTTCGGTGAGGACGGTGATCCGGGTCCGCGCCGAGCGCTTGCGTGTCGAGCCGGGTCGCATAGCCGATCGTCCCGCCGACCGCTTCGCCCGCCAGCTCCGCCATCCGCTCGGCGGCGGCGCGCGCGGCGAGCCGGCGCGGCGAGAGCAGCAGTATCTCGCCCGCGCACCAGGGCTCGCCGAGCAAGGCCGGGCGCGACCGCCGTGGTCTTGCCGGCGCCGGGCGGCGCGACCAGCACCGCATTGGGTGCGTCGCGCAGCGCGGCGAGCAGGTCCGGCAGGACGGCGTGGATGGGAAGGTCTAGAAATCCACCCATTCGTGGCCGCCGGGCCAGAGCAAATCCTCGGCGGTGTCGCCGATCCAGACCAACACGGCGAGGATCAGGAGGAGGCCGATGAGGTCGATCAGAAGCACCGCCGCATAGACGAGATAGGGATGGAACGGGCCGACCGGATCGAGCCCGCTCCGGAACGGAATCCTGGCCTTGAAACGCTTCATCTAGAAGGCGCGGTCGATCGCGAACTCGACCGCCTCGACGAGCGCCGCCTTGGCGCGGCCGGCCGGGAACGGGCCGAGCGCGTCGATCGCGCGCTGGCCGTAATGGCGGGCGCGCTCGATCGTGTCGTCGAGCGCGCCCGAGCCGCGGAGCAGGCCGGATCGCCTGGGCGAGGTCCTCGTCGGCGGCGCGGCGGCCGGCCATCGCGTCGCGCCAGAAGCCGCGGTCCTCGTCGCGAGCCGCGCGCGTAGGCGAGGATCACGGGCAGCGTCACCTTGCCGTCGCGGAAGTCGTCGCCGACGCCCTTGCCCATGGTCGCCGCGTCCGAGGCATAGTCGATCGCGTCGTCGACCAGCTGGAAGGCGATGCCGAGGTTGCGGCCATAGGCGTCGAGCGCCTCCTCCTCCGCCTCGCTCGCGCTCGGCGACCACGGCGGCGATCCGGCAGGCGGCGGCGAACAAGGCCGCGGTCTTGGCCGCGATGATGTCGAGATACTGATCCTCGCTGGTCTCGACCCGGCGCTGCGCGGTCAGCTGGTCGACCTCGCCCTCGGCGATCACCGCCGAGGCGCGCGACAGGATCCTGCAGCACCTTGAGGCTGCCGTCCTCGACCATCAGCTCGAAGCTGCGCGAGAACAGGAAATCGCCGACCAGCACGCTGGCCGGATTGCCCCAGATGATGTTGGCGGTGCGCTTGCCGCGCCTCAGGCCCGAGCCGTCGACGACGTCGTCGTGGAGCAGGGTCGCGGTGTGGATGAACTCGACCGCGGCGGCGAGCTTGTGATGGCGCGTGCCCGAATAATCGAGCAGCCGCGCGCAGGCGAGGGTCAGCATCGGCCGCATCCGCTTGCCGCCGCCGGCGATCAGGTGGCCGGCGAGCTCGGGGATCAGCGCGACGTCGCTCTGCATCCGCTCGAGGATGACCGCGTTGACATGGTTGAGATCGGCCGCGACGAGCTGGATCATCGGATCGAGCGACGGCGCGCGGGCCGGGCCGCAGCGGAATGGACGGTGGCGCTCATGGCAGCGGCGATGTGCGCCGGGGCGGCGGCAAAGGCAAGGGCCGGGCTTGCGCGCCGTGCCCGGCGGCGCGAAGACGAGCGCCGCAAGGGGGAGAATGTGAAGCCGGCGCCTTACGCCTATCGCGACGATCCGGACGTGCCGGCGTTCGACGACGCCCGGCCGCTGATCGTGTTCGACGGCGATTGCGTGTTCTGCTCGCGCTCGATGCGGGTGGTGGCGCGCGCCGACCGGGCCGGGCGGTTCCGGATGGCGTCGGCGCAGCAGCCGCTCGGCCAGGCGCTCTACCGCCATCTCGGCCTGCCGACGGATCGCTTCGACACCTATCTGGTGCTGATCGAGGGCCGGTTCCACCAGCGCAGCGACGCTCTGATCGCGATGGCCGGGCTGCTGCCTTGGCCGTGGCGGGCGACGCGGCTGCTCCGGCTCGTGCCGCGACGACTGCGCGACTCCGGCTACGACCTCATCGCCCGCCACCGCTACCGGCTGTTCGGGCGCAGGCCGGCCTGCGGGCTCGCCGATCCCGCCTTGCGCGACCGGCTGCTGTGAGGGAGGTGCCCGTCGTCGACGGCCATGGCCGTCGCTCATGCGTTTCATCGAAGCACGGAACATCTTTGTCGATTCGTCGAGTAGTTTGACGATCTATCGAAGAGTTACAGACTCGTCTCATCTTCTAACTAATTCTCTCATCTTCTAACAACCTCCATAAGCAAACATGCGCTACTTTCCGGTAGTAGCTTTGGCGTACCGTAACGTTCACCTTATATATGAACGGAGGATCGCAATGCGGTATACATCTCTTATCTGTGCGATTTTTCTCTCGGGATGCGTGAATCCAGAGCGCCTGCGTCCGGATGTCGAGGCCTGGCAGCCGCCGAGCCGAACTCGATGAGATCGCCTATATAAATGCCCTCAGAGAGGCGTTCATTAATCTCGCACCTGACGGGCAGTGTCATGATGGAGTGGGGACGGGCTATTTCAGACCGACCTTGTCGCAAGGTCTGCCCCAGCACGGGCAGGGCGAAGATGAGGTGCGCAACGGTGCTGACCCCGCGAACGGCGCCGCCGACACCCGCGCCTGCACAACCTATGTCGAAGGATCGGACCCCGTTAAGATCCGCCGATACCTGGAAGCCGGCTTCGGACTCTCGGATATTTACTGTCAGCGCTTTTTCGTGATCGCTTCGCAGGCTCGGCTCAAACGGCGGTTCGCCCGTAATGCATTCACATCCGTGGATAGCCTCGTCGGCACTGTCCTCAGTCTTTCGGCCGCCGGCGAGACAGCTTTGGGCATCGTCAATGCCGGCTTCGGCGCGGTCAATTCGACCTTCCAGAATATGGACAATTCGTTCCTTGTCGCCGCGGATCTCGAAAATGTGCGGGCGCTCGCTCAGTCGGCCCAGGACGCCTATCGGGCCGAGGCGATGCGTACCGATCATCTCGCCATTTCATACCCCGCCGCCCGATCGGTGATCGAACGCTATGCCGGCATATGCTCGTTCACCGGCATGCGGCGCCTGGTCAACGTCTCGGTGGGCGCGCAGACGCGGCAGATCGACCAGGAGACGGCCCGATCATCGGCGCAGCCCGGCGCGCCGGCTCCTGGAGCAGTCGCGCCAGCGGCCGCAGGTGCCGCACCCGCCAAGCCCGCCGCGGCGCCACAGCCCCAAGTCCGGCCCGAGGCGATCGTCCCGGTGCCTCCGGTCCGCAGCCATCAACCTTAATCCGGGCGACGGAAGGCCGCCGACGCCGAGCTTGCGCAGGCAAAGAGAGCACGCGACAAGGAGACGTGAAGGAGGTGCTCGTCCTCGGCGGCTATGGCGGCTTCGGCGGCCGGGCCGCTTTGCTGCTCGCCAACGCCGGCTTCGCGGTCGCAGTCGCGGGGCGAAGCGCGGCCAAGGCGCAAGCCTTTTGCGACCGCCATCCGGGCCTCGCGCTTCGCCCGCTGGCGCTCGACCGCAGGGACGGGCTGGGCGGCGAGGCGCCCTGGCTGGTGGTCGACGCGGCCGGGCCGTTCCAAGACAGCGACTATCGCCTGCCCGAAGCCTGCATCGCCGCCGGCTGCCACTATCTCGACCTCGCCGACGGGCGCGACTTCGTCTGCGGGATCGCTCGGCTCGACTTGGCGGCGATTGCGGCCGGGGTGACGATAATCTCGGGCGCGAGCAGCCTGCCGGCGCTGAGCGCCGCGGTCTGCGACCGGCTCGCCGCCGGGCTCGACCGGGTCAGCGCGATCGACATGGCCCTGACCGTCGGCAACCGGGCGACCAGCGGCGGCTCGACGGTCCGCGCCATCCTCTCTTATGTCGGCCGGCCGCTGCGGCTGTGGCGCGGCGGCGCCTGGCGGCGGGGCTATGGCTGGCAGGAGATCGGCAAGGTGCGCTTCGCGGTCGCGGGCCGGCGGCCGTTGCGGAAGAGGGTGGCGCTCTGCGACGTGCCCGATCTGTCGCTGCTTCCCGAACGCTATCCGGGCCGGCCGGCGGTACGGTTCCGCGCCGGCACCGAGTTCGAGGCGGAAAATCTGCTGCTCTGGCTGCTGAGCTGGCCGGTGCGCTGGCGCTGGCTGGCGAGCCTGCGGGACTTGAGCAGGCTCGGCGCGTGGCTGCAGCGGATGCTGGGCGCGGATCGGCGGCGACCGCTCGGCGATGCGGGTCGCGGTCAGCGGCTGGCAAGGCGGGGAGGCGGTGCGGCGCGAGTGGACGATCGTCGCCGAGCGAGGCGACGGGCTCGTGGATCCCAGCGCTCGCCGTGCCGCTGCTCGCCGAAAAGCTCGCCGCCGGCCTGCCGCCGGGCGCGCGCAGCGCCGCCGGGCAGCCTCGCTTTGGCGGATTACGAGCGGGCGTTCGCGCCGTTCGCGTTCACCGCCGCCGTCGAGGAAAGCCGGCCGCAGCCGCTCTACGCGCGGATCATGGGCGCGGATTTCGCGCGGCTGCGGCCGGCGGTCCGCGCCCTTCACCTGGTCAATGCCGATCTCGCCGCGTCCGGCATGGCCGAGGTGGTGCGCGGCCGCGGCCTCCTCGCGCGGCTGATCGGCTGGGTCGATGGGCTTCCCGCCGCGAAGGCAACGAGGTGCCGGTCTCGGTCTGGATGCGCGAGGAAGGCAGCGTCGAGACCTGGCGGCGCGATTTCGGCGGCGCCTGCTTCGAAAGCCGGCTCTCGCAGCGACGGCGCGCTGCTGGTCGAGCGGTTCGGAGCCGATCCGCTTCGCGATGGCGCTGAAGCACGAGCCCGACGGCCTCTCCATGCCGTTCCGGCGCTGGTGGATCGGCCCGCGTGCCGATGCCGCGCTTCCTGCTGCCGCTCGGGGTGGCCCGCGAATATGAAGCGGACGGCCGCTTCCATTTCGACGTTCCGATCGCGCTGCCTCTGGTCGGCCCGCTCGTCCACTATAAGGGGTGGCTCACCCCGCCAGCGGCAACCTGAGCCGGGCCAGCAGGCCGCCCAGATCCTCGCTTTCCTCGAGATGGATCGAGCCGCCGTAGATCTGGGCGACGTCGCGGACGATGGCGAGGCCGAGGCCGGTGCCGGGCTTGTCGGTGTCGAGCCGGGCGCCGCGGTCGAAGATCGAGGCGCGCTCGGCCTCGGGGATGCCGGCGCCGTCGTCCTCGACCTCGATCTCGACGCAGTCGGGCGTCGTCTTCACCGTCACGAAGACTCGGCCATCGCCGTATTTGGCGGCATTCTCGATCAGATTGCCGAGCATCTCGTCGAGATCCTGGCGCTCGACCCGGACCGCGGCCTGCTTGTGGCCGGCGAGATCGACGGTGACGTTCTCGTAGAGCCGGGTGACGGCGCGCTCGACCGCTTCCAGCGAGGGCCAGACCGGCGCGCGGGCATGGGCGCTGGAGCGGCGGCCGACGGCGCGGGCGCGGGCGAGATGGTGATCGACCTGGCGGCGCATCGTCGTCGCCTCGCGGCAGACGGTGTCGGCGAGGTCGGGGCTGCGCGCGGTGGCGGCGTTGGTGATGACGGTCAGCGGCGTCTTCAGCGCGTGGGCGAGGTTGCCGGCGTGGCGGCGCGCCTCCTCGGCCTGGGTCTCATTATGCTCGAGCAGGGCGTTCAACTCCTCGGTCAGCGGCTCGATCTCGCGCGGCAGCCTTTCCTCGATCCGCGACTTCTGGCCCGAGCGGATCGCGGCGATGGCGCGGCGGACTCGCCGAGCGGCCACAGGCCGTAAATCGCCTGCAAGGCGGCGAGCACGATCAGGCCGAGGCCGAGGATGCCGAACGAGCGCACCATCGTCCGGCGAAGAACGCCGATCTGGTCGTCGATCAGGTCGCGGCTCTGCGCGACCTGGAAGCGCCAGCGCACCGGCGAGCCGGGCAGGCGGACGTCGCGCTCGATGATCCGCAGCTTCTCCATCGGGAATTCGTCGCTGTCGTAATAATGGGCTTCGTCGTCGGCGTGGCGCTGGCCGACGTCGAGCCGCCGGTCCCAGAGCGAGCGCGACGGGAAGGGATCGAAGCCGTCGCCGGAAATCTGGTAATAGAGGCCCGAATAAGGCTCGAGGAAGCGCTGGTCGGCGAGCGGCGCGGTTGAACAGCACCTCGCCTTCCGGGCCGATCTCCGAGGAGGCGATCATCGCGGTCAGCACATAATCGAGCTGGGAATCGAAATTGCTGGTGATCGCCGAGGTGAGGACGCGGTCGAGGGTGAAGCCGCCGAGGCCGAGCAGGAGCATGATCCAGAGCGCGGCGATGCCGATCATCCGCCGGGTCAGCGAGCCCGAGCGCGGTTTGGCCGCGCGGCGCGCCCAGAAGCGGCGCAGGGAGAGGCGGGGAAATTTCACTCGGCGTCACTCCCGCGAGCGGATCCAAAGGCCGGCGTCCGCCTTGAGCTTCGGCGATGAACCGGGCTCGCATGCGCCTCATCCCCGCGGATCCTCGAGGCTGTAGCCGAGGCCGCGGATGGTGGTGATGACGTCGGGGCCGAGCTTCTTGCGGATGCGGGTGACGAAGACCTCGATCGTGTTCGAATCGCGGTCGAAATCCTGGTCGTAAATATGCTCGATCAGCTCGGTGCGGCTGACCACCTTGCCCTTGTGGTGCATCAGATAGGAGAGCAATTTATACTCCTGCGCGGTCAGCTTGACCGGCTCGCCGTCGAGCGTGACCTTGCCCGACCGCGTGTCGAGGCGGACGTCGCCGGCGGTCAGCTCGGAGCTGGCATTGCCCGAGGCGCGGCGGATCAGGGCGCGCAGCCGGGCGATCAATTCCTCGGTCTGGAACGGCTTGGCGAGATAATCGTCGGCGCCGGCGTCGAGACCGGCGACCTTGTCCGACCAGCTGTCGCGCGCGGTGAGGACCAGGACCGGGACCTTGATCCCTTCCTTGCGCCAGCGGTCGAGCACGGTGAGGCCGTCCACCTCGGGCAGGCCGAGATCGAGGATGATCGCGTCATAGGTTTCGGTCGAGCCGAGATAATGGCCGTCCTCGCCGTCGGTGGCGAGATCGATGGCATAGCCCGCCCCTTCGAGCGTCGCCCGAGCTGCCGCCCCAGATTGGGTTCGTCCTCGACGATCAGGACCCGCATGTCTTTCCCCTCATGCCTCTCACGCGGACGCTCAACCGGGCGCCCGGGAAATTGTTTCATCGGCGATATGGGAATAGCAGGGCGAAAAGGCCAGCGCCACTTCGCGCGTCATTCGCCCATTCGGGCGAGGATCCGGCCGGTCTGCGCGTCGACGTCGATCCAGATGACGTCCGAGCCGCGCATATATTTGAGCCGGTAGACGCGGCCGTCGAACTCGGCGCCGATGAAGGTCGCGCCGGGAACGCGGATTCGGGCGCGGATCTCCGGCAACGGCAGGATCTGGCCCTGCTGCATCGCGCGATAGGCATTGTCCTGCTCGCGGCCCCGCTCCAGGCCGCGGCCCTGCGCGTCGACCGCCGCGACGGGCGCGGCGAGGCCGATGGCGGCGGCAAGCAGGACAAGGACACGCATCACTTCAAAAACTCGGCTTTTCGGGAAAGGTTGGCAAGGGCGATAGGCGCAAAGCATTGAATAGGCCATGAATGCGCCTGTAGGACGGGCTTAACCTTCGGGGCGGCCGGGAAAAAGGGGGATCGCATGGGTTTCGTGAAACTGGCTCTCGCCGCCTCGGCCCTGGCCGCGGCGGTTGCCGCCGTGCCGGCGCTCAACGCGCAGGACGCGCCGGCGCGGATGGAGCGAGTGCCCGACCGCCAGCCGGGCGAGGGCGAGGGGCCGTTCCGGCGGCTGGTGATCCGCGGCGCGATGCTGATCGACGGCTCGGGCGCGCCGCCGCGCGGGCCGGTCGACATCGTCATCGCCGGCAACCGGATCGAGAGCGTCAACGGCGCCGGCACGCCCGGGTTGCCGCTCCGCGGCGGACCGCGCCGCCGCGCGGCGCCGACCGCGAGATCGACGCGGCCGGCATGTACGTCCTGCCCGGCTTCGTCGACACTCACGGCCACAATGGCGATCCGGACAAGGCGCCGAACGCGACCTACGGCTACCGGCTGTGGCTCGCCCACGGCGTCACCACGGTGCGCGGCGTCTCGCTCTATTTCGGTCCGAACAACATGTCGCTCTCCGACCGGCAGCGCAGCCGCGACAACACGATCGTGGCGCCGCGGCTGTTCGCCTACATGGCGCTCGGCGACGGCTGGAGCGGCGGCGACGTCGCGACGCCGGAGCAGGCGCGGGCCTGGGTGCGCTGGGCGGCGGCCCAGGGCTATGACGGCGTCAAGTTCTTCAACGATCCGCCGGCGATCACCCGAGCGGCGATCGAGGAGGCGCGGCGCCTCAGGCTCGGCACGGTCGCGCATCTGGGGCAGGGCGGCGTCGCCGAGATCAATGCCGACACCGCCGGCGAGATGGGGCTCGAGGGCCGTCACCCATTTCTACGGCCATTTCGAAGCGCTGCTCCGCGACCGGCGGCTGCCCGCTTACCCGAACGACTACAACATGTTCGACGAGCAGTGGCGCTTCGCCCAGGTGGCCCGGCTCGCCGACCAGATCGTCGAGCCGGGCGGGCCGGAATGGCGCGCCTATCTCGAGCGGCAGCTGGACCGCGGCGTCACCTTCAGCCCGACGTTCAACATCTATTCGGCCGGGCGCGACGTGATGCGGGCGCGCAACGCCGATTGGCACGAGCGCTACACCCTGCCCTCGCTGCAACGCTTCTTCGAGCCGAGCCGGGTCCATCATGGCTCCTATTTCTGGGACTGGACGACCGCCGACGAAGTGGCCTGGCGGCGCTTCTACGGGCCGTTCATGCGGCTGGTGAACGATTACAAGAATATGGGCGGGCGGGTCACGGTCGGCTCGGACCCGGGCTATATCTACCAGACCTGGGGCTTCTCCTACATCCAGGAGCTCGAGATGCTGCAGGAGGCGGGCTTCGCGCCCTTGGAGGTGATCCAGGCGGCGACGATCAACGGCGCCCGCGAGCTCGACGCGCCGCGCGGGGAGGAGCCGCAATTCGGGCTGGTCCGGCCGGGCATGCTCGCCGACCTGGTGATCGTGCCCGGCAACCCGCTCGACAATCTCAAGCTGCTCTACGGCACCGGCCATATGCGGCTGAACCCTGAGACCCAGCAGGTCGAGCGGGTCGGCGGGGTGCGCTGGACGATCAAGGACGGCATCGTCTACGACGCGCCCGCTTTGCTGCGCAGCGTCGAGCGCATGGTCGAGGAGGCACGGGCACGGGAGGCGGCGCGGTGATCGCGGCTGCCGGCGAAGCGCGGGGCACGGCGCCGCGTTGACTGCCGGTCGCGGATCGATGATCCTGCCGCCTCACCCCTGTTTATCGGATCATCCCGTCCGCCCCAGCACGAGCCGCGGCGCGAAATGGGCCTCGATCGCGCGCTGCATGCCGGTGGCGATCTGGCGGCGGCCCTCGGGCGAGCTGATGTAGGCGGCGTCGACCTGGTTGGTGAGATAGCCCGATTCGAACAGGATCGAGGGGATGTCGGGGGCCTTCAGCACGATGAAGGCGGCGAAGCGATGCCAGGCGGGGCGGAACGGGAAGACCGGCGCGCCCTCGCGATGAAGCAGGCGGGCGAAATCGGCCGAGACGTTCATGCTCTCGCGCTGGGCGAGATCGATCAGGATCATGTTGACGTTGGCGTCGCGGCTCAGGCGGGCGCCGGCGATCCGGTCGGCGGCGTTCTCGCGGGCGGCGAGCAAGGCGGCCTGGCGATCCGAGGCGACCTCGGAGAGGGTGTAGACGGTGGCGCCATGCGCGGCGTCGTTGAGCGGCGCCGCGTCGGCGTGGATCGAGATGAACAGGTCGGCCTCGAGCCGGCGCGCGACCTCGTAGCGCTCGTCGAGGCCGAGATAGGCATCGCCTTCGCGGGTCATGGCGACGCGCACCCGGCCGGTCGCGGCGAGCGCGTCGCGGATGGCGAGGCCCAGCGCCAGCGTGATGTCCTTCTCGCGCTCGGGCACGAAGGGCGAGGCGGCGCCGGGATCGCGGCCGCCATGGCCGGGGTCGATGACGACGAGCGGCGGGTTGGCGCCGCGCGCCGGAGTGACGCGCGGCAGCGGGCCGCGCGAGTCTTCGGCGAGCGGGTCGAGCGCGATGGTGACTCCGCCCTCGATGCCGCCCTCCGGCCCCGGGCCGGCGACGAGGTTGGCGCCGAAAATCGCCAGCAGGAGCGGCAGCAGCCAGTTCATCGCCGCAGCTTGCCGCGCGCCGCCCGGTCCGGTCCAGCAAAAACGGCGCGGGATGACGGGCGGAAAAATGACCGCGATGGTTGCCGCTCAACGCCTGGGGTGCTAGCTGACCCTATCGCGCCACAGCGGCGCGATGGAATTTCGCCGGCATGCCATGCCGGCTCTCTAGGTTGACGCTGTATGTGGCATTTTTCCCCCAGGCTGACGCGCCGCCCATTGGGTGACGGCGTGCTTGGCGGAGCGCGGCCGGCTTTCGCGACCGGCCTGCCCCAGGCAGCAGACACGACACTTCATCTTTCAACCCGGACCTATGACGCGCGAGCCCGTTTCGCCGCGCGGCCGTCCATATTCGAGCGCCTGCACTGTCCCGCCTTGAGGGCGAGGGTGCGCGCGTGGAGAGACTTTAATGACAATGCGCATGCTGATCGACGCGCGCCACCAGGAGGAGACCCGGGTGGCCGTGCTCAAGGGAAATCGGATCGAGGAATTTGATTTCGAGTCCGCCGAGCACAAGCAGCTCAAGGGGAATATCTATCTCGCCAAGGTGACCAGGGTCGAGCCGTCGCTTCAGGCGGCGTTCGTCGATTATGGCGGCAACCGCCACGGCTTCCTCGCTTTCTCCGAAATCCACCCCGATTATTACCAGATCCCGAGGGAGGATCGCGAGGCGCTGCTCCGCGAGGAAGCCGAGCATGCCGAGGAGGAGGCGCGGCTGCGCGCGGCCGAGGAGGATGGCGGGGATCAAGGCGGCGGCGTCGTCGAGGTCGACGACGAGCCGATGTCGGCCGAGCATGACGACGAAGCCGAGCCGGCGCCGCCCGAAGAGGCCGAGAGCGCGTCCGAGGAGAGCGCCGCCGAAACTCTGCGCCGCAAGCGCCAGAACCTCAGGCGCCGCTACAAGATCCAGGACGTCATCCGGCGCCGCCAGGTGCTTCTCGTCCAGGTCGTCAAGGAAGAGCGCGGCAACAAGGGCGCGGCGCTCACCACCTATTTGAGCCTGGCCGGGCGCTATTGCGTGCTGATGCCCAACACCTCGCACGGCGGCGGCATCAGCCGCAAAATCTCCAACGGCCCCGACCGCAAGCGGCTCAAGCAGATCATGGCCGACCTCAACCTGCCGGCCAGCATGGGGCTGATCGTGCGCACCGCCGGCCTCAGCCGAACCAAGACCGAGATCAAGCGCGACTTCGACTATCTCGCCCGGCTCTGGGACGAGATTCGCGAGAAGACTCTGAAGAGCTCCGCCCCGGCTTTGGTCTATCAGGACAGCGACCTCGTCAAACGGGCGATCCGCGACATCTACAATCGCGACATCGACGAGGTGATCGTCGAGGGCGACGAGGGCTATCGCGACGCCAGGCACTTCATGAAATTGCTGATGCCGAGCCACGTTAGGCGGGTGAAGCAATATGCCGATCCGGTGCCCCTGTTCCAGCGCTACGGGGTCGAGGACGAGCTTTCGGCCATGTATCAGCCGCTCGTTCAGCTGAAATCGGGCGGCTATATCGTGATCAACCCGACCGAGGCTCTGGTCTCGATCGACATCAATTCGGGCCGCTCGACCCGCGAGCACAATATCGAGCAGACCGCCTACGCCACCAATATCGAGGCGGCGCACGAGATCGCGCGCCAGCTCCGGCTGCGCGACATGGCGGGGCTGGTCGTGATCGACTTCATCGACATGGAATCGAACGGTCATATCCGCAAGGTCGAGAAGGCGATGAAGGAGGCGCTGAAGAACGACCGCGCCCGAATCCAGGTCGGCCGGATTTCCTCCTTCGGGCTGATGGAGATGAGCCGCCAGCGGCTGCGCACCGGCGTGCTCGAGGCGTCGACTCGGCCGTGCCCGCATTGCGACGGCACCGGGCTGATGCGGACCGCCTCGTCGGCGGGGCTGTCGGCGCTCCGGATGCTCGAGGACGAGGCCGCGCGCGGCCGCGGCTCGCGGATCGTGCTTCGCGCCGGGCGCGAGGCGGCGGTCTATCTGCTCAACAAGAAGCGCGCCGAGATCGCCGAGGTCGAGGAGCGCTACGGAGTCGTCATCGAGGTCCTGATCGACGACAGTTTCGAAGGCGCCCGGATGAGCGCCGAATCGCACGGCCCGCCGCCGGCCGAGCGGCCGCGCTTCGTCCCCGCCGCCGAGCCGGACGAGGACGAGGACGAGCCGATTGCCGAAGAGGAGGAGGACGAGGACGAGGCCGAAGAGGAAGACGAGGAAGTCGAGGAAGAAGAAGCCGCCGGGGACGAAGGCCGGGAATCCCGTCCGGAGCGCGAGGAGCGCGACGACAGCCGTCGCCGCCGCCGCCGCCGCGGCCGTCGTGGCGGCCGCCGGCGCGACCGGCCTGAGGGCGAGGAGCAGCCCGCCGGCGAGGAGCAGGCGATCGAGGAGGCGCCCGCCGAGGAAGTGCCCGTCGCCGCTGAGGAGGAAAAGCCGAAGCGCGCCAGAAAGCGCCCGCGCGCCCGCAAGGCCGAGCCGGACGCGGCGCCCGCCCCCAAGGAAGCGGCCGAGGCGCCAGCGGTGATCGAGGCGATCGAGGAAGCGGAGCAGGCGGAGCCGGCGAAGCCCAAGCGCGGCGGCAGGCGCAAGAAGGCCGAGGCGGAAGCGGCCCCGGCTGCCGAGCCGATCGCCGAACCGGTTGCCGAGGAGACGCCGCCGCCCGCCGCCGCCAACGACAGCGGTCCGGCGCCCAAGCGTCGCCGAAGCAAGAAGGCGGCCGAAGCCGAAGCGGCCCCGACCCCTGCCGAGGCCGGCGAGGCGGACGACGAAACCGGGCCGCGCCGCTCGGGCTGGTGGCAACGCACCTTTGGCGCCTGACGACAATGGGTCGAGAGGGGCCGCGGCCGGCGCGTCTCCGCCGGATTTCATCCGCGGTTCATGCGGCGAGAGGGATAGCGCGTAGCAATGGCTGAGGTTTCTCCACCGATCTGCCGGCGCGGGACTTTTCTGGTCCGGCTGGTGATGCTGATCGCCTTGAGCTTCGCGTCGCTGGCCCAGCCGGCGGCGGCCCAGTCGATCCTGCGCGACGCCGAGACCGAGGTCCTGCTGCGCGAGATGTCGCGGCCGCTGATCGAGGCGGCCGGGCTTCAGCCCGAGAATGTCCGCATCGTCCTGATCCACGATCAGGAGATCAACGCCTTCGTCGCCGGCGGGCAGATCGTCTATCTGCATTCGGGCCTGATCACCGCCGCCGACAATGCCAACGAGGTCCAGGGCGTGATCGCGCACGAGCTCGGCCACGTCACCGGTGGCCATATCGTCCGCATGAACGAGGGCGTTCAGCAGGCGACCGGGATCATGATCCTGTCGCTGATCCTCGGCGCGGCGGCGATGGCGGCCGGGGCGGGCGAGGCCGGCATGGGCGTGCTCGCCGCCGGCCAGCAGGCGGCGATGGGCCGCTTCCTCGCCTTCAGCCGAATCCAGGAGAACAGCGCCGACCAGGCCGGCGCCGCCTATCTGCGCGGCGCGGGGATCAGCGGCCGCGGCTCGCTCGCCTTCTTCCGCCGCCTCCAGAACCAGGAGTTCCGGCTCGCCATCCCGCAGGACAATGGCTACGCGCGCACCCACCCGATGAACGCGGAGCGCATCGCCCGGTTGGAGAATGTCTACGAGGCCGATCCGGCCTGGGCGCGGCCGACCGAGCCGGCGCTCGAGGAGCGCTTCCAGCGCGTCCGCGCCAAGCTCGCCGGCTTCGCCGACGACCCGCGCCGGGTGCTGACCCGTTATCCCGAGCGGGATGTCACCATCCCCGCCCGCTATGCGCGCGCCTACGCCTATCACCGCACCGCCCATCCCGAGCAGGCGATAGCCGAGGTCGACGCTCTGCTCCGGGCACATCCGCACGACCCCTATTTCCTCGAGCTCAAGGGGCAGGTGCTGCTCGAATCGGGGCGGCCGCGCGAGGCGCTCGAGGCGCTTCGGCAGGCGGTGACTTTGGTCCCCGATCAGCCACTGATCGCCGCCTTGTTCGGCCATGCCCTGATCGCGACCGAGGACGCGGCCAATTTCGAGGAGGCGAAACGGGTGCTGCGGCTCGCGGTCGCTCGCGACAACGACAATCCCTTCGCCTGGTACCAACTCGGCATTGTCTACGACCGCGAGGGCGACGAGGCCCGCGCGGCGCTCGCCACCGCCGAGCGCTACAACCTCCAGGGCCAGCC
This sequence comes from uncultured Alphaproteobacteria bacterium, assembly GCA_963824825.1. Classification (GTDB taxonomy): domain Bacteria; phylum Pseudomonadota; class Alphaproteobacteria; order Sphingomonadales; family Sphingomonadaceae; genus Allosphingosinicella. The sequence goes on from CAWGQM010000003.1 coordinate 283,784, forward strand.
TCAGCTCGCTTTGCCCAATGCCGAGCGGGCGCTGATGGGCATCCAGGTCGGCACGCCCGACTGGCTGCGCGCTCAGGACATCGCGATGGTATCGCGAAGCGCGGTCGAGCAGCGGCGGCGGCGGAACCGCTAGATGGCGCGCGCGGCGGCGGGGGCGGGCGGCTGGAAAACGAGCCTGACCGCCGCTTTTGCCGGCCTGCTCGTCGGCGCGCTGGGCGTGGCCGCCTTTTACGGCTTTCGCGCCCCCGACCGCGCCGCGACCGAAAAGATCGTGCGCGACTATATCCTCGACCATGGCGAGATATTGCCGCAGGCGATGGAGCGGATGCAGCAGCGCCAGGCCTCGGCCGCGGTCGACCAGCATCGCGCCGTCCTCGAGACGCCCTATCACGGCGCCTGGGCGGGCGCCGCCGACGGCGACGTCGTGCTGGTCGAGTTCTTCGATTATGCCTGCGGCTATTGCCGGGCCTCGAACCCGGACGTCGAGCGGCTGCTGCGGGAAGATCCGCGTCTCAAGGTGGTCTGGCGCGAGCTGCCGGTGCTCGGCCCCGGCAGCGAGGCGGCGGCTCATGTCAGCCTCGCCGCCGCGCGCCAGGGCCGCTTCCGCCAGTTCCACGACCGGATGTTCGCGCTCGGCCGGCCGACCGAGACGGTGATCGCGCAGGCGCAGGGCGAGGTCGGCCTGCAGGCGCCCGAGCCGACCGCCGAGAGCCGCGCCGAACTCAGCCGCAACATCGAGCTCGCCCGAGCGATCGGCGCCAGCGGCACGCCGACCTTCGTGATCGGCGACCAAGTCCTCCAGGGCGCGGTCGGCTATGAATCGCTCAAGCAAGCGATCGCGGCGGCGCGCGCGAGCGGATAGGGGGACCCGGGGATGCGGCGGTGGACGGCAGGATTGCTTGCTGCTGCCGGCCTGCTGCTGCCGGGCGCGGCAGCTCCCCAGTCCGGCCTTTCCTATCATGTCGCCTTGTCCGAGGCGGAGCCGGGGGTCGCCGAGTTCGAGCTTCGGCGGCCGCCGTCCGGCGCGGTGCTGGTCGCTGCCCGGGGCGGCGATGCCGCGGCGATTGCCGCGCCGCGCTGCGGCGAGACCGCGCTGCCGGCCGTAGCGGGGCGATGGACAATCCCCGCCGGCTGCGCGGCGCTCCGCTGGCGAGTCCGTCTCGCCGATCAGGACCGGGGCGTCGACGCCAGCGTTCCGACGAGCAGCTGGAGCGCGCGCCACCGTTTCTGGTTCCTCGCCGAACGCCACGGCTGGCTGCGGCCGGCGGACGCGCCCGGCGGCGGCAACGTCACGTTGCGGGTGCGGCGGCGCGACGGGCAAATGGTGGAGCGGCGTCACGCCTTTCCGACCGGCGACGAGCCGCCCTTCTACGCGGTGGTCGGCTTCACGCCGGCGCGAGTCCATTCCCGCGACGGCTTCCGGCTGGCGGTGTTCGGCGACGCCCCGGACTTCCCGTGGCTGGACGGCATCCACGGTGCCGTGCTCGCGACCTGGGCGCGCTGGCGGCGCGATCTCGTCCCGGCCGGGGTCGCGACATTGTCGGAGATGGCGCTCGCCTGGCTGCCGCCGCCGCCCGGCGCCGAGCCCGGCTATGGCGGCAGCGCGGGCGGGGCCGCGATCGGAGTCCAGATCGTGCTGCGCGCGGGCGACCCCGATGCCGAGGCCAAGGCGAGGGCGGTGATCGGCGCCGGCGCCGCTCACGAGGGCTTCCATTCGATCACCGGCGCCGGCGCGCAGGCCTGGCCCGCCTGGGTCAATGAGAGCCTCGCCAATCATTTCGCGATCGAGGCGGCGCGCGCCTTCCTCGACCCGGCCGACTTCGTCTGGATCCGGCGCTTCTACATCGAACCGCGCATTGGGGGCGGGCTGCTCGCCGCCCAGGCCGCTTTTGCCGGCGGCGACGGCGACCAGCGCACCCAATTCTACACCAAGGGCGCCCGTTTCTGGGCCGCGATCGAGCGCGTTCTGACGAGCCCGGCGAACGGCTCGGGCCGGCTCGCCGCGCTGATCCGAAGCAGCAACAATTTCGCCGGCGTGAACCTCAACGACGGCGCCGCGCTCGCCGCCTTTCTCGATCGCCACAGCGGCGGCGCGGCCGCACCGCTGGTCGACTGCTTCCTCGTCCGAGCGGATTGCGACTCGCCGGAAGCGCCCGGTGCCTGATCCGGGGCCCGGGCGATGAGGCGGCTGCGGCGCGCCACCGCGGCGCTCGGCGCCGTGCTGGCGCTGGCGGCGGGCCTGCTCGCCTTTCCGGACCCCTTGTTCAGCGCCTCGATGCGCCACGGCCAGTTCATCGTCCGGTCGGACCGGCCGGTCGATCCCGCCATGGCCCGGGTGCTCGACGATTCGGCGCGGCGCCTCAGGACGTCCGAGCTCTACGATGCCCGCGCCACCTTCCGGATCTTCATCTGCAACGAGCCCTGGCGGATGTGGCTCTACAGCCGGAACGCGGCGCTCGGCGGCTCCGCCGATACGCTCGTGACCCGCAACATCTATCTGCGCGAGGCCGACATCGCCGCGAACCGGATCGTGCCGCCGGGCGGAATCCTCGCCGACGCCGACGCCCGCCCCTTGTCCTACTTCATCGCCCATGAGGCCGCTCACGTCATGCAGGCGCGCGTGTTCGGCCGACTGCTCAAGCTTCGTTACCCGGCCTGGCTCGTCGAGGGCTATGCGGACTGGGTCGCCAAAGCGGGCGACTTCGACATCGGGGGAAACCGGCGGCTGCTTCGCCGCGGCGACCCGCGGCTGGATTACGCTCGGAGCGGCCTTTACCGGCGCTATCATCTGATGGTGGCGACGCAGCTGCGGCGGCCGGGCGCGACGATCCGCCGCCTGTTCGCCGATCCGCCCGACGAGGAGGCCGTGATCCGGGCGCTGCTGCGCCCCGAGGGGAGGCCTTAGCCCTTGAAGCCCTGCGCCACGACATACCATTCGGACGAGCCCTTGCGGCTCGCCGGGGGCTTGGCGTGCTTGACCGTCGCGAAGCGGCGCTTGAGCTCGGCGACCAGGGCCGAATCGGCGCCGCCGGCGAGGACCTTGGCGACGAAGGCGCCGCCCGGCCGAAGCACTTCCACCGCGAAGGCGAGGGCGGCCTCGACTAGGCCCATGGTGCGCAGATGATCGGTCTGCGGATGGCCGACCGTATTGGCGGCCATGTCGGAGAGGACGAGGTCGGCCGTGCCGCCCAGCGCTTCGCGGAGCCGGCCGGGCGCCGCATCGTCCATGAAGTCCATCTCGAGGATGGCCGCGCCGGCGATCGGATCGGTCGGGAGGAGGTCGATGCCGACGATCGTCGACTGCGGCAGGCGCTGCCTGACCACCTGGGACCAGCCGCCGGGCGCGATGCCGAGATCGACGATTCGGTCCGCGCCCTTGAGGAAGCCGAAGCGCTCGTCGAGCTCGATCAATTTGTAGGCGGCGCGCGAGCGATAGCCCTCCGCTTTGGCGCGCTTGACATAGGGATCGTTGAGCTGCCGCTCGAGCCAGCGAGTCGAGCCGACCTTGCGGCCGCGCGCGGTCTTGACTCGGGTCCGGAGGCCGCCGCCGGTCACGCTCATCTCAATCCTCCCCTGCCTTTGCAGGGGAGGGGGACCGCACGAAGTGCGGTGGAGGGGCATTCCAAGTCAAAGAGGCCCCTCCACCATGCTTCGCATGGTCCCCCTCCCCTCGAAATCGAGGGGAGGATTTGGGGAGGATCAATCACAGCAAATGCCCGTCCCTCGCCATGAGCGCGCGCAATATGCCTTCGCGGATGCCGCGGTCGGCGACTCCGAGCGTCTCGGCCGGCCAGATGTCCATGATCGCCTCGAGGATCGCGCAGCCGGCGACGACCAGATCGGCGCGCTCGTGGCCGATGCACGGGAAGGTGGCGCGCTCGTCATGGTCCATGCCGGACAGGGTGGCGGCGACTCCGCGCATGTCCGCCGCCGGCATCTTGAGGCCGTCGACCGCGCGCCGGTCGTAGCTCGGCAAAGCGAGATAGACGCTGGCCAAGGTCGTCACCGTGCCGCTCGTCCCCATCAGCCGGATGTCGTCCTTGTCGGCCGGCAGCAAGGCGGTGAAATGGCGGAAGGCGTGGCGGACCCGCTCGCGCATCCGGCTATAGGCGGCGAGGCGCTCGTCGCGCGAGGCGAAGTCGCGGCCTTCGCTCTCGGTCAGCGAGACCACGCCCCAGGGCGCGCTCCACCAGCATTTGATGCGGGGCTCGCCGCCGTCGGTGTCGATCAGCACCAATTCGGTCGAGCCGCCGCCGATGTCGAAGATCAGGGCCGGGCCGTCGCCGGGCTCGAGCAGGCGGTGGCAGCCGAGCATGGCGAGCCGCGCCTCTTCCTCGGGGCTGATGATCTCGAGGCAGATGCCGGTCTCGCGCCTGACCCGCTCGACGAAATGGCGGCCGTTGACGGCGCGCCGGCAGGCCTCGGTGGCGACCGAGCGGGCGAGGGAGACGCGGCGGCGCTTCAGTTTCTCGGCGCAGACGGCGAGCGCGGCGACGGCGCGGTCCATCGCCGCTTCGGAGAGCTTGCCGGAGGTCGCCATGCCCTCGCCCATGCGGACGACTCGCGAGAAGGCGTCGATCACGGTGAAGCCCTCGGCGCCGGGGCGGGCGACGAGCAGCCGGCAATTGTTGGTGCCGAGATCGATCGCGCCATAAGTGTGGCGCGGCGCCCATTTGCGGTGCGGGAGATTGTGGGCAAGCTCCGGAACGGCTTCTGGAGCGGGCGCTTGCGGAGCCGGGGCGGCTTGCTGCGGCATCGAACGGACTTCTCTTATCTTATCGTTTCGGGCGGCCGGAGCCGCCTTCTGACCTGACACTGTTGTACATGAGGGCGGCGGAGGCGGCAAGGATCGGGGATTCTCCCCCGGGCACCGCGCGCGGGCAAATAAGTTGAGGAAGTTGAGACATGCCAAGAGGTGCTCAAGCTTCGCCGCCGGGCGGGCCGTTCTCCTCGGCGAGATCGATCCAGAATCGCCGCGGCAGGCCGTCCAGCAGCCCGCTGCACCAGGCGCGGGCGAGCTGGTCGTCGGTCCAGTCGCCGATCGCGGCCGGATCGAGGTCGGCCGTGCCGATCTCATCGGCCTTGCCCAGCTTCCTAAGCGTGAGCGGATTGGCCGGATCGTTCGAATCCCATGCGCTGGCCGCGACCGCGGCATCGGCCATGATGGCGAAGCGGAGCGGCTCCTCCGGGCCGGGGTCGAACAGCGGGTCATCGGCCTTGCAGATGTGGAGCCAGTGCATGAAGCCGCTGCGATAGGCGCGCACCCATTGATCGGCGCTCCATCCGCACCGCGCGCCCGGATCGAGGTCGAGCACTTCGATCCGCCGCGGATTGACTTCGCGATAGTCCGGGCACCCCGCAAGCGTCGCCAAGGTGGTGAGATCGGGATCCGAGTCCGGCGGTGCCGGTTCCGGCTCGGCCGGGGTGGGCCGACGCGCCTCGACGAAGGCGTCGGCGTCGCCGCCCTCGGCGACGCAGTCGATATAGTCCTCCAGATCCTCCGAGAGGGCGCGCAGATGCTCGTCATTGGGCGCCTCCCGTTCGGCGAGGCGGTCGAGCCGGGTCAGCATCGCCATGGCGAGGCGGTTGTCGGGATAATGATATTCGGCGACGACCTCGCCGTCCCTGATGCGCCGGCTGACGCAGCCGGCGATCGCGCGCGCCTGGTTCTCGCCGGCGAGGCGGGCGCGGGCGCGGTGGATCAGGATCGCGTCCCACATCCGGGCGAAGGCGCGGCCCTGGCGGCGGTTGCGGAAGGCGTAGGCGGCCGAAGCGGAGAGGCCGACGCTTTGCGCGGCATGTTCGACGATGCCGGAGGCGGCGAGGTGCCTGAGGAAGCCGGCGATCGCCTCGGCGGTGAAGCCGTCATGGCGCGGCTTGCGGCCGCCGGGCGGGAAGGTCTCGGCGAGGCAGTCGGAGAGCAAAGGCTCGACGCAGCGGAGCGCGTCCGGATCGCCGGCCGCGGACGTCGCCGCAGCTTCGGCGTCGAGGGCAGAAGCGGGCTCATCGGTCGCCGCTTCGGGAACGAGGGTGTTCTTGCTATGTTCCATAGCCGCGGTAAAGCAGGAAAATTCCTGCATTGAAAGCGCAATTGTCGCCGAAATGGATAGGTTTTTGGGGGTGCGAGGACCGGCTCCCGCCTCGGAAGTGTGACACGGTCGGAAGGTTTCACACAAAGGCGCGAAGGACGCGAAGCAAATCCCGACCCCAACCCTCGCCAGAGGAACCGAGTTTCAGGCGGTTGCGGAGCGGCGGCGGCCTGGCGTTGACAGGGGAGCGGCCCTGCCTATCTGGCCGCCCTTCCGACATTGCCCCATCGTCCAACGATAGGGCGGACTCCGATTTGCCGCGCTTGGACATGAAGGGGTTTTCGGAGCAAGGAGCGGTCGCCGGGCCGGGAGAAGCGGAAGCGGCCGCCGCCGGTCAATTCGGCCCCGGCTGGCGGAACAGCCGTTCGAGCAGGCCGATCAGGGGCAGCGCCAGCGGCAGCGCGACGCTGATCGCGGTGCCGACGCGGCTGCCGTAGCGCCCGCCGGCGACGATCCGGTCGTGCAGCCGGGTGAGGCGTTCGAGCCGCGCCGCCGCCGCCTCGTCGCCGGCCGAATCGAGCAGCGGGACGATCTCCTGCTGGAGCTTTTGCGCCCGCTCGAGGCTGAAGCGCCGCACGGTGATCGCGATGGCGGATTCGCTGCCGAGATAGACCAAAGTGCCGAAGCCGAGGGAGAAGAAACCGAGCAGCGGAACGACGGTGAAGAGGTAGGCGGAATCCTCGTCGAGGCGGAAGGGCGGGGGGACCAGCAACAGCAGCAGGATCGTCGCCAGGACGAGGAAGACCAGCGCCGTATAGACGAGCAGCGTGCGGTTCAGCCTGGCGAGGCCCGCCACCAGCGGACTTTCGGCGGCGCAGAGCGGGTAGAGCTGCTCCCGGTCCCGATCGAGGGCGGCGGCGAACGCGCGCGGGAAGGTGATCGTGACCACGACCCGCATGTAGAGGCAGGTCAGGAAGAAGGCGGTCGCTGACCAGAACAGCAGGTCCGGCGGGAACGGGCGCTCATCCCACCAGAGCGGATCGATGTCCGAGCGGAGCGCCCAGATCGACGGGGCCAGGACGAGCGCGGCGACGGCGTAGGGCGCGAGCCGGAAGACGGGGCTTGCATTGTCCCGGGCGAGCGCCGCCCCGACGCAGGCGGCGTAATCGTCGGAAGCGAAGGGAAGAATGTCGCGGCGGACGAGGTCGAGCACGCGCAAAGTCAGCAGGCGGGTGATCGCGATCAGCACCGCGAAATGGAGCGCGTTCCAGGCGAGGATGCCGGCGAGCCTGGCATGGCCGTCCTCGGGCATTCGCCAGTCGTTCGCCCACCCGACGACCAGGCCGGCAGCGGCGCCGTAGAGCAGCAGCCAGGCCGCGGCGAGCGCGGCCGCGTCGCTGCTCCGCGCCAGCTTCTCCACCAGGGTCAGCCGGACGCCCATCGCGGTCCCGAAGCGGTCTTCGAGGGCGGCGACCAGCGCCGCCTTCGCTCCTTCCCGTTCCTGTTGCCGTGGCGCCGCCATGACATTTCCCCAGGTTGAGCCAAAGAACCAAGACGAGCAAAACCCGGCGCGTGGCCGCTCTGCCCGATGGTGGATGATGCCTGAAAGCGAGCGACAATCAAACACCTCGCGCGCCGCGCTTCGCCCCCAGCCCTGGCCGGCGCGCTCGCCCTTGACCGCTCGGGCGCCGGCCCCTATCTCGCGGCCCTTCCGAGATTGCCCCGTCGTCTAACGGTAAGACTACGAACTCTGACTCCGTCTATCGAGGTTCGAATCCTCGCGGGGCATCCACTCCATCGGCGTGCGCGGTGCCTCCCGAGGTGTCAGCGGCGCGGCGGCCGTCGCCCACGGTTCGGCGGGTCGCGATATTGACCGGTGTCGCCATCGCTGATGGTGGGCCTGTAATTGCTTCGGTCCGTGGAATCGCCGTCACTGATCTGGCGGCCGTGCCCTCGCTGGTCGGCGGCCGGGCCGCGATCATTATCCGAATAATGTCCGAGCCGGCCCGCCCGGCCAACCGCATCGCTTGACCGCCCTTGATCGGTGTCCGAATAGGGCCAGCGCGCCCCACTCCGCCCGGTACCGACGCCATCGGCCGGATCGTTGTCCGAAATCGGGTGGGCCGCCCCCGTCTCGATGAAAGTCGCTAGCGCGCCGCCGGCAGCCACGACGCCGCCGGCGGCGCGGGCCAGAAACGACCTCCTGCTCAGACTTCTCCGTCGCATGCTCCTGCTCCTCAGTAGAGCCAGGGACGTACACGACCACCGCAGTTCTCGTTACAGCATCCCCGGCGCAATTATTCGGGCGCGATTCGATACGAACATGTATTCCTCAATTGCTCGTATCATACGTAAGCTACGCCTCGTAGCTAAAAAATAAGACTCCGCGAGTCGGAAAGGACTATATTTCAAGCGTTACTTTTGCCGCCATCGCTTCTGATGTAAATACGATACGACTCGGTGGCGAAGGGGGAAATAGCATGCGGCGCCTGATCATGCTCGGCCTCGCCATTTTGTTGGGCACCGGCATGTCCCACCAAGAGGCTGCTGCGCAGCAAGCCCAAAATCCGCTGGAGCGGCGCACGGCCGATGCTGGCGAGGTCGGAATTTATTGTGCGCGACTCTTCGACGTTAGGAGCCAGGGGGATTGCGACAATGCCAATACGACGGTCGACAACATGCCGATGGGCATCGGACGTCTGGCACCGCCGAATCCCGTATTTCGGGATAATCCTGTCGAGGTAAATTTCGAAGTCTCGCGCCCAGATGCCAGGTCGGCGCTACTGGAGGATATAGCGGTTCGCGAATATCAACGCGTCCCATTGTCGCGGTACATGAGCGCTGTCCTAGTCGGGGACGGCTTTCGCGTGGTTCCCGCGCCGACGTCCGGGGGACAGAATGGACCTCAGCGGGAGTTTGGCCTGCTCGATAGCATGACGTGGCGGTGGAACGTCACGGCTCTTGACGCGCCACACCACAGCCTGAGAATTAACGTATTTGTTCATATCCCCGTCAAGAACAAGGATGGCGGCGGTCGCGATGTCATCAGCCCCGTACTCAGTAGGTCGATCAATATCCCGGTGCGCACCACTTATGCGCAAAAGTTCCACGATATCGGTCGATGGCTGGACCGAACCACCACCGGCGTGAAGCTGTTGACCGGGCTCCTCGTCGCGCTTGGGGCATTGTTGACCGCCTGGTTCTCCCTTCCGGGTTTGAGGCGCCGGCTCAGAAAGCGGCCGTCGCACCAGCCGCGGGCACGTCGGTCTCTCGCGAGCGGTCCCGAGCTTCAGATCGCCGGTCGTGTCCCAGCGGCAATCCCCCCGCGAGGCCGACGCACGCGCGTCCTGAGCCGACCAGCTTCCCGCTCGCGCGGGAATGACCACAATCCGCCCAATTCCTGATCGACGTTGCGTCAACGGCGCCTTATCCCGTCAGATCGAAGAGGGCCATGGCGATGGACGATCTCCTGTGCGACGTGCTGGCCGCCGCCGCGCCGCGCCGCGCCGAGGGCAAGGTCGCGAACTATATCCCGGCACTGGCGCGGGCCGATCCGGGCAAGCTCGGCATCGCCTTCGCCGACAAGGGCGGGCGCGTCCACAGCGCCGGGGATTGCGACGAGGCGTTCTCGATCCAGTCGATCTCCAAGGTGTTCACGCTGGCGCTGGCGCTGGAGAAGGTCGGGCCGAAATTGTGGGAGAAGGTCGGGCGCGAGCCTTCGGGCTCGGCGTTCAATTCGATCGTCCAGCTCGAGACCGAGCAGGGCAAGCCGCGCAACCCCTTGATCAATCCCGGCGCGATGGTGGTGACCGACACCTTGATCGGCGAGGGCGGCGCCGACGCGGCGGTCGAGGCGCTGCTCGCCTTCCTGCGCGCGCAGGCGCGGGACGAGGGCGTCGCGGTCGACGAGGAGGTGGCGGCATCCGAGAGCGCGACCGGCGCGCGCAACCGCGCCTTGGCCTGGTTCATGAAGAATTTCGGCGTCCTTTCGAACGGGGTCGAGACCGTGCTCGGCGCCTATTTCCGGCAATGCGCGGTGGCGATGAGCTGCCGGCAGCTGGCCCGGGCCGGCCTGTTCCTGGCGTTCGACGGGCGCGACCCCGTGACCGGCGAGCAGGTGATCGCCTGGCATCGCTCGCGGCGGATCAACAGCGTGATGATGCTCTGCGGCCATTACGACAATAGCGGCGAGTTCGCCTTCCGGGTCGGCCTGCCCGGCAAGAGCGGAGTCGGCGGCGGCATCCTCGCCGTCGCGCCCGGCCATGGCGCGGTCGCCGCCTGGTCGCCGGCGCTGAACGCCGCGGGCACGAGCGCGGCCGGCGCGGCGGCGCTCGAGGCCTTGGTCGAGCGGACCGGCTGGTCGGTGTTCGTCTGAGCCGTTCCCCCGGGAGTCATCCCGGCGGAAGCCGGGACCCATGAACACCGAATTCGGCCGATCGACCCGGCTGTATGTCACCGCTCACTCTTCGGTTCATGGGCCCCGGCTTTCGCCGGGGTGACTCTTTAGGGAGTGATCGTTTCGTCGCCGGAAGCGCCGCCTTCGTCGCCCTGGCGCCGGCTTTGTCGAAACCCGGGCGGCCATCGTCGCAGCAAAGCGGCGTTCGGCGCGGGGGCCAATTAACAGCCTTGTCAGCGGCAATCACGCCGCATCGGGAAGGAAGAAGAGATGACCGCAGAGAAGTTCCGCAGCGCCTCGACCATGGTTGCAGCCCTGTTCGTCAGCGTGCTGCTGGTTGCCGCGACCACCTCCATGCCGATCGTGGCCTAAGCCCGTATGTGGCGCACCCCGGAGGCCGGGGAAGACGTTCCGACCGCTTGACGGTCGAGCGCTCCCCGGTCGTCCGAAATTATTCCAGACCCAGCGCGGCCTTCGTCGCCGCGATATAGCTCGGGCCGACCTGCACTTCGGCGCCGTCGGCGAGCACCAGGGCCAGCGAACGGCCCTCCCGCCTCACCTCGCTCACCCGATCCGGCCGAACGAAGGCCGAGCGGTGCACCCGGAGCAAAGGCGATCCCGCCAGCCGCTCCTCGAGAGACGACATCGTGATCCTCAGCATATGGCTGCGCAATTCGGTGTGCAGAAGCACATAATCGCGCGCCGCCTCGATCCATTCGATCGCCGCCAGCGGCACCCGGCGCTGGCCGTGGCGCTCGGGGACCCAGAAGCCGTCGTCGCCCGCCGCCGCGCCGCCGCTGCCGCGAAGCTGCGCGACCTCGGCCTCGAGCTGCTCGGCGCGGCTCATCGAGGCGCGCTGCGCCTTGCGGCGGCGGGCGCGCTCGACGGCCTGGCGGAGGCGATCGAAGCGGACCGGCTTGAGCAGATAATCGGCGGCGTCGACCTCGAAGGCGTCGGGCGCATAATGTTCGTGGGCGGTGACGAAGACGAGCTCCGGGCGCGGATCGAGATCGATGTCGGCGGCCGCGGCGAGGCCGTTCTTGCCCGGCATCTGAACGTCCATGATGACGAGATCGGGGGTGAGCTCGCGGATCCGATCGAGCGCCTCGTTGCCGTCGCCGGCGGTGCCGACCACCTCGGCGCCCTCCATGTCGCCGAAAAAGGTGCGGAGCCGATCGAGCGCGAGCGGCTCGTCGTCCACCAACAATACGCGCATTACCCTACCCCCAGGCGCTTGGATGCCGGGCCAGCTTTCCGTCACGCGGGCGCGCAAGTCAATTCGCGCGATGCACTTCCGGGATGCAGATGGTGGCGACGAAGCGCCCGTCCACGGGCTCCGCGGTCAGCGTCGCGCGCTCGCCGAACACCGCCTGGAGGCGGTGGCGGACGTTGGCGAGGCCGACGCCGGCGCCCTGATTGCCGCGCAGCGTGTCGTCTTCGCCCTCGGTGATGCAATTGGCGACGGTGATGCACAGCGCGCCGTCCTCGACGGTGGCGCCGATCTCGATCTGGGTCGGGGCGCGCGAGCGGGCGACGCCGTGCTTGACCGCATTTTCGACCAGCGGCTGGACGAGGAAGCTCGGCACCAGCGCCGAGCAGGCGTCGGCGGCGCAATCGACCGCGATCTCGAGCCGCTCGCCGAAGCGGACGCTCTCGATCTCGAGATATTCCTCGGTCAGCGCGAGCTCCGCGTCGAGCGGGATGAGCTCGTGCGGATCGGCGTTGAGCGAGCTCCTGAGGAAGCTCGACAGGCGGTGGGTCATCGCCTCGGCGTCCTTGTTGCGGCCGGTGACGATGAGGGCGGAGATCGAGTTCAGCGAGTTGAACAGGAAATGGGGATTGAGCTGGTAGCGCAAGGCGGCGAGCTGGGCCTGGTGCGCGGCCTTGTCGGCCTCGGCGATTCGGCGCTCCTGCTGGACGCTGGCGCGGCGGACGTAATTGACGTGGAACAGGATCATGTTGACCCCGAAGACGAGGATATAGTTGGTCGTCGAGGTGTAGGCGCGACTGAAATCGGCCGGCAGGCTCCGCCACGCATCGACGAAATGATCGGCAATGACGCCCTGGAAGAGCAGATCGAAGGTGATGTTGGCCGCCGCCGCGGCGAGCACGGCCATCGCGCGCAGCGGCAGCCGCAGCCAGGGGTGCATTCCGATCGTCGCGCGCGAGGCGAGGAACATGACCATCGCCAGGCCCATCGAGACGACGAGAGTCGCATAATCGAGGGCGACCCCGGTCCAGGGCTCGCCGCGATGGCGCTGCAGAATCTGGGGCAGGAAAACGGCGCCGACGAATGCCCATAGCAGCACTGTCGAGCGCAATGCCTCCGACCAGCGCGCATGATTCTTCTCTGGCATAGGCGCGATTCCCCCGGGCGACGGGGGACGATCCTGCCGCAAGACGGGCAGGGTGTCACGGGCCATCATGTTCAACGGATTACGCTCGGAGACATCGCCAGGGCGCCTGACGCAGCCCGAGGCGAACGCCAAGCGCGGCGTGACCAACCTGCCGGATCGCGCGACGAAGCCGCCGTTTCCGGATGATCTCGACGCGCGAATCGTCTAGATGCCCGGTCCGAGGAGCGAAGCCGGAGTGGCAGACGCCGAAACCGCATTGATCCTGGCGCGAATCCAGTTCGCGTTCACGATCTCGTTCCACTTCATCTTCCCGGCCTTCTCGATCGGGCTCGCTTCCTATCTCGCGGTGCTCGAGGCGCTGTGGCTGAAGACGGGCAAGGACGCCTATCTCAACCTGTTCCGCTACTGGCTGAAGATCTTCGCGATCGCCTTCGCGATGGGCGTCGTCTCCGGCATCGTCATGTCCTACCAGTTCGGCACCAACTGGTCGGTCTTCTCCGACCGGGCCGGGCCGATCATCGGCCCGCTCATGGCCTATGAGGTGCTGACCGCCTTCTTCCTCGAGGCCGGCTTCCTCGGCGTGATGCTGTTCGGGATGAACAAGGTCGGCAAGGGGCTGCACTTCACCGCGACCCTGATGGTCGCGATCGGCACCTTCATCTCGGCCTTCTGGATCTTGTCGCGTGAACAGCTGGATGCAGACGCCGACCGGCTGGGCGATGAACGAGGCCGGCCAGTTCGTGCCGGCGGGGAGCTGGCTCGACATCATCTTCAATCCGAGCTTCCCCTACCGGCTCGTCCACACCGTGCTCGCCGCCTATCTCACCACCGCGCTCGTCGGTCGGCGGGGTCGGCGCCTGGCATCTGCTCAAGGGCCGCGACACGCCCGAGGTCCGGACGATGTTCTCGATGGCGATGTGGATGGCGGCGCTGGTCGCGCCGGTCCAGATCTTCGTCGGCGACCAGCACGGCCTCAACACGCTCGAGCACCAGCCGGTCAAGATCATGGCGATGGAGGGCCATTATCGAAGCCATCCCGACGGCGCGCCGCTGATCCTGTTCGGCATTCCCGACGACGAGGCGCAGACCGTGCACTGCGGCGATCGAGATCCCGCAGTCTGGGCTCGCTGCTCCTGAAGCACGATCCCGAACGCGCCGCTGGCCGGGCTCGACACCGTGCCGCCCGAGCGATCGGCCGTCGGTCGAGATCGTCTTCTGGTCGTTCCGGATCATGGTCGGGCTCGGCTTGCTGATGTTCGCGCTCGGCCTGTGGAGCCTGCTCGCGCGGCTGCGGCGGCAGGCTGTACGACTGGCGCTGGCTGCACCGCTTCGCGCTGGTCATGGGCCCGGCCGGCTTCGTCGCGGTGATCGCCGGCTGGGTGACCACCGAGGTCGGCCGCCAGCCCTGGGTGATCTACGGCCTGCTGCGCACCCGCGACGCGGTCTCGCCGATCGCGGCGCCCGGCGTGACCGGCTCGCTGATCGCCTTCGTCATCGTCTATTTCACCGTCTTCGCGGCCGGCACCTGGTACATATTGCGGCTGATGCGCCAGCCGCCGGCGGCGGGCGAGCCGGGGCCGGCAGAGGCGCCGATCCGCAGCGCCGGCATCACCCCGGCGCCGTCGGTCGAGCGCGGCCGGGAGGAGGGGAGATGAGGGAGACGGGCGCCCAAAATCCTCCCCTGCATTTGCAGGGGAGGGGGACCGCACGAAGTGCGGTGGAGGGGCTTCTTGCCGCCGAAGAAGCCCCTCCACCATGCTTCGCATGGTCCCCCTCCCCTCGAAATCGAGGGGAGGATTGATGGATCTCACCATCGTCTGGGCCTTCCTCATCGCCTTCGCGGTGGCGATGTATGTGGTGATGGACGGGTTCGATCTCGGCATCGGCATCCTCTTCCCGCGCCTTCCCGGTCGGCGAGCGAGCGCGACCAGGCGATGAACTCGATCGCGCCGGTCTGGGACGGCAACGAGACCTGGCTGGTGCTCGGCGGCGGCGGCCTGCTCGCCGCCTTCCCGCTCGCTTATGCGATCGTCCTGCCCGCGCTCTACGCGCCGCTGATCGCGATGCTGCTCGGCCTCGTCTTCCGCGGCGTCGCCTTCGAATATCGCTGGCGCGACCCCGGCCACCGCAAGGTTTGGGACGCCGGCTTCTTCCTGGGCTCGCTGGTCGCGACCTTCGCTCAGGGGATCACACTCGGCGCCCTGCTCCAGGGGATCAGGGTCGACGGCCGCGCCTATGCCGGCGGCTGGTGGGACTGGCTGACTCCGTTCAGCCTGCTCACCGGGCGCGAGCCTCGTCGTCGGCTACGCCTTGCTCGGCGCCTGCTGGCTGATCTGGAAGACCGAGGGGGAGCTGCACGAGCGCGCCCGCGCTTCGCGCGGCGGCTGGCGCCGGCCTTGCTGGTCGCGATCGGCGCGGTCAGCCTCGCGACGCCGTTCCGTCGAGCCGCAATATATGCCGAGCGCTGGTTCGATTATCCCGGGCTGATCGTCGCCGTGCCGATGCCTTTGCTCGTCGCCGCGACCGCCTTCGCTTTGTGGCGAAGCCTCGAGCGGCGGCCGCGACTGGCTGCCCTTCGCGCTCACCCTGGTCCTGTTCCTGCTGTCGATGGCCGGCCTCGCCGTCTCGATCTGGCCCGACGTGATCCCGGGCCGGGTCACGATCTGGCAGGCGGCGGCGCCGCTATTCCAGCCAGCTCTTCATGCTGGTCGGCGCGGCTGTGCTGATCCCGCTGATCCTCGCCTACACCGCCTGGGCCTATTGGGTGTTCCGCGGCAAGGTCGGCGAGCACGGCTATCACTAGGCTGAAGCAGCTCGCCTGGTTCGTCGGCCTGTGGGCGGCGGGCGTGGCGGCGGTCGGCGCCGTCGCCTACGCCCTGCGCTGGTGGATCGCGCCTTAACCCCTCCTCGTCATGCCAGCGAAGGCTGGCATCCATGCCGACTCAGCATGGACCCCAGCCTTCGCTGGGGTGACGAAGATGCGGCCTCAGGCGGCGATCCACTCGCGCACGCGGCGCTGGAGCACGGTGAGCGGCATCGCGCCGCCCAAGAGGACGACGTCGTGGAAGGCCTTGATGTCGAAGCGCGCGCCCATCCGCCGCTCGGCCTCGTCGCGCAAGCCGGCGATCACCGTCTGGCCGATCTTGTAGGCGCAGGCCTGGCCGGGCCAGACCGAATAGCGCTCGATCTCGCGGGTGGCGCTGCCTTCGGGCTCGGCGGCGTTCTCGACCATGTAGCGGATCGCCTGCTCGCGGCTCCATCGCTTGTGGTGGAGGCCCGAATCGACGACCAGCCGGACCGCCCGGAACAGATAGGATTGGAGGTAGCCGATCTTGCCGAACGGGTCGCCGTCATAGACGCCGAGCTCGTCCGCGACCCGCTCGGCATAGAGGCCCCAGCCCTCGCTATAGGCGGGGAAGCCGCCGGTTCGGCGGTAGAGCGGCAGATCGCCCTGCTCGCGAGCGATCGTGCCCTGGAAATGGTGGCCGGGGCTCGCCTCGTGCCAGGTCAGGGTCGGAAGGCCGAGCTTGGGCCATTCGTGAGTGTCCTTGAGGTTGATGTAATAGGCACCGGGGCGCGAGCCATCGAGCGAGCCGCCCTGATAATAGCCGCCCGGAGCGCCGGCCTCGATCGTCGGCGGCACGCGGCGGATCTCGACGCCCGCGCGCGGCAGGGTGGCGAAGACTCGCGGCAGCAGCGGCGTGATCGCCGCGACCTGGGCGTTGAGCATGGCGAGCAGCTCGGCGCGGCCGGCGTCGGTGTTGGGGAAGAGGAAGCGCTCCTCGCGGTTGAGCGCGTTGATCCGGTCGCCGACCGAGCCCTGGGTATAGCCCTGGGCGCGAAGCAGGGTGTCGAGGCGGGCGTGGAGCTCGGCGACCTGGGCGATGCCGGTGGCGTGGATCTCGTCGCCGGTCATCGTCGTGGTGGTGTTGGCGCGAATGCCCCAGGCGTAATAAGCGGCGCCGCCCGGCAGCCGCCAGCAGCCGGCATCATGGGAAGCGCGCGGGCGGATGGCGCGCAAAGCGGCGATCTCGGCGTCGAGCGCGCGCGCGATCCGGCCCGAGACGATCGCGGAAGCGCGGCCGCCGTAATCGCCGGTCAGGCCGGCCTCGCCGGCGCGGCGGGCCAACGAGCGGACCAAGGTCGTTTCGGCGGCCGGCGTGGCGCGCAGCCGCTCGAGATTGCCGATCGCCTTGTCGAGCACGAAATCGGGCGCGATCACGCCGACCGAGGCGTCGTGGCGGACCCGCTCGGTCTCCTGTTCGATGTTGCGGCCGAACTGGTCGAGCCGCGACAGATAGGCCTCGGCATCCTCGGCGGTGCGCACCGGATGCTGGGTGTCGAGGAAATCGGGCGTGTTGTAATAGGCGCCGCCCAGCTGGCTGACGACATAGGGCGCCGGGCGGCCGCCGCCGGCGCTGCCATAGCGGAAGCGGTCGCTTTGCGCGGCGACCGACCAGCGGAACTCGGCGATGTCGTAATTGAGCTGGCCGGCGCTGGAGAGGCCGTCGCGGCCGAAGGCGCGCAGCTGGCGGTGGCGCGAGACCGCCTGGGCGCGGTCGCGATCGGCCTCGGCGAGCGAATTGTCGCCGAGCTGGGCGCGGAGCGGCGCGAGCGGGCCGACGTCGAGGCCGAGATTCGTGGCGAAGGTCGGATTGTCGCGCAGGTCCTCGTCGAACCAGCCTTGCAGCATCTGGTGAAGCGCCTGCTCGCGCTCGGCCGGGCTCCGGCGCGGCGTCGCGGCGCAGCCGGCGAGGGCGACGAAGCCCAAAGAGGCGGTGCTGGCGAGGAAGGTGCGGCGGTCGATCATCGGCATTCTCCTGCTGTCGCCCACCGCCTAAGCAGGCCGCGCCGGCTCCGCAACGGGGAAGATCGGGATGTTGCCGCCCGGGCCTATTGCTCGCTCATCAGGCCGAACATATTGCCTTCGCTGTCGCGGGCGACGGCGAGCCAGATATCCTTGTCGCCGACGCGGGCGATGCAGCGGGCTTCCTCCTCGAAGGCGACCCCGTCGCCGGCGAGCGCGCGCTGGGCGGCGGGCGCGTCCGCGACGCTGTAATAGAGGATCGAGCTGCCGGCGGTCTCCGGGCCTTCGGGCTGGCTCAGCATCAGCCGGGTCTGACCGCATTGGAAGAAGGAGAGGCCCGGCGGCGCGTCGAACAAATGGGTCAGGCCGAGCATCCCGCCATAGAAGCTCTTCGCCCGGTCGAGGTCCCGGACGGGTATCGCGATTTGCACGATATGAGAAGGATTTACGGGCATGGATTCATCCTCCATCTTATGCTAACAGTTGGAAGAGGACAATCATTAGCATAGCTAACAGTAGGTGTAAACCATGGCCGAGGGGGAAAATCAGGGACATTGCCGGGCGGCTCCATTCCGCCGCGATCCGGCTGTTGAGGACGCTTCGCCGCGAGGATGACGGCAGCGGCCTTTCGGCGCCGCGGCTGTCGGCTTTGTCGGTGATCGTGTTCGCCGGGCCGCTGTCGCTGGCCGAGCTCGCCGCCGCCGAGCAGGTCAAGCCGCCGACGATGAGCCGGATCGTCGACGCCCTGGTCGAGCGCGGCCTCGTCACCCGCGAGGCCAAGCCCGGCGACCGCCGCAGCGTCCGAATCATGGCGACGGCCGAAGGTAGCCAGCTGCTCGACACCGGCCGCGAGCGCCGAGTCCGCGCGCTCGTCGCCCGCCTCGACAGGCTCGCCGATTCGGAGCGCCGGGCGCTGGCGCGCGGGATCGAGATATTGGAGCGGGTGGCGCGCTAGTGTGCGAATTGGAGATCCCTCCTGCGAATTTCCGGAATTGTCGCGCTGTTTCGGGATGACTTGAACTCGGCCGCGACACGAACGGCAGAACTGGACCCCGGCTTCCGGCGAACGGCTGCTTTCAATCCATCGGCGGAGGCTGCTCGCTTGCTTCTTTTCGGAAACGGACCGACACTCCCGCCTGCTCGAAGGGGGAGGGCCTCATGCACTGGATGCTGATGCCGCTGCGCCGCTACGCCGACTTTTCCGGGCGCTCGCGGCGCAAGGAATATTGGATGTTCGTGCTGCTCAACGTCCTCGTCGGCATGTTCGTCGGCCTCGTCTTCCTGGTCGGCTATTATGGCGACATGAGCCAGACCGAGATGGACACCTGGCTGATGCCGGTGGTCTGGCTCGCCTGCCTGTACAGCCTCGCCGCCGTCATCCCCGGGGTCGCGGTAACGATCCGGCGGCTGCACGACACCGACCGCTCCGGCTGGAACATATTGTGGGGGCTGGTGCCCCTGTTCGGGGCGCTGCTCCTCCTCGTCTATTATATCGGCGACGGCACGCCCGGGCCCAATAGCTTCGGCCCCGACCCGAAAAGCGAGGGGCCGGCCACCGCCTAGCGGTGCGGCTCGGCGGCATAGGGGCTGCGCCGACGGGCGGTTGACGCGAGTCGATCTGAACGACGATGCGGTTTTGAGAAGCGAACGCTCTGCGCCGCGGCGCCCGCCGCCCTTGCGCTCCTCCGCCCCAGGCGTAATAGCGGGCCAGCGAAGCACAGGGGCCCAGCGCATGGCAAGCACGCCTTCCGCCTACCAGATCATCGACCACCAATATGACGTGGTCGTCGTCGGCGCCGGCGGGGCGGGGCTTCGCGCGACGATGGGGGCGGCGCAGGGCGGGTTGAAGACGGCCTGCATCACCAAGGTGTTTCCCACACGGAGCCACACCGTCGCCGCTCAGGGCGGCATTTCCGCGTCGCTCGGCAATATGGGGCCGGATCACTGGACCTGGCACATGTACGACACGGTCAAGGGCTCGGACTGGCTCGGCGATCAGGACGCGATCGAATATATGGTTCGCGAGGCGCCGGCCGCGGTCTACGAGCTCGAACATGCCGGCGTCCCCTTCTCGCGCACGCCCGAGGGCAGGATCTACCAGCGCGCCTTCGGCGGAATGATGCAGAATATGGGAGAGGGGCCGCCCGCCCAGCGCACCTGCGCCGCCGCCGACCGCACCGGCCACGCAATGCTTCACGCGCTCTACCAGCAGTCGCTCAGGTACGACGCCGACTTCTTCATCGAATATTTCGCGCTCGATTTGATCATGGACGATAAGGGCGCTTGCCGCGGAGTCGTCGCTCTGTGCCTGGAGGACGGCTCGATCCACCGCTTCCGCGGTCAGGCGGTGGTGCTTGCGACCGGCGGCTACGGGCGCTGCTATTTCACCGCGACCTCGGCCCATACCTGCACCGGCGACGGCGGCGGCATGGTGCTTCGCGCGGGGCTCCCATTGCAGGATTGCGAGTTCGTCCAGTTCCACCCGACCGGAATCTACGGCGCCGGAGTCCTCATCACCGAGGGCGCGCGCGGGGAAGGGGGCTATCTCACCAATTCGGAAGGCGAGCGCTTCATGGAGCGCTACGCCCCTTCCGCCAAGGACCTCGCCTCACGCGACGTCGTCTCGCGCTCGATGGCGATCGAGATCAGGGAGGGCCGCGGAGTCGGCGCCCATAAGGACCATATCCACCTCCACCTCGACCATATCGACGCCGCCATCCTCGCCGAGCGGCTGCCCGGGATCACCGAATCGGGCAAGGTCTTCGCCGGCGTCGACCTGACCCGCCAGCCGCTGCCGGTGACGCCCACCGTCCACTACAATATGGGCGGCATCCCGACCAACTTCCACGGCGAGGTGGTGACGGTGAAGGACGGCGACCCGGATTCGATCGTCCCCGGCCTGTTCGCGGTCGGCGAGGCGGCCTGCGTGTCGGTCCACGGCGCCAACCGGCTCGGCTCGAACAGCCTGATCGATCTCGTCGTCTTCGGCCGCGCCGCCGGCTTGAGGCTCGCCGAGACGGTCACCGCCGGCGCCGCCCAGCCCGCTTTGCCAAAGGACGGACCGGACCTCGCTCTGGCCCGGCTCGACCGGTTCCGCTTCGCCAAGGGAGGCAGCCCGACCGCCGAGATCCGGGTCGAGATGCAGCGCAACATGCAGGCCCATTGCGCCGTCTTCCGCACCGGCGAATTGATGAGCGAAGGCGTCGCCAAGCTCGGCCGGACCTATGCCCGGATGGCCGACATCAACGTCACCGACCGGAGCCTGATCTGGAACACCGACCTTATCGAAACTCTCGAGCTCGACAATCTCATCGCCCAGGCGAGCGTCACCATCCAGGGCGCGGTCAACCGCACGGAAAGCCGCGGCGCCCACGCCCATGAGGATCATCCCGAGCGCGACGACGCCAACTGGATGAAGCACACAATCGCCTGGTTCGACGGGTGGGGCGGCAAGGGGGGCGAGGTCAGGATCGATTACCGCCCCGTCCACGACTATACGCTGACCGACGAGATCCAGTATATCAAGCCCAAGGCGCGGGTTTACTAATCCACGGTTTCTCAACTACACCCAAAACTCATTCGACCCGCGGCCATAGCTTTCTGGGGGCGCAATTGAGAAATCCCTACTCGTCCCTTGAGCTTTTTGCGTCCGGCCTAAACGCGGTCCTGATAACGGCGAGTGTGTTGGGCGCATCAGCGTTGGAGGCCAAGATTAGGGCAGCAACGTCGCAACCCGCGGCTGCGTTTTTGGCTTATACCCTCTATATTGTTTTCCCCTTCATATTTTGGATTGCCGCGACTTACTTTATCGCACCGTTTTTGCTAAAGCGAACGTTCATTCGTGAGAAGTTTCTTTCAACATACTTCGTTGAGGGTACCTGGATAGAAACCGTCCGCCTCACAGACGGGTCTATAGATACGGCAGTGATATGTATCGCACCTGACGGTGACACTTTTAGCCTATCGGGGAAAACTTACGATGACGCAGGAGAGCTCTCAAGCAGCTTTGTCGCCGATTATCATCGTTTTTCCTGGCCTATCCTATATTACAAGCACTCCAACCAGCCGGGTCGCGGGAAATCTGGAGAGGGCCGCGTCGAGGGCATAGCCGAACTGAGCTTCGAAACACCCCCCACAGGGGTGCCATCCTACTACACCGGCTTCTTCCATCACGTCGGACGCCGGTCGAGAAACCAGACCGAAGCCTGGAAGGTGAGCGGTGATGAAGTTCATCTGCTTGAGAGCCCTTCAACGAGGCTGCAACTGATCGAGGAATATCGACGAGCAGCGCGTGCAAAGCGAGGCGTTGAATGAGCTGATGTTCCTGCTCGGAGAAATCCTTTCTCCATGCGGAATCGGCATATCTACGGCAAGGCGGCGCGGTAACGAGCAGGACGGGAAGGAAGGCACGTCCGTTGCCATTTTCTGCCATTTCGGCTAGCCTTGCCGTCATGGACAGCATGAACATTTCCCTGCCCGGACCGATGAAGGCGTTCGTCGATGCGCAGGTGGCCGAAGGGCGGCACGGCAGCGTCAGCGAATATGTGCGCGAGCTGATCCGCGCCGACGAGAAGCGCCACGCGCGCGAGCGGCTGGAGACGTTGCTGCTGGAAGGGCTGGCGAGCCCCGAGAGCGCATGGCGGCCGGGCGATCTCGACGCCGTCCGCCGCGACGCCGCGACCGCCCGCGATTGAGCGCGCCGCGCGTCCTGGTGCGCGCCGCGGCGCGCCGCGACCTCGCCGATTTGTACCGGTGGCTGAAGGAAGAGGCGGGCGCCGATGTCGCCGAGCGGTTCCTCGCGGCGGCCGATCATGCCTTCGCGACGCTGGCCGCCACGCCCGGCCTGGGCGCGCGGGTGACGCTGTCGAGCCGCCATCTCGCCAAAGTCCGCAAGTGGCGCGTCAAAGGGTTCGAGAATGTCCTGATCTTCTATCAGCCTCGTCCGACCGGGGTGTCGATTATTCGCGTCATCCACGCGGCACGGGACTGGTGGCAGCTCGTCGGCATCTCCGAATAGGCCTCCACATACCGCTTCGCAAAGGCAGCCCGACCGCCGAGATCAGGGTCGAGATGCAGCGCGTGATGCAGGCGCATTGCGCCGTCTTCCGCACCGGCGAATTGATGAGCGAAGGCGTCGCCAAGCTCGGCCGGACCTATGCCCGGATGGCCGACATCAACGTCACCGACCGAAGCCTGATCTGGAACACCGACCTTATCGAAACTCTCGAGCTCGACAATCTCATCGCCCAGGCGAGCGTCACCATCCATGGCGCGGTCAACCGCACGGAAAGCCGCGGCGCCCACGCCCACGAGGACCATCCCGAGCGCGACGACGAGAATTGGATGAAGCACACCGCCGCCTGGTTCGACGGCTGGGGCGGCAAGGGCGGCGCGGTCCGGATCGATTACCGGCCGGTCCACGACTATACGCTCACCGACGAGATCGACTATATCAAGCCCAAGGCGCGGGTCTACTGAGCGCCGGATCGGGGCGGGCGGCGGCGCCCGCGCTCGCCGCCGGGGCAGGGCCAGACGAAGCCCTTGCCGCGCTCCGCCTGGCCCGCGCCTGCCGCCCTCCTCTGAACGGGCGGCAGGACTTTGCCGCAAGGCGGACTTGTGGCCCCGCCGCTCCGGTGACACCTCATCGCGGTTGAGCGGCGGCGTTGCGCGTGACGCACGTCACGCGTGGTAAATCGCCGCCTCGTCAATCCTTGTGCGCATTCTTCACTTCTGGCAGTCTTTCCGCGCGGGGGTGGAGACGGGGCCGCTCCCCGGAGCGGGGGAAGGCGATGGCCGAGCGGGCAGGCGCGGAGGGTCGCTACACGGCCTTCCTCAGCTACAGCCACAGGGACGCGGCGGCGGCCGGGCGGCTTCACCGCCGGCTCGAAGCCTATCGGCTGCCGAAGCGGCTGGTCGGCGCTCGAGACGCCGCGCGGGCCGGTCCCGGAGCGGCTCTGGCCGATCTTCCGCGACCGCGAGGAGCTGCCCGCCGCCACCGATTTGAGCGAGACGGTGCGCGCGGCGCTGGCCCGTTCGGGCGCTCTGATCGTCCTGTGCTCGCCGCATGCCGCCGGATCGCTCTGGGTCGCCGAGGAGATCGAGACCTTCCGCCGGCTCCATCCCGACCGGCCGATCCTGGCCGCCGTACTCGACGGCGACCCGCCCGACTGCTTCCCGGCGAAGCTGCGCGCGTTCGGCCGGGACGGCACCTGGCACGAGCCGCTGGCGACCGACCTGCGGCGCGGCCGCGACGGCGCGCATCTCGGCCTGCTGAAGCTGGTCGCCGGGATCACCGGCGTCGGCCTCGACGCCCTCGTCCAGCGCGACGCGCAGCGAAAAATCCGCCGCGTGACGGCCGTCACGATAGCGGCTCTGGCGGCGATGCTAATCATGGCCGCATTGGCGCTGATCGCGCTCGACGCCCGCCGCGAGGCGGAGCGTCAGCGCGCCGAAGCGGAAGGGCAGATCGAGTTCATGCTGACCGACCTGCGCGAGAAATTGAGGGGCGTGGGCCGGCTCGACATCATGACCGCCGTCAATCAGCGCGCGCTCGCTTATTATGGCGGGCAGGAACAGCTCGACGAGCTTTCGGTGGATTCGCTGGAGCGGCGCGCGCACGTGCTGCTCGCGATGGGGGAAGACAATCTGGCGCGCGGCAATTTTCCCGCCGCGCTTTCCGCGTTCCGCGAGGCGCACCGCACCACCGAAGAGCAGCTCAATCGGGAAACGGACGACGCGGACCGAATCTTCGCCCATTCGCAAAGCGAATATTGGGTCGGCTATGTCGATTATGTCCGCGGCAACCTCGCGCCCGCGCGGCGCGCCTGGCAACGCTACAAGGCGCTCGCCGACCGGCTGGTGGCGATCGATCCCGCCAATCCGCGCTGGCTTCGCGAAGCCGGCTACGCGGAGGGCAATCTCTGCACGATCATCATGGTGCCGCCGATCGACGCCGCCGCCGCGCTGCGCACCTGTTCGGCCTCGCTCGAGCGGATGGAGGCGGCCCGCCGTCTGCAGCGCGCCGATGCGGCGCTGATCGTGGCCCTGACCAACCGGCACGGCTGGATGGTCAACGTGTGGCAGGCGAACGGACGCTGGGACCGCGCACTGGCCCATCGGGCGGTCCACGAGCGGCTCGCCCGGTCGCTGATCCGCGGCGACCCGAACAATCTCGATTATCGCGACATCTGGATGAAATCGCAATTCGGCTTCGGCGAGCTGCTGGCGGCGCGCGGGCAGCGCGACGAAGCGCATCGAAGGTTCGCGGATGCGGCGGATACGGCGGCGATGTTGCGCGGCCGCGATCCGGGCAATGCGACCTGGCGAAACTGGCAAGGACGAATCGCAGGGGCCTTGCAAACGGAGGGAAACTAAATGGCACGGAAGGCGAGCGGCAACAGCTCCGACTTCGGCGACGAAGATGCGGCACTCCGCGATCGGTGCAAGATCGCCTTCCTCGCGGCGAAGGGGAAAGCGGCCACATATGACCATGCGATCAATCTCCATGTCGATCTGGTTTTCGATCGTGTAAAGCCTCGGCTCATGCCGCTCATGATCGATCCCGACGTGCGCTACCCAGGCGGGTCGGGACAATAGCGAGGCGATGCGGAACCGGGGTTTGAAGATTATGCTCAGGCGACCATGCTGACCGCCGCTCCCCTCTCCACGATCATCGCCCTCGCCCGGGCGGGGGCGCTCGATCATGCCTGGGGGCAGTTCAGCGCCGCCGGCTACGATCGCGAGGACGACGATCCGGCGGCGCTGACGGTCAAGGGGCGGCTGCTTCAAGGATCATGCGCTGCGCGCCTCGGACGAGGAGGAGCGGCGGCGTTTCTACCTCCAGTCGGCCGAGGCCTATCGGCGCGTCGGCGGCGCTGCAGCCGGGGACCTATCCCTTGATCAACGCCGCCACCTTGTCGCTGCTCTCGGGCGACCGGGCGCAGGCCGAGGAGATCGCGCGCGAGGTGCTCGAGCGGATCGCGCGCGAGCCCGACGAGCCGGAGACGCCCTATTGGCGCGCCGCCACCGAGGCCGAGGCGCTGCTGCTGCTCGGCCGCACCGGGGAGGCGCGCGCCGCGCTCGACGGCGGCGGTGGCGGCGGCGCCGCGGGCCTGGGAGGACCATGCCTCGACGCTCCGCCAGTTCCTCGTCATCCAGGACGTGCTCGGCGGCGACGCCGCCTGGCTCGATCTGCTGCGGCCGCCGCGCTCGCTCCATTATTCGGCGGCGCCGGCGGCGGACGGCGTCGAGCCGGACGGCGATCGGCGCCCTGTTGCGCGATGCGGAGTCGGCTTCGGCTTCGGCGCGCTGGCGGCGGGCGCCGAGATCGTCGCGGCGGAAGCGTTGCTCGCGCGCGGCGCCGAGCTCCATGTCGTCCTGCCGTCGGACCCGGCGAGCTTCGCGGCGCGCGTTCGTCGACCCGTATGGCGGCGACTGGCGCGCGCCGCTTCGACGCCGCGCTGGCCGCGGCCGAGAGCGTCGAGCAGGTCCGCCCGCTGCGCAGCGCCGCCCGGACGCGCGCCTGGCGGCGCTCGCCGACGAGGTCGCGCTCGGCGCCGCAATGCTCAACGCCGACCGGCTGATGGGCGAGGCGATCGCGCTTCGGATCGGCGCCGGGGCGCCCGCGCCGGCCGGCATCCGCACCCATCTCATCGCGGGGCCGGCGCCCGCCGCGGCGGAGCCGGCGCCGGATTCGCGCGCGCTGCCGCTGGCGTTGCTCGCGGTCAGCGTCGGCAGCGCCGCCGACGCCGGGTTCGAGGAGCGGCTCGCCGCGGTCCGCACCGCGCTCGACGCGGCCGGCAGCCCGCGGATCGCGCCCCATCTCAGCGGCGATTGCATCCTGATCGGCTATGCCGGCCCCCGCGAGGCGGCGGCCGCGGCGCGGCACATCCACGCGCGCGCTGCGCAGCGAGCCTGCCGCTGCGCATCGCCGGCCATTACGGCCTGATCGCCTGCGTCCGCGATCCCTTCACGGACACGCTGCCGGCCGACCGAGAGCGGCGCCGACATCGTCCGGGCGATCGCCGGCGCGATCCCGCCCGACACGATCTGCGTCTCGCACGATTTCGCCGCCGTGCTCGCCGCGGCCGGCGGCGCGCCCGGGCGACGCCAACTGGATCGGCGAGCTGCCAGGCGTTCGACGGCGGCTCGGCGATCGGCCTCTACGCGCTGCGGCGCTCGGCCGACTGATCCGTCACTGGATCAGCTCCTCGAGCCGGTGCGGCGCGACCACGATCAGCGCCTCGCCGTCGCGCCGGATGATGCCGCGCCGCTCGAGCGCGTTGACCGCGCGCGAGGCGGTCTCGCGCGTCGTCGAGACGCGCAGCGCGAGATCGGACAGGATCGGGCTCGGCCGGATCGCCAGATCGGGGCTCTGCCGCGCCTGGCGCAGCAGTTCGGCATGGACCCGCCCGACCGCCGACAGGGCGACATGCTCGTACATGCGCGACGCCGTCTGCTGCAGCCGGTCGACCATGACCTTGAGCAGAGCGAGGCCGATGCAGCCGTGCTGCTCGGCGAGCAGCGCCAGCACGCCGCCGTCGAGCAGGAAGGCGGAGACCTCCTCGACCGCGACGACGTCGGCGTCGTGGGTCGCCGAATAAGGCGGGCTCACCGACGCCGAAGAAATCGCCCGGCCGATATTCGTGGAGCAGCACGATCTGGCCGTCGAGCGAATAGACGATCGCATGCGCCCGGCCGGCGATGACGACGTAGAGCGTCGAAATCCGGTCGCCGCGCCGCACGATCGTCGCGCGGCTCGCGAAATTGCCGCAGCTTGCCGCGCAGCAGGATGCTGCCGGCGAGATCGGGCGAACAATCGAAGACGCCGCAGAGCAGCCGGCAAACGGAATCGTTCGCCGCGCACTGCCCGTCTCGATCCGCCCCAGTCATCCGGACATGATATACGGGAAATTCCCTAGGGTGGAACGTGGCTTGGCGCCGGCCGCCGGCTCGCCCGGCGTCCGATTCGCGCTCAAAGCTCCTTGAGCGGGATTGCGGGATCGGCAAGGCGGCCCTTGTCCGGGACCCGCGCCGTCGAGGATCAGCTTGCGGCCCTGGACATAGTCCCTGACCGCATTGACGCAGTCGAGCGCGACGACGCGGCCTTCGCGCAGATAGACGATCGAGAAGCTGCGCGTCGCCGGGTCGCCGCGGACGACGAGGTCGTCATGGCCGTGGAGCAGGCCGACGGTCTGCAGCTTGAGATCATATTGGTTCGACCAGAACCAGGGGATTGCGTCGTAGGGCTCGGGTCGGCCGAGGATCGCCTTGGCCGCGGTCGTCGCCTGATCGTGGGCGTTCTGCACCGATTCGAGACGGATTCGGGCGCCGCCGGCGAAGCGGTTGCGGTGCGCGGCGCAGTCGCCGACCGCGTAGACGTCCGGCAGGCTGGTCCGGCAATGTTCGTCGACGTCGACGCCATTCGCGCCCTGCCGCGCCGGCGGCGCGGAGCGGGCTCGACTGCGGGCGCGATGCCGATGCCGACGATCACCATGTCGGCGGGAACGGGTTCGCCGCCGGCGATCCGCACCTCGCCGCCGGCGATCGATTCAACGGTGACGCCGGTGCGGACGTCGACGCCATGGGCGCGGTGCTCGGCTTCGTAGAAGCGCGACAGCGGCGCGCCGGCGACGCGGGCGAGCACCCGGTCGAGCGCTTCGAGCAGGACGACCTCCTTGCCCAGCTTGTTCAGCACCGCCGCCGCCTCGAGGCCGATATAGCCGCCGCCGATCACCGCGACCCGCCTGCGTCGCGGGAAGCTCGGCGATCATCCGATCGACATCGGCGCGGCTGCGGACCGTGTGGACGTGAGTCCGTCGCCGCCGGCGCAGGCGAGGCGATGCGGGGTGCCGCCGGCGGCCCAGACCAGCTTGCCGTAGCGACAGGCCGTCGCCGTCCGAGAGCGCGACTCGGTGCGCGTCCGGATCGACCGCCGATGACCGGCCGGCCGAGATGCATCGCGACGCCCCGCTCGGCCCAGAAAGCGGCCGGCCGGATCAGCATCCGTTCGAATTCCCTCTCGCCGGCCAGATAGTCCTTGGAAAGCGGCGGGCGCTCATAGGGAGGATCGGGCTCGGCGCCGACGATCGCGACCGAGCCGGCGAAACCCAGCTGGCGTAGCGCGATCGCCGCCTGGGCGCCGCCATGGCCGCCGCCGACGATCAGGACGTCGTAATGCCTCATCGGGCGGGCGCGAGATCGGCCAGCAAGGTCGGGATCAGCTCGGACACGGTCGGGTGGATCGGCACCGCCTTCTGGAGCACCGGCCAGGGCGCGTCGGCGTTCATCATGTCGATGATGCCGTGGATCGCCTCGTCGCCGCCCGGGCCGAGGATCGCGGCGCCGAGGATGAGCTTCGTCTCCGCGTCGGCGACGATCTTCATCAGGCCCTGCGGTCTCGCCTTTCTCGATGGCGCGGCCGACCCGCGTCATCGGCCGGCGCGAGACGAGGATCGGGCGGCCGGCTGGCGCGCGCCTCCGCCTCGGTCATGCCGACGCGGCCGAGCGGCGGATCGACGTAGAGCGCATAAGCGGGGATGCGGTCGCCGACCTTGCGGTTTTCGCCGTCGAGCAGGTTGGCGGCGACGATCTCGAAATCGTTATAGGCGGTGTGGGTGAAGGCGCCGCGGCCGTTGCATTCGCCGAGCGCCCAGATGCCCGGCACGTTGGTCGCGAGGCCGTCGTCGACCGGGATGTAGCCGCGCTTGTCGGTCGCGACTCCGGCCGTCTCGAGGCCGAGATCGTCGGTATTGGGCCGGCGGCCGACGGCGAGCAGGATGTGGCAGCCGGCGACCTCGGGCGGGCCGTCCTCGCAATCGAGCCCGATCGCGACGCCGTCGCCGTCCGCGCATCAGCCGGATGCATTCGGCGTCGGTGCGGACGGCGATGCCTTCGGCGACCAGGATGTCGCGCACCGCTTCGGAAATCTCTTCGTCCTCGCGGCCGATCAGGCGCGGGTTGCGCTCGACGATTGTCACCTCGGCGCCGAGGCGGCGGTAGATCTGCGCGAATTCGAGCCCGACATAGGAGCCGCCGACGACGAGCAGATGATCGGGCAGCCGGTCGAGCGCGAGCATCGTCGAATTGTCGAGCGACGGCACGTCGCGGACTCCGGGCAGGTCGGGCAAGGCTGCGCGCCCGCCGACGTTGAGGAAGATGCGCGGCGCGCTGAGCAGCTCGTCGCCGACCCGGACCCGGTCCGGCCCTTCGAGACTGGCGTGGCCGCGCAGCAGGGTCAGGCCGGTCATGCCGCCGAGCCAGTCCTCGATGCCGGCCCGGGCGTCGCGCGACACGGTATCGGCGCGCGCCTTGACCCTGGCGAAATCGACCCGAGGCCGTCGGCGACCACGCCGAGATCGGCGCGCCGCGCGAGATGGGCGGCATAAGCGCTGGCGACCAGAGTCTTGGTCGGCATGCAGCCGGTGTTGACGCAGGTGCCGCCGAGCAGGTGGCGCTCGACCAGCGCCACCTTCATCCCCGCCCCGGTCAGCCGCCCGGCGAGCGGCGGCCCGGCCTGGCCGCCGCCGACGACGATCGCGTCGAACCGGCGCTCGCTCACAGCTGGGCGACGATGAGGAACGCGCCGCCGATCGCGACCGCATCCTCGATCAGCGCGGCCGGCATGTCCCTGCCGAACATCCTGGCAAGCGCGGCGCGCAAGGCGGCGCCGGCATAGGTGCCGATGACCGCGCCGACAATGCCGGCGACCAGGCCGGGCACGAGCATGTCCGCGGCGGCGCCGATCGCCGCGCCCGACAGCGCGCCGGTCAAGAGCCGCGCGCCGAACTGGATCGGCACCTTGCGGCTCGGCGTCGATGAAAGCTGGTCGGCGACCAGCTCGCCCAATGCGACCAGGGTCAGGACGCCGACCGCCCAGGGCGAGGCGAGGAAGGCGAGCGGGGTGCCGTCGAGCGGCAGCCAGCCGCAATAAGCGGCCCAGCTCACCGCCGCCGGCGCGGTCATCGCGCGCAGCCCGGCGATCACGCCGATCAGCACCGCAAGCAGATAGATCATGTCATATCCCCCTTTTCCCCGTCGGGCGGCATGATGTCTGCTTTCCCGACGGGAGGGAAGGGCGAAGGCAGGGCGCTGGGCGGGAGATTCTATTGCAATTCGACATCACCCGACCGGGAGCCATCCGGCCTAAGCCGGGGACCTATGAACCAAAGAGGGCGAGGATCGGACGCGGGCGTTTCGCCTGTCCCTCGAAAGCCGGTGTTCATGGTCCCGGCTTCCGTCGGGACGACTCGCTCGGATTGCGTCCGGACGCTAGGCGCGGGCGTCGAGGCGGCGGCCGAGGGCGACGCAGGCGACGATGATCAGGGGGACCAGCACGGCGGACAGCACGACCTTGGCCACCGCCTGCCCCAGCATGAGCTCGCCGATCGGCCGCACGCCGTAAAAGGAGATGGTGATGAAGATCAGCGTATCGACGATCTGCGACAGCGCCGCAGCAATGAACCCGCGCACGGCGGCAAAGCGTCCCGTCGCCGAGGAGAGCTTGGCGAAGATCCAGATGTTGAGCGTCACCGAGACGCCATAGGCGACGATCCCCGCCGCCATCATTCGCCAGCTCTGGCCGAGAATGATCGGGAAAGCGGCCTTGGCGGGCTCGTACATCCCCTCGTCGGTCGGCAGTTGCAGCACGAGGAAGCTGAGCGCGATGGCCCCGATCAGCGGCGCGAAGCCGAGGCGAACGAGCCTGTTCGCCATGTCCTTGCCGTGCAGCTCGGCGACCGCGCTCGAAATCGCCACGAGGATCAGGAAGGGAAAGATGCCGGCTTCGACGGCGAGCGAGCCCAGGGCAACCTGCTTGGCGCCGAGGACTCCGGCGATCGTGACCATGCCGCCGTAGAAGATCGAAAAGGCCAGGAGGGAGCGGCTCATGGCCGGCGCGGGCTGGGTGCTCATGACACCTGCGTAACCGGTTTGGCCGCACTCAAAAAGGGCTTTCCGTCGCCGCGCATTCCGGCCATCAGACCCGCGTGACTGATACCCGTCTCGACGTGCTGGCGATCGGCGACGCCGTGGTCGACGTGATCGCCCGCGCCGACGACGGCTTCCTGATCGAGGAGGGGCTGGTCAAGGGCTCGATGCAGGTGCTCGACGCCGACGGCGCGACCCGGCTCTACGCCAGGATGAGCCAGGCGCGCGAGACCAGCGGCGG
Source organism: uncultured Alphaproteobacteria bacterium (assembly GCA_963824825.1). Taxonomy (GTDB): domain Bacteria; phylum Pseudomonadota; class Alphaproteobacteria; order Sphingomonadales; family Sphingomonadaceae; genus Allosphingosinicella. Next base: position 315,540 of record CAWGQM010000003.1, read on the forward strand.
CTCGGCGGCCAACACGATGGCGGGAGTCGCCGCGCTCGGCGGGCGCGCCGGCTTCGTCGGCCAGGTGGCCGACGACCAGCTCGGCGACATCTTCACCCACGACATCCGCGCATTGGGCGTCGAATTCCTGACCCCGCCGAAATCGGGCGGCGAGCCGACCGGGCGCTGCCTGATCCTGGTCACACCCGACGCTCAGCGGACGATGAACACCTTCCGCGGCGCCGCCCACGAGCTGACCGAAGCGGCGCTCGACGCCGGCCAGATCAGGGACTCGGCGATCCTCTATCTCGAAGCCTATCTGTGGCGTTCGGTCGGGCCGCGCGCCGCGATGGAGCAGGCGATGGCAATCGCCCACCAGGCGGGGCGGAAAGTGGCCTTCACTTTGTCCGACATCGCCTGCATCGCGCCGCACCGGGCCGAGATGATCGCGATGCTCGACAGCGGCGCGATCGACCTTCTGTTCGCCAACGAGAACGAGATCAGGGAATTGGCGGCGCTGGCCGACCGCGACGCCGCGATCGCCGCGCTCCGCGACAAGGTGCCGCTGGTCGTCGTCACCTGCGGCCAGCATGGCGCGCTGGCGGTCGAGAACGGCCGAACGGTCGCGGTGCCGATCGCCCGGCTCGGCTCCGGCGTGGTCGACACGACCGGCGCCGGCGATCTGTTCGCGGCCGGCTTCCTGGTCGGCCAGGCGAAGGGCAGGACTCTGGAGGCGTCGCTGCGCATGGGCTCGGTCGCCGCGGCGGAGGTGATCTCCCATTTCGGCGCCCGGCCCGAGGCCGATCTCAAGGCGATGGTGGCGGACCTGTGAGATACAAGAAAGCGGAACGCGGCACTTTCCGTTCCCCGGCGAAAGCCGGGGTCCAGGACGGAGTCTCCAACTGGGCCCCGGCTTCCGCCGGGGAACGGGGCGCGCGATGAAGCGGCTTGCCGTCTATTGCGGCTCCTCGATGGGCACCAACCCGCGCTTCGCCGGCATCGCCGGGGCGCTGGGCGAGGAAATGGCCGGCCGCGGCATCGGCCTCGTCTATGGCGGCGGCCGGCTCGGGCTGATGGGCGTCGTCGCCGACGCCGTGCTGCGCAACGGCGGCGAGGCCTATGGCGTGATCCCGCAGGCGCTGATCGACCTCGAGGTCGCCCATACCGGCCTGACCAAGCTCCACATCGTCGCCTCGATGCACGAGCGCAAGGCGATGATGACCGAGCTGACCGACGCCTTCGTCGCCATCCCCGGCGGCATCGGCACGCTCGACGAGCTGTTCGAGGCGTGGACCTGGAACGCGCTCGGCTATCACGCCAAGCCCTTCGCCCTCCTGAACGTCGACGGCTTCTGGGACGGCATGGTCTCGTTCCTCGACACGGTCGCGGCCAGCGGCTTCATGTCGCCGGCGCGGCGGGCGCAATTGCTGGTCGCCGACACGGTCGGCGACGCGATCGACCGGCTCGACTCGGCGATCGGCTCGACCGAGCCGAAAATGGTTTGGTGATTCCGCGCGGGCGCGCGATGGTGCGGCAGCAAAAGACTATCCGGGGGGAGAGACGATGCATTACCTGATCGGGATCGGCGGCATGGCGTTGATCCTCGCCATCGCCGTCCTCTTTTCCTCGAACCGGCGCGCGATCCGCCTGCGCGTGGTCGCCGCCGCCTTCGCGCTTCAGGCCGGGATCGCGGCGCTCGTGCTCGGCACGCCCTGGGGGCGCGACGTGATCGGCGCGATGTCGCGCGGAGTCTCCAACCTGCTCGGCTATGCCAAGGCCGGCACCGACTTCATCTTCGGCCCGCTCGCCTCGCCGGAAATGGGCGCCAACAGCTTCGCCATCGCGGCCCTCCCGGTGATCATCTTCTTCGCTTCGTTGATCTCGATCCTCTATTATCTCGGCATCATGCAGCTCATCATCAAATGGGTGGGCGGCGCGATCCGGCTGGTGACCGGAATCACCCGCGTCGAATCGCTGGGCTCGGCGGCGAACATCTTCGTCGGCCAGTCGGAAAGCCCGCTGGTGATCAAACCCTATCTCGCCAACCTCACCCCGGCGCAGCTGTTCTGCATCATGACGGTGGGCATGGCCGGCGTCGCCGGCACGATCCTCGGCGCCTATGCCAGCATGATCGGCCAGCACCTGCTGCCCTATCTGCTCGCCGCCAGCTTCATGTCGGCGCCGGGCGGCATATTGATGGCGAAGATCATCATGCCCGACGATCCCGCCGCGCGCGACATCGAGCCGGAGCCGATCGACGAGGCCGAGCAGGGCGAGGAGCGGCCGGCCAACATCATCATGGCCGCCGCTCAAGGCGCTCAGACCGGCGTCAAGCTGGCTGTCGCGGTCGCGGCGATGGTGCTCGCCTTCGTCGCTTTGGTCGCTTTGGCCAACGGACTGCTCGGCGGCATCGGCGCCTGGTTCGGCTACCCCGCGCTCAGCTTCCAGCTGATCCTCGGCAAGATCTTCCAGCCGGTCATGTACATGCTTAACGTCCCCTGGGAGGAAGCGGGGATCGCCGGCGGGCTGTTCGGCACCAAGGTCGTGCTCAACGAATTCGTCGCGTTCATCGATCTCAGCCAGATCCAGGGGACGCTGAGCCCGATGACGGTGGCGATCGTCACCTTCATGCTGTGCGGCTTCGCCAATTTCAGCTCGATCGCGATCCAGATGGCGGTGACCGGCGGCCTGGCGCCCAATCAGCGGCCGATGATCGCCCGGCTCGGCCTCAAGGCGCTGCTCGCCGGCTCGCTGTCCAACCTGATGAGCGCGGCGCTCGCCGGCCTGATCCTCCACGCGACCGGCGCCGCGGTCGCCGCGCCCCCGCCCCCGCCAGCGCCCGCCGCCGTCGCCCCAGCCACTCCCGCGGCGGCGGACGCCAATATAAGCGAGGCCGTCCCGACCCCATGATCCGGCCGCCATTGGATTCGGGCGCCCAAGGCGCTAAATTCGCGGCCATGGACACGCTCGCACCCGCCAAGAAGGTCGCTTCCGTCTCGCTGCTCGACGCCGACCGCGACCCCGAAGGCTTTTCGCAGGAGCTCGGCGGCTCGTTCGAGCGCTACGGCTTCGCCATCGTTTCCGATCACGGCATATCGGACGAGCTGATCCACCGCGCCGAGGAGAAAGCGAAGGCCTTCTTCGCTCTGCCCGAAGAGGTGAAATGCAAATATCACCAGAAAGGCGGCGGCGGCGCGCGCGGCTACACGCCGTTCGGCATCGAGACCGCCAAGGGCGCGGTCAATTACGACCTCAAGGAATTCTGGCACGTCGCCCGCGAGCTGCCGCAGGGGCACAAATATAGCGACTCGATGGCGCCCAACCTCTGGCCGGCGGAGGTCGAGTCGTTTCGCGACACCTTCCTCGAACTGTTCGCGGCGTTCGACCGCACCGGCCTCAAGCTGCTCGAGGCGATCGCCCGCTATCTCAATCTCGCGCCGGACTATTTCGTCGACACGGTGAAGGACGGCAATTCGATCCTGCGCCTGCTCCATTACCCGCCGATCCCCGGCGACGGCCCCAATGTCCGCGCCGGCGCTCACGAGGACATCAACACCATCACCCTGCTGCTCGGCGCCGAGGAGGCGGGGCTGCAACTGCTCGACCGCGACGGCGACTGGCTGCCGGTGACGCCGAAGCCCGGCGAGCTCGCCGTCAATATCGGCGACATGCTTCAGCGGCTGACCAACAATTTGCTCAAATCGACCACCCATCGGGTGGTGAACCCGCCGCCCGAGCGGCGCGGCCATTCGCGCTACTCGATGCCCTTCTTCCTCCACTTCCGCTCGGATTTCCCGATCGAGACTCTGCCCAATTGCGTCTCCGCCGGGCGGCCCGATCTCTATCCCGAGCCGATCACCGCGGACGACTATCTCCAGGAGCGGCTCAGGGAGATCAAACTGGTCTAGCTCCGGGGGCACATCGGCCCGAGAGCCCGTCCGCTCGGATACATGTCAGCTATGTCAGACAACGTCAGCCATGTTTCTCAATTAGTTGGCGATCTCTGCTCAATCCTCTTTCATGATGAGGCTAAGAGCGTGGTCATTTTCGGTTCGTCGGCGATCGTTCTAAATGGCGTCGAGCTAGGACGTCCTGTCGACGACCTAGACGTATTCGTATCAGCCGAGATGTTTGAAAGACTATCCGAGCGATATGACGTGCAACATAAGCTGGCAGGCGAAGGTGGGACCATTCCCTCCATTCAGCTCGCAGGCAATATCGAGATTCTGAAGTCCTTTCCAGGAGTTGCCTTTGAGGATGCCTGGGCCAACGCAGTTTCGATGGACTCCGCTAGAGGTCTGAAGGTTGGCTCGCTATGCGACCTTCGCTTGTGGAAGACAGAGCAAGGACGACAGAAGGACCATGAGGACATTGCGAGAATCGATAGCCATGTCCGCTCTTCACCAAGCACCGGTGCGTAGCGAAGCCGGCCCAGGTCCGCTCTAACCGCCCGCATCCTTGAGGCTCGCCGGGCCGAAGCCGTGGGGCAATAGTTCCCGGATCGTCGTCGCGATCGTCTCGCTGCCGTCGCCATTGGCGGAGATCACTTCGATGTCGCGTCCGGAGAGGTCGGCGGCTTCGTAGATCGACTGACGGCAGCCGCCGCAGGGCGTGACCGGGGCCTTGCCGGCCAGCATCCCGTCGGCGCCGATATGGCCGCCGGCGACCGCGATCCGGGCCACCTTGTCGAGCCCGAACGTCTGCCGCGCCGCGGTCAGCGCCGAGAGTTCGGCGCAGATGCCGAGCCGGTAGCAGGCATTTTCCATGTTGGCGCCGAGCACGATCTCGCCGTCGACCGATTCGATCGCGCAGCCGACGCTGAACTTCGAATAAGGCGCGTAAGCGCGAAGCGCCGCCTCTCGGGCGCGCTCGACGAGTTGGTCGGCCTGGCTCATCCGCGAAGGGGTAGAAGAACGCCGCCCAAAAAGAAACCGGCGGCGACCCGAAGGCCGCCGCCGGTTCCTTTTGCCTTTCGGCTGCTCCTAGAACTCGAAGCGGATGCCGATCCGGATCTGGTAGAGCGACTGACGCCCGACCAGAGCCTCGTTCGGCGAAATGACGTTCGAGTAACGATACTGGGCGCAGGCGTCGGCCGAGGAGCGAGCAACCTGCCCCGGATTGGCCGGTGAGCCTACCGGCGCCGAGGGAGCGGGAGCGGTCCCGGTCGCGACCCCGGCAGTGAGGCACTGCACGTTGACGATCGCCGCGGTCTGCGGGAACGACACTTGCCGCAGTGAGCCCCAGTCGCTGTCGATCAGGTTGAGGAAGTTCTCGATATCCGCGAACAGCTGGATGCGGCTGCTGCCGAGGAAGGTCGGGATTTCCTGCGACAGATGGAGATCGACCTTGAAGAAGTCCGGCGAGGTCTGCGTGTTCTTGCGAACGATGTTGCCGCGCGTGTCTTCGAGGCCGAGCCGGCCGATCAGGGTGTTGAAGGCCGCTTCGGACGCAGCCGTGTCGAACGAGACGCGGCTGTCGCCAACGGTCGGGATATAGAGCAGGGCGCGGGCGGCATTGCCGACCGTGCCGAGGGTGGCCAAGCGGCCGCCGGACGGATCGAAGCCGGTGATGCTGTACGGGCGGCCCGAACGATATTCGCCGAACAGCGAGAAACGCGTCCGATAGTCGCCGAAGAAGGCGTGGTTGTAATCGAAGCTGAACTTCCATTGGTCGGTGATCTCGTAGATCGACCGGCCATAAGCGGCCTGGTTGGGATCCAGGAAGGCATTGTTGCTGTACAGCGAACCCGCGGTGGCCGATGTGATCGCGTTGACGTCGGTGACGTCGGAGCGGGTGTAGCTGGCGTCGATCGACAGCCCCCAATCCCAGGTCTTGGCGACCCTGACGACGCCGATATACGAGCGGCCGCGGCTCGAATTGGTCATCAGCAGGTCCTGGTTCGTCGTCGCGGACCCACCGAGCGGGCCGTAGCGGGGGCGGCCGTCGGGCAACGTGCCGATCGGGACCGAGCGGAGGTCGGTCCACTGATAGGCGTCGAGGGTATTGCCGTAGAGGAAGTCGATGCCGAAGAGCCAGCCGTCGCCGAGCGGGCCGAGATCGGCTTCGTAGCTGGCCGACAGGGTGGCGCGGAGCTGCGAGGCGACATCGAGGTCCGGGTCGATCGCATTGACCGGCGCCGCCGCGAGCGAGGCGGTATTGTTCGCCAGGAAGTTGGTGAGCGCGCCCGGGAAGGTGCGGCCGTCGACGCCGTTGAGGCTGTTGCAGATCGCCGTCCGCTGCGCCGCGGTAGTGCCCGTCGTCGTCACGTTGCAGCCCGCCGCGGATGTATTGCGCGCGATGTCGATCTGGTTGGTCAACAGGCCGGTATTGGAGAAGCTGTTCGAAAGGAACACGTCGGGCGTGCCGCCGGCGAAGACCCCGATGCCGCCGCGGATGATCAATCGCTCCATCGCCTGCCAGTTGAAGCCGATGCGCGGCTGGATCGCGAAGCGGCCGCTGAACGTCTCGCGGTTGGAGAAGCCGTGCCGGGCGAGGAAGTTCGGGTTCGGGGCCGGACGATTCGGATTGCCGAACATGTCGACCCGCACGCCGGCCGAGACCTGCAGGCTTTCGCTCACGTCCCAATCGTCCTGGACGCCGACGTTCCAGGCGAGCGTGGTGAAATCGGCGGCCGCGTCGTTCGGATCGAGGCTCGGGACCGCGCCGCCGAGGCGGATGCGGTTGGCGTTCCGCGCCTGGAAATCGGCGAGAGAATCGAAATAGATGTCGCCAAGGGAGCGCTGCAGGAACAAGTTGAAGACGTGGATATCGGTGTAGCCGAAGATCGCCTTCACAGTATGAGACCCGAAGTCGAAACGGGCGAGGAAATCGGCCGAGAAATTCTCGGTGTTGAGGTCGTTCGACTGGCGGCTGATATCCGGGCCGAAGAAGATTCTCGATCCGTTGCACGCCGTGACGTTGCCGGAGCTGGTCGGATCGAGGCAGACCTCCATCTGCGCGAAGTCGCGGCCGCCGAACGGCGTCTGGTCGCGATTATAGTCGCGATAGCTGACGCGCAGCTCGGTCGATACGACGTCGGACCAGCGCGAGTTGACTTGGAGCACGCCGGTGTTGATCTCCTCGGCGAGCTCGTAGCCGTTCGACTGGAGGCCGAGCGCGAAGGGGGGCGTCGTGAATGTGTTCTGCTGGAACTGCTGCGTGCCGACGTTGCGGATGAAGGTCAGCGAGGCGCGATGGTCGTCGTTGATGTTGAGGTCGAACTTCGCGATGAACTTCTCGTCCTGCTCGGTCGCGTTCTGGATCAGGCCGAGCGTGTCGTAATTATAGACCGTATTGGCGATGTTGCTTACTTGGTCGACCTGGGCCTGGGTGATGCCCGGAACCTGGTTGGCGAAGCCCGCGCCGACGCCGTCGTCGAACGGGTCGGTCTCGTCGAGCCGCTCATAGGCGAACATGAAGAACAGGCGGTCGCGGACGATCGGGCCGGCGATCAGGCCACCATATTGCCGCGAGCGGAAGTCGAGCTCGATGTCCAGGCCGCGGGTCGACGAGCCGGTCAGGCTGTCGTCGGAATGGGTGAAGAAGGCCGAACCGTGGAACGAGTTGGTGCCCGAGCGCAGAACGACGTTGATCGCGCCGCCCTGGAAGTCGCCTTCGGAGATGTCGAACGGCGCGACGCGCACCGCGAACTGCTCGATCGCGTCATAGGGAACCGGGCCGCGCGAGGTCGGCAAGCCGCCATTGTTGAGGCCGAAATCGTCCGAGAATTGCACCCCGTCGACAGAGAAGCGGTTGAGGCGGCCGTTCTGGCCGGCGACCTCGATCGTCCGGCTGTTGGTGAGATCGATGCTGACAAACGGGTCGCGGCGGGCGAGGTCGCGAATGTCGCGCGAGACCGAGGCGACGCCTTCGATATCCTCGCGGCTGAGGCCGGTGATCGGGCCGTTGGAGGTCTGGCGGGCGCCGCGGATGCCGGTGACGACGATCGATTCTTCCTCATCGCCGCCGAGTTCGATCGGGACGCGGAAGGGCTGGCCGGCCTGGAGGAAGATGTCGGTGACCTGCTGGTCCTGATGGCCGGCCGCGGTGACGGCGATGGTGAACGGCCCGCCGACGCGAAGGCCGGAGGCGCTGAACGTACCGTCCGCGTCCGTTGTGGAGGTCGATTGGGTGCCCGACGGGACGTGGGTCACGACGACCTGGGCGCCGGCGACCGGCGTTCCGCCGGCGGTGACCTCGCCGCGGATGGAGGAAGTGGTTTCCTGGGCATGGGCCGCAGTCGGGAGCAGGAAGGCCGCGGCTGGCGCCAAAGCGGCGGCAGCGCAAAGCAGTGCTGAATTTCTTCATGATGATGATTCCCCCAAGGCCAAGAAGCGGCCCGCCGATGCTTCGGCTATAGCAAGGCCGATTTTACGGTTCAAAGACTCTTGAAGGCCGCCCGGAAAAATCTGTGGAGAGCATGCCGCCCGTTGCATGAAGGCAACAGGAATCGGCTTTTCGTTCTAGCGGAACGGCGGCTCGTCGAACGCGCGCAGCTTGCGCGAGTGGAGCTTGGCGCCCTCGCGCTGCAGGATGTCGCAGCGTCTCGATGCCGATTTGCAGATGCTGGCTGATCGCCCGCTCGTAGAAGGCGTTGGCCTGGCCGGGCAGCTTGATCTCGCCGTGCAGCGGCTTGTCGGAGACGCAGAGCAGGGTGCCGTAGGGGACGCGGAAGCGGTAGCCCTGGGCCGCGACCGTCGCCGATTCCATGTCGATCGCCACCGCGCGCGACTGGTTGAAGCGCAGCGCCGACAGGGTGAAGCGCAGCTCCCAATTGCGGTCGTCGGTGGTGACGACGGTGCCGGTCCGCAGGCGCCGCTTCAGCTCCTGCGGCTCCTCGCCGGTGACCTCGATCGCGGCGTCGAACAGCGCCTGCTGGATCTCGGCGATGGCCGGGATCGGCACCTCGGTCGGCAGCACGTCGTCCATGACATGGTCGTCGCGCAGATAGGCGTGGGCGAGGACATAGTCGCCGATCGTCTGGCTGGGGCGAAGCCCGCCGCAATGGCCGATCATCAGCCACACTTCGGGCCGCATCACCGCGAGATGGTCGCAGATCGTCTTGGCGTTGGACGGGCCGACGCCGATATTGACCAGGCGTGATGCCCTCGCCGCGCGGCGCGATCAGATGATAGGCCGGCATCTGGTGCCGCCGCCAGCCGCCCGTCGGCGACCTGCTCGACCGCGTCGGGCGTGTCCTTGGTGACATAGACGCCGCCCGCCGCCGACAGCGCCTCATAGGGGCTGTCCGGCTTCTTCAGCTCGTCGACCGCCCAGCGGACGAACTCGTCGACGTAGCGGATATAGTTGGTGAACAGCAGGTAGCGCTGGGTGTGCTCGGACGGGCGTGCCGGTATAGTGGCGCAGCCGCGCGAGGCTGAAATCGACGCGCGGCCCGTCGAACAGCGACAGCGGCCGCGGCGCGCCGGGCGGCTGCATCCATTCGCCGTCGGCGATCTCGTCGCCGATATGGGCGAGCTCGGTGGTCGGGAACCAGAGCGCGAGATCGAGCGCCTGGGCGCCGTCGAGCCGCAGGTCGTCGGTGCCGTCGAGCACATAGGGATAGGGGATCTCGCTGCGCCGAGCGGCCGACCGAGACCTCGACGTCATAATCCTCGATCAGATAGGTGAGCTGCTCGGTCAGATATTTGCGGAACAGATAGGGGCGGGCGATGCTGGTCGCATAGCGGCCGGGATGGTTGAGCCGGCCGAACGAGCGCGCCGGAATGACCTCGGCGGGCTGTAGCGATAGTCGATGCGGAGCTCGGGATAGGCGAACAGGCCTTCGGCGCGGGCCTCGGGATCGGGCCGCTCGCCGCTCTTCAGATAGCGCGCGAGCGCGCTGCGCAGATTGGCGACCAATTCGTCGTACATCTCGCACAGGCTTTCGATCACCCGCGGGATGTCTTCTATCCTGGTCACGCCCCCCGTTCGTTTCCTTGTTCATCGCGGGGTCATTTCCGCCTCTCGGGCGGCCTGTCAAACCGGCGGGCGGGCGGCGGATCAGGCGTCGCCGAACAGCCGGTCGCTGCAGCCGGTTCTCGCCGCAGGCCTGGAGCAGCTCGGCGATCGCCGGCTGGGCGCCGACGATGCGGAAGCTGCAGATCGAACGCGGTGGTTCTCGACGTCGCGGGTGCGGAAGACGAGCTCGCTCGGCGCCGATCAGCTCGCGCAGGAAGCGGTCGACGCGGCCGCGCCCGCCGAGCCGCGCCGCCGCGGTCGCGCGACGACCCAGATCAGCCGGCGCGGCGGCTGCTCGTCGAAGCGGTAGATGAGCCGGCGCTCGCCGGTCACGAAATTGCCGCGGGCCAGCCAGCGCCTCGATGCTGAAGCTGACCGGATGCCGCGATAATCGCTGGCGTCGCAGGCGACGATCAGCGTCCGGCCGCGGTCGCGCAGGGTCGCCGAGGCGCTGACCCGGTCGGTGATCGCGTCGCGCACCACCTCGACCTCCATCGGGCGCGGCGGCGGGGCGGGCGGTTCGGCCGCGGCGAAGGCCAAAGCAGCAAGAAGCATTCGATAATTCTCCCTTGGCGGGCCGAGATAGAGGCGGAACGGGCGCGGGGCAACCATCCGCGGTGAAAATGACGGCGAGGCGGCAAAGCTTTGGCTTGCGTCGGCGCACCGCCGGGCCTAAATCGCCAGCCGAAGCCGGCCGCTCCGCGAAGGGGCGGCCCTTATCGTTTCTGGAGGACCAATTGGCCCAGCCGCTCATGCCCCACGCGACCGCCTCCTGGCTGGTCGACAACACCTCGCTCACCTTCCAGCAGATCGCCGAATTCTGCGGCCTGCACATCCTCGAGGTCCAGGCGATCGCCGACGACACCGCCGCGACCAAGCTGACCGGCCGCGATCCGCTGCGCTCGGGCGAGCTCACCCAGGAGGAGATCGAGCGCGGCCAGGACGATCCCGATTACAAGCTCAGGATGCACCGCGAGCCGGACCAGGCGGTGCGCACCAAGGGGCCGCGCTACACGCCGGTCTCCAAGCGCCAGGACAAGCCCGACGGCGTCGCCTGGCTGATCCGCAACCATCCCGAGCTGTCGCGACGGCCAGATCGGCAAGCTGATCGGCACCACCCGCACGACCATCCAGGCGATCCGCGAGCGCAGCCACTGGAACATCGCCAACATCCAGCCCAAGGATCCGGTGACCTCGGGCCTCACCTCGCAGCGCGAGCTCGACGCGGCGGTCGCCAAGGCGGCCAAGGCGGCCGGCGCCGAGGCGCCGCGCGACACTGCACCTTCGACGAGGACCGCGAGGCCCTGATCGAGGAGCTGCGCGCCGAGCGCGAGGCCGCATGCCCGCGAGGCCGAGGCGGCGCTGGCCGCCGAAGCCGGCGAGGCCGCGCCGCCGAGTCCGAGCCGAACGCCGACACCCTCTTCAAGAGCTGAGCCGGCCAGCGCCGACGCCCGGACGCGTCGCTCGCCGACGCGCCTTATTCGCATAAGGGCCTGACCTATCCGCTCGGCCGCGACGGGCCGGACGCGGGCGAGATCGATCGCGCTCGCCGACGGCGTCGGCTGGACCCGCTCGCCGGTGCCGGGCTCGCTCAATCACATCAACCTGTGGCTCCTCGACGACGGCGAGCGGCGTCGCGCTGGTCGACAGCGGCCTCAACATCCCGCCGGCGCGCGAGGCCTGGGAGGCTCTGTTCGCCGGGCCGCTCGCCGGGCGCACGGTCACGCGGGTGATCTGCACCCATTTCCACCCCGACCATCTCGGCCTCGCCGGCTGGCTCACCGAGCGGTTCGGCGTTCGGCTGTGGATGACGCGCGGCGAATGGCTGTTCGCGCGGATGCTGACCACCGACGTACGCGACGCGCCGCCGGCCGAGGCCGTCGCCTATTGGCGCGCCGCCGGCTGGAGCGAGGAGCGGATCGCCGAGGAAGCCGGCGAAGGGCTGGGGCCGCTTCGCCTCGATGGTGAGCCCGGTGCCGGTCGCCTTCGTCCGGCTGCAGGACGGCGACCGGATCGCGATCGGCGCGCGGACCTGGCGGGTCGTGATCGGCAGCGGCCATTCGCCCGAACATGCCTGCCTGGTCGACGATGCGGGCAAGCTGATGATCGCCGGCGATCAGGTGCTGCCGCGGATCACCTCGAACGTCTCGCTGAGCCTCAGCGAGCCCGAGGCCGACCCGCTCGGCGAATGGCTCGCCTCGATCGCGAAGCTGAAGCAGCTGCCCGACGACCTGCTCGTCCTGCCCTCGCACGGCGAGCCCTTCACCGGCCTCCACGCCCGGCTCGACGCGCTCGCCGCCGGCCATCGCGGCCGCCTCGACGCGCTCCACGCGCACCTCGCCGAGCCGCGCCGCGCGCTCGACTGCTTCACCATCCTGTTCGGCCGCAAGATCGACGACGGCTCGCTCGGCCTCGCCACCGGCGAGGCGATGGCGCATCTGCGGCATCTCGAGGTCGAGGGCAGGGCGGCGCGCGAGGTGCGCGACGGCGTCTACTGGTACCGCGCCTTGCAAAAGTAGCTACCGGTAGCTACAATGGCGCCTATGACGCATCCAGGTACTCGATCAAAGAGGCGAAGAATCGCTTGAGCGAGCTTGTACGCTGCAGTGGAAGACGGCGAGCGCGTGATCGTAACGCGGCAACGGCAAACCGGTCTTCGAGATGGTAGCGCCCCGTCGCAGGCGGCGTCGACTTCGACGCACTGCGATCGGTGGAAGGAGCAGCGCGGCCTTCCGCAGCACATCGTTGGGCCGATGTCCAAAGACTTCGATGATCCGCTGCCAGAGGACTTCCTCAGCACCCCCCTTCGCTATCCGGATGAAGCGGAGCAGCCGTGAGGCTGCTGCTCGATACCAACATTTTGGTGCCGATGGTGGACGGGGGCGGCAGGGAATTGCCCGAGCCGATAGTCGGGGCGTTGAGGGACGAGGACGCCAGCCTCTGTGGCGAGCACTGCCTCGATCTGGGAAGTGGCGATCAAGCATCGGCTCGGCAAGCTGCCGCTTCCTTGTCAACTTCGCGATTGGCCCGCAGCCCTCGCCAGTCTCAACATAGCCGTGCTGACAATTCGCACGGCGCATGTTATCCAGCCCGTCGACGTTCGACGTGCGCTGAAGGATCCCTTCGATCGGCTGCTGCTTGCGATTTGCGCGGCCGAGCAGATGCAGCTCGTTACCACCGACAGCGCGCTGGCTGGCCATCCGCTGGCCTGGCGGCCGGCCTCGGCTTGACCCGTGCCGCACGCGGGACCAATGCTCGCGCCATGGCTGACGAACAGGATGTCGCCGAGCTCACCTTCGAGGCGGCGCTGAAGCGGCTCGAGGAGATCGTGCGCAAGCTCGAAAGCGGCGAGGCGTCGCTCGACGAGGCGATCGCGCTCTACGGCGAGGGCGACCGGCTGAAGCAGCAATGCGAGGCGCGGCTCGCGGCGGCGCAGGCGAAGATCGAGCAGATCCAGTTCGGGCCGCGACGGCAGCCCATCGGGCACCGCGCCCTTCGGCGGCGATTGAGCGAATGAGCCTCCAGGCCGCGCTCGACGAGGTCGGCGCCGAGATCGACCGCGCCTTCGACGCGCTGCTCGCGGTCCCGCCGGACGCGCGCGCGCGGCTCTACGAGGCGATGCGCTATGCCGCGATCGGCGGCGGCAAGCGGATCCGGCCGATGCTGGTCGTCGCCGCCTGCGACCTGTTCAAGGTCGATCGGGAGCGGGCGATGCGGGTCGCGCTCGCGGTCGAGTGCATCCACGTCTATTCGCTGATCCACGACGATCTGCCGAGCATGGACGACGACGATCTCCGGCGCGGCAAGCCGACCCTGCACCGCGCCTTCGAGGAATCGACCGCGATCCTCGCCGGCGATTCGCTGCACGCGCTCGCCTTCGAGATCCTCGCCGACGAGGCGACCCACGAGGATCCGTTCGTCCGCGTCCGAGCTGGTCGCCGAGCTCGCCCGCGCCGTCGGGGCCGGCGGGCATGGCGGGCGGCCAGATGATGGACCTGACCGCGGCCGAGATGGGCCTCGACCTCGCCGCCGTGACCCGCCTCCAGCAATTGAAGACCGGCGCGCTGATCGGCTGGTGCGTCGAGGCGGGCGCGATCATGGGCCGGGCGCCGCCGGAGGGGCGGACCGGCCTGCGCGGCTATGCCCGCGACGTCGGCCTCGCCTTCCAGATCGTCGACGATCTGATCGACCATGAGGGGCTGGAGGAGAAAGCCGGCAAGCGCGTCGGCAAGGACAAGGCGGCGGGCAAGGAGACCTTCGTCTCGCTGCTCGGCCCGGAACGGGCGCGGCGGCAGGCCGGACCTGCTGATCGACGCAGGCGATCGAGCATCTGCACGGCTTCGGCGAGGAGGCGGACCTGCTCCGCGCCGTCGCGCGCTTCGCGGTGGAGCGCGACCATTGAGGCTTCGACAGGCTCGCCTGAGCGGTAAGGAGGCGGCATGAGGACAGGCGTCTATCCCGGCACGTTCGATCCGATCACGCTCGGCCATATGGACATCATCCGCCGCGCCGCGCATCTCGTCGACCGGCTGGTGATCGGCGTCACCACCAATCCCGTCCAAGTCGCCGATGTTCACCGTCGAGGAGCGGCTCGCCATGGTCGAGCGCGAGATCGCGGGCGGTGAAGGACGGCGCCGAGCATCAGCGTCGTCTCGTTCAATTCGCTGCTGATGGACTTCGCCGAGGCGCGAGGGCGCCTCGATGATCGTCCGCGGCCTGCGCGCGGTCGCCGACTTCGAATATGAATATCAGATGGCGGGGATGAACCAGCAGCTGAACGACGAGATCGAGACCGTCTTCCTGATGGCCGACGTGTCGCTGCAGCCGATCGCCTCCAAGCTGGTCAAGGAGATCGCCCTCTTCGGCGGCGACATCGACAAGTTCGTCACGCCCGCGGTCGCCGCCGAGGTCCGCGCGCGGGTCGACGCGGATCGGCCGCAAGGGCCTGAGGCTTGAGGCGCGGCCCGCGCCGCTTTAGAATCAATCGTTAATCGGGAATCGGGGTAAGAGCATGTCGCGTCTGTAGTCGATCGTCTCCGGCCTCGCCGGCCTGTTCTTCGCGGCCGCGCTCGCCGGCGCAGACAGCCGCCGGCAGGCGCCGAGCTCAAGGCCGCGCCGCCGCCGCCGCGCGCTCGAGGCCGAGAACACCTGGCACCTCGATCTCTCGACCGGCGGCCGGGTCGCGATCCAGCTCCGGCCCGACGTCGCGCCGAACCATGTCGAGCGGATCAAGACGCTGACCCGGCAGGGCTTCTACAACGGCCTCACCTTCTTCCGCGTGATCGAGGGCTTCATGGCGCAGGGCGGCGATCCGCAGAACAACGGCACCGGCGGCTCGCACGCTGCCCAACCTCAACGCCGAGATCAACGGCCTGCTCCACGTGCGCGGCGCGGTCGGCGATGGCGCGCGCGCAGGACCCGAACAGCGCCAACAGCCAGTTCTACATCATGTTCGCGCCGCGGCTGAACATGGACCGCAACTATACCGTCTTCGGCCGGGTGGTGAGCGGCATGAACTTCGTCGACGCGATCGAGCGCGGCGAGCCGCCGCCCGCGCCGAGCCGGATCGTCCGCGCCTCGATCGGGCTCGGACAATGTGCCGCCGCTGACCGCCGAGCAGCTCCGCGCCGAGGCCGCGCGGCTGGCGGCTTCGGCGCCGCCGCGCCGGCCAGGGCGCCGGCCGCGGCCGCCGTGCAGGGCCCGGCCGTGCCGCCGCCGCCGTCGCCGCCGCGCGCGCTCGAGCCGGTCCGCGCGCGCCGAGCGCGCCGCCGCGGCGCGCCGCGCACCTGATGCAAGGTGCGCGTCGACCTCTTCGATTTCGACCTTCCGCCCGACCGGATCGCGCTGAGGCCCGGCGCGCCCGCGCGACGCCGCGCGGCTGCTGCGTGGTGGCGGCGGGGCGCATCTCGGACCATGCGTGTCGCGATCTGCCGGCGCCTGCTGCGCGCGCGGCGACCTGCTGGTGTTCAACGACACCCGGGTCATCCCCGCCCAGCTCGAGGGCCGGCGCGGCGAGGCGCGGATCGGCGCCACCCTGCACAAGCGCGAGGGGCCGCGCGCCTGGCGCGCCTTCGTCCGCAACGCCAGGCGGCTGCGCGACGGGCGACCGGATCGATTTCGGCGCCGGCGTCGCGCGCGCTGGCCGAGCGACAAGGCGGCGGACGGCTCCTTCCTGCTCACCTTCGACGGCGACGAGCCGGTCGAGCTGCTGCTCGAGCGCGCCGGGCGGATGCCGCTGCCGCCCTATATCGCCGGCCGGCGCGCCGCCGACGCGCGCGACCGCGACGATTATCAGACCATGTTCGCGCGCGAGGAGGGCGCGGTCGCCGCGCCGACCGCGGCGCTCCATTTCACGCCCGGCCTGATGGCGGCGCTGGCCGAGGCCGGGATCGGCCACGAGACGCTGACCCTCCATGTCGGCGCCGGCACCTTCCTGCCGGTCAAGGCCGACGACACCGACGACCATGTCATGCACGCCGAATGGGGCCGGATCGCGCCCGAGGCGGCGGCGCGGCTCAACGCCGCGCGCGCCGCGGGCGGCCGGATCATCGCGTCGGCACCACCTCGCTGCGCCTGCTCGAAAGCGCCGCCGACGAGGACGGGCGCGGTCCGGCCGTTCGAGGGCGACACCGCGATCTTCATCACCCCCGGCTACCGCTTCCGCGCGGTCGACGGCCTATCACCAACTTCCACCTGCCGCGCTCGACCCTGTTCATGCTGGTCTCGGCGCTGATGGGGGTGGAGACGATGCAGGCGGCCTATGCCCATGCGATCGCGGAGGGCTATCGCTTCTATTCCTATGGCGATGCGAGCCTGCTGCTGCCGGCTGAGGCGCGGGCCCGGTCAGGCCGAGAAGGCCCGCCAGGCGGCGAAGGCGAGGACCGGCACGAATATGAGGTCCGCCAGCGCGATCGGGCGCAGCGCCGGCGGGGCGCCGGCCAGCCCGTAGAGGAGCAGGAAGGACAGCATCGACAGCGCGGCGGCGACGCTCGCCAGGCGGCGGACCTTGGGATCGGCCATCGCCCACAGGCAGGTGAGCAGCACGACGAGGAACAAGGCGGCCCGGTGCTGAAGCAGCAGGAAGGTCGGCGCGGCGCGGGGGATGCCGTACAGAGCCTCGATCATCCCCGGCCGCGCCAGCGCCAGAGCGGGCGGGAGATGGAGCAGAGCAAGCAACGCCCAGGCGAGACGGTCGATCACGATGTCGGAATTATCCGAGGCTATCCGGCGTCGCAATGACCCCGCGGATAATAGTTGACATCGGCAACTATATGGCCGCAGAACGAGGCGATGGACGAGGCCGTCACCGCCCTGCGCGCATTCAACCGCTTCTACACCCGCTCGGCCGGGGCGCTCGGCGCGCCATTATCTCGACAGCGACCTGTCGCTGACCGAGGCGCGGCTGCTCTACGAGATCGCCAGCCGCGAGGCGCCGCTCGCCGCCGAGCTGCAGGCCGAGCTCGGGCTCGACGCCGGCTATGTCAGCCGGATCCTGCGCCGCTTCGAGGCGCAAGGGCTGGATCGCGCGCGGCCGGGCGACGGACGCACGACGGCGGCCGATCGCGCTGACCGAGGCCGGACGCGCCGCGTTCGACGCGCTCGACGCGCGCACCCGCGCCGACGTCGCCGGCCGGCTCGACGGCCTGAGCCGGCGGCGACCGCGACACCCTGGTCGCGGCGCTGGGCGCGGTCACCGCCTTGCTCTGCGGCGGCGCGGCGCCCTGGCACATCCGCACCTTCCGCACCGGCGACCTCTTCACCGATCGCCGCGCGCCAGTCGATCCTCTACGAGCCTTATGGCTGGGGCCGGCCGATGGAGATCCTGCAGGGCGAGGTCACCACCGCCTTCCTGCGCGACTTCAAGCCGGGCCGCGAGCAATGCTGGGTCGCCGAGCGCGCCGGGATGATGGCGGGCGCGGTGCTGCTCGTCGACGCCGGCGACAATGTCGGCCAGCTCCGCCTGCTCCACGTCGAGCCCTGGGCGCGCGGCCTCGGCATCGGCAGCGCGCTGGTCGCCGAATGCGTCGAGCTTCGCGCGCGAGGCGGGCTACGACCGCGTCCGCCTCTGGACCCACACCGTCCTGCCCAGCGCCCGCCGCATCTACGAAGCGCAGGGCTTCCGGATCGTCTCCACCGAGGTCCATCACGAATTCGGCAAGCCCGAGCAGGGCGAGACCTGGGAGCTTGCGCTGACGGCCTGAGCGATTAGGCTACATTTGTCGCATCTGGAGGGCGGGACATGGCGAATTGGCGTGCGCTGGCTGGAGCCCTGCTCGTTGTCGCGGGAGGCGCGCAAGCGGCCGGCGCGGCGAAGCCGGCGCTGCTCATCCTCGGCACGCCGCATTTCGGCAATCCCGGGCGCGACACCGTCAATGTCCGGGTCCCCGACGTGATGTCGCCCGAGCGGCAGCGCGAGATCGAGGCGATCGTGGCGCGGCTGGCGGCGTTCCGGCCGACCCGGGTCGCGGTCGAATGGCCGGCGGACGAGCAGGCCCGGCTCGACCAGCGCTACGCCGATTATCGCGCCGGCCGCTTCCAGCTCACCGCCAACGAGCGCGACCAGATCGGGCTTCGGCTGGCGGCTCGGCTCGGCCTGGAACGGGTCGACGCGGCCGACTGGAGCGGCGATCCGCCGGGCGGCTGGCCGCCTTATGACTATCCCGCCTGGGCCGAGGCGCACGGCCGCGGTGCCGAATGGCGGGCCTGGGTCGCCCGCTTTCAGGAAGAGGCGAATGCGAGCGCCCGGCTGATGGCATGCACCCCGGTTTCGGCCTGGGTGCGCAGCGTCAACACGCCGGCCTATCGCCTCGCCAACCACCGCACCTACTATTACGTCGCGCGGATCGGCGATGCGCGCGGCGACAATCCCGGCGCGGCCTGGGTCGGCACCTGGTACACGCGCAACCTGCGCATCCTCAACAATCTGCGCGCGCTGGCGCGGGGCCCGCAAGACCGCGTCGTCGCGATCTACGGCGCGGGCCACGGCTATCTGCTCGATCAACAGGCGCGCGAATCGGACGCGTTCGCGGTGGTGGACAGCCTCGCTTATTTGCCGCGGTCGCCGCGCGACCGTTGGACGCGCTGCCCCGGCTGAAGACAGCGGTTCAACAAGCGATAGCGCGGACTTCGCCATCGGCGGCGTAAGCGAGGATCCTGCGGTCGCGCGTGACGATCGGCACGTCCAGCTCGCGGGCGGTCGCGACGAGCAGCCGATCGGCGGGATCGCGATGGAAATCGCCGGGCAGCGACGACGCGGCGAGCGCCATCGTGGCGGTCAAGGCCGCTTCCTTGATGGTCGGCTTCGCAAGCACGGCTTCAAACCAACGCTCCGGATCGGGTTCGAGCCGGATTCGGGGCGGACCGGATGTGGGGCGGGCGAGCAGGCCCAGCTCCCAGGCGCTGACCGGCGAAACCAGAATGCCTTCCTCGAGGCCGGCCTCCACGATCAGGTCCGCGGCGCGGCCCCGGATGGTGCCGGTCATGGCCCAGACCAGGGCATGCGTGTCGAGGAGAAGGCGGCCCATCGCCTCACTCGTTGTAAAGGATGCCCTTCTCGGCATCCATTTCGCCGTCGAAGATCGGCTCGGTGAGATCGATCTCGGGGTCGATCCAAACGCTGCCCGCCATAGACCCGAGCACCGCCCGCGCCGTCGCCTCGTCGATTCCGGCGGAGTCACCACCGCCACGGGCGTGCCGTGACGAGTCACGGTCACTCGGGTCAATCGATGCTCCCCGAGGCGTTTCAGAATGTCGAGACATTTGGCCTTGAATTCCGACGCCGAGATGGTGAGCTCCATCATCAGCTCCTGACCAGTATTTATGACTGGTCATTTATCATGACCTTATCGATGAATCAAGCTGCCTTCACTTGCGTCCAAGTTCGTTTAGGAACCGCCGCGATGTCCGGCCCGCCCCGCTTCGCCTTCACCATCGCCGCCACCGACGGCGCGCGCCCGCACCGGCACGATCGCGATGCGCCGCGGCGAGATCCGGACGCCCGCCTTCATGCCGGTCGGCACGGCGGCGACGGTCAAGGCGATGAAGCCGGCCGACGTGCGCGCCGACGCGGCGCCGACATCATCCTCGGCAACACCTATCATCTGATGCTCCGCCCCGGCGCCGAGCGGGTGGCGCGGCTCGGCGGGCTGCACGCCTTCATGGGCTGGGAGCGGCCGATCCTGACCGACAGCGGCGGCTATCAGGTGATGAGCCTGTCCGAGCTGCACCAAGGTGAGCGAGGAGGGCGTCGCCTTCGCCAGCCATCTCGACGGCATCGCGCCACATGCTGACGCCCGAGCGGTCGATGGAGATCCAGGCGCTGCTCGGCTCCGACATCGTCATGGCCTTCGACCAGCTGGTGCAAGACGACCGACGACGCCGCGAGGAGCAGGCGGCGGCGATGGAGCGCTCGATGCGCTGGGCGAAGCGCTCGCGCGACGCCTTCGCCGGGCGAGGGCGCCTTGTTCGGCATCCAGCAGGGCGGGCTCGACGAGGGCCTGCGCCGGGCCTCGGCCGAGGCGCTCACCGAGATCGGCTTCGACGGCTATGCGGTCGGCGGCCTCGCGGTCGGGCGAGGGGCAGGCGGCGATGTTCGCCTGCCTCGATTTCGCGCTGCCGGCCAGCTGCCCGAGGACGCGCCGCGCTATCTGATGGGCGTCGGCAAGCCCGACGACATCGTCGGCGCGGTCGAGCGCGGCATCGACATGTTCGATTGCGTGCTGCCGACGCGCATCGGGCCGCACCGGCCAGGCCTTCACCTGGGACGGCCCGATCAACATCCGCAACGCGAAATTCGCCGAGGACGAGGCGCCGCTCGACCCCGAATCGCCGGTCGCCTGCTGGTCGAAGGCCTATCTCCACCACCTCGTCCGCTCGGGCGAGATATTCGGCGCGATGCTGATGACCGAGCACAATCTCTGGTTCTACCAGCGGCTGATGCAGGAGCTGCGCGACGCGATCGCCGAAGGGCGGCTGGCCGCTTATGCGGACGCGTTTCGCGCCCGCTACAAAGGCGCCTGAAACCCCCTCGTCATACCGGCGAAGGCCGGTATCTCGCGACCAAAAGTCTCGGCACGGCACCCTGAGACCCCGGCCTTCGCCGGGTGACGAATCTTCCCAACGGGACCGGGCTTAGCTGCCGAAGCCCTTGCCGAGGAAGCTCGGCACCGGGCCGTTCCAGCCTTCGTCGGCCGGCTCGGGCTCGGGCTGGCGCTCGCGGCGCGGCGCGCGGTCCGGTTTCTGGGCTCTGGGCTCGGGGCGCGCAGGCCTCGGCTCGCGCTTCTCCTCCGCGGGCTCGCGCTTCTCGGTCCGCGCCGCGGGCTTTTCGGCGCGCGGGGCCGCCGCTCGCGCTTCGGCTTGTCGCTTGTGCGCGGCTTCGGCTCCGCGCGCGGCTCGGGCGCTTCGGCGGCTTCCGGCTCGGCCGGCTCGGCGCCCTTCGCGGCGCCCATCTCGGCGATCTTGGTGCCGGTCAGCTTCTGGATATTGTCGATCGACTCGGCGTCCGCGCGGGTCACCAGGGTGATCGCGATGCCGGTCTTGCCGGCGCGGCCGGTGCGGCCGATGCGGTGGACATAATCGTCCGGATGCCAGGGCACGTCATAGTTGAAGACGTGGCTGACGCCCTTGATGTCGAGCCCGCGCGCGGCGACGTCGGAGGCGACGAGGATGTTGATCTCGTCATTCTTGAAGCGGTCGAGCTCCTTGATCCGGTCGGACTGGGCCATGTCGCCCTGGATCTGGCCGACGTTGAGATGGCCGCGCTTGAGGCAGGTGGCGAGCTCGCGCACCGTCGTCTTGCGGTTGCAGAAGACGAGCGCGCTGCGGACGTCGCCGCTGCGCAGGAAATCGGCGCAGCACGTCGCGCTTCTTGCGCGCGTCGACCCGGATCATGCGCTGGTCGATCAGGAGGTTCGAGGAGGCCGGGCGGGCGACCTCGATCGACTTGGGATTGGTGAGGAACTTGTCGGCGAGCTTCTTGATCGGCGCCGGCATGGTCGCCGAGAAGAGCAAGCGTCTGCCGGGTCTTGGGCAGCTTGGTGCAGATTTCCTCGATGTCGGGGATGAAGCCCATGTCGAGCATCCGGTCCGCCTCGTCGATGACGAGCAGGCTGCAGCCGTTGAGCATGATCTTGCCGCGGCCGAACAGGTCCATCAGCCGCCCGGGCGTCGCGATCAGCACGTCGACGCCCTTTTCCAGCGCCTTGATCTGGTCGCCCATCTGCACGCCGCCGATCAGCAGCGCCATGGAGAGCTTGTGATGCTTGCCGTATTTCTCGAAATTCTCGGCGACCTGGGCGGCGAGCTCGCGGGTCGGCTCGAGGATCAGCGAGCGCGGCATGCGGGCGCGGGCGCGGCCCTGCGCGAGGATGTCGATCATCGGCAGCACGAAGCCGGCGGTCTTGCCGGTGCCGGTCTGGGCGATGCCGATGATGTCGCGGCCCATCAGCACCGAGGGGATCGCCTGGCGCTGGATCGGGGTGGGCTCGTCATAGCCCGACTCGCTCACCGCGCGGAGCAATTCGTCTGAAAGGCCGAGATCGGCAAAGGTCATGGGAAGTCCGGGATTGGGGCCTTCATTTCGCGAAGGCGCTTCAGGCGAGCCGCTTGTGCGCAAGGCGCCCTGCTTGTCAAGGAATCGCGGGCTAGCGCCGCGAGGCGCCAGCAGGGTGCGGAACTGGTCGATCTGGCAGTCGCCGCCGGTGCGCGAGCGGATCGAATCGCGGTCGGCGCAGATCAGGCCGTCCGCGCGTCGCGTTGACGTAGAAGCCGCGATAGAAATCGAGCGCCGGGCAGCGCCGCTCGAGCCGGGCGCGGATCCGGCTGCGGTCGCGGAAGATGAGATCGACGCTGTCCTGGCCGAGCGCGGTGGCGCCGATGATCCGGCCGGCGGGGATGCAGCGCGGGCCGCGCGCTCTCCTGCCAGCTGGATCAGCGCTGGCCGCGGCGCGGCGGCGCGCGGCCTGGCGCCGGCGGGCACCCGGATGATGATCTGCTGGCGGACGGCGATCGAGCCGCGCCTGCGGCGGCGCGCGGCGCGGCTGCTGCTCGTCGCCGCTCCGCCGAAGGCGAACAGCAGCAGAGGCGGCGGCGCCCGCCAGGATCATGCGGACAGCTCCATCGCCGCCCCGCATTCGATGGCCGCGCTTGAACATGCGATTAATTTGCTCCTCCCGCGCCCGCTCATTATCAGCCGGCGCGATGGCTTACCCCTCCCCGGCGCTGCTCGACAAGCTCGCCGCGCCTGCTCGGCCCGAAGGGCTTCACCCGCGATCGCCGCCGATCTGGCGCCCTGGCTGACCGACTGGCGCGGCCGCTATCACGGCGCCGCCGCGGCCATGCTGTCGCCGGCGAGCGCGCGAGGAGGTCGGCGGCGATCGTCGCGCCTGTGCGCCGAGGCAGGCGTGCCGCTCGTGCCGCAGGGCGGCAACACCTCGATGGTCGGCGGCGCGACCCCCGACGCCTCGGGCGCGGCGCTGATCGTCTCGACTCGGCGGATGAACCGGATCCGGTCGCTCGACCCGGCGGCCGGCGTCGCGGTCTGCGAGGCGGGCGTGATCCTCGCCGATCTGCAGGCGGCGGCGCTCGCCGCCGGCCGGCGCTTTCCGCTGACGCTCGGCGCCAAAGGCTCGGCGACGGTCGGCGGCCTCGTCTCGACCAATGCCGGCGGCACCCAGGTGCTGCGCTTCGGCCCGATGCGCCGCAGTGCTCGGATCGAGGCGTGCTCGACGGCGCTTCGAGGGCTAGCGCGCTCAGAAGGACATCGCGGCTACGACTAGATGCTGATGGGGAGGGTGGCGTAGCAGCGACGAGATAGGAAGCCGTGCGCGTCGCTGCGGCGGATGAACCGGATCCGCGCGCTCGACCCGGCGCCGGGTCGCGGTCTGCGAGGCGGGCGTGATCCTCGCCGATCTGCACGCGGCGGCGCTCGCCGCCGGCCGGCGCTTCCCGCTGACGCTCGGCGCCAAGGGCTCGGCGACGATCGGCGGCCTCGTCTCGACCAATGCCGGCGGCACCCAGGTGCTGCGCTTCGGGCCGATGCGCGCGCTGGTGCTCGGGCATCGAGGCGGTGCTGCCCGACGGCAGCCTGTTCGAGGGGCTGACCGCGCTCAAGAAGGACAATCGCGGCTACGATCTCAGGCAGCTGCTGATCGGCGCCGAGGGCACGCTCGGCATCGTCACCGCGGCGAGCCTGAAGCTGGTGCCCGGCGATCGGCGAGCGCGCCGTCGCCTGGGTCGGGCTCGACTCGGCCGCCGCGGCGATGAAGCTGCTCCGCCACCTCGAGGCGAGCGATGGGCGAGGCGATCGAGAGCTTCGAGCTGGTGCCGAAGAGCGCGCTCGATCTGGTGCTCGAGCATATCCCGGGCACGCGGCCGCCGCTCGCCGCGCCGGCGCCGTGGAACGTGCTGGTCGAGGCGGTCGCGCCGATGGCGGCGCCCGGGCCCGGAGCGCAAGCTCTACGAGGGCCTGCGCTCGGCGCTCGAGACCGGCCTCGTCGCCGACGCGGCGATCGCCGCCAGCGAGGCGCAGGCCGAGGCCTTCTGGCGGCTGCGCGACTCGATCTCGGAGGCCGAGAAGAAGGACGGGCCCGGCCGCCAAGCACGACATTTCGGTCGCGGTCGAGCGACATGGCGGCGCTTCATGACCGAGGCGGCGGCGGCGGTCGAGGCGCGCTTTCCCGGCACCCGGGTCAACGCCTTCGGCCATCTCGGCGACGGCAACGTCCATTTCAACGTCCGCGCGCCCGGCCGGCGCCGGCGCCGCATGGGTCGAGGCGGAAGGCGAGGCGGTCATCGGCCTATCGTCCACGATCTCGTCACCGCCGCCGGCGGCTCGATCTCGGCCGAGCACGGCATCGGCCAGATGAAGCTCGCCGAGCTGGCCCGGCTCGGCGATCCGGCCCGGCTCGGCGCGCTGCGCGCGATCAAGCGGGCGCTCGACCCGACGGGCATCATGAATCCCGGCAAGCTGGTCCCGCCCGTCGACGGTGCTCAGGAGAGCCTTGCACAAAATCCGCGTTCGCCCATAGAGGGATGCGCTGAAATCCCGCGGCCGCCCCGGCGCCGCTCCCACACCGCATGGAGATTCGATCATGGCGACTCAGCCGCCGCCCACCAATTTGCCGCTCTTCTACAAGAATTTGCAGCCGCTCTCGAGCACGCTCCACGGCAAGCTCAAGGCGCTGAGCCGACCGACAAGGCGCCCTATCTCGCCAAGGCCAACGCGATCCCGCTGACCATCGACGAGTTCATCACCGCCCAGCGCCATCTATCCCGATCGTCTTCTCGGCCGGCGAGAATGCCGGTGCCGCTGGCGCTGATGGGCCTGAACGAGGGCGTCAACGTGTTCGTCGACGACGAGGGCAAGCCGCTCAACCCGGTCTACATCCCGGCCTATGTCCGCCGCTATCCCTATCTGCTCGCCCGGCTCGATCCGAGCAGCCGAGGAGCTGTCGCTCTGCTTCGATCCCGACCAGCGACCTGGTCGGCGAGATCGGACGAGGGCCAGCCCCTGTTCGACGGCGACAAGCCGAGCGAGACGCTGAACGGCATCCTCAAATTCTGCGAGGAGTTCGAGATCGCCGCCCAGCGCACCAACGCCTTCATGAAGGAGCTGCGAGGAGCTCGGACCTGCTGATCGACGGCGAGGTCTCGATCCAGCCCGAGCGACGCCGCCGCAGCCCTTCCTCTATCGCGGCTTCCAGATGGTCGACGAGGAGAAGCTGCGCGAGATGAACGGCGACCAGCTGCGCAAGATCAACCAGAACGGCATCCTGCCGCTGATCATCGCCCATCTCTTCTCGCTGCCGCTGATCCGCGAGATTTTCGGCCGCCAGATGCAGCAGGGCAAGGTGCCCGAGCAGCGCCGAGCCGCCGGCGCCGCGCGCCCGGCCGACGCCTGACGCGAGTCGCAATCGCCGTATCCGGCTATTGAAACCGGAAAAAGCGCTTCCTATCTAGGGGTTAGCGCCGCCGTATCCCCCCTTTACGCCGGCGCGCCGCGCCCCTTCGCAAGCGGGGGCGCACCTCCCTGAACCTGGGCCGCCTCACGATTTCGTGAGGCGGTCTTTTTATGCTGTATTGGCGGCTGCGCTCGCGATGGCGCTGTCCGCATCATTCCGCGGCGATCGCCTCGGCGGCCGAGCAGGCGCGTCTCGAGCGCGCGCGGCGACCGCGGCGATCAGCCGGCAGGCGCCTTCGAAGCCCGGTCCCGGCGCGCGCAGATCCGCGTCGAGATAGATGGAGCGGTCGATCTCGATCTGGAGCGCGTGGACGCCGCGCTGCGGCCGGCCGTGGCGGGCGACGACATAGCCGCCCGCATAAGGCGCGTTGCAGGCGGTGCGGTAGCCGAGGCCGCGCGCCGCCGCGACCGCGGCGTCGAGCAGATCGGCGCCGATCGTCGTGCCGTGGCGGTCGCCGAAGATCACCGTCGCCGCGCCGGCGCCGCCGTGCGTCCGCGGCCGCGGCGGCATCGAATGGCAATCGAGCAGGATCGCGGCGCCGAACCGCGTCGCGGGCCAGCGCCAGCGCCGCCTCGAGCGCCGCGTGATAGGGCCGGTGGATCGTCCTCGATCCGCCGGTCGAGCTCGGCGCGCGGCGATGCGCTCGCGCCAGATCGGGCCGGCGCCGGCGATCCGCGACGGGATCAGGCCGAGCCCGCCGCGCGTCCGCGCCGACTGGACCAGGCTGCCCGACGGCGAGCGGCGGCGCGATCAAGGCCGGATCGATCTCGCGCTCGTCGCGGTTGAGATCGATCTCGGCGCGCGGCGCGCGGGCGATGAAGGCGGTCGCGCCGGCCGCGGTCGCGCGCCAGACCAGCCGGTCGACCAGCCGGTCCTCGAGCGTCTCCAGCACCGCCCTGCGGCAGCCGCGCCGCGCTGCAGCAGCTCGGGCCGATAGTCGCGGCCGGCATGGGGCACGGACAGGACGACCGGCGAGGCCGGCCGCTCGGGTCCGATGCGGAAGAAGGGCGGGGCGGGCACGGTCATTCTCGCTCCACAACTAGGCCCGGACTGGGACGGGTGCAATCGCGGCGCGTCGCGGCGGCTGGCAAAATCGCGATTCCTTCGCGCATAAAGCGCCCAGGGAGCCCGATGCTGAGGATCCTTCTCGCCGAAGACGACGAATTCGATGCGGGTCTATCTGGCCCGCGCGCTGGAGCGGGTCGGCTATCGCGTCATCGCGGTCGACAACGGCACCGGCCGCCTTGCCGCTGCTCGAAAGCGAGCCGTTCGATCTCCTCCTGACCGACATCGTCATGCCCGAGATGGACGGCATCGAGCTCGCCCAGAAGGCGGCCGAGATCGCGCCCGACATCCGCGTCATGTTCATCACCGGCTTCGCCGCGGTGGCGCTCGAAGGCCGGCCGCAAGACGCCCGACGCCAAGGTGCTCTCCAAGCCCTTCCACCTGCAAGGACCTGGTCGCCGAGGTCGAGCGCATGTTCATGACCGAGGACCAGCACGGGCGGCTTTGAAGGGGGCTGGGGACAGTCACTTTCAGGCCGTCCGCGCCGAAAGCTCGAACCACCGCGCATGAAAGTGACTGTCCCTATTGCGCAAGACCGGCTTGGGCTGCCCCGCTCGCGGCGCTAAGATGCGCCGTCCGCGACTTCGGACTGGAGGGAAGCCATGAGGATACGTCTTGCTCGCCGCCGCCATCGCCGTCTTGGCGCTCGGCACCCCGTCGGCCGCTCACCATGGGTGGGCGGGCTATCTGGATGAAGATTTCTCGCTGACCGGCGTCGTCGAGAGCGCCAGTCTCGGCGGCCCGCACGGCCTGCTGCGCGTGCGCGCCGGCCGGCGGTCTGGGACGTCGTGCTGGCGCCGCCGACCCGCAACCAGCGCGCCGGGCTCAGCGCCGCGGCGGTGCCGCGCGGAACGCGGGTCACGGCGCGCGGCCATCGCCATCGCGATCCGCGGCGGCTGGAGATGAAGACCGAGCGCCTCCAGGTCGGCAACCGCATCTTCGATCTCTATCCGGAACGCAGCTGAGCGCGATCGACGCCTTCGCCGTCTGGCTCGAAGGCACGCCGCCTGCGCTGTTCCTGCAGGAGAGCGGGTGGCTCTATGCGGGCGTCAACACGCTGCACGTCCTCGGCATCGCTTTGCTCGTCGGCGCGATCGTCGCTTCTCGACCTGCGCCTGCTCGGGGCCTGGCGCGCCGTGCCGGTGGCGCTGCTCGGGCCACCCGCGGTGTCGGTCGCCGCGACCGGGCTCGGCGCTCGCCGCCGCGAGCGGCGCCGCCCTGTTCGCCGTGCAGGCGACCGAATATGTCGCCAACCCGTTCCTCTACATCAAGTTCGCGGCGATCCTGCTCGGCCTCGTCAACATCGCGGCGCTTCGCCTGGCCGGCGACTGGACCGACGAGCGCCTCGGGGCCGCCGCCGCTGGGCGGGGCTCGTCTCCCTCGCTCGCCTGGCTCACCGCGCTCGCCGCCGGACGGCTGATCGCTTATTGGTGAGCGGCGGGGTTGCGCCCCGCCGGGCCGCTCGCTACATCGCGGCCCGGGTTCCCGTCAAACTACCGCTTTGATGGGGTTCCATGTGGGCGTGTAGCTCAGTGGTAGAGCACTGTGTTGACATCGCAGGGGTCGCAAGTTCAATCCTTGCCACGCCCACCATTTTCCCCCGCATGGCCCGCTTCCATCGCCGCTTCGGCGGGCGGCAGGACGCGGCCGGGGCGAGGTCCTCGCAGGCTGCGCAGCAGGCCCAATGCGATCAGCAGCAGCCCGGACGCCGCCGAGCACCCGATCAGCGCTGCGCGCGCCGCCGGGCTCCACTCGGGCCACAGCAAAGGCGCGCTCGACGCGGCCCAGATCATGGCGAGCAAAGGCAGCCAAAGCCCATAGTCGCGGACCCGGAACGGGTGGACGAAATGGACCGGGGCGAAGCTCATCAGCGCGAGCAGGGCGACGATCGCGGCGCCCGCTTCCGGGCCGGGGCTGACCGCGAAGAGATAGAGGGCGACGATGTTCCACAAAGCCGGGAAGCCGCGGAAATAATCGTCCTCGGTCTTCATGTCGGCGCGGGCGAAGACGTAGAGCGACGACAGCAGGATCGCGGCCGCCAGCGCCGGGGCGAGCGCGGCCGGTACCAGCCCGGCGCGCCAGATGAACAGCGCCGGCACGAATACGTAGGTGAGATAGTCGACCACCAGGTCGAGCGTGGCGCCGTCGATCCGCGGCACCTTTTCCTTGACGCGCGCGAGCCGCGCCAGCGTGCCGTCGACCCCGTCCACCGCCAGCGCCGCCAGCAGCCAGAGCAGGGCGAGGCGCCAGTTCTCCTCCTCGATCGCGGCCAGCGCGAACAAGGCGAGGACGGCGCTGCTCGCGGTCAGCAGGTGGACGAGCCAGGCGAGCAGGGCCGCCGGTCGTCGCTTCGGAAGGTCTGGAGTCCATGCCGGGGTCCGAACGCCGCCCCGAAGCGAGGCGGTTCCGGGCCGGCCGTTACGGAACCGCAACCCCGGCGGTGCTTTGTGCAGGCGATGGCTGAAAAGCGGGGACGAGGGCGTGCCGGATGACCGATGATTCCCTGCTCGAGCCGGGCCGCAATTGCTGGCGGATCGAGCGGGCCGACCGGGCCGCGCTCATCGTCGACGCTGCCGATTATTTCCAGCTCGCGCGGCAGGCGATGCTCCGCGCCCGCGATCGCAGATCCTGCTGATCGGCTGGGATTTCGACACCCGCATCGCGCTCGACCGTGAGGCGAAGGACGGCGCGCCGGCCACGCTCGGCCCGTTCGTCTCCTGGCTCGCCAAGAACCGCCCCGATCTTCGCATCCACATCCTGAAATGGGATCTCGGCGCGGTGAAGCTGCTCGGCCGCGGCACCACCGTGCTTCGGCTGGCGCGCTGGGCGCTGGAGCAGCCAGATCAGCTTCAAGCTCGACGGCGCCCATCCGGTCGGCGCCAGCCACCATCAGAAGATCGTCGTGGTCGACGACACGCTCGCCTTTTGCGGCGGCATCGACATGACCGCGTCGCGCTGGGACACGCGCGCCCATGAGGATGGCGACGAGCGGCGGAAACGGCCGACTACCGGCCGCCGCTACGGCCCGTGGCACGATGCGACGATGGCGGTCAGCGGCGGCGCCGCGCGCGCGCTCGGCGAGCTCTCCCGCGAACGCTGGCACGCCGCAGGCGGCGACGCCGCTCGAGCCGCCCGGCGTCGCCGGCGACCCCTGGCCCGAGGAGCTCGAGCCGCAGTTCCGCGACGTCGAGGTGGCGGTGGCGCGGACCCGGGGCGCTTATCGCGACATCCCGGCGGTGCGCGAGATCGAGGCCTTGTTCGTCGACATGATCGCCGCCGCGCGCCGCTTCGTCTATGCCGAGAACCAGTTCTTCGCGTCGCGCGCGATCGCCGAGGCGATCCTCAAGCGGCTGGACGAGCCGGACGGGCCGGAGTTCGTGATCGTCAATCCCAGGGCGGTCGACGGCTGGGTCGAGGAGCAGGTGATGAGCCCGGCCCGGGCGCGGCTGATGCGCCTGCTTGGGCATGCCGACCGCCACGGCCGCTTCCGGATCTACACGCCGGTGACGAGCGGCGGCGAGGATATCTACGTCCATGCCAAGATCGTCGTCGCCGACGATCGGCTGCTCCGGGTCGGCTCCGCCAACATCAACAACCGGTCGATGGGCCTCGACAGCGAATGCGACCTTCTGATCGACGCCGCCCGCCCCGGCAACGAGACCGCGGCCGGGCGGATCGCGGCGATCCGCGCCGATCTGCTCGCCGAGCATCTCGACGTGAATGCGGCGGCGGTCGAGGCGAAGCTCGCTGCGACCGGCTCGCTGATCGCGGCGATCGAGGCGCTGCGCGGCAGCGGGCGCACCCTGGTCCCGTTCTCCCCGCCCGAGCTCAACGCCGCCCAGGCCGCCATCGCCGAAAGCGAGGCGCTCGATCCGGAAAGCGCCGGCGGCGACTTCGAGCCGCTGGCCCGGCCCGGCCTGCTCGCCGGCCTTCGCTCCCGCTTCGGCCCGCGCCGCTGAGCGGCGCACTACGGACCGCTGCGGGCGCCCTGGGTGAGGATCTTCACCTGGCAGCCTCAATGAGGGCCGCAATGTGAGGAGCTCTTTTCAGGCTTCCTTGCAGCCGTTCCCGCCAACGTGGCCCACGCGACATTGCGTCATCGTGAGCTTCGACAAGATCGCTCGGTCGATCTTCGGACAGAACGGATATCAGGAGCTCAGCCTGCATCAGATCCTTTCTCGCTTTCTGGGAGTCCGGTCCCTCCCTTCGGCGGTTGGCAACGATCAGCTTGTGGATGGCGAAACATTCAGGCCGCGGCACTTTGACAAGCACGCCCTCGCGATAGACTGCGGCCGCATCGATCGGGTCAGCAATAAGGTATTCGAGGTGATGCGATGCTCTCGCGCTGACGCCGAGAGCCGGCAGGTCGCGCAACCCTTCATCATCCCGGAAGGAGGGGGTCAAGAACTCGAGAAGCGCCTCGCCCTCCGATTGCCGCCACCGCCAGGCGCGGCCGGGCTCAAGATCAGGCACAGCAGCAAAACGGAAATCCTCCAAGACTTCGTTGATGTTAGGCTCAATTGCCTCGTCGAGGGCAAGTGTAAGCTTTTCAAAACTGGCAATATCGATGTCGCTGGTCCTCGCGCTCTCGTCTGCTGCCAGCCTCAACCCTAGTTCGCCTTCGTACAGCAGAAACGCGATCGTACCGACGACGACGCCTCCAAGGCGGAAGACCCCGGCCTTCCCCAGGGCCCCGACGAGGCTGCCGCCTGTGGTATCCAAGCCGAGGAAACGCTCGCTTCGGAGCAGGCGGACCAGACGGGCACGCTCCTTACGCCGGGCACTCTGGTCGGCCCTCAATCTTTCGTGCTTCTCAATTCTTGCGCGAAGTTGCTCGGTATCTTCGCCCAGATAGCGCTCTTTCGTATCGGTTCCGATCCGATACCGATCATACCAATAGGCGCGTTCGCCGCGCTCCCGGCGCGTAGGCGTGCCGCGGATGTCCGATACTGCATCGTCGAGCAACAATGAGACGAGATCATTGTAAGCTGCGTGTGCGGTGTGACTGTGTCGGCGATATTCCATGACATCTCTCTTGCCACACGTTATTAACGCCGTGTGGCAAGCGCCGCAACACTTGCCACACGAAAAAATTCTCGCGTGGTAATCTGCCGTTCAGCGTGGAACTGGGCGCGCGCTCGCAATGTACCCGAAATGAGAGCATGCGGCGCTTTCATTTTGGGTGAATTCCCCTCACAACCCCGGCCGTGAGCGATTTCCCCCAGCCCGCCTTCATGGCCGACGAGGAAATCCGCATGTTCGCGGATTCGGTCGGCAAGTTCCTCGACCGCAACGCGCCGCCCGAGCGGGTCGCGAAGTGGCGCGAGGACGGCATGGTCGAGCGCGAATTCTGGCGCGAGGCGGGGCAGGCGGGGCTGCTCGGGGTCAGCGTGCCCGAAGCCTATGGCGGCCGCGGCGGCGATTTCCGGCACGACGTCGTGGTCGCCGAAGCGGTCATCCGCAAGGGCGTCGAGGGCTTCGCCGCCGGGCTGCACAACGTCATCATCACCCCCTATATCCAGGCCCACGGCACCGAGGGGCAGAAGCAGCAAATGGCTGCCCATGCTGGCTCAGCGGCGAGCGGGTGGCGGCGATCGCGATGAGCGAGCCGGGCGCGGGCTCCGACCTGCAGTCGATCCGCACCACCGCGCTGAAGGACGGCAACGGCTACCGGATCAACGGCGCCAAGACCTTCATCTCCAACGGCCAGATCGCCGACCTGATCGTCGTCGTCGCCAAGACCGATCCGCAGCGAGGGCGCCAAGGGCGTCTCCCTGCTCGTCGTCGAGCCCGACGAGGTCGAGGGCTTCCGCCGCGGCAGCAAGCTCGACAAGGTCGGCCTCGACGCGCAGGACACGTCCGAATTGTTCTTCGACGACGTCTGGGTGCCGGCCGACAATCTGCTCGGGCTCGAGGAGGGCAAGGGCTTCTACCAGCTGATGGCCGAGCTGCCGCGCGAGCGCCTGCTGATCGCGATCGGCAGCGCGGTGGCGATGGAGAAGGCGCTCGAGGAGACGATCGCCTACGTCAAGGAGCGCAAGGCGTTCGGCCAGCCGATCTTCGATTTCCAGAACAGCCAGTTCGTCCTCGCCGACTGCAAGGCCAAGGCGGTGGTCGCGCGGGTCTTCGTCAACGACTGCATCGAGCGGGTGCTGAGCGGGCGAGCTCGACGCCACCACTGCCGCCATCGCCAAGCTCTGGGTCACCGAAGCGCAGGGCGAGCTGGTCGACGCCTGCCTCCAGCTCCACGGCGGCTACGGCTATATCAACGATTATCCGATCGCCCGGATGTGGCGCGACGCCCGCGTCCAGCGCATCTACGGCGGCTCGAGCGAGATCATGAAGCTGCTGATCGCAAGGTCGCTTTAGGCCAAGGCGGCCTGGCGGAGATCGCCCGGGTACCCGGTTCAGACCTTGCCGCGCCCGTCATTCTCTCCTGAAGCACCAGCCACGTCGGCAGGAATCCGCAGGCGAATCCCTGCCTCCCTGGCCTCGGCCGGATCGGCGAAGGCATTGCTCCGCTCGAGCAAGGCCCAGCTTTCGCCGAGGCTCCCCCAGGGAATCGCGGCGCTCCAACGCTGGGCGAAATCGAGCGTGCGCACCAGCGATTCCGCGCTGCCGGTCCTGGACAATGTCTTGAGGCCGGACGCGTAATGGTTCCGATAGACGATCGGCACCAGAATTCGCGCCTCGCCGGCCTGTACCAACTCGGCGTTCATCATGATGCGGGCGGCGCGCCCATTGCCGTCGGTAAAGGGATGCACTTCCAAAACGAGGAACGTCATATAGACGGCCCGGGCAAAGGCCGTCTCCAGGCTGTGGTAGAATTCCATGCCTTTCTCGAGCGTTCCCTCGACCTGATCGGCTGCCACGAAGCTTGTTGCACCTGCCCGGTTTGGCCTGTCCTTGAAGATGCCCGGATTCTTCTCGGGATGCGCCGACATCAATATTGCGTGCCGTCGTTTTAGCAGGGTTTGAAGCGCGGCCGCGTCGGCAGGCGTTTGGCTCATCTCCACGGGGTCCGAGACGATTCGCCAGGTGCGCAATACGTCGTGGGCGTCCTCGGGCCGCCCGGTGGGCATGATGGCGTGGAAAACGATGTCGGCTGCCTCTCCGACGTCGAATTTAGTCCCCTCGATAAAGTTGGAGAAAAATGCCTCGAAGAAAACCAGGCTCGCCTGGCCGTCCTTGCCGAGCGCCGGTGCGGCACGAACAACCGGTGCGGAATCGCGCAGTTCCCGGTGCAGTGCCTGGAACAAGGCGACACGGTCGGGATCGTAGGGTCTGCTCGCGCTGGGCGCCTTTGCCCGGTTGCCGGCGAGCTCGTCTTCGCGATTGCGCAGAATCGTGCCGATGAGCCGGTCGAGGGCCGTGAAGGCCTGCTCGCGTCCGATTGCAGGCGCGATGAGTCGCGCCTCATCGTGAATGATGTCGAGGGCCGCCTTGCCCTGGATGCGAGCGATATCGTCGAGGCGAGTCTCGATCTCCTTATGGCTCAGGGTACGGCTTGCGGCACCGCCCTTGCCGCGTCTCGAAGGCTCCATGTTGTCCAGGAAGGCGCGCGCGCTCGACGAGAAGAACAGCCCGCCGGCAAAGGGCTTGTCGCCGGGCTGCGGGCCTGCGCCCCGTCGCGGCCGGATGACGAGGCCGGGCAATTTGATGTCGCGGCGGCGATCGCAAACCAGAAAGAGCGATCCGTCGGCGGCGGGCCCGGTTGCCATCGCTGTCCGGTCGGCGACCAGTGCGCCCGGGAGGAGCGCACCGACCAGCGACCAGAGATTCCTGGCGACGATCTGCTCGGGCGCATCGTCGAGATTCCTGGTATAGAGCTTAGGGCCGATGCGCCGTACAAGTCCAAGGGCCGCGGCCTTGGAGACCGAGGCCGACATAGCGGTGTTGGACACGAACGCTTCAGGCACACCATCAAGGAAATTTTTGTGCATTAACCCTGCCCTTGGCGGCGATATGGCAAAGAAACGTATAGTAAGCCGGCAAGACCTGCAATTTCGGTAGAATAAGGCTTGCCGACTGGAGTCTTGGGTTCCGATATTTTCCATGCCGGGGATGACGACTGTCTGATCGAGCGCCTCTGGCGCGCTACCCGGGTCCGGCGCATCTGCGGCGGAACGAGCGAGATCATCAAGCTGCTGATTGCCCGGCCGCTCCAACCCCTTATCGTCATCCCGGCGACGGCTCGACCGCGATCGCGAATTCACATTCCGGGGAGAGGTTCAGGTGGCAAGACTGATAATGTGGCTGGGCATCGCGTTCCTCGCTTCCTCCGCGGCAGCGGCCGCTGCCGCTCAGGATGGTCTCGCCGGGCAATGGGACGTGACGGCCACGTTCGCGAACGGCAGCGCATCGGGGGCGATGACGATCGCGGCCGGGCAGGGAGAGATTTCAGGCACGTCCGAGCCCCTGGATGAAAATCAGTTCTTCCCGCTGACGGTGAGCGGGCGGCAGCGGCCGGACGGCGCCGAGCTCATATTGTCCTATCGCGAGCAGCCGGTCGGGCGGCTCGATCTGGTCGCGGCGGGCAATGCCCTCACCGGCACGGGGGTCTTGTACGGGGTGCCGGTCACGATCAGCGGCATACGGCCGCGAAGCGCCGGACGCCGGCCGACCACGCACGATTTCGTGCCCGACCGCTACCACCTGCAATATTCCGCGCGCACGCCGCCGGCGCTTCGGATCGCGCCTGGCGACCGGGTGCGAACCAGCACCCTCGACAACGAGGGCAGGGACGGCGCCCGGCGCTGGCGGGCGATGCCCGGCAACACGCTGACCGGCCCGTTCCACATCGAAGGCGCGATGCCCGGCGACACGCTGGTCGTCCACCTGGAACGAGTCCGCCTCAACCGCGACACCGCCGAAATGTACAGCGGCACGCTCGATCAGCGCGCCGTGCAGGGCGGCTATCGGCAGGAAGCGGCCGAGGGCTGGGGCCGCACCTGGATCCTCGACCGCCGCCGCGGCACGGCCCGGCTTCAGCAGCCCGGCAGCCGCCTGGCGAACCTGGAGATCGCTCTGCGCCCGATGATCGGGTCGATC
Source organism: uncultured Alphaproteobacteria bacterium (assembly GCA_963824825.1). Classification (GTDB taxonomy): domain Bacteria; phylum Pseudomonadota; class Alphaproteobacteria; order Sphingomonadales; family Sphingomonadaceae; genus Allosphingosinicella. Next base: position 351,554 of record CAWGQM010000003.1, read on the forward strand.
GGGGTGGCGCCGCCTTTGAACCAGGCGCTCTACGCGGGCGACGTCTGGCTTCACGGCGGCAATATGGATTACAACCGCCACGTCGCCGGAGCGACGATATACTTTCCGGTCTGGCGCGCGGGCGCTCTCCTCTCGCTGGGTGACGGCCACGCCCTCCAGGGCGATGGCGAGATTAGCGGGCAAGGTCTCGAAACCTCGCTCGACGTGGAATTCCGGGTCGAGCTCATCAAGGGCCGGTCGCTCGGGCAAATCTGGTCGGAAGATGCCGAGTCGGTCATGGTTTCCGGGGTCGACAACACGCTCGACCTCTCGTTGCAAATGGCGACGACGGGAATGGCCCGATGGCTCAAGGAAAATTACGGTCTGAACGATTCGGAAGCCGCGGCGCTGATGAGCAGCTCGATCGAATATGACATCGCCGAGGTCGTGGACAGCCGCCCGCACGTCGTCGCCCGGATATCGAAGCGGACGCTGGCGATGCTGCGCAGGGGGTGAGCGGCGGGAAAGCGGACCTGCGCCGATCAGCGCCAGCGCTCGGCCGGCGCCTTGACATAATGGCGCCAGACATAGCCCCACGGGATGATCAGCCCGAACACGAACGGGAAGGCGCCGATCTCCCAAAGGTCCTGGCTCAATTGGGGATCGACCCGCCCCGCCAGCCATTGCGGCAGCCCGAAAGCCAGCAGCCAGATCGTCTTCCAGGCGATCTCGAACAGGAAGATCGGAATCATCTGCAGCGGATAGCGAAGAGCGAGCGGCGCCAGCACCCACAAGCCGCCGAGCATGCTGGTCGTCATGCCGCGCGCGACGGGGCTTGGGTCGAGCAGCGCCGGCAGGTAATTGGAGAAGCCGCCGACGATGAAAACGAGCGCGATCGCACGCATGACGTAGAGCCGCACCAGCGACACTTCCTCATCGCCCCTTTTCCAGATGCTCGGCGACTTGGCGCGCCGCCACGGCGATCCGGCCTTGATCACATAGGTCCTGAAGACATAGCCCCAGGGGATGATCAGCCCGAACACGATCGGGCCGGCCCCGATCATAAAGAGATCCTCGCTCAATTGCGGATCGACCCGCCCGGCCAGCCATTGCGGCAGCCCGAAGGCGAGCAGCCAGATCGTCTTCCAGACGAACTCGAACAGGAAGATCGGAAGCATCTGCAGCGGGTAGCGAAGCCCGAGGAACGACAGCGCCCACAAGCCGGCGAGCATGGAATCGATCATGCCGCGCCTGGTCAGATCGGGGTCGTCGATCAGCCATGGCACGTGAACGATGAACCCGCCGACGACGAAGACGAGGAACATGGCGCGAAGCACATAGAGCCGCCACAGCGGCACTTCGTGCTCGCCCCTCCGCCAGAAGCCCGGCGAGGCCGTGGTCGACGCCATGTCAGATCTCCTTGTCGTGCCGCCGGGCGGGGATGAGCGACAGGGCCAGCGCGAGGATCAGCAGCGTCGGCAGCGCGACGGCCATGATCCAGACGATCGGAGCGCTCTCGGCGCCCGGCACCGAATGGCTCTGAACGATGAGGCGCCCGGCAAGCCGCTCGGCGAGGAGCAGCAGGCAGATGAACGGGACCAGCGCCCGATAGCGAATCAGGATCGTCAGGGCGATCAGCGCAAGCGTCAGCTGGCCGAGCGCCATCAAGGCGAACAAGGTGAGCACCTCGCCCGCCGCGGCGGGGCCGAAGCTGTCGAGCGGGATGCCGTCGCCGGCGGCGATCGAGGCGGTGTTGACGATCGAGTTGACGCTCATCACGAGCTTGAGCGCGACGAACAGCCCGAGCAGCCAGAGCGCCGCGCGATGCCCGGCGAACCGGTTGTCGACCTGCCTGGGAAAGAGCCGGCTGAGCATGGTCCTGTTCAGGCGCTCGGTTGAGGGAGCGGGGCGGGGGCGCGCAGCTTCAGCCGGGCGATCGCCTTCGCGAAGCGGAGACGCACGAGCCAGAAGGCCATCACCGCGAACGGCGCGAAGGCGAGGACGAAGAGGATCGGCGAGCCGCGCACCGCCGCCGGCAGGACGTCCTGCTGGCCGAGGAAGAAGGAGCCGGTGGCGATGAAGAAGGCGAAGCACATCCGCCACAGGTGACGCGAGATCCGCTGCGCGGGCGTGAGCTTCGCGCGCAGGATCGCGTTGAGATCGAGCAGGCCGGCGAGCAGGCAGATCGCCGGCGAGGGCGAACACCGGGCCGGGGCCCGCGGGCGTCGTTGCTCCCGTGAAGCCGCCCCAGGCCATGAGCGCCGCCATGACGAGCGCGGCCGCGCAGGCGAGGATCTCGAACCTGCCGGTCGTCCCGTCGCGACGGCGCGCGGCGACCCAGGAGGTCGCGACGAAATAGCAGACCATGATCCCGCCGACCGGGGAACCGGGCGGCGACCTGAACGGCTCCAGGATCGCGGCGGTGACGCCGAGCACGAGCATCGACGCGAAGAACCAGGTGCCGGCGCGGACGTGCACGGCGCCGCCCTTGCGCACCGCGACGGCCATGGTGCCGGACAGCAGGGCGATCACGCCGCCGGCGATATGGATCCACATGATGCCGTGAATGGCGTTCATACGCGCTCTTCCTCCATCGCGTCCGCGCGCGCCGGTCGCTCCTCCTCCGCCCGTCGCGGCGGAACTTCGAGCAGGTCGCCGGGCTGGCAGTCGAGCGCGTCGCAGATCGCCTCGAGCGTCGCGAAGCGGATGCCCTTCGCCTTGCCGGTCTTGAGGATGGACAGGTTGGCGAGGGTGATCCCGACCTTGCCGGCGAGTTCGGTGAGGGTCATTCGGCGCGCGTGGAGCACGTCGTCCAGTTTCACGGCGAGGGCCATGTCAGATCATCGCTTCCAGGTCGGCGCGGATCCGCGCGCCCTCCTCGAACACCCGGGCGAGCACGAACATCAGCACGACGGCGACCCAGCCCGTCGCCGAGAAGCTCCAGTCGATGTTCGAGCCGGCCGCGTTCATGATCGCCGCCATCACGCCGCCCATGAGATCGAACGATTTGAACCGCAAGCAGGCACCAGGCGATCGTCTTCAGCCGGACCGCATTTTCCGGCACGAACGGGTCGCCCGCCCGGACCGTCCCGATCATCGCGAGCAGCCGCGTATAGAGGAGGTGGACGGCGGCGATCACCGGGATCGCGAGCAGCATCCAGACTCGAAGGGTCGGGATGAGCAGATCCGGGTCGATGCGCGGCGGCCGCTTGCTGAAAAACTCGCGAAACGCCGGCTCGAAGACGAAGCTGGCGACGAACATGACGATGACGAGCAGGCCGACGACGAGGTTGAGGATGCGCAGCAGGCTGACCAGCAGCCGCGAGACGCCGAGCAAGGTGGCGTACCGATCCGACAAATGCCCCTCCCTCCCTTTCTTATCGTCGGACGATATGAAGGATATCGCGCGGCGTCAACTGATTTATCGTGGGACGATATCCAGCAAGCGGAGACGACGCGATGGCCGTGGCGGGACGCCCGCGTTCAGCACATCTACGGCAACTCGAGCGAGCTCACGAAGCTGCTGATCGCCGGTCGCTTTACCATTGCCGTATTCCGGAATCCCCAGCTGTCGGCGCGGCACCCCCAATCGTCATCCCGGCGAAGGCCGGGATCCATGAACCGAAGAGATGACGAGTAAGGTGCGGGCGCCTTCGCCCGTTCTCAGGCGGCCGCGAGGTCCCGCGCCTGAATCTCCACCCGGCGCCCGCAGGCCCGCAGCGCCTTCTCCAGCTGCCCGACGGTCGAACCGTGACGAAGATCGAGCAGCCGATCGATTTGCCGGGGATTGAGGCCGAGCGCGCGCGCCAGATCGGCCTTCCGCCAGCCGCGCGCCCGCATCGCCCGGTAAGCCGCCACCTTGAGGCTGCCGAGCAGGCTCAGTGATACGGTCGGCCGCCCCCGCGCAGCCGATGGCGCGGGGATGTCCTTGCGCTCCACGATCAGCCCGGAAAACACGGTCTCCAGCGCGTCCACGGCATTCTCCAGCGCCTCGGCCTTCGTCTCGCCATAAGTGACGGCGCCGGGCACATCGGGAAACGTCACCAGAAAGGTGCCGTTGTCGTCGGGGACGATCTCGACGGGATAGCTGCTCAGGGTGGTCATTCGATCTCTAGCGCCTTCTTGATTGCGTTGACGAGGCCGGTGCCCAGCTGCTTGCTGCCGCCGTGCCGGGGCAGGGCGGCAACCTTGCCCTTGCAGTAGACCAGACTGTGCTTCTTGCCTTCCTGGAATGTGCGTCCGTGCTTGGCGAGATAACGACGGAACTGGCTGCTGCACGCGCTGATATAGACAGAAGTGTTGTTTTTTGTCAACGCGTCATAGACAGAGATGTCTATTTCTGACTAGTGAGGGCTGGAGCCCGGTGGCAGGTACCTGTAACCGAAGAGGCGCCTGGAGTCCGGGCGCCAGTCCCGCTAGCAGTTGTTTCCCGTCTTCACGAGATTGGGTGCAAGGCAGACATATTCCTCGCCGAAATAGCAGACCGTCTCACCATCCTGGACGTAGCCGCCCAAATATGCGCATCGGCCTGCACGTTGGGGCATGTCCACGGCGTTCTCGATATTGACCGCCTCTTCGCCTTCGGGCTCCTGCGGATCACTCATGCGATTTCTCCGGTAGCTATATGGCTTGTCGTCAGGGAATGGCCCGAACGGGTATGGCCGCTGGCCGATCGGCGCCGTCTTTGTGCAGATTGATGAGTTGCTGCAGCAAGGTGAATATCTGCGCGTTTCGTGTGTCCGTGGCGCTGGTATTCACCAGGCTATAATACCTGCCGCGGTAGTGGGCCTGCGCGAGCGCATTGCGGTCCCGTCTTTCCGCGATCGAGAAAAGCGGTTGGTCGTCGATCTTGATCCTGGCCTGGCTGCCCTGCCGGAGATACGCGCCGAGATAGTTGAACAGGCCTTCGGGCGAGCGAAACGTAATGTCCATTACCACTGGGACGTCACGCTGGCGCCGGTCGGAGGTGGAATAGAGCGCCGCCCTCCCATTACCCAGATAGATCGCGTCGGCGCCGGGAGCGGAAGGCACGGCTACCATTATTTCTCCGCCGCTTTCCAGGCGAACCGGGACAATTCTGTCTCCCGGGGCAGTGCAAAGTTCGAGGCTTCTCGGCGATAAGCGGGGAACCCGTCGCGGCCCGGTCAGACGGGTGAGGAAGATATGCTCGTCATTGGCAGGATTGCTGCCGATCCCAGCATTGGACGAGAGCCCGAACCTTTCGCCGTCAATCACGGTTACCTTGTCCAGCGGGATGGGAGCAGGATTGCCATCCGCTCCGCGGGTCAAACGGGAGATGGCCACCAGATTGGCCGGCTCGGCCGGCGCCGATCCCAGTTCATAGCAGTTCAGGAACCTCTGAAATTCCGCCGATTGCGCCGCGTCGCTGGCGTCGTTGATGACCGTCGCGATCGTATCCCCCCGCGCACGGCCATACCCGGCAACGTCGATGCGGAAGTCTACCCTGGCAATCGTGAGCGCGACCAGGACACGGTTGTCCATGCCGCGGTTGAGGAGGGTATCGATCGTCAAAAATGGGATAGAGGTCGTAATCCCCTGAAAGAACTTCTGCGAGTCGAAGACTGCGACATCGAACGCGGATCCCGAAACGATTTGCCCGGAAAGCTGCGGCGTGTAGACGTCGACGCCCTCGGCGATCGTCGACGTAGTCGAGCCGCTCGAGACCGGGGTCGTCACCGTGCTCGCGAGGGTCGTGGTCGATGGAGTCGCCGAGGAAACGGTCGTGGTCGATGCGGTCGTCGCGGTGGTATTCGAAAGAGTTCGAGGCGATTACGTCCGTCAGCCCCTCGCCGCGCCACTGGCTGCCCAAGCTGGCGCCCGCCGTCAGATTGATGTTGCCGCGAAACTGGGAAACCGAGGTGAAATGCGTCGGCATCCCATCTCTGGCACGCAGAATATTGAGCAGCGTTTGCTCATTGCTCATGCCGGCCAACGCCGAATTATATTCGACGCCGAACCGTTCTACCTGCGGCGAAAACGCGCAGGCGGTTAGCATTGCGCAAAGACTGACCGTCCCCAGAACACGCATGCACCCCTCCACGCGTCTCACCATGCACAGTAAAACTACGGGGTTCCGAAATCAAGCGCAAGTCGAGACCTGATCGCGATTTTCAAGAAGCCCACGATATCTTGCGGTCAACCTGGAGAGCGACCGCTCCCGAATGACCATCTCGGTTCGGCGGTCGCAGTTCGATCCTTGCCACACCCATCATTTTCCGGTCACAAGCGCCAGCAAGGAGATAGGAATGCCCGAAGCCTATATCGTCGCCGCCGTCCGCACCGCCGGGGGTCGCAAAAGCGAGCGCCTCGCCGGCATCCACCCGGTCGATCTCGCCGCGATCGGCCTCGATGCGGCCGTGGACCGCTCGGGGATCGATCCGGCCGCGGTCGACGATGTGATCATGGGCTGCGTCACCCAGGCGGGCGAGCAGTCGCTCCATGTGGCCGCAACGCGGTGCTGGCCTCGAAGCTGCCGCAGAGCGTCCCGGCGGTCACCATCGACCGCCAGTGCGGCTCGTCGCAGCAGGCGATCCAGTTCGCCGCCCAGGCGGTGATGTCGGGCACCCAGGACGGCGTGCCGCCGCCGACCGGCACTCCGGGCCATTCGCGCGTGATGTCGGCCAGCGATCCGAGGATCTGCCTGATCGGCTGCCGCTGACGCTCGGGCGGCGGAGGCGAAGCGCGCATCGTCGGGAACGGCGGCCGTGCGCCCATCGCCGCCCTTCAGCCGATCGGCTGCTAGAGCGCTGAAGGATCAGTTTGAATCACCCCCATCCGTTCGCCCTGATGATCGGGTCGCCAAGCCCCCGGCTTGGCTGTGGATTGCCGGGGGCAATCCGCACCCGATCATTGTCGAAGGGCCTTCCTTCTTGTTCTTACAGGAAAAAGTAGAGGGCTTCGACAAGCTCAGCCCGAACGGAAAAGGGTAGAACTAAGCACCAGCGCTCTATGTCTCCCGTGGGTGGGAAGCGAACGCCTCGCGGCTCATCTTGTCGATGCGACCTGCGATCATGCCTTTGGTCCCCCAAGTCATGGCCATGGTGTATTATAAGGATAACGCTCCTGAGAGGAAATAGATGGGGTGCTGCCGGGCGGCCGTCTTCAAAGCGTAAACCGAGGCCGTGTTCCCGGCGCGCGGGATCATCGGCGGGGGTTCTGTCGTCGATGGAGCACTCTCAGGCTCAACAAATCGGGGAGAGCGACATGACGACTCCAAAATCCATTGGCCAGCTGGCCGGACTCCTCCTGCTCGTGCAGCTGGTGACCGGCCTGATCCTGCCCTACGTCTTGCTGCTGCCCGTCTCAACGCCGGCGGGTGCGTTCCTCGACAGCGCCGCCGGAATGGCCGGCACGGTGAGGCTGAGCGTGATGATGCTGTTCGTGGGCGGTGCGGTCCCGCTCGGCCTCGCGATCGTCGCCTGGCCGGTCATCCGCGAGCGCCAGCACCGGCTCGGCCTGTGGCTGCTCGCGCTGGCGGTGATCAACTTCACCCTGCAGCTGATCGAGAACGCGCACTGGCTGTGGCTGCTATCAATTAGCGAAGCCTATGCCTCGGCGGGCGGCGCCGAAGCGGAGATATTCCAGGCTCTGGCCCACGTGGTCCACTCGTCGTTCCGATGGGCCCATTATTCGCACATTTTGATCGTCGTCGCATGGCTGTTCACGCTCTACCTGCTGCTCTATCGCGGCGCGATGGTGCCACGCGCGATCGCCGCGGCCGGAATGGGCGCGGCACTCCTGCACTTCATCGGCATCGTCCTGCCGGCGTTCGGCGGCTTTCGAATGCCCTATGGCGACCTGTTTGGCGCGCCGCTGGCGGTGACAACCCTGGTGCTGGCGCTGTGGCTGATGATCAAAGGGTTCAGGCATGGCGTCGCAAACGGCCGAGATGCCGCTTCGAGTCCAGGTCCAGCCGACCAATCGACCTCGCGATGATTGCCGGGTGGGAAGCCGGCTCTCGCTTGCCAACGGCGATTATCTAGTCACGCGGCTTGTGCCGCCAATGCCCGTCGCCCCCCGTTGCGGGCATGCAGCGATGCGGTCGATGCGCCCGCGCCCTCCGCTCTCGCGAGCGCCCCCGCTTTCATTTCGAGACGATTCCCCTCACAAGGCACGGGCAAGGAGAAGCCGAGTGCCCGAAGCCTATATCGTCGCCGCCGTCCGCACCGCCGGGGGCCGCAAGGGCGGCCGCCTCGCCGGCGTCCACCCCGTCGATCTCGCCGCGATCAGCCTCGAATGCGGTCGTCGAGCGCTCCGGCATCGACCCGGCGGCGATCGACGACGTGATCATGGGCTGCGTCACCCAGGCCGGCGAGCAGTCGCTCCATGTCGGGCGCAACGCGGTGCTGGCGTCGAAGCTGCCGCAGAGCGTGCCGGCGGTCACCATCGACCGCCAGTGCGGCTCGTCGCAGCAGGCGATCCAGTTCGCCGCCCAGGCGGTGATGTCGGGCACCCAGGACGTGGTCATCGCCGCCGGCGTCGAGAGCATGACCCGGGCGCCGATGGGCCTCTCGATGGTGGCGGACAAGGGCTTCAACCCGTTCCCGCCGAGCGTCACCGGAAAATATGGCGTGCCCTTCTTCAGCCAGTTCATCGGCGCCGAGATGATCGCCGAGAAATATGGATATTCGACCGCGAGAAACTCGACGAATATGCGCTCGCAGCCACCGGCGCGCCAAGGCGGCGACCGAGGCGGGCGCGTTCGACGCCGAGATCGTCCCGGTCGAGGTGACGCTCCCCGACGGCAGCACCGAGATCCACAAGGTCGACGAGGGCATCCGCTTCGACGCGACGCTCGAAGGCATCGGCGCGGTCAAGCTGCTCAAGGAGGACGGCGTGATCAGCGCCGCCTCGGCCAGCCAGATCTGCGACGGCTCCTCGGCGGTGCTGGTCGTCTCGGAGCGGGCGCTCAAGGACGCATGGCCTGACCCCGCTCGCGCGGATCCACAATCTGACCGTCACCGCCGGCGATCCGGTGATCATGCTCGAAGAGCCGCTCTTCGCCACCGACCGGGCGCTGAAGCGCGCCGGCATGACGATCGCGCGACATCGACCTTTACGAGGTCAACGAGGCGTTCGCGCCGGTGCCGCTGGCCTGGCTCGAACATGTCGGCGCCGATCCCGAGCGGCTCAACGTCAACGGCGGCGCGATCGCGCTCGGCCACCCGCTCGGCGCCTCGGGCACCAAGCTGATGACGACCCTCGTCCATGCGCTGAAGGCGCGCGGGCTGCGCTACGGCCTGCAGACGATGTGCGAGGGCGGCGGCGTCGCCAACGTGACGATCGTCGAGGCGTTGTGAGGCGGATGCGCCACAACGGAGTCATCCCGGCGAAAGCCGGGACCCATGAACACCCGATTGCGAATCCTCGACCGTTCCGTGTTCATGGGTCCCGGATCAAGTCCGGGATGACGAGGTAGGGCATGCCCGGCCCGCTCGCCGGCATCCGCATCCTCGAAATGGAAGGGCTCGGCCCGGCGCCCTTCTGCGGGATGATGCTCGCCGATCATGGCGCCGAGGTGATCCGGGTCGAGCGCGAGGGCGGCTTCAAGCTCCCCGGCGACCCGCTGGCCCGCTCGCGCCGGACGATCCGGGTCGATCTCAAGCAGCCGGAGGGGATCGCCCTGGTCCGCGACCTCGCCCGGACCGCGCGACGGCCTGATCGAGGGCTATCCGCCCCGGCGTGATGGAGCGGCTCGGGCTCGGCCCGGAGCTGCTGCTCGCCGACAATCCGAGGCTCGTCTACGGCCGGATGACCGGCTGGGGGCAGGAGGGGCCGCTCGCCGGCGCCGCCGGCCACGACATCAACTATATCGCCCTTTCCGGCGCGCTCCACACGATCGGCCGCGACGGCCGGCCGTCGCCGCCGGTCAATTATGTCGGCGATTTCGGCGGCGGCGGCATGCTGCTCGCCTTCGCCATGGTCAGCGCCCTGCTCGGCGGTCGGGGCGGCGCGCCGGGCCAGGTGATCGACTGCGCGATGACCGACGGCTCGGCCTTGCTCGCCAGCCTGACCTGGGGCCTTTACGCGCGCCGGCCTGTGGCGAGGACGAGACCGGCGCCAACGTCATCGACAGCGGCGCCGCCTTATTACGACACCTACGAGACCGCCGACGGCAAATGGATCGCGGTCGGCGCGATCGAGCCGCAATTCCGGGCCGAGCTGTGCGAGAAGCTCGGCATTTCCGGCGCGGAGGCGGAGAACCGCGACGCGCTCGCCGCCTTGTTCCGCCGGCACCCGCGCGACCATTGGTGCGCCCTGCTCGAAGGGACCGACGCCTGCTTCGCTCCGGTCCTTTCGCTCGCCGAGGCGCCCGCTCATCCCCACAACGCGTTCCGCGACACTTTCGCCAACATCGGCGGCGTCATCCAGCCCGCTCCGGCGCCCCGCTATTCGGCGACGAAGACCGACGTCGCCGTCACCGCCGCGCGCCGATGCCGACGCCCTGCTCGCCGAGCTCGGCTACGATCCGGAGCGAATCGCCGCGCTCCGCCGAGGCGGGAGTCATCGGCTGAGCCGCTCGGCGTGCCAGCGCAGATGGTCCGCCATGAAGGTCGAGATGAAATAATAGCTGTGGTCGTAGCCCGGCTGGATGCGCAGAGTCAGCGGGATGCCGGCTTCGAAGCATACGCCCTGCAGCAGCTCCGGCTCGCAGCTGCTCGTCGAGAAACTGATCCGCGTCGTCCGACGTCGACCAGCAGGTCGGGGACCGCGCTCCGTCCTCGATCAGAGGCGTACCGCATCGTGCCTGCGCCACGCCTCCTCGTCATCACCGAGATAGCGCGCCGAAGCGCCTTCTCGCCCCCACGGCACCTGCGATGGCGCGACGATCGGCGCGAAGGCGGAGACGGACTGCGGTAGCGGCCTGGATTGCCGCAGCGCGAGGGTCAGCGCGCCGTGGCCGCCCATCGAATGGCCGATGATCGCCTGTCGGTCCATGTCGGCGGGGAAATGCGCCGCGACGAGCGCCGGCAGCTCTTCGGGACGATAGGTGTACATCCGGAAATTGGCGTCGAAGGGCGGCTGCGTCGCATCGACGTAGAAGCCGGCGCCCTGGCCGAAATCATAGGCCTCGTCGTCGGGCACCTCGGCGCCGCGCGGCGAGGTGTCGGGCGCGACGAAGATCAGGCCCAGTTCGGCGCAGGCGCGGCGATATTCGCCCTTGTCGGTGACGTTGGCGTGGGTGCAGGTGAGGCCGGAAAGATACCAGACGATCGGGCATTTCGCGCCGCCCGCGGCCTGCGGCGGCACGAAGACCGAGAAGGTCATCGGCGTGCCGGTCTCGCGGCTGTCATGCCGGTAGACGCCCTGCACGCCGCCATGGCTCTTGCTGGTGGAGATCGTCTCCAAACTCATCGCCCACTCCGTTCGCTCTGAGCCTGTCGAAGGGCCTTCCTTCACCTTGGCCTAAGATAAGGGATGGGCTTCGACAAGCTCAGCCCGAACGGAAGGGGGCGGGCCGGAATCAGAACACGAAGAAATAGAGCAGGAGGATGATCGGGATCGGAACGCCGACCAGCCACAGCAAGATGCCTTTTCCCATGAGCTCGCCCTCCTCGGCCGTTGCGGCTGGAGAACGAGAGGCCTTCGAGACGGTTCCGCAACGTCAATAGAGCACCACGCTCCGGATGCTCTCGCCGGCGTGCATCAGGTCGAACGCCTTGTTGATGTCGTCGAGCGGCATCGTGTGGGTGATCAGCGGGTCGATCTCGATCTTGCCGTCCATGTACCAGTCGACGATCCGCGGCACGTCGGTGCGGCCGCGCGCGCCGCCGAAGGCGGTGCCCTTCCAGGTCCGGCCGGTGATCAGCTGGAACGGGCGGGTCGAGATTTCGTGGCCCGCCTCGGCGACTCCGATGACGACGCTCGTCCCCCAGCCGCGATGGCGCGCTCTCCAGCGCCTGGCGCATGACGTTGGTATTGCCGGTGCAGTCGAACGTGTAATCGGCGCCGCCCTTGGTCGCGTCGACCACCGCCTGGACGACCTTGTCCCGGCCGACCTCGTCCGGGTTGATGAAGTCGGTCATTCCGAAGCGCTCGGCCATCGCCCGCTTGGCCGGGTTGACGTCGACGCCGACGATCTGGACCGCGCCGGCCATGCGCGCGCCCTGGATGACGTTGAGGCCGATGCCGCCGAGCCCGAACACCGCGACGGTCGAGCCGGGCTCGACGCCCGGCGGTCCAGATCGCCGCGCCGATCCCGGTCGTGACGCCGCAGCCGATATAGCAGATCTTGTCGAACGGCGCGTCCTCGCGGACCTTCGCCAGCGCGATCTCAGGCATCACCGTGAAGTTCGAGAAGGTCGAGCAGCCCATATAATGGGCGATCGTCTCGCCATCGAGGCTGAAGCGGCTGGTGCCGTCGGGCATCACGCCCTTGCCCTGGGTGGCGCGGACCGCGGTGCACAAATTGGTCTTGCGGGAAAGGCAGGACGGGCAGGTCCGGCATTCGGCGATGTAGAGCGGGATGACATGGTCGCCGACCGCCACCGCGGTCACGCCGGGCCCGATCTCGCGCACGATCCCGGCGCCTTCATGGCCGAGGATCGAGGGGAAGATGCCCTCGCTGTCCTTGCCCTCCAGCGTGTAGGCGTCGGTATGGCAGATGCCGGTCGCCATGATCTCGACCAGCACCTCGCCCGCCTTCGGCCCCTCGAGGTCGACCTCGCGGATCTCGAGCGGCGCGTTGGGCGCGACGGCGATCGCGGCGCGGGTCTTCATGGGTGATGCTCCCTCTTCATGCTCCGAGGGCCGACTACCACCTGAGTCATCCCGGTGAAAGCCGGGACCCATGAACACCGTCTTTCCCCATCAAGGCGTAGGGGGCGTCGCCCCGCCTTCGCCCGCTTCGGTTCATCGGCCCCGGCTTTCGCCGGGGTGACTCATGTGGTGAGGAAGCGCCTGATCCACTCCCCGACCCGCTCATTGTCGTTGGGCGCGTCGAGCGAGGCGATCGCGGCCTCGGGATCGGGGGTGCGGTCGTAGCGCAGGTCGATCAGCGCCTTGGCGTAATCGGGCGAGAATTCGGGATGGAACTGGAAGGAGATGGCCGGCTGGTCGCGCCAGGCGAGTGCCGCATAAGGCGTGAACAGAGACGAGGCGACGACCTCGCGTGTTCGGCGGCTGAAGCACGACCTGGTCCTGGTGCGAGGCCGGGACCGAGACCAGCGACACCTCGTCCATCCAGTCCTCGTGCCGGACGATCGGATAGGTCTGCAGCCCGACGCCCCAGCCCCTGCACCGATTTCTCGACATGGCCGCCGAACGCCTCGGCCATGATCTGGTGACCGAAGCAGATTCCGACCAGCTTCGCCCGGCCTTTGGCGCGCTTGAGGAAGGTGGTCAGCGGCGCGATCCAGGGCAGCTTGTCGTAGACGCCGGCCGGCGAGCCGGTGATCAGATAGGCGTCGTAATCATCGACCTTCGCCGGATACTCGCCCGCCGCGACGTCGAAGCTGTCCGTCTCGAATCCGTTGCCGAGCAGGTCGCGGAACATCGCCGGATAGTCGCCGAACCTCTCGGCCAGATCGCCCGGCGGCGCGCCGGTTTCGAGAATGGCGAGCTTCATGCGACGAACCTAGTCGCCGCTCCCCTCCAAGTCATCCCGGCGGAAGCCGGGACCCATGAACCGGAGAATAAGCGGATGAGGTGCGGAGGTTTTGCAGCTCTCATCGAACGGCAGTGTTCATGGGTCCCGGCTTCCGCCGGGATGACTCTTGCGGCAAGAAGCGCCGATGGCGGGCTACCTTTACATCCTTGCAAGCAGAAGAAACGGCACGCTCTACACCGGCTGCACGACCGATCTGCCCAAGCGCATTTACGAGCATCGCAACGGCATCGTCCCCGGCTTCACGCGCCGCTACGGCGTCAAGCGCCTCGTCCTTGTCGAAACCCATGACGACATCAGCGACGCCATCGCCCGCGAACGGCGGATCAAGGAATGGCGGCGCGACTGGAAGATCCAGCTGATCGAGAAGGACAATCCCTTCTGGGAAGATCTGGCCGTGTCGCTCCTCGGCTTCGAGCCTCTCACCCTCCCGAAGTCATCCCGGCGAAAGCCGGGACCCATGAACACCGTCGTTCCCGGATCAGCGGAGACCTTGCCGCTCCATCCGCTCATTCTTCGGTTCATGGGTCCCGGCTTTCGCCGGGATGACTCCTCAGGTTATTTCGCCCGCCGGTCCCGGGTCGCCAGCGTCCGCAGCCTGAGCGCGTTCAACTTGATGAAGCCCGCCGCGTCGCGCTGGTCGTAGCTCGACGAGCCTTCCTCGAAGGTGACGAGGTCCTGGTCGTAGAGCGCGAGCGGGCTCTCGCGGCCGATCACGGTCGCATTGCCCTTGTAGAGCTTGACCCGCACCGTGCCCGTGACATGCTCCTGGCTCTTGTCGATCAGCGCCTGGAGCATCTCGCGCTCGGGGCTGAACCAGAAGCCGTTGTAGATCAGCTTGGCGTAGCGCGGCATGATCTCGTCCTTGAGATGCGGCGGCGCCGCCGTCGAGCGTGATCGATTCGATGCCGCGATGGGCGGCGAGCAGGATCGTGCCGCCGGGCGTCTCGTAGACGCCGCGCGACTTCATGCCGACGAAGCGGTTCTCGACCAGGTCGAGCCGGCCGATGCCGTTGTCGTGGCCGAGCTGGTTGAGTCGGGCGAGCAGGGTGGCGGGCGACAGCGCCTCGCCGTCGATCGCGACCGGGTCGCCGCGCTCGAACTCGATCTCGATCACTGTCGCCTCGTCCGGCGCGTCCTCGGGCGAGATGGTGCGCTGGTGGACATATTCGGGCGCCTCGACCGCCGGGTCCTCGAGCACCTTCCCCTCGGACGAGGAGTGGAGCAGATTGGCGTCGACCGAGAAGGGCGCCTCGCCGCGCTTGTCCTTGCTGATCGGGATCTGGTGCTTCTCGGCGAAGTCGATCAATTGCTCGCGGCTGGCGAACTCCCATTCGCGCCACGGCGCGATCACGCTGGATGTCGGGCTCGAGCGCATAATAGCCGAGCTCGAAGCGGACCTGGTCGTTGCCCTTGCCGGTGGCGCCGTGACAGACCGCGTCGGCGCCGACCGCGCGCGCGATCTCGATCTGGCGCTTGGCGATCAGCGGCCGGGCGATCGAGGTGCCGAGCAGATACTGGCCCTCGTAGAGCGTGTTGGCGCGGAACATCGGGAAGACATAGTCGCGGACGAACTCCTCCCTGAGGTCGTCGATGAAGATGTTCTCCGGCTTGATGCCGAGCAGCTCGGCCTTGGCCCGCGCCGGCTCGACCTCCTCGCCCTGGCCGAGATCGGCGGTGAAGGTGACGACCTCCGCGCCGATATTCGGTCTGCAGCCATTTGAGGATGATCGAGGTGTCGAGCCCGCCCGAATAAGCGAGCACGACCTTCTTGGGTCTGTCGGTCATTTGCGGTCCTTGAGTTGAACGCGGCGGCCCGGCGCGGCGCGCCGATCGATCCGTTTCGGATCGGCGGGGCAGGGCGCCTCGGGCCCCGCTCCAGAGGAATACAAACCAAAGTGGAGATAAAAATCATCCAAAATGGACATTCTCCGTTTCGAACTGTACGGAAAGCGGAGAGTTCGCCCCATGAGGATGAATCCATGCCACGCAGCGCGCGTCTCGTCCTTCCCGGCATCCCGCACTTCGTCACCCAGCGCGGCAATCGCCGGCAGGCCGCCTTCTTCTCGGACGCCGATTATCGGACCTACCTTCGCCTGCTCCGCGAGACGTCGCGAGCGGCGGGCACCGCCGTCTGGGCGTGGTGCCTGATGCCGAACCATGTCCGCCTGCTCCTCGTCCCCGGCAATGCGGACGGCCTGCGCGCGGCGCTCGCCGGGGCGCACCGCCGCTATACCCGCCACGTCAACCGCCGCGAGGAAAGCCTCGGCCGCTTGTGGCGGGGCCGCTTCGCCTCCTTCCCGGTGGACGAGAACCATCTCCTTGCCTGCGCCCGCTACATCGAGCTCGGCCCGGTGCGCGCCGGCCTCGCCGCCTGTCCCGAAGACTGGCGCTGGTCGAGCGCGACCACCCATCTCGGCCTTGCCAACGACGCTCTGACCGAGGTCGCGCCGCTGCCGGCCGGGCGCCGGACTGGCGCGCCTTGCTCGACGCCTCCGAGAACGTCACCCGGGATGACTCCAATCCGCGATACTGTTCCCGTGTCATGCGTAGCGCGCTTTCTCCTGGCCCATCATCCGCTCGAAGCGGTTCAGCATGTCGTGGACGGCGACGCCGTCGCGGACCGCGACGAACATAGTGTCGTCGCCCGAGACGGTGCCGGCGATCTCGGGCAGCTGGGCATGGTCGATCGCCGAGGCGACGAGATGGGCCGAGCCCGGCGGCGTCCTGATCACGAGCAGCTGCCCGGCCGCCTCGATCGACACCACCCATTCCTTCAGGATCCGCTCGAGCCGCCCGGTGCTCCAGTCGGCGGCGCCGATCTGGTCGGGCAGCGCATAGGAGAGGATGCCGCCGCGCTTCACCTTGACCGCGCCGAGCTGCTCGAGGTCGCGCGACACCGTCGCCTGGGTGACCGCGAAGCCGAGCGCCTTCGAGCCGCTCGGTCACCTCCTCCTGGCTGGCGAGCGCGCCGCCGCGGATCAGCTCGGCGAGCGCGCGCAGGCGCCGGGCGCGGGTGTCGGTCATCGCACCCCCGCCAGCCAGGCCAGCGCGCCGCGCGCGGTGTGCATGCGGTTCTCGGCCTGCCGCCAGACCGCGCTCTTCGCGCTTTCCATGACTTCGTGGGTCACCTCCTCGCCGCGCCGGGCGGGCAGGCAGTGGAGGAACCAGGCGTCGTCCGCCTTCGCCATCAGCGCCTCGTCGACCCGATAGGGCGCGAAGGCCTGCGCGCCGCGCCTCGGCCTCGTCGTCCTGGCCCATCGAGACCCAGACGTCGGTATAGACGATCTGCGCGCCGGCCACCGCCTCGGCGGGATCGGCGACGTGGCGGACGCCGTCGGGCGCGTCGCTCAGCGCATAGCCTTCGGGGCTGGCGAGCGTCAGCTCGGCGCCGACCAGCGACGCAGGCCTGGGCGAGCGAGCGGGCGACATTGTTGTCGGCGTCGCCGACATAGGCGATGCGCGCGCCCTCGAGCCGGCCGAGCAATTGCTTGACGGTGAGCAGGTCGGCCAGCGCCTGCAGCGGATGGTCGGTGTCGGAGAGCAGGTTGAGCACCGGCGTCTGCGACCGCCGCCGCCATCGCGGACGAGGTCGCGATGATCCATCACCCGCGCGGCGATGATCGCGTGATAGCAGGCGAGGGTGCGGGCGACGTCCTCGGCGCGTCTCGCGCGTGCCGAGGCCGACCTCCTCCTTCTGGATGTAGACCGGATGGCCGCCGAGCTGGACCGCCGCCATCTCGGTCGAGTTGCGGGTGCGCGCGCTCGGCTTCTGGAAGACCAGGGCGACGCCCTTGCCGGCGAGCGGCCGGCCGAGATCGGCGCGCTCGGACAGCGCCAGGATTTCGGCGAAGGCGCCGGCGTCAGGTCGGCGATGCTGAGCAGGTCGGTCACCAGTCGCTCTCCTTCTTGACCATCGTGCCGATGCCCTCGTCGGTGAGCATCTCGATCAGCAGAGCGTGCGGCACCCGGCCGTCGATGATGTGCGCCGAGCCGACGCCGCCGTCGACCGCGTCGGCGCAGGCCGGAGCTTGGGGATCATCCCCGCGCTCACGCTTTCATGCTCGATCCGCTCGCGCAGCTCGGCCGAGGTCAGGCGCGGGACCAGCGTCGTCTCGTCGCTTCGACATCCTCGAGCAGGCCGGGCGCGGCGGTGAGATAGACGATCTTCTCCGCGCCCATCGCCACCGCGATCGCCATCGCCGCCTCGTCGGCGTTGATGTTGTAGGGCTGGCCGGACGCGGTCGGCGCCGATCGTCGAGACGACCGGCGCCAGGCCCTGGTCGAGCAGGCCGTGCAGCCGCCCGGCGCGGACATGGGCGACGTCGCCGACGAAGCCGAGCGCCGGGTCGCGCGGCGTCGTGGTCAGCAGGCCGCCATCCTCGCCCGCGACGCCGACCGCGACCGGATCGTCGAGCGTCTCGCGGTTGATCGTCGCGACGAGGTCGCGATTGACCTCGCCGACCAGCACCATGCGGACGATCTCGCAGCGTCTCGGCGTCGGTGACGCGCAGGCCGTCCTTGAACTCGGGCGCCTTGCCCATCCGCTTCATCAGCGCGTCGACCTGCGGGCCGCCGCCATGGACGAGGACGCAGCGCACGCCGACGCTGCGCAGCAGCAGCACGTCCTGCGCCAGCGCGCGGTCGAGCTCCGCGTCGATCGCCGCGCCGCCCAGCTTGACGACGACCGACTTGCCGGCGAAGCGCTGGATATAGGGCAGCGCCTGGACGAGGATCGCGCGCGGTGTGGGCGGGGCTGGTCATGACGTCTTCGCATTCTCCTTGATGTAGCCGGGGCCGAGATCGATGCCGATCATCCGCGCGGTGCCCGCGCCGGCGCCGAGCTCGACCTCGATCTCGATCCGCTCGCTCTGCATATGCGCCGCGACCGCCGTCCGCGTCATGGGCGATCTCGGTGCCGCCGCGCGACGACGACGATGCCGCCATAGGCGACCGACGCTCTGCTCGGTCTCGAACGCGACGCCGGCCGAGCCCGCCGCGGCGAGCAGCCGGCCCCAATAGGGATCGGCGCCGTACCAGGAGCATTTGACGAGGTTGTTCTCGGCGATGTTCTTCGCCGCGGCCCGCGCCTCGGCGTCGCTCGCCGCGCCGGTGACGCGCAGCATCACCATCTTGGTCATCCCCTCGGCGTCCTTCGCCATCTGCCAGGTCAGGTCCTCGCAGAGCGCGTGGACGGCGTCGGCGAACTCGGCGAGGTCGGGCGGCCGCGCCGGCCGTAGGCGAGCAGGATGACGCGTGTCGTTGGTCGAGGTCGCGCCGTCGACGTTGAGCGTGTTGAACGTCCGGTCGGCCGCATCCCTCAGGATGCGCTGGAGTTCGTCGCGCGGCACGTCGGCGTCGGTGGTGAGGAAGGCGAGCATCGTCGCCATGTTCGGGCGCGATCATGCCGCAGCCCTTGGCCATGCCGCCGAGGGTGAAGGTCGAGCCCGTCACGACCGCCGTCCTTGGCCATGGTGTCGGTGGTGAGGATGCCGCGCGCCGCGTCCTCGGCGCCGTCCCTCGACAAGCTTCTTCGCCAGCTTCGGCGTCGCCTTCGAGGATCACGTCCATCGGCAGCGGCGTGCCGATGATCCCGGTCGAGCAGACCAGGACATGCTTGCCTTGTCGATGCCCGAGCGCCTCGGCGGCCGCCTCGCTCATCGCCTCGGCGTCGGCCAGGCCGGCGGCGCCGGTGCCGGCATTGGCATTGCCCGAATTGACGATGATCGCGCTCGCCTTGCCGCCATTCGCCGCCAGCCGCTCGCGGTCGAGCATCACCGGCGGCGCGACGAACTTGTTGCTGGGTGAAGACGGCGACGGCGGTGACCGGCTTGCCGTCGTCGGTCGCGATCAGCGCCATGTCGTGGCGCGCTTCTTGATCCCGGCATGGCAGCCGGCGGCGACGAAGCCCTGGGGCGGCGGTGACGCTCATGGCCAGACTCCCACGTTGGAGAGGCCCGCCGTCCTCGTCGAGGCCGAGCATGAGATTGGCGCACTGGATCATCTGGCCGGCGGCTCCTTTCACGAGATTGTCGAGCGCGGCGATGGCGAGCACGCGGCCGGTGCGCTCGTCGTAGCGGGCGGTGAGGTGGACCGCGTTCGAGCCCAGGGTCCATTTGGTCGAGGGCGGCCGCTCCGAGACATGGACGAAGGGCTCGTCCGCATAGGCCTCGCGCAAGCGCCGCGAGCGGGTCGCAGGGCCCCTTCGCCATGCGCGGTGCAGGTGGCGAGGATGCCGCGGTTCATCGGCGCGAGATGCGGCGTGAACAGGATCGTGCCGCCCAGCTCCATCTCCATCTCGGCGGTGTGGCGGTGGTCGAGCAGGCCGTAGGCGGTGAAATTCTCGTCGACCGTGTTGAAATGGGTCGCTTCCTTGAGCGCCTTGCCGGCGCCGCTGACGCCCGAGGCGGCGTCGACGTTGATCGTGTCGGGATCGATCAGGCCGAGCAGAGGCTTCAGCGCGAGGATCGCCGCGGTCGGGTAGCAGCCGGCCGCCGCGACCGCCTCGACGCCGGCGATCGCGTCGCGGTGGAGCTCGGGAATGCCGTAGACGAAGCGGCCGATCAGGTCCGGGCGCGCGATGCGGCTCGCTGTACCAGCGCTCGTAGGCGGCGGCGTCGTCGAGCCGGAAATCGGCGCCGAGATCGACGAACGGGATGCCGCGCGCGAGGATCTCGCGGCGCGATCGCCTGCGATTGGCCGTGGGGCAGAGCGGCGAAGACCAGGCCGATCCCGTCCAGCGCCTCCGGCGCGATACGCGCTCGATGCGCAGCGTCCGGGATAGGCCAGCGCGAGGTGCGGATGGACGTCGCCGAGCGGCCGCGCCGGCCTGGCTGTCGCCGAACAGACGGGTCGGCGCGCAGCGCCGGATGGCCGGCGCAGAGCCGCAGCAGCTCCGCCGCCGACGAAACCCGGAGGCGCCAAGGATGGCGACGTCGATCATGCGCGAGTCTATGCAATTATCTGCATAATTATGCAAGCCCGTGCGCACAAGAAAAGCGCCCCGGAGGGGAATACCGGGGCGCCTTCTCGAGAACGCGAACAGGCCTTACGGGCTGCTGGGTTCGTCGTCGCTCGGCAGCTCGATGACGCCCCAGATGATGCAGGCCGAGCACGACCGCGCCGATGATGTAGATGCCGATGCCGCTGCGACCGTCGAGGTCGCTGGCGTCCTCTGCGCGCGCGGCGCCGGCGCGCATGCGGCCGCGGCGCTGCTGGCGAGGCTCAGCGGCTGAGCCGATTGCGCGACCGCGGCGCTGCTCGCGCGTGATCATGGAGATGGCACGACGAGCGCCGCACAGTTTCTTCGAAAGCATTACATTCCTCCCATCGTCGCCGGTCGCTCCCGGCCGCCGAGATCGCTCAGGCGGCTCGGCGATCGGTCCCGCAGCCGCAATCGTGGCTTCCGGCAAGGATCGCAACCCTCGTAACGCAACGATCGGTTCCCATCCTATGACAAAGTTGTCGCCGGGACTATCTCGGCCTGCGCGATGACGAGCTCTAGTCACAGCCTGTGACGCGCCCTGCGTCCAGTCCGCGACCACGCGTGCCGAGCACTTCGAGCGGCATGTCGCCGTTCAGCAGCACGGCGTCGTGGAACGCCTTGATGTCGAAGCGGTCGCCGAGCCGCGCTCCGCGCCTCCTCGCGCAGCCGGACGATCTCGTTATGGCCGATCTTGTAGCTGCACGCCTGGCCCGGCCAGACGACGTAGCGCTCGACCTCGCTGGTCGCCGAAATCGGATCGAGCCCGACATTCTCGGTGAAATAGCGGATCGATTGCTCGCGGCTCCAGCCCTTGGCGTGCATGCCGGTGTCCATGACGATGCGGGCGGCGCGGTACATGAAGCTCTGGAGCATGCCGATCCGGCCGACCGGGAAATCGGCGTACATGCCGATCTCGTCGGCGAGCTGCTCGGCATAGAGGCCCCAGCCCTCGCCATAAGCGGGAACGCCGATATTGCGGTGGAGGAGCGGGATCGACCTGGTTCTCGAGCACGATCGAGCCCTGCCAGAGATGGCCCGGGATCGCTTCGTGATAGGTGAGGGTCGGCAGCGCCCATTTCGGCCAGATCCGGGTGTCGACCAGGTTGATATAATAAGCGCCGGGCCGCGAGCCGTCGAGGCTCGGCCCCTGCGCGTAGCCGCGCGGCGCGCCCAGCTCGATCGCCGGCGGCACCCGCTTCACCTCCATCGGCGAGCGCGGGATGGTGTCGAAATATTCGGGCATCCGCGCGCGCGACCGCCGTCCATCTGGCGGTTGAGGTCGGCGAGCAGCTCGGCGCGGCCGGCGTCGGTGTTGGGATAGAGGTAGCGCTCCTGCGCGGCCGAGCGCGGTGATCCGCGCGCCGACGCTGCCCTGGGTCAGCCCCTCGCGGCGGAGCAGCGGATCGACCTCGGCGGTGAGCTCGGCGACCTGGCGAGGCCGATCTCGTGCGCCTGATCGGGGGTCAGGCTGGTCAGGTGTGGATAGCGCAGGCACAGCGCGTAGAAACGCTCGCCGTCGGGCAGGCGGCCGGCGGCCGGGCTGGTGCCGGCGCCGCGGCGCAGCTCGGTCAGCAACGCGATCTGGCGGTCGAGCGCGGCGGCGAGGCGGCCGTCGACGATCGCCGCCGCCTGCGTCTCCCAGTCGCCGGCGATGTTCTTCTCGCGCGCGCGGCGGACCAGCGACCGGACGAGGCCGGCTTCCGCGCCGCGCTCGCCGCGCAGCGTGCGGGTCTGGGTCAGCGTCTTGTCGAGGATGAAGCCGGGCGGGACGACGCCGCGGCCCGGCATCGGCGCGGGCCTGGTCGACCTCGAGGTTGATATTGGCGCGAAGGCCTCGAGCCGGGCGACATAGGCCTCGGCGTCGGCGCGGGTCTCGATCTTGTGCTGGCTGTCGAGGAAGTCGGGCACGCTCCTGGTAGGAGCCGGTCAGCTGCGAGAGGACGTAGGGGATCGGATAGCCGTAGCCGCCGATGCCGCCATAGGGGATGGTGGCGACGTCGGCCATGCGCTCGCCGAGCCACAGGATGGTGTCGAGCCAGGCGCGCTCGCGGCCCGCGAGAGCGCGGCGCGGTCGATCCGGCGCAGCTGCGGGCAGATGGTCGAGCAGCGGCTGGTAGGCGCCCATCTTGCCGGCCGGCGCGGAATCGCTGCAGCCGGCGCTTGCAGATAGGCGCGCTCGCCGGTGTCGAGGCCGAGCCCGGTCGCCATTTCCGGCGAGGCGCGCAGCATGCCTTCGAAGATGCTGTCGTAGAGCGCGCGGGCGGCCGCGGTCTCGGAGCGCGGCACCATCCCGGCGCAGCCGGCCAGCGCGAGCGCGCCGGTCGCGGCGGCGGAGCCGAGCAGGAACTGGCGGCGGTCGAAGCGCATGGTCATGTGCGGATCTCCTCGCTGCGTCCTCCGATACGCCGTCGACAGGCTCAGTGCCTACTCAGGATGAGCGGAATGGGGTCGCACTCCAGCCGCTCATCCTGAGTAGCGATTGAGCTCGTCGAAGGCGTATCAGGCGTAAACGTCCGTCCCCAGTCTGTCCCGGCTCAGTCCTGCCGGTGGACGCGGCCGCGGGCCATGACGAAGTTCATCTGCCGCAGCACGCCGACGTCGGCCAGCGGGTCGCCGCGCACGGCGACGATGTCGGCGCTCTTGCCGGGCTCGATCGTGCCCGCTTCGGCGGCGAGGCCGAGCAGATCGGCGGCGTTGACCGTGGCCGCCTCGATCGCCGCCATCGGCGTCATGCCGTGCTGGACCATCAGCAGGAACTCG
The DNA here is from genome assembly GCA_963824825.1 of uncultured Alphaproteobacteria bacterium. Taxonomy (GTDB): domain Bacteria; phylum Pseudomonadota; class Alphaproteobacteria; order Sphingomonadales; family Sphingomonadaceae; genus Allosphingosinicella. Next base: position 374,905 of record CAWGQM010000003.1, read on the forward strand.
TCGGCGTTGCGGCCGTGCATCGAGACGCCGGCGTCGGTGCCGAAGGCGATCCGCACGCCGGCCGGAACGGCGCGCCGCAGCGCCTGGCCGGTGATGCCGATCCGCCATTCGATCTTGGCGCGGACCTCGCCGACATAGGCGTTGGGATTGGCGCGCAGCCGCTCGAGATAGCCGTTCACGGTCGACAGGGTCGGCACGTAATAAGCGCGGCTCTGGCGGAACAGGCGGATGCTCTCGTCGTCGATCAGGGTGCCGTGCTCGATCGAATCCGCGCCGACGCGCAGCGCCAGGTTGATGCCGTCGGCGCCGTGGGCGTGGACCGCGACCCTGCTTGCCGTAGAGATGGGCGGTCTCGACGATCGCCCGCGCCTCGTCCTCGAACATCTGCGCGCCGAGGCCGAGGCCGATGCGGCTGTTGACCCCGCCGGTGGTGGCGATCTTGATCACGTCGACGCCGCGCGCGATCTGGCGGCGGACCGCGCGGCGGCAATCGTCGGCGCCGTCGCAGGTGCTGCCCGAGCGCAGCAGATGCGTCGTGAAACTCCTCGCGGATGCCGAGCGTCGGATCCATGTGGCCGGTGGTCGTCGAGATCGAGGTGCCGGCGTCGACGATGCGCGGGCCGATCGCCCAGCCGCGCGCGATCGCGTCGCGCAGGCCCAGAGTGATGCCGTCGTCGGAGCCGAGGTTGCGGACCGTGGTGAAGCCGGCGTCGAGCGTCTTGCGCGCGTTCCACGCCGCTTCGTAGGCGCGCAGCGCGACGCTGTCGGTGACGTCGGCGAGCTGGCCCTCGACGCCGGCCCGGTCGGAGTCGAGATGGACGTGGCTGTCGATCAGCCCGGGCAGGACGAAGCGGTCGGAAAGGTCGATCAGCCGGGCGCCCGCCGGCACCGGCACGAAGCCGTCCTGCACCGCCTCGATCCGCCCGCCGCGGACGATGATGCTGGCGCTGCTGCCGCGGCGGCCGGCCCGGCCGGTCGAGCAGGGTGCCGGCATGGATGATCGTGACCGGTTCGGCCGGGGCGGTCTGGGCGGCGGCGGGCAGGGGCGAAGCGAAGGCGGCGAGCAGGGCAAGCAAAGCGGGCGGACGCATAAAAGGGTCACTCCTCGAAGCGGGCGACGATAGCCGATCCGGAGCGCGCGCCAAGCGGCAATCGCTCGGCGCCATCCACCTCAGCGGGCGATGGCGAGCAAGCCGATCAGCAGGACGAGGACCGTCAGCGCGATCGCGAACAGCACCGCAAGTACGGGCCAGGTGCCGAGGTCGTTGTTGAATTTCACGCGCCCCGGTCCGCTCCGGCAGCCATTCTCGGCCAGGTCCAGCCATAAAAGACGATCGCCGCGGTCAGCATCACCTCGACCGTTCCGAAGAACAGATAGAATAAGGGCGCGCCGATCATCGTGAGAATGATGATGACCGAATAGATCGAGCCCAGCGCCATGTTCGACCATCGGTTGGCGGACGGCCGCAGCACCAGCGAGAGGAAGACCATCACGCTCGGGATCACCATCATGACCGAGACGCCAAGCATGATGCCGGCGGTCGCCCGGCCGAAGGGCGCCAATATGCCGGCGTTCATGTTGGCCAGCCTGCCCGGCTCGTGAAGCATGAAGAAGTCGGCATAGACGTAACAGAACATGGCCGCCGCCCAGAGCGCGGCAATCTTCAGCTTCACCGGAACCGCAAGGTCCTCGAACCGCTCCACGCCGTGAGTCATTGTCCGATCTCCGATGTCCGATGAATTCGTCCGCGCTACCATGAATTGCGGGCGGGGACCACGCGCCGTCAGCTCGGTCGCTCAAGCCTTGCCTGCTCGTGCCATGCTTGCGCGTTCACGCCCATGACGAGCAGCCACAGAGCGAGGCCGCCCTCGGCGACCAGGCTGGGCAGAAGGATGTAGGGATAGAGATTGGCCGCGAACGGCGGCGAGAGGATGACCGCGACGCTGTTGATCCACCAGCACAGCCACGCGATCACCAGCAGGACGCCCAAGATCCGCGGCAGGAATTTCGACCGGAGGACGAGGCAGCCGAGAAGCAGGAGATGGGCGGCGAAGACGATGATGCTCATCGTGTAGCCCAGAGCGTGAAAGCGCAGCGACAGCATCGCCATCGCCTGCCTCTGCTCCTCGCCGAACGCCGCCAGCGCGGATGCGTTCTGCAAATGCAGCAGCGCCCCGAGCAGATTGGGCAGGTTCACGATCATGATGACGCTGCCGGCGACTCCGAGGAAAGCCGCGAACAAGGAGAGGCCCGGATTCACCGGCCTGAGCAGGTCGTAGAGAAGGAAGGCGGTCGCGACATAGGCGGCGGCGGAAACCAGGTCGGCGACGATGCCGAGGCGGAAGAGTTGCTCGGCGGCGAGGATGTTGGCCGCGGTGGCGGCCGCATCGCCGCCGACGATCAAATTCGAGCGGACGAACAGCTCGGCGAAAGTGCCCGACGCGATGACGAGGAGCCAAAGGCCGCCCGCGATCCGGGCCTTGAGCCGGGGCGACGCGCGGCCGGCCGGCGCGAGGCTGGTTTCCGTGGCTGGCGCGCTCATTCTCTTCCCCCTCCGCGACGGTCCTTTGTGTATTATATTTATAATACACGTTGTGCAACGGCTCCGCAAACGCACCCACATGATTTAGCGAAAGCCCGGGCATCTTGGACGCTACTGCTTGTGTCTGGAAAGGCGGTCGGCGGAATTGCCACAGTAACGAGCCGGGCGGCAACGCGCCGCCCGGCCCGGTCACCGGAAGAACTTAATCCTCGGCGACAAACTCGTATTCACCGGCTTGCGGGACAGCTTTCTAAGCGACCGCGAAACCCGGATCAGTTGCCGAAGCTGGTCGCGCAGATCGCCACGCGCGAGGTAGGGGAGCCGTCTCACACGCACCCTCTGGGCGTGATCCCGGACGTAGCTGGAAAGGCTGCGGCGGACAGTCAGGCGCACGGGCTCCCTTCCCCCGGCGCTGGCGCCGGGTGGTTGACACGTGAGAACCCGAGGGATCACGTCCCGCGTATTCCCCCGAAGGGTATTTTATTCCGCGAGCCGCCCGACATAGGCGGACTCGGGTTCTGCGCCCCGAAGGGCGCACCGGCTCAGGCATGTCAAAACCCATGCGGCGGGGTTGATCTAAGGGTTAAGCCGCCCGCTGCCAATAGCCGGTGAAGCTGGCGGACTTGCGCGAAGCCATGACGAGCGTGGCGACACAGCGCAGTTGCTCGCCATTGGACTTGCGGCGATGATCCTCGCGCCATGCCATTTCGGTGGCATAGCGGGCGAGATAGGGACCCGGCGATGTGGTGGTGAGTCCCGATCTCGGCCCGGCGAAGGCGGGAGAAGAACGACTCCGCCTGATTGGTGCAAGCGCCGGGCAGGGACTAGGCGATTTGGTGGTTGATGCGGCGCATCTCGTAATGGCGGTGAAGCCGATCCCACGACCGGGCTTCCCGCGTGAAGGGCCTCTTGAAAGCGGAGCTGAAACGGCGGAACGTCGGCTATCGCGAGCTGGCGAAAGACTCGGCGCGATGGGGGTGCATGACAGCGAGCGCAACATCGCCAACAAGATCAGTCGGGGCGGCTTTACGGCTGTGTTCTTGCTCCAATGCTTAGAGGCGATCGGCACGCGATCATTCCACTTGGAATAGCCCTTCTTCTGTCCGCCATATTCGGGAGCGCGCTAACGTTAGAGGCAGACAGTCTGCAAAGAGCCCACGAGGAGTATGCCAGCCACAAGGCCGAGGATTATCGAAACTCCGCCCGCATACGCGCTGAGGCCCGCTGCACCACTGTCCCCCGCGCGGAAATACGTGCATGCGTTTATGAGGAGTACGCTGCCGCAGCCCAAGGCGAGCATGACGAATACGATCTTCAGGCCCAACTCGTAACGTCGGTATGGACGCGCACAATGGGCATAGCCGCCGTGATTGGCATGGCGGTGGGCATGATCGGCGTCGGCTTGATCTATAAGACGTTCCAGGAAACGAGACGCGCCGCCCAAGCTGCGGAATCCGCGCTGGAAATCGCGACGCGCAGCGCCAACGCTGCGGCGGCTCAGGTGGAGGTCGCTCAGCAAACGGCCAAGCACGAACTGCGGGCCTATGTCGGGGTCGAGGAAATCTCGTTTTCGCAGTTCGGCGATCCGAGCCACCGCCGCTCGGTTTCGTTCAAGGAGCCCTATCGGCTGTATGTGACCCTCAAAAACTACGGCAAGACGCCCGCCGTTCTCACTTGGGATGCCAAAGCTCAACGCGGCGGAAAACAACCAAGACCTGCCTCGCTCGCTAAACCGGGCGGTGCGCCGCAAATCTTGCAGCCGGGGCGGACGGTGCGCAGGATTTTCGAGGTCAAAAACAAAGAGGGCGGCGAGCGCCGCCTCTTCGCGATCATCCGCATTTTTTACAGAGATATTTATGGGATCGGTTACGGCCACCGGATCGACTACGCGAGCGCCGGAGAAGAAATCCGGAATAGCTATCTGGAGCGCACACACGAGGAAGAAAAACTTCATCCGCCTAAGCCCGAGCAGGAGGATGACTGAGGGGGATTGGGTGTGTTTGCTCCACCATGTTGCAGGGCAGCAACAGGTCGCGGAACTTGTTGCGCCTTCGCCACAGCGAGGCTGTACGGCGATTTCGCCGAAGGTTATTCTGGCGGCGCAACAAAAGGGGAAGTCCTATGTCACGCCCGACCAAGATCATCCGCCGTACCGCTCTTGCCGGCGCCGCCTCGATGCTGGCGCTGATCGCGGCGGGCCCGGCCTGGGCGCAGGACGAGCCGGTCGCCGCCGCGCCCGAGGAAGAGCAGAACATCGTCGTCACCGCGACCAAGCGCGAGACCTCGCTGCTCGACGTGCCCTTCTCGATCAACGCCCAGACCGAGGAGGACATCCAGCGCTCCGGCGCGAGCACGCTCGAGGATCTGTCGCGCAACGTCGCCGGCCTCGCCATCCAGAATCTCGGGCCGGGCCAGAGCCAGGTCTCGATCCGCGGCGTCTCCGCCGGCCAGATCGTCCGCGACCAGCCGGGCGTCAAGGAGCAGGTCGGCGTCTATCTCGACGAATCGGTGATCTCGCTGTCGCTGTTCACGCCCGATCTCGACCTGTTCGACCTGAACCGCGTCGAGACGCTGCGCGGCCCGCAGGGCACGCTGTTCGGCTCCGGCTCGGTCGGCGGCACGATCCGCTACATCACCAACCAGCCCGAGCTCGGCGCGTTCGAAGGGCACGGTCGAAGCCAATGTCAACCTGATCGGCGGCGACGACTGCGGCGGCCACCTCAAGGGCGCGATCAACGTCCCGCTCGGCGACAGCGCGGCGATCCGCGCCGTCGCCTACCACACCGAATATGGCGGCTTCATCGACGCCCGGCGCGACGGCGGCCGCGTCGAGAACGTCAATGACGGCCACCGCACCGGCGGCCGCCTCTCGCTCCGCTGCGAGCCGACGCCCGGCATCTCGATCACGCCGCGCATCCTCTATCAGGAGATCCGCGCCGACGGCTTCAACCGCCAGGAGGTCTACAACCTCTACGCCAATCCGTTCACCACGACCCGGCCCGCCGGTCACGCTTCGGCGAGCGCGAGCAGTTCCTGCTGCTGCGACGAAGGCTTCGCCGACGAGACGCTGCTCGCCGATCTCAACGTCAGCTGCCGACATCGGCCCGGTCGACGCTGACCTCGATCACGACCTATATCAACCGCGACATCCTCGTCAGCCGCGACGCCAGCGCGCTGACCGGCAGCGTCTCGGTCGACCTCGGCTATCCCGACCGCCGGCGTGCTGCTGCCGTCGAACCTGGTCGACACCACCGACCTCGAGACCTTCACCCAGGAGGTGCGGCTGGCGCTCGACCGGCGACGGGCCGTTCCAGTGGCTGATCGGCGGCTTCTATTCGGACACCGATCGCTTCTACCGCCAGCGCCTGCCCACTCCGGGCTATGACGCCTTCACCGACGCCCGCTCGGCGCCGGCACCTCGGCGGCGGTGGCCAACGGCTTCCCGCTCAACTCGCCCTACAATGCCGACCTGCCCTACGACATCGAGCAGATCGCGATCTTCGGCGAGGCGAGCTACGACATCACCGACGCGCTTCACCGTCACCGCCGGCGGCCGCTATTACGACTTCAACGGAAGACGCGCGACGTTCAACTCGGGCGGCCTGTTCTCCAACGGCGACAACCACGTCGACGAGACCTCGTCGAACGGCTTCAGCCCGCGCGTCATCCTGAGCTACGAGCTCGACGGACAATGTCCGGATCAACGCCCAGGCCTCGAAGGGCTTCCGCCTCGGCGGCGTCAACGATCCGCTCAACCTGCCGCTCTGCCGGGCGGCGCCGACCGGCCCGGACGCTCTGACCTTCGGCATCGTCCGACCTACGAGGACGAGACGCTGTGGAACTACGAGGTCGGCGTGCGCGGCCGCAGCGCCGCGGCCTCAGCTTCACCGCGGCCGCCTTCTATACCGACATCACCAATCTGCAGGTCACCGCCGATGCCGGCTCCTGCTCGTCGCGCGTCGTCTTCAACGTGCCCAAGGCGCATACGATGGGCGTCGAGTTCGAGCTTCGGCTTCGACGCCGGTCGAAGGGCTCGACCTGTCGGTCACCGGCAGCGTGATCGAGGCGAAGTTCGATTCGACCGTCACCACGGCCTCGGCGCGGTGATCGCCGGCATCCGCGACGGCAACCGCCTGCCGACCGTGCCGAAGTTCCAGATCTCGGCCAGCGCCACCTACAACTTCCCGGTCGCCGCCGACCGCCGAGGCCTTTGTCGGCGCCTCCTTCCAGCATGTCGGCAGCCGCTACACCCAGCCGAGCGACCAGGAGAACAATCCGCGCACCTTCGTCTCACGGCCTGCCGTTCGGCGGCGCGACCGGCACCGGCGCGACGATCGTCGACCTCAAGCTGCCGTCCTACAACTACGTCAACCTCAGCGCCGGCATCGACTGGGACAACGGCCTCGGCGTGATGGTCTACGTCAACAACCTGTTCGACGAGAACGCGCTGCTCTCCTTCGACCGCGAGCGCGGCGGCCGGGCGCGGCTCGGCTTCAACATCGGCCAGCCGCGGATCATCGGCCTCACGCTCAGGAAGCGCTTCGGCTCCTGAGCCCGGCGCGGGCGAGGTGAAAATGCTGAGCCGCCGCTCCCTGCTCCTTTCCGGGGCGGGAGCGGCGGTCGTCTCGCCTCCTCCCGTCATCCGCTCGCCGCCCAGCCGGCCCGCGCCCGCTGCGGACGTCGATCGTGGTCGGCGCCGGCGTGTTCGGCGCCTGGACGGCGAAGCGGCTGCAGGATGCCGGCAAGAGGGTGCTGCTGCTCGACGCCTGGGGCCCGGCCCATGCCCGCGCCTCCTCGGGCGGCGAATCGCGGATGACCCGCGCCGGCTACGGCGCCGACGAGGTCTACACGCGCATGGCGCTGGCAATCGCTCGACGAGTGGCGGCGCCTGTCCGAGCGCGCCGGGCTGCCGATCTTCCACGAGACCGGCGTGCTGTTCTTCTTCGCGCCGCGCATCGATCCCTATCTCGAGGAGATCGATGCGCGGTCCACCGCCGGCTCGGCCTGCCGATCGAGGTGCTCGACGGGACGGCGCTGCGGCGCCGCTTCCCGCAGATCGACTTCGCCGGCATCGCCGCCGGCCTCTACGAGCCGCGCTTCGGCGCGCTGATGGCGCGCCGCGCGGTGCAGACCCTGGTCGCCGAGTTCGTCCGCGCCGGCGGCGACTATCGCCAGGCGCCGGTCGCGCCGCCGCCGCGCCGGGCGCGCGCGCTGCCGCACGTCGCCACCGCGGGCGGCGAGACGCTGCGCGCCGACCGCTTCGTCTTCGCCTGCGGGCCGTGGCTCGGCCGGGTCTTCCCCGATCTGCTCGGCCGGCGCATCTTCCCGACCCGTCAGGAGGTGTTCTTCTTCGCCCCCGAAGCGGGCGACACGCGCTACCTGCCCGGCGCGCTGCCCGGCTGGGCCGATTTCAACGGCGGCGACATCTATTACGGCTTCCCCGACCTCGAAGGGCGCGGCTTCAAGATCGCCCACGACGCGCACGGGCCGCCGATCGACCCCGACACCGGCGACCGCACGCCGTCGCCGGGGGCGCTCGCCGACGTGCGCGCGTTCATGGCCCGGCGCTTCCCCGACCTCGCCCGACGCCCGCTCAGCGAAGCGCGGGTCTGCCAATATGAGAACAGCTCGAACGGCGATTTCCTGATCGATCGCCACCCGGCCTGGGAGAATGTCGTCCTGGTCGGCGCCGGCTCCGGCCACGGCTTCAAGCACGGCCCCGCCGTCGGCCGCTACGCCGCCGATCTGGCGCTCGGCACTTTGCGCGACCCAGAGCCGCGCTTCTCGCTCGCCACCAAGGCCGAACAGGCGGCGCGCGCCGTCCACTGATCGACTCGCGCCGCTCATCCCGCGTGACCAATGGGTTGACGTATCGTCTAAACCCGATGTATTGACGACGCATGACCAGGCCCGCCGCCGATGCCTCGCCGTTCAGCGCGATCGCCCATCCCACGCGGCGCGCCGTGCTCGATCTCCTGCTCGCCGGCGAACGGAGCGCCAGCGAGCTGCGGCTGGCGCTGGCGCCCCGCATCGCGGGTGCGAGCCAGCCGGCCTTTTCGGAACATCTGTCGGTCCTCTTCCGCGCCGGCCTCGTCGCCGCCCAGCCGCGCGGGCGCGAGCGCATCTACTCGCTCAACGCCGGTCCGCTCGCCGAGGCGTTCGATTGGCTGAAGCCGTACGAAGCCTTCTGGGATGAGCGGCTGGCCAGGCTGGGCGACTATCTGGACCGGAAAGCGAAGGCCCCAATGAAGTCGTTCCGACGGGTCGCGACCTATGCCCACAGCATCGAGGACGTCTGGACCGCGCTCACCGATCCCTACGCCATCGCCGAATGGCTGATGCCGACCACCTTCTCGGAACCGAAGGTCGGCAGCAAATTCCGCTTTCAATATGATCCGGAACGGCTGTGCCCGTCGGGAATCGTGGACTGCGAGGTCATCGAGGCCGACCCGCCGCACCGCCTCGCCTGGTCATGGCAAAATCGCGCGGTCGAGGGCGCAACACAGCCGCCGCCGATGCGCGTCGAATGGACGCTGACCCCGGTCAAGGGCGGGACCCGGGTCGAGCTCGTCCAGTCTTATGAGAACCAGCCGTGGAGCCTCACCTTCGCGATGGGCATGGGCTGGCGCTTCTACCTTCGCTGGTTCCTCCCCAAGGCGCTGAAGAATGTCAGCGACGGCATCTTCCAGCGCGGCGCGATCCCGCTGAAGAAGCGCGCCTATAAGGCGACCAATCTGCCTGACGACGTGATCATCTAGTGTGGCGATTCGGAAATTCGCCAGATCGGATGGAGGGCTCGGAGCGAATTTCCGAATCTCCAGCCACACTAGCAAACTAATGATTCTAGTGCTTTTTGAATTTGAAGTTCGCTCCGAGCGCGATCCGATAATAGGGCGAACTTCAAATTCAGCACACTAGGGGGAAGAGGATGAAGCGGCGCGATCTCCTGCTCATCCCCGCGGCGGCGCTCGGCGTGATGACCGCGAACGTCGCGATCAGCTTCTTCATGGTCTGGATCTATTCGATCTTCGTCAGCCCGGGCCAGCCGCTCTCTCATTATCAGGCCTTCGCCGAGGCCGCGGCGCCGATCGGCAGCGTCGTTGCGGGCATCCCGCTGATGCTGCTCGCCGGCTTCCTGCTGGCGAGGGGCCGGCAGAGGCGCGCCGCCCTGCTCGCCGCCGGCGCCACCACAGGCGACTCGCGTCGTAGGCGGTTGGTCCGCTGGAGATGGGGCGACAGGCTCTGCCGACAGCGGAAGAGCGCCCACGGCTGGCCGAGCCTTGAGCGGTTCCCGTTAACCATCCCGTTCATCGCCCGCTCAGGCGCGTTGCGGGACACTTCGGGCGCCGGACTGCGTTTTTCGTCCGACTCTGTCTTGAAGGAGCCTGTATCATGCTCAGGACGTTCATCCTCGGCGCCGCGGCCTCGATCGGCGCAATGGTCGCCTTCCCGGCGGCTGCCGAGGCGCAAGGCTATTATGACCGCGGTTATTACGACCGCGGCTATTACGACCGCGACCATTATCGCGATCCCCCGCGCCGCTACCGCCGCGGCGATTATTATCGCGGCCACGACCGCCGTTACGCCCGGCGCTATGCCCGGCGCGGCTATTACGGCCGCGGCTATTACGATCGCGGCTATTACAACAGCGGCTATTACGACCGCCGCTATTACGGCCGGCGCGGCTACCGCTGCGGCAACGGCACGACCGGCGCGATCGTCGGCGGCGTCGGCGGCGCCCTGTCGGGACGCGAGATCGGCCGCGACGGCCGGCGCTACCGTTACGGCCGCTACGGCCGGCGCGGCGGCAGCGGCACCACCGGCGCGATCATCGGCGGCGCGATCGGCGCTCTGATCGGCCGCGAGATCGACCGCAGCTGCTAGCTGTTCCCTGTGCCCCGGCGGAGGCCGGGGCCCAGCGGCGCGGGCCTGACAAGCTGGACCCCGGCTTTCGCCAGGGAACGGTCAGGCCAGGGTTCGGGCGAGTCCGTCGAGGATCATCGTCCAGCCCTGGCGGGTCTTCTCTTCCCAATCGGCCCAGACGCCCTCGTGGGTGAGGGTGAATCGGCGCGCCGTCGCCGTCGGGCGCGATGGCGATCGTGACCCGCGTCCGCTCGTCGCTGAAGCTGGTCCAGAAATCGAAGGCGAGCCGGCGGGGCCGATCGAGCTCGACATATTCGCCATAATGCTCGGCAAGCTCGTCGCCGCGCCGCTCGTCGATCCGGAAGCGGCCGCCGACGCGCGCATCGATCTCGCAGCGCTCCAGCACGCCGTCCGGCGTTCGGAACAGCCAGCGGCCCGCCTGATCCGGATCGAGCCAGGCGTCGAACACCTGCTCGGGCGCTGCGGCGATCCGCCGCTCGACGACGACGGTCGCGGCCATTCAGCCCTCCGTCCTCATCTTCTCGCGCCGAGCCAGCTCGGCCTCGCTCGGCTCGTGCATGCGCGAACGAGCCGGTGCGCACCGGGCCCTCCGGCCGATAGCGGCTCATGATCACGCCGGTGGTCGACGGTGCGGCTGTCGGCGAGCGCCCATTCGCCCGGCCTTCGCGTCCTCGCCGACCCATTTCTTGCCCTTGCCGAGCAGCACCGGGAAGACGAGCAGGAAGAGCTCGTCGACCAGCCCGGCGGCGAGCAGCGAGCGGACCAGCATCGCGCTGCCCTGGGTCAGCAGGTCCGGCCCGTCGCCTTCCTTCAGGCGCGCGACCGCCTCCATGCACATCGCCCTCCAGCCTGACGCTGTTCTGCCCAGGTCAGCGGCTCGGCCGAGGAGGTGGCGACATATTTGGTGACGGCGTTGAACGGGTCGGCGATCTCGCCTTCCTGATAGGGCCAGTGGGCGGCGAAGATCTCATAGGTCCTGCGCCCCAGCAGCAGGTCGAAGGGCCCGGCGAAGCTCTCGCCCATCACCTCGTCCCCCGACCTCGTCCCAATGGGGAAAGACCCAGCCGCCATATTCGAAGCCGCCGGTCGGATCCTCCTCCGGCCCGCCCGGCGCCTGCATCACGCCGTCCAGGCTGGTCATCATGCCGACGATCAACTTGCGCATCATCGCTCTCCTTCGTCCCAGGCCGGGTTCCAGGCGATCTCCCACAAATGGCCGTCCGGGTCCTGGAAATAGCCCGCATAGCCGCCGTAGAACGTGTCTTCGGCCGGCTTGACGATCGCCGCACCGGCTCGGCGCGCTTCGTCCATCACCTCATCCACCTCGGCGCGCGAGCCGACATTGTGCGCGAGCGCGAATTCGGTCGCGCTCGCCGGTCCTCGCGCGAGGCCGCTGTCATGCGCGAGGCTCGTCGCGCGGCCACAGCGCGAGCTTCAGCCCGGAATCGAGCGCGAAGAAGGCGACCGCGCCATGCTCGATGCTCGGTTCCGACGATGCCCGTCGGTCGAAAGTCCCAGCCCGTCGCGGTAGAAAGCGACGGCCCGTTCGAGATCGTCGACGGCGAGCGTGACGAGGGTGACGCGCGGTTTCACGGGGTCGCTTCAGGCATCGCGCAGTCTCTCCGGCGACCTCGCCGAGCTGGTCGGCGCAGGTGCCCCAGCCTTCGTGGAAGCCCATCTTCTCGTGCGTGTCGCGGTCGGCGTCGTTGCGGTGCAGCGCGACGGCGCGGTAGAGCGTCTTGCCGTCGCCCGCATCGTCGAGCGTGACGATCGCGGTGAACGGGAAGCGCCGCAACCCTCGCCCATCTCAGCCGGGCGGTAGCCGGGGCCGAGCGCGCTGGTCCAGACCAGCTTCTCGCGCTCGACCACTTCGAGCACGCAGCCGGCATCGCCGTGGCCGGTGTCGAAGCCGTCGGGGCCGATCATGCGGATGCGGAAGATGCCGCCGGGGCGAAGGTCGATCTCGACCTCGGGGTCTCATAGGGTCTCGGCGCCCACCATCGCTTGAGCATAGCTCGGGCATCGTCCACGCCTGCCAGACGAGGCGCGCGGGGCATCGAGGATGCGCTCCAGCACGAGATCGTGAGTCAGCTCACTCGTCACTTCTCCTTGGCTTGAATGTTTCGCAGAAAATCTTCGAGCCGGTCGAGCCGGCCTTCCCAGAGCGCGCGCTGCTCGGCGATCCAGGTTTCGGCGGTCGCCAGCGCTTTGGGTTCCAGCCGGCAGGTGCGCACCCGGCCCTTCTTCTCCGAACGCACCAGCCCGCTCGCCTCGAGCAGCTGCAGATGCTGCATCACCGCCGGCAGGCTGATCGCGAAGGGCCGGGCGAGCTCGCTGACCGACGCCGGGCGCGCGGGAGAGCCGGGCGAGCATGCCGCGCCGCGTCGGGTCGGCGAGCGCCTGGAAGGCGAGGTCGAGCCGGGCCAATTCGTTAAGCATGCACTTAACTAACGCCGCGCCGGCCCGGGCGCAAGGGAAAGTTCAGCACTGCTTAACTTTACACGGGTCGGCGCCCTTCCTATCGCCCCGCCATGACGCAGCCCACCAATTCCATCCTGATCGTCGATTTCGGCAGCCAGGTGACCCAGCTGATCGCCCGGCGCGTCCGCGAGGCCGGCGTCTATAGCGAGATCGCGCCGTTCAACCGCGCCGACGAGGCGTTCGAGCGGCTCGAGCCCAAGGGCATCATCCTGTCCGGCGGCCCCTCTTCGGTGATGTGGGACGACAGCCCGCGCGCGCCGCAGCATTTCTTCGACGCCGGCCTCCCCATCCTCGCCATCTGCTACGGCCAGCAGACCATGGCGCACCAATTGGGCGGCCGGGTCGCGCCGTCGGACGATCGCGAGTTCGGCCGCGCCTTCATCGAGATCACCGGCGAATTCGATGCTGTTCGACGGCCTGTGGAAGCCGGGCGAGCGCCACCAGGTCTGGATGAGCCACGGCGACCGGGTCGAGGCCTTGCCCGAGGGCTTCAGCGTCGTCGCCGCGTTCCGAAGGCGCGCCTTATGCGGTCGCCACCGACGAGAAGCGCCGCTTCTTCAGCCTGATGTTCCACCCCGAGGTCGTCCACACGCCCGACGGCGGCAAGCTGCTCGCCAATTTCGTCCGCCACGTCTGCGGCCTGCCGGCGACTGGACGATGGCCGAATATCGCGCGACCAAGATCGCCGAGATCCGCGCCCAGGTCGGCGCAGGGCAGGGTGATTTGCGGCCTTTCCGGCGGCGTCGACAGCGCCGTCGCCGCGGTGCTGATCCACGAGGCGATCGGCCACCAGCTGACCTGCGTCTTCGTCGATCACGGCCTGATGCGCGCCAACGAGGCCGAGCAGGTCGTCAGCCTGTTCCGCAACCATTACAACATCCCGCTCGTCCATGTGGACGCGGCGGACGCTGTTCCTCGGCGGCCTCGCCGGCCTCGACGAGCCCGAGGCCAAGCGCAAGCTGATCGGCAAGACCTTCATCGACATTTTCGAGGCCGAGGCGGCGAAGATCGGCGGCGCCGATTTCCTCGCCCAGGGCACGCTCTATCCCGACGTGATCGAGAGCGTCAGCTTCACCGGCGGCCCGTCGGTGACGATCAAGAGCCACCACAATGTCGGCGGCCTGCCCGAGCGGATGAACATGCAGCTGGTCGAGCCCTTGCGCGAATTGTTCAAGGACGAGGTCCGCGTGCTCGGCCGCGAGCTCGGCCTGCCCGAAGCCTTTGTCGGCCGCCATCCCTTCCCCGGCCCCGGCCTCGCCATCCGCATCCCCGGCGAGGTGACGAAGGAGCGCTGCGACATCCTGCGCAAGGCCGACGCCATCTATCTCGAGGAGATCCGCAACGCCGGCCTCTACGACGCGATCTGGCAGGCCTTCGCGGTGCTGCTGCCGGTGCGCACCGTCGGCGTGATGGGCGATCACCGCACCTACGACCATGTCTGCGCGCTGCGCGCCGTCACCTCGACCGACGGCATGACCGCCGACATCTACCCCTTCGACGCCGCCTTCCTGAGCCGCGTCGCGACCCGCATCGTCAACGAGGTCAGGGGGATCAACCGGGTGGTCTACGATTATACGTCGAAGCCGCCGGGGACGATCGAGTGGGAATAGCGAAGCCGCACTTGAGCAGCGCGCAGCGCAGCGAAAGAGACGGCGCCCGCCGGCCGACAGGTCCGCGCAGCGGAGCCTGATCGACGTCAGGGGACAATGGTCCCCTGGCGACCGCGACGCTGGGATTGTATGGTCGGGGCTATGGAGACCAACCTTTCGATGCTCGAAGAAGAGATTGGAGCGGCGCTTCGCGACTTGGGGCACAATCTGAGTAGCGTTGCACAAGGTGGCGGTGATGCCGGCCAGATCGCGGATCAAGCCAGGAACGTCGCCTATCTCCTCGGGGACTTCCGCGCGCTGGAGGGTGTTGATCCCAATCCGGAGGTGCTGGCTGCCAGCCTGCGCTACCTCGAAAAGCGATCGGGCGAATGACCAGCCCCCGCTACGATATCGATACCGACGCGATCATGTTCGCCAATGGCGAGCATTTCGACGTGGCGGCGGTCGGCGCGGCACAAACGCCGTGGTGGAACCGGACCTTGTGCGCGGTCGACGACACGCTGGTGCGGCTCGGCGTCCTCGACGGCGATTTCCACTGGCACAAGCATGACGGGCAGGACGAGTTCTTCCTGGTCCTCGAAGGCCAGCTCGACATCGAGCTTGAGGACCGCACGGTGAGCCTGCTGCCCAACCAGGCATTCACCGTTCCGGCCGGGGTCATGCACTTCCCCCATGCCCGCGGCCGAACGGTCGTGCTGATGATCGAGAAGGCGGGCGTGGTGCCCACGGGTGATTAGGGACCTGTCACGTCCGCCCACCCGAACACCTCGTCGAGCCTGACGCCGAACACGTCGGCGATCCGGAACGCGGTTTCGAGCGTCGGCGAATATTTGCCCTGCTCGATCGCGGCGACGGTCTGGCGGGTGACTCCGATCCTCTCGCCCAATTCGGCCTGGGTCATCTCGCCGGCGTGGAAGCGGAGCACGCGGATCGTGTTGCTGAGCGCCTTTCCCATGTCAGGCGGCCATCCGCCGGTAGGCGAAGATCTCGAGCGCGTAGCGGCTGATCTCGGCGAAGACGAAGACGGCGAGCACCGCATTGACGGTCTCGAACTTGGACCAGCCGAAATAGGAGCCGATGACGACGTTGACGAGGCCGATCGCGAGCAGGGTGTAGGCAGCATTGCCCGCGTTCCGCTCGATCTGCCGCTCGCGCTCGTCGGGCGCCGCGCCGGCTTCCCGGGGCCGGCGGGCGGCGAAGACGATGATCGCGGCGACGTGGATGGTTATGGTGGCGACGGTCGCGCCCGCCGCCAGCCAGAGGAAATCCATCTCATCGGCGGGCCCGTCCGGCAGCGCCTCGGCGACGCGGCCGAAATACCAGGCCCAGATGACGAGGTCGACGATCAACGCCGTCCAGCGGGTCTTCTCGCGAAAGGTCATTGCGCCATCCCCATGTTCTGTCCAAGTGACTCCTAGTACGGCAGAGCCAACACGATGTCAAATAAAACGAACATCGGCAGGACGGGGCCCGCTTATTTGGACGGCGCGGGCTCGTTCTCGAGGCACCAGTTTTGCGGGCCGATCCTGACCATGGGCCGGTCGCAATAGCGGCAGACGCTTCGCCAGCCGCGCTCGGAATCATATTTGGCGCGCTTGATCGACCGGTGGTGGCCGCTGAGCAGGCAGAGGGTGATCATCCCGGCGCAACCCGTTGCGACGGCTGCGGTTCCCCGCGGCGGGGCCGATCATGGCCGGCTTGACCGGGTGGCGCCGTCCCGGTCAGGGAGAGCGGATGATTCTCTACGGCATCCGCAATTGCGACACGGTCAGGAAGGCGCGGGCCTGGCTCGACGCGCGCGGCATCGCCTATGATTTCCACGACTATAAGACGGCCGGGATCGACGCGGGCCGGCTGCGCGCCTGGGCGGAGGAGCTCGGCTGGGAGAAGCTGCTCAACCGCGCCGGCACCACCTTCCGCAAGCTGCCCGACGCCGACAAGGCCGGGCTCGACGAGGACAAGGCGATCGCGCTGATGCTGGCCCAGCCGTCGATGATCAGGCGGCCGCTGCTCGACCTCGGCGGGCGGCGGATTGCGGGCTTCGCGCCCGAGACCTACAGCGAGGCGCTTGGCCGCTGAAACGGCGGCAGGGAGAGTGGCATGCGCTTGCTGATCGTTCTGCTCGCCCTGCTCGCCGCCGCCCCGCCGCGGCGCAGACCGACTGGGCCTCCCGCCTCACCGACGGCGACGTCACGCTGCGCGATTTCCGCTTCCGCTCGGGCGAGACTCTGCCCGAGCTGCGCATCCATTATGCGACGCTCGGCACGCCGCGCCGCGACGCGCGCGGCGACGATCGTCAATGCGGTGATGGTCCTCCACGGCACCGGCGGCTCGGGCCGGCAATTCCTCGCAGCCCCAATTCGCCGACGAGCTCTACGGCCCCGGCCAGCCGCTCGACCTCACCCGCTATTACGTCATCCTCCCCGACAATATCGGCCACGGCCGCTCGTCCAAGCCGAGCGACGGCCTGCGCATGCGCTTCCCCGCTTACGATTATGACGACATGGTCGAGGCGCAGCGGCTGCTGCTGGCGCGGCTCGGCGTCACCCGGCTGCGCCTGCTGATGGGCACGTCGATGGGCTGCATGCACCTCTTCGTCTGGGCCGAGACCCATCCCGATTTCGCCCGCGCGATGATGCCGATGGCCTGCCTGCCGGTCGAGATCGCCGGCCACAACCGGATGTGGCGCCGCGCTCGCGGTCGAGGGCATCCGCAGCGATCCCGCCTGGGCCGGACGGCAATTACGCCGAGCCAGCCGGTCCAGGGCCTGCGCACCGCGGTCAGCCTGCTCCAGGTCGCCGGCTTCGCGCCGCTCTACCTCCAGCGCGCTTATCCCGACCGCGCGAGCCGCCGAGGCCTATATCGTCGAGCGCATCGAGCGCGACATCGCCACGCGCGACGCCAACGACCTGATCTACCAGCTCGAAGCCATCCGCACCTACAATCCGCTGCCGAATCTCGAGCGCATCCGCGTGCCGATGACCTGGGTCAAATCGGCCGACGATTTCATCAACCCGCCCGATTACGGCATCGCCGAAGCCGCCGCCCGGCGCATGCCGAGCGCGCGCTACATCCTCATCCCCGCCAGCGCCGAGACGCGCGGGCATGGGACCCATACCTGGGCGCGCTTCTGGCAGCAGGAGCTGATCGATCTGCTGCGCGCGGACGGAATAGCGCCGATCGTCCCATCGCATCACCGCGCCGGCTCGCGCGAGCTGACATGGTTGAGCGCGATCACCCAGCGGCCGTCGACCTTGCGCATCAGCCGGGTGTTGATCCCGTCCTGCGGCGCTCGCCGGCCTTCGAGGCGGTAGCGGCTGATCAGCTGCGCCGCGTCGGGGGCGAGCATCTCGACGCGGATGTCGCAGAAATGCAGCCGGCCGCGCCGCTCGGGCGCGCCGCCATAATCGCGGACATAATGATCGAGCGTGCCCTGCCAGTCGCGCTGGAACTCGCCGCGCGAGACGAACACCACGTCGGGATTCTTGAAGCCCGCCATGTAGCCGCGGAAATCGCCGCGGTTCCACGCCGCCTCCATGTCGGCGATCACCTGCCGGATCGCCGCCTCCTCGGCGGCCGCATCGACCGCCGGCGGCGGCGCGGCGCAGGCGGCGAGCAGCAGCAGGCAGGCGAGGGCGAGCTTCATCGCCGCTTTTCCCCGGCGCCGCGTGCCGTTAAGCAAGCCGAAACGCGTTCTCGCCGCAAAACCTGCTATACGGCGCGCCGTGAGACGAGCGTCTATTTCCTGCTGGCCGTCCTGGTCATTCTGCTCGGGCTGACCCACACGATCGCAACCACGTTCCTGTTCGCCGAGATGAACGCCCGCGCGCTCTGGTTCGCGAGCGCTGGCCTCCTCCTCATCGTCACCGGCATGCTCAACCTCCTGAACCGGGCCTATGGCCGCGCGGCGCCCGGCCTGCACTGGGCCTGCGTGGCGACCAACGCCGTGATGTTCGTCTTCGCGATCCTGGCCGGCTATGCGGGCGCTGCATCGGACCTCCAGTTCGTCTTCATCGTGGGGCTGATGGCAGCGACGACTCTGGCCTCGGCGCTGCCGGCCGCGATCGCCCCTAGCGGGTGAACTTCTCCCCGGCCTCGGCCTTCTTCACGAGCAGGTCGGACAGGGTGACCTCGGGCCCCAGCCGCTCCTGCTGCCGCTTCAGCCCCTCGACGATCTTGCCAGCCCCTCGGTGTCGGCCCAGAACATCGGGCCGCCGCGATAGACCGGCCAGCCATAGCCGTAGACCCAGACGACATCGATGTCGGAGGCGCGCTGGGCCATGCCTTCCTCGAGGATCTTCGCGCCTTCGTTGACCATCGTGTAGAGCGTGCGCTCGACGATCTCCTCGTCGGTGATCTCGCGCTTCTCGATGCCTGTCCTTCGCGCGGAAATCCTCGATGATCTCGGCGACGACGCGGCGACGGGCGTCGGGCTGCCGCTTCTCGTCATAATCGTAGAAGCCGGCGCCCTTCTTCTGGCCCCAGCGGCCGTCGGCGCAGAGCGCGTCGCGGATATTCTCGATCCGGGTCGGGTCGCGGTGCCAGCCGATGTCGACGCCGGCGAGGTCGGCCATCTGGAACGGCCCCATCGGCATGCCGAATTCGACATGGACCTGTCGATCTGCTCGGGCGTCGCGCCTTCGAGCAGCAACTTGCATCGCCTCGATCTGGCGCGGCATCAGCATGCGGTTGCCGATGAAGCCGTGGCAGACGCCGGCCACCACCGCGACCTTCTTGATCCTCTTGGCGAGCTGCATCGCGGTGACCAGCACGTCGGGCGCGGTCTTCGCGCCGCGCACCACTTCGAGCAGCTTCATCACATTGGCCGGCGAGAAGAAGTGCAGGCCGACCACGTCCTGCGGCCGCGAGGTCGACGCCGCGATCTCGTCGATGTTGAGATAGGAGGTGTTGGAGGCGAGGATCGCGCCCGGCTTGGCGATCTTGTCGAGCTTGCCGAAGATCTCCTTCTTGACGTCCATATTCTCGAACACCGCCTCGATGATCAGGTCGCAATCGGCGAGGTCCTCGAGGTTCAGCGTCGGCTTCAGCAGCGCCCATCGCGCCTTCGACCTGGTCGGCGGTCATCCGCCCCTTGGCCGCGCTCGCCTCGTAATTCTTGCGCATCACGCCGGTGCCGCGGTCGAGCGCGTCCTGCGCCATCTCGACGATCGTCACCGGAATGCCGGCGCGAGAGGAAGTTCATCGAGATGCCGCCGCCCATCGTGCCGGCGCCGATCACGCCGACCCGCTTGATCTCGCGCGGCTTGGTGTCCTCGGGCAGGCCCTCGATCTTGGCGGCCTTGCGCTCGGCGAAGAAGAAATATTGCTGGGCGCGCGCCTGGGTGCCGGTCATCAGCTCCATGAACAGCCGGCGCTCGTCGAGCACGCCTTCGGCATAGGGCTTGGCGACCGCCGCCTCGATCGCCTTGATGTTGGCGATTCGGGCGCGTCGAAGCCGCTGAACTTGCGCGCATTGGCCTTGCGGAAGTCGTCGAAGATGCCGGGATTGGCGCGCGCTTCGGCGAGCTTGTCGTCGCGCTCGCTCGATTTGGGGATCGGCCGCGACGTCCCTGACCTCCTCGGCGAAGGCGACCGCATGCTGCTCGAGATCGCCCTCGATCAGCCGGTCGACGAGGCCGATCTCATAGGCCTCCTTGGCGCCGATCGGATTGCCGGTCGCCGCCATTTCCAGCGCCTTCTGCGACGCCGGCGACGCGCGGCAGCCGCTGCGTGCCGCCGGCGCCCGGCAGCAGGCCGAGCTTGACCTCGGGCACGCCGAGCTTCGCCGACGGGACCGCGACCCGGTAATGGCTCGCCAGCGCGACTTCGAGGCCGCCGCCGAAGGCGGTGCCGTGGATCGCGGCGACCACCGGCTTGGTGCAATTCTCGATGATGTCGACGACCTCGGCAGCATCGGCATCTGCATCGGCTTGCCGAATTCGGTGATGTCGGCGCCGGCGAAGAAGGTCTGGCCCTGGCAGATGATCACCACCGCCTTGACCGCGTCGTCGTCGTCCGCCTCCTCGATCGCCGCGACCAGCCCGTCGCGCACCGCATGGCCGAGCGCGTTGACCGGCGGGTTGTTCGAGGTGACGATCAGCACGTCGCCGTGCCGCTTGGTGGAAATCGGGCTCATCTTGGTCTCCGGGATCGGGGGCTCGCGCCGCGATAGGCCCGAGCTTTCGTCAAGGTCAACGGTGGCGGGCGCGTCTTCGGGCTTCCCGGCCGTCATTGCGAGCGGAGCGACGCCATCCGGATCGGCTTCCGCGCCGCACTGGATTGCTTCGTCCCCGGATCAAATCCGGGGTCCTCGCCATGACGGGGAGCGGCAGGTTCTCCAACCTCGAGGCCGAAGAAGCGCCGGCGCGCTGCTTCCTGCTCGACGAGGCGCAGCGCGCGCTCCTCGCGATCGAACGCCTCCTCCTCGGCGATCGGCGCAAGCTCCTCGGGCGCGAGCTCGCGGCGGTAATCGTCTTCGCCCGGCTCGCCGACCTGGAAGCCGTCGAAGCCGGCCGGCGGTGGGAAGTCGGTCAGCCACCCCGTCTCCGTCTCGGTCTCCCAGACGCTGCAGCCGGCGAAATCATCGGCCGGTTCGGCCCGCGCGGCCGGATGGAAAGCGCGGTAAAGTTGACGAACTTTACACATGCCATTCGAGTCGCCCGCGGCGCCGTGGCGGGCCGCTTCGGGCCATTCGCGCTCGTCCAGCATCTTCAGGAAGCCGCTCGCCTCGGCGCGGTCGAGCTGATCCTCGGTCCAGCTCTCCATTCCCTCCGGCAGCAGGTCGTCGGTCTCGATCTCCTCGGGCAGGCCGACGCCATATTCCTGATAATGGCCCAGGCGGGCGAGCCGCGCTTTCTCGGTGCCTGACGGGGAGGGCCCGCCGAAGCAGCCGGGCGGCTCGCGCACCGGCGCGGGCGCGCCGTTGCCCCCAGCGGGGAAGCGGGCGGCGACGAATTCCTCGGCCGCCTGAAGGCCGTTCGGCAGCAGATCGAGGAACTGGTCGAACTCCTGGGCGACGGCGCGGATCACCGGGGCGTTCTCGCCATGGCCCTCGGCGAGCCGGTCGAGCCGGGTCAGCACCGCCATGGTCAGGCGGTTGTCGTAGCGGTGGCGCTCGGCGACCAGCTCGCCTTTGCGATAGACCCGGTCGATGACGCCGTGCCGGGCGCGCGACATGACGTCGTCGCCGATCGGATTGCGCGCGATCAGGAGAGCCGCGTCCCAGCCGATCGCGAAGGCGCGTCCCGCCGCGCTTCGGCGGCGGTCGTAAGCGGCCTGGCGGCTGATTCCGGTCGCGCGGCAGGCATCGGCGACGACTCCGGTGTCGGCGAGCGTGCGCAGGAAGAGCTGCTCCTTGGCCACCGTGAAGCCGTCGGCGCGGTCGGCGCGGGGTGCGGCTTCGGCCGGGCCGTGGCTGGTGAGGCCCTGCGAGGCCTCGTCATCCGCGATGTAGGGCCAGGGATCGAGCAGCTTGGCCGACGTCAAGGTGGGGGCGGCGCCGTCGCGGGTCAGGTCGAGCGAAAAGCTCTCCGGCATGTGCGGATGAGCCCGATCGCGCCCGGCCTCGCGGACGCCGCGGCGCACGCCCTGCCAGAAGGCCATCGCCTCGGCGCGGCTGGCGAATTCCGGCCACTCGCCGCCGGCGGGACGGGGACAGTCCGCCATTTCTCGGGATCGGGCTTCCGAGAAAAGGGGGACTGTCCCTATTATTCGGGGCGTCTCAAAAGGACGTGCGTCCATATTCCTGGCGGTAATGGGGGTGCGAGGCGGAAAGGCCGCCGTCGACGACCAGAGCGTGGCCGTTGACGTAGCTGGACTCGTCCGAGGCGAGGAAGAGCGCGGCCTGGGCGATCTCGTCGGGCATCGCCGCCGCGCTTCAGCGGATTGAGATGGCCGATCATCTCCTCCTTCCCGGCGGCGCGGGCCATGTCGTAAATGCGCCTGGGTCATGCCGGTCTCGATCAGGCCGGGGCAGATCGCGTTGACCCGGATGTTGGCGCCGCACAGTTGGGTCGCCGCGACCTCGACCAGGCTGATCACGCCCGATTTCGACGCCGAATAAGCCGGCCCGCCGGCGCCGGCGCGGATGCCGGCGACGCTGGCGGTGCAGATGATCGAGCCGCCGCCGCGCTCCTTCATCACCGGCGCGGCATGCTTGATCGCGAGGAACGGGCCGATCAGGTTGACCCGCAAGATCTCCTGCCAGTCCTCGGGCGTCTGCTCGAAGATCGAGGCGAGCCCGCCCGAAATGCCGGCATTGGCGAAGAAGATGTCGAGCCCGCCATGCTCGCGCACCGCGACGTCGATCAGGCCGCGCACGTCCTCCTCGCGCCCGGCATCGGCGGCGATCACGCCTTCGGACGCGGTCGACGTCGGCGGCGATCACGGTCGCGCCCTCGCGCGCGAACAAGGCCGCGCGTCGCCTTGCCGATCCCCGACGCCGCGCCGGTGACGATCGCGATCTTGCCTTTGCAGTCTTCCGGTCATTCGCTCTTCTCCGTCATTCCAGCGGAAGCTGGAATCTCAGCTTCTTGTCCCGACCGCCGCAAAGGCAAGGAGATTCCAGCTTTCGCTGGAATGACGCGGCGGGGTCACAGCCCCACCCCCATCGTCGCGCCGCCGTCGACGACGATCGCCTGGCCGGTCATGAAGGTCGAGGCCGGCGAGGCGAGGAACACGGCGGCGCCGGCGATCTCGTGCGGCTCGCCGATCCGCTGCATCGGCGTGTGCATCGTCACCGTCTTCAGCGTCTGCGGATTTTCCCAGAGCGCCCTGGCGAAATCGGTCCTGATCAGCCCCGGCGCGATGCAGTTGACCCGGACCTGGCGCGGCCCGAACTCGGCGGCGAGGTTGCGCGCGAGCTGGAAATCCGCCGCCTTGGAGATGTTGTAGGCGCCGAGCACGCGCCGAGGCCTTGAGGCCGCCGATCGAGCTGACGATGATGATCGAGCCCTCGCCGCGCTCGAGCATCTCGGGCGCGACCATCTGGATCAGCCAGTGATTGGCGATGACATTGTTGTCGAGGATCTTGCGGAACTGCTCGTCCGAGATCCCCGCCATCGGCCCGTAATAGGGGTTGGAGGCGGCGTTGCAGACGAGGATGTCGATCCGCCCGAGCTGCGCGCTGCGTCTCGTCGACCAGCTTCTGCAGCGCCTCCTTGGACGAGATGCTCGCCGGCACGACGATCGCGCGGCCCTCGCCATGCTCGGCGTTGATCGCGTCGGCGACCTCCTGGCAGGCCTCGGCCTTGCGGCTCGAGATCACCACCTTGGCGCCATGATCGGCCAGCGCCTCGGCGATCGCCCGCCCGATCCCGCGCGAGGAGCCGGTGACGATCGCGACCTTGCCGGTCAGGTCGAACAGGTTCATCTCCGCTCCTCACTCCTCTTCGTCATCCCGGCGAAAGCTGGGATCCATGCACGCATTGTTCGAGTCCCGCCGGCCGTAGTGCAGTGAGATTCCCGCTTTCGCTGGGATGACGGTCTCCTCGGTCAGCTCCGGCGCATGCTTGGCGAACTCGATCCGCGCGATCGCCCGGTTGTGCACCTCGTCCGGCCCGTCGGCGAGGCGCAGCGTCCGGATCCCGGCCCAGCTCGCGGCCAGCCCGAAATCCTGGCAGACGCCGGCGCCGCCATGCGCCTGGACCGCGTCGTCGATGATCTGCAGCGCCATTTGCGGCGCATAGACCTTGATCATCGCGATCTCGGCCTGGGCGGCCTTGTTGCCGGCCTTGTCCATCAGGTCGGCGGCCTTGAGGCAGAGCAGCCGCGACATGTCGATGTCGATCCGCGCCGCGCGCCACGCGCTGCTCCCAGATGCTGTGCTCCATCAGCTTCTTGCCGAACGCGACCCGGCTCTGCAGCCGCTTCACCATCGCCTTCAGCGCCTCCTCGGCCGCGCCGATCGTGCGCATGCAATGGTGGATGCGCCCCGGCCCGAGCCGCCCCTGCGCGATCTCGAAGCCGCGCCCTTCGCCGAGCAGCAGGTTGGTCGCGGGCACGCGCACGTCCTTCGAGCACGATCTCCATATGGCCGTGCGGCGCGTCGTCATAGCCGTAGACGGTGAGCGCCCGCTCGACCGTGACGCCCGGGCGCGTCGAGCGGCACCAGCACCATCGATTGCTGGCGGTGCTTGTCGGCGCCCTTGTCGGTCTTGCCCATCAGGATCGCGACCTTGCAGCGCGGATCGCCGGCGCCCGACGACCACCATTTGCGGCCGTTGATCACATATTCGTCGCCGTCGCGGGCGATGTCGCATTCGATGTTGGTCGCGTCGGACGAGGCGACCGCCGGCTCGGTCATCAGGAAGGCCGAGCGGATCTCGCCGTTCCATCAGCGGCCTCAGCCACTGCTCCTTCTGCTCGCGCGTGCCGTAGCGGTGGAGCACCTCCATATTGCCGGTGTCGGGCGCCGAGCAGTTGAACACCTCGGCCGACCACATGATCCGCCCCATCTCCTCGGCGCAGAGCGCATATTCGAGGTTGGTGAGCTGCGTGCCCTCGAACTGCGAAGCTCTCGTCGACATGGCGCGAGCGCCTGGCCCGGCGGCATGAACAGGTTCCACAGCCCCGCCTCGCGCGCGACCGGCTTCAGCTCCTCGATCACCGGGATCGGCTGCCAGCGGTCGCCCTCGTCGAGCTGCGCCTTGTAATCGCCGTTGCGCGGCCGAATCCGAGTCTCGATGAACTCCTTCACCCGGTCCCGGTAAAAAGCCTGCCGTTCCGTAAGGTCAAAATCCATGGAGGCGGAATCCCTCTGTCTGGCGTGTGCGGTGGCGTCAAACCTCGCTGCCAGAAATGGCGGATTTGCGCCAGCCGTCGTCACACTTTCGCCAATCGAGCCCGATCCGTTGCCGGATCCCCACGATCGTCTTAGCAAGGCTGCGATCGACACCTTCTCCGCGCCAATGAGCACCGAAACTTATCGATCGATAACTTTTTACATTTGTAGGGTGATTTTACGCTTGCTGCCAGATCGATCGGGGCGCATAATAATTGAGCCCCGGAGTCGGTAAGGACTCCGAGGCTCTGAAGGTCGGCACTGAGCCGGCCCCCTTGGTCAAAGGAATATAGCAATGTTGAAGCTTCCTGTCATCCGCTGCGACTCGACGAGTCGAGCCGCCGTCTATCAGACCGGCGTGGAACTCCACTCCATCGTCCCCTACCTCCTCACCGGCCATGACCCGCGCTCCAACAATTGGAGCAACCTCCCGCCTGTTGTTCAAAACCTTTATGTCAAACTGCAACGAAAGACGACAAAGGCGCGACGCGAGGACGCCAAGGCGTACGTCATCAATCGGATGTCTCCCCGCTCTAATTGGATTGGTGCGTTTCCGTCTTTGGTGATCGGCATGCCGTTGAGCCAAGAATTCAAGAGCCATGGCGACGAAGATTTCGAGGACATGGGTGTCCTAAAGGTCCGTAACGACCTCAAGCGTCCGAACGTTGTACTCGACGGTCTGGGTAGGCTCACAGCCTACCTTGACACTCTTGAGGACGAAGGTGTGGACCTGTCGGAATGGGCTGGCAAAGTGACCGTGCCTGTTACCATTATCGCTGGCATCGATGGCAGTGTCTTGAGTGAGGAAGAGCTGGGGCAACTCTTTCACGACCTCAACACTTTGCAGGTGCCTGTGAGCAAGGGGCAGGCGATCGACCTCGACCGTTCCGATCTCTACGTCATCGCGACCAACGATGTCGGCGCGCTCGACATCATCGATCAATATGGAGGCATGGATCCTCGGGCAGTGTCGATCGGGAAGCACTCTGACGTCTGGACTACGAAGACTATCCTGCTGAAGGCAGTGCGCGCCGCGGCAGAAGGCCCCGGCGGCCACGTCGACCACGTGCGAGACAAGCTCCCGAATGCTTGGCTAACGCCCGAGACCAGAAGCGAGTTGGTTGCGCGCTTTGATGAGGGACTGACCACCTTCGTTGATGCCGTCGGGGGCGTCCCGGAGACTGATACGATGTTGAGGACAGCTGCATGGTGGGTTGCGTTCGGCCTTATTCTCAACGACCTCTATCGGGCATATGAGGGCGCCACATTCTCCGATCAGCAGCGCGAACGATTCCTCCGCCGGATGGCAACGATCGACTGGGGGCTTGGAAACCCCGAGTTCGCTTTTCTTGGCACCAGCGTGCAGGAAAAGGATCGGAAGACGGGCGCCTTCAAGCCCAAGCCGATTGATGAGCAGGGGAGGGAGGTCATCAACCGTTTCTATGGCGGTTCAAAGGCGTACTACAATCTGGCGGCCTTCATTCGCCGCAAGATCGATCTGCGCGCGACCGTCGAGTATGGCGCTGACTACGGCGCGTCCGTTACCTTCGACGACGAAGGGCATGTGATCCTTCCGCCCGAGGAACGGGCAGAAGCCGCTTAGCTACGAGGGGAGGCCGGCTTCGTCCTGCCTCCCCTTCTTCGCGTCCGGCTCTCGTGAACTGGCCCTACGCTCTGTCAGACCGCTTCGCCTGATCCTCCACCACCTCCAGCCTCAGCCCCAGCGCGCCCAGCACCGTCGTCAGCGTCTCCAGGGTCGGGTTGCCCTTGCGGCTCAGCGATTTGTTGAGGGTCTGGCGCTTGATGCCGGTGGCGCGCTCCAGCTTGCTGAGGCCGCGGGCGCGGGCGACGGCGCCGAGGGCGCTGGCGATATAGCCCGGATGGCCGCTGGCGAGCGCGTTGCGCAACAGGTAGATCTGGGTCTCGTCGTCGCCCTTGATGTAGTCGGCGGCGTCGAAGGGGCTGAGTTTGAGATCCTCCTCGGTGAAATGAAACTCCTCCTCCTCGCCACCTTCGGGCGCGTAGGCGGCTTGCCGTTCGCGGACGCGGCCGGTGGAGGGGGCTTTCTTTTCCTCGTTCATCGCTTTCGCCATTGCCTCCGCCTTCCTGATGTCGGCCTTCTGGCCCTTCTTGCTGCCGCCGCAGAGGAGCGCGACGAGCGTCCGCCCGAGCATCGTGTAATAGAGCCGGTAACCTTGCCCGACGTCGACCCTGAGCTCGCTGACCCTGTCGCCCACGCTCCGGCGGTCGCCGAGCAAGCCGGACTCGACCCGGAAAATCCGGTCGATGATCGCTTTCTTCGCGACAGGGTCCGTCAGGCTATCGAGCCAGGCGTCAAACACCCCGGTCCTCTCGACTTCATACGGCACCCGAAGCTTTTAAGCTTCGGCGGTCGACAGGTCAACCGCAAGCGCGCGCCTCAATCCTGCCCCCGCGGCCAGACCCGGCCGTGCCGCACCAGATAGTCGTTCACGCGGCGGCTCCGCTCGGCCTCGTCGAGCAGGCGCTGGGCGAGCGCCGGATGGCGCGGGGCGAGGTCGTGGCGCTGGAGCCAGTCCGTACGCGCGTCGTAGAGGCGCATCCGGCCGTCCTGGCCGTCGCGGATCGCGGTCCAGCCGCCCGCTTCGGCGGTGACGGAATCGCGGAAGCCGAACATGATGCGGCGGCCGGGCGAGAGGCCGAGCAGGCTGTGGCCGTGCCAGGGATTGGCTTCCCTGAAGGCCGATCAGGTCGGCGATGGTCGGGGCGACGTCGAGCAGGGTTACGATCCCGTCATGGCGGCCCGCCGGCAGCCGGGGGTGCGGGCCGACGATGAGCAAGGGCGTCCAGAGCGATTCGCGGTAGAGGCTGTAGGCGCCGACCGTTCCGCCATGCTCGCCGAGATTGTAGCCGTGATCGGAGTTGATCACGATCAGGGTGCGCTCGAACCAGGGCTCGGCGCTGAGCGATTCGATCAGCTCGCGGACGACGTCGTCGGTGTAGCGGACGGTGTTGCGGATTCGCTCCTGGACGCTGCCGTGGCCGGCGACGTCGAGCGCCGGCTCGGGCGAGCGGAACGGGTGGTGGTTGCTCGCCGAAATGAGGCGTGGCGAGGAACGGGCCTTGACGCCCCATTTCGCGGATCCGGGCCGCGGCGTGGCGGAAGATCTCGCGGTCGCGCTGGCCCTCCTGCGGATAGCGCCACAGCCGGTCGTACATGCGCTGGATCCAGATCGTGCTGTTGTCCATGTCGATGTCGCCGGCGCTGAACATCTCGGCGCGGTAGCCCTGGCGGCGGAGCGCGTCGGCGAGGCAGTAGAAATTCGCCCGGGTCTGGGCGGTGATGAAGCGGCGCGAGGTCGGCGTGATCGAGCATTGCAGGGCGAAGCGGCCGTTGATGCTCGGCGGGCCGAAGCTCAGCGCCCGGGTCCAGACCGCCGCGTCCGGCCGGGCGGCGAGCGAGTCGAGATAAGGCGTGGGCGAGGGGCGCAGGCCGGGGCGGAGATGGCCGGTCTCGGCGCCGCGCACCGATTCGAGCTGGATGAGGATGACGTTCCAGCGCTCCGCCGGCGCCGGCGCGGAAGGGGCGGCGGGGGCCCGGACGAAGGGGTGGCCCGGGTCGGGAAAGCGCCAGCTCTTGTCGGCGCTTCCGGCCAGCCACTCGGCCTGCCAGGCGCGCGCCAGAGCGGCGGGCTCGCCGGGCGGAGTCTCGTCCTCGTAGCGCCAGGCGAAATCGCGGACGATCGCGAACGAGGCCGGCTCCAGCCGGGAGAGGCGGAAGCGGGCGTGGGCGAGCGAATAGCCGGTGAGGCCGGCGGCGAGCGGCAGCAGCAGGATGAGCAGAGCGGGCATGAGGCCGAAGCGGAGCGGCGGCCGGGCGCCGGTGCGGCGCCGCACCAGGCGGATCGACCACCACAGGTAAAGCGCCGGAGCGGCGAGGCAGAGCAGAGGTGACAGGAACGGGCCGCCGCGGTCGCCGCGCAGCACGTTGAGGAACAGGCTGTCCGCCATCGTCGCCGGATCGGCGTAGACGGCGAGGAAATTGGGCCCGAGCCTGAGGCCGAGGAAGCGATAGAGCTCGTGGTCGAAGGCGGTGATCAACAGGTTCGCGGCGAGCAATGCGATCAGCGCCCAGTGGCCGAGGCGCCAGCGGCGCGCGCTCAGGCGGCGCCGGTAGAGGACGAGCCAGACGAGCAGGAAGGGCAAAGCGATCAGCCAGACCGCGAGCAGCTCGTAGACGAGCGGGCGGACGATGAACGCCTGCCACGCGACCAGGAACGGCCCGCCATAAGGGGAGGGCCGAAGATAGAGGAGGAGCTGGAGCAGGGCGCAGCCGAGCCAGCCGGCGGCGGTCAGCCGCCAGGCGACGGCGAAATGGTCGGCGCCGGTTCCCTCGTCCGCTGCCTCCGCCACGCCTCGCCCCCTTCGCCCTTGCGCGCTCATAGCATGGCGGATCGCCCGCGCCAGCGGCGGGACGATCACCCGGCCCGGGCCGCCGAAAGAAGGGGAGGGCTTCGACAAGCTCAGCCCGACCGGAGCTCGGGGCGGGCGATCAGTCCTGGCGCCTGTCCCTGGGAGTGGCGAAGGCCGGCGGGGCAGTCGGCGGGGTCATGATCGGCTGCGGGCGGGGCGGCGTGCCGAGCGGCCGCCGCGGGGTCGGATCGATGCCGTCGAGCGCGGTCGCGGCGCCGTCGAGCCGGGCAAGCGCCGCGGCCTGCGCCGCCGCCGCGGCGCGAAGCGCGGCGGCGCGGTCGAGCGGGCTGGCGGAGGGGGAGAGACCGCGGCTCTGGCGCGCGCGGCTCAGGCACTCCACGGCGTCGGGCGAGCGCAGCGGCTCGGATATGGTCTCGACCGCGCGCACGGCGGCGGCGAAATCGCGCCGGGCGATCAGCTCGAAGCAGACATGGCCGAGCTGGAAGCGCGCCTGCCGGGTCCGAAGCGAGCCTTCGAGCCAGGCCGCATGTTCGTGCCCGCCGGCCCACCGATAGCGGGCGATGGCGGTGGTGAAATGGCCCTCGCCGCTGCGATAGTCGCCGGTCCGGAAGAGCGACTGGCCGGCCATCTCCTCCGCCTCGGCGGCGGCGCGCAGGTTGCCGGCGGCTTGGAGGAGCCGGCTCGCCTCGGCATAGGCCTCGGCGGCGCGCGCCTCGTCGCCGGCCCGCGACCGCGCATCGCCGGCCAGCATCAGCGCGTCGCCCTCGATCTGCTCGCTGTCCGCCTCGCGGGCCGCGGCGATCGCCCGTTCTGCCCACGTTTCGGCGAGATCGAGCCGGTTCATCGACGCGCCCGCCTTGGCGGCCTGAAGAGCGAACATGGCCTGGAAACGCGGGTCGGGCGTCCGCTGGTAGATCAGGGCGAACTCTTCGAGCGCCTCTTCGAAGCGGCGCTGGCGGGCGTTGGTGGTCGCGCGGTGCGAGCGGAAGGTGAGCTCGCGCGGCTCGTCGCCGGCCCCGATCGCGCCGGCTATGCCCCGCTCCCAGGCCCCGATCGCTGCCGCCCGGCCGCCGTCCCCGGCATGGAGCGCGGCGCCCGAATAGCCGTCGACTAGCCAGGCGAGCGGGCCGGCGAGCGGGCGCGCCCGCTCGAACGCAGCGCGCGCCTGCGCCCATTGCTCGAGCTTCGCATGGGCCATGCCGCGGCAGAGATGGTCGTGAAAGCCGCGCTCGGCGGCCGGCACCAGGTCGACCGCGACGATCGCCGCTTGCGGCGAACCGCCCTCGGCAAGCCAGTCCGAGCATAAGGCGCTGTCGAACCCGCCGCCCGCGATCGGCACGGCGATACCGACGGCGACGAGCCCCGAGGCGGCGGCGAGGATTGCGGCCTTCATGCCGCCCCTTGTCGCCGCGCCCGGGTTAAGGCCGGTCTAACGCTCCGGCGCCGCCGGCGCCGCGCTCCTGCCGCTCCTCGGCTCGCCACGCCGCCGGCGCAGCGCCGAACTCGGCGCAGAACCAGCGGGTGAACGAGCTTGGGCTGGCATAGCCGGTCATCTGCGCGATCGCAGTGACATTGTTGGTCGAGCTCGAAAGATAGCGCAGCGCCAGCTCGCGCCGCACCTCGTTGAGCAGGGTCGCGAACGTCCGCTTTTCCTTCTCCAGCAGCCGCTGCAGCGTGCGCGGGTGGAGGCCGAGATTCTTGGCGACCTGCTCGAGCGTCCCGCGTCCCCTCGGCAGCAGCAGGTAGATCGAGCGCCGCGCCCGCTCGGTGACCGAGCCGTCGGCCGGGTCGGGGACCAGCGTGTCGAGATAGCGCCCGGCATGGCGCGCCATGACCGATTCGGCGGCCGGGTTGGGGACGTCGAGCGATGCGGTGGGGCAGGCGAAGCCGTTGAACTCGCTTTCGAAGACCAGCGTCGACTGGAAGATCCGCCGGTGCGCGGCGAGGTCGGCCGGGGCGGCGTGGATGAAATGGGTCGTGTCCGGGTGCCAGCGCCCGCTCACCCGCTCGCTGATCGTCCGGCAGACGACCCCCATGAGCAGCTCGAGCGACTGGCGCGAGCCGATCCCGCCGAGGAAGTCGGTGCGGATGATCGAGATCCCGCCGACCTCCTCGATGCTGACCGCATGGGCCGCGCTGAGCAGGCCCTGGTAGCGGATCAGCGCCTCGACGATGCCGCGCGCATTCCCCTGGTGCTGGAGCAGCAGGTCGAGCGCGCCGAGGCTCGAAAAGGGGCGGCATTCGGCCATCAGCAGGCCGAAGCTCTCGCAGCCGGACGCCGCCGCGCTGTCGTCGAGCAGCTGCGCGCTGGCGTTGCGCGGGATCATCTTGTCGGGATCGGCGAGATCGGCCGGATCGATCCCGGCGCGGCGGAGCATTTCGAAAGGATCGAGGCCGACGAACCGGGCGACCTCGACATAATCGGTCAGCGCCGCGGCGCGAACCCGAGGCTGCATACCCGCCTCCCCCAGGCCCGGCCGCCGACGGCAGCGTCCGGGCGGCGCCAGTCTGTCACATCCGGCACCGGCAGGAAAGCGGGCGCCGCGCCCGCGCGTCAGGCAGCGCCGCCGACTCGCCACTGGGCCGGCGCCATGCCGAACTCGGCGGCGAACCAGCGGGTGAAGGAGCTTGGCGACGAATAGCCCGTCATCTCGGCGATCGCCGCGACATTGTGCGCCGAGCTCGACAAATAACGCAGCGCCAGCTCGCGCCGAACCTCGTTGAGCAGAGCGGCGAACGACGTCCCCTCCCGCTCGAGCAGCCGCTGCAGGGCGCGGGGCGTCAGGCCGAGGTTGCGGCCGGCCTGCTCGAGCGTGCCGCGGCCGATCGGCAGCAGCAGATAGAGCGAGCGCCGCGCCCGCGCCGCGATCGAGCCGTCGCCGCGCTCGGGCATCAGCGTTTCGAGATAGCGCTCGGCATGGCGCGCCATGATCGTCTCGGCGCCGGGATTGGGCGCGTCGAGCCAGGCGGTCGGGCAGACGAAGCCGTTGAAGGCGCTCCCGAAGGCCAGAGCGCATTGGAAGATCCGGCGGTAGGCGCTGACGTCGCTCGGTTCCGGGTAGACGAATTGCGCGCTCTCGGGCCGCCATCTCTCGCTCACCGCCGCGCTGACGATGCGGCACAGGAAGCCCATCAGCAGGTCGATCCCCTGATGCCCGCCGATCTCGGTCTCGACGTCGATCCGGATCGTCGTCCGGCCGTCCTTGTCCGCCATGCCCAGGATCAGCGCGTCCCCGATCAGCGCCTGATAGCGGATGATGGCTTCGACCGCGTCGCGCGCCGTGCCCTGATATTTCAACAGCAGCCCAAGCGCCCCGACGCTCGCCACCGCGCGCGATTCGGCCATCAGCAGGCCGAAGCTCTCGCAGCCCGAATCCCGCGCCGAAGCCTCGAGCAGCCGCCCGACCACATTGGCCGCGATCGGGTCGTCCGCGTCGGTCAGGATGGCGGGGTTGATCCCCGCCTGCTTGAGCATCGCATAAGGATCGAGTCCGCAGAAGCGGGCGACCTCGACATAATTGGTCAGCGCGGCCGCGCGAACCTGAGGCAGCAATTCGGCCTCCTCTCGATCGGCCCCGCCGCGATCGGACGGGTCAGGATCGTTTCGGGTGGCGCGAACTGGCAAGTCCTTGTCGCGATCCGGAAAGCCGATCCGCGGCGAATACCGTAGGTGTTAACCATCGGAACTTGGCGACTCGAAGTCAATCAATGTTCCAGCGGCGACGGCGGCCGCTCGATCCCCCCGGATCGGCCGCCATTTCTTCGCCGCAACGTTCCTGGAGGTGTAAATGCGCGATCCGAATGTCCCGACCGGCCGGTCGCCGCCCGCGCTGGGCCATTATTGCCTGCTCGATACGCCGGACGCGCGCGTGCGTCTCGCGGCGATGACGACGATGGCTTCGACGCTGGCGCACGAGGTGAACCAGCCGCTGGCCGCGGCAGCGAACTACATCCACGCCTCGGCGCGCCGGTTGCGCAAGCATGGCGAGGGCTTCGAGGACGTGCTCGCGATGATCGAGCATGCCGCCCGCGAGGCGATGAAGGCGGGCGAGATCATTCGCCGGATGCGCAGCTTCATCGTCAGCGGCAAGATCACCGGCCGCCGCGAGCGGCTCGTTCCGATCGTCGAGCATGTCGCCTCCGCCCTCACCAGCCACGGCGGCGAGGAGATCGAGGTCGCTTGGTCGATCGCACGCGACGCCCGCTACGTGATCGTGGAGCGGGTGCAGATCGAACAGGTGCTTGGCAATATTCTCGAGAACGCCTGCGAGGCGCTCGAGGGCCGCGACGACCGCCGCATCGCGATCGACGCAATCCGTGAGGGCGGCGAGGTGGTGATCGGGATCCGCGATTCCGGCCCCGGCCTCTCCGACTACGCGCTGGCGCGCCTGTTCGAGCCCCTGTTCACGACCAAGGAGGATGGGCTCGGCTTTGGCATGCCTATCTGCAAGACGATCGTCGAGGCGCATGGCGGCCGGCTCTGGGTCGAGAGCCCGGCGGGCGGCGGCGCCATTTTCCACGTGTCGCTGCCGGCGGCCGACTGATCCGTAGGAGTGAATAATATGGGACTCGGGCTCAGGATGCCGCCGCAGTTCGACCTTTTCGAGGCAGAGCGTAACGAGCGGTTCGACACTCCGAGGAGGCCGGCGCCGGACGCGCGCGTGGTCGCCCTGGTCGACGACGACGACGGCGCGCGCACCTCGACGACCTGGTTCCTGGAGGGCGAGGGCTATCGCGTGCTGCCCTATCCGAGCGGCGACGCTTTTCTGCGCGCGTGCGTCCCCGATCAGGTGAGCTGCGTGTTGCTCGATCTCAGGATGCCGGGTCGCAGCGGCCTCGACGTGCTGCGCGCGCTGGTTGGGCGGGAGAACGCGCCGCCCGTGGTCGTGCTGACCGGACACGCCGATCTCGCCACGGCGGTCGAAGCGATGAAGCTCAAGGCGGCCGATATCATCGAGAAGCCCTACCCGCCGGAAGCGTTGATGGCGGCGCTCGGAAGCGCGCTGGCCCGGCACGAGCGATCCCGCGCCGCGCGGGCGGCGGCCCGTGATGCCCGCGTCCTGGTCGACGGCCTGAGCGAGCGCCAGCGGCAGGTCCTGGCCGGAATCGTCGACGGGAAGCCCAACAAGATCATCGCCTGGCAGCTCGGGCTCAGCGTCCGTACCGTCGAGGCCTATCGCGCCCAGCTGTTCGAGCGGCTCGGCGCGCGCAGCACGGCCGAGGCGGTCAGGATCGCGGTCGCGGCGGGCGTGGGCGGCGTCGACTCGCCCGCCCTCCGCCGCGCGGCCTGATCTTCGCCCCTTCTCAGGCGGCGCGGTCCTCGCGCAGCCGCCAGGGCAGCCCCGGCAGCTTCACCATCGCTTTCCCGCACACGCCGCACCGGGTCACGAAATAGCCGCCGTCCCAATGGCTGTCCTTGGTGTCGGCGACGTGCCGGCCGAGCCAGTCGTGGAGGCTCATGCGCCGTTCTCGGCCGAGATCGCCGCCTCGACCGCGATCAGGCCGGCTTCGCTCGCCACGGCGAGGTCGATCGGGCGGCCGGCGAGGCTCGGGTGATGGGTGTTAAGGAAGGCGCGGACCGCGTCGACGCTGCCCAGCGCCGCCTGCGCCGAGCGCACCGCGCGTCCCTGCCGCCGGCCTTCGTCGGGCGAGAGGACCGGCCCTTTCCTCGTCTTGCGATAGCTGAAGCTCATGCGCCGCCCTCCGTCCGCCCGCCGGGGCCGTGCCGCGGACGGGACGGCGGAAGGCGCAGCCGCAGGGCCGACTGCTCACCCGCGGTCGCCGGCCCCTTGCGCGGCAGCATGAAAGGGAGGGAATGCGCCGCCCTGATGCTGTAGCGGCCGGCCAGCTCGTAATGGATGAGCCGCGCTTCGGAAGTCGCCGCGGCGCGCGCCATCCTCATCGCCGCGCGCTTGCGGCCGAGCCAATATTCCTTGTCCATAAGAGATCACCTGGTTGTGCAAGCGGGAGCACAGGCGTGTCTCTCAGTCACGGGCACTTGCGGAAAAAACGCGGGTGATGAAGGAGACCTAGCAGATCGGGCCCGGAATAGCGACCTCATTCGGCGGCGCGCCCGGCGAACGCCCGCCGCGCCCGGGCCCGCTTGCCATCGCGACCCGCCCCGTCCAAGGCGGCGGCGCAAGGAGGAGGCCAATGACCTCGCGCCAGGCCGATTTCCCCGTCGACCCTTTGTTCCTCGAGCGCTGGTCGCCGCGCGCCTTCGACGGCTCGGAGATCCCCGACGCCGATCTGATGACGATGTTCGAGGCGGCGCGCTGGGCGCCCTCGGCGTTCAACTCGCAGCCCTGGCGCTTCCTCTACGCCAAAAGGGGCGACGCCGATTGGGAGCGCTTCCTGTCGCTGCTCATCCCGTGGAACCAGAGGTGGGCGCACAGTGCCTCGGCGCTGATCTACGTCCTGTCGGACACCACGCCCTTCACCGACAAGAAGACCGGCGAGCCGGCGCCTTCAACGACCCATAGCTTCGACGCCGGCGCCGCCTGGGCCTGCCTCGCGCTTGCAGGCGACCCGGATGGGCTATCACGCCCACGGCATGTCGGGCATCCAGTACGAGCTGGCCCGCGCCGAGCTCGCCATTCCCGAGCGCTACGCTCTCAACGCGGCCTGCGTCGTCGGCCGGATCGGCGATCCCGCCATGCTCGACGAGAAATTGCGCACCCGCGAACACCCGAGCGGCCGCAAGCCGGCCGCCGATTTCGCCTTCCGGGGCAATTTCCCCGCCGGCGACTTTCGGAGCTGAGCGCGGTGGCCGCGGCGAGGGAGGGGCCGCTCGAGCCGTGCAACGGCTTGTGGATCGGGCCGCTCGGCGCGCTCGAGCGGGCCTGCCTTCGCTCGGTGGTCCGGCAGGGTCATCGGATGAACCTCTACGCCTATCGCGAGCTGGCCGGCGTTCCCGAGGGCGTCGCTCTTCACGACGCCGCGGCGATCCTTCCCGAAAGCGCGATCATCCGCCACCGCAGCGGCAGCGTCGCTCTCTTCGCCAACCGCTTCCGCTACGAGCTTCAGCGGCTCGGCAAGGGCATCTGGCTCGACTCCGATCAATATCTGCTCGCGCCGATCCCGGCCGGCGAGGGCCATTTGTTCGGCTGGCAGGACGAGCGGCAGATCAACACCAGCGTGCTCAGGATCCCGCCTGATTCGCCGATGCTCGGCGACTTGCTCGCTTTGTTCGAGGAGCGCTCGATCCCATCCTGGCTTCCGCCCGGCGCCCGGCTGGCGGCGTCGCTGCGCCGCGCCTGGACCGGCCGGGCCAGCCTCGCCGACATGCCCTGGGGGACCGCCGGGCCGCGCGCTCTGACCGCGCTCGCGCGCCGGCACGATATCCTGCGCGAGGCGGTCGGGCCGGAGGTGTACAGCCCGGTCCATTATCACGACGCCGGCTGGATCCGCGATCCGGGCGTTTCGCTGGCGTCGATGATCGCTCCGGCGACGCTCGGCGTCCATTTGTGGAACGAGAAGATCAAGGCGTTCAAGGACGAGCCGGCGCCGGCGGGCAGCTTCCTCGCCCGGCTTCAGGCCGAAGGCGCGGCGGCCTGAGCGGGGCTTGTGCGCGCTCGACTTCTGGTGAACATTCGGCGGCTGGCTTCAGGGGGCTGGCGGATGACGGTCGAAGCGGGCACGGCGGAGGGGCGCGGATCGTCACGCTGCCCGCGCGGCCCGAGCCGATCCGGGTCTCGGCCGACGAGACCGCGATCGTCGTCATCGACATGCAGAACGCCTATGCCTCGCCCGGCGGCTATGTCGATCTCGCCGGCTTCGACATCGCGGGCGCCGCGGGCACGATCGGCCAGATCGCCAAGGTGCTGGAGACGGCGCGCGCGGCCGGCGTCCAGATCGTCTACCTGCAGAACGGCTGGGACCCGGACTATGTCGAGGCGGGCGGCCCGGGCTCGCCCAACTGGCACAAGTCGAACGCGCTCAAGACGATGCGCGCGCGGCCCGAGCTGCAGGGCAAATTGCTCGCCAAAGGCGGCTGGGATTATGACCTGGTCGACGCGCTGACGCCGCAGGCGCGGCGACATCGTCCTGCGCCAAGACCCGCTACAGCGCCTTCTTCAACTCGCAGCTCGACAGCACGCTGCGCGCGCGCGGCATCCGCAACATCGTCTTCGTCGGCATCGCCACCAACGTCTGCGTCGAATCGACTCTGCGCGACGGCTTCCACCTCGAATATTTCGGGGTGATGCTGGAGGACGCGACCCACCATCTCGGCCCCGATTTCATCCAGGCGGCCAGCGTCTACAATGTCGAGAAATTCTTCGGCTGGGTCTCGACCGTCGCCGATTTCTGCGGCACCTTCGGCCAGATCCCGCAAGACCGAGGAGTAAGGACCATGCCCTTCGAATCGATCAACCCGCCGCAATTCCCGACCCCGATCGCGCCTTATTCGGCGGGCACCAAGGCGGGCAACACGGTCTACGTCTCGGGCACGCTGGCGCTGGGCGAGGGCGGCAGCGTCCTCCATCCCGGCGATGCGGCGGCGCAGACCCGCCATGTGCTGGAGACGATCAGGATCACGCTGGAAGCGGCCGGCGCGACGCTGGCCGACGTCGCCTTCAACCACATCTTCCTGACCGACTGGGCCGATTATCCGGC
Source organism: uncultured Alphaproteobacteria bacterium (assembly GCA_963824825.1). Taxonomy (GTDB): domain Bacteria; phylum Pseudomonadota; class Alphaproteobacteria; order Sphingomonadales; family Sphingomonadaceae; genus Allosphingosinicella. The sequence goes on from CAWGQM010000003.1 coordinate 413,232, forward strand.
GATGAACGCGGTCTATGCCGAATATTTTCCGGGCGCGAAGCCGGCGCGCTACTGCATCCAGTGCGGCCTGGTGAAGCCGGGCCTGCGTCGTCGAGATCGCCAGCGTGGCGCATATCGGCTGATGCCGCGACGTCGCCGGCCTCTATTACGAAGAGCACGGCCCGGCGGACGCGCCGCCGCTGATCCTCTCGGCCGGCCTCGGCGGCTCCGGCGCCTATTGGGCGCCCAATCTCGACGGCGCTCGCCGGCCGACCACCGCGTCATCCTCTACGACCATCGCGGCACCGGCCGCAGCGACCGCGACGCTGCCGTTCGACGTCAGCGTCGACGACATGGCCGACGACGTGCTCGCCTGATGGACGGACTCGGCCTCGAGCGCGCCACCCTGATCGGCCATGCCGCCGGCGGCGTCGATCGGCCTCGCGCTCGCGCTGCGCGCGCCCGAGCGGCTCGACCGGCTGGTCGTCGTCAACGGCTTCGCCGCGGCCCGATCCGCATTTCCTGCGCTGCTTCGAGGCGCGGCTGGCGCTTGCTCCACGACAGCGGCGTCGCGCGCCTTCATCCGCGCCCAGCCGATCTTCCTCTATCCGGCGCGCTGGATCTCCGAGCATAGCGAGCGCCTCGAGGCCGAGGAGGCGCGGCAACTCGCGCATTTCCAGGGCGCGGCCAATGTCGAGGCGCGGATCGCGCGCCTTGCCGCCTTCGACATCGACGACCGCCTCGCGCGAGATCGCGCACGCCGACCGCTGCTGATCGCCGCCGAGGACGACATGCTCGTCCCCGCCTCCTGCTCGGAAGCGGCTCGCCGCAGGCCTGCCCGATGCCGACCCTCGCAGCGATGCCGGCGGCCACGCCTGCAACGTCACCGAACCGGCCGTGTTTCAACCACATCCTGCGCGACTGGCTCGCCGGCGCGCGTCTGAAGGGAGCTGCATGATGGAAGTCGGAATCTTCACGCCGATCGGCAACAATGGCTGGCTGATCTCGGAGAACGCGCCGCAATATATGCCGAGCTTCGATCTCAACCGGGAGATCGCGCTGAAGGCCGAGAAATACGGCGTCGATTTCCTGCTCTCGATGATCAAGCTGCGCGGCTTCGGCGGCAAGACCGAATTCTGGGACTATAATCTCGAAAGCTTCACCCTGATGGCCGGGCTCGCCGCGATCACCGAGAAGATCAAGATCTACGCGACCTGCCCGACGCTCGTCATCCCGCCGGCCTTCTGCGCGCGGATGTGCCAACACGATCGATTCGATCAGCCACGGCCGCTTCGGCCTCAACCTGATCACCGGCTGGCAGCGCCCCGAATATCAGCCAGATGGGCCTGTGGCCGGGCGACGAGCATTTCCGCAACCGCTACAGATGCTCGGCGAATATGCCCACATCCTGCGCGAGCTCTGGGCGACCGGCGTCTCCGACTTCAAGGGCGACTATTACCAGATGGACGATTGCCGGGTGAAGCCGCTGCCGACCGGCGACATGAAGATCATCTGCGCCGGCTCCTCGGACGAGGGCCTCGCTTTCTCGGCGCAATGTGCCGATTACGCCTTCTGCCTCGGCAAGGGCGTCAACACGCCCGACCGCCTTCGCCTCGAACAACGAGCGGCTGATGGCGGCGACCGCCAAGACCGGCCGCGACGTCCGCGTCTACGCCTTGTTCATGGTCATCGCCGCCGAGACCGACGAGGAGGCGATGGAGAAATGGATCTGGTACCGCGAGGGCGCCGACGAGGAGGCGATCGCCTGGCTCGGCCTGCAGGGCGCGGCCGACAAGACCTCGACCACGACCAACGTCCGCCAGCTCGCCGACAAGGAAAGCGCGGTCAACCTCAACATGGGCACCCTGGTCGGCTCCTACGAGAACATCGCCCGGATGCTCGACGAGGTCGCCACGGTTCCCAATACCGGCGGCGTGCTGCTCACCTTCGACGATTTCCTGATCGGCACCGAGATGTTCGGCACCCGCATCCAGCCGCTGATGAAGTGCCGCGAGGGTGTGACCGCCAGTTGACGGAAAGCGGAGTCATCCCGGCGGAAGCCGGGACCCATGAACCGAAGCGTGAGAAGTGGGGCGTGGAGGTTTTCGCTTGTCTGCAAGCCACGGTGTTCATGGGTCCCGGCTTTCGCCGGGATGACTCGTTGGAGGTGAGCTAGGCCTTCGTGGTCACGACGCGGGCCGACATCGGCGCTTCGAGGCCGTCCGCCCCTTCGAAGCGGGCCAGCGCCGCCGCGGCGCGCTCGGTGGCCTCGTCGAGGCTGCCGCGCGCCTCGATCTCGGCGCGCAGCGGGGTGCCGTGGCAGAAGCCGGTCGCGGCCTCGAGCGCCGTGCCGCTCCGGCTGCTTTTCTCGACCGTCTCGACCTCGATCTCCTCGAAGCCGGCTTCGTGCAGATCCTCCTCGATCCGAGCGATGTCGTGATAGCCGAACGGGACACGGCGCATGAAGGCGGCCGGATCCTTCGGGAACAGCGCGGCGATCGCTTCGGTCACCGCCTCGGAGAGCGGATTGTCCTCGATCCGGCTCCAGGCGTTGAACAGGAAATGCCCGCCTGGGCGAAGCACGCGGCGCGCCTCGCGATAGGCGGCGACCCGGTCCGGGAAGAACATCACGCCGAACTGGCAGACGACCATATCGAAGCTCGCATCCGCGAACGGCAGCGCCTGCGCGTCGGCCGCCTGGAAGCGGACGTTGGGCGCTCGGATCGTCGCCGCCGCGACGTCGAGCATCGCCTGGTTGAGATCGGTGGCGACGATCTCGGCGTCCGGCGCCGCTTCGAGCAAGGCCGCGGTGACCACGCCGGTCCCCGCCGCCGTCTCGAGGATCCGCCCGGGCGCCAGCGCCGCCGCCCGCGCCGCCAGATCGCGCGCATAAGGCGCGAACAGCATCGGCACCAGATAGCGCTGGTAGAGCGCCGGGATCGAGCCGGTGAACAGGGCGTCGGTTGCGGTCATCGGTCGGCCTCCCGCCTAGGCCCGCGGTCTCCGTCACGCAATCGGGCATGGCGTCCGCGCCGGGCGGTTGATAGTCAGCGCGTCATGCGTCCGTTTCTGTTTCTGTTTCCGCTCGCCGCCGGCTGCGCCGGCAATCTCGCCGATTATGTCGGCGAGCGCGGCAGCATCGTCTCGCCGCAGCTGATCCGCTACGGCTTCGACCTCGCCCAGGCGCGCTGCGTCGGCGAGCGGCTCGGCGCCGCGCTCCACCCGCTCCAGCTCCGCCTGCTGGCCCGTTCGGCCGGCGCCGTCCGAAGCGGCTATTTCGAGCCCGGCCGGCTCACCCCGCGCGACTTCGACCATGTCGCCGGAGCGATGGCCGACCAGCGCGTCCGGCCCGCGTTCGCCGCCGCCCTCGACTTCCTGCGGCATGGCGGACTCGCTTCGCCCGCCGGCCGCGCCGGTCGCCGAAATCGCCCCGCCGGCGCCGCGCGGCCCGACCTGGCTCAACCTCGGCACCGCCGGCTCGGGCCAGTCGATCGCGATCGACGCCGCCACCATCGACCAGCAGGGCGCGACCCGAACCGCCTGGTTCCGGCTCACCGATCCGGGCACGACCGGGCCGAGCAGCGACGCCTATCTGCTGCTGATCGACTGCGCCGCAGCGCACCATCAACGCCAGATCGCGCGAACGCCGCGACGCCAATGGCGCGGTGCTCGAACATATCGACTATCGCGACAATCCGCTGCCGGTCGAAGGCGGCACGGTGATGGAGATCGCCTTCCTGTCGATGTGCACCTGAAGGCGCGCCGGACCCGGTCCCGATCCGGCACGTTAACCAGTTTCTCTCGTAAAATCACGATCTTGGCAGCCACATGTTTCCGGAGCATGGCCGCTCGATGATCGTGACCACGCTCATGATTGCGAGCAGCGCGGCCGCGCTCCAGGCCGCGATCCCGCGCACCGCCGGCGCGACGCTGAGCGTCGGCGCCACCGTCGTCCGCGAGCCGCCCGGCCCCGCGATCGCGGTCGAACGCGGCGCCATCGTGCTGCGCAACGTCGCCGGCATCGCCGTCGCCGCCGAGGGCGGCAGAGTCCGGCGAACCGAGAGCGGCACCGTTTCGGTCACGGCCGGCGGCGCCGGCCCGGTCACGGTGACCCTGACCTACTAGCCCGCTTCCTCCGGCTCCCGCGGATCGGGGCCGAACCGGTTCGGGCCCGTCGTCCCCTCGCCGCCGAGCAGGACGATCAGGAACAGGAACGAGGCGAGGTAAAGCAGCCCGCTGAGCAGCAGCACCGAGGTGAAGCCGGGATCGGCGTCGAACAATGTGCGCAGCGGCGCGTGCTTACGCTGCGCCAGAGCGAAGGTTGCGGCGAGGAAGGGCAAAGGCAGCAGGCCCCACAGGCCGGTCCGGTCGCGGTCGTGAAGCCGCCGGGTCACCGCGGCCGCGAGCAGCAGCAGGATGAAGCCGGTGAAGACGGCCAGAGCGGCGATTCCGCCCGGCAGGCGGCGGTAATCGACGGCATAGGGATTTTCGTCGGGATCGGGGAACAGCACATCCCAGGCGTCGTCGGCGGGCGGCACGGCCATCGGATCGCGGGCCAACTCGAAGGCGTTGACCATCGCATCGACCTGGGGCTGGAAGGTCCAGGCCTGGCCTGCGACCATGAACAGCCCGACCACGAACGCCGCATAGGGCCAGAATTGCCCCGGCCGGTCGCGCCCGGCAAAGACGAAGAGCCGAGCGAGGTTGCCGCGAATCGACTCGAGCACCATCGGAACCTCCGCCCGCTCAGCCGAGCCGTTCCGGCACCGCCAGCGCGTCGACGCCAGCGTCGCGCGCGGCGCGACCGCCTCCCAGGGGAAGACGTACCATCTTTTGTCGGCGTCGCGGTCGATCTCGCTGCCATGATATTCGGATAGGCGCTCGCGAGCGGATGTTGTTGACCAGCACGGCGATCCGCAAGCCCGCCGGATCGCCGCTCTTGGCGTCGATCGCGGCGCGCAGATAGGCGATCGTCGCGCCGCTGTCGTTGATGTCGTCGACGATCAGGATGCGGTGGCCGTCGCGGATCTTGGCCGCCAGCTTGTCGAGCAGCTCGTCGCCGAAGCCGATCTCGCCCGAGCTGTGATCGACCGACAGCATCTGGATCCCGGTCCGGTGCGACAGATAGGCCGCCGGCACCAGCCCGCCCCGGCCGATGCCGACCAGGAAATCGGGCTGCCATGCGTCCGCCTCGATCAGCAGCGCGACCGTCTCGACCTCCTCGAGGAAGCGCTCATAGGGGAGTAGTGGAGAGTGGGCTGGTCTCGGCATGGCGGCTCCCCGGCGGGCTGGAGTCGCGGCTTGATAGGGCCGGCGCGGATGCCGCGACAATGGCGGCGATGTGCGCTAAAGCGAGCGGGCCGGGCCCCGGCGCCCGGCCCTGGGGAGCCCATGCCATGAAGCCCTTCACCACGCTCGCCATCCTCATTTTCGCGCTGATCGCGCTCGCCCACCTCTATCGCCTGCTTCGGCCGTTCGAGGTGATCGTCGCCGGCACGCCGCTGCCGCAATGGGCGAGCATCGCCGGGCTGGCCGTCGCGGCCGGGCTGGCCGTCATGCTCCGGCGGGAATCGCGGCGCTAGCCGGCCGTTGCCGGCCGCGCCGATCTCGCGCCTGTTCCGACCGGGCCGGGAGGCCGCGGCGGCAGGAACGACGTGGCCGCCGGATTTCGTGGCGGCGCGTGATGAAGATCACATCCTTGTCCGATTCCCGGCGCAGCATCGGCCATCGCCCGAATCGAATCGACGGCGGGAAGCCGCGAGCGATCGGGCGCAACGTCGTGCGCGGCCCCGGGGCTTCGAGTGCGTTCGGGCGTCGGTCCGCGCCGGCGGCCGCTCTCAAGGGAAGGACCAGACCATGGTGAGAAGACCCACGCGATCCTCGGGCGCCGACGAGGCGTCGGCGACGGCGAGCCCGATCGACGAGATGCTGCTCGCGGCGCTCGAACGGGACGAAACCGATCTCAAGACCGGCCGCTACATCGTCACCTACAAGGAAGGGGCGATGGAGCAGGGCGCGGAGCAGCTTCAGTCGCTCGGACTGCGGGCCGCCGATGCGCGGGACTTTTCCGGCCAGGCGGCGAGCCTCGAGGCCGCGGTTGGCGCCGATGCGCTGATGCTGCCGGAACTGGACATCGCCATCGTCTCGGGGCCGGTCTTCGAGGAGCGCGGCTTCGGCGTCGAATCGGAGCTGGCGTCCGACAGCCCGATCGAGGCGATCGAGCCCGAGACCTTCGTCTTCGCCGACGGCGCGGCGCAGGACTATCTCCGCGGCTTCCGCCGCGCGACCGAGGCGATCGCCGCGGATCTCGCCGAGACCGTCGACTCGGAAGCGGACGAGCTCGATTTCTCCGCCGAGTCGGTCGGCGTCGACCTGGGGCCTCGCCGCCTGCCGGGTCCCGCAGAGCTCGCGCAGCGGCGCCGGCATCAGGGTCGCGGTGCTCGACACCGGCATGGATCTCGGCCATCCGGATTTCGCCGGCCGCTCCTTCACCACGCAGAGCTTCGTCGGCCAGCCGGTGCAGGACCTGCACGGCCACGGCACCCACTGCATCGGCACCGCCTGCGGCCCGAAGGCGCCGGCCGGGTCGATCCAGCGCTACGGCATCGCCTATCGGCGCGCCGATCTTCGTCGGCAAGGTGCTGTCGAATTCGGGATCGGAGCGTCGACGGCAGCGTGCTCGCCGGAATGAACTGGGCGATCGCGAATCTGTGCACGGTGATTTCGATGTCGCTCGGCGCGCGCACCGCGCCGCAGGCGGCCTATACCGCGGCCGGCCGCAACGCGCTCAGCCGCGGCCTGCCTGATCATCGCCGCGGCGGGCAACGACGCGGCGGCGACCGGAGCGCCGGCCAATTCGCCGACGATCATGTCCGTCGCCTCGCTCGACCCCAATCTGCGCCCGTCCAGCTTCTCGAACTTCGGCAAGATCGATATCGCCGCGCCCGGCCGCGACATCTTTTCGTCGCTGCCGCGGCCGCGCCTGCACGGGTTCAAGAGCGGAACCAGCATGGCCACGCCGCACGTCGCCGGCTGCGCCGCGCTTTGGGCGCAGAGCAATTCGGGGCTGCGCGGCCAGGCGCTGTGGAATAAGCTCACCGCGACCGCAAGGATACTTGCTTTTCCGGCGAGCAGGGTCGGAAAGGGGCTGGTGCAGGCCCCGAGCTGACCTTCGTCGGCGACCCTGGCCGGCACGGGAGACGCCGATGGCGAAGGACAAGAGATGGATCGTCACGCTGGCCGAGGGCGCCGCTCTGGCGGGCGTCCGCCGCCGGCTGGCCGATACGGGCTTCGATGTCGATCAGGTACTCGAGGAAATCGGGGTCGTGACCGGCCGCGGCGGCGACGACGTCGCGGCCAGGCTGCGCGAGATCGAGGCGGTGGAGGATGTCTCGCCGGAAGGCGAGATCGGAATCGGCCCGCCCGATTCCGATCCCTGGTGAAGCGGCAATCGCCTTGCCGTCCCGCTCCGCCGCTCCTAGCCTGCGGCGATGCTCGACAGGCCGGCCTCTCTGCCGAATGAACCCGGCGCCGGAGCCGCGACCGAGCATCTCGACGTGCTCATCGTCGGCGCCGGCATTTCCGGGATCGACGCCGCCTATCATCTGCAGAAACGCTGCCCGGGCAAGTCCTGGCGATCCTCGAGGCGCGCGACGCGATCGGCGGGACGTGGGACCTGTTCCGCTATCCCGGCATCCGCTCCGACAGCGACATGTACACTTTGGGCTTCCCGTTCCGGCCGTGGACCGGGGACAAGGCGATCGCCGACGGGGCGGCGATCCGCGCCTATGTCGAGGAGACGGCGCGGGAATTCGGCATCGACCGGCGCATCCGCTTCCGCCACCGAGTCGACCGCGCGCGTCCTGGTCGTCGGCGGAGGCGCGCTGGACGGTCGAGGTCGAGGCCGGCGGGCGCGGTCCGGCGCTTCACCTGCGCCTTCCTGTTCCTCTGCAGCGGCTATTACGATTATGCGACCAGGCTATCGGCCGCGAATGGCCGGGCGAGGCGCTTTATCGCGGCCGCATCGTCCATCCCCAGCACTGGCCCGAGGATCTCGACCATGCCGGCAAGCGGATCGTCGTGATCGGCAGCGGCGCGACCGCGGTCACGCTCGTGCCCGCGCTCGCCGAAACGGCGGCGCATGTGACGATGCTGCAGCGCTCGCCCTCCTATATCGTCGCCCGGCCGTCGCGCGACGGGATCGCGCACTGGCTGCAGCGCCGGCTGCCGCTCAGGCCGCCGACAGGGCGACCCGCTGGAAGAACGTGCTGCTCGGCATGCTTCTTCTTCTCGCGCGCCCGCAAGCGGCCGGAGAGGGTCGGGCGACGCTCGCTCAGGCTGGTCGACCGAGGCAACTGCCCGCCGGCTACGACGTCGAGCGCGATTTCGCGCCCGCCTACAATCCCTGGGACCAGCGCGTCTGCCTGGTCCCCGACGGCGATCTGTTCGCGGCGATGAGCGCGGGCAGGGTCTCGGTCGTCACCGACCGGATCGAGACGCTTCACCGAAACCGGGCATCGCGCTCGCCTCCGGCGCCGAGCTCGAGGCGGACATCGTCGTCACCGCGACCGGCCTCGTCGTGAAGCTGCTCGGCGGCATCGCGCTCGTCGTCGACGGCGCGCCGGTCAATGTCGCCGACCGCTTCAGCTACAAGGGGATGATGCTGAGCGACGTGCCCAATCTCGCTCTCTCCTTCGGCTACACCAACGCCTCCTGGACGCTGAAATGCGACCTCACCGTCGCGCTACGTCTGCCGGCTGCTCAACCATATGGACCGGCACGGCCACGCCATCTGCGTGCCGCAGCCCGGCGGCGGCGCGATCGAGCGCCAGCCGATGCTCGATTTCAGCTCCGGCTACGTCCGCCGCGCCGCGGCCGATCCTGCCGGAGCAGGGGCCGAAGCCGCCGTGGCGGGTCCACCAGAATTATCTCAAGGACCTCGCCGCGCTGCGCTTCCGCTCGGTGACCGACGCGGCGATGGAGTTCCGCACGCGCCGGTTGACTCCGGCAAGCGCGGCGCGGCACTTGACGTTTACGTAAAGGAGAGGAGCCGCGATGACGCGATCTGGACGACGTTTCGCGCCGAGACCCGCGCCTGGCTGGAGGCGAACTGCCCGGCCGAGATGCGCGAGCCGATGCGCGACGAGAGCGACGCCTGCTGGGGCGGCCGCAACCCGGTCTTCAAGAACGAGGCGCAGAAGCGCTGGATGGAGGTCATGGCCGCGCGCGGCTGGACCGTGCCCGACTGGCCGAAGGACTATGGCGGCGGCGGCCTCTCGCCGGCCGAGACCAAGATATTGAAGCAGGAAATGGCGCGGATCGGCGCGCGCAACCCGCTGATGAGCTTCGGCATCTCGATGCTCGGCCCGGCTTTGCTCAAATATGGCAATGAGGAGCAGAAGAAGCGCTTCCTGACCGAGATCGCCAGCGGCGAGATCCGCTGGTGCCAGGGCTATTCCGAGCCCGGCGCCGGCTCCGACCTCGCCTCGCTGCAGACCAAGTGCGAGGACAAGGGCGATCACTGGCTGGTCAACGGCCAGAAGGTCTGGACCAGCTATGCCGACAAGGCCGACTGGATCTTCTGCCTGGTCCGCACCGATCCCGCAGGCGCCCAAGCATCAGGGGATCAGCTTCCTCCTGTTCGACATGGCGAGCCCGGGCGTCTCGACCAGGCCGATCCTGCTCATCTCCGGCTATTCGCCCTTCTGCGAGACCTTCTTCGACGACGTGAAGGTGCCCAAGGACCAGCTCGTCGGCGACGCTCAACAAGGGCTGGGACGTCGCCAAATATCTGCTCGGCCACGAGCGCGAGATGATCTCCGGCATGGGCCTCGGCGGCCAGAGCGGACTCGCTCGGCGCGGCGCTCGGCGGACGCGCTCGCGGACGATCCGATCCTGCGCGCCGACGTCGCCCGCTTCGACGTCGACGCAGATGGCGTTCCGGGCGATGTCCGAGCGCTTCATCGACGAATTGAAGGCCGGCCAGGCGCATCCGGCCCAGCCCTCGATGATGAAATATGCCGGCACCGAATTGAACAAGGCGCGGCACGAGCTGGTCATGGCCGCGGGCGGCTCCGAACGCGCTCGAATGGGAGAGCGAGCGCTCGCAGAAGGGCAAGGCGGCGCGCGAATGGCTGCGCACCAAGGCCAATTCGATCGAGGGCGGCACCAGCGAGATCCAGCTCGGCATCGTCGCCAAGCGGATCCTGGAGCTGCCGGGAGGCTAGGCTCCGTCATGCCAGCGAAGGCTGGCATCCAAGCGGAGTCAGTATGGACCCCAGCCTTCGCTGGGGTGACGGAGAGAAAGAATGCCGCTCTATCTCACCGACGACCAGGCGATGCTGCGCGATACGGCGCGCAGCTTCATGGCCGAGGAAGGCGCGATCGCCAAGCAGCTGCGCCACTGGCGCGACACGGGCTGCAGGGACGGCTTCGGCCACGCGCTGTGGAAGCAGTTCGCCGAGATGGGCTTCACCGGCATCCTGATCGACGAGGCCGATGGCGGGCTCGGGCTCGGCCATGTCGAGGCCGGGATCGTGCTCGAGGAGATCGGCCGCAACCTGACGCCCTCGCCCTTCCTGACCAGCGCGGTCGCCTTCGTCGAGGCGCTGAAGGGCACCGCGCTGCGCGAGCGCTGGTATCCCGGCATCATTGTCGGGCGAGACGGTCGCCGCGCTGGCGATCGACGAGGGCGCCAAGCACCGGCCCGAGGCGATCGCGATGCGCGCCGAGCGCTCGGGCAACGGCTTCAGCCTGTCCGGCGCGCAAGCAGTTCGTCGTCCACGGCGCCTCGGCCGACGTGACCCTGGTCGCCGCCCGCGACCGACGAGGGCCTGACCCTGTTCGCGGTCGAGAAGGACGCGAAGGGCCTCGACGTCGAGGGCGTGCGCCTCGCCGACTCCAGCATCGGCGCGCGGATGACCTTCGACAAGGTCGAGGTCGACGCCGACGCGGTGGTCGGCGAGGTCGGCGGCGGCGAGGCGGTGCTGGCGCGCGCGCTCAACGCCGGCCGCACCGGCGCCGCGGCGGAGCTGGTCGGGGTCGGCTCGGCGTCGATGGACATGACGGTCGACTATCTCAAGCAGCGCAAGCAGTTCGGCCGGCTGATCGGCGAGTTCCAGGCGCTGCAATTCCGCGCCGCCCATCTCTATTCCGAGCTCGAGATCGCCCGCGCCGCGACGCTGAAGGCGCAGCAATTGCTCGACGAGGGCAGCGCGGAGGCCGAGGCGATGGTCTCGGTCGCCAAGGCCAAGGCCGGCCGCGCCTCGCAGCTCGCGGTGCAGGAAGGCGTGCAGATGCACGGCGGCATCGGCATGACCGACGAATATGATATCGGCCTCTACATGAAGCGCGACCGGGTCCTGAACGAGCTGTTCGGCGACCCCGCTTACCATGCCGACCGGCTGGCGCGGATGAAGGGCTATTAGGGCGGCCCCGGCGCTGCCGCGCGGCGCCGACCGCGCTTATGCGCTCGGCCTCGCGCGCGCCTTCGCCGGCGCTGTCATCTTCGGCCTGCCGCTGCTGATGACGATGGAGATGTGGTGCGCTCGGCTTCCACGTCCATCCGGGCCGGCTGCTGCTGTTCCTCGCCGTCAATTTCGCCATCCTGGTCGGCCTGTCGCGCTTCGGCGGCTTCGAGCGCGACCGACGTGCCGTGCTCGAGGACGTGCTCGACGCGCTCGCCGCCTACGGCGTCGGCATCGTCGCGCGCGGCCGCGATCCTCGCTTTGTTCGGCGTCGCTCGACCTGGCGGATGCCGCTCGACGAGATGGCCGGCAAGATCGCGATCCAGAGCATCCCGACGCAGCTTCGGCGCGATGCTCGCGCGCAAGCAGCTCGGCGAGCGGCGAAAGCGAACGAGGACGAGCGCCACGGCTGCGCGGCCGCCGGTTATGGCGGCCAGCTCTTCCTGATGCTCGCCGGCGCCCTGTTCCTCGCCTTCAACGTCGCGCCGACCGAGGAGATGATGCTGATCGCCTATATGATGTCGCCCTGGCACAGCCTGGCGCTGATCGCCTGTGTCGGTGCTTCTCCTCCACGCCTTCGTGCTACCGCGTCGGCTTCGCCGGCCAGCACGAGCTCGATCGAGAGCGGCTTCGCCCGGGCCTTCCTGACCTATACGATCCCGGGCTACGGCATCGCGCTTGCTGGTCAGCCTCTACGTGCTGTGGACCTTCGGCCGGACCGACGGCGTCGATATGGCCGGAATCGCGTCGACCGCAATCGGTGCTCGCCTTCCCCGCCGCGATCGGCGCCGCGATCGCGCGGCTGGTCGTGTAGGAGGCGAGGCATGGCGGCGCACGGCAAGGTCAAAGCGGAAACCTCGCTGCTGGAATGGATCGCCGCGGCCGTCGGCCTGGTGCTGCTGCTCGCCATGATCGCCGCGATCGGCTGGGAGGCGTTGCGGCGGCGATCCGCAGGAGACGCCCGCGATCGAGATCGCGGATCCGCCGGTTCGCGCCCGCGGCCGCCGGCTTCGTCGTCGAGATCGAGGCGTTCAACCGGGCCGGCGGGACGGCCCCGTCGGTCGAGGTCGAGGGAAGCTTGACCGGCGGAGGCGCGCCGGTCGAGACGAGCAGCGTCACGTTCGACTATGTCCCCGGCCATTCGCGGCGGAGCGGCGGCCTGTTCTTTCGCCGGGATCCCCGCCGACACCGTCTCGAAATGCGGGCGCTCGGCTATCAGGAACCCTGAATGGCGCTCGACCCCGAAACCTTCGACGCACTGATCGAGACGATCCGCCGCTTCGTCGCCGAGCGGCTGCGGCCGCTCGAGGAGAAGGTCGCTGAGGAGGACGAGGTCCCCGAGGAGATCGTCCGCGAGATGCGGGAGATGGGGCTGTTCGGCCTCTCCATCCCGGAGGAATATGGCGGGCTCGGCCTCACCATGTCGGAGGAGGTTCGGGTCGCGCTCGAATTCGGGCGGACGACGCCCGCCTTCCGCTCGGTGTTCGGCACCAATGTCGGCATCGGCAGCCAGGGCCTGGTCATGGCCGGCATCGCGACGCGCAGAAGGCGCAATGGCTGCCGCGGATCGCCAGCGGCGAGATCGTCACCAGCTTCGCCCTGACCGAGCCGGGCGCGGGCTCGGACAGCGCCTCGGTGCAGACCCGCGCGGTCCGCGACGGCGACGTCTACCGGCTCTCCGGCACCAAGCGCTTCATCACCAATGCCGACAAGGCGATCCTGTTCACGGTGATGGCGCGGACCGGCGGGGAGGGCGCGCACGGCGTCTCGGCCTTCCTGGTGCCGGCCGATCTGCCCGGCGTCAGCGTCGGCAAGCCCGAGAAGAAGATGGGCCAGCAGGGCGCCCATGTCTGCGACGTCAATTTCGACGAGGCGCCGGTGCCGGCCGCCAACCGGCTCGGCGCGGAAGGCGAGGGCTTCAAGATCGCGATGCGGGTGCTCGACCGCGGCCGGCTGCACATCGCCGCGGTCTGCGTCGGCATTTCCGAGCGGCTGATCGCCGACGCGGTCGCCTATGCCGTCGGAGCGCAAGCAGTTCGGCAAGCCGCTCGCCGATTTCCAGCTCATCCAGGCGATGATCGCGGATTCGCAAGACCGAGACGATGGCGGCGCGGGCGCTGGTGCTGGAGACGGCGGCGCTCAAGGACGAGGGCAAGCCGATCACGCTCGAGGCGGCGGCCGCCAAATATTTCGCCAGCGAGAGCGTCGGCCGGGTCGCCGACCGCGCCGTCCAGATTTTCGGCGGCGCCGGCTATGTCGCCGATTACGGCATCGAGCGGCTCTACCGCGACGTCCGCCTGTTCCGGATCTACGAGGGGACGAGCCAGATCCAGCAGCTCGTCATCGCGCGCGAGACGATCAGGAACGGGGGCTGACCTTCCTCGTCACCCCGGCGAAGGCCGGGGTCTCGGGACAAGAGGTCGCGGCGGTCTCCATGAGACCCCGGCCTACGCCGGGGTGACGGTCAGCGTCTCAGCAGCACGTTCATCTGCGCCGCCGCGATCGGCCTGGCGCGGTCGAGCTGCCAGGCGTGGGCCTCGACATTGGCGACGCGGTTGCCGAGGCGGGTGACGGTCGCCGCCGCATGCGTGTCGTGCTGGGCGCCGCCGCGCATATATTGGACGGTGACGTTGACCGGCTTGACGGTGACGCCGTCGCGCGCGCCGAGCGCCTCGTAGAGCGCGCCGAAGGCGGCGAATTCGAGCAGGCCGGCGATCGCGCCGCCGTGCAGGTAGCCGGGCCGGCCGAGCACGACGTCGCCGAACGGCATCACGAACAGGAGCTCGCCCGCCTCGGACCGCTCGGTGCGGATGCCGAGGAAGCGGGCGTAGGGCGGCAGCGGGTTCATCAGCGCGGCCTAGACGCTGGCCGCGAGCCGGGCAACAAGGGCGCATGGACGCCGACGCGCTGTTCGAACAAGCCGCCGCCGCGCTCAGGGCCAATCGGGTCGAGGAGGCGCGCGCGCTCTTCGGCCGCGCCGGCGAAGCGGGACGCCACGACGCGGCGGTGATCCATTGCAACCTCGTCGCCAATGGCGGCGACTGGCAGCGCTCGATGGCGCTGCTCGCCGGGCTGGCGCAGCGCGACCGGCGCTGCCGGCGCCAGTTCGAGCTGATCCGGGCGATGGATCTGTCGGCAACCCTGGTCGGCGAGGTCGTCGGCACCGCGCCGCACCTCACCCTTTTCCGCGGCCTCTTCACGGCGGACGAATGCCGCTACGTCGCCGAGGCGGCGGCGCCGATGCTGGCGCCGTCGGTGGTGGTCGATCCCGCCACCGGGCGGCAGCGGCCCGATCCGGTGCGCATCTCGGACAGCGCCGGCTTCACCCTGCCGCTCGAAAATCCCGCAATCCACGCGCTCAACCAGCGCATCGCCGCGGCGAGCGGAACCGCGGCCGCTCAGGGCGAGCCGCTTCAGGTCCTGCGCTACCGGCCGGGTGGCGAATACAAGCCGCATTTCGACGCCATCCCCGGCTTCGCCAACCAGCGCATGGCGACCATGATCGTCTGGCTCGGCGAGGATTATGAAGGCGGCGAGACGATGTTCATGAAGACCGGCGCGAAGCTCAAGGGCCGGGCCGGCGACGCCCTGCTGTTTCGAAACGCGCTTCCGGACGGGACTCGCGATCCCGATTCCGGCCATGCCGGCCTTCCGGTGACTCGCGGCGAGAAGCTGATCGCCAGCCGCTGGATAAGGGCGCGGCCGCTCGAGCCGGTTTAGATGAAGCCTCGGCGGAATCGCCCTCTCCGTTCGGGCTGAGCCTGTCGGAGCCCTCTTCTTCTCCCGGAGCGAGGAAGGAAGGAAGGGAAGGGCTTCGACAAGCTCAGCCCGAACGGGGATGGGTGTTCCGCGATTCAGCCGAGCACCCGGCCGCAGATCGCGTCGAGCCTGGCGACCAGAGCGGGATCGCGCGCCTCGGGCGCGGTCATGATCGCGGCGTCGAGGGCGGTGTCGATCGGGGAGGGCGGTCCGCTGCTTCGGCAGCCGCCGGGCCAGCTCGACGATCAGGCGGCGCGCGGTGCCGGCATTGGCGTGGAGCCGGGCAAGGATCTCGGCGCACGTCTGGCCGCCTCGCCGTCGCGCCAGCAATCGTAATCGGTGACCATGCAGACCGAGGCGTAGGGCAGCTCCGCCTCGCGGGCGAGCTTCGCCTCGGGCATGCCGGTCATGCCGATCACGTCGCCGCCCCATTCCCGATAGGCGCGGCTTTCGGCGCGGGTCGAGAATTGCGGGCCTTCGATGGCGAGGTAGCAGCCGCCGCGCGCCACCGCGGCGCCGGCCGCCTCGGCCGCGTCGGCGGCGAGCGCGGAGAGGCGCGGGCAGATCGGATCGGCCATCGAGACGTGGGCGACGAGGCCGGGCCCGAAGAAGCTCGCCGATCGCGCGCGACGGTGCGGTCGATGATATTGGTCGACGACGACGAAGCGGCCCGGCGCCAGCTCCTCGCGCAGCGAGCCGACCGCCGAGATCGCGACCAGATCGGTGCAGCCCGCCCTTTTCAGCGCGTCGATATTGGCGCGGGCGTTGAGCTCGGTCGGCGGGATACGGTGGCCGCGGCCGTGGCGGGGCAGGAAGACGAACCTGACGCCTTCGATCCGGCCGGTCAGCAATTCGTCCGACGGCGCCCCCCAGGGCGTGTCGACGGCGATCCATTGCGCATCCTCCAGCGCATCGATCGCGTAGAGGCCGGAGCCGCCGATGATGCCGATCACCCATTCGCTCATGCCTGCGTTAGAGCCGAGGCGCTTTGGGATGTCGAGACGCTCCAGCCTGGATCGAGATCCACGTCGGAGGCCGCAGCAAGAGCTCTCCCTCTCCCCTGGGGAGAGGGTTGGGGTGAGGGGTCGGACGTCTGAGAGTCATCTCTTGCGCTGAACACCCTCACCCAACCCTCTCCCTGAGGGAGAGGGCTCAACCCGCTCGACCGACCGAGTGTCGATATGGCCTAACGCTCGGGCGCACACGGTCCGCAAGTCGCTGACGCGGTGACGGGGGGGCGCTATGGTCCGGCGAATCCATGGCCGACGATCCCCGCCTCGCCTCGATGTCCCCGGCAGGAGCTGCGCGCGGCGATGCGCGTCGCTCGGCTACCGGACCCAGAGCGACCTCGCCGCGGCGATCGGGGTCAGCCGGCTCGGCGGTCAGCCTGTGGCTCGAGGGCAAGGTCGGCGTGCCGCGCCCGGTCGCGATGCTGCTGCGGATGCTGATCGCCGCCCAGCGCCGCCCCTTCTGACGCGGCTCTGTGTGAAATATTCACGGAGCGCTGGACGGCCCGGCCGGCATCGCGATGAATGCGGCGGCGCACTCATCCGATTCCTTTGAAGGGGCACGATCTCATGGCGAACGACGCGGGCAAGATCCTGAAGGCGATCAAGGACGGCGAGATCGAGTGGGTCGATCTTCGCTTCACCGATCCCAAGGGCAAATGGCAGCACCTCTCGATGTGCGCGGGCGTGGTCGACGAGGACCAGCTCACCGACGGCTTCATGTTCGACGGCAGCTCGATCGCCGGCTGGAAGGCGATCAACGAATCGGACATGATCCTGAAGCCCGATCTCGACGCCTGGTATGTCGATCCGTTCAGCGCGACGCCGATGGGCATCCTGTTCTGCGACATCGTCGATCCCGGCACCGGCGAGCTCTACGCCCGCGACCCGCGCTCGACCGCCAAGCGCGCCGAGGCCTATCTGAAGGCGACCGGCATCGGCGACACCGTCTATGTCGGCCCCGAGGCCGAATTCTTCATGTTCGACGACGTCCGCTTCGAGGACGGCTATGCCAGCCTCCGGCTTCACCATCGACGATATCGAGCTGCCGACCAACACCGCCACCAAATATGAGAACGGCAATCTCGGCCACCGGCCGCGCGCCAAGGGCGGCTATTTCCCGGTCGCGCCGGTCGACAGCGCGATGGACATCCGCGGCGAGATGGTCTCGACGATGATCGAAATGGGCCTGCCGATGGACAAGCACCATCACGAGGTCGCCGCCGCCCAGCACGAGCTGGGCCTCACCTACGGCACGCTGACCGAGACCGCCGACCGGATGCAGATCTACAAATATGTCGTCCACATGGTCGCCCACGCCTACGGCAAGACCGCGACCTTCATGCCCAAGCCGATCAAGGCCGACAACGGCTCGGGCATGCACACCCACATGTCGATCTGGAAAGGCGGCAAGCCGCTCGTTCGCCGGCAACGGCTATGCCGGGCCTTTCCGAGATCTGCCTCTATTTCATCGGCGGCGTCATCAAGCACGCCAAGGCGCTGAACGCCTTCACCAATCCGACCACCAACAGCTACAAGCGCCTCGTCCCGGGCTTCGAGGCGCCGGTGCTGCTCGCTTATTCGAGCCGCAACCGCTCCGCCTCCTGCCGCATCCCCTACGGCGCCGGCGAGAAGGCCAAGCGCGTCGAGTTCCGCTTCCCCGACGCGCTCGCCAATCCCTATCTCGCTTATTCCGCCCTGCTGATGGCCGGCCTCGACGGCATCCAGAACCGCATCCATCCGGGCGACCCGATCGACAAGAATCTCTACGATCTGCCGCCGCAGGAGCTGGTCGACGTGCCCACCGTCTGCGGCAGCTTGCGCGAGGCGCTGATCGCGCTCCACAACGACCGCGCCTTCCTGACCAAGGGCGACGTGTTCAGCGACGACCAGATCGACGCCTATATGGAGCTGAAGTGGGAAGAGCAGCTGCGCTGGGAGACGACGCCGAGCCCGGTCGAATATGACATGTATTATTCGAGCTAGGGTTCGGAGCCTCGCCACACGGAGTCATCCCGGCGAAAGCCGGGACCCATGAACACCGGGCGTCGCGGACAGGCCGGGCGCTTCATCCCAACTTCTTCGGTTCATGGGCCCCGGCTTTCGCCGGGGTGACTCTTGCCGGGTAAACGCCCCCTTAACCCTCTTCGCGCGATGACGGGCGGCGAGGAGACGTCTTGACCGCTCATATGCCCATCGCCGCCGGCCGCGCCGCCGGCATCGGCTTCGTTCCCGCCCTCGCCGGACTGGCGCTGGCGGCGGCGGCGCTGCAGTCGTTCGGGCCGTTCAACCACGACGTCGCCTGGATCCTGACCGGCGCCGGCCAAGTGCTCGACGGCGCCGTGCTCGGCCGCGACATCATCGATCCGAACCCGCC
The DNA here is from genome assembly GCA_963824825.1 of uncultured Alphaproteobacteria bacterium. Classification (GTDB taxonomy): domain Bacteria; phylum Pseudomonadota; class Alphaproteobacteria; order Sphingomonadales; family Sphingomonadaceae; genus Allosphingosinicella. The sequence goes on from CAWGQM010000003.1 coordinate 431,819, forward strand.
GCTGCCCTGGTGGCTGGCGACGATCCCGGTCGGTTTCGCGCGCCTCGCCGGCATCGCGCCCGCCGCCGCCTTCATCGCTTTCACGATCCTCGCCTGCCTGGCGAGCACCCTGCTCACTCGCGCCGCCTTGATCCGCGGCGGCTCGCCGCTGATGGGGTCGGAAGGCTTCCAGCTCTTCGCCGCCGCGGTGCTGCTGTTCGCCCCCGGCTACGATTTCGGCCAGCGCGAGCATTTCCTGCTGATCGGCGCTCTGCCCTATCTGGCCTGCGTCGACGCCGCGGTGCGCGGGCGCTGGCTGTCGCTCGGCCTGGCGCTCGGCATCGGCCTCTTCGCGGCGCTCGCCTTCTGCCAGAAGCCCTATTTCCTGCTAGTTCCGATCGCCGCCGAGCTCTGGGCGACGACGCGCAAGCGGCGGATCGAGATCAGGCCCGAGGCGCTCGTCCTCGCCGCAATCGGCCTCTCCTACGTCGCCGCGGTGCTGCTCTGGGCGCCTTTCTATCTCAGCGCGGCGCTGCCCGAGGCGCTCGCCTCCTATTGGGTGTTCGATTCGCCGCCGACGACGGTTGCGGCCCGGCTCGGCTTCGCCTTCCTGCCGCTGGCCGCGGCGGCTCTGCTGCTGCGCGGCGGGAGCGGGACGGGAGAGGCGGCCGAATTCCTGATCGTCGGCGCGCTCGCCGCCGCCGCGGCCGCCGCGCTCCAGCTCAAGGGCTGGCCCTATCACCTCCTGCCGGGCCTCGGCCTGGCGGCGATCGGCTGCGCCGCGCTCTTCGTCGCCAACGGCGCCCGCCGTTCGACGGCCGCGGCCGCTGCGCTGCTGCTCGTCCTCTACGGCACGTTCGGCGCGACGCTGAACTACGCCGGCCTGGCCTTCGGCGAGGCCGATACGGCCGCGCGGCTCGGCGCCCGCTTCGCCCGCGCCGACGGCCCGGTCTTCGCCTTCAACCCCGGCCCGCGCGACATCCACCCCGCGATCCTCGCCGCCGGCGCCGACTGGCCCTCGCCTTATTGCTGCCTCTACACGCTTCCGGCCGCGGTCCGCGCCGGCGAGGCGCCCGAGCGCGCGCCGGCCGCTCGCGCCGCGGCGCTGCGCCAGCTCGCGACCGTGCTGGCCCGGCTCGAAGCTCGGCCGCCGGCCTTGATCGCGGTCGCCGACGGCCCGTTCAAGCTCGGCTTCGGCGCGCGGCGCTTCGACTATCTCGACTTTCTCGCCCGCTTCCCGGGCTTCCGCGGGCTGATGGCGCATTATGCCGAGGAGCAAAGGATCGGCGACTATCGGATCTTCGCCAGGGCCGGCCGGCGAACGGCGCCGACCCCTTAGCGGCCTCGGCCGCTCAGCCCGCCGCCTGCAGGAAGCTGGTGACGGGCGCGGAGACGAGCGGGGCGACGAAGGCGAGCAGCACCTTGAACTGCTCGCCGCCGCCCTGAAGTACGCCGGCCTGGGTCATTCGGGTCCGGATCGGCGCGGCGCGGTCGGGCGGCTGCAGCGCATCGATGAAGTCGCGCACCTTCTTCTGGACGAGGAGCAAAGGCACGCCGACCGCCGCGAACAAGGTGAGGCTGTAGACCGCGCCCCAGAACATCGTCAGCTCGGCGGCATAGGCATCGATGCGGGCGGTCAGCGGGGCCAGTGCCCCGGCGAGCGCGGGATCGGCGCTCGCGGCGCCCGCGATCAGCTTTGACGGCAGCTGGAAGAACAAGGCGGCCGCGACGGTGCTGGTGACGAGGACGAGCGACAGCCCGTAGGTGCAGCGCTTGATCGTCGCGTGGGCGAGGCAGAGCCGGATTTCCCGTTCCCCCTCGTTCGAGGTCGACTGTGCGTAGAGATGCCCGACCTGGCTCGTCGCGGCCGCCGCGGCGATCGCGACCGCGAACACGCCGAGCACCGTCGGGACGTACATCGCGAGGCCGAGCCGGGTGATCGGCCCGGCCGCCGGTTCGAGAAACCAGCCGCCGACGCCGGTGTCGCGATAGAGATCGGCCATGGCGGAATAGCTGAGCCGGAAGGCCGCGACGGAATCGCCGAGCCCGGCGACGGCCAGGATGAGGATCGCAAATGCGCACGCCATGGCGAACCCGACGAGCGCCAGCCGCTGCCAGCCACAAACCGAGGTCAGCACCAGCAAGGCGAGCAGGATGGCGGCGATGCAGACGAAAAGGTGGATCGTCCCGATCCCGGCATAGGTGACGGCGCCCGGCAGGAACGGCTCGGCCGGGAGCAAAGCGTGGAGGCGGGCCAGTTCGGTCTCGGACAGGGGAAATCCGCGCGGCCCGAGAAGCTCGAGGAAGGAAATTGCGGCCAATAAAGGCACCCCGGCCAGCAGGACCAGCAGGGCCCATCTGGGGGATTGGACGCTTTCGCCCTCCGTCTCTGCCATGACCCCCTGTCCGTTCGCCGCGTCAGCCGGCGCGCATGGTTGCACGTCCGCGTGCGCCGGTCGATGGCAAAGGGAAAGGTCTCGTGCCGTGCGCCGCTGAGCCGCTCAATCCTCGAGGATCAGGCTGTGCCGCTTGGTGTCGCGCATGCTCAGATAGACGATCAGCGACAGGCCGATCATCGCCGTCACGTACCAGTAGAAGGCGCGCTCCATGCCCATGTCCTTGAGCCAGAGCGCGACATATTCGGCGGTGCCGCCGAACAAGCGTGTTGGCGATCGCATAGGGCAAGGCGACGCCGAGCGCGCGGATATGGGCGGGGAACAGCTCGGCCTTCACCACCGCGTTGATCGAGGTGTAGCCGGTGACGATCACCAAGGCCGCCATCACCAGCAGCGAAGGCGGCGAGCGGGTCGTCGCACGCTCTCCAGCGCGGTGAAGATCGGCACGGTGAAGCAGCATGCCGAGCAGGCCGAACGTCGACCATCACCGGCTTGCGCCCGACCCGGTCCGACAGCGCGCCGGACGACGGGCTGCAGGCACATGAAGACGAACAAGGCGGCGGTCATCACCTGGCTCGCCGTCTCGCGGTCGAAGCCCGACGTGTTGACCAGGAATTTCTGCATGTAGGTGGTGTAGGCGTAGAAGGCCAAGGTGCCGCCGGCGGTCAGCGCCATCACCAGCAAGGCCTCCTTCGGATGATCGCGGAACAGGTTGACGCCGCTCGACCGCGGCGCGCCCGCGGCCTTGGCGTTGGCGAAGCTCTCGGTCTCGGCCAGCCGCCGCCGGATGTAGAAGACGACCACCGCCAGCACCGCGCCGATCGCGAACGGGATCCGCCAGCCCCAGGCTTCGAGCATCGGCCTCCGACATCGTGAACTGCAGCACGAGCAGCACGGCGAGCGCGATCAGCTGGCCGGCGATCAGGGTGACATATTGGAAGCTCGAATAGAAGCCGCGCCGCTCGCGCCCGGCCATCTCGCTCAAATAGGTCGCGCTGGCGCCATATTCGCCGCCGAGGCTGAGGCCCTGCAGCATCCGGGCGAGCGACCAGCAGCGCCGGCGCGAACGGGCCGATCTGGGCATAGGTCGGCATCACCGCGATCATCAGCGAGCCCGACGCACATCAGGCTGACCGAAAGCGTCAGCCCGGCCTTGCGCCCCTTGCTGTCGGCATAGATGCCCATGATCCAGGCGCCGATCGGCCGCATCACGAAGCCGACCGCGAAGATCGCCGCCGTGCTCAGCAGCTGCGCGGTCCGGTCGCCCTCGCGGGAAGAAGACCGGCGCGAAATAGAGCGCGAAGGCGGCGTAGATGTACCAATCGTACCATTCGACGAGATTGCCCGCCGAGCCGCCGATGATGTTGCGCAGGCGATGCGCGCCCGTCGCGCTGCTCATCCCGTCGCGCATGTCAGCCCCGCTCCGCCCTCGATCCGCTCGATGCCGATGTAGGTCGAAAGGCCTTCGTCGTCGAACTCGCGCATCTCGCCGACCGCAGGCAGGCGGAAGCCGTGACGGATCGAGCGTTTCGCGCACCCGCTCGGGCGGCTCGGCGAACCGGACCTGGAAGGCGGAGACGTCGCTTTCCTCGTAGAAGCTCCGCGTGAGGCCGGCGACCGCCAGCCCGTGCCAGCGCCCCGCAAAGTCGAGATCGGCGGCGACCGCGCGCATGTCGGCGCGGCCGTCGATCTCGCGCCTCCGTTCGAACGTGGGGATCAGCGGCCGCGCATGGCCCGGCACGCGGATCGGCCCGCCGCGCCGGCTCTCGAAGGTCTCGGGATCGCTGCGCACCATCCGGTCGAGGATCGAGGCCAGAACGGGGCTGGGCGCGCAATCGGTCAGGCTGCCGAGGCCCAGCGCCGGGCCGAGATCGACCGGCTCGGGCTCGGCCGGCGCGCGCGGCGCCTGCGCGGTCGCCGGCGAAGGCTGCTCGCTGCCGCCCTCGGAAGGCCGCTGCGGCAGGACAAGGAGCAACAGACCCGCCAGCAGAACGAGGAGCGCTGCCGCAATCGCCCAAATCGCCCGTCCCCTCACGCCGGCGCTCTCCTCAATAGTCCCGCGACACGCACAGGTTGCCGCTTTCGCGGCCGCCGTCGAGGATGTTGCGGATTCGGTGGCCGCGAAAGTGCTGGCTCATGCAGCCCGAATCCGCCGCAGCCGCTCCAGATTCTCCTCGTCGGCGTTGAGAAGTTCGATCAGGCCGACCGCCGCCTCCGTGGGAAGCGCTTTTCCGGACTCATATTTCTGAAAGGCGCGCTTGCCGCCGCCGATCAGCTTGCCGGCCTGCTCCTGTGTCAGCCGCCAGCGCTTGCGGCTGGCGCGAAGGTGGGCGGCATAGCGGACCCGCAAGCGCTCCCAGGCTTCCTCGAAAGCAGCGAGGTCGACGCCGGTATGGACGGCATCGCCCTCTCCCTCAGGATACCAGCCGCCGACCAAAACCTCCTCGGTGAACGGCCCAACCCGAACAGTCATCGGCCGTTTGTCGCGTTGGAGCATCTGGCCGGTTTCAGGGTGGATTCGAGATTTCATGTCATGCTTCCTTGAACGAGACGAGCATCAGGTCGACCAGCGTCTCCCCCGCAAACTTCAGATAGAGGTCGTAGCCGTCGAAGGGTGCTCGATAGCTGTCGTGCCAGATTCGCTGATTCAGCGGATGGTGCGCTGTTTCCGACTTGATGAAATCCGACCTCTCCAACTGCTGAATGACGCTGACAACGTCGCCGAGCTTGTAGCCGAGCGCCTTGGCGCTGCGCAGCGCGGTGGTTGTCATCTCAAGCGTCTCGGCGTCTGCGAACTTAGCCTTGATCGCGTCCAGCGGATGATGTGGGCGCTTCTTGACTGTCATGTCGGTCTACACCTTATGGGTGTATTCGACAAGTGTGCCACGTCAATAATCCCGCGAGACGCGCAGGTTGACGCTTTCGCGGCCGATCGTCGAGATGCTCGAGAGAAGCGAGAGCCAGCGGGTGATCTGATATTCGACCGTCGTCGCCGAATAGCCGCGGCCGTCGGTGATCACCTCGACATAGACGCGGCGGCCGAAATATTTGCCGGCGGCGAGCTGGGTGCCGATCCCCTGGGTCACGTCGGCGGGGAGGATGCGCAGCCGATCGAGGCCGATCGAGCGGCGCACCGCGTTGATCGGGTCGAGCCCGCCGCGCGGGTCGTTGAGGCTCGCCACCGCGGCGGCGAGCTGGACCGCCTCGGGCGCCGACAGGTTGGTGATCGAGGTGCCGAACAGGATGCGCGACAGCAATTCGTCCTGCGGCAGCGCCGGCGTCGAGGTGAAGGCGATTTCCGGCCGCTGGCTCCGGCCGGTGACCCGGATCTGGGCGCTGAGGCCGCGCACCCGCGCCTCGGCGGCGATGTCGAGCTGCGGATTGACCGGCAATTCGCCGGCGAAGCGGATATTGCCGCGGATCAGGTCGAAGCGCCGCCCGGCGAAATCGTAGGTGCCGCGCAGCATCTCCGCCTCGCCGGTGATGCTCGGCTCGGTCACCGTGCCGGCGACGCGCAGATCGGCGCGCCACTCGCTGTTCATGCCGAGCCCGGTCACCGTCAGCCGGTTGGGCGCGGTCGACGTTGAGCGCCAGCCGCCACGGCGCGATCCGCCGCACCACCGGCCCGAGATCGGCGTCGGGCCGGTTGACCTCGCGCACGTTGAGCCGCGGCACCTGCGCCGCCGCGGTCGCGCTGCCGAGCTGGAAGCGGCCCTGGGTCATCGTCACGTCGCCCGAGATCGTGCCGCCCTCGCCGTCCGAGCGGATGGCGAGGTCGCCGGTCACCGCGGCCTGGATGTCGTCGCGGTCGAGCAGCCGCGCATTTTCGGCGCGCAGGTCGAAGCGCATGCCGACGCCGCGCGCCGCCGGCGAAATCGAGCGCGCCCGAGCCCGCGATCGTGCCGCCGCCCTCGGTCCGCCCGCGGAACTGCAGTGATCCGAAGCTGCGAGCCGCCGAACCGGCCGACCGATTCGAGATTGTCGATCACCATGCCGGTGACCGCGCTTTCGAGCCGCGCGCCGGCGGTGCGGACCGAGCCGTTGATCACGCGGATTTTCGAGCGTGCCCGACATGTCGGCGCCGATCGCGGCCGGGCCGGAAAGGTCGATCAGCTCGATCCCGGTCAGCCGCCAGAGCGTGTCGGCCGAGCCGTTATAGCGGATCTGCGCGCGCATCGGCGCCCGCGCCAGCCGGTCGATCAGGATCGCCCGAGCCGCCGATCGGCGAGATCCGCGCCTGCGCCCGGCCGATCGTCCGGCCCTCGCTGACCGCGATCGCGCGCAGCGCCGCGTTGCGCCCGTCGAGCCGGGCGTTGAGGCCGATATCGACCGGCCGCGAGGACAGCACCAGGCCGGCCCGGGTCAGCCCGCGCACCCGCAGATTCGCCTCGCCGGTCGGCGGCGCGTCGGCCGAGGGCGAGCGGTAGCGCACGCGTGCCCGAGGCGATGCCGCCGAGGCCGAGCCGCGGATAGACGATGTCGAGCACGGTCAGCGGCATCGCCTCCAGCCGCGCGTCGACCTCGGTGCGCGTGCCGAACAGGCCGGCGAGGCTGGCGTTGCCGCCGGCGAAGCGGAACCGGGTCGGCGCCAGCCGCCAGCCGTCGGCGCTGCCAGGTCAGCTCGGCCGGGCTGACCAGCTCGAGCGGCCGCCGGTCGAGCGTGCCGCTGCCGCTCACCCGGTAGCGGCCCGGCGCGACCTCGGCGACCAGGTTGAAGGCGAAGTCGCGGCCGCGCGAGCCGGCGACCCGCGCCCGGACCTGGCCGACGCCGCCGCGCAGGCTCGCCGTGGCGTCGACATTGGCGATCGACAGCGGCCCGCGGCTCAAGCCCCGCGCCACCACCCGGCCCTCGATCGAGGTCCCGGCCGGATCGAGCAGGACGACGCCCTCGATCGTGCCGCGCCGGATCACGATCGGCGGCGGCCCGACGAAGCGGGCGTCGCTCGCCGCGAGATTGACCGCGATCCGCTGGTGGCCGCCGAGCGGGTTGAACTGCAGCCGCCCGTCGAGCCCGCCGCCGGCGACGTCGAGCACGCCGAGGAAGCCGCCGGGATCGGAGCGCAGCGCGCCGCTCGCCCGCGTGCCCGAGACGTTCAGCGCCGCGACCTGGATGATCGCCGGCTGGCCCGCGCGGCAGCAGGATCGCGCCGTTGCCGGTGAACGGCCCGAGCGTCGATCCGCCCTCCGCGCGCCAGGCGAAGCCGGCCTCGTTGGGCTCGAGGTTGAGCAGCACGTTCGCTCAGGCCGAGCGAATCGACCGGCCGCTCGAGCCGGATCGCGAGCCGCGGCCGCTCGAGCCGCCCGTCGAGGCTGAGCCGGAGCGGCCCATAATCGGCATGGCGGCCGGCGCCGTCGAACAGGAAGGTGCCGTCGCGCCGCCGCAGGCCGCTGCCGGCGAGCGCGATCTTCGGCGCGTTGATCCGGAGATTGGTGAAATGGACGATCCGGTCCGGGCCCGCGGGTCAGACTGGTCGTCGAGCGGCGGCAGCCCGCCGGCGACCCAGGCGAGGAAGCGGTTGTCGAGCCGCCGCACCCAGGCCCGCGCCGTCCCGGTCACCATCGTGCCCGGCCGCCCGGCCCCGGCACGACGCGCAGCTCGGAGAGCACGTCGACGATGCCGAAGCCCGGGATCGCATAGGTGCGCATGCCGCCGCATTGACCGCGACCGCATAGACGCCGGTGCGCAGGTCGACCTCGAGATCGACCAGCCCGCGCAACTTGTCCGAGGTGAGGACGAGGTCGTCGCCGGTCAGCCGCTGCGGCGTCACCCGGAGCTGGCCCTGGACGCGCAGATTGGCGAGGATGCCGCCGGCCACCTCGCCGACGCCGGTCACCCGCCGCGCCGTCGCCAGCATCGGCACGGTCACCGGCGCGCGCGACAGACGGCCGCGCCCCTCGGCGCGCACCTCCTCGAAGCCGGTCTGGTCGAACGCGATCTGCGGCGCGGTCAGCCGGTAGACGAAGTGCGCCGTCGCCGAACGGCGCCGTCGAGCAGGGCCGTCAGCCGCACCTGCCGGCCGGTCATGTTGCGGAACATGGCCGGCGGCCGGATCAGCTCGGCGGCGATCGCGACGTCGTCGATAGCGCGCTGCGCGCCGAGGTCGACCGCGCCGCGCGCCTCGACGCGCAGCGACGGCCGAGCGCAGCGACAGCCGCCCGTCGACCCGCCGGTCCGGCGAACGTGCCGGTGCCGCGCGACCAGCACGCGCGGCGCGGTCAGCCGCTGCAGCTTGCCGCTGCAGGAACGGCGCCGGCGCCGCCCAGCCGCGCAGCTCGAAGCGGCCCGACGCCATGGCCGAGCCGGAGATCCGCGGTCCGCCGCCCGGAGACGTCGAGCCGCGCGGCGCCGCGCCCAGCGCGACCAGCTGCCGTCGCCGCCGAGGTCGAGCCGCACCGGCCGCCGCGTGCCGAGCATCGCGCCGACGACGCTGTTCGCCGGCGCCCGGATCCGCGCGTCGAGGTCGAAGCGGTCGCGGTCGGGCTCGGCGTCGAGCCGCAGCGCGGAGCCGGTCGCCGCCGTCGCGGACGCCGACGTCGAGCGCGACCAGCGCCCGCCCGCTCCTGATCTCGGCCTCGCCGCTCAGGCTGCCGACCCGCTCGCGCCCGGTCACCGCGCGCGCCGATCCGCAGCTGGCGGACGTCGAGCCGGCCGACATGGATGTCGAATTCGGGCAGGAGCGGCCGCGGCTCGCTCGGGCGGGATCGAGCTCGGGCAGCCGGTGCAGGATGACGAGATCGGATTCGAGCTCGTGGATGACGAGGCTGTTCCACAGGAAATCGATCGGCCGCCAGTCCATCTCGATCTGCGGCGATTCGGCGAACAGCCCGTCGGGATCGTAGAGCCGCACGTCGCGCAGCTGGGTCCGCCCCCAGATCGAGCCGTCGATCCGGCCGATGCGGATGCGGAGGCCCGATTCGGGCGTCATCGCCGCGATCCGGTCGACGATGAAGCGGTGGCCCGCGCCGGTGTCGAGGAAGGCGAGCAAGGCGGCGAGCGCGAGCGCGAGGCCGATCAGAGCGCCGGTGACGAACTTGGCGATCCGGCTCAGCCAGAGGCCGCCAGCCGCCGGGCCGGCGGCGGCCGGCGCCTCGGCGGCGTCGAGGACCGCTTCGTCCACTCAGAAGGCCTGGCCGAGCGAGACGTAGACCGCGACCCGGGGATCGCCGCTGCGCGGGTTGAGCGGCGTGCCGACATCGACCCGGATCGGGCCGAAGCGGGTGTGGTAGCGGACGCCGATGCCGGCGCCGAAGCGGAGATCGTCGAAGCCGCGGCAGCGGCGAGGTCGAGATGTTGCCGGCGTCGATGAACGGCACGATCCCGAAATCGCCGACCCGGATCCGCGCCTCGAGCGCGAATTCGGCGAGGCTGCGGCCGCCGATCGGATCGTCGAACACCGGATCGCGCGGCCCCAGCGCCTGGAAGCCGTAGCCGCGCACCGATCCGCCGCCGCCGGCATAGAAGCGCCGCGACGGCGCGATCCGGTCGCGGCTGGCGCCGAAGATCGTGCCGAGCCGCGTCCGGCCGGCGATGGTCACGGTGTCGCGAGACGGGCCAGTAGAAGCTGCCGTCGAGCTGGGCGCGGGCGTAGAAGAAGCTGCCGTTCTGCAGCGACGCCTCGGGCGAGAAGCGCGCCGACAGCCGGAAGCCGCGGGTCGGATCGAGCAGATCGTTCGATCCGTCATAGCCGAGATAGGCCGGGATCGCGCCGATGAAGAAGGTCCGCCGCCGGGTCGTGCCGCTGGCGATGTCGACGTCGCGCTCGTCGGTCGCGATCAGCTCGGCGCCGACCGACCAGGTCCAGGCCTTCTGCCAGATGATGTTCGATCTGCCGCTCGATGCCGCCGGTCAGGGTGAAGATGCGCGCGTCATAGGCCGGCCGGTCGACATGGCTGGCCGCGACCTGGGCGTTCAGCACCTGGTCGCGGCGCATGAAATTGTTGCGCCGAAGGATCGCCGAGACGAGCTGCTCGCGCGTGCCGGCGACGCCGCGGAAGGTGACCGCGCCCTCGGGCGGGAGCAGGTTGCGGTGCTGCCAGCTCAGCTCGAGCCGCACGCCCTCGCCGGTGCCGTAGCCCGCCTCGCCGGCGATGGTGCGCATCGGCGCCGGCTCGAGCGTGACGGCGAGGTCGACGAGGTCGCTGCCGGCGCGCGCGACCGGCCGGATGCGTGACCGTCGAGACCAGGCCGGTCGCGACCAGCGCCTGGCGCAGATCCTCGATCCGCTCGGCGCGATAGGGCTCGCCCTCGCGGAAGCGGGCGATGGTCTCGATATGGTCGGCGCTGAACAAGCGGCCGGCCCTCGACGAGGATATGGCCGAAGCGCCGCGCGCCGGCCGGCTCGACCGGCAGGACCAGGGTCGCGGTGCGGGTCTCATGATCGACCACGACGTCGGCCTCGCCGACCTCGGCGAAGGCGTAGCCGCGCCGGCCGAGCTCGACCCGCAGCGCCGCCTCCGCCTCGCTCGACCCGCGCCGCGTCGACCGGGTCCCGCGCGGCGACCGCGAACGACTCGCGCAGCGCCGCCGCATCGGCCCCGGCCGCCGCGTCGAGGCCCGGGCAGCCGGACCTCGGCGAAGCGGTAGAGCGGCCCCGGCTGCGACGCTCAGCGTCACCGCGAAAGCCGCCGGCCGGCGCCGGCGTCGACCGCGGTGGTGACCAGCGCGTCATAATAGCCGTGGGCGCGCAGCAGCTCGCCGAGCAGCTCGGCGTCGGCGCGCGCGCGGCGGTCGATCTGGGCGGCGTTGGCCGGATCGCCGCGATATTCCTCGAGCGTCGAGAGCGTCGCGGAACTGGGCGAGCAGCGGCGGCCGCCTCGGCTTCGTCGAGCCCCTCGATCCGGTAGGTATAGGTCCGCGCCGCCGCCGGCGTCGGCGACATTGGCGTCGGGCAGGTCCGGGATCGGCGTCGCCCTGGTCCTCCTCCATGTCGGGCCAGTCGACGCCGAGATCGGGCCAGTCCTCGAGCGGCGCCGACGGATCGAGCGGCTGATCGACCTCGCTCAGCGGATCGGCCGCTGGCGGCGGGGCATCGGCCGTCTGCGCGCCGGCAGCGGCGGAACAGAGGATGAGGGCAAGGGCAGCCGACAAGGCCGCCGCGCGCCGCCCCGCAACGACTTGCAACATAAGGCGGAACTAGCCGCCGCGCGCGAGCCGCGCCAGCGCGGAATTCGCCTTGCTTCTCAATGGATCGTGGCGTCGCCGGGATCGGTCGTCGAGAGCAGCTCGATCATCCGCTCGATCTGCCGCCAGCGGCAGAAATGGACGACATTGCCGAGGCTCGCGGCTGCTGGTCGGCGCGCGCCGCCGCCTCGTCCGCGGCATGGTCGCCGAAGCGCGCGATCAGCTCGGCCGCGTCGGCCGCGGCCGACGCGATCGGGCAGATAGACAGGTCGCTTGCAACGCTTTCCTCGTTCGTCTTCTTTTTGTCGTTGCCGCCGTCCTAGCGGCACGACCTTTCGAAACGCGTGACGGCCATGCTCAACGCCTCGTAAACCATGGCGATTGGCGGTGGCGCGCGGCGTGCGTTGCTGCCATGGGCGGGCAATGGCCTCCGACCGCAAAGCCCCGCACGCCGGCGGCGCCCTGCTCGCCTTGTCGGTGCTGGCGGGCGCGATCGCCGGCGTCTGCGCTCCGCCAGCCCAGCATCGGCTTCCTCGCCGGCCTCGGCGCCGGGCTGCTGCTGCTCGCCCTGGTCTGGCTGCTCGACCGCCGCTAGCGCTAGCTGCTCAGTCACCCATTCGAGCGAAGGCCGGAGCCATGCACAGGCGCTTCGAAGGCGCGCGATCAGGTCCGCAACACAACCCAGCCGCTGCGGCTGATGGCGACCAGGCCATCGCCGGAATGGTGTTCAAGCTTCGCCTCAGCCGATCCGCCGCCCGGCCCAGACCACCCGGCCGACGATGTCGACCGCGCCGGGATCGCAATCGGGCCAGCCGGGATAAGCGGGATTGTCGCTGCGGATCGAGACGGTCGCGCGCCGCCGGATTGAGCGCGAGCCGCTTCACCACCAGCGCGTCGTCGATCCTCAGCACATAGATGCCGTCGCGCAGCCGCTCGCGCGCCGTCGCCGCGGTCGACCAGGATGTCGTCGCCGTCGGCCAGGGTCGGCGCCATCGAATCGCCGGTCGACGCGGATGATCGACAGCTGGTCCGGGCGCGCCGCGCGCGAGCCGCCGCAGCCAGGCCGGATCGAAGGCGATATGGGCGCGCGCCGCTCTCGTCGCCGTCGAACGCGCCGGCGCCGGCCGCGGCGCCGACGTCGAGCCGCGGCACCGGACGCAGCCCGCTCGTCCCGGCTTCGGCCGGCGGGCCGCCGAGCAAGGCCTCGTCGACCCCGAAATAGCGGGCGAGCAGCCGCCGGTCCTCCTCGGCCAGCCGCCTCGGGCTGCCGCGCTTGATATATTGCTGGATATAGGCCGGGTTGCGGCCGAGCAGGCGGGAGAGGCCGGCATAATCCTCGCCGCGCTCCTCGATCAGCCGCTGCAGCGCCCGTCTCGGTTCATCATCGCCATAATGGCTCATTACACGCATAGGAATTTATCCTAGACAAGTAGGAAATGTCCTCCGATTATATGGAACATAACGGGAACAGTGATTTGCGACGAGGACAAGTGCAGCTGCGCCGGCGCATCGAGCTCTATCTGCGGCGCGACCGAGCTCGCGCCGACCCGCTTCGGGCGCGACGCGATCGGCGATCCGCGCTTCGTCTTCGATCTGAGGAACGGCCGGGAAGTCCGCGAGCAGACCGCGGCACGCGTTCACGCCTGGCTCGACGCCGGGAGACACGAGTGACCGCGAGCAAGCGAGCGCGCGGCACACGCTCTGCCGGCACTGCGCACGATCGAGCGCCGCTAGCCGGCCTGGGCGAGCATCACCTTTTCCGGCGAGCGCACCGCCTCGGCCTGTGCATTCCAGGCGCAGACGCCGCGAAGCTCGACTCGTTCCTCGACGGCCTCGCCGAGCGCGAGTTCGAGCTGCGCGGCCACATCCTCGCCGACATCGCGCTGGTCGAGATGCGCGACGGCAGTCGTCCGCCTCACCCTCGAGGCGCTGACTGTCGAGGCGACTAGGCTGCGCGCGGCGAGGCGCTGGAGGCTGTCGATCGCGCTTTGCAGCCGGTCGTCGCCGGCCTCGGGGAAGACCTGCGGCGCGGGCGCGGCGGGAGGCGGCGATGCCGGCGCCGGCCGCGCCCGGCGGCGGGCAAGGCCCCGCTCCAGCCGCTCCATCAGCTCGGCGAGGCTCGCCGACCCGGCGTCGGCCGGCTCGGGCGCCGGCTCCGGCTCGGGCTTCGGCAACGCGGCTTCCGGTCGGGCTTCGGCCGGCTCCGGCTCCGGCTCCGGCTCCGGCCGGGCCTGCTCCGGTTCGGCTTCGGCCAGCCAGCTCGGCGGCGGCGGGCATGGCGGGGCGGGCTCGCCGAAATCGCGCGCGGCGAAGATCGGACGGCGCGCGGGCGCGTCCGGATGGAAGTCGCGGCGGCGCAGGCGCGGCGCCGCCGGCTCGACCTCGGCCGGCGCGGGCCCGCGGTCGCGTCGAGCCGCTCCGGTCGAGCAGGCGCAGCAGCAGGAAGACCAGGCCGAACATGGCGACGCGCGCCGGCGAGCGCCGATCGCGATCCGCGCCTTGAAGCCGAGCGGCGGCTCGGCGGCGGACAGGAGCGACGGCAGGCCGCTGGCGCCGACCAGCTCGGCCAGCAGATCGGCGGGCATGGCGAAGGCGACGAAGGCGGCCGCGAGCGCGGCCAAGCGCCGCCACCGGCAGATCGAGCGCATTCCGGCCGACGCCGCGGATCACATCCTGAAAGGGCCTCGAAGCGATCATAAAGCCTTGCCGGTAAGTCGTTGGTAGACAGGGGCATAACGGGAAATGTTTGACGACCAGTTACGCTCGCGCTCGACGAAGCGCGCGGGCGGCGTCGCGGCGCCGCTCCCAGTCGCCGCGGCCGCTCGAACAGGTCGGCGAGCGCCTCGGCGAGCGCCGCCGGATCGCCGGCGCGGGAACAGCGTCCCGGTGACGCCGTCCTCGATCAGCTCGCGATGGCCGCCGACGTCGGACGCGGCGACGAGCTTGCGCTGCGCCATCGCCTCGAGCGGCTTCAGCGGCGTCACCAGCTCGGTCAGCCGCATCGCCTTGCGCGGATAGGCGAGGATGTCGATCAGCGCGTAATAGCGCTCGACCTCGTCGTGCGGCACGCGGCCGACGAAGCGGATCCGGTCCGCCGCCGGCGAGGCCGCGGCCTGCGCCTTCAGCGCCTCCTCCATCGGCCCGCCGCCGACGAGCAGCAGCTGCGCCTTCGGCCGCCGCGCGAGCAGCAGCGGCATCGCCGCGATCAGATCGTCCAGCCCCTCATAATCGTAGAAGGAGCCGATGAAGCCGACCGTGTCGGCATCCGTCGAGCCCGAGGCTGCGCGCGAAGCGCGGCATCGGCGCGCGAGCGGACTGCCGAACAGCTCCATATCGACGCCGTTGGGCGAGACGATGATCTTGTCCGCGATCGATGCCGCGCCCGATCAGATCGTCGCGCAGCCCCTCGCAGATCACCGCCACCGCGTCGGCCTTGCGCGCCGCATGGGTTTCGAGCAGCCGGGTCAGCCGGTAGCGCGCCGAGCCCTCGCGGCCGGTGCCGTTGCCGACCGCCGCATCCTCCCAGAAGGCGCGGATCTCGTAGACCAGGGGCAGGCCGTGGCGCCGCGCCACCGGCAGCGCGGCGAGCGCGGTCAGCACCGGCGAATGGGCGTGGAGCTGATCGGGCCTCCACTCGCGCACCAGCCGGTCGAGCCGGCCGACAGCGCCCTGATCTCGCGCCATTCGCCGAGCGGCGCCGGCGCCGGCGCCGGGCTTGGCGGTGCGATAGAAGGTGATGCCGTCGACCACCTCCGGATCGGGCCCTCGGCGCGCGTGGCGCGGCCCGGTCAGGCAGGCGACCTCCCAGCCCCGCGCCAGCTGCGCCTTGACGATCGCGCGGGTGCGGAAGGCGTAGCCGCTGTGCAGCGGCAGGCTGTGGTCGAGGACGTGCAGAATCCGCATGCCCCGCGCTCTTGCCAGAGCAAGCTTAACGGCGCGTCAACCGCGCCCTAGTATCAGCCGGGCATGACGAGCGAGGAGGCGGGCCGATGATCGACAATTTCGCGCTCGGCCTGAGCCACGGCCTGATGCTGCTCGCCGCCTGGCGGCTGCTGTCGCGCCCCGACCTCGACGACGACGACGCGCCGCCGGCCAAGACCGGCGGCTGGTTCGCCAGGGACGCGCCCGAAGGATGCGTGACCTCGTCTTCGTCGCCTTCCTCGGCGCGCTGCTGCTGCTCGCGGCTGAAGCGGCCGTTCCTGTTCATGCTCGCCTACATCTATGTCGACACGGTCTCGCCGCAGCGCCTGTCCTATTATCTGCTCAACAGCTTCTCGGTCTCGATGTCGTCGCCGTCGCTGGCGATCGCCGGCTGGCTGATCGCCGACCAGCAAGGACGTCCGCCTCGCGCCGCGCCAGGGGCTGATCCTGATCCTGCTCGCCTACGTCACCTGGACGACCGCTCTACGCCGACTTGCCGGTCGAGGCGCTGGGGCAAGTGGGAATGGGTGTGGAAGGCGCTGCGTCTTCGCCATCTTCCTGCCGTTCACGCTGCGCACCAGGCTCAGGATCGAGGCCGCCCTGCTGTTCCTCACCCTGTCGGCGGCCGCGATCATCATCGTCGGCGGGATCAAGACGATGCTGTCCGGCGGCGGCTACGGCGTGCTCAACCTGATGGTCGACAACAATAGCGGCCTCTACGAGAGCAGCACGATCTCGACGATCGCGATCGCGCTCATCCCGCTGATCCTCTGGTTCACCCGCTTCGGCACGATCTTCCCGCCCGACTGGCGGGTGAAGCTCTTCTGCTTCGCGCTCGATCTTCGCCTGCCTGCTGATCCCGATCGGCACCGAGGCGCGCACCGGCCTGATCTGCATCGCCGTGCTCGCCTGCTGATGCTGCGCGACGCCAAGCGCCGCTTCCTCTACATCGGCGCCGCCGCCGCTGCTCGGCGCTGGCCGCCATCCCCTTCCTGCCCGCCTCCTTCACCAGCCGGATGGAGACGATCCAGGGCTTCCAGGCCGACCAATCGGCCAACACCCGCCTCGCCGTCTGGGCCTGGACCTGGGATTATGTCGCAGGACCATCCGATGGGCGGCGGCTTCGAGGCCTATCGCCAGAACCGGATCCAGGTCAGCACGGTCAACGCCCAGACGACCGGCGAAGTCTCCGTCGTCTCGTCGCAGACCCAGGCCGACGAGGGCCGCGCCTATCACAGCGCCTATTTCGAGATGCTCGGCGAGCAGGGCTTTCCCGGCCTGATCCTGTTCCTGCTGATCCACGGCATCGGCCTCGTCCGGATGGAGCTGATCCGCCGCCGCTACCGCCGCGCCGAGGGCGAGGATGCGTGGATCGCGCCGCTCGCGACCGCGCTGCAGAATTTCCAGCTCATCTACCTGGTCGGCGCCGCTCTTCGTCGGCATCGCCTACCAGCCGTTCGTCTACCTGATGATCGCCACCCAGATCGGCTTCGACACCTGGCTGAGCCGGCGCGAGCGGGCCGACGCGCAAGCAGGGCTTCGGCTTCGCGCCGCTCGAGCGTCCGGAACGAAGCGAGCGTCGCCAAGCCTTTAAGCGCGGGATGACCGGCGCGCTCTGCTACGTGGACGACCAGTCGCCGGGCATCACGCGCCGGCGGCACGGCCGCTATTGGCAATATTTCGACGCCGACGGCAAGCGCATCACCGACCGCGACGAGATCGACCGGCTGAACGCGATCGGCCTGCCGCCCGCCTATCGCGACGCCTGGTTCTGCCCGAGGCCGAACGGCCACATCCAGGCGATCGGCTATGACGACAAGGGCCGCAAGCAATATCGCTACCACGCCGACTTCCGCGAGAAGCAGGACGCGGCCAAATATGACCGCTGCGCCGACTTCGGCAAGGCGCTGCCCAGGCTGCGCCAGCGCGTCGAGGCGGATCTGCGGAAGCGCAGCCTGAGCCGCGACACGGTGGTCGCGGCGGTCGTCCGGCTGCTCGACACCGGCCGGATCCGCGTCGGCAACGAAGCCTATGCCCAGGCGAACAAGAGCTACGGCGCGACCACCTTGCGCACCCGCCACGCCAAGGTGCGCGGGCCGCACGGTCAAGATGCGCTTCAAGGCGAAGAGCGGCATCGAGCGCGAGCTTTCGATCACCGACCGCACGCTCTCGCCGGATCGTCCGGCAGTGCCAGGACCTGCCCGGCCAGCACCTCTTCCAGTATATCGACGAGCGACGGCGAGGCCGCAGCCGGTCAGCTCGACCGACGTCAACGACTATATCCGCGAGGCGACCGGCGAGGATTTCACCGCCAAGCATTTCCGCACCTGGAGCGCGAGCGTGATCGCCTTCGAGCAGATCTGCGCCGCCGGCGAGGAGGGCGTCGGCCTCAACGCGATGCTGGAGCCGGTCGCCGAGGCGCTCGGCAACACGCCCGCGATCAGCCGCAAATCCTATGTCCATCCGGCGCTGATCGAGGCGGTCAAGGAGCGGCGAAGGGCGAAAGGCTCGCCTTGCAATGCCCCCGCCCGACGAAATATCTGTCGAGCGCCGAGCGGGGCCTGATCGCCT
Organism: uncultured Alphaproteobacteria bacterium; assembly: GCA_963824825.1. Taxonomy (GTDB): domain Bacteria; phylum Pseudomonadota; class Alphaproteobacteria; order Sphingomonadales; family Sphingomonadaceae; genus Allosphingosinicella. The sequence goes on from CAWGQM010000003.1 coordinate 449,807, forward strand.
TCCTCGGCAAGCCAGGCCGCAGGAAAAGCAGGACATCCTGAGCATAATGAACCAAAGCGATTCGCTCGACGCACAGGCCGGCCGCCTGTGGGCGGACATGATCGCCTGGCTCTCCAGCCACAGCCTTCAGATCATCCTCGGCCTCGCCGCCGGCGCGATCATCGTCGCGGCGATGCTCGGGCTGAAGTGGGTCGGCCTTCGGATCTGCCGCACCGATCCGGACGCATCATCCACTGGCGGACCGTGGTCGGCCGAGTCCTCGCCTGGACCCGGCTCTGGTTCATGGTCGCCGTCGCCGCGCGGCTGGTGGCCGGCTATGCCGCAGCGCGCCCGAGGCGGTGGCGGCGACGATCGCCATCCTGTTCATCGTCGCGACGACGCTCCAGGTCGCGCTTGTGGGCGCGCGAGCTGGTCCTCGGCATCATCGAGCATCGCGCCGGCGGCCTGGAGGCGAACAGCGGCCTCGGCAGCGCGATCGGCATCATCCGGCTGCTCGTCACGATCGCCATCTTCTCGATCGCCATCGTCGTCGTGCTCGACAATCTCGGCGTCAACGTCACCGGCCTGGTCGCCGGCCTCGGCATCGGCGGCATCGCCATCGGCCTCGCCGCCCAGGGCATTTTCGACGATCTGTTCTCGGCGCTGTCGATCATCTTCGACAAGCCGTTCCGCCGCGGCGATTCGATCCGCTGGGACACGACCTCGGGCACGGTCGAGAATATCGGCCTCAAGATCGACCCGGGTCCGCGCCGTGACCGGCGAGGAGGTGGTGATCTCCAACACCAACCTGCTCGAGCAAGGAGCTGCACAACATGGCGCGGCTCAACCGGCGCCGCATCGCTGCAGCAGTTCGGGCATCGTCTACCAGACGCCGGCCGCGACTCTGCGCCCGCATTCCGGAGATCGTCAAGGAGGTGATCAACGGCTGCGAGAAATGCACGCTTCCTGCGCTGCGGCATGGTCGCCTACGGCGCGTCGAGCCTCGATTTCGCGTTCGAGTTCGACGTCCACTCGGAGGTCTGGCAGAAGGTGTTCGACGCGCGCAGCCAGGTGCTGATCGCCCTGCTCGCAGCGCTTCAACGCCGAAGGGATCGAGTTCGCCTACCCGACCCAGACCAGCTTCACCGCGGCGCCGGACGGGACGCTGATCATGCCCTGGCCCGACGAAGAAGGCAGCCCCTCCCCTTCAAGGGAGCGGGAGCCTGGCTAAAGTCGGTTCAAGTGGATTGACTCGTCATTCCAGCGCAAGCTGGAATCTCGCTTCTTCCTGACACTGAAAGAAAGGGAGATTCCAGCTTTCGCTGGAATGACGGTGTTTTAGACCAACCGAAAACGATCTCAGGCGGCCTGATCGAGCCGGGCGCTCTCTTCCAGCATCCGCTGCCAATTCCCGATCGTGATCGTGTCGAGATATTGGCGCTGCATCTCCGGGGTCAGCACCTCGACCAGCTGGCAGCCTTCGACCCAGAGCTCGATCACCCCGAAGCGGCCGCCGCGCAGGCAGTGCCGAGCGGTCCAGCCCTCGCGCGCCGCGATCGTGCAGATCTGGGCGAGGTCCAGCTCGGTGGCGATCGCCATGTGGACCGGGTTGTGGCGGCGCGGGAAGCCGGCCACGCCGTGCGCGCCGTCATCGCCTTCGACGAGCTGGGTGCCGCGCGGATAGATTTCGATCATCGAGCCGCGCTCGTCGCCGGCGAGCGCCGCCCAGCTGCCCTCGATCACGGCGGGAAAGGGCAAGGCGCGCCCGCCCCAGATTTCGGCGAAGACCTCGGCGACCCGGCGCGGCTCGTCCGCGTCGATGGAAATGTGGAACAGCATCGGTTCGTCTCCCTGGAATTTGAGGGAGCGCCCCTATTGACGAAACCGCCCGGGCGGGAGCGCGCAGCGACGAAGGTGCAAGGCGGATCGACCGGCCAGCATTTCGGTGACGAAGCCGACGCTCCGTGCGACGAAAACCGTGGTTTTCTTTGGCACGGTCAGCGTTAACGATCATATGGTTCAGAGGCGCGACGATGTTGGTCTTCATCGATGAGAGTGGCGATCCCGGGTTCAAGCTCGATAGAGGCTCCACGCCCATTTTCGCCGCGGCGATGGTGGTGTTCAATGACAAGGCCGCCGCACTTCACGCCGAGGGGGTGATCCGGCGAGCGCTGGTCGAGCTTCGAGCTTATCCCGAGTTCAAGTTCAATCGGTGCCGGGACGAGGTGCGAGACGGGTTCTTCGCGGCCGTCGCGGAGTGCAGCTTCTCCGCTCGCGCGATCGTTGTCCGCAAGGACATGATTCACTCCGATCGCCTGCGCGCGGAGAAGGAAGAATTCTATCGGTTCTTCGTCAAGAACATGGTCAACCATGACGGTGGTATGCTCGCCGACGCGAAAGTGATCATCGACGGTTCTGGCGAGCGGCTGTTCCGGCTGGATTTGCAGCGCTACCTGAAACAGCAAGCCGGCGGGAGGATCAGGAGCGTGAGCTTCGCAGACAGCCGTCGCGACGTGCTCGTACAGCTTGCAGATATGGCGGTAGGCGCTGTTGCGCGTTCGTATCGGACCGACCGCGATACGCCCGACCGGTGGCGCAAGCAGCTTGGCAGCAAGCTGCGCGACGTCTGGGAATTTCAGTGATTGGGTGCGCTCCGCAACCCTATCCCATGTCCATGGGCACGCACACCATCCGGTGACAGTTCGGGTATGCGGAGCGACTTGACAGCGATTAAATACGTACGGCGCGTAAAAAGTTCAATAACGAATGCGGAGCAACGTTCGGCTAAAAGCCGGCATGAACGCCGTCGAGCGCTTCGGCATATACGCCCGGAAATCGTTTGCCCGTACCTCGTTTGACAGGTCTTGCAGTACGTGTGCAATCCGACGCCGATCTGTTCGACGTTGGACAATGTCAGCCGGTTTCGCTGGAGCGAGGAGCGAAACAGCGCAGCGCCAGCGCTCTTTCACAGCAAGGGCTGATTTGTTCCGACAGCGGAAGCTCAGAACCCGACATCCTCCAGGCTGAGCAGGGTCGCGTTGCCGCCCGAGCTGGTCGTGTCGGTGCTGGTCACCCGCTCGGTGCAGAAGCGCGGCAGATAGTGCGGGCCGCCGGCCTTGGGGCCGGTGCCCGACTGGCCCTCGCCGCCGAACGGCTGCGAGCCGACGATCGCGCCGATCATCGAGCGGTTGACGTAGAGATTGCCGACCGTGCCGGTCTCCTCGACCGTCTCGGCGGCGCGGGCGATCCGGCTGTGCAGGCCCATGGTCAGGCCGAAGCCGCGACGCATTGACCCGCCGCACCGTCTCGGCGAGCTCGCCCGCCCTTCCAGGTGGCGACGTGGAGCAAGGGGCCGAACCATTCCTCCTTGAGGTCCTCGATCGCGTCGAGGCGGATCAGGGTCGGCGGCACGAACAGGCCCTCGTCGGGCACCGGGATGCGTCTTCAGGATGCGGTCCTTCATCGCCGCGCGCCGGCCCATCAACTTGTCGTAGGACGGCTGGTCGATCACCGGGCCGACGTCGGTGCGCGGATCGGCCGGATCGCCGACGATCAAGCGAGTCCATCGCGCCCGCCAGCATCTCCAGCGTCCGCTCGGCGACGTCCTCCTGGAGCACGAGCAGGCGCAGCGCCGAGCAGCGCTGGCCGGCCGAGCGGAAGGCGGAGGTGACCACGTCCTGCACGACCTGCTCGGGCAGAGCGGTCGAATCGACGATCATCGCGTTGATCCCGCCGGTCTCGGCGATCAGCGGGATGATGTCGCGGTCGTCGTCGGCGAGCAGGGTGCGGGCGATCGTCTTGGCGGTCGCGGTCGAGCCGGTGAAGGCGACGCCGGCGATGCGGACGTCCTCCATCAGCTTCTGGCCGAGGTCGCGGCGGCCGGCGGCGAGGATCAGGGCGTCCTCGGGAATGCCGGCGGCATGGGCGAGGCCGACCGCATAAGCGGCGATCTCGGGCGTCTGCGAGGCCGGCTTGGCGACGACGCTGTTGCCCGCCGCCAGCGCCGCCGAGACCTGGCCGAGGAAGATGGCGAGCGGGAAGTTCCACGGCGCGATGCAGACCCAGGCGCCGCGCCCCTCCATCCGGAGCACGTTGCGCTCGCCGGTCGGCCCGGGCAGCTCGACCGGCTGGAGATGCGGCGCGCGCCTGGGCGGCGTAATAGCGGCAGAAATCGACCGCCTCGCGCACCTCGGCGAGCGCGTCGGGGATGGTCTTCTTCGCCTCCTGGACCGCGATCCGCATCAGCATGTCGCGGTCGCGCTCGAGCAGATCGGCGAGCCGCTCGAGGCACGAGGCGCGCTCCTCGATGCTGCGCTTCGACCAATCCTCGAAGCCCGTTGAGCGCGCGGGTCACCAGTTCGTCGGCCGGCGGCGCTGGTCGTCGGCTCGAAATCGAGCGGCGGCGCCACCGCCTTGGCGACCCGCTCCAGCTCCGGCCGGTCGTTGAGGTCGAGCCCCTCGCTGTTCCTGCGCTCGGGCATGAACAGGTCCTGCGGGCAGCGGGATCGACGGATGGCGGGTGCCGCCGACCGCGGCGATCTTGGCGACCGGATCGGCGAGCAGATCCGCGTCGCTCAGGCTCTCGTCGGCGAGCTGGTGGACGAAGGAGGAATTGGCGCCGTTCTCGAGCAGCCGCCGGACCAGATAGGCGAGCAGATCGCGATGGCCGCCGACCGGCGCGTAGATGCGGGTGTGATAGCCCTGCTCGCGGACCAGGCTCTCGTAGAGCCCCTCGCCCATGCCGTGCAGCCGCTGGAACTCGAAATCGCGCGCTGTCGCCGGCCCATTCGAGCAGGGTCGCGACGGTCAGCGCATTGTGGGTGGCGAAGGCGGGATAGATGTTCTTCGCCGCGAGCATGTCCCTGCGCGCAGGCGAGATAGGAGACGTCGGTCGCCGCCTTGCGGGTGAACAGCGGATAGTCGGAGAGGCCCTGCTCCTGGGTGCGCTTGATCTCGGTGTCCCAATAGGCGCCCTTGACCAGCCGCGCCGCGATCCGGCGGCCGGTCTTCGCGCCCAGCGCGTTCGGCCCAGGCGATGGTCGGCCGGGCGCGCTTGCCATAGGCCTGGATCGCCATGCCGAGCCCGTCCCAGCCCTTGAGCGCCGGCAGGCCCGCCACCGCCTCGATGATGTCGAGGCTCATCTCGAGCCGCTCGGTCTCCTCGGCGTCGATGGTGAAGGGGATGTCCGAGCCTCGCCGCCAGCGTCGCCAGCGCCTCGACCTGCTCGATCAGCGCCGGCACGCAGCGTTCGTATTGGGCGACCTCGTAGCGCGGATGGAGCGCCGACAGCTTGACCGAGATCGAATGGCCCTGCCTCGGCGACCTTGCCGACCGCGCGGATCGCGTCCTCGTAGCTTCGGTAATAGCGCTCGGCGTCGGGGAAGGTCCGCGCCGCCTCGCCGAGCATGTCGAAGCTGGCGGTGAAGCCCCCATTCTCGCGCTTGCTTCATCCGCTCGATCGCTTCGCCGATGTTGCGGCCCATGACGAAGATCTCGCCCATCATCCGCATCGCCGCGCCGACGCCCTGGCGGACGAACGGCTCGCCGGTGCGCGCGATCAGCCGCTTCAGCGCGCTCGCCTGCTCGCTGTCGCTGGTCAGCGCGCGGCCGATGACGAGGCCCCAGGTCGCGGTGTTGACCAGGGTCGAATTGGCCTTGCCCTTGTGCGCGCGCCAGTCGCCCTCGCCGAGCTTGTCGGCGATCAGGCTGTCGGCGGTCTCGGGATCGGGCACGCGCAGGAACGCCTCGGCGAGGCTGACAGCAGGGCGACGCCCTCCTGGGTGTTGAGCCGATATTCCTGGAGGAACTGGTTGACCCAGCCGCTCGCCCTGCGCCTCGCGCAGCTCGGCGAGCATGGCCAGCGCGCGCGTCTCGACCCGCGCCCGCGAATCGGCGTCGAGCGCGGCGCGCCTCGAGCAGCGGCGCCAGCACCTCGGGTTCGGGCGCCCGGAGCAGCCTGCCGATCTCGGCGCGCGCCGATGCCGTAGCGTCCGCCATGTCCATGTCTCCCGAGGGCTTGAGTCTCGCCGCGGCGCGGCCCTATGCCGGGCGCCGATAGCGCCAGACGCAGGGAGGCTCAATGCCGGTCGCCAGCATCGACGAGATCAAGGCCCGGATCGGCGAGCGAGATCGGCGTCTCCGACTGGATCCTGATCGACCAGGCGCGGATCGACGCCTTCGCCGACGTCACCGAGGACCACCAGTTCATCCATGTCGATCCCGGACGCCGCCGCGAAGACGCCGTTCGGCGGCACCGTCGCTCACGGCTTCCTCACCTTGTCGCTGCTCAGCCGGATGGCGGCCGACGCGATGCTGCGTCCCGACGAGCGATCAAGATGGGCGTCAATTACGGCTTCGAGAAGGTCCGCTTCATCGCCCCGGTCCGCTCCGGCAAGCGCGTCCGCGGCCGCTTCACGCTCGTCTCGTTCGAGGAGAAGCGCCCGGGCCAGTGGCAGTTCCTCCACCAGGTCACGGTCGAGATCGAGGGCGAGGACAAGCCCGCCTTGATCGCCGACTGGATCGGCATGATCTTCGTTTGAGCCGGATCGCGCCCCTCGAACGGCCCTGGCCGGCGGCATTCGAGCAGGCGATGGCGCGGACCATGCCGCCCGGCATGGCGCCGCTGGCTTTGTTCAGGACGATCGCCAGCTCGCCGCGCGCCTGGGCGAAATTCTCGGCCGGGTCGCTGCTCGACAAGGGGCCGCTGCCGTTGCGCGAGCGCGAGATCGTCATCGACCGGACCGCGGCGCGCTGCGGCTGCGGCTATGAATGGGGAATCCATATCGCCCTGTTCGGCGAGCGCGCGGGCCTGAGCCCGGAGCAGATCGACGGCACAGCCGCCGAGCGAGTCGATCCGGATCTGTGGAGCGAGGCCGAGCAGGCGCTCCTCGACGCCGTCGACGCACTGCTCGACCGCAAGCGGCTGAGCGACTCGGAGTATGAGCGCCTGCGCGCCCATTTCGACGACGACCAGATCCTGGAGATTATCCAGCTCGTCGCTTTCTATCACGGGGTGGCGCTGATCTGCGGCGCGCTCGACCTCGCGCCGGAACCCGGCATGCCCAGACTGCCTGGCTGAGGGGGTGCGCTTCGGGCCAATGGTGGCTCGGCCCTATTCCTTTGGTCAGGCCTTAGCCGTCGAATTCGGTCAGGTTTGTACAGCTGTTCCCCGGCCCTTCGACGCCGCCTGCGGCGGCGCTCAGGATAAACTTCGGCGAAGCCGAAGGCCGGGGTCCAGGCCGGCGCTCGCCGGGCTCGGGCGCATACCGGGAGAAAGCCTTCGGCTCCTGGACCCCGGCCTTCGCCGGGGAACGATTCAGGCTGATCGGGTTCGAGTTTAGCCGTGGAATGTCTGGATAGGATCGATTGTGTTGAAAAACTCGACGTTGAAGTCGTGGTGGTGATCTGATTCAGTCGGCCCGGCAGCGGGAGGCGGGCTGATGATGGGCGAGCGGACGGTGATGCAGGAGGCGCTGTTCTACAGCTTCAGCCTCGAGCGGCATGTTCCAGCGGATCACCTGCTGCGCTCGATCGACCGGTTTGTGGACCTGTCGAGCATCCGCGAGCATCTACGGCCCTATTACAGCGAGACGGGCCGGCCCTCGATCGATCCCGAGCTGATGATCCGGATGCTGATCATCGGCTATTGCCTCGGCATCCGCTCGGAGCGGCGGTTGTGCGACGAGGTGCATCTCAACCTTGCCTATCGCTGGTTCTGCCGGCTCGGGCTGGACGGCACCGTGCCGGATCACTCGACCTTCTCGAAGAACCGCCACGGCCGCTTCCGCGACAGCAACCTGCTGCGCGAGCTATTCGAGGCGAGTGTCCGGCGCTGCATGGCCGAGGGGCTGGTCGGCGGCGAGGGCTTTGCGGTTGATGCCTCGCTGATCAAGGCCGACGCCAACCGCCAGCGCGGCGTGCCCGGTGACGAGGGGCTTCCGCCCGAGGCCGCCAGCCATGCCGTGCGCGAGTATCTGGCGGTGCTGGACGATGCCGCGTTCGGCGGCGCGACGCCGGTGGCGCCCAAGTTCATATCCGTCGCCGATCCGGCGTCACGCTGGACCGGCGCCAATGGCGGGCTCGCCTTCTTCGCTTATTGCACCAACTATCTGATCGACCTGAAGCATGCGGTGATCATGGACGTCGAGGCGACCACGGCCGTGCGCCAAGCCGAGGTAACGGCGCAGCGCGTCATGCTCGACCGGACCCGGGAGCGGTTCGGCCTCTGGCCCGAGCGGCTCGCCGCCGACACGGGCTATGGCGATGCCGCCAACCTCGCCTGGCTGGTCCACGAGCGCGGCATCGAGCCGCACATCCCGGTGTTCGAAAAGGCCGATCGCAGCGACGGCAGCTTCGCTCGATCAGACTTCACCTATGATCACGAGCGGGACCGCTATATCTGCCCCGGCGGCAAGGAGCTGAGGCAGTTCCACCGCGCCTATGCCACACCTCGCTCCGGTGTCCACAAGGACGGCTTCATGCGGTACCGGGCGAGCAAACGCGACTGCGACGCCTGCGCGCTAAAGCCGCGTTGCTGTCCCGGCCAGCCCGCGCGCAAGGTCCCGCGCTCGATCCATGAAGGCGCACGGGATCTGGCCCGCGACCTCTCGCTCACCGACGCCTATCTCACCTCGCGACGCGAACGGAAGAAGGTCGAGATGCTGTTCGCGCACCTCAAGCGCATCCTGAAGCTGGATCGCCTGCGTCTGAGAGGCCCCAACGGAGCAAAAGACGAGTTCCTCCTGGCCGCCACCGCCCAGAACCTGCGCAAGCTCGCCAAGCTGATCCCGATGCCGCCCCAGCCGATGCCCGCGTGACCACCCGGGCCTCGCTCGTCCCGTTCCAGCACCAACGTCCGCTTCTGGCAAAAGCGGACTTCTTCAACACAATCCGCCTAACTCGGCCGTTCAGCGACTGCGCGGAAGTTCTCCAAATCTGCCATTCGGTGACCTAGCGGCCACGTTCCGTCGAATTCGCGCGCAACCCTATTGCACCGAGCGGAGACCCTAGTTCCACAGGACAACCACAGCATTGTAGGTCATGTGCAGCAATACTGCCGGCGCCAATCGCTCGGATCGCTTGAACAGCACGCAATTCGCAGCGCCAACCATTGCCACCGGCATCCATGAGATCGCCGGGTGATAAATCGCAAAGAACGCCGCTGCCGCGCCGACGGCGCGCCACCCGCCCCAATGCCGGTCGAGCGTCCTGAAGACCAATCCGCGAAACAGATACTCCTCGGCGAAGGGGGCGACTGCAATCGCCACAACCGCATAGGCGGCGCCCATGCCCGGAACGCGCTGCATCTGCTGTTCGGAGGCGTGGATCATCTCGGCGACCGACGGAATGAACGCGATCGCCATCAGGTAAACATGCGCCAGCAGCGCGAGCAGAATGCCGCCGCCGACCCCGATAAGAAGCCAGCGAACCTCGTGACGATCGGCGGCAAGATAGCGGCGCGCCCACGATTCTTTCGCGTTCGGATTGGGCTCTTCTTCGCGCCAGCACCAGATCCGTGCCGGAGAGACGCCGCGCCCGGAAAGGAAATGGGACACGCCGACCGATACGCACAGCGCGCAGACCGCATAGCCGATGCCGTGCGCCAGTCCGAGACTATCCTGGCCGCCAATGGCATAGACGACCGCGGAGATGACCGCCGCGCATTCGATCAAGATGCTGATCGAGACCATCGCGTGCATGAGCGTGGGCGGTTCGGGCAGCCGTTCCGACCAGGGATCGTAGAGGTAGGGAAGCCGGGCGCGCAGGTTCTCCCACATCGCCGCCGCCGTTATCCATGAATAGACGATGCCGACGATCGCCAGATTCCACTGCTGGGTGCAGATGCCGATCGCAAAGGTGAGCATGCCGAGTTGCGCCGCCCAGCGGCGGCCCGAGGAAATCTTCGTCGCCTCGCCGGATTCGGAAACGACAGTGACCAGGGTGACGGACTTTTCCGCCATGCTGCGTGCAAAGAAGAACCAGCCGACCGCGGCCAACGCAACCTTCCAGGCATCGTGCGGGAAGAGCCAGCAGGTCGCCAGCAGCATCGCGCCCACGAATGCCGATGCGATCATCGACCACAGCCAGGCCTTTGCCTTGAGGATGCTCTCCAGGCCGCGCGGCCATGTCAGCGCGATCCATAAAGCCGAGCCCTCGGAGACAAGTGATTTCGGCCCCAGCACCCACAGGAAATAGGTGCCGAAAAAGATCGCCGCCCCGGTCAGGTAATTCCAGGAATCGCGCGCGTACTCCAGGAGGAAGCGCAGGTTGACGAGCTGGAACGCCGCTACCGTAAGCGGGATCAATACCGCCTGGACGATCGCGCTTCGATCGCGAACGAACCACAGATATTCCTTCCTGAAGAGCGGCTCGCGGCCGAACCTGGCCTTGCGCTTCGGGCGGCGCGGAAGCGTGTCCGAGGCAAAGGCGCCAGCCAGCCCGTTTCGCACCGATCTGGCACTGAAGATCACCGCCGCGGCGATCAGCAGCGCGCTTGCGGCCCAGCAGAAAAGCAGTCCGCGCAGCAACGAGAAGGTGCCGTCCCCGCCAAGACCCAGGAACAGTCCCAGCAAAGGCCAGGGCGCGATCGCCGCCGCGTCGATCCAGCGGGCAAATGCTGCGATGAGCTGCGGAAGCATCGCCACACCCAGGAACGTGGCGAGCATGGATGCGTAGCCGAACCAGCTCAGCATCCCGATCACGGCGCCACGACTTCGCGCCGGCAGCCGCAAGATGGCCCCGATCTCGAGCGCCTTGCCGATACAGGCCGCAGCCACGGCCACGGGAATCCCGATCAGGAAGGCGGCGGCAATCCCGATGAGCGCACCTTGCGACGCCCCATAGAGAATTCCGACAAAGAGCGGAGCGGTCCAATAAGTAGCGTTGGCGGAAAGCGGCGAGAGCATTTCCGCGAAGAATACGGCGGCGGCGCCAACCGGGTGGCTCAACAGCCACTCCCACATCGGATGCCGGCGGCGTTGCAGATCCAGTTCCAGCCCGTCGCCCTGACAGATCAGCATCGCCAGCCACCACAGCAACAAGATCGAGCCGAGCACCGTTGCGGCGTGGCCCGAACGGGCGAGCGCCGACATCCCGGGCTTCGCATCGGCACGCGAGATCAGATTTCGAGTGCCCGACGCGGCGACCGCGGCGCGAAGCCGCCGCTCGATCTCGGCTTCATCGCCTCCGGATCGCTCGGCGATATCCCTGGCTTCGTCGCGATAGTCTATCCCGAGCCTGTTCTCGTGTTCCAGGGAAAGCTCGGCCATCTCCTCCGCATATTGCACCTGCTCGACGAACCAGCCGCGGACGACGAGCTTGCCCTGGCGCTCGGATTCGAGCTGCTGGCCGGCATCCACGGCGGCGATCACCGCGAAGGCCGCGGCGCCGTGGAGAAATGCCATCAGGACGACGGCGACAATCGTGGCAAGCGGGCTCCAGTCGGTCGCCTTCCCGTCGCTGCGATTGCTCAGCAGGTCCCGTTGCCGTTGCTGGCGCCCTTCCGAACGCCGCCGCGACGCGACCAACAGCAGGCCGACAGTCTTCCAGAACCCGATTGCGGACCCATTCGTCATGGTTGCTGCGGTCTCGCCGTCAGTTTCAGGAACAGCGATTCCAGGCTCGCTTCCCCATAGCGCTCCTGCAGCTCCGCCAAGGCTCCCTGCGCGATCACCGTGCCATCGTTGATTATCACGGCATGCGAACAGAGCCGGGTCACATGATCCATCAGATGGGTCGAAAACAGGATCGTCGTGCCGGCGGCGGCGGCTTCCTGGATCAACTCGTAAAAGAGGTGCGTGGATTCGACATCGAGCCCATTCGTCGGCTCATCGAGCACCAGCAGACGCGGCCCATGCAACATGGCCAGCATCAGGCCCAGCTTCTTCTTCATGCCGCGGGAGAAATCCTCGGCATAATTATCGAGATCATCGGCCAGCCGAAGCCGCCGGGCCAGCGCCTCGGCCCAATCCATCGCCGAATAGACATCGAGCCCGTGCATCCCGGCGCTCAATTCCAGCAGCTCGCGCGCCGACAGATAGGAGTAGAATACGGGTTCGTCGGGCAGGAAGCCGATCAGGCGCTTCGTCGCGACACGGTCTTCGAATGCATCGAGGCCGGCAACTTGCAGAACCCCCGATGTCGCCTTGAGGATTCCCATCAATAGGCGAAACAGCGTCGTTTTTCCCGCTCCGTTCGGCCCCAACAAACCGCAAATCTGACCGCTGGGAATTTGGAACGAGATACCATTAAGCGCGAGTTTATCGCCAAACCTCTTCGTAACCTCATCAATAAAGACAAGGACCTCGTCATTCCGCATACGAAGCTCTCTCGCTGGACGAAGCTAACTCACATTCCCAAGGCAGGCGGTCAATCCTGCGATTGCTGCAACGCCAGCGTGCGTCCGCCAGCCATTCCGACGCTCGGTTGATGGACGTCTGCTTTCACAATCTGCCATCGAAAGCTTCCTGACGGCTATCGGCCAATTGCGAATTGGCCGCAACTGATCTGAATGTCCGCAATTTGGTCGATTCCGGAACGGCCGCTTTCGCGCAGAGCTTCGCACTACCCGTTATTGAGCCATCGCCGATCCAGGCGACCGAGTTTGCCCGCGCCATGCGAGTCCGGCAAGGGTGAGCGGCCGCTCCCTTTCTCGTGAGTCGAGGGTCTGTCTAAAGCTTTTTCGGCGCGCTAAGAGGCGGGAAGATTGCCCCTCCACCAGCCTTCGCCAAGGCTACGGCTGGTCCCCCTACCCCCGCAAATGCGGGGGAGGATCTGAAAGAAGGAACCACCGCCAATGTCCGACCGCGAAGCCGTCATCGTCTCCACCGCCCGCACGCCGATCGGCAAGGCCTATCGCGGCGCGTTCAACGCCACCCCGTCGCCGACCCTGGCCGCGCACGCGATCCGCGCCGCGGTCGAGCGCGCCGGGGTCGATCCGGCCGAGATCGACGACGTGATCATCGGCGCCGCGCTCCAGCAGGGCGTGCAGGCGACGATCGGGCGCACCGCAGCGCTTGCGCGCCGGCCTGCCGGTCACCGTGCCGGGCATGTCGATCGACCGCCAGTGCGCGTCCGGCCTGATGGCGATCGCGACCGCCGCCAAGCAGGTGATCGTCGATCGGATGGACGTCTGCGTCGCCGGCGGCGTCGAATCGATCTCGATGGTGCAGACCGCCGAGATGCGGCTCGGCGGCGATCCCGAGCTCGTGGCGATGCACAAGGACGTCTACATGCCGATGATCGGCACCGCCGAGGTGGTCGGCAAGCGCTACGGCATCGCCCGCGACCGCCAGGACGCCTATGCGCTGCAATCGCAGCAGCGCACCGCCGCCGCCCAGGCCGCCGGCAGGTTCGACGACGAGATCGTCCCGGTCACCGCGACCATGACGGTCAAGGACAAGGCGACCGGCGAGATCTCGAAGCAGCGAGGTGACGATCACCAAGGACGAGGGCAACCGCGCCGACACGACGCTCGAGGGCCTGCAGAGCCTGCAGCCGGTGATGGGGCCCGGACGCGATGATCACCGCCGGCAATGCCAGCCAGCTCTCCGACGGCGCCTCGGCCTGCGTGGTCATGGAGGCGGGGCTCGCCGCCGAGCGCGGCCTGAAGCCGCTCGGCCGCTATATCGGCATGGCCGCGGCCGGCACCGAGCCCGACGAGATGGGCATCGGCCCGGTCTTCGCGGTGCCCAAATTGCTCGACCGGTTCGGCCTCACCGTCGACGACATCGATCTGTGGGAATTGAACGAGGCGTTCGCGGTCCAGGTGCTCTACGTCCAGGACGTGCTCGGCATCCCCAACGACCGGATGAACGTCAACGGCGGCGCGATCTCGATCGGCCATCCCTACGGCATGTCGGGCGCGCGGATGACCGGCCACGCTTTGATCGAAGGCAAGCGCCGCGGCGCCAGATACGTCATGGTGACGATGTGCGTCGGCGGCGGCATGGGCGCGGCGGGGCTGTTCGAGGTGCTGTGAGGTGAAAGGCCCCCTGGCTTGGGCGCTGACCCCGCTTCGGCGCTACGCCGATTTTCAGGGTCGCTCGACGCGGACCGAGCTGGTCTTTTTCTACATCCTGGTTTGCGGGATCAACATCATCCTGAGCTTCGCCACGGCATCGCTCGGAGCCCTGGCTCAGGAGCTGATCCTCTGGACGCTCGGCCTCGCCTTGCTTTGCCCGACCGTGGCCCTTTCGGTCCGGCGGCTCCACGACACCGGCCGCAGCGGCTGGTGGCTGCTGCTCGAAATCCCCGTTTTCGGCGTCGGGATGTGGCGCCAATATCTTCGCGACCAGCAGCCCTTCACCTTTCCGCCCCTGTACCCGCCCTGGTTCGTCACCTGGCCGACCATGCTGATCGCTCTGGTTCTGCTCGTCATGCTGCTGTGGAAGGACGAGGAGGAGGCCAATCGCTACGGCCCCAACCCGCGCTACGAAATCGAGCCGGCCGCCTGAGCGCCGGGTCCCCGCCCCGAGCGGCGGCGCCTCGAATCAGCTGTTGTAGAGCGCCGCTTCGGCCGCGCGGCGGCGGGTGAGGCCGGCCATCACCTTGCCCGCCGCCTTGTTCCAGACCGCGAACTGGGCGGCGGCGCCGGCAAAGTCGCCGGCCTTGTGCTTCCTGAGCAGGGTGCTCGCCTGAAGGTTGCCGATGCCGAGATTGTAGGCGAAGCTGACCATCGCGTCGAACTGGTGCTGGGTGGTGGGGGCGCCGCCGATCGCCGCGGCCACCTTTTGAGCGAACCGGCCGAGGTCCGCCTGGAAGCGGTCGTCGCACTGCTGCCGGGTCCAGACCGCGCCCTTGCCGACGTCGGGTCCGGTCGTGCCCCAGCCGATCGTCCACGGATCGCCGCCGGTGCCGGGGTCGGGATAGGCGGCGAGGCTCCCGTCGGGCTGCTTGCGCGCGCAGCCTTCGAACGACTGGATGAGCCTGATGCACTCCGCGCTCGGCTCCATGACCGTCTCCACTCGCATGATTGCGAAACGAAGCGAGAGATATCGAAAGCGGCCGGCCGTCTCAACCGGCCGCGTGATTGCGCGCTGCGCCGCTTGCCGCTAGCCGCGCCGGAGGAGGCACGCGTTGAGCCTGACCCTCCCCGCACCGTGCGACGGCGCCGCGGCGCCGGGCAAAGGTGACGACGCGAAGCATCCGCGCCTCGTCCTCGCCACCTGCATCCTCGCCTCGAGCCTCTCCTTCATCGACGGCTCGGTGCTCAACGTCGCCTTGCCGGCGATCGGGCGCAGCTTCGGCGCCGCCACCGCCGAGGTGCAGTGGGTGATCAACGCCTTCACCCTGCCGCTCTCCGCCTTGCTGCTGCTCGGCGGCGCGGCGGGCGATCTTTACGGGCGGCGGCGGCTGATGCTCGGGGGCATCGTCCTGTTCACCGCCGCCTCGCTCCTCTGCGCGGCGGCGCCGAGCCTCGCCGTCTTCCTCGCCGGCCGGGCGCTGCAGGGGCTGGGCGCGGCGATGCTGCTGCCGAACAGCCTCGCCATCCTTGAGCGCCTCCTTCACCGGCGAGAAGCGCGGCCGCGCGGTCGGCACCTGGGCGGCGGCCGGCGCGATCTCGGGCGCGCTCGCGCCGATGCTCGGCGGCTGGCTGGTCGACGGGCCGGGCTGGCCGTTCATCTTCCTCCTGAACCTGCCGATCGCCGCGGCCGCGATCGTGCTCGGCTGGCGCTACGTGCCCGAAAGCGACAACGAGGAGCGGCCGCCGCCCGACTGGGCCGGCGCGCTGCTCGGCGACGCTCGGCCTCGGCGCGCTGACCTGGGGCCTCACCGCCTGGTCGGCGAGCGACCGGCTCGGACCGGCCGCCGCCGCCGCGCTCGGCGCCGGCGCCGCGCTCGCTCGCTCGCCTTCCTGCGGGTCGAGCGGCGGCGCGGCGCCGAGGCGATGGTGCCGCTCGCCCTGTTCGGCTCGCGCGCCTTCGTCGGCCTGACCTTCTTCACCTTCCTGCTCTACGGCGCGCTCGGCGGGCTGATGCTGCTCCTCCCCTACACGCTGATCGAGGCGCGCCGATTATCCGGCGATCGATGGCCGGCGCGGCGCTGCTGCCGCTGCCGATCGTCATCGCCATCGGCTCGCCGCTGATGGGCAAGCTCGCCGCCCGGATCGGCCCGCGCTGGCCGCTGACGCTGGGGCCGCTGCTGGTCGCCGGCGGCTTCGCGCTGGCGCTCACGGATCGACGCCGGCGGCGAGCTACTGGACGAGCGTCCTGCCCTCGATCCTGGCGGTTTCGGCCGGCATGGCGATCGCGGTCGCGCCGCTGACCACCGCGGTGCTCAGCTCGGTCGACGAGCAGCCATGTCGGCACCGCCTCGGGCCTCAACAGCGCCGTCGCGCGCGGCGGCGGCCTGATCGCCACCGCCTTGCTCGGCGTCGTGCTGTCGCAGCAGGGCGCGGCGCTGATCGCCGGCTTCCACGGCGCGGCCCTGGTCGGAATCGGCCTGGCGCTGGTCTCGTCGCTGACCGCCTTCGCGACGCTCGGCGTCAGACCTTCGCCCGGAACGGGGTGAAGTCCGTCGCCTCGTCATAGACGTCGACGCCCTCCCTGGCGCTTCAGCCAGCCGACGACCGCATAGGTGACGGGCGTCAGCATCGCCTCCCAGCCGACCTTGAGCGCCCATTGGGTGGCGAGGACGATGAGCAGGGTCTCATTGTCCCAGAGCGCCGTAGAAAGCGAGCGGATAGAAGATCAGGCTGTCGACGCCCTGCCCGGCCAGGGTCGAGCCGATCGTCCGCGACCAGAGATGCCGGCCCGGGTCCAGATCTTCATCCTCGCCAGCACGTAGGAATTGACGAACTCGCCGGCCCAGAAAGCGAGGATCGAGGCGAAGACGATGCGCGGCACCTGGCCGAACACCTGCTCATAGGCCGCCTGGCCGGTCCAGCCCGCCGCCGGCGGCAGCGCCACCACGACCCAGGCCATGAACGCCATGAACAGCAAGGCGGCAAAGCCCGCCCAGATGCAGCGCCGGGCGCGGCGCATAGCCGTAAACCTCGGTCAGCACGTCGCCGATCACGTAGGAGATCGGGAAGAACAGGATGCCGGCGCCGAACGGCCAGGCGCCGATCCCGGGCAGAGCGATCACCGCCACCTTGCCCGCGCCGAGCACGTTGGAAAGGAGAAGGATGGTGACGAACGCCGCCATCACGAAATCGAAATGGCGGAGCGGCCGGCCGGCCAGCGCCGCCGCGTCGACCGCCTCGATGCCGGTTTTGTCCACGGCGCCTTATCGGCGGGCCGCTAGAGCCCGTAAACCCCGCTGTCGGCCAGATTCCTGGCGATCCGCGCCTTCTTCGCGGCGTTGTTCGCCCAGACCGCCTCGCTGTAATGCTGGACCATCTCGGCCTGCGCCTCGAGCATCGCGTCGCCGAAACCGTCCGTCTCTTCCTTATATTTGTACATGTCGTCGGGCTTGCCCTCGGCCTGGATGAATTCCGCGCCGTAGCGGGCGAAGAAGACCGGCATGCCCATCGCCTGATATTGCCAGACATGGGTCATCTCGTGGATGAAGCTGCCGCGCGCCTGCCCCGGGGCGGAAAAGTCGTCGCTGTAGCGATCCTTGAAATAAACGACCGAGCCGACCGTGATCGCCGGATTGCCCTTGGCGAACGCCGCGTGTGCAAGCGGCTGCATCCCGGGTCCGTCGCGTCAGCCTGACCTTTTTATAGTCGATCTTGGCGGCGAAAGCGGCCCGGGCGAGCGCGATTTCACCGGCGGTCAGCTTTCTTTGCTTGGCCATTGCAGTCGTCCTCCCGCCGCGGATCATAGCGGCCGGGGCGGCCGAATCGGAATTCCGATCTTCACCGTTTCGGTCTAGAGCGGCAGCCACGCGCCCGTAGCTCAGTTGGACAGAGCACGAGCCTTCTAAGCTTGGGGTCGCAGGTTCGAATCCTGCCGGGCGCGCCAGTTTTCCGCCATTTTTTTGTTACCTAGCGCAGCGTCAAGTAACACATAGGTAACTTCCGGCTCGGCTCCAGTGTCATGTCTCGGGGCGTCATGGATCGATTGCATGGCTCGCGCATATCTGGAATCGCCCGTTTCAGGCCCCAGCTTCCGCCAAGCCGCTCACTGCGACGACGAACCGGCCAGGTTTGGAGCAGAATCCTCGAGCGCGGCGGCGGGGGCGGCCGCGGGCGTCAGCGGAAGCGCCGACTGAGTCTCACTAGCACCGTCGGCAGCCGCGGTGTTGGTGGTGCCATTCAAGACAGAAGCATCCGGCGATGTCACAGCGCCTTCCGGAGCGGCCGCCGCCGTCTGCCATTGGACCTCGACGGGCCCGGCAACCCTCAGCCCTTCATCCAGGAAGCCGGCGCTGTCGAGCCGGATGTTTAAGACATAGCGGCGCTCCTCGCCGTTGCGCGTGATCTGGACCACCCCTTCTCTTCCCATGATATTCGGGATGATCCCTTGGGTGAGCCGCATCCTGAACCATGCCGGCACGTGCGCCGAGAAGAAGGGCGTCACGACAATGGCGTACATGTAGATCGGCTGGGTGAGGCTGATGCGATAGCGGATGCCCTCATTGGGGATGGGCTCGACCTCGGTGTGGCCAGCGGCAGAGTTCGCGCCTGCTATGATCGCGGCGAGACCGAAGGGGAGATCGGTAATGATCCCGCACAGCTCGGTGCGCACCCCGACCAGCAGGCCGCCGGCCCCGAATGTCCGCTGAAGCCGGAAGGCCAGCCCGTCATTGGCGTTCCAGCTATGATCGATATGGTCAACGTAGATGATGAGGAAGAAAGCCTCGTCGAAGGCGGTCCTGACCTCGTAGCCGATGCGGCCTGGAAAGGGCCAGGGGCAGTCCGTCCAGCCCCGGGCAAAATAGCCCGAGGCCTGATAGGACCGCAGCGACATGGTGCGGTCCGACACGCTCAGCCCGTTGAAGCGGTCGATCACCTCACGGAGGGGGCGGCCGCTGACGTCGGCCTGGACGTCCTTTCCCTGCAGGCCGCGATACGGCTGCGCGAGCGGGGCAAGGACTTCCCGCTCGGTCTGGATTTGGGCTCGCAGCTCCGCGATCCGGCGATCGAGTTCCGGGGTGGCGCAGCCGGCGGCCGCAGCGGCCGCGAGGCCGAGCGTCGCCAGCCTGGCAATCCGCTTAGCGTGGGTGCTCATTGCAAGCGCTCCAGGGCGAAGAACACGTGGATGCCGTCGGCCAGCGTCATCACCCGCGTCGACCGGTATCGATAGTGAAGCGAGAAGTGCGGCAGCGTCTGGTTCACAAGGACCTGCGCATGATCGCCAAGCTGGATCGTCGAGCGCGGCTCCGGATCGAAGGCGATCGGCAGATCGGCCTGGAGCGGGATCGTGGTGTCGGGCAGGCTGTCCGCATAGGCCTGCCCGCCCAGGCGCAGCAACTGGCTGACGAACCACAGCTGGCGCAGGCGGAAGATGCTGAGCCGAACGTCGGGCACGACCTCGCGCACGTTGAACCTGAGCTTCAACGCGCTTTGCGCCTGATCGACCGTCATGATCAGATCGGCGCGCATCCGCAGATTGACCTCGACCCGGCCGCTGCGATCGATCGCCCGCACCGCGATCGTGACCTGCGGCGGGCCATCCTCGAACGTGAGCTCGGTGCGCTGGATGATGATCCGCGCGCCACGCGGCTTTTCCAGGTTGATCGTGTAATTCGAAAGGCCGGCGAGGAAGCGGTTGAACAGGTCGCCGCGGACGAACAAGCGAGCGTCGTAATCGCGGCCGAGGGCGGGGCTGGTGCGGAGGAAGGCCTCGGTATCCCGCATGCCTGCAAGCTGCGTTTCCAGCTGCGCGATCTCGAGCCGCTTGAGCCGGGGCTGCAGGCAGCCAGACAAAGGCAGCGAGACGAACAGCGCGGCGATGACGGCAGCTCGCCTGAGCGGAGGACGCTTGCCGGCGATCATTGGGGGGCTGCCTGGCCGAGCTCGACCTCGTGGCCAAAATTGTCCATCAGCTCGTAGAGTGAGACGCGGGTGAAGGCGGGCCAGTCCGGCGCCGCGCCTTCCCGGGCGGTCGGCTCGGCCGGCAGGACGATCATCCGCCGCGAACGGCGATCGGTGACCTGGGTGGGCAATTCGGACAGATCGTAGGAACAGGTCACTACCGCCGCGAGGAAGGTCGTCGCGAGCCCCTCGCGCCAGATCGTCGCGCGAGCCCGGGACAGCGCCCGATTGAGCGAGGCGAAGCGATCGTCGGGAGCCGCGCCGCCCACCGGCGACGTCGGCACCTGGAGGCGCTGCACTTCGGAGCCGGGCCGGGGAGGCGGCAGGTCGGTCAGCGCCTGCTTCATCCGCGGATGAACGTTGGACGTGCGCAGGAGTGTGTTGCGCATCGCGGCCGTACTGGCGAAGGCGCGTTCGCGATCCGCGGCGAACTGGGCAATGTCGCTGTCCTCTAGCCCCGCTATTCGCCGCAGCCGCCGCTGCACCGCCCAAAGTTTCTGCGACGAATCCAGTGCGAAGACCGTGTCGCCGCCGAATGGCGCGGCGCATTCGACAAAGGAATCGCGAACCGCGCCCGCCTGAAACGGCGTAATGCCTTCTCTTGCCGGGGGGACGACGCGATATGATTGCGCCTGTAAAGGGCTGGCCAGCAGGCAGAGCGTCGCCAGGACGATACGAGCACGCATATACCCCCCCACCTGCTCCGCAGATCGTGAGCGTGCACTGATAATCGGAAGAAAACATGGAGTCGCGCGCGAGTCAACAGCGCAAGGAGAATAGCACTCCTAAGGAGGTAAAGGCAGTGATAAGGATATGATGGGCTGCCTTGCTTTATTTTAACAAGATCTCGTGCGGGACCTACTCAGTGTGAGGGCACAAAGCGTCGATTGCAGGACATTCCACCGCACACGCGAAGGTGAGGTCCGATAAGCGATCGGCCTCGGCGTGGTTCAATCGGGGGTGAACTTATTGGGAAGTGGAGGCCGAGACTTGCTGGCGGCGGGTGAGACGCTATGCCATTGATCTCGAAGGATAAGCTATCTTAAGAATCCCTTGAAGCGGCCTTGGTGGCCTTCTAAGCTTGGGGTCGCAGGTTCGAATCCTGCCGGGCGCGCCAGCCATTCCGCTGACCTGGGTCGATTCCGGGTCTCTCGCATAGGTCCGGAATAGCGGCGTCATTCCCGGACCGGGTCGTTCTCGAAAATGTCGACCATTCGGTTCGCCGCGGCGTAAGCGGAGGTAAACCGGACCCCGTCCGGACGGGTGATCCGGATCCGGTTGCCGTTGGCGTCGATCACGACGGCGCGCCGGCCGTTCGCCATATCGCTGCAGGTGGCGCGATTCGCGCGACAGGCGGACAAGGCGCGCCATTTACCGGCCTCAGGCGCATGCCAAAACAGGCGTTCCGGAGCCCTTGCGGTAAATAAGCTGTCCGAGGCGCGCGAATCCGAGGCTTCCCCAGCCGTTCCCCGGACCGAAAAGGCCCCGCCTTTCCCGGTCGTAGTAAATTGTTTTGACACCCCCTCGCGGGGCGACGAGAAATGCGAAGTCGGGCGCTGCGTCGCTGGCAACGAGGATCCTGCTTGAGTGCGGTTCGATGCTTATCATTCGGGTTGAGACCGATCCAACCGTCCACGAAGAATTGGCCAGGGCCGCACAGCGCTTGGGGAGAACGAGAGAAAATCCCGGTCCCGACAGGCAGTAAAGGGCATCAGCCGAACAGTCGCGCAATGCTATGTCGCTACGGTCCGGAAGGGCGATTCGCCCCTCTGCGAGCCATATGGCGATCTCGCCATCTGGACCCCTGAACCGGGCCGGGCCGGGAGATCCCTCCGCGCTCATGGCGCTCGCGCAGCTCGTGATCCAAAGCGCGAAGAGAACCGGCAAATTCCGTTTCATCGGTGACACCCCACAGCTGCAGTACGGCACTCAAACGGACAGTTCCGCTGGAATCAATCGAAGCGCCACCCAAACCGGTCTCATCGAGCCGCCGATCACTGGGCCCTCGCATGGGCGGCGCTCGCAGGCTCGAATCCGAGTAAGAGCCGCAAGAGAGGGCCGGCGAATGCGCCTGAAGCGGGATAGCCGGCCATGCCGGGCTGCGGTGTTGACCAATGATTCCGCGGCAATTCCCAGATTTCCGAAGCCGGTGCGTTGAGCGGCGGGCACCGCAGCGAGCGACAAGTGGATCACGCCTCCTAGCGCACGCGCATACCCAGGCGGATCGTGCGCCCGGGCAGCGGAAGGCCGAGTTGAGGCAGCATCCGAGCGTCGGTCAGATTGTCGGCCGCAACGGTCAGCGAAAGCTGCCAGCCGTTGGCAAAGCGGACGGCCGGGACGCTGGCGCGCAGGTTGACTTCGGTCGACCGCGGCAGTCGCGCCTGGCCGCCATCGGGAGCGAGATCGACCGCGGCGCCGGTAAGGCGCAGCTCGACGCGCACGTCGAAGGCCTGCGCGGGAGCCCAGTCGACGGCGGCCGTGACCTCGTAACGCGGGCGTTGGACGAGTCGGCGGAAGGCGGCCGACCCGGGGTCGGCACGGGCGCTGAGGACAGTGCCGGTCAGCTCCGCGGTCCATTCGCCGGCCGACACCAGGAGCAGGCCGTCGATCCCGATGCTGGTCACGCCGTCGAGATTGTAGCGCTGGCGAAAAGACTGGTTGCCGATCCGGACCACGCGTTGTCCGATCCCGTCGATGCCACGGACCAGGAAGGGGTTGAGCGTAGCCGTCACCGCCCTGCTCCGAAAGGTGAGCTCGGCGTCGGCGAGCCAGGCGGTTTCCGGGCGCAGGTCGAAATTGGGGAGGAAACGGCCGAGCGCTTCGCCGAAGAGTTCGCGCGCCGAGGGGAAACGTGTCCGCCGGCCTGCAGACAAGGTCAGTACCCATTGGTCGCCGAAGCCGTGGCGCAGATGGGTCGAAAAGGCGACGGCATCGGCCGCCGGCTGCATCGGCTTGTCACCGGTGAGCGGATTGGCCGAGCGGTCATAGCCGATGCCTGCGGTCAACATCGTCGCTTGCCCAAGCCGCAGATCGGCCTCGCCGCCGAGGCTGAGCAGGTTCTGGCGATAGCGAAGCGGCGGCCCGGGCGTACCGGGTGGGAAAGCGGTGTCGACCTGAATGTGGGTGGTTGTCTGGGCGGACATGCTCCAGCGCACCCGAAGGGGGCCAGCCGGATGGCTGAGCGTCAGGCGCGCGCCGATGGTATCGTCCTCATTCTGCTCGCGGCTGCGCAGCGCGGCATAGTCGACGCTGCGGTAGGCCTCGATGGACTGTTCGAACCATTGCCGCCAGCCGACGACCCGGATCATCGCCCCCGGGGCGAGGCGGGCTTCAGCGGCAATCGTGGCCTGGGTCAGGTCGATGTCCGGATAGCGCCAGTAACGCGGGACGAAGACCGCCGGGTCGCGGTCGGATTCCGGCGCGATGCCGCGCCGCGCGCTAAAATGGAGCACGCTGGCGCGCAGCGTGACCGGGCCGAAATTGCCGCGGACGGCGCCGAACACGCTCCCGGCGTCGCTTCGCGTGTTGGTGCGGCGGCGTCCGCCGGCCTGGCTGTAAGGCAGCGCGCCTGGATCGGCGACGCGCGCCGCGTCCTGGCTCTGGCGGCTGCCGGCGAGCGTCACGTCGGCCCCGCGGACGTCGGCCACCAGCACGAAGCTGGCGTCGGCGATTCCGAAAGTCCCGACCTGGGCGGCGCCGAAGACGCTCGAACCCCCGCCTCCGGACCGCGATTGCAGATCGACCACGCCAGCGACGGCGTTGGTGCCATATTCGATCGGCACCACGCCTTTGCGTATCTCAATGTGGCCGATCAGGCCGGCCGGGATCAGGCCCAGGTCGATGCGTCCGTCCCAGGGCACGACGAGAGGCGCGCCATCAAGGAAGACCGCGGTCTGGCGTTCCTCCGATCCGCGCACGCGCGGCACGGTCTCGCCGCGTGAATTGGAGCGGACCGAAACGCCCGGCAAACCGCGCAATGCGTCGGCCGCGCTACGGGGTTGGCGATCGATCAACGCCTCGGAACCGAGCGTGATTCCTGGAGGCAGCACCCGGTCGCCCGTCACCGGCGCTGTGACCACGATCATGGCGTTGGTCGGCGCTAGTGAGGGCTCCCCCGCCGCCGGGTCGGGCGCATGCGGCGCCAGCGCCCAGCAGGTGCCGACGATGATGTCGGTCAGCATTGGCCGCCAAATCGGACTGCGTCTCTTGCCCCGCCGTGGCCGGCGCCGGCCGGCCGAACACCGAGGCCGCGCAAAGTGCCGCTGAACGGCGCTTGCTTGATCCAGCCCATCTTCCTGCCTTCTCCCCAACACCGGCTTCGGCGAACAAAAACTCTTACCTCAGCAACGGCGGGCAAACAACGCATGCACCGGACCCCCCCAAAATATGCGAGGCAGGCGCAGCATTATTACACAACTGTTAGCAATCGAAGAAGGTGTCATAGTAAAGGGCAAGGTGAACTACCGTGCCTGGTCGCTTTTGTCATTCGGGCTCGCGAGCATAATGCTCGTGTTCCAGGAGTTCTATAAAGCAGCGACGCTGCGACCATGCATTGATAATGGATGCCTATCTATAACCTTGAGAAGATAAGCTGGCGTATTGCACTCAAATTATAGCCTAGTTCGACAATTATTAAGAGAAACATCTCCTAAACCTACAGAATCAGTTTCCCGTGGCCGAGCTATTCTTCAAGTTCCACAGCTTCACGCTGGAGGCGCTGCCGTTTCTCGCCCTCCGGTATGTGCTTCGCCGCGCCTACGCCCCCGTTGAACGGTGAATGCGGGAGCGCCTAAATCGGCCCCGGAGGAACCCCGTCGGTCTCGCGGGCGAACTCGCGCGGATGACGCCGGTGCGCTTGCCGGGCCGATCGCCAAAATGTAACCATTTCGTCCGTGCTATTCCGTCCGGCTTTCTTCTTGGCGGCTCCCTCCGCGCCCCGGCCGCAGCGTCCGGAGCGGGCGGAAACGGTGGGATTGGGGGAGGAAGGGCAGGGCACAGAGTTGCGGTACGCCGGGCAAGATGAGCGCAGGACTCCGCCATCGTGAGCGACGGAGCCGGTCATGCACCGCAATCCGCGCCCTCCGTGCAGCTGAGGCAGGTCGCAGCGGTCGCGGCGGGCAATGGCATCGCGGTCTACGATTTCCTCATCTATGCGCTCTTCGCGGCCGAGATTGGCAGGACCTTCTTTCCCGGCGAGAGTGAAACAGCCAGTCTGCTTGCCTCCCTGGCCGCATTCGGAGTGGGGTTCCTGATGCGGCCGCTCGGCGCGATCGTGATCGGGCGCATCGCAGATCGTTCGGGCCGCCGAACCGCGATGCAGCTCTCTTTCATCCTGATGGGCATTGCGATGCTGGGGCTGGCAGCGAGCCCCGGTCACGCTGAGATCGGGGTCGCAGCGCCCGTCTTGGTCGTACTGTTTCGACTGATGCAGGGATTTGCGCTGGGCGGCGAACTAGGGCCGAGCACGGCCTTTCTGGTCGAGGTCGCTCCTGCGAAACGACGCGGCCTCTATGTTTCCGTGCAATATTTCAGCCAGGACGTGGGGATCGTCGCCGCTGGCATGGTGAGCGTCGCATTGGCGACTCTCCTGACTGCGCCCGCACTGGAAGAGTGGGGCTGGCGTCTTGCCTTCCTGCTTGGCGCCGCCATTTTGCCGATCGGCTACGGCCTGCGTCGGTCCCTTCCTGAAACTCTGCCAGCCAAGAGGGATGGTTCGACAAGCAGCGGGCCCCCTCGCAGACTGATTGTCTGCGGACTGCTTATCCTTGCCGGCAGCGCGGTCGTAACCTACGTCACGATCTACGTCGGCACCTATGCGAGCTCCACCCTTGGCCTGCCGTCGGGCCTGGGCTTTGTCTCGACCGTGACACTGGGGCTGTGCGGCCTCGTTTGCAGCCCGTTGGGAGGTTGGCTTTCGGACCGACTGGGCCGCAAGCGGATCATGATCGGTCCATGGTTGCTCCTGCTGGTCGCCGCATTCCCGGGCTTCCACCTGGTGGTAGCCGCCAAGACCCTGGGGATGCTGGTCGCCTGGACGGCTCTGGTGGGGAGTTGTGCAGCCATCGCGATCACTGCCGCCCTCGCGGCGCTTGCAGAAGGTCTGCCGCCTTCCGGGCGGTCCCGCGGCCTCGGGCTTATCTACGCATTTTCCGTCGCGGTGTTTGGCGGCTCGACGCAGTTTGTCGTGGCGTGGCTCGACGCGGCGACGGGCAACCCGACGGCTCCGGCCTGGTACATGACCGGCGCGGCGGCGATCGCCGCGCTGGCCATGATGGCGATTCCGGAAACCGCCCGGCCGCAGCATTCGTCCACCATGCCTCGCCCGGATCGAGAACCGCGCCCGCCGCTACGCATCGACGTCTAACCCGATCATGGCCCGCTTAGCGTTACGCGCTCGCGCCGCGGCGGGGGTCTTCGATCTTCGCGCGCTTCCCGTTCCGTCGGCGTTCGTCGATCACCGGGGACGGCGCCGTCGTCGGGGTTGCCGCCGGCGCGAACTCCGCCAGGGACCGGATGGAGGCTGGTGGCGCGCACTTCACGCTTGCAAGGGCCTCATCGACGTCCTCGATCTCGCCCGTGCCGATGGCTTGCAGGAGCGTCATAGAGGGTTTGTAGCTGTCCCCCTTGCCATGCTGGATCGCTTTGCTGATCTCGCGATAGACCACACTCATTTCGCTGATCGCTTTCCAGAGCCAATCCTGTCCGTCCTTGCAGCGGGAAACAAGCGGCGCAAGGAGGAGCCCGGTGAGCCAAGAAGAAATGTTGTCGCTTGCGTAGTGCACGCCCGCGTAGACGCGGCGATCGCCGCAATCCACGGTATGCTGGGCGATCGCATCGAGGGCCGCGTCGGAGCAGCCAAGCTCGCGGGCGCGAAGGAAGGTTGAGAGCCCGCCCATCAACATCTCGAGGCAGTGGCCGCTGATCATCGATGGGGTCACCGCCGACTTCGCGTGTTGATGGCTGAAACGTATCCCCTTGAGAAAAGCGACCTGGTAGGCCCGGGGCCGCTGCATGTCGTTCTTAAGATCGAGATCCACAATTCCCGCCTTCGCGGCGAGACCGACGTTGTAGCCGGACGCGAGGTGGTCGACGATTCTCTTGCTGGCCTTGTTTGCGAGGTATTTGCGGAGAATCACGTCAACGCTGCGGTCCAGCTTCACCGTGCCGTCGGCGTCGATCGCGTCGGCCTCGTCCTCGAGGATGAACAGCTGATATTGGCTGGTCTTCTCGTCGCCGAAGGTCAGCTCCTCATTGATCTTCGGTCGAAAGACCTCGAAGAGCTCGAAGTCATCATCGGTAATCTGGTCCATGAACTTGGTCGCCGGCCCGTGCCATGCTCCGGCTCCGTACCGGGGCCACAGCACGTGGCTGAGAAGCTCGACCATCTTGTCTCGCCATTGACCGTAGGTGAGCTTGCCTTTCCATGCCGGTGGGGCCGCCAAGGGCTTACGGGTGAGCTTTTCCCACTCCAGCACCATGTAGCCGTAGGGCGGATAGGCGAGCTTCCTTGTATCGCGACCTGCCATTGCCTTTCTCCTGATCAAGGGATTTGAACGCTGTTCACAGTGGCGGAGCGAGCGCGCGGTGCCATGCTCAAGGATGCGGGCACCGAGCCCGCCGTGATCGTTGTGCGCGGGAGCGGTTCGTCAATCAGTCGCGCCTGCCGGAGTGCCAGCGTCGTCGCGGCCCGATCCTCGCTCCGTCCGAAAGGATAGAGGTCCAGATGCATCGACCAGCTGAAGTCGGCTTCCTGCTCGCGGAGGCGGTGGTCCTCGGCCAGCGCCTCATCGATCTGCCCGCAATGGCAGAGAGACCCGATGAGGAGCTTTCGCATGGCGACAAAGCTCGGCCGCAGCTGGAGGTGCCGACGAGCGACGGCAATCGCTCGGGGCCAGTCGTGCGCGAAGAAAGCGATGACAGCCCAAAAGGAATCAATGAAGCTCACATAAGGATCGTGGATCATGATGGCCTGAGCGCGCGCCAAGCGTTGCGTCGCTTCGTCCGTGCGGCCAAGATATGCGAACGTCAGGCTCGAATAGCCCCAAGAGACTCCGCAGCTTGGATTGGCGCGGATCGCACGCTCGAACAGGGTCAGGGCGGATCTGAAATCGTGGTGGACGAACGATTGAATATGGCCGCTGATTGCGAGCGCGAGCGAGTCGCGGGGATCGCAGGCGATGGCGTGAGCCGCATCCCGGTCCGCCTTGGCGGTATCGGCGCCGCTGTCGCCACTCCAACCCTGCGCGAGACCCGTCACGCGGCAAAGGGCCGAGAAGGCGAAGGCGCGCCCATGCTGTGGATCGGCGTCGCAGGCACTGGCGAGCAAGCCGGTCGCCTGCCGCCAAGCGTCTTCCTCAAATCGATAGAGGAGGGGGATTGCACGCAACAGGCATTCGTAGCTGTCGTGCGACGCGGGCGGGCGGCGAAGGATCTTGCGCGTTTCGATGGCCAGAATCTCGGGGTCGAGCTGTTCGACGACATGCTCCACCGCCTCGCCGAGCGACCCCGGCTGCAACGGCCAGGCGAGCTCCATCGTGCCGGTCCACTGAATGATGCCCCGATCCCGGCGATCGATCAATCGGAGGACGAGACGCAGACCGTCCGAGAGGCGGCTCATGTAGCCCTCGAGCACATAGTCCGCGCCGGAGGGCTCAGTTGAAAACCGGACGCTCAACCAGCGCAGGCGCGCCAGAGCGGTGACGAGCTCTTGTGTAAGTGCGGGAGCGAGAAAGTCCTCGATGTCCATCGAGCCGACCGGAAGGATCGGGATAACCGAAAGCAGAACGCCGTCTCTCCCGGTTGTCCTTGCGTCGCCCTCGGGAGCCAGCGGAGGACCGGCTGCGGCGCTCGGCCGGTCGAGCTCGGGCGTCTCCCCCGCCCGTGAAGCAGCATCGTGGCGGAGGGCCTCCCGACACTGCGCGATCCAGTCATCGAAACATGGATCCAGCCCCACCAAAGTCTCCAGCAGCCGATCCAGCTGCGCCGCGCGCACCGGCGTCGCCTGGGGAGCGTCCGCCCTCGCCGTAACCCCATCGATCCAGACCCTTTCGCGGGCGAGACTGACGCGGTCCCGACTGACTCGGAGCAGAGTCGGATGGCCCGGTCCGAGCGCCTGGCGAAGCTCGAGAAGGCTTTGCCGGAGGCTCGCGCGCCCCTGCTCACGCCAGCGCGAGCTCCACAGCAAACCGATCAGTCGCTGACGGGAGACGAACTCTTCGGGGGACAAGGCCAGATAGCAAAGAATTGCCTGCGCCTTCCGGCCCCGCGGCAAGACGTTTTCGCCGCTGAAGCTCAGTGCCTCGACCGGGCCCAATATTCGAAGACGAATGAGAGGGTCGACTGCGCGGTGGTCCATAATTGCGACCATCCTTCAAGCTCTTTTGCCCGCCGGACTGTATACGAAATCCGAAGCGTTGCACCTAGCATGATCGGCTTTCACGCTTTTTTGACGAAGGCTCCAGGGAGGCGCGAAAACGAACCGGTCCGCGAGCGAAAATAGTTCGCCCTCAACGCCACTTAGCGCGCTGCCCTTTCTCATGCCGGACCGGAATGCCGTTTTCACGCTTGTTTAACGCGAAGTCGAATCCCGACCCTGTTACTTCCTGGAGGGACCTCA
This sequence comes from uncultured Alphaproteobacteria bacterium, assembly GCA_963824825.1. Classification (GTDB taxonomy): domain Bacteria; phylum Pseudomonadota; class Alphaproteobacteria; order Sphingomonadales; family Sphingomonadaceae; genus Allosphingosinicella. The sequence continues at coordinate 479,324 of CAWGQM010000003.1, forward strand.
ATGGGCCTCCTGCAGTGTCCGCTCCAAGCGGAAATCAAGAGGCCGAAGAGCAACTAAGCGGGACGTCAATGATCAAAACAAAGCAAAATGGATCTGCCCGGCTTGTGGACGCAGGGCAATCTACCACCTCGGTCGAGAGACTGAATTTCAGAGGCATTCAACTGAGAGCGCACCCGCACATGGGTCCGCTCAATATCGAACTGACGCTTGATCCCCATGTCTATCTGCACGAGGCGGAACTCATTTTTTACCGCGGTATGAATGCGCGGATGGTCCCGTTCGGATTGAAGGACGCCCATTCGGCGGTTTGGCGGCAACTCTGGAATGACGATGGAGCGCAGGCTCCGTTGAGCTTCTCTATCGCCTGGCGGGCGATCGCCACCGATAAACCCGGCATCGCTTACGGCGCGACGATCACCGTCCGAGATGTCCGGTGCGAACGTCTCGAGACATTCCCTTCGACCGAGAATCCGTCGCGCTGGCGCGGGCAGATCGGGCCGGCCGACAATCCCACCGACGTCGGTCAGGTGGCGATCAAGGTGAGTGCTGGCAGTCTCGGCGACAATCCCGGGGCGCAAGGAGCGATGGAAAAGTCACAAAGCTGCAAAAACGGTCTCGTCGAACAAACAATAGCAGAGGAGGATTTGCAATGACACGGAATAAGCGCTGGATGCTGGCGGGCGCCAGCCTGGTGGCGGCCCTCCCAACCGTCGCGCAGGCGCAGCCCCAACCCCGCGAGCTGGGCTATTTCCTGCCGCGCGTGCGCGTCGGCGCGGTCGTGCAGGAACTGATCCTCAGATGTCCGACCGCCGACGATCCGGTGCCGCATATCGCGACAAACATCGTCATCAACGGCAAGGCGCGGCCGGATCCCGAACGCTTCATCGCCGTCGATGCGCGTAGCGGCTTCCTTGCAGCGCGTACGACGAAGCTCGGGCTGCGGGCGGACGGCACTTTGTCGTCGTTCAACGCCACGACCGAAGGGCAGGGCGGAGAAGTCCTGTCGGCAGTGATCGGACTGGCGAGCACCGTCGCCAGCTTCGGCTTCGGCGTCCCGGCGATCCCCACGACCAGAGCCGTCAGCGAATCGCGGCTCACCTGCAACCCGCAGACAGAGGAGCGGGTTGGGCAGATGCACCGGATCGAGACCGAGCTCGAAAGTCTGCGGTCCCGGATCGCGACCGGCGGGGAGTCGGAAGCGGCGGCCCGGGTCCTGACCGAGCTCACCGCGGAACTGGCGGACGTGGTGGGCGAGCTGACCCTGGAGACGTCGGCGCGGTTCGACCCTGATCGGCCGGACTTTGCGACGTCCTCGTCGCAGCCCAAGGGGATCGATCGCGTCGCCTATGGCGAGTGGTTCACGGAGGAGCGTGCCGCGCTCGAGCGCGGCCTGAACACCGCCGACGTCCGCGGCCGCTTCGGCTATCTGGCGACGCTCACTCCCGACCGTGCCATTTTCGACGCCCTCGCGGGCGACGCTCGGCCCTTCCCGGCCAGTGGTGAATCGACGCCCTACCTTTTCTACCGGCGCCCCGTGCCGGTGACCGTTGTCGTCAACGCCTGCAGCGCGCCGGTGCAGAACAATGCCTGCCCGCTCGCGACCGGCGCCGGCGCTATATCAAAGCGCGAGACCGTTTCCGTTCCGCAGCTGTCGGGACCCTTTTCGATCCCGATCGGCCGGGGCGGCATCTTCGGCACGCAGTCGGCCGCCGCGACGTTCGACGAGCAGGGCGCGCCGCTGACCCTCGAATATGGTTCCACCAGCGGCGGCGCGGCGATCGCGGGCGTGATCAATTCCGGCGGCGCTGCCCTAACCACGGTGCGCGACGCCGAGAATGCGGCGATCACGCGCCGGCTGGCGCGGGAGGAGGCGCTCGCCAAGCTCGCCGAGCTTCTCGACAAACCGGAGCCTGCCGCGGGCCAATAACCCGCCCGAACCACCCGTTGGCACGGGCGAAGTCTCGCCAATGCAGAATATTCTGAAAGGAGACGAAACATGAAAAGGAACATGAAAATAACCCGGCTCGGCCTGTTGTCTCTGGCCGGAGCATTCGGAATTTCGGAAGGCGCCTTCGCCCAATCGTTCGAGATGCGCCCGCCCGAGGCGTCCAGCAACGCCACGCCACAGCTTATCGGCGGCCAGCCGGCGATGCCCAGCGACTGGCCAGCCACATTGCGGTTCGACACGCCCGGAGGCATGTGCACAAGCACGGTCGTCGGGCCACGGGTGGTGCTGACCGCGGCCCACTGCGTCGATCCCGGCGCGACCGGAACGGTCGTCATCGGCACGCAGACGACCTCCGTGACCTGCGATCATCACAACGGCTATGACGACGACTATCGTCTCGACATCGCCTTGTGCCTCGCGGCGGGCGACCTCAGGCTTCCCAACAACCGTCCCTTCGAGACGCTCAATGCCGATGCGCTCGCGCCCGGGGTGAACAGCCCGGTCACCTTGATCGGATATGGGTGCCGGCAAGTCGGCGGCGGCGGGCCCAGCGGTGTGCTTTATCAGGGCCGAAGCACGGTCCGGACGGCTTCGGATGACAACGCTTATGTAGAGACCATGGGCGGCGCCGCGCTCTGCTTCGGCGACAGCGGCGGCGGCGCGTTCCTGCGCGAGGGGGAGAACGGTCCGCGCCGCCTGTTCGGCGTCAACTCGCGCGGCGACATTCGGACGCGCTCGCTGCTGACCGCGATCGCCTATCCTTTGGTGGTGCGGTTCGTGCGGGAATGGAAAGCCTCCAAGCAGGTGCAGATCTGTGGCATCGATGCGCTTCCCAGCTGCCGCTAGCGCTGCTGCTCTGGCGGTCTCCTTGTGGGCCGCCAGTGCCTTCGCAGCGGAACCGGCGGCGATCGACGTTCGCCTGAAGGGTGCGTTTGCGCCCGACCTGGTGGCGACGATCGCGCGAATCGGGCGCCCGAACACACTCTCAATTCCATCGGGCAGCACCTTTCGGGCGGTGGTGAGCGAGAGGTGTGGCAGCGTCGATCCAGCCTATGTCGAAGCGTTCCTAAGGGAAAATGCCGGTCTTGACGCCGCCAGTCTCGACGCGCTGCCCGCGGGGACGACCTATGTCTTTCCGGCATGCGCCAGATTTCCAGCGCCCGCGCCGCGCACCATTCGCATCGGCGAGACCATCGAGCGCGTGTTCCGCGAACGGGGCATGCCGATCGATGCCAGAGCCCTGGAAGCGGCGCGATCAGGCGATCTGCCGGAAATGAGCTTCGCCTGTCTATGGGGATTGATAAGGACCCGAGAATGGACCTCCGCAGCACGCCCGATCTGCTCCCGGCGCGGATTTGCCGCGGCCGAAAATGCTGCCCGGTTCATGATGGCCAATCCCGGCCTCGATGTTCGCACGCTGGCCCCGGGCAGCACGACCATCGTCATGCCTCGGGAGCCGATCTGGTCGACGATTCCGTTGCGCGAGGGGGTGAATGCCGATCAAGCCTTGGCGGAAGTAGAGCAACGCTCGCGTTCCGCCGGAAACTCGCCCGCGGCGGATGTCGCGCGCGCCGGGGTGGCTACTCTGGTGGCGGATACGCCCATCCCCGAGGGAGCATGCAGCAGTGGCGCTTCCGACTGGCCCTTTTCGGTCCAGGAGCTCGAACGCGCCCTTGCCAACAATAGGCGCGTCCGGCCTACCGAACTGGTGCGGAGGCAAGCCCCCGTCCTGGTCCTCGACACTGGCCTCGACGATGGCTTTGTCGGCCGCGCAATTCCGGCGAATTATCAAGGCAGCGGGATACCGGTCGGACCGAGCTCCGCAGCGCCGCGATTTCACGGCGTCAATCTTGCGACAGGGGAGAGCAGCGCGCAGCCGCCCGAAAACTTGCCCAATCGCCTTCACGGCAGCGAGGTCGGCTCAGTGCTGCTCGGCGGGCCATGGCTGGAAGCCGAGCGAAACAGCCTGGACCTGCCGGTCCGGATGATATTCGCCAGCCTGGCAGTGCCGGCCTCAGACGGCTCGTACCTCAGCAGCAGGGCCATTTATGAAGCGTTGACTTATGCCAACCGCAATACAATTCCGATCATCAACGGGAGCGTCTTCGCAACCGAGTACCGGCAGGAGTTCATAAACGCGCTGCCCAACGCGGGCAGGAACGTTATCCTGATCACCGCCGCCGGAAATACTGGCGAGCCATTCGAGGACGACAATCTGACATGGCCCGGAGCGCTGGGCGGCGACCCTCTGAACGCAGACGGCGCCTTTATCGTGACCGTCGGCTCCCATGACGCTGAAGGACGGATTTCGCCGTTCAGCCGGTTCGGCAGCCGCTTCGTCGATCTGCTCGCGCCGGGATGTTCCATCCCCGCATTCACCCTCACGAATGGAGCTTCCACGGAGCCGATCGTCCCAACAGCGCGCTCGGGAACATCGTTCGCGACACCAATCGTCAGCCTTGTGGCAGCGCTCCTTTATGCCGAGTGGGTCAATCCACCCGATATCAAGGCGCGTCTCATTATGTCGGTCGACGTGGACGGCGCGCTTGCCAATCGGGTCTATTCGCGCGGGCGACTCAACCTGAGGAAGGCCCTTTCGGTCTGGCAGGACGTGGCGCAATATCATGGGCCGCCGAACGCGCAGGGAGAAAGGGATATACGTTGGGCAGAAGGACAGCTGGTCTATCGGAACCGCCCCGTCATCGTATGCGGGCAGTCCATTCTGCAATCCAATCTTCGGAAGCTGAGCATCGCGGGAGACAGCCGCAATCCGGCGGCGCCGAGATACGTCTATGCCTGGCGGAACAGAGCCGGCGGTCCTTCCTATGAGCTGGTCCGCGAGGATCGGTGCGAAGTCTCCGGCCTTTCCGGGCAGGACATCGTCATTCGCGAATCCGGTGCCGACAGCGATATTTCGATTCCGTTGGCGGACGTCATTGATTTCGTTGCGCGATCAATGGAATGATCCATCCCATCGCGCTGCTGGCAATGCACATCGGAATGCTGCGCTGCAGCGAGACTGTCTCACCGTAGCGATAGCGCACGCGCCGGCGATTCCGAAATCCTGCCGGCGACGCGCGGAAGCACGCGCCTTTCGAATGCCGGGAGGGATGCCAACTTATGCGCCGCCCGCCGTCATGGCGAATACCGTATTAACCGCAGTTCGTTAACCTTCTTCGGCTAGACCGGACACTCAAAGCGACCGGCTGAGAGGGGTGTGGGGGTTAATGTCGACCTGCGGTTTTGCGAAGGGGAGCCCTCGGTTTCGCCGGGCGTGGCTGGCGGTATTGCCGGCGGGGACGGCGCTCGCCGCCGCCGCTCCGGCCGAGGCCGCGCGAACCCCGGCGGGCACCGTGATCAACAACAATGCGACCGCGACCTACGAGCTGCCGGGCGGCGGCGAGGCCAGTGTCACGTCCAACACCGTCAGCCTGACGGTCGACGAGCTTCTCGACGTCGGCGTCGCCTGGACCGACGGCGGCGATGTCGGCGTCGCCCCGGCCGCGGTGAACCAGGTGCTGACCTTCCGGGTCACCAACGCCGGCAATGGCGACGAAGCCTTCCGCCTCACCGCGCGCGACAATGCCGGCGGCGACGATTTCGATCCGAGCGCGACCTCGATCGTGCTCGATGGCAACGGCAACGGCGCCTACGAGCCCGGCATCGACACCGTCTACGTCCCGGGCTCCAACGATCCGGTGCTGGCGCCGGACGGCTCGGCGGTCGTCTTCGTTCTTTCTTCGATTCCCGCGGGCGCGGGCGACGCGCAGCGCGGCCGGATCGATCTCGTCGCGGTCGCGGCGACCGGTTCGGGCGCGCCGGGGACCAGCTTCCCCGGCCTCGGCCAGGGCGGCGGCAACGCCGTCGTCGGAGCGACCGGCGCCGATGCCGAGGACGACGGCTATTATAAGGTCTCGGCCGCCAGCGTCGCCTTCGTCAAGAGCGCGACCGTCGTCGATCCGTTCAGCGGCAGCAGCCAGGTGCCGGGCTCGATCGTCACCTACCGGCTCGTCGCCACGGTGAGCGGCTCGGGCAGCCTCGCCGGCCTCAGGATCGCCGACGCGATCCCCGCCGGCACGACCTACCGGCCCGGCACGCTGACGTTCGAGGGATCCGGCCTGACCGATGCCGCCGACGCCGATGCCGGCGAATTTACCGGCGCCGGCATCGCCGTCCGCCTCGGCACCCTTGCCGGCGGCGCGAGCCGAACCGTCACCTTCCAGGTTGCGATCGATTGAAGGAGTATGAAATGAGGTTCCTGCTTTTCCTGCTCGCCTTCCTGGTGCCCGCGCCCGCTCTGGCGCAGAGCCAGGTCGCGCTGAACAGCGAGGTTTTCGTCGAGCGGACCGCGACCGACGCCGGCGGCCAGCGCCGGGTCTCGCTCGAGGCGCCCGGAGTGGTGACGCCGGGCGATCCGCTCGTGTTCGTGCTCCGCTATCGCAACGATGCCGCCGGCCCGGCGACGGATTTCGTGGTGACCAACCCGATCCCCGAATCGGTAAGCTACGTCAGCGCCGAAAGTGCCGGCTCGATTCTTTCCGTCGACGGCGGGCGAAGCTGGGGGGAATTGGCGGCGCTCAGCGTCCGCAATGCCGACGGCACCAGCCGTCCGGCGGCGGCCGCCGACGTCACTCACATCCGCTGGCGAATCGCGCAGCCGATTCCGGCCGGCGGCCAGGGCGAGCTCAGATTCAGAGGCGTTGTAAAATAAAGCCTCGAAACCCGCGAAGCGGCGCCAGCGGGGGTGGGGAAGGGCGCGCGCAACTCGTAGTCAAAAACGGACCAGGACCAGGACCATGAACAGATATTTGCGCTCAGGCGCGGCGGCGAGCCTGCTCGCGGTCGCGGCGGGGACGGCTATGCCCGCTTTCGCGGCCGGCACGACCGCCGGTTCCACCATCACCAACAACGTCACCGTCAATTTTCAGGTCGGCGGCGTCAACCAGAACAGCGTTTCCGCCTCGAACAGCTTCACGGTCGACCGCAAGGTCAACTTCACCGTGGCCGAGGACGGCAGCGCCACCACGCAGGTGTCGCCGGGCCAGTCGGCCGCGGTGACCGCCTTCATGGTGACCAACACGTCGAACGCTCCGCTCGATTTCGCCCTGGCGGCGAGCAATCGTTCGGGCGGCACGGCGGAGCATGGCGGCACCGACAATTTCGACGTGTCGAACCTGCGGCTCTACCAGGACAGCAACAGCAACGGCAGCTACGACAGCGGCACCGATACCCTGATCACCTATCTCGATCAGGTCGCGGCCGACGCCAGCATTCGGGTGTTCGTCCTCGCCGACGTTCCGCTCGGCCGCTCGAGCGGCGATGTCGCCGGCGTGCGCCTGACCGGAACCGCGTCGGAAGCGACCGCCGCGGGCTCGCTGGGCGCCACCGTCACTCAGACCGCCGGCGCCAACACCGCCGGAGTCGACACCGTGTTCGCCGACACCAATGCGGACGGCAATACGGCGCGCGACGGCATCCACTTCGACGAGGACGATTACACGATCCTCGCCGCGAACCTGACCGCCACCAAGACCAGCCGGGTGATCAGCGATCCGCTGAACGGCACGACCAACCCCAAGCTCATCCCGGGCGCGGTCGTCGAATATTGCATCAGCGTGGCCAATGCCGCGGGCAGCGCGAGCGCGACCAACGTCGCCCTTTCGGATACCCTGCCCGGGCAGACGGCCTACGATGCCTCGTTCGGCGTCAAGGTCAACGGCACCGTGACCAGCGGCACCTGCAATGCCGACGGCGCGATCGCCGGCGGTCACGCCTCGGGCGTGGTCAGCGGTACCATTCCGACCCTGGCTGCGGGCGACACCCGCACCGTGCTGTTCCGCGTCACGATCAACTGATCGCGGAATGGGGAGAGGCGGGCCCGTCGCCCGCCGCTGCTTTGGAACCGGAATGATCCGAGTCACGCTTCTTTGCGCGTACTTGGTCGCCTGCCTGTCGGCGCTGCTTCTCGCGGCGCCGGCAGGGGCGGCCGAGCCCGTTGCCACGCCCCGGACGATCAGCAATGTCGCGACGATCGGCTGGGACGCGGGCGGGCGGCATTTCGAGCTGCCCTCGAACCGGGTCGACCTCGAGGTCGCCAACCCGTCGACCTCGGTCGCGCTCCACACCTACAGGCTTCCCGACGGCGCGATCTCGGCGGCGCTGCTGAGCGCCACCTGCACCGCCTCCGGCCAGCAATCTTCATTCGCCGCGGAGGGCGCCGATGCGCAGCCCCCGCTCGCTTCCTACGCCCTGATCGCGGCCAGCGAGATCATCGCCGGCAGCCACGTCGTTCTCGCGCTCGATCGCGCCGCGGCCAATCGCGACGCCGGGGCGATCGAAACGATCCGAATCTACGTGCGCACCAGCACCGGCGATCTTGGCGAGATCCTGCTCGTCGAAACCAGCGCGAACAGCGGCCGATTCCTCGGCGTCGTCCTGACGACGACCGGCGCTCCCGTCGCCGGCGACTGCCGCTTCTCGGTCCATGCCGACGAGACGTTGACCATCATGATCGGCGACACGCCCGATGGAACGCCGCTCCTCCAGGCCGATATCGACATCCTCATCGATCCGTTCGGAATCGCCTTCGACAGCCGCGACGGCCGGCCGGTGTCCGCGGTCAGGATCACCCTGGTCGACGCCGGCACCGGCCGGCCGGCGCTCGTGTTCGGCGACGACGGCGTTTCGAGCTATCCTTCGAGCGTCGTCACCGGGCAGAGCGTCACCGACGGCGGCGGCACGCGCTACGATTTTCCCGCCGGCGACTATCGCTTCCCGCTGGTCCGGCCGGGCCGCTATCGGCTGATCGTCCAGCCGCCCGATCCCTATACGACGCCGTCGACCGCGACTCCGGCCGAGCTGGCGCCGCTGAGGCGCCCGGACGGGCAGCCCTTCACCATCGTGGCCGGCTCCTATGGCGGCGAGATCCTGCTCGCCGGCAGCGCGGCCGTTCGAATCGATGTTCCGCTCGACCGGCCGATGACGCCCATCGTCCTGTCGAAATCCGCATCGCGCGCCGAGGCCGAAGCGGGCGATCCGGTGCAATACCGGCTGGTGATCCGCAATCCGGACTCCGAGAGCCCCACCGGCGCTCTGGTTGTAACCGATCGCATCCCGAACCAGATGAGACTGAGAACCGGATCGGTTCGTATCGACGGCGTTCGCGCAGCGGACCCCGATTCCGTCTCGAATCGCGAGCTTCGCTTCACCTTGCCGTCGATCGCGGCCGGCGGGGAGATGGTCCTGCTCTACACGCTCGAGGTCCGCCCCGACGCCCGCCGCGGCGACGCGCTCAACCGCGCCCAGGCGGCCGGGCCGCGCGGCAATGTCAGCAACATCGCCGACGCTCTGGTCCGCATCCGCCGCGAGGGGATCGGCGACCGGATGACCGTGATCGGCCGGGTCGTCGACGGCGATTGCCGAATCGACCCGACCGCGCGGCCCGGCATTGCCGGCGTCCGAATCATGATCGAGGACGGCAGCTACGCCGTCACCGACCGCGAGGGCTATTACCATTTCGAAGGGCTGATGCCCGGCACGCACGTCGTCCAGCTCGACGATGCCAGCCTGCCCAGCGACCGAAGCGCGGTCGATTGCTCGAACAACGTCCGCTCGGGCGGCCGCGCCTTCTCCCGCTTCGTGACAGGCCAGGGCGGTTCGCTGATGCGGGTCGATTTCCACGCCGCCGAGAGCGCGCCCCGGCCCGAAACCGCCCGCCGGACGATCGAGCGGCCCGAGCCGGCGAGCGATCCCGCCGCGGCCGGCGCCGAGCGCGACTGGCTGACGGGCCAGGAGCCGGGCATCGCCTGGCTCTTCCCCGAGGCGCAGCACAATCCCCGCGCCCCGGTCGTCCGAGTCGCGATCAAGCATGCGCCGGGACAGAGCGTCCGCCTGCTCGCCGACGGCCGGCCGGTCGATCCGATCGCCTTCGAGGGCGCCCGCGCCAACGAGGCGGGGACGGTCTCCGTCAGCCTCTGGCGCGGCATCGCGCTCGAAAACCGGACCACGATCCTCACCGCCGAGATCCGCGACGGCGGCGGCGCGATCGTCGAGACGCTGACCCGGCCCGTGACTTTCGCCAACGTCGCCGTGCGCGCCGAACTGGTGCGCGAGCGCTCTCTGCTCGTCGCCGACGGGGTCACCCGGCCGGTCGTCGCGCTGCGCATCACCGGCCGCGACGGCCGGCCCGTCCATCACGGCCTCGCCGGCGACTTCGCGGTGCCCGCGCCTTATTATCCGGCGGTCGACGCCGATGCCCAGCAGGCCCGCCAGCTCGCCGGCCTGGAGCGGGCGCCCCCCGTCTGGCACGTCGAGGGCGAGGACGGCGTCGCCTATGTCGAGCTCGAGCCGACCACGGCCTCGGGCACGGTCTCCTTCCGCTTCAATTTCCGCGACGGCGACAGGGTCCGCGAGCAGCGGCTCGAAGCCTGGCTCGATCCGGGCGAGCGGCCCTGGACCGTGGTCGGCCTCGCCGAAGGCACTTTGGGCTTCAACCGGCTCGACCGGCACATGGAGCGGCTTGCCGAGAGCAATGACGAAATGATCACCGACGGCCGGCTGGCGCTCTACGCCAGAGGCCGGATCAGCGGCCGCTGGCTGATGACGCTCGCTTATGACAGCGATGCCGATGAGGACGACCGCCGCTTCGCCGGCGTGATCGACCCCAGCCAATATTACACGATCTACGCCGACCGCTCCGAGCGCCGCTACGACGCCGCCTCGGTCCGGCGCCTCTATCTGCGGCTCGAACGGCCGCAATTCTACGCTCTGTTCGGCGATTACGACACCGGCATCGATGAGCCCGAGCTCGCCCGCTACGTCCGCGCGATGAACGGCCTCAAGGCCGAATACCGGACCGACCGGGTCTCGGCGACCGCCTTCGCCGCCGACACTCCGAACCGGCACCGGCGCGACGAGATCCAGGGCAACGGCCTTTCCGGCCCCTATCCGCTCGGCAGCCGCGACATCCTCGCCAATTCGGAGCGGGTGGCGATCGAGATCCGCGACCGGCTCCATTCGGACCGGATCCTGGAGAGCCGCCTGCTGATCCGGCACATCGACTACGACATCGACTATGTCGCGGGCATCTTGCGCTTCCGCGAGCCGATCCTGAGCCGCTCGTCGAGCCTCGACCCGCAGTTCATCGTCGCCGATTACGAGGTGGACGGAGTCGCGGCGCGCGAGCTCAATGCCGGCGCCCGCTTCGCCTGGCGGAGCGCCGATCAGCGCCTGCAGATCGCGGCGACCGCGATCCACGACAACAATGGCGGCGCACAGACCGATCTCGGCGGCGTGGACGTGCGCTATCGGCCGACGGAATCGACCGAAATCCGCGCCGAAGTCGCGGTCAGCGACACCCGCGCCGCCAACGGCAATCCGGCGCCGGCGCAGGGCGGCACAGCGACCGCCTGGCAGATCGAGGCCGAACATCACGACCGCCGCTTCGACGTGCTGGCCTATGCCCGCGAGCGCGAGGCCGGTTTCGGCGTCGGCCAGCTCAATGCGTCGGAGAACGGCACCCGGAAATTCGGCATCGACGCCCGAGCGCGCCTCTCCGAGAGCCTGTCGCTGACCGGCAGCGCCTGGCACGAGGATTATCTGGCCAGCGACGCGCGACGAACCGCCGGCCGTGCGCTGATCGAATATCGCGCCCGCGACTTCGCCGCGCGCGCCGGCATCACCATCGCCGACGACCGGCTCGCCGACGGGCGCAGCGCCAGCTCACGGATCCTGCAGCTCGGCCTCACCAAGCGCTTCTTCGACAATCGGCTGGAGCTCGACGCACAGACCGAGCTGCCGATCGGCGGGCATAGCGACAGCGTCGATTTCCCGGCCCGGCACCGACTTTCGGCGCGCTTCGCCGTCACCCCCGGCATTGCCCTGATCGGCGCCTACGAGATCGCCGACGGCGATAGTGTCGACGCGCGCACCGCTCGGATCGGCTTCGACATCGCGCCCTGGGCCGGCGCCCGGATCGCGCTCAGCGGCAATGTCCAGGACATCGCCGAATATGGGCCGCGAAGCTTCGCCGCCTACGGCCTCTCGCAGTCGCTGGTGCTGTCCCGACATTGGTCGGTGGACGTCACGCTCGACGGCAACAAGACGGTCGGCGGGATCGACCCGAACCGGGTGCCGAACCCGCTCCATCCGGTGGCGAGCGGCGGCTTCGTCGGCGACGGCACGACGCTCACCGAGGATTTCACCGCGGTGACCGCCGGCGCGACCTATCGCGGCGATCGCTGGAGCATCACCGGCCGCGCCGAATATCGCGCCGGCGACCGCGAGGACCGCTACGGATTGACGCTCGCGGCGCTTCGCCAGATCGGCGAGGGCCAAGCGGTGGGCGGCGCGTTCAACCGGTTCACCGCCGAGGCCCGGGGCGGCGCCGAGACTCGAACGATGAATCTGCAGCTCAGCTGGGCGCACCGCCCGCCGGACAGCGCCTTTTCCTTCCTCGACAAGCTCGAGCTTCGCGACGACCGCGTGACGGGCGCGGCGGCAGGCGTCGCCGGGCCGATCGGGACGCCGTTCACCATCGCGGGCGACGCCCGCTCGCGGCGGATCGTCAACTCGCTGTCGGTCAATTATTCGCCTTATGGCGGCCGCGGGGAACGGGGTTATTTCGGCCGCACCGAGCTTTCCCTCTTCTGGGGCACGCGCTACGTCTCCGACCGGGTCAACGGCGACGACGTGGCCGGGTGGAGCAATGTATTGGGGGCCGATATCCGCTTCGATCTCAACGACATGATCGAGGTGGGAGGTTCAGCGACGGTGCGCCACGGCCTCGGCGGCAACAGCATCGCCTATTCGGGCGGGCCGAGCATCGGCATCCGGCCGTTCGACAATGGCTGGCTGCAGGTGGGCTGGAACTTGGTCGGCTTCCACGACCGCGATTTCCAGGAGGATCGCTACACGCGCAGCGGCCCCTATGTGACGATGCGGCTGAAATTCGATCAGCTAAGCCTGGCCTCGCTCGGCCTGGGGCGGAGACGATGATTCGCGCTCTTTCCCATCTGACGGCGCTGTCGCTGCTGCTTGCCGCCATGCCGGCCCATGCCGCGTGCACCGCGAACAACACCTACGCCTACAATTTCACCACTGCCGCGGCGATGAACTATGCGAACAGCTACAATTACACGGCGGCCAATCCGCTCGGCGCGACGCGCGGCTTCACGGTCAGCTTCACCACCAACGGATTGAGCTCCAACCAGGTCAATTCAACCACGCTGCCGCGCGTGAGCAATCTGATCACGACCGGCACGGGCGCCAACACGCTCGTCATCGGCGGCGTGTTCAGCGGCCGCACGACCAGCATTACCGGAAGCACGCGGGTGATCGTCGTCACGTTCACTTTTACCCAACCGGTTCGCGACTTCAGCTTCACCATGCACGACGCGGATTATACCAACGATCAGTATCGCGACTGGGTGAACCTGAGCGGCAGCGACGGCACCAACACCCATACGCCGACGATCACGACGCCGCACGGCACCGATAACGGCAGCGGGGCCAAGACCAACGCCAATTCGTCCGTCCGCCTCGGCCCGGGCACGACTCCGTTCAGCATGACGGCGCAGCAGGCGATCGGCGTCGGCGCGAGCGACAACAACAACGACGATGCCGGCGACATCACAGCGAGCTTCGCGCAGCCGGTGACCTCGATCACCATGCGCTACGGCAATTATCCGTACCAGAGCGGCGAGGATTCGACCGGGCAGCAGGCGATGGGCATTTCGCGCCTGACCTTCTGCCCGATGCCGGCGGTCGCGGTTGCCAAGACGTCGGCGCCCTACGTCACGACGGCGGGCTCACCGGATAGGTTCAACGCGCCCGGTTCGGACGTCGCTTACACGCTCACCGTCACGAACAGCGGCGGCAGCCCGGTCGACGCGAGCACTCTGCAGCTGACCGACGTGCTTCCGCCCAACGTCACCTTCTACAACGGCGATTACAATGCCTCCTCGCCGGGCATGGGCCCGTTCGAGCTCACCGCCGGGACGAGTGGAGTCACCCTGCCGGCGGCCGGCAGGGCCTATTCGAACAATAACGGCTCGACCTACGCCTACACGCCGGCGGCGGGATACGACGCCAATGTCGATGCCGTCCGCCTGACCCCGACCGGCAGCATGGCCGCCAATTCGAGCTTCACGATCCGGTTCCGGGCGCGAATCAACTAGCCGCCGGCGCCGCGACGAAAGGAGAGAATATGAACTCAGATCCGCGCTCATCTGGATATCGGTTTCGAAGAGGAAAAACGCTGCGGCCGGCGCCTTCGCGCCAACGCGATGGCGATTCTGCGCCGGCGCAAGGAGCCCAACGAGGCGATCCAGATCGTCGATATCTCGCCCGAAGGCTGCGGCTTCCGCTCGCGGCGGTCGATAATGGTCGGCAGCCGAGTTCTGGCTCGGCCTTCCCGGGCTCGAGACCTGGGTCGCGACCGTCGCCTGGTTCGAGGACGGCAAGGGCGGGCTCCGCTTCGATCGTCCGCTCCATCCGGCGGTGGCGGCGGGGCTCGCCTCGGCCATCGCGAGCGGGACCCGCTAGGAACGGGGGCGCGGCACGCTTCGATTGCGGGCGGCGGCCGGAATGGCCGGTGGCTAGACTCCAGCGCGAAAGCGGCATGACGAAACGTCAAAAGGGTCGAGAAAAGTAAGGCGCCGCTCCGCGCGGGCAGCTCTTCGTCGCCGACCATCGAGCAGATTAGATAATCAATACAGACCCTTTTCTCCGCCCGGCGCGAGTTGATCCGTTCCGGATCAGCTTTCATCCCTCTCTGCCCTGGAAACGGCTTATCCTTATTGTCGCGCCGGGCGGCTTTCGGCTTAGCTTTCGCAGACGATATCCGTTCGAGCAGGTAATCTGTGCGGGAGGGGCTCTGATGAGTCTTGCCGAGGGGAAGCCTGTCGAGGCGGCCATGCCCGGGTCGCGCGGGGCGATCGCACATATTCCCGCCTGGGTGGTCGGCCGTTCGGCTCCGTTCGGTGAGGTGGTCGACAGGGTCGCCCGCCTCGCCGATTATGACGTGCCCGTGCTGATCGAAGGCGAGACCGGCACGGGCAAGGACGTCATCGCCCGGCTCCTCCATTATCTGAGCGCGCGCGCCGGGCGGCCTTTCGTGCCGGTCAATGCCGGGGCGCTGCCCGATTCCCTCTTCGAGAAGGAGCTTTTCGGCCACATGGCGGGCGCTTTCACCGACGCGAAGGGCGGCGCCAAGGGCCTGGTCGAGGCCGCGCAAAGCGGGACGCTGTTCCTGGACGAGATCGATACTCTCAGCCCGCACGGCCAGGTCGCGCTGCTTCGTTTCCTCCAGGACGGCAGCTACCGCCGCGTCGGCGCAACGCGCGATCAGATCGCCGACGTCCGGGTGGTGACGGCAACCAATTCCGATCCGCTGTCGCTGGTCGAAAGCGGCAGGGTCCGTCTCGACCTTTATTATCGCCTCTCGGGCATCACCGTGCGAATCCCCCCTTTGCGGGAGCGGCCGGACGACATCATCCCGCTTGCGGAACACTTCCTCGCCGAGCTCAAGGCACGCCGCCGCACGGCGCGGGCCTACCGCCTCGGGTCCGAGCTTTGCGCCTGGCTGCTCGGCCAGCGCTGGCCGGGAAACGTGCGCGAGCTGCGCAGCACGGTGGAGCATTGCTTCATCATGAGCGACTCAGAGGTGCTGACGCCGCCTCGCGGCCGAGCCGCCGGCACCCCGGCCAAGCCCGGCCCGAGCGGATTCCGGGAAGCGAAGGCGCGGGCCGTCTCCGCCTTCGAGCGCAGCTAT
Source organism: uncultured Alphaproteobacteria bacterium (assembly GCA_963824825.1). GTDB lineage: Bacteria > Pseudomonadota > Alphaproteobacteria > Sphingomonadales > Sphingomonadaceae > Allosphingosinicella. Next base: position 495,043 of record CAWGQM010000003.1, read on the forward strand.
CTCGAGCGGCTGATGCGGCAGCATCGGGGCAACGTGACCCGCGCCGCGCTCGCCGCCGGCAAGGAGCGCAAGGCGTTCAGCCGGCTGCTGCGCAAATATGATATGGAGCGCTCGCTGTTCACGGCGGAGACAATCTGACGGTCAGACGAGCTGCATGAAGCCGTCGGTCATCAGGGCGGCGAAATCGATCTCGGGCCTGGTGATCTCGATATTGTCGGTGTTGAAATCGAGGCCGGTGCGTTCCGACCAGGCGATCGGCACCGTGACGCCGACCGCCATTTCGGGCCCGAACGAGCCGAGCTGCTGTCGCCACGGGCCCCAGGTATGCTCGATGTCGGTGACCAGCAGATCGACGCCCGCGGTCACGCTGGCGTTGACTCCGACCTCGAATTGCGGCCGCGCCTCGGCATGGGCGCTCGCCGCCAGCGACAGTCCTTCCGCCTGGGTCCAGTGAAGGTTCACGTCCGCCCGCGCTTCCGCCAGCAAGCCAAGCCGGGCATCGAGACCGATGCGGCCCTGGACATAGGCGACGGCCGCGCGGGCGCGCAGCCCGCCGCCGATGTCGAGCGTGAAGCCGGCGCCGGCAGGAACGACGAAGGCGGCAGTGCCGTCGACCACCGCTTCCTCGGGCTTGGCGAGCTCGAACGTCACGTGCACCGCCGTGTTCTCGAGCGTGCCCGGCCCGACAAAGGCGTCGAAGGTCAGGCGCGCGTCGACGAAGCCGAAGATGCCGATGCCGACGCCGCCGAGCGAGACTCCCCAGATCGGGAATTCGGGCGGCTCGACGTGGAGCAGCTCGCGCTCGTAGCTTCGCTTCGCGAACACTTCGTGGCTCGGCGGCAGAGCGATCTCGCCGCTGATGATGACTCGCTGGTCCTGGGTGAGCTCGATGCCCGCGGTCCCGGTGAGGATCCCGAAGCGGAGGCTGGCCGATCCGCGACCGGTGATCGAGAAGGGGCCGACCTGGCCCTCGACCGGCTGACCCGCCTCGTCGAGCTTGGCGTTGGTCGCGCGGACCTCGAGCGACCCGGACGCGGGGCCCTGCTGGAAGGCGGCGGTTCCGGCGAGGGTGAAGACCGGGCCGTCCATCGCGACGGTCAGGTTTCCAGTGGCGGGCGGGATGTTGAACTGCGCGCTGCCCTGCCCCGACACCCGCCACTGCCCGTCCTCGGGATTGTAGTTGGCGCGCACCGAGAGCGTGGCGTCGGTGATCCCGGGTATGCTGGAGATGGGCAGCGGGATGTTGCTCGCCGCGATCGTGATGCCGGTCGCGCGCGCATAGCCCACCGTGACGGTCGATCCGGCGAGCGGCGGCGCCAGGTTGAGCGTGCCGCTGAGCTCGACGACCTCGCGCGAGAAATGGCCGGTGACCTGGCCCGAAGCGACGCCGGGCAGGACGCCCTCCCGAACGCCGGCGGTCAGGGTCAGGTCGAGCGTGTCGTTGGCCATGCTGTAGCGGATCGTCGCCGAGGCGGGATTGAGGAAGCTGAGGTTGAAGTTGAAGGTCCCTTCGAGGATCGTGTCCGCCGGAGTGACTCGCGCCGTGATGGTGCCGGAGCCGACGCCGTCGACGGCCACCGCCGCCCGGCCGCCGAGGAAGATGCCGTTCGCGCCGAAGCCCATGTCGATCGACGCTTCGGTCACGTGCACCGGCCCGAAGTTCAGCTTGTCGGTCGGGATCGGGAAGTTGATGAAGACGCTGTCGCCGCGCATCTGGATCGGGATGCGCAGTCCTGGAAACAGCGCCTTGGTCGCGACGATTTCGCCATTGGCGAACAGCTCGCCCGTCGGAGTCAGCCCGGATTCGTTAACCTCGACCGGGCTGGCCCCGAGGATGGTGAGCCGCGCGAATTTCTCGTTGAGCTCGTTGGTGCCGCCCCGGACATAACCGCCGAAGCCGAATTCGGGCCGCCACAATATGTCCAGGGAAAAGGCGGGGTTCCTGATCTTGCCGCTGGATGCGGTGAAGGCCGTGCCGGTGAGCGTCGCAATCTTCTGATCCGGACTGAGGTTCTGATTGCCCAGCGCCCTCTTCACCAGACCGTCCGGTCCGACCGGCGCCGGCTCCATCGCGATCCCGCCGGCGGGGACCGCGAAGCCCCTGTAGAACGAATTTCCGGCAACTCCGGAGCCGGTGCCCGCCGCGCCGCCGGCTATGCTGTCCGCCGCCGTGCCCGTCAGTACCGTCTGGTCGCGGGAGAATCTGAGGGTTCGGAAGAATCCGCCGCTCGACCGCGCGTAGAACCTTGCCCTCACGACATTGGTGCCGACCGCATATTGCAGGCCGCGTTCCCGGATTTCCCGCGAGCTGAGCGCGCTGAGCTTGTCAAGGTGCCGGCCCTGCTCGATGTCGGCTTTGGTCCAGGTCGCTCGGGAGCCCGCAACCTCGACGTTGCGGGAGCCGAGATATTCGATGTGCCAACCCGATGTCGTCGGGGTGTTGCCGGAATGGCGGTTCTCCCGGATCTGCGGCCAGGTCGGCTTGGTGACTGCGTTCTGGCTGAACCAGCCTGTGCTCGCCGCGGTCCCCGGCGTGGCGGCGGGCGCCGCGGCGGCCGGGGTTCCGCCCGCTCCCGCGGCGGGGGCGGGCGCGGCAGCGGCCTCGGCGGCGGCGATCAGCGCATTGAAGTCTGCCTCGAGCTGGTGGCTGATCTGGTTCCCGGCGCTCGTATTGCTGCTTTGGTCGAGCAGCCAGAAGTTGCTGGCGCCGTCCGTGCCGCCGAGCTGCATCTCGTGGACATGGTCGATGTGGAACAGCGTTCCCTCGCCATTGTCCCGCCAGGTCGGAATCCTGATGTCGTCGCTCTGCGCCAGCTGGGTCGGCGTTCCGATGAGGAGAAAGTTCTGCGCGTCCCCCACCGCGCTCTTGGGACGCAGATAGGCGATCTTCTCGCCGGTCGGCGTGGTGATTTCCGATGAATTGACGTTCGGCATGCCCGTGATCTTCCGGGCACGGTCGCTGTCGCTGGACCCCATCAGGGTCAGCCATTGCTGACGGGCCGTGACCGAGCCCCGAGGCCGCTTGCCGTAATAGCGCCAGGGCGTGGCGAAGGAGATGCCCGGCGCCGCATAGGATCCGGTTCCCTTCGGCGCGCGCTCGGCGCCTCCCCCGCCGCCCAGCATCGGCAGCGGCATCTGCCTCATCTTGATCACCTTCTCGGTGCTGCCCAGCTGCAAGTCGCCCAGCGGGTGGCGGAAGACCACCGGCGCAGCCGTGGCGCCGCCCGCGCCTGCCGCCGGAGCGCCGGCGGCGGGAGCACCGGGCGGGGTCACGGTCGAGGCGGCCCCGGCGCTGGGTGCGGTCGGCGTCCGCTGGATCCGCGCCGGCTGCGCCCGCGCCGAGCCGCCGCCCTGCTGGATGGTGTGGGTCAGCTCGTGGGCGAGGAGGCCGCGGCCGGTTCCGGTCCCGGGCTGATACTGGCCGGCGCCGAAGAAGACGTCCTGGCCGATGGTGAAGGCGCGGGCGTGGACTGCGCCGGCGAGCTCCCCGGCCCGGGCGCCGTCGTGGATTCGAACCGCCGAGAGATCGTGGCCGAAGCGCGGCTCCATGAAGCCGCGGACGTCCGGGGCGAGCGGCTGGCCGCCGCCGCGCATCGCCGCGATCCCGCTTTCGACCGCCGCCGGAGCGGTGAAGCCGGCCGCCGACGACGCCTCGCGCTGGACGGGCTGCGGCGCCGTTTCCTCCTCCTGCTCGGACTCGAGCTCGGCCTCGACGACCACCGTCTCGCGCTGAAGCGCGCCGTCGCGCTTCGCCTGGATCGAGGTTTCGAGGACGGTGTCGTCGTCGACATTGTCGCGCTGGATCGAGCCGGCGAGCGGCTGCTTCTGGACTCGCTCCTCGGGCTTGGCGCTTTTCGCCTCGCGCTTGGTCTGGACCTTCGCCTCGATCGGCTCCTCGTCCCGGTTCAGCGGGCCCGGCTTCGGGTCGGATTTCGCCTGCAGCGCCCCGTCGGCGGGCTTGGTCTGGACCCGCTCCGGTTCCTCCTTCGGCGCCTTCGACTCGCGCTTCGTCTGGAGCAGGCCGGTCAGGTCCTTCGCCTTTTCATCCGCCTTCTTCTCGCGCGCCTCGATCGGCCTTTCCTCCTCCCGCTGAAGCGCCCGCCGGCTGGCCGCGCCGGGGGTGGGGAGGGGGGAGATCGCGACCGGCGCGGCGGGGCCGCCCGGCGAGGCGGCGATGCTGTCCGCGACCCGGTCGGCTTCCGCCTCGAAGCGGTCGTGCGCCGGGCCGACGTCGAGCTTGGCCTGCACCGGGGCGTCGAGGCCGGTCCATGGCCGCGGCGCCGGCGCCTTCGCGGCGGCCGGTTTGGCGGCCGCGGCGCGCGGTGCGGCGAGGATCGGCATCGCCTAGCCCTTCTTGTGGAGCTGCTTCAGCACCGCGTGGAGCGACTTGCGGACGAGATTGGCCTCCCCGCTGGCGACGCCGGTGGCGGCGGCGAAGCTGCGGTCGGTGCCGGTCGCGAGCTTGCGCAGGTCGTCCGCGACTCCGGTCCCCTGGAGTTCGGCGACCAGCTGGTCGACCATCCGATCGGGCACCTTGATGCTGTCCTGCGCCTTCATCACCGCGCCGACCGTTCGGATGTCCGGCGCCTCGCTCTGGCGCGCGCTGATCGTCAGGCTGCATTGCGGGGGATCGACGAGCAGCCGGCCCGCCGGCGGATCGCTGCTCAGGACGACATGCTCGGGGCCCTTGCTCGCCTTCACCTTGACGCTGGCGATCTCGATTCCCGCCTTGCCGGCGACCTGCCTCGCCTCCTCGATCGGCTTGCCGATCAGGTCCGGCATGACGGCCCGGCCGGAAAGGTCCGGTCCGTCGGGGCAGGAGCCGCGGCGGTCGGCCGACAGGTCGAGCTCGCGATAGACGATGCCGCCGCGCTCGCTCTCGATGACCCGGTCGTCGACGAGCAGCGTCTCGCCCTTGGCGCCGGCCACCATCAGGATCGCCTCCCCGCTTTCGGTCAGCCGGAAACGGAAGGCTCCGCCGCCGCCGGTCTTGCCGCAGGCGAGCGCCTTGCCGCCGCGATCGAGCGCCGACACGGTGAGGCCGGGCTGGCCCCGGCCGTCCTTCAGCACCCGGCCCGAGACGACCATCGCGCCCGCCTCCGGCACCGGCATGGCGACTGCGCGGCCGAGATCGTTGAGCCGCGACCGCGCCTCCCGGTCCGCGCCCGCGATCCGGGCGTCCATCGCCTCGCGGGCGCCCGGATCGAGCCTGCCCTGGCGCTCGAGCCAGGTACGCCGCTTGCGGTCCATCGCGAGGCGCCCGGCCGCGGCATCGTAGCCGCCGGCGAAATGGCCGGAGAGGAGCGCGTACATGCGCTCGGCGGGCGCATCGATCTTCGTGTTGCCGGGCACGTAGACCGCTTCCTGCTCTTCCTGGGTCTTAGCCATTCGCCTCTCCTGCATAATAATAATAATCGTCCTGACGGGCGACGACCGACTCCTCGCCCGCCTCATAGCCGACCGGGGATTGTTCCCCGCCGGCATAATCGAACATCCGCGAGCCAAGGCCGAGCGCCTTCTCGTTCGCGGCTTCGCAGTATTCCGAATCCGCGAACGAGCGATTGGGCTCCCGGATCGAAAGCCCCGTCTGGCAAACCGAGCGGAAGCAGTGGGTGCCGAAATTATGATGCTGAAGCACCGAGAAGCCGACGCTCAGCCCGGAAAGCTGGGCGGAGATTTCGTCGTCCTTCGCCAGGGTCGGCTCGCTGATCCGGTTGTCCGTCATCTGGTTGGTGACGCTGAACACACAGGCGTGGATGGCGACGAGATCGAGCACGGAGAGCAGGGCGTCGGCGTCGCACTGATTGCCGTTCATCTTGACGTCGTCGAGCGAGATCAGCCCGATCAGCGCCGGAACCAGCGTAATCGGCATGGCGAGGCCGTCGAATCGGGTCTGGTTGTCCGAGAACATCACCCGTCCGGTGGTGATCGCCCACCTGCTGCGCGCATCGCCGCCCTGCTCGACGTCCTGGAGGCCGAAGCCGAAGCCGAACGGCAGGTCGGCGAAGTCGGCGCCGAGCCCGTAATTCACCACCGAAATGACGGCATTGCCCATCAGCGTCGGGATCGGATCGAGCTGAAGCATGGTGACGAGCCCGGCCGGCACGGCTCCGCCGCCGCCGGCCGGGATTCCGCCCGCGGTCGGCCCCGCGAAGAGCGCGAACAGGGCCCACCAGAAGCTGCTCGCCGCCGCAGCGCCCAAGGAGGTGAACTGGTTGTCGGCGATCGACATCGCGCCGGTGCCGATGACCTGGAGCGCTCGCCCCTCGGGAGTGCTGACCTGGTTTTCGTGGATGACCAGAGCCTCGCGGCCGTTCTGCATCAGGATGTTGTCGCCGAGATCGACCGGAAGCTGGAGAGCCGACAGCGGAGTCAGCCCGGTCTGGGCGTAGCGGATGACGATCCCGCCGCGCTGCCCGAGCGGCGGAAAGAATTCCTGGAGGGCGAGGATGCGCCGGCCATTGTCGTGGATCCGGTTGCGGGCGATTCGCGCATGGGCGAGGCCGGCGGCGAAGAAGCCGCAAATCGGGCCCGGGCTTTGAGCGCCGCAGCCTTCGATAAGGTTGTCGACGCATTCGAGATCCTCGGCCCAGCCGAGCACGATTCCGCCGCGGCCGCTATGGACGACCTGGCCGCCGGTGAGCGGCGGCGGTTCGTTGCGCGCGCAATTGCGGATTCGGTTGCCCCGGATGAGCAGATCGGAGACTCCGCAATATTGCCGGTCTTCCTCGAGGTCGAACTGGATGAACGGGGCGATTCCCGATTCGCCCATGTCGTCGATCTCGTTCTCGACGATCGCGCACTGGACGATGAAGGGGTCGGCGTCGGGACGCATCGGATTGTCCTCGCCGCCGCCGCCGGTCACCGTCACCGGAACGTACCAGCAGCCCTCGGGCGTCACCACGTAGATCCAGTAGATGATGATGAAGCTGAAGCTCGATCCTTCTTCCGGCGGCGCGCTGTAGACCGACCAGTCGACCTCCACCGCGAAGGGCAGGCGCGGCCGGTAGGGCGCCTCCTCGTCCTCGGGCACCATGGCGATGCTGCCGAGCACGATCCCGGCGCCGCCGCCGCCGCGGATCCGGTTGCGCCTTATCTCGACGGCTTCGCTGCCGCCGATCACGTGGATGCCGCCCATCGGCAGGATGAAGCGCACCTCTTCGCCGAGGGCGACGATCTCATTCTCCTCGATCCGCATGTCGCGGCCGAACAGGATGACGGCGCTGGTCAGGCCGTTGGCGTTGGCCGGCGCTCCCGCTCCGGTCGGGATCTGGTCGAGGCCGATCCGGCATCTCTCGACGGCGAGCCCCGCGCCGCCGTTGAACAGGATGGCGGGGGCGTCGCGGGTGTGGAGCGCCATATGCTCGATCCGGATGTTTTCCGTCATGGCGCCGAAATCGCCGGTGGCGGTGTCGTCGACGGCGATGGCGATCGATTCCAGGGCCTCGATCGCGAAGCCGCGAATGGTGACCGAGCGGCTGTCGCGGATGCCGATCACCGGCACGCCCGGCCCCGGCGCGGCCGGCAGCAGGCGGGTCAGCCTGCCGCAGCCTTCGAGGACGATATTCTCGCGCTCGTCGATCAGCACGTTCTCGCGATGGGTGCCGCGCAGCAGGCAGATCTTGCCGCCGCTTTCGGGAAGCCGGGCGAGCGCCTCGGCGATGGTGTCGACGTCGCCGAAGCTCTCCTGATTGTCGCCGACCGTGACCTCGCAGCAGCCCGATGCGTTGGCGAGCTTGCGGATCCGGCGCCGGCAATCGTGGAAGACCGGCGCCGCGCCCGCGACGCCGCTCCATTTGATCAGGCCGAGCCCGGTGATGTAGCGGCGCGGCGCGGACGGCGCGGTCGGCCGGCGCATCTCCCAGGGCATGATCACCTCGGGCGTGTTCGGCCGCACCGAGAAGGTCCAGCTGTCGCCGACCGGGCCGTTGCCGGTGAAGCTGACGACGATTCCGCTATTGCCGAGCTGGATCCCCGGCGGCGGCGCGGCCGCCTTGCCGATCGGCGCCGCGCTGATCGTCTCCCCCCGCCAGACGCGGGCGTAGAGATGGCCGTCGGGAGGATCGAGGCCCCAGGCGGCGGCGAGCGCCGCGGCCCGGGCGGTGTCGTTGAAGAAGGGCGTGGCGGCGGGGCCGTCGGCGAGCACGACGGTGCCGTTGCCGGGGTCGTAGGGCGTCTGGACTCGATAGAAGAGGCCGTGCCGCTCGCCGACCAGCTGGCCGTTGGGGAGGATCGAATCGCAGCGGATCAGCTCGATGAGATCGCCGACGAGCGGGCGAAGCAGTTCGTCGCGCGGCGGGGTCAGGAAATCGATCGTGTTGCCGGCGAGGGTGACCCGGTAGAGCGGCGCGGCGTTGCCGAAGCTCCACACGAAGCGATTGTCGGCGATGATCCGGATCTGGATCGTCTCGTTCTCGGCGCCGAGGAAGCCGCGCCGTACCGGCGGCGTGCACGGATCGGGCGCCGGCCCGGTATCGACGAAATCCACGGTGAGACGGCGGTTGGACCTGAGCTCGGCCGTCTCGGCATCGTAGGTCGTCCTGCCGCCCGCCTCGAGGCTGGCGACGAGTGCGTCGAAGGCGTCGCTGCAGCGATCGGGGGTGCCCGGGAAGAGGTGGACCTTGCGCGTCGGCCGAAGCCGGGCCGAGCTTTCGACCTCGAGCGCGACCTCGATGGTTTCGGCATCCTCGGCGCCGGTCACCGCCTGCTCCCACGCTTCCAGCCAGACGAGGTCGGTTCGAGCCGCGACCGGCGGGGCGGCCGGAACGGCGTCCTGAGCGGCGGTCAGCCAGTCGTTGGGGAGAGCCTGGACCGATTTGTCGCGGAGCTGAAGATAGTCGGTCTGAAGCAGGAAACGCTCCGGCGAGTCGATGTCGAGCCGAAGCCCGCCGAGGTAGAAGACTCCGGCCGCGATCGCGAAATCATAGCCCGCGGGCGCGGGCAGGACCGGGCCGATCTTCATTCCGTCGTCGGGCGATCCGCTGGTCGCGAGCAGATCGGTCAGCAGCCGGCGCTGCTCGCCCTGCTGGATGAAGGCGCCCTCGTTCTGCTCGGAATCGAGCAGCACGCTGCCCTGATAATGGAGCAGGCCCGAATAATGCTTGGCGGGCTGGAAGAGATGCCGGGTGACGTCGATCGCATGCATGACAGGGGCTCCCCTCAGCTTTCGTAGACAAGGCCGCTGATCGTGTTCAGCGGCATATATTCGTCGAGCTTGGTCCGCAGGTCGGCGGCCAGGATCGGCGCCATGACTCGGCAGAAGGCGCCGATCTCCGAGCCGTTCTCCGCGCCAGTGCCGATCTCGCCCGGCGCGGTGGCGCTGAGCTGGGCGTAGCCGGGCTGGCCGAAACGCTGCGAGACGAAGACGTGGGGCGGGATGCCGCCCGCCATGACGTGCGATTCGAACTGGCGCGGCAGGCGAAGCGCGGACCCTGCGGGCGCGGCGCTGAAACGGAAGCAGCCATGCTGGTTGTCGGCGGCGACGACGTTGCCGGTGACCAGCAATTCGCTCGCGTCGAGGCGGTTGACGTCGATCGCGCCGAACACGGTCGAGCGGACGATGTCGAGCGCGCCCGAGCGGAGCAGGATGGCGGGGCGGGCGGGATCGATGCTGTGGACGATCGAATCGACGATCCTGACCTTGCCTGCGGCGCAGGGGTCGTCGGCGGCCTGGAACTCCTCGATCGGCCCGACGATCGAATTCTCGATCACCAGCTCGCGCACCTCGCCGCGAAGCTGAAGGCGGACATAGGGGATGGCGACTCCGCGGCAGGGCAGGAGCCGCGCGCGCTCGCCGCCCGGATCGAGGGTGACGTTGCGCAGCGTGACCCGCTCGATCGGGCCGTCGCTGCCGTCGATGATCAAGGTGGTCATGACCGGCGCCACCGGCTGGTCGGGCGCGGCGAGGATCTGCTCGGGATAGTCGGTCTGGGCGATTGTAAGCCAGAGGCCGTCGATCTCTATCGTCCGGACGTTGGCAGGATCGTCGGGCGGCAGAGCGAGGTTGATCGCCGCGGCCCTGAGCACCGCCCGGTTCGGGTTGCCGGGAGCGCGGGTCAGCATGACGTAGGGCCGGGTGAAGTTGCGCGCCTGCCACTTGAGGGTGGTGAAGGCCGGGACCTGGCCCACGATCTGATAGGACTTTGAGGCGGGGAACTCGTCGAAGCCGGTGAGGGTGGCGACCGGGATCGGGATCGGGTTGATGCTGGTCTGGGCGCTCGGCAGAACGTTCGCGCCGGTGGCGACGGCGCGGCCGCGGTCGTGGCCGCCGGCGCCGACCGGATCGAACTGGCCGTAATGATGGATACGCGGGAAGAAGCTGCCCTGGCCGTCGGTCCGGGCGAGCCCGCGCGCCGGATCGATCAGCACCTCAACTCCGGTCGGGAAGACGGGGACCGGAGTCTCCCAACGAAGCTCGGCCGCCGCGACCGCTTCCGGCGGCTGATCGACCGTCGCCGCGAAGTTCGGGCCGCTCGCCACCTCGACGGCGCGGCCGTAAAGCTGGTACTTGCCGCAGGCCTCGAGACGGGTCGCGGCCTGAAGCGCCCGGAACGCCGCCGGGGCCGGGTAGACGGGCGGCCCGCCCAAATCGAGCCGGGCCAGCTCCGCCAGCTGCCTCACCCCCTCGATGGTCGCTCCGACCAGCGACGGCAGGCGCGCGCCCATGCCGGCGAGGTTGGTGGCGGGCGTGATCGCGAACAGCGCATGATCGAGCAAAGAGGCGCCGATCGGCGCCGGCATGTGCCAGATCCGGGCCGGCTCCCAGCCGCCGGTCGCGGTTCGGCCGTTATTGGCGAAAAGCATCGTCTCGCGGCCGGAGGGATCGAAGCTGAACCAGTTGGCGGCGAGCCTCAGCCCCATCGAATCGCGGATCTCGATCGGCTTTTGCCGGTAGAGATGGATGTTCAGCCGCGGGATCGCGTAGCGGCCGCGGGTCCCGGCGAGGCGGCGGAAATCGGGGTGGTGGGCGAACGGGTCGAACGGACCGTCGATCCGGTCGCAATTGCGCCGGGCGCGCAGGTGAGCGAAACCGCCCTCCGGCGTCCCCGTCCGGAACCCTTCGTCGGCGAAGGGCGCGTCGTCGAGGCCGTGCCAATGCCGGGCGAGGCGGCGGAACGCTTCCACCGCCATTCCGCCCCAGCCGGTCATGTCCTTGATCAGCTCTTCGAGAACCACCAGCGTGCCGGCGCGGCGGCGATAGAAGAGGGTGCGCGCGACGTCGACCCGGACGCCGCGGCCGTTGATGCTGTTGAGCAGGCGGGTGCCGAGCAGGTCGCCGATATAGGCGACCGCCCAATCGTCGGCATAGTCGATGAACCCGTTCTCCCAGAGCCGATCGATGGCTCGGCGGGCGACCGCGGCGTCGCCGGCGATGACCTCGATCAGCGGGCGAAGCACCTCGCCCTGCCGGGCGGTGAAATCGGCGTCGCGATGGGCTTCCGGAATCCAGTTCCACAGCTTCTCGGCATAATAAAGGGCATAGCCGTCCTCGGCGATGCGCCTGACGGGATCCATGTCGGCCATCAGACGGCCCCCACGCTGAGAGTGAAGGAGAGATAATGGCCCGCCGTCGTGGCGAGGGCGGCGGGCATGTCGGCGCCGTCGACGACGATCCGGCGAACGTCGACGACGCCATCGACCGCCGCCGCGGCCTGGGCGATCCGGCTGCGGAACAGCGCCCCGCCGATCGCCGCGTTGCGCGGCGCGAGCAGCCCGGTCGCGTCATCCTCAAGCGCCTCGGCGACCGCCGTGACGACCTGGCCGGCGACGTAGAGGGGATCGGCGACGATCTCGACGATGAGCGTATGAGCGCTGGCGAGGGCGGGGCCGACGGCGACCGGGATCAGCGGATCGCCGGCCTGGCGGAGCGCCGCGCGAAGCTCCGCGGAGACGTCGCCGCCGTCGGTGATTATCCAGGCCATCACCCCGGCGCGCTGGGCGCCGGGGACCCAGACCCATTGCACCTGCGCCGCGATGACGCCGGCATAGGTCGCGACCAAAGCGGCGTAGTCGGCGAGCGAAACGGCTCGGCCGGAGGTGATCGCGGAGCGCGGCGCATTCTCCCTCATGCCCTCGGGAGCCTCGGCGTCGGCGCCGCCGCGCGCCTCCAGGGGCGCCACCAGCTTCGATATCCCCGTCAGCCGGCCGACGAGCTGGGTGAGCTTGCCGGGCGGCGGCACGTCCTTGCCGGCCCCCCAGCGGTAGCTTGCGGCGACGTTGCGCGCCCCCGTCGGCGGCCGCGTCAGATCGCCGAAGACGATATCGGTTTCGCCCTTGTCGTCATGGCGGACGAGATAGACGCGCGCGTCCGGCTTCACTCCGAAAAAGCTCTCCACCCGCTGCCAGAGGATGCCGTTCACCCGCACTTCGAGCTCCGGGACGGCGCCGCCCGGAGCGGTCGGATCGGGAAGGTAGGTGAGCGGCTTCTTCCTCAGCCGGAAGCGCTGCCAGGGGCGAGTCGGATCGCCGGAGCCCAGCACTTCGTCGCGGACGGTCTCGCCGCGGGTCGCGGCGATCAAATTGCCGTGGTAGCGGATCGGGACTGCGAGCTGCTCGGCGCTCCGCTCGGTGATTGCCGTCGCCGTGACGGTGGGCCGTCCGCGCAGGTCGACTGCGACGCTGCCGGCCAGGGCGACGCCGGCATCGCCCTCGCCCGCCGCGACCAGCGTGTCCGGCGGCGCCACGCCGACGAGGGAGGGCACCGGCCCGATCGCCGCCCGCGGCGCGAGCAGAGCCTCGGGCACGAGCTCCGCCGCGGCCGGATTGGTCAGTCGGCCGGCCGGCATCGGCCGGAAATGGACCCGCCGCATCGCGACGTAGCTCGCGAAGGTGAGGCTGGTCACCTTGCCGGCCACGGGCTTGGCGGTGTCGCCGAGCTGGATGCTGGCAACGCCGATGCTGCTCACGACGGCGGCCGTGAAGGTGCCGCCGCTTTCGAGGACGACGACGTCGCCCGCCGAGATTTGCGGATAGATGCTGTCGAGCATCCATTGAGTCCGGTAGGTGTCGGTCGGCGCGGTGCCGGTCAGCGGGTCGAAGGCGGTGGGCGCCGCGCTCTGGGTCATGATCCGCGGCTCGATCGAGGCGAGCGGCTGGCCGGTCAGCGCCGCCGGCGCCGCGCTGAAGGTGGCGATTCGATATTCGGCGCCGTCCGGCATCCTGAGCGACTGCAGATCGACGACCCGGCCGGCCGCGGCCGGCGCGCCATTGAGCAGGAACGCGACGACCTGGCCGGGAAGCACGCCGGGCGCGCCGGGCTCGAAGGCGACGAGGCCTTCGAACGTCGTCGGCCGGACCGGGGCGAGTTGCCAGGTGTTGAGGCGTGGATCGATCGTGGTCGCGGCATCGGTCTCGAAAATCTGGGGCGGGATGCCGGGGACGCCCTTGCTTCGGATCTGGGTGCCGGCGGGGATTTCGGTCGGGCCCTTGGCTTCGCCGATCGCGGCCAGAGTCACCGCGGCGGCGACCGCCGGGCGGGGGCGATAGCCGAGCAAGGCGACGAGGCGGTGAAGCGCGGCGCCGTCGGGCGCGGTGCGCAGGAAGGCGCGGGCGCCGATCCGCCGGTTGTAGAAATGGACGATGTCGAGGACGTAGGCCCAGCTTTCGAGCAGCATGACGCCGAGATCGCCCTCGGCCCGGGCGCTCCACCCGGCGAGCTCCGGCCGCCGGCCGGCGGTCGACAGGAGATGCTCGCGAATCTCGGGAAAGCCGATCGCCTGGCGCGGCAGCTGGCTGAGGCCGGGAGCGATCGGATCGCAGGGCGGATAGGCCTCGTGATCGCAGGCGCAGCCGCTGGCGAGGGACTCATCGGTCCGAAGGGCGCAGGCGAGGCAGGTCATGGCGTGCAACAGGCGCAGCCGGAATCGCCGGCGGCGCTCTCGCTGACCCGGACGCGAAGCGAGCCGCGCTCGGGATGGTTGGGATCGTTGTCGAGCCGCAGGATCTCGTTCATCGCGACCGCGACTTCGGGATAGTCGAATTTCGACCAGGCGACCGCGCCGCGCCGGCGGATGCAGATGCCGGTGACTCCGAGAACGCCGGTCACGGCCTGGACGGCGGCTTCGAGCGAGGCGCGGCGGAGCGGCTGGCCGAAAGTGAAATTGTCGGGATCGAAAAAGGCCGCCGATGCCCGCCCCTTGCCGGTGAGCGCTTCGAGCACCGCCTCGCGGACGTCGCCGGCATAGTGGCCGGGCGCGACGCAGAAGCTGATCTCGAGATCGACCGGCAGGTAGCGCGGGTCGCGGATGCCGGCGTCGCGGCCCGCCATTCGGATCGAATTGACCAGGTTGGCGAAGGCGGCGCGCTGATCGGGCCGGTAGGCGAAGGCGTCCTTCGGATCGGCGGTGACGAAATGGCGAAGCCAGCTCCCGGTCCAGCGGGTCCGGGCGCCGGCGCGCTGGGCCCAGGCGAGATCGCGCTCGGCGATCTCGCGGAAATGGGTCGTTCGGACCGCGTTGAGCGGCATGGCGCGGAAGAATTCGGGCGCGTTCTGGCGGACCTTCTCGCTGGTCTCCGGCTCGAGCCCGCCGCTTGCCGCGAGCGGGTTGCGGACCGCGACGACCGGAAGCAAAGCCGGGTCCCGCGCCGTCCCGTCCGGCGGATCGATCCCGGTCACCGCCTCCGGCCCGACATTGGAGCGGGTGCCGAAGGCGGTCCGGTAGGCGATTGTGAAGACCGCGCCGTCCTCCGGCTCGCGGCCGAAATCGCCGCCGCCGAAGCGAAGGGTGAAGCCGGCATCGCCGGCATAATCGGCGTGGACGACGAAGAGCCCGCCGCGCTGGTAGCGGACGATCGGCCGCCACATGCCGGGATCGAGCGTGAACATCCGGTCGTCCGGATCGGCGGCGAGCAGGCTTGGCGTGAAGCCCCATTCCGGCGGGGTGCCGACGGCGACGTCCTGGCGCAGAGTCACGTCGGGAATCCGGAAGCGATCGTGAGCGTGCTCGCCGACATGGTCGATGCCTTGCGGATCGCTGCCGGCAAGGCCGTAGAGGATGGCCAGCGAGCGGTCGCAGCATTCGCCGGCGCTCGGCCCTTCCCGTTCCACCGCCCGCGGGAGATCGAGGGCGGCGGGTGGCGCGGCTTCGTCGGGGCCCACTCGGAAGCGTTCCTCGATCGTCAGGCCGGCGCGCGCGGGCGCGACATTGCCGAGCAGCACCGTCTCGGGGATGCGGATCGCCCAGGGCAGCGCCTGATCGGCGCTCCAGCGAATGCGGGTGAGCTGGGTCGGATTGCCGGGCGAGAACGGGATCAGGGCGTCGGAGACGTTCATATCGACCCCGGTGATCGTGACCGGCCAGGCGCGCACCGGCACCGAAGGGTCGGTCGGCCGCGACCAGACGATCATGTTGCGGCCGATCCAGGCCTGCCCGTTGAGGGCGCCGCCGGCGGGGATCTGGCTGTTCATCGGCAGCCGGTTATTGGCGCCGGCCGGGGCCAGCAGGAGCTCGGTCGCGCCCGCGGCCAGGCACGGCTCGCCCGGATTGGGCATATGGAGCCGCATCGCGCTCCACGACGAATGGGCCAGGAGCCGGCCGTGGTCGCGCAGGCCCTCGCCGAGCTCGAACGGGATCGGCGCCTTGCCTTCCGGCACCGCCCAGAAAGCGAGGCGATCCGCATAATCGAAGGTGATCGCATTCGAGGCAAGCGCCTGATCGACGAGATCGAGGCTGAGCAGGCAGGCGGCGTTGCGGCCGGGATCGGGGACGTAATCGACGAGCCGGGCGAGCCGAAGCTGGCTTCGGCGCTGGGTCGCGGTCGGCAGGTGCATCTCGCGCGCGAAGCGATCCTGGATATAGGCGAATTCGTCGCCCAAAGCGGCGGCGAGCTCCTGCATCATCATCCCGAAATCGGCGGTGATTCGCTCGCCATATTCGGGATAGTAGCGCGCCGAAAAGTCGCCGAGCGCGTTGGTCAGGCTTTCGAAATCGCGGGCGAGATAGTCGATCTCGACGTCCCGGACCGGCAATTCCGGGCATTCGCACGTCGCCTCGCAATCGAAGCCGGTGTCGCAGCCCTGCTTGAAGGAAAAGAGGACGTCGTTGAAGAACGGGTCGATCGCCGGGTGGGCGACGTTCAGCCGATAGTTGGAAAAGTCGCCCGGTTTGGCGAACTCGAGATGGAGCGCGATCCGGTTCGCGCCGCCGATCGGCACGCTTCGATACTCGGCGGCGAGCGGAGTCATCGCCGCCGCCGTCTCGCCGCCGCCGACCGCGGTCGCGGTGACCGCGCCGCCGAAGGCGAGCGGAAGCGCGAGAGGATCGACCATGAACACCGGCCCGGGAGCGACGACGACGAGATCGGGCTCGACGACGAAGAAGACGAGCAGCTCGGTCTGATCGGAAGGATCGACGACCTGGACGAAATCGATTCCGGTCAGGCGCGACGGCACCTGATCGCAAAGCATTCCGCGGCGGTCGATGACGAGTGCCATCAGGCGGTCACCTCCATCGACAGGAATTGCTGCTCGCCCTTGGCCAGGACGAGATAATCGATGTCGACGAACAGCATCTCGCCCGACACGCGCACCCGTACCTGCTCGGTGCGGATGTAGCGGCCGAGCCACCGGTCGAGCGCCTGGAGCACCATCGTCTGAACGAAATTCTCGAGCCCCGAGCCCAGCGGCGCGAACACCAGGCGGCGGATCGAGGCGCCGAATTCGGGCCGGTTGATCCGTTCGCCCTGCGCGGTCATGATCGTCTGGATGATCAGCGTGCGGATATAGGCGCCGTAATCGTCCTGCTCGGCGATCGTGCCGAGGGCCCGGTCGATGGCCATGGGATAGGCGAAATGATCGAAGGCCATCGGCTCAGCTCCCCGACGCTCGAGGATCGGGAGTGACGATGGTCATCGGGCTCGGGACCGGCGGCGTCCCCGGAACGATCGCTTGCCCCGCGCAGCCCTGGCCGATCGACGGGATGCCGCCGATCAGGACGTGCTGGTTGGGGACGATCCAGTTGCCGACCGTGCTCGGCCCCGGGAAGGTGACCACGTCGGTGGCGGTGGCGACCAGCCCCATGGCCGTCTTGACCCGCACGTTCGCGCTGATGAAGGCAGCGGCGGGGACCGCCGTCCCGTCCTGAACGCCCGCGGGCAAGGTGAGGAGGCCGCCCGGCATCATACCACCGTCAGCGCGCCGTCGAGCACGTCGAAGCTCGCCTGGCTCAAGGTCGTCTTGCGGGCGCCCGCGGTCTGCACCACCGAGCTCGCTTCGGCCGCGACCTCGACCGCCGAGACGGTCAGCTTGCCGCCCCCCGTCTTCTCGATGGTCAGCTCGCCGGCATCGTCGTCGATCCGGATGACGAAATTCTTGGTGCGCCAGAATTTGACGGCCGCCGAGGCGTCGGCCGCGGCGACGGCGTTCTCCGGCCAGAAGCAGCCGCTCCAGATCGGGAAATCGAGATTTCCGGCTTCGAACTCCACCCAGACGTTGGCGTCGAGGTCGGGGATGGAGAAGAAGCCGGACCCGTCCGGATTGGCCATCGGCACGCAGGGCAGCGCCCAGACCGGCTGGTCGGTGAAGATGGTCGGAACGATCACCTGCAGCCGGCCGCGCTTCTGCGGATCGACGTTGTTCGACACCCGGCCGCGATATTTCCCGAAATAGCGCGAGCTCACCATCTCGGTCAGCTGCTCGAGCGCGTCGTGGATCATGGCGCAGCCTCCGGAAGAGCGTTGCGCCGGAGCGTCAGGTCCATGAGGTGGGCCCAGGGGTTGATGACGTGGAGCACCTTCGAGACCTGGTAGCGGCCGCTGTGGGCGAAGCCGGTGCCTTCGACCCGGACGAGCTCGTGGGGCTGCAGCACAGCTTTCAGCTGATGGGCCGTGGTGCTTGCGGTGGCGGTGACGAACCAGCCTTCGGCGGCGAGGGTGGCGCGGACCTCGGAAGCGCGCTGCGCGGCGCTGCCGGCGCCCGGCGGGTTGATCGTCCGGCCGACATGGTAGCGGTTGAGCGTGGCCTGGGCCGAATCGTCGACGGAGGGCTGGGCGCTGATCGGCTCGTCGTCGTCCTTCTCGCCGGAACGGCCGTCGATACCCGCGATCAGAGCCGTGGTGGCCTTCTCGACATCGACCTCGAGGTCGAAGGAGCGGAGGTTGCCGCAGGGACGGTCGGCGACGTTGAGCCGGAGCACGATTTCGGTGTCGTCGCCGGTGAGCTCGGCGACGGTTGGCGGCACAGGCCCGGGCATGACGCTGCTATAGTCCGGCGAATTCCTGAACTTGGCCGTCTCGGTGATCGTGAAGCTGGTGGCACCGGCGCCCGCCTGGGCCTTGTAGGTCACCCAGAATTCCATGCCGAGGCGGCGCGCGAGATCGTTGATGACCCGCAGATCCGGCGAGCTTTGGTTGAGCGCGTCCTCGCCCTCCGTGAAGGTGATTTCGTCGTTCGGCTCCACGTCCGGCGTATATTGGTGCAGGGTCAGGATCGCCGAGGCGACGTCGGTGGCCTTGCCCGTCCAGACGGCGGTGACCGAATTCCGGTCCATCTCGATCCGGCGGTCCTCGCCGTGGACCTCAAGCCAGCTGCCCGGTCCGCCCAGCACCGATGAGGATTTGAGCTTGGTGATCGGGCCGCGCACCAGGCAGACGGTGCCGTCGGCCTTTTCGTCGGGCACGAGGACGGAGAGCATCTCTCCCGGCTTGAGCGAGGTCGCGGAAAGCACCTTCGGCTGGCCTTTGCAGAGGTCGTCCTCGAAGCGGATCGCGAACCTGGTCGCCTTGGAAAGCTCCTGCTCGACGCGGATCTCGACGACCGCCTCGGCGAGCTTGGCCTCGAGCGCCAGATTGCCGGCGCCGCTGGCGATGACGAAGCCGGCCGCCATCAATCGCCCCTTCGCGCGGGGATGGTGACTCGCTTCGCCTCGGCGAGCGAGTCGGGGAGGAGGGCGCCGTTGGCCTCGGCGATGCGCCAGAAGCCGGCGCCGTCGTCGAGATAGTAATGGGCGAGGTGATCGAGCCGCTGATGGTCCTTCTTGCGATGCTCGCCGAGCGCGGCCTGCTCGGGAACCTCGGCCGGGGTGAGGGCGACCACCGGCCGGCCGCGCCGGTCGACCGTCTGCTCGGTCGCGGCATATTTGACGTAGCGGCTCTTGGGGTCGAAGATCGCCATGGCCTAGCCCTGCACCAGCCCGGCGATGTCGAAGCCGGTGTTGACGAGATTGGCGATGGCGAGCAGGTTTTCCTGAACCTCGTTGAGGTTCCAGGCCGCGATCGCCAGCTCCGAGATGAAATCGTCCTTGCAGCGGAAGAGGTTGGGGGTGAGCACCTGGAGCTGAACCGTCACCTTGGCGTGGATCGGGTAGAGCAGGCCGGTGAACATCGTCTCCTCGATGCTGAGCGAGGTGACCCGGACCGGAAGCATCAGCCCGGGCCCGAAGATCAGGAAGGCGATCGGCACGGTCGGCCGGTGGTCGATGGCCTTGCCCTTGCCGACCAGAGCGGCGGCGCTCTGGACGAGGTCGCCGACCATGCCCTGGCTGGGCTTGGCGAGCTTCTTGATCGCCGCGATTCGGGACGCGACTCCGGTGGCGATGTTGATCGGATTGTCGACCTGCGAGGGATCGGCGGCGTCGAGGAACAGCTCGAAGCTGATCTTCTCGTCGGGCGGGTTGGGCGCGACGTCGGGCGCGGCGCCGGCGGCCGCGCCGGTCGTCGTCTCGAACGGGTTCCAGGGCGTCAGGCCGCGCGTGATCTTCGCCGGATTGTACTGGAACATGACGATGTTCGGGGTGAACAGGACAATATCTGGTATCAGCTGGACGAACAGCCCCGGCAGGTTCCTCGCGCCGGGCGGGAAGGCGGGATCAGCCATCGCGACCTCCGCCCAGCAAGGCGCCGAGCGCCCGAGCGGCGCCGCGGCCGCCGGCCTCTCCGCCCGCCTCGAGGCTGACCCGCCGCGCCGCCTGCGCCGCGGGGGCGGGGACGGACGCCATCGCGCCGCCGAACTCGGCCGCGATCGCGCGCGCGGCCTCGGCGGACGAGGCCCGAACGCGAAGGCGAGCGATGCGCAGGGGGGCGGGCCGCTCAGCCATGGCCGGCCAGCTCCGCCCTGACCTTGCGGTCGAGCGCGCGCCCATCCTTGGCGAGCTCGCGCTCGATGCCGACGAGCAGATCCTCAAGCATCGGCGCGGGCCGCCCGCCGGCGTCGCGCACGAAGGCGGCGGTCAGCGCCGCGCCCTTGATCTGGGCCGGGCTGAGATCGAGCGCGCCCAGGCGTTCGCACCAGTCGGCGAGCGGCGCCGCGGCGACGGCATCGTCCGACAGCGCCTCGATGTGCCGGCGCCAGAGGAGGCGCCGCTCGATCGGCCCCGGCGAGCCGAAATCCACCATGTGGCGAATGCGGCGGATAAAGGCGGGATCGATATTCTCCTTCTTGTTGGTGGTCAGGATCGCCGCGCCGTCGAACCCCTCGATCAGCTGGAGCAGATAGTTGGTGTCGGCATTGGCGTGGCGATCGAGCGCGTCCTTGGTCTCGGTGCGCCGGGCGAACAAGGCATCGGCCTCGTCGAACAGGAGGAGCGCGCCGGTCCCCTGCACGCGCGAGAAGATGGTGCGCAAATTCTTG
The DNA here is from genome assembly GCA_963824825.1 of uncultured Alphaproteobacteria bacterium. Lineage (GTDB taxonomy): Bacteria > Pseudomonadota > Alphaproteobacteria > Sphingomonadales > Sphingomonadaceae > Allosphingosinicella. The sequence continues at coordinate 515,606 of CAWGQM010000003.1, forward strand.
GCGGTCTCGCCGATGAACTTGGAGATGGCCGAGGCGCAATCGACCCGGACGAGATCGACTTGGAGCTCGCGCGCGAGGACCTGCGCGGCCATCGTCTTGCCGGTGCCGGGCGGGCCGTGGAACAGGATGGACTGGCCGAGCCCGCCATATTTCGCCCGCCGCTCGCCGGCCGCGAGCAGCCGCTCGCGCGCCCGCATCTCCGCCACCAAGGTGTCGATCAGAGCGCGCTGCCGCGGCGGCAGGACGAGATCGTCCCAGTCATAGGGCTGATCGAGCAGCTGCGAGTCCGCCTCCAGCCGGGCGCGCGCGCTTTCGCGGATGTGGGCGCAGGCGGCCGCGCAATCGGCCGGGCGGTGGCCGGCGGCGGCGAGCAGATCGGCGAGGCGGGCGCCGGCGAGGGTTCGCTCGGCCGCCTCGCCGGCGATCGCCGGCAGCCCCGGACCGCAGGCGCTCCAGACGGCGCGCTTGTCGGCGGCGGACAGCGCCGGAAGAGTGACGGCCAGATCGACGAGGCCGGCCGCCGGCGCGGCTCCGGCGGCGGAGTCGACGGCGGCGAACTGGACCGGCGTGCTTGCCACCTGCGGCGCCCAGCCGAGCGGCGGCTGCTGCCAATAGAGGGCGTGGCCGGTGATCAGCGCCAGGCGCTGGGCGCGCATGTAGAGATCGGCATCGTCGCCCGCCGCCGGCCCGCCGATCCGGATCAGCCTCGTGCCGAGCTGCTCGGCGACCGCGGCGGCGAACTGGAGCCGGCCGGAGCCCGCCGGGGCGGCGAGCAGAATGCGCACCGCCTGCTTCATGTCGATCAGCCGGCCGACCGCCGCCGCCGTCGCCGCGACCGGCCAGCCGGCGACCGGCAGATCGAGCGGGGTCACGCTCTCGGCGCAGGAGGCGAGGCGGCGGTCGAGGCCGGGGCGGCCGAAAGCGGCGGCGGCGACGTCGGCGTCGGCGGCGATGAGCGGCCCGGCGAGCGCATGGTGCGGCCCCTGCTCGACCAGCGACCAGATCGCGAGCGGCGAAGACGGGCGCAGGATCGGCTGCGCCGGATGGGCGAAGGTTTCGATCACGAGGCGCTCGCCGAGATGGCCCGTCCCGCGCAAGGCCGCGATCCGCTCGGAAAGGGCCGGGTTGGCGGCGAGCGCGAGCGCGCAATCGAGCAGATCCCGCTCCGGCCCGTTGAGCCGGAACAGGCCGCCGAGGCGCTTGCGCGTCCGCCCGTCGGGGGCATGTTCGAGCCGCTCCTCGAGCGCTTCGAGCTCGTCGCCGAGCCGGCGCCCCTCCTCGCTCGTCCGCTGCCATTCGCGGAAGCGCTCGCGCCAGCCCGGCTGCTCGGTCGAGCCGCCGGCCTCGCGCCAGGCGGCGAAGCGGCGCAGGGCGGCGAGCAGCCGGGCGCCGAGCAGGTCGGCGAGCGGCGCCGGCTCGTGGGCCACGATCCGGGCGGTGTCGAGGATCACGGCCCCGTCTCCAGCCAGAAGGGCTGCGCATCGACGCCGTTGACGCTGAGCCTGACGTTATGAACGCCCGTCTCGGTCACGTCGAACCAGGGCTGCACCACCAAAGTCTGCACATTGGCCCGGAACAGGCCGTCATTGTTCGCGGGCACCGGATCGAAGGCCGGCACGCGCTGATAGACCTCGCCGTCGATGGCGAGGACGATCTCGAGGCCGGGGGTGACCAGGCTGAAGCGCGGCGAGATGCGCAGAGTCACCCGGTGCCGGTCCGGCGGTCCGGGGATCAGCACCGGCGGATCGGCGACGTTGAGCCGGGGCGCGATCTGGAACAGCACCTCGTTGCTGCGCCGGACCAGCTCGCGGGTCTTGGGGCCGACCGCCTGGTCGCCGGTCACCACGTCGACCCGCGCCCGATAGGTGCCGGGCAGGATGTCGAGCGTCTGCGCGGCCCCGTCGGCATCCTCATAGCTGATCTGGTTGGCGAGACGGACGTCGACCCGCTGATCCTGGATCGCCACTCCCCAGATGTCGGTGAGCACCCCGGGCTGGAGCGCCTCGCCGAGCGCGATCTCGCCGCCGGGCACGCCGAGGCCGGCCCAGCTGTCGTGGCGGATGACGACTCGCCTGCGGATGCCGCCGGCGAAGCCGTTCCCCTCCAGCCAGAAATGGTTTGTGTTGGGGAAATTGGGCGCGTCGATCGGCGGATGATCGAGGAACGGCCGGGCGGGCGAGACCTCGATCAGGTCCGGCAGGCTGGCGCCGAGCGCGGCCGGGCGGGCGAAGCGCATCGCGCTTCGGCTCGCGGCGACGGCGACGTCGGCCTTGAGCCCGACCCACTGGCCGACGTTGAGCACGATGTTCGAGGAGGTCTTGACCGGCTCGGGTTCGAGCTGGACGAGCCGGACCTCGTAATAAGCGGCGAGACGGACCGCCTGCTGCTGCTCCGACGCCCAATAGGCCAGCGCGTCCTCGGGCGTCAGCGGCCGAAGGACGATCTCGAGGCGCGTACCCTTGTCGTTGAAGCCGCTCGGCAGGATCTTGGTGACGAGGCCGCCGACATCCATGACCGAGGTATCGGGGCCGATCAGCGCGAAATCGTGAAGCGTCTTCAGGGCGTGGCCCATGATCTGCTGTTCGGTCTCGGCCCGGGTGATGCCGGTCTTGTGATGGGCGGTCATCAGGTAGAACAGGCTGAGCGACATCGGCGTCGTGGCGGCGCTGTTCGCGTCGGCGCCGGGGCCGGGCAGGTTGCGGTTAAACTGGTCCTCGGCGACGTGGTAGAGATGGAGGTTGATCGTCCGGTCGGCGTTGACCTGATCCTCGGGATAGCCGAGCTTGATCGCGACCGCGGGCGCCCCGGACCCGGCCAGCCGGCCGATATTCGCCTGCAGCAGGGTCTGCAGCGAGGTCGACACCAGCGAGAGATCGGAGGTCGGCATCAGCGCCTCCGCATGCCGTAGAGGGTGATTGCGGAGCGGCGCACCGGCAGCGGTCCGATCATCGAGGCTGCGGCCGCGGAGGCGGGCATCGGGCTGGCGCGTCCTTCCCGGCCGGCCGACGCCGGCTGCACGGGTTCGCGCACTTCGATCACCACCTCCTCGATGACCACCTGCGCCGCGGCGGGAGCAGTGGCGGGCTCCGCCGCGGCCGGCTCCGCGCGATCCTGTCCCGGGGGTTCGGCCGGCATCGGTTCGGCGCCGATCGCCGCCGCGGCGCGCGCGGCCGGATCCTCCATTTCGGCGGGTCTTCGGGCGGCCGGTTCGGCATCGGGCAGCGGCAGCGGGGCCGAAGCCCTGGCCGGGGCAATTGCGGCCGCCGCGTCCTCGATGGGCCGCGCCGCCGGCGCGACGGCCGGATCGAGCGGCGGCAGGTGGGGAGCCGTTGCCTGCCTGTCGGCGACCGGGGCCGGTTCGGGCTCAGCGTCCCCCAGCGCCGGCTCCGGCTCCGGCGCGGGCTCGAAATCGTCGGGCGCAATGTCGAAGGGCCGCGGCGCGGCGAATGGCGGTGCATCGGCCGGGCCGGCCTGCGCCGGCGGCGGATCGAGCCGGGCCGGCGCGGGTGCGGCGGGAGGCGGTTCCGCGAGCGGTTCGAAGCGCAGCGCCGAATCGAGCTCGGGCGGAGCGTAGGGCGCGGCTTCGAACCGGCGCGGCTCGGGCCGGCGCGCCTGGACGGGCCGTTGTGCGGGGCTTCCGCCCTCGATCGCCGACGCCACGGCGGCGTCGGGCGCGCCCGCTTCGGCGGAGCCGCCGTCGAATTCGGGCAGACCGAGCCTTTGATCATGCTCTGCCAGCGGCGACGCCAGCGGCGCCACCGGCGTCAGCATGCCGAACGCGGCCGGCACGGGCGCCGTGCCGGCGCGGGCCATGAGCCGCTGGAGATAGACGCTCATGCCGCGACCATCCGCGGCCGCGGCGCGCATGCCGCCGCGAGCCGGACGAATTCGTGGCGCGTCGCCCGGTGCAGCGAGAGGATTTCGGAAAGGCACCAGCCATAGGTGCGGGCGAGGAGGTGGATCTCGCGCAGCAGGATCGGACGTTCGCGCTCCGCGCAACGCAGGAAGAAGCGGCCGAGATCGAAAACGAAGGCCTGCTGCCTGTGGCAGAGGGGGCAGGCGGTCTCGATCGTTTCCATGGCGGCGGGGGAGATCGTCTCCAGCGCCGCCTCGATCTCGGCGGGCGCTTCGCTGCCCCGCGCCAGCACGACCCGGTCGATCAGCGAAGCGGTCGCCGTCGAGGCGAGCAGATCGCCGACCTGAAGCCCGCGAATGACGGTGCCGCCGGCCAGGCTGAGCTCCGCGTCGGGCCCGCCCTCGTCGTCTCCGGTGAGCGCGTCGAGGGGCAGGCTCAGCTCGAACGGCTTGCCGCAGTCGACGCAGGGCTGGCGAAGCTCGGCGCGGTCCCCGAAGAAGGCGCGATACAGCGCCTCGATCAGCCGGTCGCCGTCGGCGAGCGGGAGGCGCGGGACGTCTTCGGCCCGAAGCGTATCATCCTCGCCGGTCAACGCCGCCGCCAGCCAGGCGATCGCGGCGGCATAATCGCACCCGAACAGGTTGAGCTCGTCGGCACCGGTCAACACGCGCCACCTCGCCTCGCAACGCCCCGACACGCCGGTCCTCAGCTGGACGGGCGCGACACGCATCAGGCCGCCGGCGTGAAGATCGCCGGATCCTCGCCCGCAAAGTCGGGGTCGCGGACGAAGCCGTGATTTTGCAGCACGATCGATTCGAAGGCGAAGGCGTTGGCGTTGGCGTCGAGCTCGGGCAGCGCGGTATATTCCGAGACCCAGCAGCCGAAGACGTTCCATTTCATCACCGCCAGGCCCTGGAGGTTGAGCAGCTCGATCGTGAGGTTGCGGCGCATTCCCGCCAGGCTGACGCCACCGTCGCCCTCCGGCGAATAGACCGCGTTCGCCCATTCCTCGAAGGTCCGGTCGAGCGAGAGGCCGCGCTCCATGGTGATCGGCTCGGCCTTGGATTGGCCGGGGGAGTTGACAACGCTGCTCTCCATCCCGCCGCTGCGGTTGGTGACCACCTCGGTGGTGCGCTTGAGGGCCGAGACCTTGCTCACCCCGGCGACGAGCGCCGCCCCCATATAGACCCGGAACTTGAAGTTCTTGTACGGATCTATTTGCCGCGAAAAAGCTTGGATAGGCATATCTCTTCGCCTCGTTCAGCTGAGTTGAGCATTAGACCTCGATCTGGCCCGCCATCTGCTTGATGGTGACGATCACGAATTCGGCGGGTTTGAGCGGCGCGAAGCCGACCTCGACATTGACCTGGCCGAGGTTGATGTCGGTCTGGGTCGTGGTCGAAGAGTCGCACGCGACGTAATAGGCGTCCGACTTCTTGAGCCCCTTGAAGGCGCCCTGGCGGAACAGGCCGTTCATGAACGCCCCCGCGGCGAGGCGGATCTGGCCCCACAAAGTCTCGCCGTTCGGCTCGAACACCGCGAATTGCAGGCCGCGATAGAGGCTCTCCTCGATGTAGAGGGCGAGCCGGCGCACCGGCACGTAGCGGTAATCCTGGTCCGGCGCGCCCTCATAGCCGATCATCGTCCGAGCGCCCCAGCTGGTCGCGCCGGACACCATCGTCCGCAAGGTGTTGATCGCCAGCGGATTGGTGACTCCGTTTTCCGGGTTGGTGACGGCGAATTCGAGGTTGCTGACTCCGATCAGCGCCGCTTCGAGCCCCGCCGGCGCCTTCCAGATGCCGCGGCGGACGTCGGTTTTCGCGTAGACGCCGGCCATCGTCCCGGACGGATCGATGACGATCGCCTTGCCCTTCGGATCGAAGCCGACGATTCGCGGCCAGTAGAGGGCGGCATGATCGGTGACGACGCCCGAGCGCATCGCGATGATGCCGGCGGCGGCGGCATTGGCCGTGTCCCACTGCCCGGCGCCGGGATCGGAGGGCGGATCGACGATCAGGAAGGCGCGCCGGCGCTGGCAGAAGGCGCTGGCGGCGCCCCAGACCGCGCTCCGGTCGGCATCGGTCTGCCGGAAGGTCGTGCCCTGAGCGCGCGGCAGAACCATCAGGTTGAAGATGTCGGCGGTCCGCTCGAGCTTGTCCCAGCTGTATTCGTAGTCGGGGAGCAAAGGCGGCTCGCCGTCATTGCCGGCCTGGAAGGCGGTGCGATAGGCGCCGCCGGGCGCCGCCGGCGCCGCCGGCAGAGCGAGGCCGAGGCCGTAGCGGGCGACGTTGGTCGGCCGCGCCCCGGTCTGGGCGAGCTGGCTCCCGCCCTGGATGCTGAAGGCCCCCGTGCTGGTGAGGGCGAGCGCGAGGTCGGCGTCCTGATTGCCATATTGCGGACGCACCCCGATCCGCATTCCGGTCCGGTAGGCGGTGAAGGGCGTCGAGGGGACGTTGTTGATCGAAGTGACGATCACGTCGAGATTGGCGGCCGCGGCGCTGAAGCTGCCCACCACGCTGGGGAAGGGCGCGTCCGCGCCCATCCTGGCGGCGCCCACGAAGGGCGGCGTGGCGGTGGTCGTGTGGCCGGTGCCGGTGAGCGTCCAGTCGCCGAAAGTGTTGCGCGCCGTGTCGGCGAAATTGTGCACCCGGGTGAAGACCGAGGCGAGCGTGACGCCGGTATGGACTCGAGTCAGCACGCCGTTGGCCGCGGGCCGGCGCAGCGAATATTGATCGGTCTCCAGGCCGCCATTGGCGGCGCCCAGGCGGAGCAAGGCGGCGGCATCGTCCGCCGCCGCGCTGGTCACGGCGACCGGACCGCCGGTCGAGCTGATCTGGAGCACGGCGCCGCCCGCCGCGGCGACGAAGGCGACGGCCACCGAGGTCGTCTGGCCGCTGTCGGCGAGGGCGGTGTTGATCGCCGCTTGGACGGCAAGGGCGACGGCGTTGCTGTCGACTCCGGTCAGGCCGTTGAGGTTGACCGGGACCGGCGGCCCATTGGCGACGCTGACCATGATCAGGCGCGGATTGGGTCCAATCATGTTCGTGTCGAAAAAGGACTTCAGGCCCGTCAAGGCGGTGAAGATCAGGTCGGACTGCGAGACGTTGACCCCGATCGGGGTGATGCCGGGCGGCGCGACCGAGACGATGTCCGGGTGCGGCAGCGCGCTGATCAGGTCGCTCTGCTCGGTGACGAGGCGGGGCGCGTAGCGGGCCGAGGCGGGGTCCATCGAAAGCTCGGTGAAGGTCTGCTCCGAATCGCGCTTGGTCGAGCCGTCGCTCTGCATGACCTGCCGGAAGACGGTGAGGTTGAAGGTCCGCTCCGGATTGGCCGTCTCATAGTCGATCTCGACCCGGAGCTGGTTGCCGCCGCTGCCCGCATCCTTGGCGCGGACGATCAGCACGCGGGTCGCGAAATCCTCGGAGAGCAAGGCGCTCTGCGCCATCAGGGTGGCGCCGTCGGTGGCGTTGCGGGCGTTGCGGACGATCCACGCGGTGCCGCCGCCGTTGAGGAAGAATTGCCGGACCTGGTCGGGCAGCTCGCCGACCCGCGCCTCGCCGCCGAACAATCCCTCGAACTCGCGATAGCTGAAGATTCGAGTCGGGACGTTGACCGGACCCTCCGGGCTCATGCCGACGAAGGCAGCGACCGACGTGGCGACGCCGGAGATGGTGTGGACGCCGGAGGGCGCCTCCTGGACATAGACGCCCGGATAGTCTGGCCTCACCGGCATCGCTCACTCCTGTCGCTGCGGGGGTGGAATGTGATCGGGCGCCGCGGCGTAGAGGATCTCGCCGCCGGGGCCCCGTTGCTCATGAAGCGCGCCCTTGGCGACGAGCCGCCTGACCGCGGCCATGATCGTGTCGCGTCCGATCGCCTGGCGCTGGTCGTAGAGCCACCAATTGATGATGCCTTCGATCGTGTCGCTCGCTTCGGGACGCCGGGCGAGATAACCGAGCAATTCGAACTGGACATAGGCCCGCGCCGCTCCTTCGATCCTGGCCAAGACGACCTCGCTTCTGCGTCCGGGCAGAACGGGTGCAAGGGCCGTGCCACGAGCGCCGGCGTCGCCACGTCGCTGATCGGCAAGGATAATCCGGATTTGCCGGCGAGCGGCGGTGGGGCGGATAGGCCCCGGCCGGAAGGTCCGGCCCTCGGCCCGGCGCGCCCTAAGCGCCTGTGGAGTCGGCGGGAATCGGGGCGGGTCGGGAAGGCGGACCGGCTGGGGCCTCGATGCCCCGTCAGCCGGCGGCGATGAAGAAGCCGAGATCGAGCCAGCGCTGCCGCTGCGTCGTCCGCCACGATCGCCCGACCTCGTCCGGTGCCGTCGCCAGGTGCCGCGCCGCGGCGTCGATCCCATCCTCGACTCCGCCGCCCTCGGCCATCGCCTTCAGGAACAGGAAATGCGGCTCGGCGAGCGGGACGGTGCGGGTGACATAGTCGGTCCGGACCAGCGCCGCGAAGCTCGGCTGGACGGGCGGCGGCGGCGCCGGCTGGCCGAGCCGGACGGCGTGATAATAAGCGGCGACCGGGAAGCGGTAGGCGCCGAGCGCGAAGCAGGGCTGAAGGCGCAGCTTCTCATCGGGCGTGGATTCGTCGGCGAACGCTTCGCCCTCGTGCCCGGGCGCGTCGAACATCGCGAACACCGCGCGTTCGAAGCGGGCGAGATCGACCATGAAGTCGATCCAGGTCTCGCGCTCCAGCTCCCGATCCGGCCGGCTCTCCTCGATCCAGCCGGGAAAGCGCCGGCCGAGGTCGTAGAGCGTGTGGCTCGCCGGCGGTCGCTCGCGGATGTAGTCAGCCACGAAATCGTCGAACAGCTCTTCGCCAAGCGCATGACACAAAGCCGGGAACTGCTCGCGCATGCAGCGCGCGATGCGGAGGAAATAGCCGCGCTGGTAGATGGCCAGGCCGTCGGCGCCGGTCAGCCGCCCCGACCCGGCGAGCAGGCGGCCGATTTCGGCGCGCTCCACCTGGCGCGGAAAGACGAGCGCGTCGTGCAGCCAGCGCTGGACCGAGGGCAGGGCGGTCTCGCCGCTCACGCCTCTTCCAGCACGATGCTGTCCATCGCCCGCGGCACCAGGAAGCCGACCGGATTGGAGACGCCGTCGGCGCCGGCCGCTTCGTCGGCGCCGGCCCGCGCCGGCTCGAACCGCGCCCCCATGTAGCGCTCCGCCTTGATCAGCTCGGCATGGCAGTCGGCGAAGGACGGGATGTCGTCGTCCCATTCGAGCAGGGTGGCGGCGCCGCCGGTGCGCGCCCAGGCCAAAGCGAACAGGTCCCACACTTCCGGCCGCACCGGCCGGTCGTGGGTGTCGATGACATGGGTGCCGCGATGCTGGTGGCCGGCGAGGTGCATCTGGACCACGCGCTCGCAGGGGAAGGCGTGGATGTAGGCGGCCGGGTCGGCGCCGGCGTTGAAGCAGCTCACATAGACGTTGTTGACGTCGAGCAGCAGGCCGCAGCCGGTCGCTTCGGCCAGCCGGCGAAAGAATTCGGGCTCGTCCATCGTCGACTGGGCGAAGCGCACATAGCTGCTCGGATTTTCGAGGATCAGCGGCCGTTCGAGGAAGTCCTGCGCCTGGCGCACCCGAGCGGCGACATGGACGAGGCTCTCCTCGGTCAGCGGCAGCGGCAGCAGATCGTGCGAATTGAGGCCGTTGACGCCGGTCCAGCACAAATGATCGCTGATCCAGGCCGGCTTCACCTCGTCGGCGAGCCGCTTGAGCCGGGCCAGATAGTCGAGATTGAGCGGATCGGTGCTGCCGATCGACAGCGAGACGCCGTGAAGAACGAGCGGATAATGTTCAGCGATGGCGCGGATGATCGCGCGCGGGCGCCCGCCCGAATCCATGAAATTCTCGGAGATCGCCTCGAACCAGTCGACCGCCGGCCGCTCGGCCAGGATATGCTCGAAATGGACGCTGCGCAGGCCGAGGCCGAGGCCGAGGCGGGGCAGGTCCGCGATCGCGTCCCTAACTGCAGCCACCGGCGCCGCTCATCCCGCTCGATCCGCAGGCGGTCATGTTGCCCCGCGCATTGTTGTCGTCGGAGATCCAGAGATAGGTCGGCCCGGTCTCGGCGAACAAGGCGGGCGGCGGGCCGAGCGTCTCGGGGAGCGGCTGGTTGGAGTCGAGCTCGCCGCTCGCCTGCTTCGCGAGCAGCTCGGCGCGCATCGCCGGCCATTTCTCCTCGAACACCGCGCGCGCCCGCAGCCACACGCTCTTGCGTTGGTTGGGCCCGTTGGTGCTGAACCGCTCGCCGTTGATCGGAGTCGCGCACGATCCCTGCGAGCGGCATTCGTTGTCGCCGGGCCGGTTCAGTTCCTCGTCGGTGCCGTAGAGCCCGCATCCGCCCTGATCCCGGCACGAATTCTGGACGTGGCAGGTATGGTCGTTCGCGGTCGAGCAATAGCCCTGGCCGGCGCATTCGTTCGGCGCCTGGGTCGAGGGGCCCGCCACGCCGAACCGGTCGGAGGCCTTGCAGCTGTTGAGGCCCATGCAGGCATGAGCGGGCATGCCGCGCGGGCCGGTGCCGATGCTGGTCGGGAAGGCCGGCGCCTCGGCGTAGGGATAGGGGGTGGGCACGGGGTCGCCCGGAGCGGGGGCGGCGGCCGACTTGGGGATTGCGCGTAAAGGCATCGTGGCTTCCTCTTCGGCGAAAGGCAAAAGTTACCGGGCGTTGCTCCAATAGGGGCCGACGTCGGGCAGGTGCATCGGCGCCGCGCCGTCGGTCTTGGTGAGCGCGACTCCGATATAATAGACGACGTTGCCCATCGAGCTTGCGAGATCGGTGTTGGGATTGGCCTCGGCGATGGCGTTGGCGGCGTCGATCGCGGCGTTGCCGAATTTGGTCAGCACGGCGAACGAATCGACCGGCTTGCCGAGGTCGACATTCTCGAAAGTCGGCGCCATCACCTTGCCCTGATAGGGACCCGAGGGAATGGGGATGCCGCGGATCGTCCGGATATACTTATCCATCACCCAGATCATCGAGCGGTGCAGCCCTTCGTTGAAGAACAGCTTCTGCCGGTCGGGCGGGACCAGATAGATCGTCTCGGTCATGATCAGCATGTACTGGAACAGGGCGCTGTTGAACTCGGCGATCGCTCGGTAGCCGTCGGGATAGTCGGCATTCACCGGATTGTCCGGGAAGTCGCAGAGCAGCCCCGCCGCGATCAGCTCGTCCTGGGTGATCGCGGGCGCGATCGGCGCGGGCGGCGGCGGCTCGGGCGGAAGTTGCTCGCTGCACCCGGCATAATCGGCGAACTGCGCCTGGAGCTCGAGGAATTTCACATAGTGCGATTCCTCGTCCTTCTTGGGATCGTCGTCGGGGCTCGGGCCGACGTCGGGGACGGGGCAGCCCTCGCCCTGGTCGCAGATCGTGTCGATCGCCTCGGCGGCGTCCTGCCGCGAGCGGACGCAGAGCAGCTCGGATTGGCCGGCGTGGCTGTCCTCGTCGTCGGGAAACTGAGCCACTTCGGCGGCGCCGGGCAAGGCGTCCGCCCAGCCCGGCTTGGGCGCCGGCGGCGCCGGCTTCCACGGATCGAAGCCCTGCGCCGGATAGACCGTGTCGACATTGTTCGGCGAGTAATTGTAGGGCTGGATCCCGCTCGCATAGGCGCCGAGCTGGAAGTCCTCATCGGTCACGAAACGGGTGCGCAGCAGGCAGCGTATGTACGAGTAGAATTGGCCGATCGTCTGCCAGTCCCGGTCCTGCGGCAGCGCGTTCCATTGCTCCGGATATTCGATCTGGAGGAAATGCCAGAGCTGCTCGAAGCTGAGCTTCTCGAGCGGGATCAGCACCGCGGTCGACCCGTCGGGCCCCGGCGGGCCGGCTGGATTGTGATAGGGCAGGCCGGTGGGATATTGCGACGGCGCCTTGCCGTAGAGCTTCGGCGCGACGCCCATCGCGAACAATATGTTCGACGACAGCGACATGTGCAGCATCTCCTCCACCGCCACGCTCATGATCACCCCGCCGGCCTTGTTGGCATAGAGCTGGGCATCGCCGATCGCTTCGCCGCTCTCTTCGTTCCGGATCAGCGAATAATAAGTGTAGAGATAGATCGGGATGGTCGCGAGCTCGATCTCGATCGCGGTCTGCAGATTGGCCTTGAGCTCGGCGAGCACCTCCTCGCGGCTGCTGGTGGCGTCGAGCTCGGCGACGAACGCCTCCTCGGCCGGGGTCAGCGGCGTGATCGGATCGGGTGTGTCCATGGCGAGGCCCTTTCGAGATCGATTCCGTTGCGTGGAAGCCTATTGAGCCGCCGCGATATGGACGGTGTTGAAGCGAACTATAGGCGGCCGTTTCCGGCCCGCAATGGCCGATTGGTCCAGATTGCCGCAGGTTCCGGCGGCCGCGCCCCGCCTTCCGCGGGCCGCGATCTTAGCACTTCCTTAAAGGGAATTGGTCAGTGCGGTCTTCCGGGGGGCCGCGGAGTAGTCGATGGCCGATTTGTCTTTCAAATTCTCGCGGGCGCTCGCCAGGGGCCGTGCCGACAAGGGCGTGCCAACGAGCCGTGCCCAGATCCTGCTCTCCCTGCTGCGCAAGCGCGCCGAGGCGCACCGCCGCGGCCTTCACGATCATGAGCGGAGGCTGCGCGACCAGATCACCTGGTCGCTGCCGATCGAGGACGGCGAGAAGCGCCCCGAGCCCGCCGACGCCGATTAGAGGCGAATCCGCCGGTCGCTGAGCGCCCGCCGCCAGCCGACCAGGCCGGCGATCGAAAGCAGCAGGAACAGCGCGTAGAGGCCGCTCGTGTAGGGCAGGCCGCGGCTCCAGAACAGGAAGATCGCGACCGAATCGACCAGGATCCACAGCACCCAATTCTCGATCTTGCGGCGCGCCAGCAGGATCTGGGCGGCAATGCTCGCGCCGGCGATGGCGGCGTCGACCAGCGGCGCCGCGGCATCGGTGAAGCGGGCCATGGCGAGCCCCCAGAGCAGGCTCACGGCGGCGGTCGCGCCGGCCCAGATCAGCCGCTCGCGCGGGCTCAGCGTGCCGACCGGCACCTCGCCGGCGGCGCGCTTCGCCTGCAGCCAGTTGCGCCAGCCGTAGAGGTTGACGGCGAAGAAGAAGATCTGGAGCAGCGCGTCGCTGTAGAGCTTCGCCTCGAAGAAGACGAAGAAATAGAGCGAGACCATGGCCAGCGCGAACGGATAATTCCAGACGCTTCGGCGGACGACGAGGGTGACGTTGATCACGCCGAGGGCGGCGGCAAGCCATTCGATCTCGTTCATTCGGCCCCCGTCCCGATCCGGCGAAGCGAGGCTAGCCGAGCGCGGCGGCGCTGGATAGCCGGGCTGGACTTGCGGCTCGCGATGGGGGAAACCGGGCCATGAACCGCTTGCTCCTCGCCCTCAGCGTCGGCGCGCTCTGCCGGGCTCGGCGCGCGCAGACCACGGCGCAGCCGGCGCAAGCGCCAAGCCAGGCCGAGCGGCAGCGTTACGAGCAGGGCCTCCGCGACGCCGAGGCCGCCCGGCTTCGCTACGAGGAAGCGCAGCGCCGGCATCAGGCCGACCTCGCCCGTCACCGGCGCGAGGTCGAGCGGGCGGAGCGGGCGCAGCGGCGTTACGAGCGGCGCCGAGCGCGCTACGACGCCCGCCACGGCGATCGCGAGGCCGAGCCGGCGCCACCGGCCGCCGAGCCCGCTGCGGCCGCCCCGGCGCCCGCAGCGCCGGCACGCGCCGCACCGGCACCGACATACGCACCCGCCATACCCGCCGCACCCGTGTCTGCCGCGTCCGAACAATGCGAGCGGCAGAACCGGCGCAATCGCGGCCGCGGCCGGGCCATCGGCGGCCTGCTCGGCGGCGTCGCCGGCGCCGCGGTCGGCGGCGGCAGCGGGGTCGGGCGCCTCGCCACGATCGCGCTTTCGGCCCCGGTCGGTGCTCTGATCGGCGATAGCATCGCCCGGCTGCTCGATTGCCGCGAGCAGCAGCAGGCCGCCGCCGCCACCGAGCAGGCGGTCGAGCGCGGCGGCGTCGGCTCGACCTCGACCTGGGCGAGCGAGACTCGCCCCGGCGTCACCGGTTCGTCGACCGTCACCGCGGCGGCGCCGGCGACGCCCCAGGGCGAACCGTGCATGACGGTGACCGACATCGTCATCGTCGACGGCGAGGAGACTCGGGCGGAAAAGCGCATGTGCCGCCGGCCGCCAAGCAACCGCTACGCCCGGGTTTAGCGCCGGCGAGATCGAGAAACGTCATCCCGAACTTGATTCGGGACCAATGAACACGGATTTTGCGAACCTGCCCCTCCCGTGTTCATGGGTCCTGACGTTCGTCAGGATGACGTGGCAAGGGCGCGATGCTCCGTTCTATTCGTGGCGGAGCGCGTCGATCGGGTTGAGCGCGGCGGCGCGGCGGGCCGGGAAATAGCCGAAGACGATTCCGATCAGCGCCGAGACGCTGAACGCGATCAGGTTGATCTGCGGGTCGAACAGGAACGGCACCTGGATGATCGGCGCGAGAATATAGGTCGCAAGCAAGGCGAGCAGCAGCCCGATCAGCCCGCCCAAACAGGCGAGCACCACCGCTTCGACCAGGAACTGCATCAGCACCTCGCTCGCCACCGCGCCGATGGCGAGGCGGATTCCGATCTCGCGAGTCCGCTCGGTCACCGAAACGAGCATGATATTCATGATGCCGATGCCGCCTATTACTCGAAGAAATAGGCCGGCTTGGGAGTATATGTTCGTATCGCGTTGATCTCCATTCCCTTCGTTTCCAGCAGCATGCGGTATTCGGCGTCGGCCATCGATTTCAACGTCGCCGTTGAAATCTCCGTAACCCGGTCGAGACCCAGCTCGCGAGCGTGATCGCTCGATTGCTGGGGGTCGGCAACGATGATGGAATTGGTTGAGAGGAGCGTTCGGGCCATCCTGCGAGACAAGTCCATTTGGCCTGCCATGGCGGCGTTGAGCAGTCGCTGGCCGCGCACCCAGCTCCAGGTGCCCCAACGCCTCTTCTTCTTGGCCGCCAGCGCCGCCGGACTGAAGGTGGTGCCCACCGCGAGCATACGAACATCGGGCCTTGGCCATTGCATCGCCATCGCATCGGCCGCGGCGAGCGCGTCGGGCGCATTCGCAACAAGCCCGCCATCGGCAAATTCCTGAGTGCCGATAGTATGAGGTTTGTAATATGTTGGGGCGGCCGCCGTCGCGAGAGCCACATCCCTCAGCATGACGTTCCTGTCGCCTGTGGCAAAACTCAAATGAGGAGTCCGGAAGACGTGAGCACGACCGGAGGTGATGCACACGGATGGCGCTATGAGCGGCACGCCGAGATTGTCCAGGGTAAGGGTTCCCAACAGACGGTCAACGACCTTGGCGAGAGGGACGGTGCTGTGTCCTGCGGCAAATAGCCGCGAGAGCCCGCCCGGTTCGTAAGGGAATATGTCTGGACCGGAACTCTCAATTTCGTCCCTGA
Source organism: uncultured Alphaproteobacteria bacterium (assembly GCA_963824825.1). Taxonomy (GTDB): domain Bacteria; phylum Pseudomonadota; class Alphaproteobacteria; order Sphingomonadales; family Sphingomonadaceae; genus Allosphingosinicella. The sequence goes on from CAWGQM010000003.1 coordinate 530,894, forward strand.
TTTCGGTCGCGCTCCACCCGGCGGCAAGACCCAATGCGATGAGACCCCCGACGGAGGTTCCGGCGATAAGGTCGAACCGGCTCCCAATGGGACCGCTATTCCCCTCGATCAGTTCCAGAAAGTGCGCGGTAAACAAACCGAGATAGCCGCCGCCCGACAGGCTCAGGATTCGGTACATGATTCCCCCGCGCTTAGGATTTGTCCCAAGGATCCTCAATAACGACGCCGGTTTTCTCGCGCAGCTTCGACCTTTCCCCGACGTAGATCATGTCGTTCGCCAACGCCATGGCGATCTCGAGCGCGTCTTCGGTTGTAAGTGCTTTGCCACCATGCTCCAGATTGCGGATGACTGACCATTGTCGAAGGGCGGCTTCGTCAAGCAATACAGTGCGGCTTGCGTATCGGAAACCGAGCGTGAGGTCGAATTCCTCTGTGAGCCTGGCCCTTTGCACGGGATCCGCGATTTTCTGAATGTCCGAACGCACCCAAGCCAGGCCGAGTGCGCTCACATGAGCGGCGGTTCGGCCCCCACTCTCCATCCAGCGCTTGACCGGCTGTGCCGAGGGCACGTCGCCGCGGAGCAGGTCCATCGCAACCTTGGCCGACAGGAGATAAGCGACAGCCATCAGCCAAGAAGCGAGGCTGCGCGCTCGCGGCCCTCCGACAAAACCGGTACATCGACCGGCGCTCGACGCGAGAAGAAAAAGGCAGCGTCCTCCAGAATGGTCGGATTGTCCGTCATATGATCGAAAGACTCTGAGTGGAGGAGATAGAAGAGTTCATTCCCCCGCTTCAGAAGCTGAGGCTTGTCCCTCGCGTTATCCAGGATGGCCTTCATGTTTTGACGCGCGTCGGCCACCCCCCAAGTCGCTCCGGCGGATTGGCGGATCACCGAATTCAGCGCATCGAATTGAGGCGGTGCGGGAAGGCGCTTATGAATGCCCTCAGCTCGATCCGCCACCGCGAAGCGGGTCGCTTCCACCTCCTGCCCACCGGCGGCCGGACCGGCCACATCGGCGGCTGTCAGTCCTGTCAGAGCATCCACGAGCCGGGCAAATTCCTCACTCGATCCGATTCTCTCGAATTCAAATCCAGCCGCGCCGGTGAGGCGGGCACCAGCAAGATTGATATGATCAAGCTTAGCCTCCAGCGCCGCACGGTCGATTCCTCCCCTCTCGGCGATATCGAGAATCCAAACGACGTGATCCGCCGCGCGCCAGAAGGCAAACTCGAAGGGATTCCGGTTCGCTCGGGGAAGACATGAATCGACGAACAGGGCATGACGATGCGGACTTGGCGGCAACACCCACTTTCGAAACGCTTCGTACAGGCCGGCACGTTCTAAAAATCCCGCCGTCGAAAGCCAGGAAAACGAGGGTGCCGACAGCTCGACTTTGTAATGCGCCATAGAAAGCCCATTCATGTACATGCTCACGGGGCTATGTACATGAGACATTCTTGATAAAATGTCAAGGAGGTAGCTAAGGATTGCCCCTCCCTCCGACCGATCGTTCGGTGCCCTACCTATTCGTGCCGGAGCGCGTCGATCGGGTTGAGCGCGGCGGCGCGCCGGGCCGGGAAATAGCCGAAGACGATGCCGATCAGCGCCGAGACGCTGAACGCGATCAGGTTGATCTGCGGGTCGAACAGGAACGGCACCTGGATGATCGGCGCGAGGATGAAGGTCGCGACCAGCGCGAGCAGCAGCCCGATCAGCCCGCCCAGGCAGGCGAGCACCACCGCCTCGACCAGGAACTGCATCAGCACCTCGCTCGCCACCGCGCCGATCGCGAGGCGGATGCCGATCTCGCGGGTCCGCTCGGTCACCGAGACCAGCATGATGTTCATGATGCCGATGCCGCCGACGATCAGGCTGACCGCCGCGACCGCGCCCATCACCGCGGTCAGGATCCGGGTCGTGCCCTGCAGCGTCTCGGAGATCTGGCGGGTGTCGAAGATGTTGAAATTGTCCTGCTCGCCGCGGCTCGACGTTGCGCCGCTCGCGCAGCAGGCTCTCGATCGACGACTGGACCGAGCTGGTCGTCGATAGGCGTCGTCGACCGCGACCATGATGAAGCGGATGTCGCGATTGCCGGAGAAGCGGCGCTGCACCGCCTTGATCGGCATGATGCACGACGTCGTCCTGGTCCTGCGAAGCCGCCCTGGCCGCGCGACGCCAGCGTGCCGATCACCTCGCAGCGAAATGTCGCGGATGCGGAAGCGCTCGCCGACCGGCTCCTCGCCGCGGAACAGGTTCTGCTGGACGGTCGAGCCGATGATGCAGACCGCCTTGCCCGCCTGCTCCTCGGCCTCGGTCCAGATCCGGCCGTCGGTCGAGCGCCCATTGCTGGGCGGTGAAGAATTGCGAGGTCGTGCCGTTGATCGTGCGTCTGCCAATTGGCCGCGTTGCGCACCGCGAGGCCCGACGACTGCGCCTGCGGCGCGACCGCGCGGACGCCGGCGACCTGCTCCTCGATCGCCTCGACGTCGGCCATGTCGAAATCGGGCGCCTGCGGCCCGCCGCCGCCGCGGCCGAAGCCCTGGCCGGGGCGGATCTGGAGGATGTTGGCGCCGAGGCTCGAAATCTGCTGCGGCGACCGCCGCGGTCGCGCCCTTGCCCGAGCGTCACCATCGTCACCACCGCGGCGACGCCGATGACGATGCCGAGCATGGTCAGGAACGAGCGCAGCAGGTGCCGCCTGATCTCGCGGATGGCGAGGATGATGGTGGTGAAGAACATCGACGGCTACCCGTCGCCCCGGCGGAGGGACCCCATCGAAGTACTACTTTGATGGGACCCAAGGCCGGGGTCTCGTTGAGAAGGGCCGTGACTTTCCGGCCTGGGATCCCGGCCTTCGCCGGGATGACGAATATAGGTCATGCCGCCACCCCGTTCTCGACCGTCTCGACCAGCCCGTCGCGGAAATGGACGATGGTGCGGGCATAGGCGGCCATGTCGGGCTCGTGGGTGACCATCAGGATGGTGATGCCGAGGTCGCGGTTGAGGCCGGTCAGCAGGTCCATGATCTCGAGCGAGGTCTTGCTGTCGAGATTGCCGGTCGGCTCGTCGGCGAGCAGCACGTCGGGATTGGTGACGATGGCGCGGGCGATGGCGACGCGCTGCTGCTGGCCGCCGGAAAGCTCGGCCGGCGTATGGTCCCACCAGTCCTTGAGGCCGACCTTGTCGAGCGCCGCCATCGCCAGCCTCGCGCCGCTTCGCCTTGTCCTCGCCGCGATAGAGCAAGGGCAGCTCGACATTTTCGAGCGCGTCGGTGCGGGCGAGCAGGTTGAAGCCCTGGAAGACGAAGCCGAGATAGCGGCGGCGGAGCAAAGCGCGCTGGTCGCGGTCGAGGCGTCTCGACCGGCACGCCCTTGAAGCGGAAGGTGCCGGTGGTCGGCACGTCGAGGCAGCCCAGTATGTTCATCGCCGTCGACTTGCCCGAGCCCGACGGGCCCATCACCGCGACGAAATCGCCCGCCGCGACGTCGAGGTCGATGCCCTTCAGCGCCTGGAAGGCGGTGGCGCCGCTGCCATAGGTCTTGGTGACGCCGCGCAGCGAGATGATCGGCTCATTCGCCATCGGGCGGCGCCGCTCCTTCGCGCTCGCGCGCCTCGCGGCGCTGGCGCCGCCGCTCGCGCATCTCCGCGCGCTGCTCGGGCGTCAGGCTCTCCATGATAGGCGCGGCGCTGCTCGGGCGTCATGTCGCGGAAGCGCTGGCCGCCGGCCCTCGCCGCGCGGTCCGGCCGCGTCGCCGCGGCGCTCCGCTTGCGGCGCTCGGCCGCGCGCCGCAGCCGGCGCATTGGGCGCGGCCGCGGCGGCTGCGCGGGCCGCGCCGCCGGCGGCGGAGCGGCGGGCGGCGGCGCGGCTGTCGCGGCCTGGTTGCCGGCGCCGTCGCCGTCGCGCCGGCCGCGCCGGCCCTCGCCGCCGCGCTCGCGCTCGCTCTTCTCCTGGGTCTGGCCGGCGGCGAGGCGGGCGGTGATCACCTCCTGGCCTTCGCGCAGGTCGCCGCCGATGATCTCGGTCACCGAGCCGTTGCTTTCGCCGACGACGACCCGGACCGGCGCCGGATTGCCGTCGGCGCCGAGCACATAGACGGTCTGGCGGCTGCCGCGGCCGATCGAGACCTCGCGCTGGCCTCCGCCGCCGCGGCCGCCGCGCACGCCCCGGCCGCCGCGCGGCACCAGCACGCTGGTGACGCCGCCCTGCTGGCCGCGCCTGCGCGGCGGCGTCGCGCTCGGGCGACCAGCGCAGGGCCGCGTTGGGGACGAGCAGCGCGCCGCGCCGCTCGGTGGTGACGATCTCGGCGGTCGCGGTCATGCCGGGCCGCAGCAGCAGCTCGGGATTCTGCGACCGCCAGCTCGGCGGTGTAGGCGACGACGCTGCCGGTCCCGCCGCCGCCGCGGCGCTCGACCCCGACGTCGTCGAGCCCGAGGCATTGGCGCCGACGTCGACCCGGGTCACCATCGCCGGGAAGGTCGCGGCCGGGATAGGCGTCGACCGTGAAGCTGGCGCGCTGGCCCTGCGCGGACCTGGCCGACATCGGCCTCGTCGACGCGGACCTCGAGCTTCATCGCGGCGAGATCCTCGGCGATGGTGAACAGGACCGGCGCCTGGAACGAGGCGGCGACGGTCTGGCCGGGATCGATCTGGCGCGACAGCACGACGCCGGTCACCGGCGAATAGATGGTCGCCTTGGAAAGGTTGGTCTGCGCCGAGGAGAGCTGGGCGCGCGCCTGGGCGACCTGCGCCTGGGCGGAGCGGACGCCGGCGACTGCGCGCGCCGGTTCTCGGCGCGGGCGGCGTCGAGCTCGGTCTCGCGACGGCACCCGGCCGTCCGAGACGCGGAACACCTCCTCCTGGCGGGCGAGGTTGGCGCGCGCCTGCGCCGCCGAGGCCTGCGGCGGTGGCGACCTGCGCCTGGGCGGAGGCGAGGCCCGCCTGCGCCTGGACGATCGTGTCCTGCAGCCGCGACGGTATCGAGCCGGGCGAGCGGCTGGCCCGGCGGTCACGCGGTCGTTGTTGTCGACGAACACCTGGGTGACGAGGCCCGATTGCTCGGAGCCGACCTCGACCTCGTTGGTCGGCTGGAGATTGCCGGTCGCCGAGACGGTGACGGTGAGGTTGCCGCGCCGCACCGTCTCGGTCGCATAGCCGCCCTCGCGCTCGCCGGCGAAGCAGCGCGACGAGCAGCAGCAGCGACGCGACCAGCACGACCGCGCCGGCGATGATAGAGCGGCCGCTTGTACCAGGGCTTGCGCCGCCGGCGCGCCGAGGAAGACTTCGAGCGTCTCCTTGTCGGCCGGCGCGGGCTGGTTGGTCACAGTCTGGTCGCATCGTTCATCGGCTGGTTCCAAATTCGGGGGCGGCGGCGGCATCCCAGCCGCCGCCGAGGGCGCGGTAGAGCTGGACGAGCGCGAGCGCTTCGTCGCCGCGGCTGTCGGCGATGCCGTCGCGCGCGGAGAGCAAGGAGCGCTCGGCCTCGAGCAATTGCTGGAAGTCGGTCAGGCCCGAGCGATATTGGATGCGGGCGAGGATCGCGGTGTTGCTCGCCGCCTCGAGCGCGATCGCGAACTGCGCCTGGCGCTCGCGCGCGGCGCGCAAGCGCGAGCAGGGCGTTCTCGACATCCTCGAGCGCGGTCAGCACCGACTGGCGGTAGGCGGCGAGCGCGCCCTCGGTCGCCGCCTGCTGCGAGCGCGAGCTGCGAGCGCAGCCGGCCGCCGTCGAACAGGGTCTGGCTCGAGCCCGGAGAAGATGCCGCCGGTGATCGCGCTGAACAGGCCGCCCAGCGAGAAGGCCGAGGTGCCGATATTCCCGGTCAGGCGAAGCGCCGGATAGAGCTGCGCCTCGGCGACGCCGATCCGCGCCGTCTGCGGCGGCGAGGCTGCGCTCGGCGGCGCGGACGTCGGGGCGCTGGCGCAGCGTGTCGGCGGGAATGCCGATCGCGACCTCGTCGGGCCCGTCGCGGGATCGGCTCGCGCCTCGTCGAGCTCGGCGGTCAGCGCGCCCGGCGCCCGGCCGGTCAGCACGGCGAGCCGGTAGGTCGCGCTGGTGAAGGCGTTCTCGATATTGGGGATCGAGGCGGCGGTCTGGGCGCGCGCGGCGCGCGCCTGCTCGGAATCGAGCGAGGAGACGAGGCCGGCCTCGACCCGCCAGCGCGGCGATCTGGAGATTGTCGTCGGCGATGGCGAGCGTGTCGCGGGCGAGCGCGAGCCGCTCCTGCGCCAGCCGCGCCTGGATATAGTTGGTCGCGACCTCGGCGGCGATCGCGACGCGCAGCGCCTCGCGGTCGTAATAGACGCCCTCGCGCGTCGGCCCCGGCCGCCTCGATGCCGCGCCGGATCCGGCCGAACAGGTCGATCTCCCAGGCGGCGTCGGCGCCGACGCTGAAGCTCGTCCGGTCGTTGCCGGGGCCGAAGTCGCGGCCCGCGCCGGCCGAGGCGCCGACCGTGCGGCACCAGCCCGGCGCGCGCCTGGACCAGCGACTCGCGCGCCTGGACCAGCCGCGCGCGCGGCCTGCGCGAGATCGAGATTGCCGGCGCTCGCCTCGTCGATCAGCCGGGTCAGCAGCGGATCGTCGAACCGCTCCCACCAGCGCGCCAGATCGGCCGGCGGCGGCCTCGCGCCGCGCGGCCGTAATAGGTGTCCGGGACCGACAGCGCGCCGGCGCCGGCGCCCGGTAATTCGGGCCCGACGGTACAGGCTGCCAGCAACAACGCGCACAAGGGGGCAGCGACTCTCATGCCGCTGCCCGTAGCCGGTCGAACCTGTCGCGCAAGTTTATGAGCGCAAAGACTTTGTCTCAAATTGTCGCGGTCAGCCAGCCGATATGCGTCTGCCCGACCATGCAATAGAGCATCGGGAGCGACAGGATCAGGTTGGTCCGCGACGCCATCATCGCGACGCTCGCCGCCTTCGCCTTGGCCGCGTCCTCGGCCGGCGACGATGCCGAGCGCCTTCTTCTGGTTCGGCCAGATCACGAACCAGACGTTGGCGGCCATGATCAGGCCGAGCCACATGCCGATGCCGATCGTCCGATAGCCGTCCTGCGAGCATGCAGCGCGCGCGCCGACATAGCCGCCCTGGGTCATCTCGGCGAGGAGCAGGCCGAGCACCACCGTCACCAGCGCCGACCAGCGGAACCAGAACAAGGCGGCCGGCGCGATATATTTGGTGACGCCCGGCTTCAGCTCGGCCGGCACGCTCGGCATGGTCGGGATCTGGACGAAGTTGAAATAATAGAGCAGCCCGATCCACAGCATGCCGGCAAAGACGTGCAGGTAGCGCAGGAACTGGGCCCAATAGCCTTCCGCGCCGATCGCTTCGCCGTGCAGGCCGAACATCGCCGCGATGAGCAGCACGACGCCGATCACCAGCGCCAGATGGAAATTGCCGAGTATCTTGGCCATTGCGCGTCCCCTGTTTGACTCGTCACGGTCTCTAGCGCATGCGCGGCGCTCAATCGACCCCGCCATGCCACCCCCCGTCATGCCAGCGCAGGCTGGCATCCATGCGGACTCGGCGAAGCGGCACGAAGTCAGCATGGACCCCAGCCTTCGCTGGGGTGACGGCGGAGGATCAATCGAGCCCGCCCGCGTCATGCCAGCGCAGGCTGGCATCCATGCGGACTCGGCGAAGCGGCACGAACTCGGCATGGACCCCAGCCTGCGCTGGGGTGACGGCGGAGGATCAATCGAGCCCGCCCTCGTCATGCCAGCGCAGCGACACGCGCCATCCTTCGATACGCGCCGGCCTTCGACGCGGGCCATCGCCGAGGCTCGGTCCCTACTCAGGACGAGCGGAAGGCAAGCGTTCATCCATCCCTCGTCATGCCAGCGAAGGCCGGCTATGCAGCCTCGGCGACCCGACGAAGTCGATGGCCCGCCTCGCTGGCGTGACGAAGGATCAATCGAGCCGCCACATGATGCTCTGCTCGAGCGGAGTCCACAGGCCCATGCGGATGCCGGCGTGGCGCAGCGCCCGGCCGGTCCATTCGTTGCAGGTCATGACGAAGCTGTAGCCGCCATTGGCCTCGTAGAACATGTCGGCGCCGGAATAGCCGCGGCCGAGCACCGGGATCGGCCGGCCGCCGCGGTCGAGCCGGAAGCGGCGCTGGATGTAGCCGGCGAGGCGGCGATACTGGGCGGGCGTGATCCGGATCGGCCGCTGCCATTCCTCGGCGCGCGGCTCATGGATATGCTCGACATGGAGCAAGGTCGGGCCGCTGCCGAACATCGCCAGCGCCGCCGTCTTCAGCGACAGATCGCCCCAGGTCGGCGTGTTGAGATAGAATTCGCGGTTGCCGTAGCCGATCGCGACATGGTCGGCGCCGCCCCAGCGCGGATCGCTGAGATGCTCGGGCCGGGCATAGGGCCGCCAGTCCATCTCGTCGGCGACCTTGGGCATGACGATCCAGGTATGGACGCCGTTCGAGCGGACGAAGATGGTGATCCCTTGCGCCGGCTCGCGGAAAGCGACGTTGGCGGGGATGGTGCCGAGCAGCAAGACGGCGAGGAAATAGGTGAGCGGGATCGCGACGATCCCCGCCACGATCCTGAGCAGCCAGATCGCCGCCCGTCTCCGTCTCGAACCCCGCCACGCCACCGCCTCGTGCTAGCGCGCGCCGGGCTCGGCAGAAAGGGCGCGATGCGCGGCGCTTTAGGCGAGGTGTTTCAGGCTGGGATCGTCGGGCTCGGCGACGAGCGCCGTCAGATCGCGTCGGAGCCGCGCTCCCCGGTGCGGATGCGGACCGCTTCCTCGACCGTGGAAACGAAGATCTTGCCGTCGCCGATCCGGCCGGTGCGGGCCGCCGCGGCGATCGCCTCGACGACCCGCTCGACGAGGCCGTCCTCGACGACCACCTCCAATTTCACCTTGGGCAGGAAATCGACGACATATTCGGCGCCGCGATAGAGCTCGGTATGGCCCTTCTGGCGGCCGAAGCCCTTGGCCTCGGTGACGGTGATTCCGGAGACGCCGACCTCGTGCAGCGCCTCCTTGACCTCGTCGAGCTTGAACGGCTTGATCACCGCTTCGACCTTCTTCACGCCACGCCTCCTGTTGCGATGCAGCATAAGCGCATGACGCCCGAGCGCCAAGCCTCCGTTCATCGATCGGCGCGGCGCCGCTCGGCCTCCTCCCAAGGGTCGCCAAATATGATGTCCCGCGCTTACCATCCCCGGCTGCGGCACCGGCGGGCCTGAACCCTGAGAGACTTCGCTTTCATTTAGAGTGGGCAGACGAATCCGCTTCGGAGCAGAAACGAGAGCAGAAATTATTCTCCTTCGACCACCTCCGCATGGAGAGTGGGCTTTTACTTCGATGAAAGTTAAATGGTCCGCATCATTTAGACTCTCGCAAAAAACGAGCCTATATTTCCGCAACGACTCGTAGTCGTGAGCGAGGGGGCAACATGAAAAAGTTATTGGCGGCTCTAGGCATGTTGGCTTTCATTCCGGGAACGGGTTCGGCTCAACTAATCTTGAATACCGGCTACGACCATGCGGCCCTCGGTCTGGTGCAGATCGGCGCGCCGGACCCTTATTGGATCAAAATAGCCTCCTATGAACCGCCTGCGCCCGCCGTACAGATTGCGCCGGCACGTGCGGTGCTCCTTCCGTCCGGCCCTTGGGCGCCTCCCCTGGACATTCCGGCAACCTCGAACACGCCGTTCATACCCTCGCGCTGGCTGGCGCCCAGGGTGTCGCCGTCCAGCACCACCGGACCGAATGGAACCGGAACGAGCCATGGCCGTCCCGCTTACAGCCTCTTCAGAAAATGCTTCTGCCTGCTGAGGGGATTCGCCAATGCGACGCTGTCGATTCGGGTGCGCGCGGACGATCATGTACAGGTCTGGCTGAATAACCTGCCGAACACGTTGGTGGCACCCGCAATGGGGCAATATTTTCTGAGCCAGGGCGGACCCCTCCAAGGGGCGGCACAACAGGCTGGGCCGACGCTTCCGGGCTATTTCAGGGAAGGGCGCAACTGTCTCTATGTTTTGGTGGAGGATCTGACCGGGAATGTCGCATTCACCTTGGCTGGCACCGTCAACGCCGCCGGGTTGATGCCCAATCCCGCGATCGGAACAAACGGCAATTTCGGGCCATGCGGATGTCCAAGCGAGTCTCTCTCGGCGGACGGAAGTCCTGGGCCGCTCGCCGCGAGCAGCGACAGCGAGGCTATCCAGGCGATGGTGCGGCTTGCCGAAGCGCGCCCATTGCAGGCGCTTGCGCAATTTCCCGCCCGTTCAGCCGCCGCGGGCGGCGCAGGCGCGGCGCGATAGGCGACCAAGTCAGGCTGCGTTCAGAAGAGAAAGCCTAACATGGCTCCAAAGAGCCATTTGATCGAAAGGTAGGCTAGCCATGCGCAAACTCCTCCCCCTGCTCGCCGGCGCGCTCCTCCTCGGCACCTCCGCGGCGCTGGCCGATCCGCCCGACCGCGAGGCGGAGCTGGAACGGGCGCTCGCCGGCCGGGTCGCCGAGGCGCCGGTCGCCTGCATCGACCTCCACCGCATCCGCAACACGCGGATCATCAACGGCACCGCGATCCTCTACGACGCCGGCAGCGTCGTCTACGTCAACCGGCCGGACAACGGCGCCGAGTCGCTGCGCCGCTGGGATCGGATGCAGACCCGAACGATGGCGTCGCGGCTGTGCAGCATCGACACGGTCCAGATGTTCGACAGCAACGTCCACACGCTGAAGGGGATCGTCTTCCTCGGCGAGTTCGTGCCCTACCGCCGCGTTCGGACGAGCTCGGCCGACTGAGCTGCCGCCTCAATAAGGCGGCGAGTCGAGGCCTTTCGGGCTCTTCGTGAAGATCTCGCAGCCGTCTTCGGTGATGCCGATGCTGTGCTCGAACTGGGCCGAGAGGCTTCGGTCGCGGGTGACCGCGGTCCAGCCGTCGTCGAGCACCTTCGACGGCGGCCTTGCCGATGTTGATCATCGGCTCGATGGTGAAGAACATGCCGGGGCGAAGCTCGGGGCCGGTGCCCGGGCGGCCGGCATGGACCACTTCCGGCGCGTCGTGGAAGACCCGGCCGAGGCCGTGGCCGCAGAAATCGCGGACCACCGAATAACGCTGCGCCTCGGCATGGCTCTGGATGGCGTGGGCGACGTCGCCGAGCCGGTTGCCGGGCCTGGCCTGGGCGATGCCGAGCATCAAACATTCGTAGGTGACCTGGACCAGCTTGGTCGCCTTGATGCCGACGTCGCCGACCAGGTACATGCGGCTGGTGTCGCCGTGCCAGCCGTCGACGATCGGGGTGACGTCGATGTTGACGATGTCGCCGTCCTTGAGCACTCGGTCGCCCGGAATGCCGTGGCAGATGACGTGGTTGATCGAGGTGCAGCAGCTCTTGGTATAGCCGCGATAGCCCAAAGTGGCGGGAACGCCGCCGCCGTCACGGTCATCCGGTGGACGATGTCGTCGATCTCCTGGGTGGTGATTCCGGGGACGACATGGGGCACGAGCGCGTCGAGGATCTGGGCGGCGAGGCGGCCGGCGGCGCGCATCCCGGCGAAGCCCTCGGGGCCGTGCAGCTTGATCGTGCCGTGGCGGCCGGTGGCGGCGTCGTCATGGGCGAGGAGGCTGGTTTCGATCATGGCGCGAAAAATATAGGCGCGCTGGGTCGATTTGACGAGGGGGTTGACATCAAAGACGATGTGAGTTAAGTTGTGGCTTAACTCGATGGGGGCTTCGTGACCTGCGGGTTGCGCCGGAACCAACCGGATCGTCGAGGAGATCATTAAGCCGCTGCTGCGGCTACGGTCTTCTGGTGTCCGGAGGTGGAGATGGAGCGGAGCACGCGGTTTGCGCTGTTCGTTGATGAGATGGAGGAGGCGGCGCCCGCCGCGTCGTTCGAGGAGGCGAGGCAGTTGCTCGAAGCCAGGCTCAATAGAATCGAAGACGCTCATTCGGGCGTAAGGTTCTGCCCGGAAAACTGGCGCGACGATGGCCGCATGTATCCCCCACAGGACGATTCCGAACGGAAGAGTCCGGTTGCCGGAGTGCGCGTGTTCCGAACCCGCGGACACCGAGTCTGGATCGCCGCCAACGGCGCGATCCGGATCACGACGGCGGGAACGCCGGAGGAGCGGAACATCCTCGACAAGGCTGGAAAGGACGGCGGGTTCTGTCCCGCCGTGTGACTCCGGGATGAAGGTCTTTGATCAGCTCTTGGACCGGGTGCAGCAGCATTTCGGTGCCAAACCGGATGTGTTCGTGTCTGCCGAAGCGCCCGCACGTCCCGAAGGCACCTACCTCTTGACCATCGCCCGCCGCGACTATGTCGTCGAAGTGGAATGGCAGCGTCATCGCGGCTTCGGCATCGCCGCCGGGCGGGATTTGGCGTTCGGAAGCGGCGTAGACGAGATTTACGGCTCGGCCGATGCTGCGTTCGAGCGCATCGAGCAGCTGCTGGAGGCGCGTGAATCGACCTCCAGCGAAACACCCTTGAACCTGATCGACCTTCGCAAGCTGCGTGGACTGCTTCAGAAGGACGTCGCGGAGCAGCTCGGCATCAGCAAGAGCGGGCTGGCGCAGATGGAGCGTGCGGATTCGCTGACGACCATGCAAATCGATACATTGCGAAAGCTGATCGCAAGTATCGGTGGCGAGCTCGTGTTGTCCGCTCATTTTCCGGAAGGACGCGAGCGCCGGATCGCCGTGGACTGAAGGCGTCTTGTCGCTTCGCAAATGCCTGAGCAATCGCTAGGGCGATGCCATGGCGGACGAGCGGATCTGGACTGCGGGCCTCCTCGTGATCGGCGACGAGATCCTCTCCGGCCGCACCCAGGACAGGAACGTCGCCCAGGTCGGCGCCTGGCTCAACCTGCAGGGGATCAGGCTCGCCGAAGTCAGGATGGTGCCCGACGACATGGCGCGGATCGCCGCGGCGGTGAACGCGCTCCGCGACGGCTACGATTATCTGTTCACCACCGGCGGCATCGGGCCGACCCACGACGACATCACGGTCGACGCGATCGCCGCAGCGCTCGGCGTGCCGGTCGTCGTCCACCCCAAAGCGCGGGCCGCGCTCGAAGCCTATTATGCCAGCCGCGGCGGCATCACCGCGGCGCGCCTGCGCATGGCCCGCGTGCCCGAGGGCGCCGAGCTGATCGAGAACCGGATGTCGGGCGCGCCGGGGATCCGGCACGGCAATATCTTCATCCTCGCCGGCGTGCCGCATATCGCGACTTTGATGCTCGAGGCGCTGTCCGGGCAGCTCGAGGGCGGCCGGCCTTTGCTCTCCTGCACGCTCGGCTGCTGGGTGCCCGAAAGCGAGGTCGCCGACATACTCGGCGAGACCGAGCGCGCCCATCCCGGCTGCCAGATCGGCTCCTACCCGTTCTTCAAGGAGGGGAGGGTCGGCGCCAATTTCGTCATCCGAAGCACCGACGGCGCGCCGCTCGACGCCTGCCGCGCCGACCTCGCGGCGCGGCTCGCGCGGCCGGGCGCGAGGTGAGCGACGACGGCATTTGAGGGCGCCACGGAACAAAGCCCCGATCCCGCCACTTAGACGCAGTTATCGAGGAGCGAAGCAATGGACCGCCTGTTTACCTGGTTCGCGGGCCTCATCGCCTTCGCCGCGGGCCAGCCGCTGGCGTTCGTGATCGCCTTCGCCACGATCATCGTCTGGGGAGTCACCGGCCCGCTCTTCGGCTATTCCGACACCTGGCAGCTGGTCATCAACACCGCGACGACGATCGTCACCTTCCTGATGGTGTTCCTGATCCAGAACAGCCAGAATCGCGACGCCGCGGCGATGCAGGCGAAGCTCGACGAGCTGCTGCGCGCGGTCGACAAGGCGCGCGGCCACTTCATCGGCATCGAGCATCTGACCGACGTCCAGATCGAACGGATCAGGGACGCGCTTGAGCGCGAGACCGGCAACCATAAGGAAGGCGAGCAGGGCGGTGCCGACGACAGCGTCGACCGGCTGCTCGACCGGTTCTGATCTTCCCGCGTCAGGCCCCGGGCGGCCGCGCATCGAGGCGGCGCCATGGCCCGGTGACGGCGAAGGTGATGCCGGGCGACTGGGCGTTGACGAACAGGGTGGTTCCGTCCGGCGAGAAGCAGGCGCCGGCGAATTCCGAATAGCTGTTCGCCGCCAGCGTATAGAGCCGCCCCTCGGGCGTGACTCCGCGCAGATATTGCGGTTGATCGTCGGGTCCGTCCTCGCACAGGATCAAGCCGCCCCAGGGCGTCACGACGACATTGTCGCAATTCTTGAGCCGGTCGGCGGATTCGGTTTCGACGAACAGCTCCAGCCGCCCCGGCCGGCGGGCTTCGTCCCGGGCGCCTTCGCGGGGGCTCGGCCGGTAGCGCCAGACCTGGCCGAGCCGGGCCGGCCCGCCCATGGTGCAGCTGATATAAATTTCGCTGCCGCGGCGGGCGCGGCCGAGGGCGAGACCCTCGCCGCGCGCGAAGCGAAGCGCGCCCGCGGCGAAACCCCGGTCCTTGAGGTCCCCTTCGGGCGATTCGACATTATCCATGTCGATCCACCGCACGCTCACGGCTTCGCCGACGGCAACCGCCCGGCCTTGTCCCGCGAATTGCGAGCCGTCCGCGGGCCAGTTGCGCAGGTCGCGTTCGCGGCCGTCGAGCAGGGCCAGCGCCTGCAGCCGGCCGCCGCGCGCGAGCCGGCCGCGCTCGTTCGGAAGGAAGCGGTAGAGCAGGCTGTCCGTCCGGTCCTCGGTCAGATAGACCACGCCGGTGCGGCCGTCGACCGCCGCCGCTTCGTGGATGAACCGCCCCATCGCGGTCAGCGGAACCGGGTCGACGAGGCCGCGGGCGCTCGACGGCACCTCGAAGACCCAGCCGTGGGCGCGGCTGGCCAGCGGCAAATCCTTTTCCAGCGTTTCCTCGCAGCTCAGCCAGGAACCCCAGGGCGTCGGCCCGCCCGCGCAATTGCCGCAGGTGCCGGCGAGGCTGAGGTGCGATCGAAGCAGTCGTTGCCGCCGCACGTCCCAGATCAGGGTGGTCGTCCCGCCCAGCTTCGGAACGCCGTCGGCGGCGAAGTCGAAGATCTTTGCGCGCGGGATGGCGCGGGCCAGAGCGTGGTCGGCCCCGAACGCGCCGCCTTCGGTCAGGTTCGGCCACATTTCGTGATTGCGGACCAGCGCGACCCGCCCGGGCGCGCCGCGGATCGGAAAGCAGGCCATGCCGTCGAACGCCGCCGGGGTCGTCAGGCCGTCGCTCATCGGCTCGCCCTCGCGCGAGACGATCCGGTAGGCGAAGCCGCGCGGCAGATCGAGCAGGCGGGCCGGGTCCGGGACGAGCGGCCCATAGCCGCCCGCCGTCGGCTGGGCGCCGGCCGACGACCCTCGCAGCAGCTTCAGGCCCGTGAAGGCGAGCGCCGTCACGGACAGGCCGGACACGAACGTGCGGCGGCTGACTTCCATGCTCGAACCCTCCCTGATGCCGAGGATTTGAGTGATGTACCGAATGTCCGCAAGGTGGGAAGCGGACATTCGACGAACGTCACATGAAGGCGGCGTAAATTGCCTTGGCCGTTGCCGAGCCCGCCAGGGTCGCCGGACGGCGCCGCGTGGCGAGACCTGCTGCTTTCGGGATGCGGATGTGGAGCAGGTGACGCGTCTCAGCCGTTATCGTGCTTTCGGATAGCCATCTGCGTCCGTTGCTGAACCTAGGGGTAGATTGCGGAGTTCGCTCGCGCTCTTTCCTATGCGGCGACGCAAGCCAAGCGATCTAGGTACGAAGTTACGCTCTCGCAGCTTAAGACGTCAATCTTGTAGGTTCGACGAATATGCCGTGCCACCAGCCCGGACCCATTACGCTTAATTCTCATCGCCACCTTGGCAGAACAACCTTTCATAGACGGGTCAAATAAATCAATATCATTCGTCACGATCGCGCACGCAGAAGCCCCTCGCGCTAATCTAACCCACTTATGGTCTTTTTTTGGTACGCCGAGCCGACTGAGTTCCCGGTGCATGTTATCGCAACAAAAGCAGAATAGGCGAATCTTCTGCGCAATGAGCATGTCATTTACCCAATCCTGCAAATTAAGAGCCAAAGCTCCGCTGGCGCAATCGAGCCATTCCTGAAGGCAGTGACCAGTCTCATCGAGCGCGATATGCGAAACCCCAAAAATTGCCTCAATCGAAGATTGTGCCGGGCCTTGTTCACCCGAGATTCGTTCCTGTTGGAATCCATTAATGACATTGGCATCTACTACGAGTGGTGCCATTACCGTGCCTCCGGGTAGAGGAACGTCAGCTGACTATCCTCCGTCCTTTGGCGGGGATGCATAGCCGCTCGCGCCAGCGACAAGCTTTCGAACTGGCGCTGAGGGAAGAATCCATCCGGAAACGGGGGCTCAAAGGCACCCTTCGACGTTATGTCGATCTCGGTGACGCGATCGTCGCCGGAATCTGACACATAAAATATCGCGACGTCGTCTGGGTCTAAGTCACCAAGCGCAACGTGGCGTGCTACCCTTAGAACCAAGTTGTCGCTGTGTGTTTCGATGAAACACTGTCCTCCCCTTCTAACGAGGTTTGCAAAGAATGAACCCATGGCAGCCTGGGCATCGGGATGCAGATGTATCTCGGGCTCCTGAACTACAAATACCCTCGTATTACTCGGTGTATCGTCACTAAATAAGCTAAGGCCCGCAGTCAGGACCGGTAGAACCTGACTACATCCAAATCCCACATCACATATGTTATGCTTAGTACCATCGTTCGACACGAGACAAATCTCGAAATGGCGAGGCGTTAGACTGACCACAGACAACCCTTGGGCAATGCCTGTGTATTGAAACCAATCCGAAATGCCCTCTTGAAGATTCTTGCGCTGAGCGCCGCGCTTTGATGCGTCTGATGCGAGCATGGTTGCCGTATTGGTGCCAGATACTCCAATTTGACGAGCTGTCTCTCCAGAATAAAGATACGTCCGCTGCGGCTTGTCACGAAACGGCGAAATCGTATCAAAGGTCTGGAAATGCCGTTCGAGTCTCAGTCTGGCTTGAGATAGACAGCGGTCGGCATCTAATAGTTTAGTCACTGCGGGCTCGGATAGGTCCCTGCTTTTTCGAACATACGGATCGTTAAGGCCGAACCTCAGCGGGAAAAAGTTTCTAAACCGTGGGCGACGCTTTGGGGTGTCCGGGAACAATCGTTCATAGGGAGTGCCGGATATTAATAGGTCGTAAGCGTCCTTACGCTGAGTAAATTTAAATGCTGGTTTTCCTCGATCCACCAACTCTACATTCGTGAGATCGATCTGACGACGTTGAGTTCTATACTTAAATTCGGTCTTTATCAACCAATGATCAAATTCAATATCTATACCTATTCGGCGAGCTGGATGATTGCCGTGCACAACGTCTATATAGGTTCCCAGATTATCAAATGGCCCATTAAGTACAATTGGAGTCCCATCTAAATCCTGGTCTCTAAGCGTTTGCGCTATTACGTTAATGGCGCTGAGCGCGCTCGATTTTCCGCTATTATTACGGCCAATAAATATGTTTAGTTTCTTGAATTTGAATGACTGCTCTCTAAAGGCTCGAAAGTTTCGCAGTGTGATCCCGTGGATCATCGTCGTTCCCTTTGCGGAGAGGGCGTACTACCACCTGATACGAAGTCCAGGGCGCGCGAGAGTGCGCAGCTTAGTGGAATGGATAACCAGAAGCTAGCTTCTCAGGAACACGATTGTAAAGGTCCCGCGTGGGGCTGTAGGCGCTCCGTTTTTCATCTTGGAGAGCTCCATCCCAAAGCGCAAATCTACGTTGAGAACCGGCGTGCCGCGGCAATTTTCGTAGCGCTCTCCAGGGCCGGAATTGAATGGCGGTGCCGCACCGGGTTTCCTTTGGAACGGACTTCATGCCCTGGGCCCAACAGTGCGCTATGATTACGTGTAGCCGGCCACCCCTTCATCCAGTCCTTTGGGAGTTTGTGAAGGCCCTGACGCGCGCCCTGGGGCGTTCCGATTTTGACAAGGCGCGGACAGCGAGTCGGGCATCAATCACCGCAGCGAATTGCACTCCCGTGAAATTTGAGAGGGTATCTTAAATGCTCACGATGCGTTCTGATCTTGCTATGGAGCGGGTGAAGGGAATCGAACCCTCGTCGTAAGCTTGGGAAGCTTCTGCTCTGCCATTGAGCTACACCCGCGCCGGGCGGCTTATCTAAGGCGCGGCCCATGGCTTGTCGAGAGCGGCGCTAGGAGGGCGCGGGCGGGGCGCAGCCATCTGCCTCTCCGGGCTCGGCCCAATGGTGGGTGTCGGCGAAATCGACGATCCGCCAGCGGCCGTCGAGCCGATAGAGCGTCAGCGCGACGGCGCCGCAATGGCTGAGCCGGCCGTCCATGTGGAAGCGATAGCGCGCCCAGAGGCTGGCGATGCCCGAAGGATCGACATGGACCGCGACGTCCGACAGCCGGTCGTCCCACTCTCCCGGGCGAAGGTTTGCGTAGAGCGCCATCATCGCCGCCCGGCCGGCGACGCTGACCGCCGGCAGCGGGCCTGTCCGATCGGCATCGTCGGCCGCGAAATTGTCGCGCCGCGTCGTCAGCCGGAAATCGGGATGGAGGACGGCATTGCCCTTGGCCGCGTCGGCTTCCCGCCAGGAATCGACGAGATCCTGCGCCGCCTGGCGAACCGCCGCTTCGGCGGCGCGGTCGTCCGGCTGGGCGCAAACGGGACCGGCGAGACAAAGCAAGGCGACGAGGACGAGCGGGCGCAATGGTGGAGACATGTTCCCTCCTCGAGCCCGTCCTCATCGATAGAGGAACCCGGATCGGCAGGCAATCGGTCCGAGAAAAGCTAGAGCATTGGGTGCTTAGTTCTACCTTTTTCCGTTCGGGCTGAGCTTGTCGAAGCCCTCTACTTTTTCCTGTAAGAACAAGAAGGAAGGCCCTTCGGCAATGATCAGGTGTGGATTGCCCCCGGCAATCCACAGCCAAGCCGGGGGCTTGGCGACCCGATCATCAGGGCGAACGGATGGGGGTGATTCAAGCTGATCCCTCACCGCGCTAGTAGCGCAGGTCCGAAGCGCCGCAGCGCCTGCTTGTCGGCCGCGCCCTCGGCATATCTGAGGTTGGTATAGCCCTGCTTGGGCAGCTTGGCGCCGAAGCTCTTGGTCTTGCCGGGCGCGAGGCGCCGGAGGTCGAACTCGTCCTCGAACTGGATGCCCATGCGCTGCGCCTCGGTCCAGCGCACCTCGCGCGCCGAGATTGCCGCAGCCGGGCAGATCGAGCTGGACCTTGGAATCGAGCGGCAAGCGCGCGGTCGCATTCGAGCAGGGCGCCGCCGGTCGAGATGTTGCGCACCCGGACCGGCATGCTCATGCCGTTGAACTGCAGGTTGGCGACCTTGAGCAGGCCCTGGCGCGGCGGCCGGTTGAACTGGAAGCCGTCGGCGGTGACCGCCTTGTTCTGGGCGGCGAGCCGCCCGCTTCGTCGGGGTTCATCGGCCGGCCGAAGATATAGCCCTGGATGTGCGAGCAGCCGAGCTCGCGGATCATGGTCAGCTCGTCATGGGTCTCGGCGCCCTCGGCGGTCGTGTCCATGCCGAGGCTCTCGGCCAGGGTGACGATGGCGCGGATGATGGCGGCGTTGCGGCTGCCCGTACTTGGCGGCGCCGCGGACGAAGCTCTGGTCGATCTTGATCTTGTCGAACGGCGCCTTCTTCAGATAGCCGAGCGAGGAATAGCCGGTGCCGAAATCGTCGAGCGCGAGGCGGACGCCGATCGACTTCAGCTTGGCGAACATGTCGTCGGTCGATTCGCTTTCGACCAGGAACACGCCCTCGGTGATCTCGAGCTCGAGCTGGCGCGGCGGCGAGCTGGGCGTTGGCGAGCGCGCTGACGACGGTCGCCGGCAGGCTGGGCTCGACGAACTGGATCGGCGAGAGGTTGACCGCGACCCGGATATTCTCGGGCCATTTCGCCGCTTCGAGGCAGGCGGTGCGCAGCACCCATTCGCCGATCGCGAGGATCAGGCCGGCTTCCTCGGCGAGCGGCACGAACAGGCTGGGCGAGATCACGCCGCGGGTCGGATGGTGCCAGCGGACCAGCGCCTCGAAGCCGGACAGCTCCTCGGTCTGGGCGTTGACCACCGGCTGATATTGGAGCTGGAGCTCGCCGCGCGCGATCGCCTTCCTGAGGTCGGTCTCGAGGATCTGCCGGTCCTGCGCCTCGGAGTGCATTTCGGGGGCGAAGAAGCAATAGGTGCCGCGGCCCGCCGCCTTGGCCGAATAGAGAGCGAGGTCGGCGTTGCGGATCAGCGCGTCGGCGCAGTTGCCGCCCGGGCGGCGCGATGCGCGATGCCGACCGAGGCGCCGATCGAGATGTTGTGGCCCTCGATCATATAGGGCATCGAGACCTGCTGGATCAGGCGGGCGGCGAGGGCGCCGAGGCTGCCGTCGTCGTCCTGGCCGGGCAGCACCGCCTCGAATTCGTCGCCGCCGAGCCGGCCGACCTGGCCTCGCTCGCCGATCACCGTGGTCAGGCGCTGGGCGACCTGCTTGAGCAGGGCGTCGCCGATCGGGTGGCCGAGCGTGTCGTTGACGTTCTTGAAGCGGTCGAGATCGATCAGGAACAGGGCGCAGCCGCCGGTCGCGCCGTCCTTGCTCTGCAGCGCCTCGTCGAGCGTGCGGCGCATCAGCATCCGGTTGGGCAGGCCGGTCAGCGAATCATATTTGGCGAGGCGGTTGATCTCCTCCTCGGAGCGGCGCTGCTCGGTGAGATCGGTGCCGATGCCGCGGAAGCCCAGGAAGCGGCCATATTCGTCGAAGCTCGGCGTGCCCGACAGCGACCACCAGATTTCGGCGGCGGTGTTGGCGCGCACGTTGATGTCGGTGAAGGGCAGGCGGGTCGAGAGGTGGAAGCCGAGGGTGCGCTCGGAGGATTCGGTGCCGCGCCGGTCGTCGAGGCCGATCAGGTCGGCGAACGGCTTGCCGATCAGCTCGGCGGCCGGCGTCTTGAGATCGGCGGCGAGCTGCTCGGAGACGTAGGAGAGGGCGCCGCGCGCGCTCGTCTCCCAGAACCAGCCGCGGCCGGCCTGCTCGAACTCCTCGATGAAGCGGGCGGCGCGCTGCGCGTGCCAGTCGATCTCGATCCGGCGCTTGAGCTGGGCGAAGCCGTCGGCCGAGCGCCTGAGGCTGAGGCGGACGAGGCAGAGGCGAGAGCGCGAGCGCGACGCCGGCGCCGAGCAGATCGCCCGACAGGAACAGAAGCTTGGCCGCGCAGCCGAGGCCGCCCAGAGCGGCGAGCGCCGGGAAGGACAGGAAGGCGATCGGAATCGCGAGCACGCCGCCGGCGAACGGCGATTTCGAGCAAGGACTGCATTCTCGCCGGCGCCGGCGCCGGCGCGAGCGCGGCCGCGCACCACAAGGCGTTGGCGACGAGCGCGTAGAGCGCCGCGCCGCGGGTCGCGACGTGCGGCGCCACGCTGCGAAATCGGCCGGCGGCGGAACCAGCCCCAGAGCCGACAGATCGAGCGCCAGCAGGGCGCCGAGCGGCGCCAGCACGCCGACGGCGGATCGCGGCGCGCGCCGAGGCCGACGAGCAAGCGCGGCGGCGCAGATGAGATGAACGCCGAGCAGGAAGGCCGGGACACGGATCGAGCGAGCGGATGCGCTCGCGCGCCGCGCTTTCCTCCTGCTCGTCGTCGAGGCGCCGGAAATCGCGCACGAACAGGCGGCCGAGCGAGACGCGCTCCTCGGCTTCGGCCAGCGTCCGGATCACTCTGTCTGCCGAAACCCCGCCATCGGCGCCGCCGATAGCGCGGCCGTCTTAATATTTGTTTTCCGCGGCGAGGGCGGCTCAGCGCTGCGGCTCGTCCTCGTCGTCCGCGTCGCGCTCGCGGCTCGCGCCGCGCCTCGCGCTCGCGGCGGCGCGCCTCGCGGCCCGCGCCGCTCCTCTTCCTCGCGCATCTCGCGGCCGCGGCGCTGGTCGGCCTCGGCCTGGCTGGTGGTCGCCGCGTCGACGCCGGCGCCGACCACCTTGACCGGCAGGGTGACGATGTCGACCGCGGTGCGGGCGAGGCAGCCGGAAAGAAGAACGGAAAGAAGGATCACGACAGGATGCGCATGCGCCGTCCTTAGCCGATCCGGGGTTGCAAGGCGATGAACGATGAACGCCACTTGACATCATTTCTATCCCGGCAGATATTTCTGTTATGACAGAAATAATAGACGAGTTGCGAATGCTGGCGCCGGCGGTGGAGAAGTTCATCCTCCACTGGGGCGACATGGGCGGCCAATGGGGGGTCAACCGTTCGGTCGCCCAGATCCAGGCCTTGCTCTATCTTTCCGAAGCGCCGCTGACCGCCGAGGAGATCGCCGCCACGCTCGGCCTGGCGCGGTCGAACGTCTCCAACAGCCTCAAGGAACTGATGGCGTGGAAGCTGATCCGGCGGGTGCCGGTGATGGGCGACCGGCGCGACCATTATGAGGCCGAGACCGACTTGTGGGAGATGGTCACCCGCATCGCCCAGGGCCGCAAGGAGCGCGAGATCGATCCGGCCGCGGCGGCGCTTCGCGCCTGCCTCGCCGAGGCGGAAGGCGATTCCAGGGTCAGCCCGGTCGCTCACCGCCGCCTCGCCGAGATGGGCCAGTTCCTGGAGACGGTGAACCGCTGGTACGAGCAGATGCTGTCGGTGCCCGCGCCCAAGATCATGGCGCTGATGCGGATGGGCGCGAAGGTGGTGAGCTTCCTGGGCTTCGGCCGCGGCGACGAGGGACGTCGGGGCGGCTCGTGAAGGGAGGCGGCGATGGCGGAGCGCAAGCGCGAGCGAGGCGGACATCCTCCCCTTTCCCGGGCCCGCGCGCCCGCCGCGCCGGGAGCCGTCGGCGACCTGCGCTTCCGGACCCTGATCGGCGAGCCGGCCTGGGCGGCGCTGCCCGAGGCGATCCGCGCCCGCTTCGGCAAGCGGATCGCGGGCTGCGAATTCGCGCTCTATGCCGGCGAGGTCGTCGAATGCCGGATCAGCCGCGCCGGCTGGCTGCTCGCCCAGTTCTGCCGGCTGATCGGCTCGCCGCTGCCGCTCAGCCGCGACGCCTATGTGCCGGCGAGCGTCAGCGTCACCGAGGATCCGGCCTCGGGCGGCCAGCACTGGACCCGCGTCTATGCGCGGCGGCGCGGCCCGCCGCAGGTGATCGGCTCGTGCAAGAGCTTCTCCGGCCCGACCGGGCTCGAGGAGCGGATCGGCGGCGGCGTCGGCATTGCGCTCCGGGCCGTGGTCGAGGATGGGGCGCTGCATTTCCTCAGCGACCATTATTTCCTCGCCATCGGCGCGGTTCGGCTGCGCCTGCCGCGCTGGCTCGCTCCGGGCAAGCTCAGGATCAGCCATGTCGATTGCAGCCACGGCCTGTTCGCCTTCGTGCTCGCGCTCGACCATCCCCTGTTCGGCGAACTCATCCACCAGACCGTGATGTTCCGCGAATATTGGCCCGATCGGCGATGAGGCTCATGCAGGTGAGGCCGGCCTCGGCCTTGTGCAGCTCCGATACGTCGAGCGCGACGACATCGAAGCCGCGGCCGCGGAGCATGCCGGCCGCGCGCGGCGCCGCCGCGGAGACGAGCAGAGTCGCTCCCGCGCGCAGGGCGTTGGCCGCTTCGGGCTCGGTCACCGCGACCGGCTCGACATCGGCGAACGGCGCGGGCGAGATCCAGTCTGGATAATAGAGCAGGACCGCGACGCCCGCGCCGTCAGTGCCGGCGAAGGTGACCGCGGACTTGAGGTGGAGGCAGCCGGTCGCCGCCACCGGTACGACGTCGTAGCCGAGCGGAGCGGCGGCATCGGCGAGCGCGGCGATGCCGTCATCGGAGGTGCGGGCGGAGCGGCCGACATAGAGGGTGCGGCCGATCCTGAGCACGTCGCCGCCGTCGAGCGTGCCGGCGGCGAGGCGGTGGAGCGTGAAGGACTCGGCCAGACCGTCGGCGGTCGAGGCGGCTTCGGCGGCCCGCGACGCAGCGCCGGGGCGGGTTATGATGACATGCTCGCCCAGGATCAGCGCGGTGTCCTCGACGAACACGCCATCGGGGGCATCGGGAAGCGGGGGCAGCCATCTCAGCTCGAAGCCGGCATCCGTCAGCGCCCGCGCATAGGCCGTGTGTTGCCTCTCGGCGCGGGCGACGTCGATCGGCTGGGCCGACAGATGGGTCAGCTCGCACTCGGCGAGGCGCGGGCTGAGCGCCCTGACATAGGCCGTCGCCACGCGCACCGTCACTCGACCCGGCGGGCCTCGTACACGCCGGAGGAATCGATGAACCGCAGCGCCGTCGCTCGGCCCGACGCGCCGGTGACGAAGACGATGCGGGCGTCGCGCCGCCGCGCATGGGTGAATTCCCCGCCGAGCGCCGGCAGCAGCGCGGCCGGCTGGCCGCCGGGGCTCAGCCAGGTGAGCCGGTTACCGGCGAGCGAGACGATGACCGGGCTGCCGGCGAGATCGTAGGTGCCGGTGAGGCGAGCCAGGAATGCCGGATCGGAAAGCCGCGCGTCGGGCTGGCGTTCGAAGACCGCCGGCTCCACGGCCGGCTCGATCGCCACCCGCACGCTCGAGACGCGCCCATAGAAATCGCTGAGGAACTGGACCCGGGCGTCGAGCAGGACGTGCTCCGGATTTTCGGTGGTGGCGTCGAACACGTCGTAATGAAAGTGGGTGAGCGGGCTGGTGTCGTCATTGTAGGTGCCGGTCAGCGCCCCCGCGTCGAGGCGGATGGCGAGCGGGCCGTAGCCGGGGTGGGAATAGCTGCCGGCATAATCGGCGAGCGCATGGCTGGGGCGGGTGCCGGCGACTCGGCTGCCGCCCTTGGCCTGCCGGGCGGTGACCTCGGCCGCCTCGCCGGCGCGCTTGCGGGCGAGCGCCTCGCCGACCCAGTCCTTGCCCGAGGCGCCGAGGAAGCGGTCGATGATGGCGCGGGCGAGGGCGTCGCGCAGCTCCGAGCCGCCATGATTGACGAGAATTGTGACGCCGAGCCGCTCGCCGGGGAGCAGGGCGACCAGGGTGCTGACCCCCGGCAGGTTGCCGCCATGCTCGACCATCGGCCGGCCGCGATAGATGTCGGTGAACCAGCCGAGGCCGTAGCCGATCGGCACGAACTCCGGATCGCGCACCGTCGCGCCGCCGGCCATCTGGGTGCGGTGGATGTCGGCCAGCGTCGAGGGTTGGATGACTTGCCGGCCCTGGAACTGTCCGGCTGAGAGATGGACCAGCATCCAGTTGGCGAGGTCGTCGGCGGTCGAATAGACGCCGCCGGCCGGATTGAGGATCGGCGTGTTGCGGAACAGGGGCACGGTCACCTGCCGCCCGTTCAGCACTTCACGCCCGTTGGTATGGTTGCGGTCGGCGGCGGCGCGCTGGGGGGAGAACATGGTGCGGTCCATGTCGAGGGCGCGGAAGATCCGCCGTTCGGTGAAGCGCTCCCACTCCTCGCCCGCGGTCCGCTCGACCGCGAGGCCGGAGAGGACGAACATGATGTTGTTATACTGGAAGCGAGCGCGCAGCGGCGCCGAGAAGCCGAGATGCGGCATCCGCCCGAGCAGCTGTTCGCGGGTCAGCGCCGCATTGTGATACCAGACCGCGTCGTGGCGCGGCATGCCGGAGCGGTGCGACAGCATGTCGCGTAACGTGAGGCCCTGGGTCGCGGCCGGGTCGTCGAGCGCGAGGCCGGGCAGGTAGGTGACGACGGGCGCGTCGAAGCTCATCCGGCCTTCGTCGACGAGGAGGCCGGCGCCGAAGCTGGTGAACGCCTTCGACATGGAGGCGATCGGGAAGATCGTGTCGCCGGTCATCGGCGCGGCGCCGTCGGGGTCGCGGACGCCATAGCCGCGGTTGAGCACCACCTCGCCGTCGCGCACGACAGAGATCGCCACGCCGGGTACGCCCCACGCGGCGAGCGTTTCCTCGACATAGCGATCGAAGCCGGCGAGCGCCTGCGCGTTGGTCGGAGCCGGCGCCGACGCGTTTGCCGGCGGCGCGGTCTGCGCTCCGGCGGCGAGGGGCGCGACCAGCAGGCAGAGCGCGACGGCACGGACGAACATCTTCATTTCAGCCCCCCTTTTTTAAAGGACGAGACTGCGGCAAGGCACCGCGCACCGCAACCGGAAACGAGAAGCCCGGACCGCCCTCTCGTTCGGCGCCGGAGCCGCTACCAATCGGTTCGATCAGGCAGATCGTCCTCCCGCGCGCGATCGATCAGGGCCTCGGTGCGGGTCCGCAAAGCCTGCGGCAGGGCGCTGAGCGACTCGTCGTCGAAGCGCAGGTGCGGAAGATGGCGCAGGACAAGCCGGGCGACGGCCCGGGCCTGCCCGGCATCCCGGCGCGCCTTGAGGCGGTCGCGGTCCGCCCGTTCGGAAACCCAGAGCTTGTGAAGCGCGAAGGCGCGTGGATCGGGCACGTCGAGACGGACCGGAAAGCCCCTTTCGTCGATCGCAGTCTGGTGGAGCTGAGGGCTGTTCTGGAGCCAGGAGAGGCCCTCGATCTCCGCAGCGGTCATGTCGTCCACATCGCTGCCGATCCGGCCCGGCGCGGGCGCACGCGCCGGTTGTCGGGGCATGGGCATGATGAGGTCGACGATGAAGCCTTTATCGTTGACCGCGCGATAGCCGCGCGGCGTCATTTGGCGAAAGCTGGAATCGACTTCGCTTAACAGGCCGGTCAGCCCCTCCTCGCGCGTAGCTGGGGCAAGGAAACGCAGCCTGTCCCGAGCATCGTAGAGCAGATCGATGTCCTGCGTGGCGACATGGGCCGAGGCCAGATGTCCTCCGGCCATGCGTTCATAGGCATAGAGGGCATGGGTGCCGACGATGCTGACCCCCCGACCGAGCAGATGAACCCTGTCGAGCTTGCGGAGAAGGCGCGCCGCGACCCAGGGCACACGTCCGAGGCCCATCGCTCGATTGATCGGCGCCTGCCGGCGAATGCGTTCATCGAGCGCCCGCAGCCGTTCCTTCGTCTCGGACCGGCCGGTCCGGAACCGTTCGTAGATATGTTCCGTGTCCGCGTTGCGCCCGCCCAGGCTCTGCCAGCGATCGCCCTTTTTCCGATACAGATATTGGCGGCTGCCGACGCGCTTCCATGCCATCGAGCCGCGGAACCTCTGTTCTCGCTCCTGCTGGACCTCCCGAAACGCGGCAAAGAGCTGCTCCGTGTCGATGAGCTGGCGGATCTGGCTGCCTTCAAGCTGAATGAAATCGGGCAATTTATCCCCTTCGATGAGCAATGGCTCTTGAAAAGGGATAATTCATAGCGCCGATTATTGCAAAGAAAAAGGCGGCCCGAAACGATTCGGACCGCCTCTTCGCGTCTTTTGCTCCGCTTAGCGCTTCGAGAACTGGAAGCTGCGGCGGGCCTTGGCGCGGCCGTACTTCTTGCGCTCGACGACGCGCGGATCGCGGGTCAGGAAGCCCTCGCGCTTGACGGTGGTCCGCAGCCCCGGCTCGTAGCGGGTCAGCGCGGTCGAGATGCCGTGGCGGACCGCGCCGGCCTGGCCGGAGAGGCCGCCGCCGATGACGGTGGCGATCGACGTCATACTGGCCCTTGCGGTCGGCGATGTCGAACACCTGGTTGATGATCAGGCGCAAGCGTCGGGCGGGCGAAATAGACCTCCTGGTCGCGGCCGTTGACGACGATCTTGCCGGTGCCGGGCTTCAGCCAGACGCGGGCGACCGCGTCCTTGCGGCGGCCGGTGGCGTAAGCGCGGCCCTGCTTGTCGAGCTGCTGCTCGCGCAGGATCGCCTGGATCTGCGGGCCCTGGGTGGAGACGCCGTGATCGTCGGGCGTCTCGTCGCGGCGGTCGCGGCCCGCGGCCGTCGTCGCGGCCCTCGCCGCGCGAACGCTCCGCGGCGGGCGCTTCGGCCGGGGCCGCCGCTTCGGCGGTCTCGGGAGCTTCGGCGGCCTCCGGCGGTCGCTTCGGTCGGCTTCGGCGGCTCGGCCTCGGCCTCGGGCGCCGCTTCGGCCGGCTCGGCCTCGGTCAGCTTGGCGAGATCGGAAAGCGATTGACGGTTGTCGGACATCAGGCACCCACCTTGTTCTTGCGGTTCATCGCCGCGACATCGAGAGTTTCGGGGTTCTGGCCGCCGTGCGGATGCTCGGTGCCGGTATAGAGGTGAAGCGCGCGCATCTGGTCGCGGCCCAGCGGCCCGCGCGGGATCATGCGCTCGATCGCCTTTTCGAGCACGCGCTCGGGGAAGCGGCCCTCGAGGATCTTGGCCGGGGTCGATTTCCTTGATGCCGCCGGCATAGCCGGTGTGGCGGTAATAGATCTTGTCGGTCAGCTTCTTGCCGGTGAAGCGCACCTTGTCCGCGTTGACGATGACGACATGGTCGCCGCAATCGACATGCGGGGTGTAGCTCGGCTTGTGCTTGCCGCGCAGGATGTTGGCGACGATCGAGGCGAGCCGCCCGACCACCAGCCCGTCGGCATCGATCAGATGCCATTTCTTCTCCACCTCGCGCGGCTTGGCCGACTTGGTGGTCTTCATCAGCGCCTTCATGGGCTGAGACCTCTTTGAAATGAGCAGCGCGGCCCGATAGCGAGCCGCGCGATGGCGGCCAAATGGCGGGGAGGCGCGCGAAAGTCAAGGAAAAGCGCGGGTTTCGTGAGAGGTATAATATTACCGTCAAGCATGGGGGCGGCTTGCGGCCGGCGTTGGAAACTGGTATATACGCGTATATACGAGGAGGCGCCCGATGAATGCCGTGAGCAGTAAAACCTTCCGCAGCGGGAACAGCATCGCGGTGCGCTTGCCGAAAGAAATCGCCTTTGCCCCCGACACGCCAGGTGCTCATCGAGCGCAGAGGCGAGGTCATCACCATCCGTCCCGCGATCGATCCCGTCGAGGAGAAGCGCAAGCTGACCGAGTTCATCGCCGCGCTCCGGGCGCTGCCCAAGCCGCCTACGGTCGCAAAAGCGTGAGCCCATCGAATTTCCGGATCGCCCGGGACTTTAGCTGAATGCCGTCGATCATCGATACCGATGTCGCGATCCACTTGCGGGACCAGAATGCGGCGGTGGTTCAGCGTATGTCGGCGCTCGACGCTCGGCCGATCCTGTCGGTCATCACTCAGATCGAGCTCGAAAATGGCGTGTACGCAGATCCGCAGCATAGCGGCATCCGGCGTGGCGCCGTCGATCTGCTGCTGGCCAACTTCGCCATCCTGCCTTTCGATGCGAACGCCATGTTGGCCTATCGCGCAATCGTGACAAGCGTCGGCTTCTCACGTCGGAAGGTAGCGGATCGGATGATCGCTGCGACCGCGATCGCGCACGAGCTGAGCCTGATCACGATGAACCGCGGGGATTTCAGCGACATTCCTGGTTTGGCGCTGACGATCTGGCCGAGTCCCGCCTGAGCTAGGGCCTGCCCTCGTCGATCACCCAGGCCGCATAGGCGGGCAATGCCTCCAGGATCGGCCAGATTGCGATCGCAGGCACGTCGTAGCTGTGCAGCGCGGCGATCCGCTCGACGAGCCGCGGCGCGGCCTCGGCGCTCGTCTTGAAGATCGCCGGCGACCTCGCCGCTTCCTCGACCTCGCCCTGCCAGCGGTAGATGGAATGGCAGGGGCCGAGGATGTTGGCGCAGGCGGCGAGGCGCTCCTCGACGACGATGCGGGCGATGCGGCGCGCTTCCTCCTCGTCGGCGAAGATCGCGTAGACGCTGACGATCTCGCTCATGCCTGCCTCTCCCCGAGTCGGTGGGCGGCCGATGACCATCGCGGCGAGCAGCAAGGCGGCCATGCCCTGGTGGGCGACGGCGATGTCGATCTGGACGCCGGACAGTATGGTGAGGATGCCGAGCAGGATCTGGGCGACGATCGCGCCGGCGAGCAGCGCGCGCGTCGCCGCGATAGCCCTTCGCGCCAGGCGCTGGAGCGCGAGCCAGAGCGCGACGCCGGCGACGACGAAGGCGAGCCAGCGGTGGACGAACTGGACCATGATCGGATTGTCGACGAAGTTGCGCAGGAAGGCGTCATCCATTCCGCTCCGGCCGGGAACCATTCCTCGCCCATTTTCGGCCAGGTGTTGAAGGCGTAGCCGGCCTCGAGGCCGGCGACATAGGCGCCGAACAGGAATTGCAGGAAGAGCAGGCACAGCGCCCAGATGCCGAGCATGGGCATCCGCGCCGGCCGCGCCGCCGAATCGCGGGCGAGCGCCTGCAGGTCGAGCGCCGACCCAGATCAGGCCGGCGAGGATGAGCAAGGCGGTGAGCAGGTGGACGGCGAGCCGGATGTGGCTGACCTCGGGCACGTCGACCAGGCCCGAGGCGACCATCCACCAGCCGATCGCGCCCTGCAGCCCGCCCAGGGCGAGCAGGCCGCCCAGCTTCCAGCCATAGCCGGGCGGGATCGCGCGCCGCCACCAGAAGAAGAGCAAGGGCAGAGCGAAGGCGAGGCCGATCAGCCGGCCGAGCAGGCGGTGGACATATTCCCAGAAGAAGATCGCCTTGAAGTCGGCCAGCGTCATGCCGCTGTTGATCTGCTGATATTGCGGGCTCGCCTGTAATGGTCGAACTCGGCCTGCCAGTCGGCCTCGTTCGAGCGGCGGGATCGCGCCCGAGATCGGCTCCCAGCGCACCATCGACAGGCCGGATTCGGTGAGCCGGGTGATGCCGCCGACGACGACCATCAGGAAGACGAGGATGGCGACGACCGTCAGCCAGTTGGCGATGGCGCGCGGGGCGCGGACGCGGCTCGGCGGGGCGGGCGAACATGGCGCCGGCTATGGCCGAGCCGCCGCGCCTTGCCAACCGGCGCGGCTCCCGCCCGTCATGCCGGCGCGATTGAGCCCCCGGCCGTCATGCCGGCGAAGGCTGGCATCCATACCGACTCGGCATGGACCCCAGCCTGCGCTGGGGCGACGGGGTGTTGGCGGCACCTTTCGGCGATTATGCAGATTACAAACCCGCGCTTAGTCAGAACGGCCGCACGCCACTCGCCAAACCCTTTCGATCATCGAGTCGGGCGGGATACTCTCGGTGTAGGAGCGTCCGGGACGCGGATCGAGAGCGCGCTCGTTTGCATCATATTCTCGCGTACTTTCCCAATGGAAGCGCCGGGAGGCACATTCGAAGGCGACCATGCCTCGCGTCGTGCGGGCCGTTTCTGTGCGGTCCCGCGAATGGTCGATTGTGACCCATATCTGCTGATATTGTGCGTAGCGGGTGATCGAAGCTCGGTGAATAAACCAAGCGGAGCCAGACGTTGTTTCGCCGACCAGCTCCCATCCGGGCGGTACAGACACAAACCCGGGAGGTAGCGGTGGCCTTTCTCGCGGAATCCGCTCCCATGCATCACACGTAGCCGCGTTGTTCGGGCAGGGCGGAAGCGGATTCGGTTGCGCTGCCAGTGCAACAAGAAATGCCGCCAGCGCGATCATTCCGGCTTTTCCACCGGCTTGTGCTTCACCAGCTTCCCGAGGCGGTCGCGGAAGCGTTCGGGATCGTCGTCCGTCTCCAGCTCGCGGGCGGCCTGCTTGAATTTGTCGAGCTGGGATTTCTCAGAGGCCATCGAGTCTTCCTTGGTCGGCTTCGGGAGACACAATCGGTAGATCGTACTTGCCGCAAAGCTTGGTGTCGCCGGACAGCTCATACAGCTTTAGGAGCGGGACCTTCGAACCCTTCTTAGCCCCGTCCCGAGTATGAAATTCGTCAGCGGCATGCAGCGTGGCAGTGGCAAGATGGATGCAATCGCCCAAGTCCATCATTTTGCCGCCCGTCCCATCATCGGCGGCAGGTTTATAATAGTAGTCTCTGATCTCACGTGCCCTCAAAAGGACATTGGCGCTGATCTCGATTTCGTGAAATTTCTTGGCGTCAAAGAGCGCTAAGTAGTCATCTTCATCCGACGCATCCTTTTGAGTCAGCTTGGTTGGCAACACCTCAAGGTGCGTGACAACCGAGGTGATAATAATCGCCTCACCCTTGTCTACGTTCTTTAGAATCTCGCTCACGCCGTCCTTTTTGACGATCTCGACTTGTTCCTTCCCGAGCCATTCGTAGAAGATACAAGCGTCCCAATATAGAACCTGCTTAGAGGCCATTTAGAAGCAAGTCCCAATCAGGCGCGCGGCGCTCACGGCCAGCGAATATGCCTCTCATATCGGCAAAGCTGCGGCGGGGCGGCGCGGCGGGATAAAACTCAACACCATCGTCAGCAGCCTCGACTAAGTAAGGGAACGGGGAGTCTTCCCCGTAGAACAGGGTGCCGCTCACACGCACGGTTTTGAACACGTACTGTCCCATTTTCTCTTTCATAGATGCAGGAAACTTGCATCGCACGAACTCAGCACCCGTGGGCGGCACAATTACAAATTCGTTCTCAGCATCGAAGTCGTCAATCTTTTTCAATTCACCAACGATGGATCCTGTGGCAGCTCCTACACGCCACTTGTTTGGGGCCTCCTTCTTCACGCGTTCCCTCGCAACTTGGCGCGCGTTGTGAAGATATTCATCGTCAAAACGAACGGCTTCCGCATAGCCGTTTATCCAGAAGGCCTTGTAGCCATCGTCTGTCTCCTTCGTCGCTAGCTTGACGAGATCCAGTGCGACCTCACTCCCGACGCGCTCATCCGGCAATTCGCCCCGTCCCACGGCCTCGATCTGCCGCATGCTCCAATTGAGTGCCGGTGCTGGCCGATAAGTAGAGCTGTCCCTTGGCACCGGCTTCAAAGTTAGCGTGGTCGGATTATGCTTGTCGGCGGCGACAATCTCAAAATCAGTCCTACGAGTGCCAGAAGCGATGTAGATTCGCTCAAGTTTATTCAGCACCAAAATGAGGCGCTGGACCTTCCAGACAAAAGCATGAGCGAGGACATTACCCTGATGTCCGTCATGGCCCTCAAGGTAGATGGTAAAGCCTAGGGTTTCTTCGTTTTCCGCCAGCTTCCGTGCCTCCGGCACGGATTCTAGGCCACGGGAGACTCGGCGTAAAGCGAAGTCTTTCCGGTGGGGCTTGGTATGCCACCGGCTATCTCGCTTCCTGCTCGGCTCCTTAGGCGGTCTGCCTGCAATCGTCAGCTGACCTATAGGTGAGCCGCTTCCCGCTGATGCCCTTGAGCGCTTCGACAGACCGCTGGCGGTCGTCGAAGCCGTTGGCAATGCGGTGCGAGTACCGGAAATCGTACTCCGCCAGATAGCGGTGCAGATGCTGCTTGCCGCAATGCTGATAGACGCCCTTCATGCCGCGCTTGAAAATGGAGAAATAACCTTCGATTGTGTTCGTCGTAACGTTGCGATCGGTGCGGCTGACATATTCGCTGGCGGCATGGTTCACGGTGCCATGCGAGGCAAACAGCTTGCGGCCCGTGCGATAGATTTTGCTCTCATCCGTGCACAGGCGAGCCTCGCGGGCGAGGTTCTCGCGAAGGATCGGCATAACCACGTCGCCAGCCACGAAATTGATCACGAAGGCGCGGCTACGGCCCGTGTCGCGGTCAACCAGCGCCAGCACCTTCATCTTGTGCTGACCGCCGCCGCGCTTGGAAAACTGCTTATGGTCCGGCTCAACGCCGATGTAGGTTTCATCCGCCTCAACGAAGCCGCCATTGCCGCCGAACGGCGCGAGATCGCCAGAGCGCATGGCCTCCCTGATCCGGTGGGCCAGGAACCACGCGGACTTGTACTGGACCTCCAGAATGCGGTGAAGCTGATGGGCGGAAATGCCTTTCTTGCTGGAGATCATCAGGTGCACGGCCTGAAGCATCTTGTGCAGCGGCATCCGGGCATGTTCGAACACCGTACCCACCTTGGCGGTGAATTGCTTGCGGCACTCGCCACACTTTTTCAGGCCATAGCGAAGAGCGCCCTCGGGGCTCTTGCCGCTCGGCTTACCGCGAACGCCGGAGAGATCGTAAACGCGACCGCCGACCACGCCGCAATGCGGGCAAACGGTGCCGCCAGCCCATACGATGCTCTCCAGATATTCGAAGGCTTTGGCTTCGTCGTGGAACTGAGGCTGAGACAGAACGGACATTTGATTGCTCCCTGTGGAACAATCTCTACCGTATGAGGATGGGTTTGTAAAGTGCATAATCGCCCACCTTTCGGCAAATGTTATATTGTAACCTTGGGCGACTCGGCGTATAGGCGGCCGACAGGAAGGGAATCGAAGCGCGTGTTTCAAAGTGCAGTCAGGTCCGGCGCCCTCGATCGGCTGGCCATCGGCCTTTCGCGGCCTGTGCCTCGTCCATTGCGTCGCGAGCGCGGTGCTGGTGACGATGCTCGCCTCGGCCGGCGGGCTGCTGCTCGATCCGCACATCCACGAATTCGGGCTGATGTTCGCCATCGTCCTCGGCGTGGTCGGCCTCGGCCGCGGCGTTCTGCGAGCACGGCTTCATGCTGCCGGTCGCGATCGGCAGCCTCGGCCTCGGCACGATGGCCGGCGCGCTGACCCTCGATCACGGCATCGAGAGATCTTCTATCGCGGTGCTCGGCGTGCTCATCCTCGCGCTCGGCCACGACCTCAACCGCCGCGCGGTGATCTGACGGCTCCGCCGTCATCGTGAACTCGTTTCAGGATCCATTCCTCCGCCCATCGAAGCGCTCGCCGATGGCTGCTGAAACAAGTTCAGCATGACGATGGGGGACGGCTCACCTTGTGACGGACCGGCGAAAGGCTTACATCCCGGCCATGGCCCACGTCACCATCACAGCCATAAGGGCGCCGACCTCACCGAGGCCGCCAAGGCGACCATGGAGAAATCGGGCGAGCAGTGGACCGCAGATGCGCGCCGCCGTGTTCGAGGCGCTGGCGAGCTTCGATCGGCCGGCCTCCGCCTACGACATCGCCGAGAAGGTCTCGCAGGACCAGGGCCGCCGGGTCGCCGCCAACAGCGTCTACCGGATCCTCGACCTGTTCGTCGGCGCCAACCTCGTCCGCCGGGTCGAGAGCGCCAACGCCTATGTCGCCAACGACCATCCCGATTGCCTGCACGACTGCATCTTCCTGATCTGCGACAATTGCGGCCAGGCCAAGCATATCGACGACGACCGGATCACCGGCGGCGTCCGCGCCGCGGCCAAGGCGGCGGGCTTCACGGCGGACCGCCCGGTGATCGAGGTGCGCGGCCGCTGCGGGGAGTGCGAGGACATTTGAGCCCGGCCGCCGCCGTCCGATGAGCGACTGCTGCGACCATAAGAGCCGCGAGCTCGAAGGGCTCGCCCGCCGGGCCGACCAGCGCCGGGTCCTCGTCATCGTGCTGGCGCTCAAC
This sequence comes from uncultured Alphaproteobacteria bacterium, assembly GCA_963824825.1. Taxonomy (GTDB): domain Bacteria; phylum Pseudomonadota; class Alphaproteobacteria; order Sphingomonadales; family Sphingomonadaceae; genus Allosphingosinicella. Next base: position 566,080 of record CAWGQM010000003.1, read on the forward strand.
GCAATCATGTTCTTCGTCGAGTTCGGAGCCGGGCTGATCGCGGGCTCCGCGGCTTTGATGGCCGATTCGATCGACATGCTCGGCGACGCTTTGGTCTACGCCTTGAGCCTCTACGCGCTGGCGCGAAGCCCGCGCTGGAAGGCCGGCGCGGCGGTCGCCAAGGGCGCGTTCATCCTCGCTCTGGCCGGAATCGTCCTCGTCGAGATCGGCATCAAGCTGGCGAGCGGGGTGCCGCCGCTGGCGCCGTGGATGCTCGGCGTCGGCACTCTGGCGCTGGCCGTCAACCTGGTCTGCTTCCGGCTGCTCTGGCGCTTCCGCAGCGAGGACCTCAACATGGCGAGCACGTTCGAATGCTCGCAGAACGACCTCCTCGCCAATGCCGGCGTGCTGGTCGCCGCCGGCGCGGTCTGGGCGACCGGCGCGGGCTGGCCCGACATCGTCGTCGCGGCCCTGCTCGCCGCGGTGCTGCTTCGCTCGGCGCTCCGCGTCCTCGCCCGCGCCTGGCCGGAATGGCGCCGCCCGGTTGAGCTTGGCGCACGGATTCCCGAATAGTCCGAGTTTACCCGGCAGGCGGCTGCCGCCGGAAGAAGCGCCACGCCTCCTCAGGCCCGTCGATCGCGGTGGTGGCTCGGCCGAGCAGGCGGCGCGGGCGGTAGGCCGGCTGGGGGACGACATGGCCGCCGCCGTGGACGGTGAGCAGCTCGACCTCGCTCCGGCCCGGGCCGCGCCAGTGCGAGCGCTCGACCCAGGTGCGGTCGCGGGTGGAGGCGGGGGCGATTCGGCTGGTCGACAGGTGGACCGGCCGTGCCACCGGCGCGAGCCAGGGTGGCGGCGCTCTCCCAGGCCGAGAGCACGGTGCCGCGATTGCCGAAGCCGAACATCGTTACCGTGCCGCCGTCATAAGGGCTGATCGGGTCGCTGGTGCCGTTGACGATCATGATCGGCGGCGGCCGTCCCCGCGCCGCGCAGATCGAGTTGTCGCGGGTCGGCAGGCTGGCGGCGAACACCGCCGCTCCGGCGATCCGGTCGGGCCGCTCCAGAGCGAGCCGGTAAACGAAATGGCCGCCGTTCGAGAGGCCGACGACGTAGACGCGGGCGGGGTCCACGCCGAGCTCGCGGACCAGCCGGGCGACCAGCGCGTCGAAGAAGGCGACGTCGTCGACGCCGAGCCGCCGCGCCGAAAAATCGGCCGTCCGGCGGCAATCGTTCCAGTTGCCGTCATGGCCTTGCGGATAGGCAAGGACGAAGCCGTCGCGGTCGGCGAGCCGGTCGAAGCCGTAGCCGGTCTCGATCCGGATCGTGCCGGGGCTGCCCATCGAACCATGGAAGACGACGAGCAAGGGAGGGGCCGCGAGCCGCCTCGCCGGCGCGTAGAGCAGATAGCCCCGGTCGCGCCCGCCGACGCGGATCGTGCCGGGTCCGGGGCGGGCGCTGAGCGCGGGCTCGGGCGGGGCCGGCGCGTAGAGCAGGTGGAAGGCCAGAGCGAGCAGCAGCGCGACCCCGCCGCCCAGCCAGAGGAGGATTCGGACGGCCTTTCTCATCCGATCGCCGGCGCCTGGCGGCGAAGCCTTCGAGTCAGGCGGCCGAACAGCCTGGCGAGGCGAAGCCGGAGCAGCCAGAAGACCATCAGGCCCAATGTCGCGAAAGGCGGGATTGCGAGCAAAGGCGAGCCCTGGACCAATTCGGGCATCACCCGCTGCTGGCCGAAGAAGAAGGCGCCGAGAGCGATGAACAGAGCGAGGCACATCCGCCAGACATGGCGCGAGAGGCGCGGCACGCCGGAAAGGCCGCCGCGCATTATCATGTTGAGATCGAGCGCGGCTGCGAGAGCGAACAGGGTGGCGAAGACATAATAGCCGCTCGCCCCGTAGCCGGCGATCGAGCCGCTTGGGCGGCCTGCCGCCATCGATCCGAACGCCGCCGCCGCGGCCGCGATCGACAAGACGAAGAGCAAGGCGGCGATCTCGAACCGGCCGGTCGTCCCCGGCTTTCGCCGCACCGTCGCCCAGCCGGTCGCCGCCAGATAGAAAGCGAAAGCGCCGGCGAGCGAATCGAACCAGCGCGGATCGCCCTCGACCGGCGACAGCAAAGGCGAGACGATGGCGCCGATCGCCGCCATGACCAGCATCGAGCCGAAGAAGATGTGGCCGGAGAGGCGGTGCGGGCGCCCGCCCTTGCGCAAGGCGAGCGCCGCCGCTCCGGCGAGCATGGCGATTGTGCCGCCGGCGATGTGAAGGAACAGGATCAGGGCCGCGCCCGCGTGAAGCCACCAGGGGCTTTGAGCGGCGATCTGGAGCGTGTTCATCGCGCCGCCTGCGCCGGCGCGGCCGGACGCCAGCGCTCTCCGGGCTGGGTCAGATAGCGGGACGCGACGTAGCGCCAGGGAATGGCGACGAGCAGGATCACGGCGGGAACGCAGTCGCGCACGGTCGCCATCGCCGCCGAGTCCAGCGCGTCGGCCCGCCACAGCGGCAGCGCCACCAGGGCCAGCCAGATCGCCTTCCAGATCAGCTCGAAGAGCAGCACCGGCAGCATCTGGAGCGGATAGCGCAGCCCGAGCAAGGCGAGGACCGAAACCGCGCCGAGCAAGGCGCAGACGACGCCGTTCATCAGCGGCCATTGCGGGGGCGGGCTGAGCAGCCGCGGCCAGATGGTCAGCGCGATTCCGACGGCGACGAACAGATAGACGGCGCGCAGCACGTACAGGCGAAACAGGGAGACTTCGGTCATGTCATGATCCCATTCATGCCGCGGCGGCGGCGTCTTGTGCGTCGGCGGCCGGCGCGAATTCGAGCAGGTCGCCGGGCTGGCAGCGAAGCGCCTCGCAAATCGCGTCGAGAGTCGAGAAGCGGATCGCGCGCGCCTTGCCGGTCTTGAGGATCGAGAGGTTGGCCAGCGTGATGTCGACCCGCTCGGCGAGCTCGGTCAGAGTCATCCGCCGGTCGTGGAGCAGATCGTCGAGCCTGACGACGATCGCCATCAGATCGTCCCTTCGAGGTCTTCGCGCATCCGGGCGCCATGATCGAACACGCGGGCGAGCACGAACAGGAGCAGCACGGCGAGCCAGCCGCTCAGCGAGAAGTTCCAACCGATGTCGATCTTGACCGTGCCTTCGCCGGCGAGCGCGGCCACCGCGCCTCCGACGAGATGCAGCAATTCCAGCCAGAGCAGCGCCCAGGCGATGGTCTGCAGGCGCGCGGCATTCTCGGCCACGAACGGGTCGCCGGCGCCGACCGTGTCGACGATCGCGAGCAGCCGGGTCAGCAATATGTGGGTGAGCGGGATCCCGGCGATGCCGACCAGCATGATGATCCGCATCGCCGCGGCCAGCGCCGGGTCCGCCCCGAGCGCGAGGAGGACTTGCCTTTCCGCCACCAGGCTCGCCACCAGCAAGGCGAAGATGAGCACGCCCATCAACAGGTTGAGGAAGACCAGCACACGCAGGACCAGCCGGGTCAGGTGCAATATGGCGGGATCGGATCGCGGCATCGGACAGCTCCTTATCGAATAACGATAACATTCTTATCGAATGTCGGCAAGGAACTTGTCGTTCACGCGTCCATTTTGTCCACTTAGGGTGCCACCAGCCTGCATCCCGTCTGCACGGGATCAACATTCGACAGCCGCCCCCGACAGGCGCTAGAGCCGGCGCCATGAGCGACCGTCCCGAGACCCCGCTTGCTCGACACGGTCGAGACGCCCGCCGACATCCGCAAGCTCGACACGCGACCAGCTGCCGCCAGCTCGCCGACGAGCTGCGCGCCGAGACGATCTCGGCGGTGTCGGTGACCGGCGGGCATCTCGGCGCCGGGCTCGGCGTGGTCGAGCTGACCGTCGCGCTCCATTATGTGTTCGACACGCCCGCGCGACCGGCTGGTCTGGGACGTCGGCCACCAATGCTATCCGCACAAGATCGTCACCGGCCGGCGCGACCGGATCCGGACGCTGCGCATGGGCGGCGGCCTCTCCGGCTTCACCAGGCGCAGCGAGAGCGAATACGATCCGTTCGGGGCGGCGCACAGCTCGACCTCGATCTCGGCGGCGCTCGGCTTCGCGGTGGCGAACAAGCTCGCCGGACACGCCCGGCAAGGCGATCGCGGTGATCGGCGACGGCGCGATGTCGGCCGGCATGGCCTATGAGGCGATGAACAATGCCGAGGCGGCGGGCAACCGGCTGATCGTCATCCTCAACGACAACGACATGTCGATCGCGCCGCCGGTCGGCGGGCTCTCGCACTATCTCGCGCGGCTGGTCTCGTCGGGCAAATATCTGACGCTGCGGCACCTCGCCCAGCGCTTCGCGCGCAAGCTGCCCAAGCGGCTCCACGTCATGGCGCGGCGCTGGGAGGAATATTCGCGCGGCTTCTGGACCGGCGGCACGCTCTTCGAGGAACTGGGCTTCTATTATGTCGGCCCGGTCGACGGCCACAATGTCGAGCGGCTGGTCAAGATCCTCGAGAATGTCCGCGACGCCGACGAAGGGCCGATGCTGGTCCATGTCGTCACCAAGAAGGGCAAGGGCTATGGCCCGGCCGAGGCCGCGGCCGACAAATATCACGGCGTCCAGAAGTTCGACGTCATCTCCGGCGAGCAGGCCAAGGCCGAGCCCGGGCCCGCCTTCCTATACCGGCGTGTTCGCCAAGGCGCTGATCGCCGAGGCCGCGCGCGACGACAAGGTGGTGGCGATCACCGCGGCGATGCCGTCGGGCACCGGCCTCGACAAGTTCCAGGCGAAATTCCCCGACCGCTGCTTCGACGTCGGCATCGCCGAGCAGCATGCGGTGACCTTCGCCGCCGGCCTCGCCGCGCAGGGCTATGCGGCCGTTCTGCGCGATCTATTCGACCTTCCTGCAGCGCGCCTACGACCAGGTCGTCCACGACGTCGCGATCCAGAATCTGCCGGTCCGCTTCGCGATCGACCGGGCCGGGCTGGTCGGCGCCGACGGCGCGACCCATGCCGGCAGCTTCGACCTCGCCTATCTGTGCACCCTGCCCAATTTCATGGTGATGGCGGCGGCCGACGAGGCCGAGCTGGTCCACATGGTCCACACCATGGCGCTGCACGACAGCGGGCCGATCGCGGTCCGCTATCCGCGCGGCAACGGCACCGGCGTGGCGCTGCCCGAGACGCCCGAGCGGCTCGAGATCGGCAAGGGCCGGATCGTCCGCGAGGGCAAGAAGGTCGCGATCCTGTCGCTCGGCACCCGGCTCGAGGAGGCGCTCAAGGCCGCCGACATGCTCGACGGCAAGGGCCTCTCCGCGACCGTCGCCGACCTGCGCTTCGCCAAGCCGCTCGACGAGGCGCTGATCCGCCGCCTGCTGACCACGCACGAGGTCGCGGTGACGGTCGAGGAAGCGTCGATCGGCGGCCTCGGCGCCCACGTCCTCACCCTGGCCAGCGACGCACGGCCTGATCGACGCCGGCCTGAAGCTCCGCACCATGCGCCTGCCCGACCTCTTCCAGGACCAGGACAAGCCCGAAAAGCAATATGCCGACGCCGGCCTCGACGCCGACGGCGATCGTCGAGACGGTGCTGAAGGCGCTGCGGCACAACAGCGCGGGCGTGGTCGAGGGCGCGCGGGCCTGATCGGAGCCTACTCGATGGAAGCGATCGTGGAAGCAACCTATGTGGGTCGCCAAGTGGACATCCACGATCACTTTTCTAACCTCGCCGACTATATCTGGAAACTTCCCCGGCTCATTGACAGCGAGATCAGGCAGGAGAGTGAGAAGTCGACAACCTTTCCCCGGCGTGCGGGAGTGTCGATGAGCCGAATATCGTGATGGCCCTGCGTGAACGGCGTTTCGTGCATGAGTTCGGAAAGCTCCTTGTCGACTTTCCGGACTTCATGGGCTCGTCCTCCTTCGTCATGGTTCTAGCCAGGCTCGAGTATTTTCTTTTCCTGATATGTAAGGATCATGAGAGGGCATCGAATATTCGGCTCGACCAATTCAAAGACGGCTCACGCGGAGTGAGGCGCCTCCTGAACTACGTTGCCTCCGTATCGCGTCGCTATGCTCCGGATGATAAGCTGGAGCAGGTTCGTCACGCGATTACGCTTCGAAACTGTGTCGTTCACGCCAATGGGGTGGTGGCGCTATCCAAGGACGAAGCTAGGATCCGCGAAATCGTCGCGGCACGGCTTTATTATCCGGAGCAGTTGCGTAGCTCCCAGGATACGGAACGGTGTGTCCACCACCCCAAAGTGGAGCAGACGCTGGTTGGGGAACGCTTGGTGATTCCCAACCACTCTGCGCATTGGATCTGCGCCGCCGCGCGGGACTCCCTTATGTCCCTTTGCGTGGAGGCTTCCATTGCTCAGCGCCGGGCTCCCAAGCGTGGAGCGACCCAGCCTCGGCAAGGTCCGGATTGACCTCAGCGCTGCTCAGCAACCCAGATAGTCCGCGATGTGCGTGCGGACTTCTCGATCTGATTGTCGGGCAGGCGACCGATGCGACTGGCCGCGGTGGCTTCCAGCGTGGCGATCTTCGCCGTCCGGACGACAGATGGGACAGGCAGACCCGCCGCCTCGTGGTCCTCGATCAGGATGTCCCCCGGCCAGCGTTTCCGCCGTGCATTGGTGATCATCGCGACCCAGATCAGGAGGTCGTCCAGGCCCACCGGCGCCTTGGTCAGAACCAGAGCGGGACGCGACCGACGAACGTTGCGCTCGACATGCGGAAACAGCACGCGCACGACATCGCCTGCCTCAAAGCGAGTCATAGGTGGAATCCAGCTCGTCGGCCCATTCGCTGAAAGCGGCAAAGGGCCTGTCGAACGGATCGCCGACGCGGCGCATGACGACTCGGTCGCCGTCGATTTCGTAGGCGATCTCGTCGCCGGGTTTGACGCCGAGCGCGAGCCGAACCGCACGCGGAATCGTCGTTTGCGCCTTGGCGGTGATACGGCCGATAATCATCATGCTGGATGTAAGGAATTTCCTTTCCTATGACAAGCGAATGAAGGCCCGCGCCGATCAGCTGCTCGTCGACCGCGGCCTCGCCGAGAGCCGGGCGCAGGGCGCAGGCGTTGATCCTCGCCGGGCTCGTCTTCTCCGGCGAGCGCAAGATCGACAAGGCGGGGCAGGCGCTGGCCGACGACGCGCCGCTCGAGGTGCGGGGCAAGGACCATCCCTGGGTGTCGCGGGGCGGGATCAAGCTCGCGCATGGGCTCGACCATTTCGGCTGGGACGTGACGGGGGCGGTGGCGCTCGACGTCGGCAGCTCGACCGGCGGGTTCACCGACGTGCTGCTGCAGAAGGGCGCGGCGAAGGTGTTCGCGGTCGATGTCGGCACCAACCAGCTCGCCTGGAAGCTGCGGCAGGATCCGCGCGTCATCGTCCACGAGCAGACCAATGCGCGCTATCTGACCGACGACGATCGTCACCGAGCCGGTCGACATCATCGTCTGCGACGCGAGCTTCATCGCCTCGCCAAGGTGCTCGACACGGCGCTCGACTTCGCCAAGCCCGGCGGGCGGCTGATCGCGCTGGTCAAGCCGCAGTTCGAGGCGGAGCGGGACGAGATCGGCAAGGGCGGCGTGGTGCGCGATCCGGCGGTGCACGAGCGGGTCTGCGCGGCCGCGGCGGCGTGGCTCGCGAGCGCGCGGCTGGCGCGTCGAGGGGGTGACGCAAAGCCCGATCACCGGGCCCGAGGGCAATGTCGAGTTCCTGATCGCGGCCCGGAACGGCGCGGCGGCCGCGACAGTTTGATACACGATTTGATACAGGCCTCTCTCGACAAAGGCGGAAATTTGGGCATTGAGCGCTGTCATGCTGAATCGCCTGCCCTTCCTCCTCGCTCTCGCCGCGGCGCTCGCGGCCTGCGGCGGCGGCGACGGCAAGGAGCGCGAGAAGCAGCCGCCTCTGGTCAAGGCCGAGGCGGCGACGCACGATGACGCTTCGTCGACCGGATCGAGGCGGTCGGCACCGCGCGTCGCCAACGAGCAGGTGACGCTGTCCGCGCCGGTCACCGAGCGGATCGTCCGCCTCAATTTCGACGACGGCGCCTTCGTCCGCGCGCGGCCAGATCGTCGCCGTGCTCCGCCAGGCGCAGCAGACCGCCGAGCTGCGCGAGGTCCAGGCGCGCTCGCGCGAGGCGCAGCAGCAGCTCGCAGCGGGTCGAGGCGCTCAAGAATCGCGGCTTCGCCACCCGCTCCAATTACGACAGCCAGGTCGCCGCCGCCGCCGCCGCGCGCGCCCAGGCGCAGGCGGACGCAGGCGCAGATCGGCGACCGGGTGATCCGCGCGCCCTTCTCGGGCTGGGTGCAGCTTGCGCAACATCTCGGTCGGCGCGATCGCGAGCCAGGGCACCGAGATCGCGACGATCAGCGACATCAGCACGATCAAGCTCGATTTCACCGTGCCCGAGACGATGCTCGCCGCGATCCGCGCCGGGCCTGACCGATCGAGGCGCGCTCCGCCGCCTATCCCGACCGGCCGTTCCACGGCATCATCCACACGATCGACCCGGTCGTCGATCCCAATACGCGCGCGGTGACGGTGCGCGCGCGGCTGCCCAATCCGGACCGGCTGCTGCGGCCCGGCATGATGCTCAACGTCGGCATCGAGAACGCGCCGCGCATCGGCCTGTCGGTGCCCGAGCTGGCGGTGGTCGGCGAGGGCGACCAGCGCTTCGTCTTCGTCGTCGACGGCGAGGGCCGCGCGCGCCGCCGGCCGGTCCGCACCGGCGCGCGGATCGGCGGGCGGATCGAGATCATTGCAGGGGCTGCGGCCCGGCCAGCGGGTCGTCACCGAAGGCATGGTCAAGGTCGCCGACGGCATGCAGGTCCGCTCGCCGGGCGCAGGCGGCGCGGCGGCCGGCGCGGCGCGGCCGCGGCCGCGGCGCTAGGGCGGCTAGGCGATGCAGCTCTCCGACCTCTCGGTGAAGCGGCCGGTCTTCGCGGCGGTGGTCGCGATGCTGATCGCGGTGGTCGGCATCGTCGGCTTCTTCAGCCTGTCGGTGCGCGAATATCCCGACGTCGATCCGCCGATCGTCTCGGTCGAGACCCGCTATATCGGCGCCGCCGCCAGCGTCGTCGAGACCCGGATCACCCAGGTGCTCGAGGAGCAGCTCGCCGGCCTCGAAGGGCTGCAGACGATCACCTCGCGCTCGCGCGACGGCCAGTCCGACATCACCATCGAGTTCACCGCCGGCCGCAACGTCGACAGCGCCGCCAACGACGTCCGCGACCGGGTCGGCGCCGCGGCGGGCAATCTGCCGACCGAGGTCGAGCCGCCGGTGGTGCGCAAGGTCGACGCCGACGCCGCGCCGATCATGTTCCTGGTCGTCTCCAAGCCCGGCTGGTCGCGGCTGCAGCTCGCCGACTGGGTCGACCGCAATCTGCTCGACCGCTTCTCCTCGATCGACGGCGTCGCCCGCGTCTTCATCGGCGGCGAGGCGCGGCCGGCGATGCGGGTCTGGATGCGGCCCGAGCGGCTCGCCGCCTTCGGCCTGACCCCGGCCGACGTCGAGACCGCGCTCCGGACCCAGAATGTCGAGCTGCCCGCCGGCCGGCTCGAATCGGCGCAGCAGAACGTGACCTTGCGGGTCGACCGGCCGTTCGCCACGCCCGAGCAGTTCCGCGCGCTGGTCGTCGGCCGCGGCGAGCGACGGCTATCTGGTCCGGCTCGGCGACGTCGCGCGGATCGAGCAGGGCGCCGGAAAATCCCTATTCGACCTTCCGGCTCAACGGCAACCCGGCGGTCGGCCTCGGCATCGTCCGCCAGTCGGGCGCCAACACGCTCGCCGTCGCCGAGGCGGCCAAGGCGATGGCCGATCAGGTCCGGCCCGACCCTGCCCGAGGGCATGACGATCACCGTCGGCTCGGACGAATCGCCTGTTCATCGACCGCGCGATCGAGGAGGTCTGGGTGACGCTCGCCGAGGCGGCGGTGCTGGTGGTGCTGGTCATCTACCTGTTCCTCGGCAGCTGGCGGGCGACCCTGATCCCGGCGGTGACGGTGCCGCTCTGCCTGCTGGCGAGCTTCGCGCGTGCTCTGGGTGTTCGGCTTCTCGATCAACCTGCTGACCCTGCTCGCCTTGGTGCTGTCGATCGGCATCGTCGTCGACGACGCGATCGTCGTGCTCGAGAACGTCTATCACCGGATCGAGGAGGGCGAGCCGCCGCTCGCCGCCGCCTATCAACGGCGCCCGCCAGGTCGGCTTCGCGGTGCTGTCGACGACGATGGTGGTGTGCGCGGTGTTCGTGCCGATCATGTTCATCGCCGGCCAGACCGGCCTGCTGTTCCGCGAGCTCGCCGCGGCGATGATCGGCGCGGTCGCCTTTTCGGGCTTCTTCGCGCTCAGCCTGGCGCCGATGCTCTGCTCGAAGCTGCTCCGGCACGAGGAGCGCAAGGGCTTCTCCGCTGCGCATCGACCGCACGCTTCAGGCGGGTCGAGGAGGGCTATGCGCGCTGGCTCGACCGGGTGCTCAGGAAGCCGCTGATCCCGGTCGTCGGCCGTCGGCCTGTTCCTCGCCGGCGCGGGCGGCCTTGTTCTTCACCCTCCAGTCCGAGCTGGTGCCGACCGAGGATGCCGGCATCGTCAACGCCAACGTCACCGCGCCCGAAGGCACCGGCTTCGCCGAGATGGACCGCTACATGCCCGACGTGCAGGCGCGGCTGCTGCCGCTGGTCGGCGAGGGCGCGGTCCGCTCGCTGATCATCGCGCACGCCGGGCGGCTTCGGGCCGAGCGACGATTTCAACACCGGCGCGGTCAGCATCTTCCTGAAGCCCTGGGAGGAGCGCGAGCGAGACGACCCAGGACGTGGTCGGCGAGGTCAACCGGACGCTCGGCCAGATCGCCGCGGTGCGCGGCAACGCCGCGGTCCGCAACTCGCTCAGCCGCGGCCGCGGCCAGCCGGTCAATTTCGTCATCGCCGGCGCGACCTATGCCGATCTCGCCCGCGCCCGCGACCGGATCATCGCCGCCGCCGCCGACAATCCCGGCATCGTCAATCTCGACAGCGACTATAAGGAAACCAAGCCGCAGATGCGGATCGAGGTCGATACCGCGCGCGCCGGCGATCTCGGCGTCTCGGTCGCCGACGTCTCGCAACGCGCTGCAGACCCTGCTCGGCTCGCGCCGGGTCTCGACCTATGTCGACCGCGGCGAGGAATATCGCGTCGTCGTCCAGGCCGAGGAGGCGGCGCGCGCCACCGAGGCCAATCTCGCCCCGATCTACGTGCGCAGCCGCACCGGCGACGCTGGTGCCGCTCTCCAACCTGGTCCGCGCCCGCGACACGGCCGGCGCGCGCGACCTCGGCCGCTACAACAAGCTGCGCGCGATCACGCTCTCGGGCGGCCTCGCGCCCGGCTACTCGCTCGGCGAGGCGCTCGACCTTCCTCGAGAGCAGGCCGCGGCCGGCCGCCCGAGGTGGTCGCGGTCGGCTATCGCGGCGAGAGCCAGGCGTTCCGCGAGGCGGGCGGATCGATCTACTTCGTCTTCCTGCTCACCATCCTCGTCGTCTATCTGCTGCTCGCCGCCCAGTTCGAAAGCTTCGTCCATCCCGGCGTGATCATCACCACCGTGCCGCTGGCGGTGGCGGGCGGGCTGATCGGGCTCGCCCTGATGGGCCAGACGATGAACCTCTACAGCCAGGTCGGCCTCGTCATGCTGGTCGGCCTCGCCGCCAAGAACGGCATCCTGATCGTCGAGTTCGCCAACCAGCTGCGCGACGCCGGCCGCGACATCGGCACGGCGATCCGCGAGGCCTCGCGGCGGCGGCTGCGGCCGATCCTGATGACCTCGATCGCGACCGTCGCCGGCGCGGTGCCGCTGATGCTCGCGAGCGGCGCCGGCGCGGCGGCGCGGACCGCGATCGGCGTGGTGATCGTGTTCGGCGTCTCGATCGCGACCCTGATCACCCTGTTCCTGATCCCGCTCCTCTATTCGCGGCTGGCGCGCTTCACCGGCTCGCCGCTGGCGGTGACGCGCCGGCTCGAGGGCCAGCTGACCGGGCCGCGCCCAGCCGCAGCCGGCCGAATGAAGGAGAGCGAATGACCGGGATCGCGTCCAGATCGCAGCTGCAGGATGAGCTTCCTGCGCTACGCCCTGTTCACCGTGCCGGCGGTGCTGCTGCTCGGCACGCTGTCGGGCCGGCTTGTCCGATTCGGGCTACGGCAATCCCTGGTTCGACGCGCTGGTGAAGCCCGACGTCATGCCGCCGGGCTGGGTGTTCGGCGCTCGCCTGGACGATCCTCTACATCCTGCTCGGCCTGTCGCTGGCGATGGTGCTCCACGCCAGGGGCGCGCGCGAGCGGCGAGCGGGCGCTGGTCCTGTTCGCGCTCCAGCTCGCGCTCAATTTCGCCTGGTCGCCGGTCTTCTTCGCCTGGCACCAGGTCGACATCGCGCTGTCGCTGATCGCGGCGATGATCGTGGCCGTGGTCGGCGCTGATCTTCGTCGATCTGGCGGATCCGCATCGTCGCCGGCGCTGCTGCTCTACCCTTATCTCGGCTGGCTGATGTTCGCGGCGCTGCTCAACTTACCAGATCTCGGCGCTCAATCCGGACGCCGGCGACGCTTGTACCGGGCGCCCGGACGCATCGATATCCAGCTCTGACACATTTAGAGGGAGGACCTGCGATGCAGTCCCAGAACCGGCTGTTCGACGATTTCGTCAAGGTGATGAACGGCGCCGCCGGCACCATCGCCGGCATGACCCGCGAGGCGCAGGCCGCGATGCAGGAGCGCGCGCGCGACTGGATCGGCGGGCTCGACCTCGTCACCCGCGAGGAATTCGAGGCGGTGAAGGCGATGGCGGTCGCCGCGCGCGAGGAGAATGAGGCGCTGAAGGCGCGGCTCGAGGCGCTCGAGGGCAAGCGGCGCCGCGGCCCGCCGCGAAGCCGCGGCGCAAGAAGGCCGCGACGCCGCGGCGCGTGACGCCGTGACTATCCACAGCTTTTTGGGCCGGAACGCCCGCTTTCCTTGCGCTTTGCGCGCGGCGACGGGCAGATTCGCGCGAACAAAACGAGGACCGGGGACGCCTTCATGAACATGGACGAATATGAGCTGGAGCGCGAGGCGAGCGCCCCGATCGACATGCTCGAAACATTATTTCAGCGCCTGGGCTGGGCCTATGAGCGCAACGGCGAGGACGAGATCGTCTCGAGCTTCCAGGGCAGCTGGACGCAATATGAGCTGCGCGCGATCTGGCGCGCCGAGGACCAGGTGCTGCAGTTCCTCGCGCTGCCCGACATCCGCGTCGCCGGCCGAGAAGCGCGCCGCGACCTACGAGACGATCGGCCTGATCAACGAGCAGCTCTGGCTCGGCCATTTCGAATTGTGGTCGGCCTCGGGCCTGGTCCTGTTCCGCCACGCCGCCTTGCTCGAGGGCGACGAGAGCGGGACGTTGAGCCTGCAGCAGGCCGAGACCCTGGTCGAGGCGGCGATCGAGGAATGCGAGCGCTTCTACCCGGTCTTCCAGTTCGTGCTCTGGGCCGACAAGACGCCGCAGGAAGCGATCGCCGCGGCGCTGATCGAGACGCAGGGCGAGGCCTGAGCTGCCACTTCACGTCATTCCCGCGCGAAGCGGGAATCCAGCGAACTCCGTCGCATTGATTGTGATGGCACCGCTGCGCAAGCTGGATTGCTTCGGTCGCTCCGCTTCTCGCGGGAATGACGGGAGACGCATGACCGACCCCCTCCTCCCCGGGCCGCTCTGGCTCGTCGGCTGCGGCAATATGGCCGGCGCGATGCTCGGCGCGCTGGCTCGCGGAAGGCGTCGATCCCGCCCATGTCAGCGTGATCCGGCCGAGCGGCGCGGCCGGCGGGCGAGGGCGTCCGGGTCACCACCGACTTTCCCGAGGACGAGGTGCCGGCGATCGTCCTGCTCGGCGATGAAGCCCTATCAGCTCGATCGCGGTCGCGCCGGCGCTGGCGCCGATCCTCGATCCGCGAGACGATCCTCGTCTCGATCCTCGCCGGGGTCGAGCTCGCCTCGCTGCGCGCCCGCTTCCCGGCGCCGCGCGACGATCATCCGGGCGATGCCCAACCTGCCGGTGCGGCTCGGCAAGGGCGTGATCGGCCTCTACAGCGACAGCGACGACGTCGCCGCGCGGGCGCTGGTCACCGGGCTGATGGCGGCGCTCGGCCATGCCGAATGGTTCGAGGACGAGGACGGGCTTCCAGCTCGCCGGCGTCCTGACCGGCGCGCGGCCCCGCCTTCCTGTTCCGCTTCATCGACGCGCTCGCGGCGGCGGCGGAGCGGCTCGGCCTGCCGCCCGACCAGGCCGGCCGGCTCGCCTGCGGATGGTCGAAGGCGCGGCCGCGCTGGCCGGCGCGTCGGACGACGATCCCGAAACGCTGGCGCGCAAGGTCGCGAGCCCCGGCGGCACGACCGAGGCCGGCCTCAAGGTGCTCGACGAGGACCGCGCCCTCGACGACCTCGTCGCGCGCACGCTCGAGGCGGCGCGCGCGCGCAGCCTCGAAATGGCGGCGGAGGCGCGGCGCGGAGCTCGGATTGACCGACCGGGCGGTCGGCCCTATCCCGCGCGCCCATGACCGACCAGCGCACCTTATGACGACCGCGACGGCTGGATCTGGTTCGACGGCAAGCTCGTCCCCTGGCGCGAGGCCAATGTCCACGTCCTCACCCACGCGCTCCATTACGCCTCCTCGGTGTTCGAGGGGCAGCGCGCTTATGGCGGCGAGATCTTCAAGCTGACCGAGCATAGCGACGCGGCTGCAGGAAGAGCGGCGCACTGCTCGGCTTCGAGATCCCCTGGCGCGTCGAGGAGATCGACGCCGCCTGCCGCGAGGTGCTCGCCGCCAACGGCCTCACCGACGCCTATATGCGCCCGCTCGCCTGGCGCGGCTCGGAGCAGATGGGCGTCTCGGCGCAGCGCACCAAGCATCCACCTCGCCATCGCCTGCTGGGACTGGGGCAATTATTTCAGCGAGGAGGCGGTCGCGCAAGGGCCTGAGGCTCGACATCTCGCCCTGGCGGCGGCCCGCGCCCTACACCGCGCCGACCGAGATCGCAAGGCGTCCGGCCTCTACATGATCTGCACGCTCGCCCGGCACGCGGCCCAGGCCAAGGGCTATGACGACGCGCTGATGTTCGACTGGCGCGGCCAGGTCGCCGAGGCGACCGGCGCCAACGCCTTCTTCGTCCGCGACGGCGCGCTGCACACGCCGATCCCCGATTGCTTCCTCGACGGCATCACCCGCCAGACCGTGATCGACCTCGCCCGCCGCCGCGGCATCGAGGTGCACGAGCGGGCGATCTGGCCCGAGGAGCTGGAGAGCTTCGAGCAGTTCTTCCTCACCGGCAGCGCCGCCGAGGTCACGCCGGTCGCAGTCGGCGGGCCCGTGGAATTTCGAGGTCGGCGATCTCACGCTGCAGATGCGCAGCGACTATCTCGACCTGGTCAACGGCCGGCTCTCGAACAGCTAGCGCCAAATCCGGCTGAGTTGAATCGGTTTCTCCGTTCGGGCTGAGCCTGTCGAAGCCCTTTCCTTCTACCTTCGGCCGCCAAGAAGGAGGGCCCTTCGACAGGCTCGGGGCGAACGGAAGTGGTGGCTTAACTCAAGCGCAAACCCCTCTAGCCCGCCGTTTCGCTCGCGCTCCCGGGCGGCCCCAGGGCCTCGCTGTAGAGCCGCTGAACGAAGGTCGCGGTCCGGGTCTGGCGCAGTTCTTCCACGAAGGTGCGCATGCCGTCGGCATTTGCGCGATGGGCGGCATCTTCGCGCCATAGCCTTGCGGCGGCAGCAGCGGCGCCGAGGCCGAGGCGAGAGCGAGGTCGCCGAGCGTCAGCCGGTCGCCGGTCAGGAAAAGGCGGCCGTCAGCGACCCGCTTGTCGGTGGCGTCGAAGGTGGCGCGGATGCGCGCGAGCGCCGCTTCGGCTCGCGCCGGGCTGAGCTTCAGCACCAGCTGGAACATGAGCCGTGCATCACCGGATAGACGAATGGGCGTCAGCGTCGCCTCGAAGGGCGGCAGCGGCGCCGCGAAGATCGGCACCATCAGCTTCTTGTCGGGCAGCAGATGGAAATAAGCGAAGACGGCGGTGTCGGCGCCCATCTCGCCGTTGAAGGTCTGCCAGTCCGCCTCGACCTGCCGCGCCAGCTCCGGTTCGACCGGGATCAGCCTGCGCTCGGGCGGCGCGAGCGGCGTCGAAATGCTCGGCGATCGGGCGCGGCGAGGTCAGATTGAGGCCGTCGCCGTAAAGCAGCGGCACCAGCCCGTGGCCGCCGTGGAACAGGGTCAGCAGCGAAACCCAGCGGGATCAGATGATCGACCTCGCGATGGGCGACGCCATAGTGCCGAAGCAGCAGGCGGGTGAGCTCGCTGTCGACCATCGGCGCGAAGGTCAGCATGGTCGGCGATGCTTTGCCGGATGTTCCGTTCATGAGGCGCCCCCCGACTCGACGTGACACTTGCAGGTCACCCGGCATTTCTACGCTCATTGCTGGAGATTGCAGCAGCAGAATTCGCCGCTTCGCGCATCGCCCGATATTCGGCATGGCATATGGACCTGATCGGGCCCGGGCGATAAGGCCGCTCCTCCGCTGGGGCGTCGCCAAGTGGTAAGGCACCGGTTTTTGGTACCGGCATTCGCAGGTTCGAATCCTGCCGCCCCAGCCAACCGAATCCTCATGATTCGGCCCTAGAACAGTGACTTGCACCCAAATCACCGACCAGCGGCGCTAGACCCGGTTCGACCCAGTTCGACCGGATTCGACGCCTCTTGTGTACCGATTTGTGTCCAGATTTTTGTTCGCCGAGGGCCCGCAAGGTTCGGGATGGCAAAGACAAAGTCATTTACGCCCGCCACGCCCGATGGCCAGATTTGTCCCGATTTCGGATCCGGACAGGCCCGGCCTGTCCATCCGCCACTGCCAAGCGGCAAAAAGTGCTGGCAGTTCCGTCGGCGGCTTCCGGGATCAGCGTCGAAACCGCCCATCGATATGTGAAGCGGGCGCGGGGGCCTATGACGTCGTGAGTTCGGGCCCAGCTCGTTGCGTGCGGGTTGAGGGATGCGGTGGTGAGCTTCGATGAAGCGATTCCACCAACGGGTGAATGGTGATCCTCGGACGAAGCGGCCCCCCGCTGTTCAGGACGACAGAATACCCTAGCTCAAGGCGAGCCTGCAGCCTCTTTTTTCGATCTGGATTCATGGTCGCATCTCTCGCGATCTACTGATTAAGGATAAGAACGCATTCAGTATCTCGGCATTGTCAGGTCATTCCGTAACCCAAACGGATTGTGTTGTTTTTGTCCTATTGACGAACTTCCTCGGCGATGCTCTGCCTGAGTCCTGAAGTATGCGTAACGGGGGTGGGCGGTGCTTATTGTTCCGGCTTTGGCCGGGGTTCACGGAACCCCGGTCGTCGTCAATGCAGCGCGGGCTGCAATTAGCCGCCAGGATCATCGGGAGATTTCCGAGTGACCGGCTCGATGGCCGGCCTGCCGATGAACGTCCAAGTAATCACGGCCGGAATATTAAGCGCGGCCGTCGGCCCGGTGGCGCGGTTCATAGGCCGGTACGGCTCCCCGGCCGGGAGTCGGGCCATGTTGGGCATGACCGTCGCCACCGTCATGCTCGCCGGCTGCGCGCACCGCGGGGGTTGCGCCGCCATCGCCAGCCACGGGTCGGCGACGCCCGCGGCGCTCGAATGCGCCGCGGCGTCGGGCGACAAGTTCGCTCAGCTCGAGCTCGGTATCCGCTACGAGAGCGGCGAGGGCGTGTCTCGCGACCTGCGGCGGGCCGAGCGCCTCTACACGCAGGCGGCGCGCGACGAGCCGCGCAGCCGCTACGTCTACTCCGCCCCGGTCGGCAACGAGCGCTACGGCCGTCTCATCCCGGTCTCCGACGGCACGGCGGCGCCCGGCCTTGCCGAGGCGCGGGAGCGGTCGCGTCGGCTGCGCGAAGCGAGGCGGCGGCGATGATCGATCGGAAATATCGAATGTCCTTGTGCTCCCGAGCCAAGGCTCTTTTCAACGCCCCGATTGGCGATTCGGTCTCTCGGCATGGCCGGCTCGGTACGTTCGGCATGGCCATCGCGCTCGCGGCTCTGCCGGCAGCCGCGGGATGCGGCGCGGAACAGGCCGGCGATGCGACCGCTCAGGGGCCACGGACATTCCGGGTCGGGCCGAATCCGCAGAATATGGGCGGCCGCGATCATCGTTTTCTCATCACGATTCCCGCAGCCTATCTGCCGGCTGAAGCGGGGGCTGCCGGCCGGCTGCCGGCGGATGTCAGCCAGGTGCGTTTCTATGCCGACGCCGCCGACTTCTCGCCGACTTCGGAAAGCCCGCGCGAAACGCCTCGATCGGTGATGGTCTCGGTTATGTGGAGTCCCGACAACTTCGTTCGGCGGCGGGTGGACGGCAGCTGGCTGAACTCCTTCTCGCGCTATTCCCGACCTGCCGGCTCGGAGTTCGGACTGGAGGTCAGGCAGGAGCTGCACGCCCCTCGCATCCCAGCCAAATTGTATGTCGCGCTGTCGCCGGCGCAGGATCTGATGATCGAGTGCGCCTACCTGCCCGCGGCGCGGCCCAACCTATGCCAAATGACGGTCAAGCGCCCGCGATCGCCGTTGATCGAAATCTGGCTCGACCGATCCCAGCTGCCCCGGTGGAGGGAAATCTCCGACCGGGCCCATCGCCTCGTCAGTCAATGGACCTCTTGAGTTTGGAGCCGCAAAATGCCGAATGATTTTCTCGAAAGACTGCAGGCGGCAACGGTCGTCGCGCGTGGTCATCTCAGCGGCGGCGGGCCGGGCCACGAGGGCTTCGATATTACCGACAGGCGAGCCGCCGCGTATCACGCGATCTCGCAAGTGCTGCTTCAGGAGGGCAGGGCAACCGGAAATCAGAATTACATCGACGCCGCGCGAACGCTTCAGGAGCAGGCGGAAATAACGACTTATTCCGAAGATAATGGAATCGCGGCCGCCATCGGAAACTTAAGTGCCAAAACTCTCTCTGGACACGGCATCCCCTTGGATTTGTTTTCGTGGCAGATAGACAACGCGGTTGTGCAGTTTTTCGAGACTGTGGTCGCCAGGGGAGATGTAGAGTCGATTTCTCAAAATAGTATTTTGGCTGTTGATGGTATTATCTGGGACAGTCACGGACTACTTCCGTACTTCCCCGGTCTCGGTCTGGGGATTGAATATGACATGGCGGCCAGCAGCAGCGTCTGGTCGCTAGCGGCTCCCGGCCAATATGGCAGGTTGGCGGGGCAGGAATATGGGGCCTTCGATCTGACCAACGGGGTCGGCATCGCCTCAGCGATGACATTTGGCGACTTTCTCCGGAAGACCCCGGCGAATTTTGGTTTTACCGACCCGGACGAGATCGCAAATCTCTCC
Organism: uncultured Alphaproteobacteria bacterium; assembly: GCA_963824825.1. Taxonomy (GTDB): domain Bacteria; phylum Pseudomonadota; class Alphaproteobacteria; order Sphingomonadales; family Sphingomonadaceae; genus Allosphingosinicella. The sequence continues at coordinate 585,401 of CAWGQM010000003.1, forward strand.
CCCACCCAAATCCTGCAAAGGACCGTCAACGGCACCGTCTGGACCCTGACGCGTGATGCCGACGGGCTGGTCCGTATCGTCGATCCCAACGGCCTCGACGGCTATTACAATAACGGCATCGACATGGTCGGCTTCTATCAGGATGCCCTCCAGCTGGCTGGTTCAATCGTCGGCTCGCCCACGCTTCTGGCTCCTTTCACCGACGTGTTCGCCGTGCATGGCATGGTCGTCGCGGTGCCGCGCGACACGAGCCGCGACGAGTTGCTCGACCATTTGGCGGCCGATGTCGGACCGGGCGGCCCGCGCTATCGGTACCTCGACCCCAATGTGGTCCGGACCGTGCTGACGCTGGAGGACCTCTATGAGAGCATGGGCGGTCAGGGCGCGCTGGTGCCGGTCATTTCTTTCCTGGTCGATCAATCCAACGATATCATTCGGGTCATCGCCAGGCGAATGAATGAAGGCCAAGAGGAGGTCGTCGCACTCGAAATCACCAATAATCAGGGAAGCGCCACCGTTACGCGGCAGATCGTCGCCCAATATAATGAGGACGGGACGCTCTCCACCGTCGGGATCACCGAGGAAGAGCAAACCATCATCCTGAACCTCGAGCAGGCCGCCAGAGCGCAGGCCCAGCTCCAGGCGCTTCTCGACCAGGCGGCGCCGAGGCTCGAATATGTCGACGTCACCCTGTTGATGGACGACGGGGTTACCGGAGGCGAACGGCCGCCTACGATCGAGGAGAGCTTCCTCACGGCGCACGTCGATGCCGAGGGCAATCTGATCCTAGAGGGCTTCACGACGCGCACGTTGAGCTATGACCCAAGAACCGGCCAGGGCCGCTATGCGATCGAAGGGACCGACGAATTTGGGCGGAGCACGAGCCGGGAGTGGAGCTTCAACGGCCAATCCGGGCAGCATCAGGACAGCGGGATCACGTTGACCCGCGACGGCGAGCTGGAGATCCGCGCGGAGGAGGACGGGCCCACCACGATCCGGCTCATCGATTCGCCGATCGGCCTCGATTTCGTCAACGCGGCGGAGACCATCGTCTCGGTTCTGGGCCGCTACTTCATCGGCGGCGACGAGCTGGTCCAGACCGTCACCTCCGCCGCGCTCAAGACGCTCGCATCGAATTTCGGCGACATCCTCAATACCGTCGCCTTCGACAGCGGAGTCGCGACGACGAAGAATATCGGCGATGCGCTGGCCGGAATGGACGCGGAGTTCCTCGCCAATCTCAAGGCGTCGGGCGTCGGCGCGCTCAGCTCCTATCTGACCGCCGAGCTGATCGACCTGATCGGCCTCGAAGGGTTCGAGGCGGCGGCGCTGAACAGCATCGCCGGCTCGGCTCTCAGCCAGATCATCGGCAATCTGGCCGAGATGGCGCTGGGCAATCCGGCCGTGACCAGCCCGTTCCAGGGCGTCGCCAATCTCACCCAGATCGGCAACGTCGCCGGCAGCTTCATCGGCAACCATCTCGCCACCGAGATCGGCAATTGGGACGAGATCGGCGAGCAGCTCGGCTCGTCGATCGGCGGGGCGCTCGGCGGAATCGCCGGCCAGGCGCTGATTCCCGTTCCGGTGATCGGCGCGATCATCGGCTCTTTCCTCGGCAACCTTTTAGGCGGCCTGATCGGCGGCGTCTTCACCGGCACGCCCAAATCGGGCGCGATCCTGGAATTCGACGCCGCGACCGGGCTGTTCACGGTCGACCAGGTCTGGAAGGAGGACGGCGGCAGCAAGCGAGCCGCCAGCGAGCTCGGCAACGCCGCGGCGGACGCCCTCAACGGCATCATCTCGTTCGTCGGCGGCGAGCTGGTCAACGGCGCGGAGATCGAGGCCGGCTCCTACGGGATGCGCGGCAAGCGCTACGTCTATTGGGAGGACGGCACCAGCAGCGACAACCGGGTCAAGTTCAAGGAAGCCGAGGACCTGATCGAGTTCGGCGTGCTCGACGCCGTCCGCGATTTCGAATTCCTCGGCGGCGACGTCTGGGCAAAGCGCGCCTTCTACAACACGCTCGCGACCGCCGGCCTGCTCGGCACGAGTGCGGAAACCGGCGGGGATCCCGAGCTCACCCCCGGCCAGCTTTACGACAGCAATCCTATCACCAACGTGGAGTTCGGCCTCGATACTTTGCTGGGCAATTTCGCCGTCGTCGACCGGTTGCATGTCTATCTGGAATCCTCCGCCTCGATCAACGCGCTGATCGCCGCCGAACCCGATTCCGCTTTGGCTGCCGAATGGCTGCTGGCCTTCGCGCGCATGGACGAGCTTGGCCTGTGGCGCCGCAGCTCGCACGATTGGGACGGTGGCTTCACTTACCTTCTGGAGACGGCGGAAGTCGATGCCCGCGATGTGCAGTTCCAGTTCCAGCCGTTTGGCGACGGCCTCAACGGCGAACGCCTCACCTTTCTGGGGCCATGGTTCCTTGGCGATACGATCGACAGCGCCTCGAAGACAGTCATCGAAGGCTCTGCGGATGGTGACCGTCTCGCGGCCGGTACGCCGCCGCCCTCAGGTCATATCTCGAACCTCCTCTACGGGGGCGAAGGCGACGACGAGATTTTCGCGGCAGGCACGGGCGACGACTTGCTGGGAGGCAAGGGCAACGACCTCCTGATTGGCAATGTGCTCGACGATTGGCTGTTCGGCGGAGCAGGAGAGGACGTTCTCGACGCGGGCGAAGGAAATGGCAATCTCGTCGCCGGCGGAGACGGCGACGACCGTCTCGTTGGCCGCACCGGGTCAGACTGGATGGTGGGCGGCCGAGGCGACGACCGGGTTTCCGGCGGCGCCGAAAACGATGTGCTCGAGGGCGCAGGCGGTGCCGACTCCGTCGATGGGGGCGCGGGGAGCGACACGATCATCTATCGATCCGGCGACGGGGTAGACCGCATCGTGGATAGCGGAATCGCAACCCAGGACGTCGACAAGCTGGAGTTCGATTGGGGGGTCTTCCCCGATGAGATCGTCGTCGTCGCGCACTCCGCGGGAGAGTGGCTGTCGCTGGTCATCGGCGAGATCCTCGCCGGCGACCGAATCGATCTGCGCGGCATTTCATATGGCGAGCGCAGCGGCATCGACCAGTTCAGCTTCTTCGACACGAGCTGGGATCGCGGCGACCTCGTATCACGCGCGCTATTTGCCAGGGACGAGGGCAGCGCTCTGGCCGGGACCGCGGGCGACGAAGAGCTTGTCGGCACCATCCATGACGACAGCCTGACCGGCGGCGCGGGCAACGACCTGCTCGCCGGCGGCTTCGGATCGGACGTCTACGCCTTCGGCCTCGGCGACGGCGTCGACACGATCGCCGAAGCAGGGTTCGCCGCCGATCTCGACACGCTCGTCTTCGGCGCCGGCATCGCCACGACCGACGTCGCCGTCGCTTATTCGGCGAGCCACCTCGTCGTCACCGTTGGCGCGGGCGGGGACCAGCTCATCCTGAAGGACCAGCTCGCCCCCGACGGCGCCAATTCGATCGAGCAGATCCTGTTCGCCGACGGCACCAGCTGGACGATCCGCGACCTGGCCGCGCTGGTGCCGAGCGCCGCCGCGACGAGCGGCGCCGACACGCTGGGCGGTAGCTACCGGGCCGACGTCATCGCCGCCGGCAACGGCAACGACGTCATCACCGGCCGGCTCGGCGACGACAATCTCGACGGCGGCTACGGCTCCGACACCTATCATTACGCCCTCGGCGACGGCCACGACCGGATCCACGACAGCCGGCACCTCGACGGCGGAACGACCAACACCCTGGTGCTCGGCGCCGGAATCGCAGTCGCCGACCTGATCCTCGCGCGCGACCAGGCCGACGCCTACAATATCCGCCTCAGCTTCGCGGACGCGCCCGGCTCGATCCTGATCGACAACCAGTTCTACACCAGCAGCTACGGCTTCACCCCCTACGATCACGGCTTCGATTCGATCCAGTTCGCCGACGGCACGCAATGGACCCGGGCGACTCTGATCGCTCAATCGATCGTCCAGGCTTCGACCGCCCGGTCCGACTATGTCCTGGGCTCGCGCTTCGCGGACACGATCGTCGCCGGCGCCGGAAACGACGTCGCCGCCGCCGACGATGGCGACGACGTGCTGACCGGCGGCCTCGGCAACGACAATCTCAACGGCGGCTATGGCTCCGACTCCTATCATTACGCTTTGGGCGACGGCGACGACCGGATCGTCGACAGCCGCTTCAGGGACAACGGCCCGGCCAACGTCCTCCATCTCGGCACCGGCATCGCCGCCGGGGACCTGATCCTCGAGCGCGACCTCGGCCATAGCGTCAATCTTCGAATCACCTTCGAGGGCGCGGCGGGCTCGATCCTGCTCGACAACCAGCTCGACTGGAATCAATATGGCTCGACCCTCTACGACGACGGCATCGACACGATCCAGTTCGCGGACGGCAGCTCGTGGAGCCGGGCGGCGATCATCACCGAGCTGCTGGCCCAAGGCTCGACCGGCGAGGCCGACATCGTCTCCGGGACGCGGTTCGCGGACACGATCGCCGCAGGCGCCGGCAACGACGTCATCAATGGGGGCGATTCCGCCGACACGCTGACCGGCGGCCTCGGCAACGACAGTCTCGACGGCGGCTGGGGCTCGGATTCCTACCATTACGGGCTCGGCGACGGAAACGACCGAATCGTCGACAATCGTCATCAGGACGGCGGCGCAGTCAACACGCTCCACCTCGGCGCCGGCATTGCCGCCGCCGACCTCATCCTCGAGCGCGACCCGGCCGATACGTACAACGTGCGGGTCACCTTCGCCGGCCAGGCCGGCTCGATCCTGCTCGACAACCAGCTCTACTGGACCGACTACGGCTCCACCCGATACGACCATGGCATCGATACGATCCATTTCGCGGACGGCACCCAGTTGAGCCGCGCGGCCCTGATCACCGAACTCTTCGACCAGGGCTCGACCGGCAATTCCGACTACCTGCTCGGCTCCCGGTTCAGCGATGTCGTCCAGGGCGGCGCCGGCGCCGACATCCTGTGGACGCTCGATTCGAACGACGACCTGACCGGCGGGACGGGCGACGACAATCTCGACGGCGGCTCCGGGTCGGACACCTACCGTTACGCCCTCGGCGACGGCCACGACCGGATCCACGACGATCGCCATCGCGACGGCGGCCCGACCAACATCCTGGTGCTCGGCCCCGGCATCGTGGCCGCCGATCTGATCCTCGACCGCGACCAGGCCGATTCGAACAACGTGCGGATCGCCTTTGCCGGCCAGGCAGGCTCGATCCTGCTCGACAACCAGCTCTACCTCACCTCCTATGCCGGAACCCAATACAAGCACGGCATCGACGTGATCCAGTTCGACGACGGAACCTCGTGGAACCGGACCCAGATCGAAGGCGCCGTCGTTTCGGCGATCACCGCGGTCAACGGCACCAGCTCGGCCGAAACGCTGAACGGGACGGCCGGCCGCGACAACGTCTTCGGCAGCGGCGGCAACGATTCGATCGGCGGCGGCGCGGGCCACGACCTGTTGCGCGGCGGCAGCGGCAACGACACCTATCGCTTCAATCTCGGCGACGGCTTCGACGTCGTGGTCGAGGAAAGCGGCACCGACAAGGTGCTGTTCGGCACCGGAATCGCCGTCGCCGACATCGTCCTTTCGCGCCCGATCCAGGACGGCGACACGACCGGCGTGGTCATAGCCGTGGCCGGCACCAACGACAGGCTCTACGTCAAGAGCGCCACCGGCATCGAAAGCTACGAGTTCGCCGACGGGACGGTGTGGACCGAGGCCGACCTCAGAAGCCACCTCTACGATCAGCTCGAGACGGCCGGCGGCGACGTGATCTACGCCACCGGCTTCAACGAGACGATCGAGGGCGGCGCGGGGGCGGACTGGATCTATGCCGGCGGCGGCGCCGACACGCTGGACGGGGGTACCGGCAGCGACCTGCTCGACGGCGGCGCCGGCGACGATTTGTTTCTCTTCGGGGGCGGCCACGGCCGGGACGTCGTCACCGATGACAGCGGAGTCGATACGGTGCGGTTCGGGCCCGACATCGACGCCGCGGACCTCATCCTGTCGCGGCCCGCTGCCGACGACGACACCGACGGGCTGCTGATCTCGATCGCCGGGACCGAGGACCAGTTGCGGGTCAAGGCGGCGTGGAGCGTCGAGCGCTACGAGTTCGCCGATGGCACCGTCTGGACCGAGGCCGAAATGCGCGCCGCCTTGTTCGATCAGCTGCGCACCGACGGCGCCGACATCTTTCATGGAACGGGCTATGCCGAGGCTGTCGCCGGCGGCGACGGCGCCGACCGCATCTATGCCTTCGGCGGCAACGACGTCCTCGAAGGCAATGCGGGCAACGACGTTCTCGAAGGCGGCAGCGGCAACGATATCTATGAGTTCGACCTCGGCGACGGCCGCGACATCGTCGTCGACGAGAGCGGCACCGACACCGTCCTTTTCGGCGCCGGGATCGAGGCGGGCGAGCTGCGCCTGGCGCGTCCAATGGCGGATGGCGACACGACCGGCATCGTGATTTCCTTCGCCGGCACCGCGGACCAGCTGTACGTCAAGTCGGCGACGGGCATCGAGAGCTACGAATTCGCCGACGGCACGGTCCTGACCGAGGGCGAGCTGCGCGCCAAGCTATTCGCCGAGGCGAGAACCGAGGGCGCCGACACGATCTGGGGCTCCAGCCTCGCCGACTCCATTACCGGCGGCGCCGGGAGCGACCGCCTTTACGGCTCGTCGGGCAGCGATGTTCTCGGCGGCGGCCGCGGCGAGGACATCCTCGAGGGCGGCTCGGGCAACGATGCCTATGTCTTCAACCTCGGCGACGGCCGCGACACTGTCTGGGACGAGAGCGGCACCGACGCGGTCCGGTTCGGCCCCGGCATCGAGGCCGGCGACATCATCGTCTCGCGTCCGCTGCAGGACGGCGACACGACCGGGCTTTTCTTCACGATCCGCGGCACCGAAGACAGGCTCTACGTGATGAGCGCGGCGGCGATCGAGCAATATGCCTTCTCCGACGGCACAGTCTGGACCTATGCGTCGGCAACCGCGCTGCTCGACAGCTCCACGGTGGCCGGCGCTCCCTTCCCCGCCACCATCGGCGACGACGTGATCTTCGGATCGGCGCAAGGAGACACGATCCGCGGCAAGGCTGGCGACGATGTGCTGCGCGGCGGGACCGGCTCGGACACCTACCATTTCGCTCTCGGCGACGGCTATGACGTCATCTACGATCCGCAGAGCGGCGGCGATACCGACACGCTGATCCTGACCGGAATCGCCTCAACGACGGTTCGGGTCATCACCTCGCCCGCCGACGCCGACGACGTCGTTTTGTTCATCGACGATTCCAACCAGGTCTATCTCGACCAGCAGAAGGCGGGCGCCTCGGGCGGCATCGAGCAGATCCAGTTTTCCGACGGGGTGACCTGGACTCGCCAGGACATCCTCTCTCGTGCGGGCCTCGTCGCTACGGCGGGCGACGACACGCTGGTCGGCACCAATTTCGGCGAGGAGGTGGAGGGCGGCCTCGGCGACGACGTGCTCGTCGGCCGCGCCGGCGGCGATTGCTACGTCTACGGCCCGGGCGACGGCGACGATGTCGTCGTCGAGCTCGGATCGGCGGGCACCGCGCTCGCCGGCGAGGAGCCGGGCCCGGCCGACGACCGGATCCTGTTCGGCGCCGGCATCGTGCAGTCGGACATCGTCGTCGGCCACGGCGCCGGCTCCGGCGACGTGCTCATCACCTTCGCCGCCGCGAGCGGCTCGATCCTTCTCACCGGCCAGGATGCGGGCAACGGCACCGGCGTCGAATTCCTGCTGTTCAGCGACGGAAGCGACATCGACATGCGGCTGCTGCTTGCCCAGTCGGTCGCCGACGCCGCGACCGGCGGGGCGGACACGATCCGCGGCTTCTTCACCGCCGACGAGCTGACCGGAGGCCTCGGCGATGACCTGCTGGAAGGCGGGCGGGGTGCGGACCGCTACCATTTCGAGATCGGCGACGGGGCCGACGTCGTCCTCGAAGACGGCGGCGCGGACGCGGTCGGGGACGAGTTCGTGCTCGGCGCCGGCATCGACGCCGGGGACGTTTCGCTGCGGCGAACCCCCGACAATCCGGACGACCTGATCCTGGTGATCGGGACGAATGGGGACGAAGTCCGCCTGACCGGGCAGCTGAGCGGCAGAATCGGCCAAGGCATCGAGCTCGTTCGCTTCGACGACGGCACGACCTGGTCGCGCGATCAGCTTGTCGAGCACTATCGGACTCAGCCGGCGACCTCCGATCCCGACTTCCTGGTCGGTACCGGCAGCGACGACGGCTTCTCGGGGCTCGGCGGCGACGACCTCATCGAAGGCGCGGCCGGCGACGACCTGCTCGGCGGCGGCGAGGGCAATGACGAGCTGCGCGGCGGCGCCGGCGCGGACGTGCTGACCGGCGGCGCCGGCGACGACCGGCTCTCCGGCGGGTTCGGCGCGGACGGGTTCGACGGCGGCGACGGCTTCGACACGATCGACTACGCCTTTTCGCTGGACGATTGGACCGTCGATCTTGCGGCCGGCGAGGCTGCCATCCTTTCCGGAGGCGCCCCGGTCCTCGAGGAAAGCTTCTCGAACATCGAAGCCGTGGTCGGCGGCGCCGGCCGGGACACGCTGATCGGCGACTCCCAGGCCAATCGGATCGAAGGCAGCGAAGGCAACGACCTGCTCGGCGGCGGCGACGGGAACGACGTGTTCGTCTACCGCGGCTCGGAAGCGGGCCTCGATCAGGTCGACGGCGGCAGCGGCACCGACCGCGTCGAAGCGGCCGAAGACGGGGCCGTCATCGGCCTCGCTTCGCTCCAGAATGTCGAGCAGATTTCGGGCAACGGCCATTCGGGCGTGATGCTTACCGGGACCGACCTGGCCGAGACGATCGATCTTGCCCCGGTCGAGGTCAGCGGCATCTCGCTCATTTACATGGCCGCGGGCAACGACCTCCTGATCGGCGCGGCCGGTTCCGACACCGTCGACCTGGGCCTTGGCGACGACGTCTTCCGGATATCCGGCGATCAGGGCGCGGACGCCGTGGCCGGCGGCGACGGCACCGACCGCGTCGAGGCTGGCGCCGACAATAGCGTGATCCGCCTGTCCAGCCTGGCCGGGGTGGAGCAGCTTGCCGGCGCCGGCTTCGCCGACGTTTCGGTGGGAGGCACTTCGCTCGGCGACGTTCTCAACTTCGTCAACGTCACGCTGACCGGCATCGTCCGGATCGACGGCGGCGACGGCAACGACACGCTGACCGGCTCGGCCCAGGCCGACACCCTGCGCGGCAGCGGCGGCGACGACGTCCTGGCCGGCGGCGGCGGCAACGATATATTCGAAATCGTCAGCGAAACCGACGGAGCGGACACGGTCGACGGCGGCAGTGGGACAGATCAGATCCTGGCCGTAACTCAGGGCGTAACCATCCGGCTCGCTGCACAAACGGCCGGCGTGGAGACGATCACCGGTCTCGGATCGGCCTTGGTCTACGGCTCGCTCAACGACAACGTCAACCTGACCGGCGTCACGCTGAACGGCATCGTCTCGATTGACGCAGGGTCTGGCAACGACACCGTGATCGCGTCGGGCGCCGGTGACACCATCCTTGCCGGGCTCGGCAACGACACTCTGACTGGCAATGGCGGCAACGATAGCTACGTCTTCAACCTCGGCGACGGCAACGACATCGTCCAGGAATTTTCCAGCGGCGGCGCAGGCTCGGGAGGCACCGACGCGCTCGTCTTCGGCGCCGGGATCAGCGCCGAAGACGTCACCATCTCGAAGACCGGCAACGACGTGATCCTGACGATCGGGGCGAGCGGGGAGACCCTCACCCTCAAGTCTCAGGCAGGGACCACGGCTTCTTATTGGGTCGAGGAGGTCCGCTTCGCCGACGGCACCGTCTGGGACCGTGTCACGACGATCACCACGCCGACCTACGGCACGGCCGCCGGCGAGATTCTGAACGGCACGTCGGGCACCGACGTGATCTTCGGTCTCGGCGGGAATGACACGCTCAGTGGCGCGGCGAGCGCCGATCGGCTGTTCGGCGGCGAAGGGGCTGACACGATCGTCGGCGGCCTTGGCGACGACGTTCTGAGCGGTGACGCCGGCGACGACGTCTTCTCGTTCACCAACGGTGATGGCTACGACTTCGTCAGCGGCGGCGCCGGCTACGACATGATCGTCGCCACCGCCAACAATTGCGCGATCGCGCTCAGCACGTTGAGCGGGATCGAGGAGATCAGCACCGGAGGCTTCAGCGGCGTCACCGTCTGGGGCTCGAACGTCGCAGCGGGCGACATGCTCGATTTCTCCGGCGTGACCATGACCGGAATCGTCAAGATCGACGGCGGCAGCGGCAACGACGTGCTGATCGGCTCGGCGGGCGCGGACACGCTCGTCGGCGGCTCGGGCAACGACACGCTGAGCGGCCACCTCGGCAACGATTCGATCGACGGCGGTTCCAACACGGACACGGCCGATTACAGCGCTCGGACCAATCTTTGGACGATCAACCTCGCCGCCGCCTCCAACCATGCGCAATCCGGATCGGAAACCGACACCCTGATCGCGATCGAGAATGTGACCGGCGGCAGCGGCGCGGATACGATCACGGGCTCCAGCGCGGCGAACGTGCTGAGCGGCGGCGGCGGCGACGACCGAATCAGCGGCGGCGCGGGCAACGACACGCTCCAGGGCGGCCTCGGCACCGACATCGCGGCCTTTGCCGGTCTCCAGGCAAGCTACTCGATCGTCACCGCCGGCGGATCGATCCAGATCGTCGACAACCAGACCTCGGTCGACGGCAATGACGGCACCGATACGCTCGCCGGCGTCGAGATCGCGGAATTCAAGGGCGGCGTGCAGGTGAGCCTCGCCGCTCCGATCGTGCTCGATCTCGACGGCGACGGAGTGGATCTCATCAGCCGGGCCAGCTCGCATGCGAATTGGGATTGGAGCGGCGACGGCCTCGCCGATCGCACCGGCTGGGTGGGCAGCGGTGACGGCATCCTGGTCTATGACCGCAACCATGACGATATTGTCTCCGGTCCGGTCGAGTTGTCGTTCGTCGATGATTCAGCGGGCGCCAAGTCGGATCTGGATGGGCTCGCCACTTTCGACACGAGCCTCGACGGCGCGCTTTCCGCCAGCGATGCAGAATGGGCCGCCTTCCGCGTCTGGGCCGATCAGGACGGTGACGGCCGGGTCGATGCGGGCGAATTGCTGAGCATGGCGGAAGCAAAGGTGGCCTCCATCTCGGTGGGCGGGGAGGCGACGGAACAGGCCTGGGGGTGGAATGACAACATCGTCATCAACCACGGGCAGTTCACGCGGCCCGACGGCTCCACGTCCGGGATCGCCGATGTCGCCTTCAATTACGTGCCGGGAACGACCGCCGATGCGGAGCCTTTGCCGGCGACCGCCTGGCACGGGCTCGATCGCGAGCACTTTTTCGACATCTATCACGATCGGACTTGGGGCGACCGCCCGGTGCACATGGTCGGACGCGGCCCTCGTCAGATGGACTTGGCGGGGCCAGGCACCGGATCCGTTCCGGAGTCACTGACCGCGGCTTTCGCCTCCAGCCGGCAAACGATGCCTGAGGAGGGTCTCGGCGATCTCTCGGCAATCCAGCCTTTCGCCGCCCTGCAGCTGGGCTTGGCGATCGGGTCGGAATTTGCCTTCTGAGGCTGGGCCGGGGTGCTAGGACGTCCTGTTTGGCGCCATGGCGAGCCGCCCGGGGCGGATCCAGATGCCGGAGGAGGCCGAAACCGCGCTGGCCTCGATGGCAATTCCGCCAAATGGGTGAATGGGTTGGCGGCGCGCGCCGGGCTTTGCTTGCCGGGTGCGCTGCTGGCGTAGCCGAGCCCGCCGGCGGCGAACGTCCGCCCGAGCTCGAGGCCGCGGAAGTCGAAGGCGTAGGTGAAGCCGTTGCCGGTGGCCCCGGGCGAATAGAAGATCTGGGTCGGCTGGCCGATCGCGTCTCGGAGCCGGCCAGAGGCAGTTTCGTCAGAGTTGATATGGATTCTTGTAGGAAAAATAGTCCTCGATGCAGACGAGCCTGTCGCCATCCAGATAGATTCGGAACCGCTGTAGCGTTCTCGTTGCCTTGAGCGTTCAAGGATCAGATACAGCACGCGATCGTAGCGGCTGGCTCTGCATTCCGGACATCTCGGTGCAGGCTCGGGAAGTGCGGGATCGAGCGCCGCCAGTCCGGCCAGCGTGCCGAAAAGGAGGCTCCGCAGTAAACGCACCTCCGCCCGGCTTTTCGGCGCGCCGGCCCGCCGGTTGGCCAGAGAGCGCGACAGCTTGAAGGAGAGACTGGCCAGGACGGCGCCTGAACCACAGTCGCCCTAACGGACGGCTGCCGGGAAAGGTTAACCGGCGCGCCCGGCTAGAGCGCCGCCGGTCCCTGAGCGTGGACCATCGCCAGCCAGTCCTGCAACCGGTCGGCGAGGTAAAGAAAATCGTCCGGGCTTTGGCCGCGCGACGAGGCGTGCTCGCGATAGGCCGCGACCGCCTCCTGGAGCTGGCCGGCCTCGTCGGCCAGCGCCAGAATCTGGTGGCCGGTCATGCCCTTGCCGGTCCGTCCGCCGCCGGTCTCCTGTCCAAGCAGAGACTGGACGGAGCTGAACCATCCGAGCTTGGTCGGCACGTCGCCATCATAAGCTCGGCTCAGCGCCAGGCCGAGCGGCTCCAGCCAGTCGGGATGGGTGAGCGCCAATATGTGGCGGGCCGGTCCCGCGATTCCGGGCTCGGCAAGCTCGAGCAGGGTCTGGGCGATCGTGCCGAGGTCGCCGGTGAGGCGCGGATCGAGCACGATCCTGCCGTCGTCGAGCGCCTGGATCTCGGAGACCAGCCTCCAGCCCCGGTCCACCGCTCCCTGAAAGGCCCATTGCGTCTCCACCGAAGTGTCTTCGCCCGCGGGATCCAGACGGTAGGAGAGCATCTCCTGAAGCAGCGCGAACTCGAGGGCATTGATCGTCGTGAGGTGAGCCTTCAGGTCAACGCAGCGAAGATAGGCGGTCTGCTCCGGAGGCTCCAGCAGCGCCAGAATCCGCATCGCGGCACTTCCCCGCACCTGCCGGTCGAGCCTGGCCGGCCGCGGATCGCGCCGCGCCACCGCTTCGGACATCATGTCCCAATAGACGCGGTTCAGGGTCCGCCGGCTCCAGATCGCGACGAACGACGCCGTCTCCCAAAACATGATGTCGTTCGCTCTTTGCGCCCAATCGCACAGCCAGCCCATTTCCCCTTGCCAGGCGGTTTCGAGCGAGCCGTCGCGGGTGCCGAGCGCGATCAACTGGCGCAATCTGTGGCTGCCGTCCGGCAACGGCCCGGCGGATTCGTCAGCCGATTTCGCCCATCGCGAGAGCTCGCCCATCTCCGCCTTCGCGATCTTGGCAAAGGACGACCATCGCCCGCCGCGGTAGAGCGCCTCGGCTTCCGTGCCGGATTCCCGCGCCTCGCGGGCCGCTTCCGGCCGCGCGGCGAGCACGCGCAGGAACTCGTCCGGGGCCAGGCGTCGCAGGATGCGAGTCCCGTTCGAGGAAAGAATCGCCTGCAGAACCTGTGTCGGCAGTTGGAGAAGCGTGTCGGGCGAATAGTCGCGACCCAGCCGCGCGCGCAGATAGTCGCGGGCAAGACCCTGCAGGTCGTCGACGGCGCTCGCCAGGATCCGCGAGCATTCGGGCCGCCAGAGCCGGTCGGCGACTTCCAGCGCGGCCGCCAGCTCCTGCGGTTCGGGGTAGTCGGCGAGCAGATGATGGTAGATCGCCTCGGCGCGCGATTCCCGGTCGTCCAGCCGCTTCTCGAAGAACTCGATCGCCCGCTCGTTGGTCCGGTTGAAGGCGGCGTGATCCTTGTCGCGAAGCAGCTGCAGCATCGCGCGGCGAACCTCCGGGCGATGGCGCAGAAGCTCTCCCTGGCGCGAAACCAGCCAGCGCTCGTGCTCGAGGCGCCGGTAGAGATCCTTCGCGCGCGCATCGTTCGCCTTCTTGCCGATGTCCCCGGCCGCGGGCAGCATGACGTCGCGAATGACATCGGCGGAAATCGCGCGCACGACGAAGCCGGGCGTGGCGAGCGCGCGCACCTTGCGGTCGGCGATATGCTCGATCATTCGGTTCATCAACAGCGCGGTCACCCGCGCCTGGACGATCCCCTGCTCGGCGTGAGGGCCGGACTTCGCACCCGCTTCCGCGTCTTTCAGAATGTCCCGGACGAGCTCCTTGGCCTTGCCGGGATTCTGCTTCAGCCATCGGGTGACGATGACGACGTCGAGCGGGCAATTGCTGAGCGGACGCGCCAGCGCCGCGATCTCGGCCGACTCAAGGCCGAGGCCGTCGAGGACGTTGCGGCGCGCGATGAGCTTTTCGGTCGCCCTGAGAGAGAGCGGGCCGAGACGCAGCGGCGGCTGGGTGGTCTCGATGTCGTTTTCGAGGCTGCCGCGGCCGGCGACGACGACGCGGAGGTTGGGCCAGGATCCCCCTTCGGGATGGCGCAGGGCCTGGATGAACGCGGCCACGCCCTCGACCGCCTCGGCGCTATACTGGACGAGCTCGAACGTATCGATCAGGAGGATGACCGGCGCCGTCCCCTGATTGACCTCCTCGACGATCGAGCGAAGCCGCTCGCACAGGCCGCGCAGCTCGGACCGGGTGCTCTGCTCGCGATTCTTCTGCTCCAGGCTGCGGCCCTGCTGTTCGATGCGGCGGCGCAATTCGTGGCGGAATTCGCGCAGCGGCGAATCCGCTTCCGGCAGCCAGATCGCCAGTTGCAGGGCGATGTCGATCAGCAGCTGAAGCGGCTCGCGCGGCGTGATCGTCGCGCGGTCGAAATCGAGGTACATGAAGGGCAGGCGGATGCCCGGGATCATGGCGTGGTCGAGGATGAACTTCGCGATCAAAGTCGACTTGCCGGCGCCGCCCGAGCCCTCGATGCGCAAGGGTTCGTTGAGGCCGCGGCTGACCCCGAGCACCGACCACAAATTGCTGAGCCCCCGCTTCAGCAGATCGATCATCTTGTCGGGCGGCATCACCCCGACATAGGCGCGCAGCCGCTCCATTTCGGCCTCTCGGCCGACAAAGCGGTCGCGGGAAGCGTCGTCGGCGCGGTCGAGCGGCCGACCGACCAGCGTCAGGAACGGCTCGATCAGCTCGCGGCGCCGCTGGACCCGGCGCACCTCGGCCAGGTCGGGCAGGCCGGCGCCGAGCTCGGTCTCGGCGAGCCATTCGACCACCTGGGCGAAGCGATCGAGCTCATGGAGCGGGATCTTGGCGATGTCGATGGTCTCGCCGGCGAGGACTCGGCGAAGCATCTTGCCGGTCGGGTCGCGGTCGGAAGGCTCGAGCCTTTCCAGCGCCTGTTCCAGGGTGCCGCTCGCGGCCGCGCTCACTAGCGTTCGTTGGCGAACGTCGGCGCGCAGCCGCCAGGCGCGCCCGGCGGGCGAGGCGATCGTCTCCGAGGCGGAGAGCAGGACATCGAATTCGGGCGAGCCGCTCGGAGCGGAGAGCTGGTGCGACAGCTGATCCGGGAGGAAGGAGCCGGTCAGGGCGGCGTGCAGCAGAATCTCCGAATCGGCGGACGGCGCCGCGATCGAAGGCGCCGACGGCTTGGCCGGCGATTCGAATCCCGCGAGATCGTCCGGCCCGAAGCCCGATTCGAGCAGGCTGGCCGTCAGCGCCGCCAGGTCGCGTTGCGTCATGACCCCCGCACCTTTTTGAGCAGACGGCCGATCGACCAGTCGGCCGCTCGCGCCAGCTCGGCCAGATAGTCGGCGTTCGGCGCGCCGGTCTGTGCGAAGGCCTTCAAAACCGGGTTCATCTCGTAGGCAAGTTCATAGAAGTCCGTTGCCCTGCTGGGAATATAGCTGTCGAGCAGACCGGCGCTCACGAAGGCCAGTTTGCAGCATTCTTCCCAGTCCGCCTCGCTGATATCGCCCTGCCCGACAACGTCGCGCTCATATTCGATCGACTTCTCCAGCACGAAATCGGGAACATGGCCGATGATCAGCCAACGAAGCGCGGAGAGGCCGGGCGCCAGCACGGTGGTCGATTCGGTGACGCCGATCATCCCGGCGAGGCATTCCTGCATCGGCGCGGCGGGCGGGCTTTTGTGGATGTCGTCGATCACGATCCAGATCGGCGCCATCACAACCTCGTCACTGTCGCCGGTCGTCGCATTCTGCTCGCGCGCCGTGAAGCCGGACCGCTTCGCCCATTCCTCGACGAGGAGGGCGAACCAGTTGGGCAGATCGTTCGCCCACCACCGCGTATCCTGCCGCAGCTCGACCGGCTTGGGCGGCATCGGGAATTCGGCCGGATTGAGCCCGATCTGCGCCGCCAGATCGGCGAGGAACGCCTCGGGCGCGAGGTCGCGGATCCGGTGCGCCTCATATTCGACGACGAGCCCGGGGCGGCCCCGCACCAATGCCCGCAGGATCCGGGTCGAGAAGCTCTTGCCCGACCGCCCGACCGCCCGGTTCGATTCCGCTTCCTCGACGACGATGACGCGTTTGGCGGGCGCACGGCCGCTCATCGACTCGATCCAGCCGCGCAGTGCCTTGCGGCCGAGCAGCGGATGGTTGTCGCCGGTCTCCCCTGCGACCGACCAAAGCGCGGATTGCGGAGCGTCCGCTGCTTTGAGCCGCTCGCGCAAGGCCTGGGGCAGGGCGCTTATCAAGGATGCGAGCGCAACCCCCTGGTTCAGCTCGGCGGTATCGATGCCGGGCTCGGGCTGGTTCGGCTTGCCCGCATTGTGGAATGCCACCACCCGGCATTGCGAATCGAAGCAGGGCGCTCCCGAGGAGCCGCCTTCGGTATCCAGCGCATACCACAGCCGCGTCATTCCGCCGGCGGCTGCTTGGTAGCGTCCCTTGTCGAAAGCCTGCGGGATCCCGTCCGGATATTGGAGCATTGCCAGGTTCTGGCCCGGGGTGAGATCCTCCAGTCCCTCCTCGAGCCGCAGCCAACCGCGTATTCGTCCGCCGCTCCGGTCGGTGGCGAGTTCGCCGATCGGCCGGGCGAGCTTGATGATGGCGCAATCGAACAGGCGCTTGACGTCGGGCGGAGCGGGGAAGCGGTGGCCGACGCCATCCCGGGGATGCTTCTCGCTGGACCATTCGAGCCATTGGGGAGCCACCTCGGCGATGACCAGGCCCGCCGGCGCCGGGTCGAGGGGGAATTCGTCGACGGGCAGACCGAGATAATCGAACACGCAGGCAAGACGCGTTTCCGAGCCCGGGGCCTCGACATCCTTGAGCAGCGGCCCGCCGGCATCGCCGTCCACCCGCTTCAGTACCTTGTCGACGACGTGACGTGCGGTCATCACCAGGTCCGGGCCGATCAGGAATCCCGTCCCCTCGATCTTTTCGTCGATCACGATCGCGCAGACGCGATAGCGGGTCGCTGGCATGGTATCGAAAAAAATCTGGGAATCGAGGAACGGCTCGATCTTGTTGCGGATGCTCTGCACCTCCGCTTCCTGGATACGCCCCGCTGCGTTGACCGAGACTGATTCCGAGAGGATCGCCGGCAACAGGATGTTGGTGGGGTCGATACGCAGCAAGCTGCGTTTGAAGTCCTGCGCCAGGCCCAGCCGCTCCAGCTCGGCGATCAACGCGACAACCTGGGCGACGGAATCGTTAAGAGCGTTCGGCGCCAGGCGGTCGATATAGAAGCGCGGCTCGCCGTTCAGCACGTCGGGCGGGACCACCTGCGCAACCGCTTCATGGATCGTGGCCATGGCGACGTAATTCAGCAGCACCTTCGGGAAGACATCGGGGTGAAGCGGGTTCAGCATCGTGCCTATCCCCCGAACCCGGCCGCCAGGCTTTTGACGATGGCGGGATGGTCGTGGATCGCCGGCAGAAAGATCGATTCGTTGCGCGCGCCGGGCTCGCCCCAATAATGAAGCCCCACCACCTTGGCGGTGCCAAAATCGAGGATCGGGCTTCCGGACGAGCCGTTCACCGTCGCGCAATCGTGCGCGAGGACGAAATCGCCAAGCAGTCCGCGCGCCTCGCCGGGGCTGATTCGCTTGGTGCCGTCGAGCTCGCCGAAGACGATTGCGACATTGGCGTCGTCATTGACGTCCGCGACCGGATGGCCGACCGCGAAAACCCGCCGCCTGTCCCAGTTTCCCGCACGATCCAGCTCCAGGTCCAGCGCCGTCGGCGGCGGGGCGCCGTCGCGGGGCTCCACCGCGAGCACGGCCAGATCGGGCTGCGAATTCTCGTCGCTCTCGATGAAGCACGACACCCCGATCGCGAACGGGCCGCTGGCGGATCCGCCGCGCTCGAAGCGGAAATCGGCCGTTCCGCTGACGCCCGGGCGCGGCCGCCATCCGCCGGCCGGATCGTCTGCGGGCGCCGAGAAATAGGGAAAGAAGAGGTGGCGCGCGACATGGGCGTTGGTCGCCAGCAGCCCGTCGCCGATCATCCAGCCGGTGCCGATCTCGGTTCGCTGCCCGCCATGCTCCATGAAGATCGCGGCCACCCGCGCGCAGGCCCGCTTGATACCGGCGAGCTGGCGGCCGATGTGGACCAGCCAGGCCTCGTCGGCGGCGTCGAGCTCGTCCTCGACGTCGGGCGCATTGTTCCTGGCGAACCAGGCCGGCCTGCCGATGACGCTGATCACCGCTTCGAGATTGGCCAGTTGGCCGGAGCTCACGTCCTCCAGACGCAACTCGCCTCGGGCGGCGTCCGCGATCAGGCTGACACCCTCGCGCGCCGCCAATCGGGAGACCGGCTCCGCATCGGCCAACTCGAGGCCGGCGCCGCGAAGCCGCCCCTCCATCTTCCTTGCCACATCGTCGATGCTCGGGATGGCGGCGCCGACGGATTCGAGCCGGTCGGCCCGCGCCGGGGCGCCGATCTCCATCGCCGTGCCGATTAGCCGGGCGGCGCGCTCCTCCGCCGATTCGGGGAAACGCGGCTTCACTGCCCGGCCCGTTTCATGCGCAGCTCATGGGCGTGTTCCGGCTCGCTCGAGGCCTGGATCGAGAAGGTCTGCCGGCCGCCGTCGCTGTGGAAGGCGTGCAGGACCGCCTCGCCAGGCGGCAGCCCGATGCGGACCCGCCCGTCGGCCCCGGTCACGTAGGCCATTTCCGGGGTCGGCCCCTGAGCCGAGGCTACGGCGAGGGCGATGCCGGGGCAAGGCACGCCTTGCGCGTCCATGACCTGCAAGATTTGGGCGACCCGTTTCACCGCGGCCAATATTACTCCTCATCGGTCGTCATCGACCAGCCATTCCCGGATCGCGGCGAGCATCTCGGGCGTGACCCGCGGTGCTGAATTCGCCGTGATGTTGAGGCTCGAGGCGGTTCCGCCGACGCCATAAGCGTGGATGCCGACGCCGATCGGCTCGCCGCCCGGCTCATCCTCCAGCCAGACCGGGGAGCCGCTCTGGCCGCCATAAGTGTCGATGTCATAATATATGCGCCGGGCAGCCGGGTGGAGAACGCGGTTGGCATGGAAGAACTGGAGCCTTCCGCCGCCGCGATCAAGCGGATAGCCGGAGACGTTCAGCAGCCTATCCTCGAGCTCGTCGTCGGACTTTGACGCGAGCTTGAAAAAGCCGACCCTGTCGCCCAGCGGCTCGTCGAGATGGATGCAGCCGACGTCATAGTCGGGATCGGCCGCCGTCTTCCACTTGGCGAGGGTTGAAAAGCGCCGCGCCGCGACGGTGCCGAACGGAAACCGATCGCCGCTCCGGCCTGGGGAAACCTCGATCCGGCCGATCCAGCCACCGAAATCGGACTCGCTGAACACGCAATGTCCCGCGGTGAGCAGGGTCCTGCGGCCGATGAACCAGCCGGTGCCGATGTAGCGGGCGGTGAGCGGGGGGCGCGGAATCAGCGACAGCGCGGCGATCATCCGCCAGGGATATTTGTCGGTGTCGGTGATCTCGATGCGCTCGTCGGCCCCGATCACGGTCTCGATTCCGACCTTCCTCGCCGGCAGCGTAAGCGGCTGCTCGCGCTTGCCGCTGACCCGGACCAGGTCCGCCTCGGACGGCGCGGCCTGTGCCTCGCCGGCGCTTCCCGCAGTCTCGAGCACCGCGCCCGATTCACGGCCCGCGTCGGTGTCGTCCATTGCGTCGGCGGAAATCGATTCGAGCGCTTCGGACATGACAATATCCCCTCTTGTGGCCCGGATCGTCCCGAGACGGTATCCGGCGAACAATTCATGGACAGGTCCGCAGAACTCTGTCGCTGATCTGCTGATTCGATTGACTTCCATGCTATACTACCGGTGGGCAAGTGAGTATACTTAGAAACTTGAGCTGAAGTATTTGCCGGGCGAGACCAGCGCTCCTTTGGATTCCGACGAGCGCCGTTTATTTCGCTCAGTCTCGCGGCCGGTCGACTGCTGCAGAACTTGATACGAGCCGGGGAGGAAAAGCATATGGCGAGTGATCAGGTCTACAAGGCGAAAGATCGCCCCGACGAGGAGCGCGCCCAGGAACTGATCGGGAAGGATCCCGAGCTCGACCTGCATGCCGATCCGGACCAGGCGGGGGAGGCCGCCCCGCTCGCCACCGAGGCGGCCATACCCTGGCGCGTGGCCCGGGCGTTGCTGAAATTGCGAGACCAGGTCAACGCGCTCGCGCCCAATCGGGACAAGGCCAGCGACGGCACCATCGGCGACGCCAACCACCAGAATAGAAGCTCCGACCACAACCCCTACATCATCGACGGCGCGAACGGGGTGGTGACGGCGCTCGACATCACTCACAGCCCGACCAAGGGATGCGATGCCGGCCGGATCGCGCTGTCGCTGCTCGCGAGCCGCGACCCGCGGATCAAATACATCATCTGGAACCGGAAGATCGCGGCGTCCTACGCCGTCGGCGGAACGGCCCCATGGGTCTGGCGTCCCTATAACGGGATCAATCCGCATACGCGCCACGTCCACATCTCGGTGATCGGCGAGAAGGCGCGTTACGACGCGACGACGCCGTGGGCGGTAAGGCTGCAATGAGATGACCGAGCAACGGGCAACCGGCTCCGGCGACGAGAACGACCAGGAGCAGCAAGCGCAGCAACAGGCTCAAAACCGGCCCGCCGCGACCTCGCCGCAGGCCGGGTCGAGCGCGGGGCAGGAGACCTCGGCCACTCCCCCGGCGCCGAGCCCCGGCCAGTCCGATCCCGCTTCGGCAGTCGAGATCGACCTGCTGACCTATTCGATCGTTTGCCGTCTTGCCAAGGGGGTCGCCCAGGCATGCCGGTCGGGCGAGGATGCGCTGGCGGCGGGCACCGGCATCATCGTCGCGACACCTTCGGACGCGGCGACGATCCTCGCGGCGCGATGGCTCCAGGACCTCCTCAACTATCAGCTGAGCCGGCTCGAAACCGTGCTCGGCCGGAAATCCGGTCAAGAAGCTGCGGCGCTGCTGCCTTCGATCGCCGGCTTGCTGGGGCAAGTCCCCGACATCGTCGACAAGGTCGCGGCCGCGGTCGACAAGCTCGCCGTGACCGAGACGGTCAGCAGCCGCGCCGTCACCGTCGACGAACGAACCATGGCCGAAATCCTGGCCGGCGAGCTCTTGAAAGCCGGGCTCTCGCCGATCGTCGCCGGCGCCGCCAGGGCGATGCAGCCGGAGATCGTCCATCGCCTCGTCGCGGCCAGCGAACGGCTGCGGGCGACGCCGGACGCCAGCGAGGAGGCGAAGGCGGTGCTCGCCCAAACCGACCGGATCGTCGGCCTGCTGCTCCAAGGCGACGCCCCGCTCGCGAAGGGCTTCGGCTTGAATTCGCTGATCGGATCCATGCCCGGCACGCTCCTGCTCGCGGCTCGCGTCGTCGCCGCCGGCGGGTCCAGCTGGGTCCGGAGCCACTTGCTGACGCGCCTGGGATTCGTCGATCCGCTTTCGCTGAGCGCCGGTGCGGCCGTCGTCTTTTCGCTGATCGATCCGCAGACCGGGCAACTCAAGAAGGGCGACCTCATTTACGATTGGAGCGGCCGGGTCCGCCTTGACCGCGAGAAGCGCCTAGCCGAATTGTCGAACCTCTCCGGGTTTCTGCAGCGATCTGGCCGGACGGCGGCGGCGGACCGGCGCTAGACCCGTACCGCATTGGCGCCAATGTCGTTGGCCGCAACCGGGGTGTCCCCAAACCATCCGAAAGCCGCGCGCGCTGATCTTCTCGCTCGGTGGACGGCTGCGCTTCCAGGCGTCCCGATCCGGCACGGTCGCGCGCATCCGCCGCCTTTTCGGTAGCGCCCGCCACTTCGCGCGATCATGATTGGCCGGGGCGCTCCGGGCGGAGCGCCCAGGAAGGCTGCCGTGGACGCCATTCTCACGACTTCGCCCTGGCGCGAATTGTTCTGGATCGCCTCGGGTGCCCTCGCCTTCGGCCTGCTCATCGCCGCCGTCTGGCTCGGCCGCGATGCGCTGCGCCCGCGCCGCCGAGTCGGCCGGGCGGCGCTGTCGAGCGCTGCTGTCGTTCCGCCGCTGCCGACCGCGCCCGATCGGACCGATGCGCTGGAGGAGATCGAGGGCATCGGCGCCCGCGCCGCGCAGGTGCTTCGCGAGCACGGCATCTTCACCTTCGAGCAGCTCGCCGCGCTTCGGCCCGCGCAGCTGCGTTTCATCCTGCTGCGCTACGAGGATTTCCGCTTCTGCAATCCGTCGACCTGGCCGTTCCAGGCGCGGCTGCTGAGAGAGCGGCGCTGGTCCGATTTCCGCCGGCTGACGTCGGTGCTCGACGGCGGCGTGGTGCGGCTGCGCGACGTGCGCGGCCTCGGCGACTGCCACGGCCACGTCCTCGAGGAAGGCGGCATCCGTACCGTCGGCGATCTTCAG
Organism: uncultured Alphaproteobacteria bacterium; assembly: GCA_963824825.1. Lineage (GTDB taxonomy): Bacteria > Pseudomonadota > Alphaproteobacteria > Sphingomonadales > Sphingomonadaceae > Allosphingosinicella. The sequence continues at coordinate 608,242 of CAWGQM010000003.1, forward strand.
CGAAGCTCGTGCGAGCAGATCGCGATGCTGTTCCCCGGCCGCGAACGCGAGCATATCGTCGAGGTGGCCGCGGGCTGGATCGACGAGGCGCGGCGGCTTCACGAGGGCGACGAGGAGGCGCTGTCGGAGCTTGCCGGGATCGAATGGGACGGACGGAGCGGCGGCGCCGCGCGCGGCTTCGGCGCCTATGAGGGGCGGCGCTTCCGTCGCGACGACGGCTATGGCGGCGGCCGGTGGAGCGGCGGGCGCCGCGGCGAACGCGGCGAGCGCTATCAATCCGATCGCGGCCGCGGCTTCGGCGCGGACATCATGACGATCCCGCTCGCGCTCGCTCTGCTCCTGCTGCTGCTGCTCCTCCTGCTCTTCGGCATCGGCGGCTGCGTCGCGACGATGGCGACGCTGAGCCGCGTCGACGGCGTGATCGCCACGCACCGAACGGACGCGGCATGGGACCGGCGCGGCGGCTACGGCGGCTACGGCGGCTACGGGCGCGATGGCCGAGACGGCCGCGACGGCCGCGACGCGGCGGACGCCAGCCGCGACGGATCGTCGACTTGCTGTTCCTGGCCCTCTTCCCCGCCGCCCGCTGAGCCCCCGCGGCCCGTTCGGCCCGCGCGGCCCTGCCCGGAGCCGCAACCGGTCACGCCGTGCGACGACGACGGGACGGTCTGCGGGTGCAGCGTGGAGCAGGAGATGGACGGGGAATATTAGCGCCCGCCGCTAGTTCCCCGCCTAGACCCCTGCCTAGGCCGTTATTGAACCCCCGGGCTCATTGACCGCGCCCGGCCTCGCGGCCGAAGTTTTCGCTTTGGCCAGCAAGGGGAAGAGGCGTGGTAGAACAAGCCAAAGGCGGCGACCGGCCCGCCAATCCGCTCGACAGCTTCCTGTCCGCGGCGAACTGCTTCGTCGCCAACACCTTCGCCGCGCTCGCCCGCTCGGGCGGCCATTCGAAGGACGCGGCCTTGCTCGAAGCCAATGTCGAGACGCTGACCGAACAGTTCCGGCGGATGACCGAGAAGGTCCAGCACGGCTATGCCGGCGTCCACGCCCACGTCCGCGTCGAGGTCGACGAGTTCCTCGAGCTGCAGCAGGGGCGGATGATCGCCTGCAACACCGAGCGCACCGCCGCGGCGGTGATGGGCAAAGGGGTAAGCGAGGCCTTTCTCGTCTGGCTCGCGCGCAACCTCCAGGAGATCAAGAAGATCATCCGAATGATCCTCAGGATCATCTTCCACGGCGTCCCGCCCTGGTATGACGACATCGCTCTGCTGATCGACGAGCTCGCGCACATCATCCTGTCGCTGTTCGCGTCGCTCAGCGGCCTCAACGCCTCGCGGGTCGCGTCTGAGCTTTCCAAGGGCGAACAGAATTTCTGGGCCGAGATGGCAGCGCTCGACCGCGTCGCCGCGATGCGCAGGCAGATGCGCCGCGACAACGAGGACTAGAGTCGAATTCGGTCAGTTTTGTACAGCTGTTCCCCGGCGAAGGCCGGGGTCCAGGCCGGCGCTCGCCGGGCTCGGGCGCATAACTTGGCGAAAGCCTTCGGCTCCTGGGCCCCGGCCTTCGCCGGGGAACGATTCCATCCGAACGAAACCGATTCTAGGCGCCGGAGGGGCGTCTCGCGGACCGTCCTGGTCCTCGGCGCGCTCCCGGCCGCCGGCGCGATCGCGCTGCAGCGCTTGCGCGGCTCACCGCCGGGCGAACGAGCAGTCGCCGATCATCGGGTCCGCCTGCAGCCGCGCCAGCGCTTCGGAGCGGGCATGGACGTTGAGCTTGGTCAGGATTGCGTGGACGTGGTTCTTCACCGTCGCGGTGCTGAGGCAGAGCTGGCGAGCGATCTCCTTGTTGCTCATCCGCCGGCCGAGCAGGCGCAGCACCTCGCGTTCGCGCCGGGTCAGCTCCTCGCCCGGCTCGCTCGCCGGCGGCGACATCGCCTGACGACGGCGCAGCTCGCGGAGCAGGCTGCCTGAGACTTTCGGGTCGCAGAACACCTCGTCCCTCAGCGCCCGCCGAAGCACCTCGCACATATCCTCTACGCAGGCGTTGCGCGGCACGTAGCTGACGAAGCCCGCGTCGGCGCAGGCGATCACGTCCTCGGCCGCCTCGGCCAGAGCGAGCGCGATCGCCTTGACGTGGGGGAAGGCCTGGATGAGCGCTCGGCCCTGCTCCAGCGCGCGGCGGTCGGTGACGTCGACCAGCACCATGTCCGCCCGCCCGCTCTCCAGCTCCGCGCCGAGCGACTGGACGTCGTGGCAGGCGACGGCGCGGGTGTCGGGCTGAGCGTCGAGGCATGCGGCAACGCCGTCCGCGAACAGCCGCACGGGCGAATAGACCACGACGCCGATTATAACCGACCTCCCCCGTCCCCGGTTCGCGATACCTTCGGCGCCCGTCTGGCGGGCAGCCTCTTCTTTTAGCCCTCGGAAAACGCCCACAGCCGAAAATGCCGCGACAGGCGGGCTTTCAGCCGTCACAACGACACGCCGCGCCAAGTTTTCGAAACCGGCGCAGTCCTAGAAGGACTCCAGAGCGCGCTCTTTTGCAAGGAAAACTTGCACCGGAACCGTTGCGGTCCGCCGTCGCCTGTGCCGCTTGTCCGCGAGTTTGCCATTGTGCTTCCCGTTTTCATCTGCTCAGCCACCCGTCCCAGCCTATGATTGCTCCATTTCCGATGATTATCTTCACGGAGCTTGTGCGTTTTGAATTATTTCATTCCTCCGCTACGGGTCGCTCGCCGCCGGCCGCCTCCCGCCTGGCCGCTGCGATTGGCTCGCCCGCGGGCGGCTTCGGCGCGGCCTTCACGGCGACTCGCTCTTCGCGGGGCCGCTCGGCCACGGCTTCGTTCCGGGCCGCCCCGCAGACGCAGGCGATGGGCTTGACGTCGCGGCGGCCCTCGAGATTGGCCTCCAGGCCCTCCTCGCTGACGGTGACGGTGCCGAGCAGGACCCAGGGATCGCCGCAGCAGTCGCTCTCGCCGCATTGCCTGAGGCAGGCGCAGAGGGAGGTCGCCTCGTCCTGCGGCCGCGTGCCGGTCGCGCCCGGCGTCTCGGCTGCGGCCGCTCGGCAGAGCTCCTTCGGAAGATCACGTTCTTCATCGAAGGCCTGAACGAGGACATGGTCGCGCATTCTGGTGCATTGCTTTGCCGGCTCGCCGCCGGCCGAGCCGCAGCCGCAGGGCCGAGCCGCCGCCTCCGCGGCGGTCACTCGGCGCACTGCGATGAACAAGGTCTTCTCGCCCGCCTCGGGGCGGCAGGGATCCGGGGTCAGGTCGAGCTTGAGCGGCCCGCACACCTCGATCGGGTAGCCGTCGCAGCCCAATGCCACCCCCCTCCCGATCGTGAGCACATAGTCCGCGTCGGTTTTCGGCGACCTCGGATGCACGACAACGCCCGCCGGATTGCGCTGTTCGCGCTGTTCGGACACGGCTTTCGCCCCGGTCTTGAGGTCCAGCCCGCACACGATTCCGCAACCGAAAAAGGCCTTGAACAGCACCTGGGCGACGGACAGGGGATAGCGCATCGCCGCGCTGAGATCCTCGGCCGTGACCAGCATGCCGTCGCTGAACTGAACCGCTTCGGTCGATCCGGGCTGCGTCTTCTTCCACTCGTTGGTCTTAGTCATGGCGGTTCACTCCCCGATTGGGTTCATCGATCTCGGCCGCTTCCTCCTCGTCTTCGTCGCCCCGCCGCCTCTCTGCCGAAAAGCGCAGCAGCGCGACGAAATCGTCTCCCGGACGGCTCTGAGGCGGAGTTCGCGGCTCATATTCCAGCGGCAGCGCGTCGAGCATGTTGCCGCACCGATCGCGGATCATCTGGCCGCGCACCGTGATTTCGATTTGGCCGCCGCTTCTCAGCTCCGACCGGCTCTCGATCTCGTTCCGGATCCAGCCGCGGTTCACGCGCAGGCGAAAGCGCGTTGCGAAGTCGCCTTCGCCGTCGATCGGCTCGGGGCGGGTCGGAATGCGGCGCGTCAGCAGATAATCGGCCTGGCGCTCCCAGATGATCGCCGTCAGGAAGAAGGATCCGGGATGAACGGTATCGATACGGACGGGCTTGGTGAAAGCGATCTCCGGCCCTTGCCCGACGCCCTCCGCGAACAGGTTCCAGTCGATCTCGTCCGGCCACCCGTCCGCAATGCTCCACTTCTCTCCCCAGTGGATCGACTGCACACGCGCCAGGTCATTCTGGCACCCCTTGATCAGTTCGTAGAGGAGCGGCGTACGGTAGACATAGGGCCGCACGCCGCAGGCGGCCGTGACGTCGCCGAACCCCCATTCGGGTTCGCAACGGGGGTCCTCGCACAGATTCACGATGTCGACGCAAGCGATCGGGATGCCGGCGTCGGGGTCGTAGGAAATCTCGCTGCAGTCGATCCGGCAGAGCGGCCCGGCGTCGGCGCAGGCATAGTCCAGATCGGGGGCGTGCGGCAGCGGCCCTTCGTCCGAGGCGGTGCGGAAGCAGACATAATCGTCGAGGCTGACGCAGCGACCGTCGTCGGCCCGCGGGCAGGGGCGGTCGAGCGGGTCGCAGCCCTTCCGCAGGCTGTAGACGACCCCCTCCTCGATCCATTGCGGCTGCTCGGCGCAGGGGCCGCAGCCGGCCCCGGGCATCTCGCGCCGCGCATAGTGGATCGACAGGGTGAACCGATCCGCGCATTTCGGCATCTCGACGAGATGATCGGGCAGCGTGACCGCGCCGCCCGCCCAGTGGAGCAGGCGGCCGTGCCGGTCGAGCGCCATGCCGCAGCTCACCGTCAGCGGCTCAGGCCCGTGCCCGCGAGTCGCGGCGAGGCCGAAGATGACGCCGTTGCCGTGGAGGCCGCGCATCAGCTTCTCAGTCCGCTCGCGCTGATCGTCCATCATCAGGTTGAGCTGCTCGGCCGTCAGCATCTGGGTCGGCGAGAAGAGCGGCCGCCTGGTCCAGCGTCGCGGCGCCCTCGGGTCGGCATCGGCCATCGTCTCTCTCCTCATGCTTCGGTTCAGGCGAGGCGGCGCGCGCCGTCCGGCGCCGCCGTCCCGTCGATGGGAATTGGTGGGATGTCGCCCGGCGGCAGCTGCCAGCCGCCGGGGCGGCTGCTGCGCCCGAGCTCCAGGTCGCGCGGGTCCGCGAGCCGCCCCCGGTCCAGCGCCAAGGCGCCGTCCAGCCGCCCGGCCGGCAGGGCGCGGGTCGCCAGGCCGATTTTGAGCTCGACCCGGCAATGGGCGGGCACGAAAATGTCTATCAGGGCGCGAACGATCGGTTCGATCAGCGCTCGCCGCTCCGCTTCCAGCTCGATCTCGATCGAGACCAGGCCGCAATTCGCGCAGAGCAGCGCGTCGACGTCGGTGCAGCTGCGGCCCAGCGGCGCTTTGCCGAGCCGCAGATGCTTGCGCCCAAGCACGAAATCCGCCGGCCGGTGCGCGACCACGCGGGTGTCGCGGCCGAGCCGCGCCGTCAGCCGGGTGCGGCGGCTCGACAGCACCCAGAAGGCGGCGGAGGCGCCGCTGTCGCTTACCCTCGCCCGTCCTCCGGTGACGATATCGAGCATGCGCTCGAGCGCCCCCTGCGTGCCTCGCTCCGCGAGGAGCGTTCCCGCCTCGGACAGCAAGTCCCGCTGAACCTCGGCGCCGAGGCCGGCCGTCGGCGGGAAGCCGAGCCATTCGAGCAGCCAGGGCCGCCATTCGGCGCTGGCCGTCGACGGATCGATCCGGCCGGGCAGCGAATCGATCGTCTCGCTCAGATCGCCGTAGAGCGCCTCGATCGGCGCCAGGAAGCGGCGGAGCTGGGCGGCCGAACCTTCGTCTTCACGGTAGATCGCGGGGAGGTCGTCGAGCCAGGAGCGGTCGGGGTAACGCACCCGCAGCGAAACGAGCGACACGGGCGAGGCGCCGGCCGGGCATTCGAACTCGAGCTTCAGCCACAGGTGAGTCTCCCGCGCGCCGTCGAGCAGGAAGCGCAGCATGCGTTTGACCTCGGCGGCGCCATGATAGGTCCGCGTGTCGGTTTCCCAGTCGATCTCCGACTCGACGGCTGCGAGGCGCTTGACCCCGGCGGCGCCATGATAGGTCCGCGTGTCGGTTTCCCAGTCGATCTCAAACTCGACGGCTGCGAGGCGCCTGGCGGGGCTGGTCCTCGTCGAAGCGAAGGCCTGGTGGATGTCGTCGATCTTCGCGCGCTCGGCTTCGCCGTAACTCGCGAAGCTGATCTTCACCGTCGCCTCTTCCGGCATCTCCACCTCGATGTCGGCGCGGTTCCAGCCCGAGGGCGTGCCGTCGGGGGAGACCAGCGTGGGCGTGATGAAGACGCCGCTCGACACGCCCGCATCCTCGTCGTCGGCGGTCGCGGGCTCGAGGCGATAGAGCCCGTCCGCGCCGGCAAGCAGCAATGAATCCCGCCAGAGCAGCCCGCTCAGCGGCAATGCCGGCGGCCGCAGGCCGAGAGTCTGGCGCGAGACTTCCCCGCCCGCACGAGAGACGGCGAGTAGCGGCGCCCCCGCGCCCGATCCCGCAAGGTGGATGCGGCCGCGTGCGTCGATGGCCAGGTGACGCGGCGGCTGCTCGTCCGAGGCAAGCGTGAACCAGAGCGGCTTGGCAGTGCGGCAGGCGGCGAGATCGACGATGTGCAGCCGCCATTCGTTCGCGGTGGGGGCGCGTGCATCCTCGGGGCTGTCGAGCACCGCCAGCCAGGCGCCGTCGAAGGCGGCAGCCAGCGCGATCGGCCGGACGGCGCAGAGCAGATGGAGCCGCGTCCGCGCGAGGCAGCCTCGGCCGTCGATATGGCGCACATAGGCGCCGCGGCGGCTGCGGATGAGCAGCCACAGTCCGTCGCAGCCGTCGCTCGCGCTCGCGATCAGCCTCCGGTGCGCGAAGCTGCCGAGCTCCTGAAGCGTCCGTGAATCGAAGCGGGTGACGACGCCCGGCCCATGCACCCACAGCCGCGTCGGGCCGATGAAGAGCGCAACCGGCGCTTCCACGTCGAGCCGCCCCTGAACCTCCGGCCCGAAGGGGTAAAGCCGCACCAGCTCCCCGGTGGATCGCCGCAGCCAGGCCGGGGCGGCCGCACGCATCGACGGCGGCGAGGCTTTTGGCGTCGCTCCCGGGGAGACGCCGAGCGACGAGCGGCGGCGAGAGCCTCAAGCGGCCGCCCTCGAGATCGAAACCGGTCATCGCGCCGGCCTCCCATTGAGCCGCCGTGGCGAAGCGGTAGGAGCGGTCGGAGAAATGACCCATTCAGGCCTCCACCCGCTGCACGAGCTTGATCGCGCCGGCGACCGCGACCTCGATGCGCGCCAGCGGCACCGAGATCTGCTCGGGCGGCTCGCCGCGGCCGCCGACTCGGAGCCGCGGCACCGCAATCACCCCTTCGACGCCGGCGACGAGCGCCTCGAGCTCGCCGATCGTCACCGGCCGGCCGCTCGGCCACGGCTCGATCCTCGGCGACTTTCTCGATGCGCTGAGCCGCGCCAGGAGCACGGCGCGCACCGCTTCCTTGATCGACGGCCAGTCGCTCCCGGCCGCGATCAGCAGCTCGGCCGAGACGGCGATCGTCACCGGCTCCGCCGCCGCCAGCGACAGCCGCTCGCCGAGCACGCGTTGCGGCGCCAGCCGCCGTTCGATCGCGTCGACCCAGGCGTCGCTGCCCTCGACGCCGTCGCCCGGGTGGAGGAGGAGCGTTCGGGCGCCGGGGACGGCCCGGTGCGGCAGTGTCGGCAGGAAGCGCGGCAGCACCTCGGCGCGTTCGAGGCCGAAACCCTCCAGGTCCGTGGCGGCCTGGCGAAGCTCGGCGTCGCTGAGCATCGCCGATCGCTCGCGCGACCGCCGTCGCAGCGCCGCCAGCAGCGCCTCCCGGTCCCACGCGTCCCGGCCGCCGGCGATCGGCTCGTGATTCCGCCAGCGCACCTTGTCGGTCGGGAGGCCGTCGACGCTCCACGCGGCGCCTGCGATGAGATTCCCCTGCGCCCCGACCGTGACGTCGAGCGAGTCGCGGTCGACCTGGAGGGCGATCGGGCGGCCGATCTGGCCGTCGGCCGGCGGTGCCCGGCCATTGACGCCGTTGCCGAACCGGATCGTGCCCCGCGCCTCGTCGAGGACGTAGTCGCTGTCGTCCGGACCCGACTGGGCGAGATCGTCGAACTCGACGCCACGTGACCCGGCGGCCGGATTCGAGGGTCAGGACCCTGAGCGGATTGCCGGCTATTGTCTGCTCCGGCAGCGCTCCGGCGCCGAGCGACAGCTCGAGATCGGGCCGGCCGAGCGCGTCGCCCAGCCTGATCGCGGGCAGAGTCTCGATCTGCACCAGCGGCAGGACATTGAGCGCGAGACGCTTCGGCAGCGCGCGCACCGGCGAGCCTGTAAAGCCGAGCCGAATGGCCGCGACACCGTCATGGCCGGCGGCGATATCGAGCAGCGCCACGCCGGAACGGCGAGCGCCGCCGTCGATCCAGCGGCTGTCGGCGCGGTGCCAGATGCCGTCGCCCGTCCGGTAATCGAAGGCGACAGGCGCCGGGCTGTTCGGCGCGAGCTCGGGAAACGGACCGGCGAATTCCAGGCCGAGGGCGAGCGTCAGCTTGGCCGCCGAATCGTCGAAGAGCGGCTGATCGAGGCTGAGCTCGAGCGAATCGGTCGCGGCGTCGAGGCGGATGCCGCCGCCGTCCGGCCTCGCCCTGGTCCCCTTCCCCGCGGACCAGGCGGTGATCGTCTCGATCGCCGCGCCGCTCAGCCTGACACGCTCGATCGTCGTGAAGATCAGCTCGGGCTGGTGGGTCGGCCATGCCCGGGTCCCGGCGGGGAGCGCCTGCCCGGCCCGCGGCAGGTCGGCGGCGGGCCAGAGCAGGCCGCGCGCCGGCTGCGCCGGCTTGGGCCGAACGCCGAGCAAAGCGGCGAAGGCCCTCAGATGAGAGTCGCCGACGAAGCCGATCCGATAGACCTGCTGGTCGACCACCCAGGCCAGCAGGTCGAGCAGGGTGATGCCGGGATCGTGCAGATTGTGGTCGGTCCAATCCGGCGCGTAGCGCGGGATCAGCGCCCGGCCCTGCTCGACGAGAGCGTCGAACGCGACATTATCAAGCGTCGGCACGGGGATCATCGCGCCCCCCGCGGCGGCTGAACGACGACGCTGATGGCGTCTTCCTCGGCGCAGATAAGAGCGTCCCGACCCAGCCGGTCGAGATCGGCGCCGGCCTCGCGCGCGGCGATCACGACGTCGACGACCCGATCGACTCCGGCCACGGCCGCGGCGACCCGCTGCACGTCGCTCGGCCACGGCCGGCGCCCGAACGGCCAGCCGAGGCCGCGCGGCCCGCCGTCGATCGGGTGGAGGAATCCGACGATCGCCTTGCGGACGTCGTTCTCGATCTGCGCGACGCCATCGGCGCTGCGCGCGATCACCACGGCTTCGACCCTGATGTGGACGTAGCTCGGCGGCCGTACCCGGATCGCCTCCGGCGTCAGAGCGCCCCAGCCGGCGGCGGCGATGTTGCGCGCGATCCCCTCGCGCCTCGCCCGCGACGGCACCGGGCAGCGCTCCCCGGTCTGGCGGATCGCGACGACGAGGTCGATGCCGCAGCCGCGGCCGGGGAGGCAGCGCGCGCGGACGACGTCCGGCGAGGAGCCGGTGGCGAGCGCCTCGACGTCGGGCGGCGTCAGCGCGCGGGTGGCGTGGCGCAGCCGTGCCGGAGCGGTCTCCGCCAGCCGTTCCTTCGGCGGCGCGTCGGCGCCCCCTCCGGCATCGACGGGATTGACGGCAAGCTCGACCGATTCGAGCGCGGTCTTCAACTGATTGACGGCGAAAACCGGCACGTTGCCGCGGCTGCCGCCGCCGGCCTGGTAGCCGACGGCGCGGATCGAGTCCCGCCCGGCGGGCGGGATCTTGCCGTCGCGGCCGTTGCCGAAGCGGATTTCGCCGCTCGACGGGTCGAGGCGGAACACGCGGGCGCCGCCGCCCTGGTCGACGAAGCTGTCGGTCGCGCACCAGCGTATCCATTCGCCCTCGATGTCGGCATAGGAGGCGACGGCCTCGGGATCGGTGCGGGTCAAGGCCGCCTTTTCCTCATCGCTCAGCGATTCGCGCACCCTCAGCTCGAGCGTTTCGGGAAGCACCGGCGCCTCGGCCAGCGTGTAGCTTTGGTCGGGCGCGCCGAGGCTGGAGCACAAAATCTCCTGGCGCAGCGACTTGGCCTGCTCGGCTGTGACGGCGTTGAGATAGAGGCCGCGCACGATCGGCGCCCAATCGGCCGACGGCTCGAGCTGGCGCAGCCGAAGCCACCAGCCGTCGCAGCCGAACAAGGGCAGCTGCGCCGGCGCCGTCGACAGGAAGAAGCGGAGCAGGCCCGGCCGCGCCAGTCCGGCCGTCTGGTCGTCGCAGACGATCGGCGCCCATCCTTCCGGCCGCAGCACCTCGGCCTGCACGCGCCGCGCCGTCGCGCCGACATCGGCCGCGTCGATATAGAGGCTGAGCGGATCGACGCCGGGCGCGCGCGAGAGGCAGAGATAGATCGCCCGGCCGAGGCCCGGCAGATCGCGGGTATGGGCCGCCAGCCCCTCGAAGAGCTCGAACTCCGCCCCGGCCGCGGCGGCCGCCTGCGTCTGGTCCACGGCCGCGAGATTGTTGACGGTGAGAACCAGTTGCGGCGCGGCGTAGTTTTCCAGCTCGTAGCTGGCCTCGATGCTGAAGATTTCCGGCGGGTTCAGGGTGGAGCGGTCGACGCTGATCGACTGCCGGTTTCCGATGGTCTGGACGACGTAGCTCGGCCGGCCGTAATCGCCGCCGACGAGGCGCGCCCGTATCCAATAGTCCTGCTTGCCGGCGACGTCCGTCGGCGACAGATCGTCCGGAACCGTGAAGCGCACCCGTCCGCTCGAAGCGAGGTTGGCGGTGCTGTCGCTGAACTTCTTGTCGAGGCGGCGCCAGCCGCGGCCGTCGAAATAATCCCAGGCGAGCTCCGGATTTTCCGAGCTCCGCGGGAGCGGCACCTGCGTCCAGGCGCCGATCGAACCCCGCGGGACGGTAAAGCTGGCTTCGCCGTCCGCCGGAAGTTGGGACCAGACCGCGTCGACGCGCGCCCAATTCCCGCCCTCGGGCTGGGTCAACGGCGGGGTGAAAGCCTGTTGCGCGGGTTTGGCGGGAGAATCGAATTCGAGCTGAGTCACATGGCCGGGCAAGGCCGCTTCGCCGAAGTTCAGCAACCGCCGTTGGTTCGCTGCGTTGAACTCGCGCGCCACGCTTCCCCGGTAGGTCACATAGTCGAGCGCGGTGTCGGGAACGTTGGTGTACAGGGTGGCTATGCGGATGACCTTTTTATCGTCCTCCGCTTCATCCGGGGTCTCCGGGACTTCGCCTTCCGCTTCCCCTTCGCCTTCCCCTTCGCCTTCCCCTTCGCCTGCTCCTTCGCCTTCTTCTTCCTCTTCCTCTTCTTCTTCCTCCTCCTCCTCTTTGACTTTCACGGACTGGATCGCGAAGAGCGTCGCGCCGATCTTCAGGCGATCGCCTGCGGCGGTCGCCAGATCGTTGGCGTCGAGCGCCATTCGCCGCGGCTCGTCGGGGACCGCCTCGCCGGTCCCCGCTCCGCCCGCGACGGAAGAGAGAATGATGTAGCTCGTGCCGGGCTTGAGCGTCGCTGGCGCGGCCGAAAATATCGCGTCGTTCGGGAATTCCAGCAGCGGCTGGTCGAACCTCGTCGCCTTGCTGCCGACGAGCAGATAGTCCGGGACGACGCCGGCATCGATGGGGACGGCATCGTGGGCCGAAAAGGGCAGGGTCTGACTGCCGTCTTCGATGGCGGCATGGAGCAGGCGCTCGCCCGGCGCCCCCACGATCAGCCTGCCGGCGGTGGCGGAGCCGGACGCCGCAAGGACGGCGCAGACGCTGCCCTCATTGGCATTTACCGGCGGCGGCGCCAGCGTCGGCCGCTCCTGGTCGGACCAGAGCATGACCTGAGCGGTGCCGAAGATCGCGACCAGCGGGAGACCGGGCTTTTCCCTTTGGGCCGGCAGGCAGGCGATCGAGACGGCAGTGCCGACCTTATCCAGCTCCGCGGGCGGCGGGTGAAGCGGCTCTTGTCCCTCGCGCAGCATGGCGATGGTCGGGGAAGACGGCTTTGCAACGACGACGTGGACCTTGCCCTCGTGAATCACCGCCACGGGCTGAATGAGGCGGTCCGCGGCGCCGCCGGTCTGCAGCGCGGCCCATTCGATGTTCTGGTCGCCGATCTTCCCGCGGTGAACCGCGCCCGCCGAGTCGATCGCGACGACGAGACCGGGGCCGTCGATCACCGGCGCGAGCCGCAAAGGCGCTTTCGGCGCCGGCCCGCCGGCGCTGCTCGGCGTCAGCAACTGCCACGCCGGGGGCGTCGCGCCCGTGGCGTCGATCGCTTGCGTGTAGAGCTGTCCGGTCGCGTCCGCCGCGAGGATGCGCGCGCCCGGCGGGCCTGCAACGGCCGCATGGACCACGCAGAAGCTCTCCAGCGGCTGATCGCCCGGCCCCGGAACGGTGGTCCACTTGGTGACCGACCATGTCTGCGCGTCGACGCGCAAAGCGGCCGTCCACAAGATCTTCTCTTTATCGCGCACCACGACGACGTCGTTCGCGGGCGACCCGGCCTGCGACTGGAAGGCGTAGAAGGCGGATCCCGCATCGAGGCGCGGGGAGGCTCCGCCGGCGCCTCCCGACGGCGCCGGCGGCGGCCGGTCGAGCTGACGCCAGGGAGCGCCCGGCCCGTCGACACGGATCGCCTGCAGGCGTCCGTTGCGGCCGATGCCATAGATCCGGTCCGGCGCGCCCGTCGTTACGGCGAGACTGCGGAGGCTGGCATCGCTCAGCGCCATCGCGAGCTCGACCACCGCGCCTTTCTTGCTGAGCGCCTCGGGGGCGGCGATGGCGAAGGTGTCGAAGCGCTGCGGCTCGGGACCGAACGGAAGGAAAGCCGTCGTCAGCGGCAGCGGCAGCCCGTTGTAGAAGGCGCTGACGATCGTGCTGCTGCCTTCCACCTGTTGCGCCGCGGGGGGAGCGTTGGAAATCACCCTGAGCGCGACCGAGGCGGCGCGGGTGTCCGGCGGCACGGCGTCGGAGATCGGAGTCAGCAGGCGCAGCCGGATCCAGCGGCTCTTGCGGCCCTCCGCCTCCGCCTCTTCGACCGCGCCGGGCCACTCCTTGAGCAGCCGAAGGTCGCCGTCGCGGCCGCCAAGCAGGCGCAGCGGCTGCCAGTCCGCGGCGTCGGCCCCGTTGGGTTTCCCCCACAGATCATAGGCGATGTCGAGCTGGGTGAGACGGCGCACGAGGCCCGGCGGATCGAGGCGGAGCGCGATGGTCGCGTGCCCGTCGAGCTTCAGCAGCTCCTTGTGGCCGACATAGGCGGCATGCTCGCTGAGGTTGCGAAGCACGAAGGAGTTCGAGCCGAGTCACCTTCTCGACCGACGCGCCGGCGGGGGCCGGCGCTTCGAGCGGGTCGAGCAGCGTCACGATCTCCCCGGCCTTCCCGGCGATTCGGTAGGAGATTCCGCCGATCCTCAGCAGGTCGCCGTCGGCGAGGCCGACCGTCTGGGCGAGCTGCAGCATCGTCCCCTTGACCTCGGCGGCGCTGACCAGCCGGTACGTGACCGGCGGCGGGCCGGGCTTCGGCGCCGCGATCACCGCCGGCGGGGCCAGCTCGATCCGGTCGGCGGCGGGGTCGGCGGCGATCAGCCGAAGCGGTCGCGCCGGGGTAATCGCGATCGCTTCGCGCGTCTCGAAAATCACCGGCTCGTCGTCGCCCTTGGCCGCGATCTGGACCCGCGGCGGCGCATAAACGGGTTCGCTGCGCTTCTCGGCCAGCACGAACACGATCGGCACGGTCGCTGACCGCGGCGCCGGGGCGGCGATGTCGAGCGTGTCGAGAAAGGCGAGCTTGTCGCGCAGCGCCGTCTGGTCGAGCCGGCGCGTGCTGTGCTCGGCGAGGCGGGCGGCGATCTCGTACAACGCCGCGCCGAAATCACCCTCCTGTCCCAGGCCGGCCCATTCCGGCGTGAGCCAGGGCGCCATTTGCGCAAGCGCGGCGCGCAGCGCCTGCGCGCGGCGGGGGTCGGTGAGAGGGGCGGCGCTCACTGGCCCTCGCGGAAATAGAAGGGGAAGACGAGGTTGCCCGGCTGGTTGGTCTGCCGAACCCGATAGTCGATCTCGATGATGAGCTGGCCGTTCAGGAGGTTGCCGGCGCGTGCCTCGACGCCGGTCACCGTGATGCGCGCCTCGTAATTGCGCAACGCGTCCTCGACGTCTCGCTCCACCTGCGCGAGCGTGGCGGTGTCGACGGCCGCGAAGACCAGATTGTGGATGCCGCAGCCGAAATCGGGGCGCATCACGCGCTCGCCCTTTGCGGTCTTGAGGATGATGAGGATCGACTGGCGGATGTCCTCTTCGTCGGCGGCCGTGGCGACGCGGCCGCTGGCCGGCTCGACGCGGAACGGGAAGGCCCAGCCGCGGCCCAGAAATACCTTGTCGAGGCGATCGAGGCCGCTCATCCGATCAGCACCGTCGCGAGGCCCATCGCGATCGCGTTGGGAGGACCGGCTTCGACGATCGAATCGCCCTGGCGGGCGGCCGGCAGACCGCCGATCAGGACGGTCGCGCTGCCGACGGCGACGGTGCCGCCGACATGCGGCTTGGGCCCGTCGAAAAGCGGGCAGACGTGCATGTCGGAGCCGGCGCGCCAGGCGGGCATGCCGCCGATCAGGACCGTCGGCGCGCCGGGGCCGGGGCCGAGCGGCGTCCCGTGGCTCGTCTGATCGCCCACCCTCGCCGCCGGCACTCCCATTCCCACCTCCCTAGTTGATCTGGACCAGCGCGCCTTTGAGCGTCAGCGTGCCGCCCGATTTGATCTCGAGCGTGCCGTCGGCCTCGATCGCGATCTGCGCGGACTTGAGCGTGAGCTTGGCCTTCGAGGTGACGGCGATCTCCGAGGAGCTGCACTTGATCAGGATGGTGTTGCCAGCCGCGTCGTCGACCGCGACCCCGTCCTTGTCGAGCGTGACGCGCTTGCCGTCGGCGAGCTTCAGCTCGAGGACCGGCGTCCCGTCGGTGTCGTCGAACAGCAGCTTGTGGCCGGAACGCGACTTGATCAGGCGAAGATTGTTCTTGCCGTCCGCGTTGTCGGCGGGAGGCTTGACCTTGCCGTTCCACAACATGCCGATCACGTAGAGCAGCGCCGGGTCGCCGTGTTCGGCGCCGACCAGCACCTCGTCGCCGACCTCGGGCAGGAACCAGGCGCCGTAAGCGGAGCCCGACATCGGAGCGGCGGTGCGCGCCCAATAGCCGCTGCCCTGATCCTGCCAGGTGAGCTGCACCCGGACCCGGCCGAGGCCGTCGGGGTCCTTATTGTCGGTGACGAGCCCGCGGGCGACGCCGAAGATGCGGCCGTCGCCGTCGCCCTGCAGCGCCTCGAAGCCGAGCGTGTCGAGCAGGCTCACAGCGTCGGCTCCTGCACCGCGAAGCGGGTGCGGTAGCCGCTCTCGTTGAGCCTGTGCGTCGCCTCGCTCACATAATAGCTTTTGCTGAAGACGCGGCCGAGGCCGGAGAGGGTAAGGCGGGTGTCCGGCAGAATGTCGGGGACGCCGATGCACTCGCCTTCGCCGGTGACGAACTGGTGTGCCCGCGACTCCAGGATCGCGAGCGCGCGCGAGTCCGCTTCGGCCTGGTCGCGGACCGGAGCGCTCACCTTGATCGTACGGGCGCCGCTGAGAGCCGAAGCGAGCCAGTCGCCGCCGCTCTTGCGCTGCCCGTCCCGGCCCTGCTCGTCGCCGCGCCCCGCCTTGCCCACGATTGCCGCGGCGTCGATTGCCGACCAGCCGCCGACCTCGACCGCCGAAACCTGGTTGGCGAGATTGGCCGAGGGCGAAAAGCGCTCGAGGCCCTGCCCGAAAGGTATTTCCAGCGCGGGCGATCGGCTGCTGCGCGGTCCGAAATAGAATTTGCCGGCACGCATATAGAAGATCGAGCCGGTGAGTTCGGCCATGCGCTCGATGAAGGCGAGGTCCGATTCCTGCGTCTGATCGAGGCTGGCCTCGAGTATGCGGGTGCTGCGGACGTCTGTCGGCAGCGAGTTGGCGCCGGCCACCGCTGTGATCGCGTCGGATATCTTCGCTTTGTCCCAGTGACGCGAGGCCTGGTTGAGGCGCAGCGGATAGAGCTTGTCGTAGCCGCTGATCGTCAGCACGGGCGTTTCGGAATCGGTGAAGCCCGCGCCCACCTCGGTGATGATGCCCTCGAACATCGGCTTGAGCTTTGCCGGCTCGCCATAGCCCAGCGAGACCTTCACCGGCGCACCGAAGGCGAACAGATCGAGAAGCTGGATCCGGTCGTCATTCTCCCCGGCGACGAACTCGGACTCTTCCCAGTCGAAGGCGCTGCCGACCGTGAACGAGAAGCGGCCGGGACTGTTGATCTTCAGGTCCACCTCGACGCTCGCGATCGCGAGCAGACGGTCTCGAAGCACATCCTCGCCCGCCACGGTCACGGCCATCGCCGGGACGAAGAAATCGTCATAAGGACCGTCGAGCGCCTCGATCTTCATGGCGCCTCTCCCGGCCGCTTGGTGTCGAGCGGCGGCACCACGAGCGCGGTGCCCGGCCGAATGGCGCCGGGGTCGTCGACTCGGTTCTGCCGCGCGATCAGCCGCCAGCAGCGCGGATCGCCATATTCCTTGGCCGCGATCAGCCAGATCGAGCTGTCGGCCGTCAGAGTGCGCCTTTTGGTCTTGTCGGAGGAGTTCCGGCGGGGATCCTTCAATTGCTCGGAGAGCGCCTTCACACCCTTGAAGGTGACCGACAGCTTCGCCCGCACCGGCACCCCGTCCGGCAGGAACATCGTGAAACGCTGAGTCAGCTTTTCGACCACGCCGCAGAACGCCATCCGGCCCCAGCGGAATTCCACCTCGGGCGGCGCATGCTCCTCGATCCCCAACAGCTTCCCGATCTCGTCGGTCTTCCTGGTAACGTCGCTGCCGCCCCCGTCGGTATAAGTGTCGAAATAGAGCTCCATGGTCAGCCTGCCGGCGAGGCCGTTCAGGAACTGGGTAATCGGCTTGTCGAGACCGGGGGTCTTCGTGTCGTTGAAGTTGTTGGCGGTCTCGAGGCTGTATTCCGACGGGTTGAACAGCACCTCGATCTCGGTGCCCTTCCGCGGACCGTCCTTGATGCAGATCTTGGCTTTCGCGGGCACCGGCGCCTCCTCAGGGCCGGCCGCGGCGTTCGCGCTCGACGCGCAGACGCTTCTCGATGCGGCCGATGACATCGCGGCTGACCGCCTCGAGATCGATGGGCGGCGCGGACGGCGCCGTGGTTGCGGCGGGTCGCGTTTCCGGCTGCGGCTGCGGCGCCGGCGGCGGCGCGGGGCTGCGGTAGTCGAGCGGCGGCGCCGCCCAGGCCGGGCTGAACGAGCCCGGCGCCGCGTTTCGGCCGAAAGACCGTTGGCCAAGGTAGAGCGGCGCCGCGCCACCCCGCGCGGCCTGTGAGCCGCTTGTCGAGGCGATCCCGGCAGCGCTCGGCAGCGTGCCGCGCCGTTGCCGGGCAAGTTGCGTCAGCGCAGTGCCGCTCGGCGGCCGCGGTGAGATCAGGCGCGAGGGGGGTTGGCCCGCTCTCTGGGGCGGGCGGCCGGCCGGACCGGCGGCGCTTGTGCGAAGAGCGGTTCCGTTCGTGCCGGCCGACGGGGCGGCCCGTGCCGATGCTGGCCGTCCGAGGTGCCGATCGGCAGGCGACGGGCGAACGCCGGATCGCAGAGTCGCAACGGCGCCGCTTGAGCCGCTGAGTGCCCGCGGCGGGGCGGCGCCGCGGCCCTTGACGACCGTCTCTCGAGCAGGCCGGCCATGCGCCTTCGCCGCCGCCGCGCCGACGCGCGCTCCGCCGCCCTGCCGCGCGGCGACGAAGAGCTTCCGATCGGCGACCGGATCGCCCCGTGCCGGCGGCGGGACGGCGCTGCGGCCTTCGATGACCAACCCTCGATCGGGCCTGTCGGGCGCCTTCGCCGCTGCCGCGCCGACGCGCGCTCCGCCGCCCGGCCGCGCGGCGACGAAGAGCTTCCGGCCGGCGACCGGATCGCCCCGTGCCGGCGGCGGGACGGCGCTGCGGCCTTCGATGACCATCCCTCGATCAGCCTTGCCGCTCGCTTTCGCCGCTGCCGCGCCGACGCGCGCTCCGCCGCCCAGCCGCTCGGCGACGAACAGGCTCCGGCCGGCGACCGGATTGCCCCGTGCCGGCGGCGGGACGGCGCTGCGGCCTTCGATGGCCAACCCTCGATCGGGCCTGCCGCTCGCCTTCGCCGCTGCCGCGCCGACGCGCGCTTCGCCGCCCTGCCGCTCGGCGACGAACAGGTTCCGGGCGGCCACAGGATTGCTCGACGCGTGCCGCGCCGCCGCGCCGGCGCTCGAGACGGCCGGCCGGCCGCCGAGCCGGGTGTCGAAGAGACGGCGGCGGCCAGCCGGGCCGCTTCCGCTATCGGCGGACCGGGCGGTGCCGGTCCCATCGCTCAGCGGCCACCGCGGCGCGACTCCGGCGTACGCCGCCGGCGCGTTGGAGTCTTGCCCGCGTCTGCCCCGGCTCGGGAGCGCGATAGTGCGGAAACCCGGCCGAGCGTGGATGAAGCTTTCATGCCGGCTTACCTGGTCCGCATTTCCGCGCGCGGCTGAATGAGCAAAGGACAGCGGCGAACCGACGCGAGCCTCGGCAGGCATGCGATACACCGTGTCCGCGCGCCTCGAATGCGCGGCGGAAGAGAAGCGCCGGGATGGCGCGGCTTGCCGCTGGGTTGGCGCCGCCGTCGCTGCCGGCATCACCGGCGCGGGGTTGGAAGGCGCGGCGAAGAGCTGGAAAGTGCGGTGCTGCTCGTAGAGCGTGAGCGACAGGTGAAGCGCGATCTGGAGCCGCGGCGCGAGCGGCACTGAGTGTCCGTCGGCGCCACGGACCGCGGCCGGCGCCGCGGCGCGCGCCCTTGCCGAATGCCGGTAAAGCAAGGCGAGGGGCCGGCGCAGCGGTGCCCGAGCGCCGCGCGGACGCCGCCGGCGCGGGATCCGGCGCGCTCCGGTGACCTGGCGGACGATCGGCGCCTTCATAGCCCGACCAGCCCATGATGGACGAACTCGACCGTCTCGGTCGCCACCGCGCTTTGCGACGCGTCGAGATCGGCGCCCGTCCATTTCGCCGGGTAGGCGCCGATGAAGATCCAGCGCCACACCTCGATCCGGGCTTCGTCGAGCAGGACCACCGACATGATCATGCGCTGGATCCGTCCCAGGATCACGGCCTGGTGCCAGGCCCAGAGCATCGGATCGGCAAGCCCCCGCTTCAGCTTGAGGCGCGGATAGGTCGTGAGCCCCGCATGCTGCAGTTCGTGATCGTTGACTCCGCCCTCGCGATAGGGCTCGATCTTGGTCTCGCGCTCGAGCCCGCTCACCGACTGGAAGCCGCCGACCTGGATCCCCATCGATCTCCACCCGGAAGCGGAAGGCGAGAAAGGGATCGAAGCCGAACATCGTCCGCTCAGCCGATGTCGAACGGATTGTCGGGCCGGCCGTCGAGCCGCCGGTTGATGCTCGATATCTCGCGGCACCAGCGCCGGCGCTCACCATGTTCGAGCGCCATCAGCTCCTCGCTGGGCCAATGGAAATGGAAGGCGATGAAGGCCATCTCCTCGTAGAGCTGAGCGGAGGGGATAGGCCTTCATGCTTCCCCCATGACGCCGAACTCCCGCGACGCGCGCCCGAACAGGGCGGCCGATGTCTGTCCTCGCCGCCCTCGCCGTTGAGGCTCTCGTAGAGCGCCTGAAGGTAGGAGAGGTCGGAGGCGAACAGGCCTTCGACGACCTTCGTGTTGACGTCCGGGAGGGAGCCGAGGCGGGTGATGACGCGCGCCAGCACGATGATGGTGAGATAGGCCGGGTTCTGCTGAACCCGCGGGTCCTTGAGCGGCAGATATCTCGTCGGCCGCGGTGGCGAGCCGCATCACGCCCTCGCGGTGAAGCACGCCGTCGCCGTCGAGATAGCCCTTGGGCAGAGTGAATTCGACTTCGGTCTGGAACACCATGGCTCAGTCTCCTTCACTGGATGCGGCGGATGCCCTCGTTGGCGAGCTCGAGGGACTCGATCGCCACCTCGTTGCCTTTGCCGTTGAGGTCGGTCGGGTCGTATTTGGTCGGCCAGGCGCGGGTGACTTCGAAGGCCGCCTTGTCCTCGCCGGCCTCGTTCTGGATGCGGATGACGACCGTCCGCCGCGCGGCGGTGAGCGGCGTCGCGTCGTCCACCACCAGCTGGTGCCAGTTCGGCAGCTCGATGGAGTCGGTGATGACCCCATTTGAGCGTGATGTTGGCGTATTTGTTGAGGCCGTTGAGCTTGCGGACCGTGGTGATCTCGTTGCCCTCGCGATATTCGATCGGATCGTTGCGTTGCGTCGCCGATCGCGACCTCCGAGAAGCCGGCCTGGACGATACCGTCGATTTCGAGCCGGTAGCGGAAGTTGCGCAGCGGATCGGTGGCTGCCATGTCTAAGTCTCCTTCTTGCTGGCGCTATTCCTTGCTGGCGCTATTCCTTGGCCTCGGACGTCTTCTGGTAGATCCGGAAGATCACGAACTCAGCCGGGCGGACGGGCGCGATGCCGATCTCGATGATCAGGCGTCCGTTGAGGATGTCGTCCTCGGTCATCGTCTCACGCCCGACCGCGACGCTGAACGCCTCTTCCTCCTTGTCGCCGAACAGCGCGCCCTCGCGCCACTGGCTGCGCAGGAACAGGGTGATGGTCTGCTTGACCCGCGCCCACAGCTTCGGATCGTTGGGCTCGAACACGACCCACTGGGTCGAGTTGTAGATCGACGCCTCGAGGAAGATGAACAGCCGCCGGACGTTGACATATTTCCACAGCGGGTCGCTCGACATGGTGCGCGCGCCCCAGACCCGGATGCCGCGGCCCGGGAAGCGGCGGATGACGTTGACCCCCCTCGGGTTGAGGACTTCCTGGGCGCCATGGGTGACGTCGAACTCGAGGTCGAGAGCGCCCGCGACGGTTTCATTGGCGGGCGCTTTCCAGACGCCGCGCGTATTGTCGGTGAGCGCATAGATGCCGCAGACGGCGCCGCTCGGCGGGATCTTGACCCGATTGCCGCTGCGCGGGTCGCTGACCACGATCCACGGATAGTAGAAAGCGGCATATTTGGTGTCGTCGAGCGTCGTGCGCGGGTCGAGCGTCGTCGGCACCGCCACGCCCTGCAGCGAGTCGATCACGGCGAAGCGATAACGGTTGTTCTCGCAATGGGTGATGACCTCCGTCAGGATCGCCTGGTTGGCGTTCGCGTCGGCGGACGGCGCCGGAGCGCAGACGATCGCGACGTCGCGATAGAGATCGAGATCGAGCGCGGAGAGCCCCGTCCTCAGGTTTACCTGGTCGTCCCACCCCTTGTAGTGGACGGAGGTGGGGGCCGTGCCGTCTTTGCCGTTCGCGAGAGCGCCGCTCAGCAGCAGGGCCGTCGGCAGCGCGGTCAGCGTCGCCGCGACGGCGAGCGTCACCAGCGACGAATTGCCGTTATTGACCCGCTTATCCCAATAGGAAGGCGAGTTCGGATCGAGGCTGAGATCGTCGAAATCCTCGATGATCGAAGGCCGCGGGATCTGCTTGTCCTGGAGGATCGGATCGAAGGCCGTCGTGCCGGTCGGCAGGCTGTTCCAGTAGAAGATGCGCAGCCGGAAGCCGATGCTGGCCGGGGTGGTGCCGCCCTGCGGGACCGCCTTGGTCGTGCCCTCCTCGATGCGGACCCAGATCCGGTCCGACGCCTTGCCTGGGCCGACGGCCGTGATCGTGAAGTCGCCGAGCGTAAGGCTCGATGCCACGCCGCCCGCGCCGACGATCCGCGCGATGTAGCCGCGGCGGCCGCCATTGTCGAAGAACGACTTGACGGCATAAGGCAGGTACTTGCCCGGCTCATAGACGTCGCCGAACAGCCTCAGGAACTCGCCGTAGCTGCTGATGAAGTGCGGTCGGGTCGGCCCGCGTTCGGTTTCGCCGAGGAAGGCGACGGTGCTGGTCGCCACTCCCTCGATCGGCTTTGGGCCGCGTTCGATCTCCTCGACGTAGACGCCGGGCGCAAGATATTCGGGCATGGTTCTTCCCTCCTAGGCGGCTTCAGCTGATGGTGGATTGAGTTTCGCGAGAGCGGTGAGGATCGTCGCGTCGAGCGTGCGTTGCAGCGTGGCGAGCTGGGTCTTGTCCTTTTGCAGCGAGGCGTCGAGCGCCTCGACCCGGCTCTCCAGATCGGCGACGGCCTTGTCGGCCTGGGCCTGATCGGCCGCGGCTTTCTTGATCGCAGCGGCCAGCGTATCGGGCGCGATGATCTCCGGATCGCCCTCGATCGACTTGTCGAGCTTGCCGCCGTCCATGATCAGCCAATAGGCGAGCGCGTAATTGCCGGCGGCGCTCGCCTTCTTGGCGTCGGACCGCACCGCGTCGGCCTCCTTCAGCCGGTCCTTGATCGAGGCGGCGGGCCGTTCCAGAGCGTCGGCTTTTTCCTTGGCCGCGGCCGCGGCGGCGCGGGCGTCCGCCAGGTCGCGCCGGGCATCGGCGGCTTCGCCTTCCTGCCGGTCGATGCCGGTGCGCAGATCGTCGATCGCCTTGCGGGGCGCCTTGTGAACATCGGCGATGGCGTCACGGGTCGGGCCTGGCAGGATCGCGTTCAGGAAGCTCTTCGCCGCGGCCTGATATTGTTGCAGGCCCTGCTCGTGCGCCTTGAGCGCCGGTACTTCCGCCGCATAGCCGCTGACCATCGCGGCCGCGGCCTCGTCCGCCTTGCTCTGCGCCTCGTGACGGGCGAGCGTTTCCTTTTTCGCGGCCAAGGCCTGCTTGGCTTCCTCCACCTCGCGGAGCAGGCGCTCGGTCTCGGTTTCAGGCTGAACGTCGCCCTCCTCGCCGGAGCCCGGGTCGGATGTCCCGTCACCCGCCATGGCCTGGCCGCCGGCGCCCGCCTCCTCGACGGTGGGCTCGGGCGTCGGCGGCGCTTCCGCGGCGTCTTGCGCCTCCGGGGGCGGCGGCGCGTTGATGGCATGCGACGCCGGCGTATCCGGCGCGGTGGGAGCGGGCGACTTGCCGGGCGTCACCGGCGGCTTCCCCTTGCGATCGTCTTGCGCCATTCCTTGTCCTCCTCAGGTCGCGAAAAAGCCGGGTTCGTTGCTGCCGGTGAGGTCGATCGGCTCCAGAAAGCTGTGCCCGCGCCCGCTCGCGACGGGGCGGACCAGGGTGCGGCTATCGGGACCCGCGCTGATCTTGAGGGTGACCGGCACCGGCTTCTCTTCCTCGTGGCTGCCGAGCGGCGGCAGGCGCAGCGCCAGCGCGAAGGCGCCGCGATCGGTGCTGCGCGCGGCGAATGCGCCGGACCCGCCGGCCGCGGTTGCGGAAATCGCCGCTCCGGCGATCGGCACCGCGCCGCGCGCCACGACGCCCCGCACCAAAGTGGATCCGGGCGCGAAGGCGTAGCCCGGGCCGGGCGTCAGCAGCACGACGCAGCGGCGCGCTTCGGGGTCGCGGTTGCCGGGCGCGGGCGGCGTGAAGGTGACATGCTCGACCCCGACGAAGCCGGCGCCGCGGCCGTCCACCTCGAGCTGGTAGCTGGGCCGGTCGGGCAGGTTGATGAAGACGAGCAGGCCCGAGGCGTTGACGATGGCGCGGTCCGGCAGCCCCTCGACCCGCGCCGTCACCCCCGAGCGCACGACGGCGCCGGTGACTCGATCGAGCGGCGCGATCGCGAGCGTGACCCGGTCGATCCGCGACGGCACGTTCAGTGCGATCTTCATCGCTCCGGTCATGCCGCTTCGCTCCCCGGAAAAGCGGGCGGCTCGGCCTCGACGCCGCCGTCGATGCGGCGCAACTGGACCGGCGGGAAGAGCGCGGCGGCGCCGACTTCGACGTAGACCGGCGTCGCAAGGTAGACGATCGAGGTGCGGAATGGCTCTTCGGGGAAAAGGCCCCAGATCCGGTTCATCTCCTCGGTCGTGTAGGATTGCGGCGACAGGCGCACGTCCTGCCCCGGCAAGACGGAGCCGGTGAGGACGGAACCGGCGTGAAGCGCGGCGATGATTTGCCCGAGGTTGCCCAGCTCGCCCGGTTCCGGCGGCGCGATGCCGCCGGCCGTCGGCGGGCGGTAGCAGGTGATCAGATAGTGGAGATCGAAGGGGACGGCGTCGACCAGCGGCGCGGGCGCCGTGACCGGCGCCGAGGACGGCGGCGCGGCATAACGCGGTGTGTTGCGCAGCGCCGCGTTGGGCTGGATGTGGACCAGCGACAGCGCGATTCGGGCGTCGCCCATTTCCCGTTTGAGCGGCGAGCCGATATGGACTTCGAGGCCCGTGGCCTGCCGGATTCGGCGCGCCAGCGCCATCGTCGTGTCGAAAAGGGCGGTGGCGCTCACGGCTCGCCTCCGGCTGCGTCGCCCTCGGCGACGAGATGGGTGAGGCCGCGGCCGGCGCTTTCCATGCCGATCTTGACAAGCTCCGCGCGGGTGGCGGCGACGAGGTGGCGCATGCGGATCACGCCGCCGTCCTCGGCGGCCTTGAAGGCGGCGTTGACGACGCTTTGCTCGATATTTCCGCCGGACAGCGGCAGCTGGCGCGCGAGCAGCGAAACGTCGACGTCGCCGCCGACCGGCGCCTCCTCGGGAAACATGCGCGTCCAGATGGCGAGCCGGTTGTCGGCGTCGGGCATCGGGAAGTCGACGATGAAGCGGAGCCGGCGCAGGAAGGCGGCGTCGAGATTCTGCTTGAGGTTGGTGGTGAGGATGGCGAGGCCGCGATAGGCCTCGATCCGCTGCAGCAGATAGGCGACTTCGAGATTGGCGTAGCGGTCGTGAGCGTCGCGAACCTCGGAGCGCTTGCCGAACAGCGCGTCCGCCTCATCGAACAGCAGCACCGCGCTCGCCGCCTCGGCGGCGTCGAATATGGTGTCGAGCGCCTTTTCGGTCTCGCCGATATATTTCGACACGGTCTTGGCGAGATCGACCTGGAACAGGGCCGATCCGAGCTCGCGGGCGATGATCTGGGCGGCCATCGTCTTGCCGGTGCCGCTCGGCCCGGCGAAGAGGGCGGCGATCCCCTGGCCGTAGGGGACGCGTTCGCCGAAGCCCCATTGCTCCCACACCGTTTCGGCGTGCCGGACCTGCGACGGGATGCTGCGCAGCTCCGCCTCGATCGGCGGCGGCAGGACGATGTCCTCCCAGCCGAGGCCGGTCTCGACCCTTCGGACGGACGGGGGAGCCGAGGCTTTCGAAACGAGCCGCGCCGCGTGGCGCAACGCCTCGTCGGCCGTCTCGCTCGTGTCGGTGCCGCCGCCGCCGAGCGCAAGCGCCAGAGCCGCCTCCGCCTGGGCTCGGGTGAAGGCGAAGGTGGCCGCCAGTTCGCGCGCGGCCTCGCCTGACAGCATGAGCCCGCGGGCGGCGGCGGCTCGTGTCCAGATCGTGGCGCGCTCTTCACGTGACGCGAGGTCGCGCCCGATTTCGAGCACGCCTCCCGGCGCCTCGCGGAGCCAGATCGGGTCGACATGCCTGCCCTGCAGGACGAGCAGCTTGAGCTCCGCGGAAAAGGTCGCGGCGAGCCACGCGCAAAGCTCCGGCCGTAGCGTCGCCGGCGCCGAATCCAGTCCGGCGACGATCAGGACCGCATCGGCGAGGCGGGCCTGGCGCGCGAACATGCGAATCTTGTCCTTGAGATCGGCAGCGGCCGCGTCGGCGGGCGCGGTCAGCGTACCGATAAGGGCGCGGATGCCGACGGCGGCGAGCTGCTCGGCCAGCCACAGCTCTTCGCCTTCCGCCGCGACGAGGCGGACGACCGGCGTCGGGCTCGCCTCCTTGCCCGCGGCGCGGGCCGCGGCGACGACCGGCGCCGCCTGGAGGTCGAAGCTGACTTTCGCCGGATCTGCCGGATCGAGCAGCTTCCATTCCCCCGGGCGGGCGGTTGCGCCCTCGAGCAGGAAGGACGCGACATCGGGCGGCAGCGCGAGCGGGATCTGGGTGTCGGGCGCGCCGGGCAGATCGGCCCGTCGCGCAACGATCAACCCGAAGCGCGCGAACGGGCGATCGCCGGAGAGACGCTGCCGCACGTGCCAGGCGCCGCCCATGTCGTCGACCAGCTCGGCCAGGATGGCGGCATTCGGCCGGCGCTGGGTCAGGTCGTCGGCGAGGAAGCCGAACACTTGTGCGAAGCGACCGTCCAGCTCGGGAGCGAGAGCGAAGTAGAGCATCTGACGTTCGAGCTTATCGAGCTGGAACGCGGCTGCGAGGCGAGTCAACGGCAATCCCGTCGCGGAAGCGCCGCGGGCGGCCAGGCGCAAGTCCGCTTCGTGGAATTCGGCGGCCAGCTCCGGGAGCGGCAGCGCTGCGGCGCGTTGCCCAAGCAGCGCCTGGGCTCGGGCCGCCGTCATCGCCCAGTTGGAGACGTCCTGGCCCGCCGTTTCGCTCTCCGCCCGAGCAAGGGCGAGGTTGAGCCTCAGCGCCAGCCAGGTGACGAGGTCGCCCAATTGTTCGTCGGCATCGGCATAAGGATCGCGGCGTATCGCCACGACCCGCGCTGCCAGGCGAGGCGGCGGCGGCGGCGGCGGAGGCGGAGGCGGAGGCGCAGGCGGTGGCGGCGGAGCTGGTGGCGGCGGCGGACGCGGTGGGTCAAGGGGCGCAGCCGCGATTTCCGCTGCAGGCTCCGGCTCCGGCTCCGGTTCCGGCACTGGCGCCGGCACTGCCTCGGGCGCTTCGCTCGGCTCGTTCGCCGCGAGAAAAAGCTGCGGCCGGGCGTGTGTGATCCGGGCGATCGTGTCGTTGGCGCCGGTCAGCCCGGCCTCGCGGGACAGCCATTCGGCGAGCCGTATCAGCGTCTCGCTGCCGACGTCGAAGACGTGGACGTTGGTGGTGCCCCCGACCAGGTCCACCTCGATGACGGAGAGCTTGGGCTGGAGCTGGAACAGGCGGTCGATCGCCGGACTGCCGGTGCCGAACTCCGCGATCAGCACGTCGAACGGCTCGGCCGCGAGACGCTCGAGCACATCCTCCCAGGCGTCGCATTTATCGGCGGCGATGGCGCTGCGATAGCCGCGCGGCGCCGCGGCGAGCAGGCGCGCGATGCCTTGCCGCCCGGCGGGGCTCGACATCGGTCCGATCAGCGCGCGTACCTTCACCGCCATCCCCGGTTGCAGAAAAGAGGCAGCTTCACGTTCCAGGCGGTTAAGCGCCATGGCCCGAGCGGCCCATTTTCGGTCTGCCCCCGGGTTCAGCAGGAGGGCTAGGCAGGGTCCAGAAAAGGGTTCATCGCGCGATCGCGCAGGCTCGAATCCTGCCGCCCCGGCCGGTCACGCCGCCTGGTCGGCGCCGACGACGTAGCGCAGCGCGCCGCGGCCGGTGCCGCCGAGCGGCCAGCAGGTCGCGAGAGCGATCGACCGGCGCCGGGCGTGCCGGTCGACGGCGAAGGCGTCGTAGCGGACCACCCGGCCGCGGCCGGCGATGTAGCGAGTCGTTCGTCCATTGATCTCCTCGATCTCGATGACGTCGCCCGGCCTGAGATCGGCGAGGAAGCGGAAATGGGTGTCGCGATGGGCGGCGAAGACGGCGGTGCCGCGCTCGCCGAGCCGGCCGCCGCCGGGGAGCAGGGTCGGCCCGAACGCCATCGCCTCGCCCGAGCCGCCCGAAAGGACGATCTCCTCGACGCCGAGCCGGGGCACCCGGATCTTCGCGACCGGCGCGGCGTCGGCCCAGGGCCAGGGCCGGGCGGGCGTGCCGGTGGCGACGCTTTCCGCGAAGGCGCGCTCGAGCAGGAGCTGGGCGAGCCAGGCCTTGGCGGGAATGACCGCGCCCTGGCCGATCAGCCACAGGCCAAGGCCGGCGAGCAGCAGGAAGGGGAGGCGGGCGAGCGCCCGCCTCCCGGCGATCGGCCTCATGCGCATGCCGATTTCCTCCGGCGAAGCGCGGCGAGGCCGGCGAGGGCGAGCAGCAGCAGCAGCGCGCCGTTCCGGATCAGCGTGGCGGCGTCGGTGCCGGTCTGCGGCAGATCGAGCTGCTCGGCCTGGTCGTCGGGCTGGGCGCCGCGTTCGCCGGCATTGGCGTCGCCGCCGAACAGGGCGTCGAAGTCCCAGCCGTGCGGCAGGTTCAGTGGCAGCTCCTCCTCGGTGAGGCGGGCGCCGCTCGGCCGGCTCGGCGTGCGGTCGACCGCGACCAGGCTTGTTTCGCGGCTGACGAGGCCGAAATCGAGGCCGAGGCGGGCGATCGCATCGGTCGCCGCCTGCTGCTCGATCGCGCCGAGCGTCGCTGCGACTTCGACCTCGGCGATCCGCCGCCGCGCCCACAGTCTGGCGACGCCGGGGCCTTCGACCGCGTCGGCAAGGGCGACCGAGCGCCGCCACGGCCTGCCGCCGATCCGGCCGCTGACCTCCAGCGTCCCGTCGAGCCGCTCGCCGCGCGCCAGCACGACGAGAGGCTCGCCGGCATAGAGGTCGGGCAGTTGCCGCGGGGTGATCTCGGCGTTCGAGCCGGCGATCCGAACCTCGAGGTCGGTGATCGCCGGCCGGGTCAGCCGGTCGAGCAGCTCGGCCATCCGCGCGTTCACCTCGCCGGTGTCGCCGATATGGGTGTAGCCGCCGCGGCCGACCTCGGCCATGCGGCCCATCAAATGGCTGTTGGGCGCCGAGCCGATGCCGACCATGAACACCCGGCTCCGGCCGCGCGACGAGCCGAGCGCCGCCAGCATCTCCGCCTCGTTGCTGATCGCGCCGTCGGTCATGAAGATGAGCTGGCGGATTCGGCCGTCGGCCGGCGTCGGATCGACGAGCGCGGCGCGCAAGGCGGGCAGCATCTCGGTGCCGCCGGTCGCTTCGAGCGCGTTGGTGAAGCGCTCGGCCAGGGCGACCTGGTCCGGAGTCGCAGCCACCGGCAAGTCGAACAATTGAGTCATCGTGTCGTCGAAGCGGATGACGTTGAACCGGTCGGTCGGCCGCAACGTCATCAGCGCGTGGATCAGGCTGGTCTTGGCTTGCTCCATCGATGCGCCCGCCATCGAGCCGCTATTGTCGATGACGAAGATCATCTCGCGCGGCGGCGCCGGGCGGCGGCGGTCGTCGACCGGCGGGGTCAGCATCGCCATCAAATAGTCATGGCTGCCGACCCGCTCGCGGAACAGGCCGATCGCGGAGTCGGCGGCGGCCGAGCGCCAGCCGAGCTCGAAATCGCGATTGGCCGGAACCTCGCCGTCGGCGAGGCGGACGATTCGGCCGCCGTCCGCCCCCTCCTCGGTCCGGATGCGGTGATAGGGGCTGGCGAGGTTGGCGATCGGAAAGCCGGGCTGGAGATGGACCTCGATCGACACCGGATTGAGCGGGGCGCTGCGGCGCGGGTCGAGCAAAGGCGCGGTGACGGCGTTCGCGTCGGCGAGAGCTTCGTTGCCGGTCAGAGTCCGCGGCGGCACGTAGCGCGGCCCGACCACGAGCGGCAGGCGAAGCGAATAGTCGCCGCCGCGCACCTGAACCGGCGCCTGATATTCGATCTCGATCAGCACCGTCTCGCCCGGCGCGATGTTGGCGACGCGGGTGGTGAACATGTTCGGCCGCTGCTGCTCGACCAGCGCCGCCTTCTGCCCCGCGGCCTTTGCCCGTTCGTAGATTTCGGCGGCTTCGGCGCGGCGCCGGATCTCGCCGACGATGACCCGCTGGCCGACCACCATCTTCAGCGAATCGACCGCGCCCTCCTCGGGCAGCGGATAGAGATAGGTCGCGGCCGCCCATTGCCGGCCGCCGTTGCGGAACGCCTGGACGACCCGGGTGCGGGCGATCCGGCCGCTGACCCGCACCTCATAATGGGTGCCGAGGCGGACGGCGGGCAGCGCCGCGCCGCCGCCGCGCGGCAGCAGCATCAATGTGCCGGCGGCGATCTCGTCCGGCTCCGCTTCGCCATCGGCGGCCCGCGCCATCGAGAAAGCGGCGAAGGCGGCGAGCGAGAGCAGGAACAGGATGGAAAGGCCGATCGCGGTGCGCCTCGGATGGCGCGCCTGGGCCGGGTGAGACGATCTGGAGGACATTGCTTCAGCTCCCAATGAGAGGAGCCTTGCAGTTAGAGGGCCGCATCGCCGCACAGCCACGATCATCATTGCCAATCTTCGGCCGTGAACCGCCACTCGCGGCTGGCCATTGCGGGCCTGTCGGAATATGTGCGGATTTGTGCGGATCGGAGGGGCGATGCTGCAGGACGAATGGCTCGACGAGGCGCGGGCGGCGGAGATCGCCCGCAAGGTGCGCGAGGAGCTGGCGCGCCGGCGCATTTCACGCCAGGCGCTGGCCGATCTCGCCCGTATCAGCATCTCGACTCTGGAAAAGGCGCTCTCGGGGAGCCGCTCCTTCACGCTGGCGACGGTGATCCGGCTGGAGGAGGCGCTCGGCACCTCGCTGCGCGGGGCGGCGCCGGCGCCGGCCGCCGCGAGCGGCGCGGCGCCCGACGAGCTTGGCGGCTACGGGCACGGCGCGGTGCGCTGGCTGGAGGGACGTTATCTGACATTACGGCCTCTGTTCGGGGCCGATCCCGGCATTCACGCCTATCTCGTCACCATCCGCTGGGACGAGTCGTCCTCGCGCCTGCTGTTCGCCGAATCCGAGCGGCTGGACAATTTCGCCCAGCACGGCGCGGTCTCGCTGCCCCACCTTTCCGGCCATATCTACCTGGTGACCAGCGAGGCCGGCCAGTATCGGCTGGCGATCCTCGGCCGGCCGACCATCGCCGGATCGCTTTACGGGATCCTCACCACCCTCCTGGTCGGCCACGGCTCGCAGCTCGTGCCGGCGGCCTGCCCGATCGCCTTGCTCAAGGTCGGCGAGGGCGCCGAGCCTGTGTTCGGCAGGATCGCGTCGGACCATCCCGCTTACCCATCCTACCGCGCCGAGGTCGACGCGGTGACGAACCGGGATTTCGCGCGCTTCCCGGCCGGGCTTTCCTAGCCCCCGGCGGCGGGCAGCTCGACCTCGAAGCAGGCGCCCGCCGCGGCGGGCAGGCTGGAGATCGTGCCGCCGCAGGAGGCGAGCAGCGAGCGGGCGATGGAAAGGCCGAGGCCGGTTCCGCCCTGCTCGCGGCGGCCGGTGTGGAAGGGCTCGAAGATTCGCTCGCTGTCGGCGGGGGGGACGCCGCCGCCATTGTCGGCGACAATGAGCGCGATCCGGTCCCCGCGCGGCGCCGCGGCGATTCGGATCTCGGTCGCTCCGGCCTGGCGGCTGTTCTCGATCAGGATCTGGACCACCGTCTCGACGAGCTCGGCGGCGGCGGCCGCCGCCGGCAAGGCGGGCGGCAGATCGAGATCGATGGCGAGATGAGCGCCGCGCATCGCGTCGGCGACGGCGCGCAGCGGCGCCTCGAGCGGGGTCACCGCGCCATCGGCCGCGACCGCCATGTCGGCGCGGGCGAGATGGAGCAGCCGTTCGAGCAGCAGCGAGAGGCGGGCCGCGTCGGCGGCGGCGTTGGCGAGGAAGCGGCTTCGCTCGCCGGCGCTCATCGTCCCTTCATGATCCTGGAGCAGCTCGATCGCGCCGCTGATCCCGGCGATCGGAGTCTTGAACTCGTGGCTGACGGCGGCGGCGAAATCGCGCAGGTAGCGCGAGCGCCGCTCGATCCGCTCGGCCATCGAGGCGAAATTGGCGTAGAGGGCGCGGATCTCGACCGCCGCCGTCGCCGGCGGATCGGGGATGGCGACGGCGCCGCGGGCGACATTTTCGGTCGCCGCGCCCAAGGCCTCGATCGGCCGGACGATGCCGCGCGAGAGCAGGCCGGCGAGGACGAGCAGGGTCAGGAGGATGAGGCCGGCGCCGAGCGCGATCTTGCCGCGGTCCTGGTAGATGCCGAGGAACAGGCCGCGCGGGCTACGCGACAGCATGACGAAGCCGACCACCTCGCCCGTCCGCCAGGATCGGCCGGACATGGTGGACCCGGATCGCCGAGGCGCGGCTCAGGAATTCGAACGGATAGCGCGCCCGATAGTCGCCGCGGCGGCGAAGCACGGTCTGCGGAGCCGCCCGAGCGCGCCGCCCGCACTTCGGGGAGATCGGCGTAGCTCAGGCCGGTATCGCCTCGGCCGACCAGCACCTGGCCGTGGCGGTCGAGGATTCGGATCGCGGCCAGCGTGGTGAGCGCGCTGTCGGCGGCGATCGGGCGCAGCGCCGCGGCGACATCGAGCGCGCGGGGCTCGAACGGGCCGGCCCGCGGCCGCGGGGCGGGCTGCTCGACGAGTACCGGCATGGCGGAAAGGTCGATGGTCGGCGCCTCGCGCCGCGGCCGAACGCGCGGCTCCCCCGGGCGGTCTCCTTCGCCCCAAAAGCTGCGATAGGCGCTGGTCAGCACCGCGCCCTGGGCGATCAGCTCGGCCTCGGTCTGCTGGACCAGGGTGTTTTCGTAGACTCGCAGGAAGACCGCGCCGATGCCGGGCAGAGCGGCGACGAACAGCAGGGTCGCGAACAATATGGTGCGCAGCCTGAGCGACGGCCAGCGGCGCTTGAGGACGGCCTTGACGCCTGCGATCAAGCAGCGCCGCCCCGGCAGGCGCCGATCCGATAGCCGATTCCGGCGCGCGTCTCGATCAGGTCGGCGCCGCCGGCGGCGGCGAATTTGGCGCGCAGGTTGCGGATATGGCTGTCGATCGTCCGGTCGGTGATGGCGAAGCCGGGGCCGTGCAGCCGATCGATGATCGAATCGCGGCTGAACACTTTGGAGGGCAGGCTGGCGAGCAGCAGCAGCAGCTGGAACTCGGTGACGGTCACCGCGACCGGCTCGTCGCCCCAATGCGCTTCCCAGGATTGCGGGTCGAGCCGCAGCTTGTTGCGGCTGATCGGCCGCTGAGCGCCCGCTTCCTCGAGCGCCCGGCCGCCGCGCTTCAGGATCGCGCTGACCCGGGCAACCACCTCGCGCGGGCAGAAGGGCTTGACGACATAATCGTCGCCGCCGAGCTCGAGGCCGAGCACCCGGTCGATCTCGTCGTCGCGCGACGACAGGAACAGGATCGGCAGGTCGTCGCTGGCGCGAAGCTTGCGGCAGACGTCGAGGCCGCTCATCCGCGGCATGTTGATGTCGAGCACGACGAGATCGGGGCGCTGGGCGGCGATCGCGCCGAGCGCGCTTTCGCCGTCGCCGGCCTCGGCGGTCTGCATCCCGGCCTTGCCGAGCGCGAAGCTCAGCACCGCACGGATATGCGGGTCGTCGTCGACGATCAGGATGCGGTGGCTCATCGCGTACATCTCATTCACCGCTCGGCCGGCGCTGTCAAAGGCTTGGGCGTTGCCGCCTCGTCCTCCGGAACCGCGATTTCGGGGACCGGCTCGCCCTGCGGAGCGGCCGCCGGCGGCGCGACCACCTGCGGGAGCGGCGGCGGGGGCGGGAAGGGGCGGCCGTCGCACTGGCGCCCTTCGCCGCGATGGCGGGGGAGGCGAAGCGCGGCGGCCTGGGCATTGGCCGTTTCGAGGCGCCGCGCGCCGCGCCAGGTCCAGCTGTGCCAGTCGGCCTGGTCCCGGCCGAGCCGGTCCATGGTCCGGCTGCGCAGCCAGGCGACCCGGTCGCGAAGCTCGGCGGGGATTCGGCCGCTTTCGAGCTCGATCAGCGGCAGCAGGGCCGACGGGCCGAGACGGTTGAGATAGCAAAGATCGAGCGCGGCGCCGGCGCCGCCTGCCTCGCGGGCATGGCGGACGTTCCAGGCGGCGGCCGTCCGGCCGAGATCGACGGTCGAAGCGGCGGCGAGAACGACCAAAGCGGCGAGCATGTTGGCGTTGATCAGCCAGGCGCCGCTCTTGTCGCGCAGCAGGCGATAGCAGATCAGCGCGAGCCCGATCGCGACCAGGCCCATCCAGATCAAGGCGGCGATGCGCAGCCGGGTCAGCGAATAGGCCTCGATATAATTGACGGTGCGAAGCATCGTCGAGGCGACCAGCATCAGGTTCTGGGCGATCCACAAGGTAACGAGCAGCCGGATGGGACGCGATCCCGCACTCGCCGAGCCGGGCCGGAGCGTGACCAGGACGAACAGGCCGGCGAGCAAAGCGGTGGCGATCAGCGGATAGGCGCCGCGATGCGCATATTCGGCGAGCGTCATCCCTTCGGGCAGAGCCGCGCCGCTCCACAGGAAGGCGAGATCGAGGCCGTTCTGGCACCGCGAAGATCAGGTTGAACGCGGCCAGCGACAAAGTGATCGAGGCGATGGTGATTCCGGGCAGCGCGAAATCCGGGTCGATGCCGGGCCCCGCCGGGGCCAGCCGCGCCCGGCCTGGCCGAAGCACGCTCCAGACGAGGACGAAGACGGCGCCCCAGAAAAGGATTCGGCCGATCGTGTCGAAATCGAAATCGGGCGCGAAATCGAGGCCGGCGAGGGCGTCGTAGATCACCGGATTGGCTTCGGCGAACAGGGTCAGGAAGACGATGCTGCCGGCCACCGGCACGATCAGCACCGGCAGCTTGCGGGCGATTCCGGCCGGCCGGCCGCGCCGCCGTCGCGCCCGGCGGGCGATGATATGGTCGCGGAACGGGCCGAAGGGGATGAGCAGGAGATTGAGGCCGAGCCGTTGCGCCCAGCGCCAGCCGTCGTCGAAGCCGGCGGCGCGCGGCATCAGCGCGGCGAGGGTGAGGGCAGTCCAGTAAAGCATGGCGGCGAGCGGAGTCGGGTCGGCGGCGAGGGCCAGCGCGAACAAAGTGGCGGCGGCGACGGCGCCGCGCGGCGGCCAGCTGCGCAGCATGTCCGGCCGGACGAAGAGCATGAGGCCGAGCATGACCAGAGCGAACAGGCCGAGCGTCGAGCCGGCGGGGCGAAGGTAGAAGAGAAGATCGGCCAAAGCGACCAGGGCGGCCGTCCCGACCAGCTTGAGGATGAAGCTGTAATCGCCGCCGAACCGGGCAGCCTGTCCTTGGGTCATCGTCGTCGTCCCCTCTTGCCGTTGATGGCGGGGACGATGGCAGCGGCGCGTTCAGCGATGATCCGCGCGCGATGGATGCACTGCCTTCATGCCGTGCAGAAGCGATGCAGATGCTTAGGGCGTTTTCGCCTTGCCTGACCCGCTCATCCTGAGGAGCCGTTGAGCTTGTCGAAACGGCGTCTCGAAGGACGCACAGTGATGGTCCTTCGAGACGGGCCTTCGCCAGGCTCAGTCCCTCCTCAGGATGAGCGGTACGCCCGATCCCGGTGTCATGCCGACTTGCGGCCGCGCGATCAGGCGTAATGCTTGCCGAAGCGGTTCGCGACGAAGCGGTCGAAATCG
The DNA here is from genome assembly GCA_963824825.1 of uncultured Alphaproteobacteria bacterium. Classification (GTDB taxonomy): domain Bacteria; phylum Pseudomonadota; class Alphaproteobacteria; order Sphingomonadales; family Sphingomonadaceae; genus Allosphingosinicella. Next base: position 643,447 of record CAWGQM010000003.1, read on the forward strand.
ACCTCGTCGTGATGGATGAAACCGGTTTGGGGCAATTGGCCCGCGCGCACCAGATCGAGCACCGCACAGATCGCCGAGGCGGTCGTGATCTGGATCGCGCTCCAGCGCCGGCCGGCCCCGTCGACTCGCGAATAGACTTTGTGCGCGTAGCTCTCCTGCTTCAGCTCGCCGTCGATCCGGCCGATCGCGGTGACGAAGATGAGGACGACGTCCTGATAGGCGATGGGCAGCGCGGAATCGAAAATCTCGACGAGCAGCTCCGGCCTTTTGCCCAGCCCCAGATCCCGGATCAGCAGCTTCAGGATCTCGCAATGGCCGGGATAGCGCACGGTCTTGTAGTTGAGGTTCCTGGCCGGCAGCCTTCCGCACAGCGTGCCGAGGCCGCCGGACGTGTTGAACGCCTCATAATCGGTGCCGTCGAGCGAAAAGGTTTCATAGCCTTCGAGCGGTTCGACGACTCGCATCTTGCCGTCGACGATCGCCTCGCAGCCCTGCAGATATTCGTGGATCAGGCCCGCCGTCGACCAGGTCAGATTGTATTTGAGACCGTTGGTCGGGAATTGAGTCAGCGCGCCGACCCGCAGCCGCACCTCCTCGAGCTCGTCGAACCGCCTCGCCAGATGAGCGCCGGCGATCGAGATGAAGCCCGGCGCGAGGCCGCATTGCGGCATCATGACCGAGCCGGCCGTTTCGGCGAGCCCGGCCACGTGGCGAGTCGTCTCGACGTCCTCGGTCAGGTCGAAATAATGAACCCCGGCGGCGGCCGCGCCGTCCGCGACGTGGCGGGTGAACGAGAAGGGCACCGCCGACAGCACCGCGAACTTGCCGGCCAGGGCCTGGTTCAGGGCGTCCCGATCGGTCACGTCGAGATTCAGGACATCGACTCGCTCATGGCTCGCGACCTTGCGCAGCGCCTCGTCGGAATGATCGGCGACGGTCACCCGGTAATCGCTGCCGCCGCCATATTGCCCGCTGTTCGCCAGCAATTCGGTGATCATGGCGCCGATCTTGCCGGCGCCGACGAGAAGCATGTCTTTCATGGCGCCAGCCTATGCGTGGAAACCGGTCGATGCCAGTCCCCGGCGGACGTTCACTAGGCGACTCGCGGTCAACCGCTTAAGGAGGCGCCATGGCCAGGATCTACATCGGCATCGGCGGCTGGGACTTCGATCCCTGGCGCGGGACCTTCTATCCCGCCGGCCTCGCCAAGACGAAGCAGCTCGAGCATCTCGGGACGCGGCTGAACGCGACCGAGATCAACGCGACTTATTACAAGACTGCAGTCGCCGGCAACTGTTCGCGCGCTGGGCGAAGATGGTACCCGACGGCTTCAAGTTCGCGGTCAAGGCGTCGCGTTTCTGCACCAACCGCAAGATGCTCGGCGATGCGGGCGAGTCGATCGGCAAATTCTGCGCCCAGGGCTTCACCGAGCTGGGCGACAAATTGGGGCCGATCCTGTGGCAGCTCGCGCCGACCAAGAGGTTCGACCCGGAGGAGTTGCGCGCCTTCCTGATGTTGCTGCCGGTCAGCCGCGACGGCATCGCGCTTCGCCACGCGCTCGAGGTCCGGCACGAAAGCTTCAAGTGCCGCGAGTTCGTGGCAATGGCGCGGGCGGCGAACGTCGCGATCGTGTTCGCCGATCACGACGTCTATCCCGAGATCGCCGACGTGACGGCGGATTTCGTCTATGCGCGGCTGCAGCGCGCGCGCGAGGAGGAGCCGGCGGGCTATGGCGAGGAGGCGCTCGACCGCTGGGCGAAGGTCGCGCGCGGCTGGGCGGCCGGCGAAAGCCCGGCGGGGCTCGCTTATGTCAGCGACGCCAAGGCCCAGGTGACGCCGCGCGATACCTTCGCCTTCTTCATCAGCGGCGCCAAGGTCCGCAATCCGGCCGCCGCCGAGGCCCTCGCCCGGCGGCTGAAATGAGCGCCTAAGCGGCCCGTGCCGCGGCGAGCCTGGCGCGCGCCGCCGGCAGCCCTTCCGAATAGAAGCGCTGGACGAAGGCCGCGGTCGGGCGGGCGCGCAATTCGGTGCCCAGGGTCCGCATCGGCCGGCGGCATCTGCTCGAGCGTCGGCATCGGCGTGTCGTAGCCCTGCGGCAGGATCAGGGGCGCGGCCGCGGCGGCGAGCGCGATGTCGCCGAGCGTCATCCGGTCGCCGTTGAGGTAGAGCCGGCCGTCGGCGACCCGGGCGTCGGTTTCGGCGAAGCTGGACAGGATCTGGCCGTACGCCACCTCGGCGGCTTCGGGGCTGAGCTTGAGCTTCGCCGCGATCATCTTGCGCATCAGCGGATAGAAGACCGGCATGATCAGCCGCTCCCACCAGGAGGTCGGCGCCGCGAAGACCGGCGCCATCAGCTTCCGCTCCGGCAGCAAATGGTAATAAGCGAAGATCGCCGTGCCGGCCGACATCGTCCCGTTGTAGAGCTGCCAGTCGGCCTCGACCTGGCCGGCGAGCGGCTGCTCGGCCGGGATCAGCCTGAATTCCGGCGGGGACCGTCGAGTCATAATGCTCGGCGATCGGCCGCGGCTTGGCGAGCTTGACGCCCTTGCCATAGACCACGGGCACGTCGGTGCTGCCCGCCCGGAGCCAGGCCGGGAACAGGACGAACGGCATCAGATGGTCGCGCTCGCGATAGCGAACGCCGTAATAAGAGAGCAGCAGGCGCGCCTGCTCGCTGTCCAGCGTCGGCGCGAACGTGAGCATGGTAACGGCGGGGCGGTCGGAGCTCATTATCGTGTCCTCCAGGCGATCGAACGACACTACGGGGCCGCTCCGGCGAGCCTAACCCAGCAGAGGAGCGTCGTCAAAAGGCGAGCGGCTATTTCCAGCGGCCGCGATTCCGGGCAGTGCGCCGCTGTTGGAGGAAGATGGCAATGAGTGATTTCAATTCGCGCGCCGAATTCGCCGCGCTCCGGTCGCCGCTCGGCCTCGGCGGCGCCTCGTTCGGCGAGGGCGACATCGAGGCGGTCTCGCCGATCGACGGCCGGGTCATCGGCCCGGGTCCGCGGCGCTTCGCGCGACGACGTCGCGGCCGCGGTCGGCCGCGCCCACGACGCCTTCCTCGCCTGGCGCCTGGTGCCGCCGCCGCGGCGCGGCGAGCTGGTCCGGCTGTTCGGCGAGGTGCTGCGCGAGGAGAAGGACGCGCTCGGCCGGCTGGTCAGCCGCGAGTGCGGCAAGATCCTCTCCGAAGGGCCTCGGCGAGGTCCAGGAGATGATCGACATTTGCGATTTCGCGGTCGGCCTTTCGCGCCAGCTCTACGGCCTCACCATCGCCACCGAGCGGCCCGGCCACCGGATGATGGAGACCTGGCATCCGCTCGGGCGTGGTCGGGGTGATCTCGGCGTTCAACTTCCCGGTCGCGGTCTGGGCGTGGAATGCCTGCCTCGCCTTCGTCTGCGGCGATAGCGTGGTCTGGAAGCCGTCGGAGAAGACGCCGCTCTGCGCCGCCGCGGTCGCCGCGTTGTTCGCCCGGGCCGCGGAGCGGTTCGGCGACGCGCCGGCGGGCCTGCTCGAGGTCGTCCAGGGCGGGCGCGAGGTCGGCGAGGCGCTGGCCGACGATCCGCGCGTGCCGCTCGTCTCGGCGACCGGATCGACCGCGGATGGGCCGGGCGCTGGGCCCGCGCGTCGCGGCGCGGTTCGGGCGCAGCCTGCTCGAGCTCGGCGGCAACAATGCGATGATCGTCGCGCCCTCGGCCGATCTCGACCTCGCCGAGCGGGCGATCGCCTTCGCCGCGATGGGGACGGCCGGGCAGCGCTGCACGAGCCTGCGCCGGCTGATCGTCCACGAGGCGATCTACGATCGCGCTGGTGCCGCGGCTGAAGCGCGATCTGGTCGAGCGTCGCGGTCGGCGATCCGCTCGAGCACGGCATTCTGGTCGGGCCGCTGATCGACGAGGCGGCGGTCGCGGCGATGCAGGCGGCGCTCGGCGAGGCGCGGGCGCAGGGCGGCGCCGTCCATGGCGGCGAGCCGCTCGACGGCTGCTACGTCCGCCCGGCTCTGGTCGAGATGCCGGCGCAGAGCGCGGTGATGGTCAGCGAGACCTTCGCGCCGATCCTCTACGTGCTTCGCTATCGCGACCTCGACGAGGCGATCGCGCTGCAGAACGCGGTGCCGCAGGGCCTCGCCTCGTCGATCTTCACCACCGACCTGCGCGAGGCCGAGACGTTCCTCTCCGCCGCCGGCTCCGATTGCGGCATCGCCAACGTCAATATCGGCCCGTCGGGCGCCGAGATCGGCGGCGCGTTCGGCGGCGAGAAGGAGACCGGCGGCGGCCGCGAGAGCGGCTCCGACAGCTGGCGCGCCTACATGCGCCGCGCGACCAACACGATCAATTACAGCCGCGATCTGCCGCTCGCCCAGGGCGTCGACTTCTCCATCTCCGGACGCGGACCCGCCGGAAGCGGTTCCAAATAGTTCGTCGGCGCAGGTCCGACTGAGGAATTTGTTAACCGCTGCGCTGGTATTCCTCCCGTCGTCCGGGGAGAATGTAGTGAGATACTCGCGCAAAGTCGGTCCGCCGATTGTGTCTGCCGCCGTGGCGACGCTCGTCCTGACGAACTTCGCCACCGTCAGCATCGTCAAGGACGACGTCCGTTTCGCGGATCGAGCTGTTCGGCTCGATCTGGCCGATCGCGCTCACCTCCGCGGTGGCGGTCATCCTCGTCATGTCCTTCCTCTACAAGTCGATCGTCGACCTGGTCGACGAGCTCGAGGCGCGCGAGGCGAACGCCCAGCACCAGGCGCTGCACGACCAGCTCACCGGGCTCGCCAACCGCGCCTTGCTCGAGGACCGGCTCAGCCAGGCGCTGACCCGCTACCGCCGCTCGGGCGAGCAGGTCGCCCTGCTCATGCTCGATCTCGACCGCTTCAAGCAGGTCAACGACACGCTCGGCCACAATGCCGGCGACAAGCTCGTCCGGAGGTCGGCGAGCGGCTGCGCTCGCTGCTGCGCGAGACCGACACGGTCGCCCGCATCGGCGGCGACGAATTCGCCATCGTCCAGGTCAGCCCCAAGGGCGAGGCCGACGTCCGCCGCCTGTGCGAGCGGATCATCGCGGTCATCCGCAAGCCGTTCATCATCGGCGACCGCGAGGCGCGGGTCGGCGTCTCGATCGGCGCGGTGTTCGCCACCAAGGAGGTCGCCGAGGCCTCCGAGCTGCTGCGCAAGGCCGACATCACCATGTACCGCGCCAAGGCGGCCGGCCGCGACTGCTTCCGCATCTTCACCGAGGCGATGGACGCCGACGTCCAGCGCCGCGACCAGATCGAGATCAGCCTGCGCAGCCAGCTGCGCGAGGGCCGCGGGCTCGACCTCCATTTCCAGCCGATCATCGGCAGCCGCGGCAAGGTCACCGGCGCTCGAAGGCCTGGTGCGCTGGGATCATCCGACGCTCGGCCCGATCGCCCCCAGCGAGCTGATCCCGATCGCCGAGGAATGCGGCGTGATCGACGAGCTCGGCCAGCATTGCGTTCCGCGACGCCTGCCGGATGGCGCGGCGCTGGCCCGACCTCAACATCGCGGTCAACCTCTCGCCGCTGCAGTTCCGCGCGCCGCGCTTCGCCGCGACGCTTGCGCGCGATCGCCGAGGAGGAAGGCGTCGAGCCGTCGCAGCTCGAGCTCGAGATCACCGAGGGCCTGTTCATCGAGCATGGCACGCTTGTGCGGCCAGACCATCCAGGAGCTGCGCCGCGACGGCTTCCGCATCGTGCTCGACGATTTCGGCACCGGCTATTCGTCGCTGTCCTGCCTGCGCCGCTTCCCGGTCGACAAGATCAAGCTCGACCGCTCGTTCATCGACATCGCCGCGCGCGACCAGAGCGTCGCGATCATCCGCGCCGCGGTGACGCTCGGCCACGCCATGGACCTCGAGGTGGTCGCCGAGGGCATTTCCTGCCGCGAGGAGGAGCAGATCGCGCTCGAGGCCGGCTGCGACGGTCTCCAGGGCCATCTCTACGCGCCGGCCATGCCGGCCGAGCAGATCGCCGTCTTCTCGCCTCGCTCGAAGGCGCGGCCGCCGATTTCCGACGCCGCCTGAACCGCCGCTCCCCCCGCCCGCCTGCACTGCGAAATCCTGACGGGGACGAAATGACTGGCACGCGCCGGTCAACTGCTCTAGATTCCGGCGTCGCATTGTTGCGCAAGGCAATCGGACAAGGGGAGAGCAGGGATGAGCACGCGCACATTCGCAATGATCTTCGGCATCGTCTTTCTCGCGGTCGGCATTGCCGGCTTCGTTCCGCAATTGCTTCAGGCCCCCGAAGGCGGCGGCGATGGCGGCCGACGACGGCCACAAGATGCTGCTCGGCATGTTCCCGGTGAACACGCTGCACAACATCGTCCATCTCCTGTTCGGCCTGTGGGGCCTGGCCGCGTCGCGCTCGCGCGGCGGGTCGGTGATGCTACGCCCGCGGCGTCGCGATCATCTACGCGCTGCTGACCATCTGCGGCCTCGTTCCGAGCCTCGACGACTGCTTCGGCCTCGTCCCGCTGCACGGCAACAACGTCTGGCTGCACGCCGGCCTCGCGCGTCGTCGCCGCCTATTTCGGCTGGGTGCAACCGCAGCCCCGCGGCCTGAGCCGTCGCCGGCGGCCCGGCGCGACGCGCCGGGCCGGCTTTCCATGATGCGTAAGGCCATAGAATCCGTCTGGCGAAGTGCGCCGCGCTTGCGTAAAAGGGCCGCATGACAGGCCTTTCCGCCTCTCGCGCGCTCGTCCTCCTGCTCGCCTCCCCGACCATGCCCGGCGCGATCCAGACCGCCGCGCTCGCCCAGGCGCAGCCCGAGCCCGGCGCCGCGGCGCCGGTGCCGGCGCCGGCGCCGCGCCAGCGCCGACCTGGCGGCGCGAAACGGCGCAGGAGCTGCTGCTCTATGTCGAGGGGATCGGCGCAGGAGGGGCTCGAGCCCGGCCGGCTATTCGGCCGACCGGCTGCGCGCCGCGATCGCCGGCGGCGACGAGGCGGCGCTGACCGCCGGTCGCCAGCCAGATCTTCCTGCAGCTCGCCGCCGATCTCAGCGGCGGCTCGGTGCGCGGCCGCAGCCGGGTCGATTGGCACATGCCCGATGCCGGGCTCGACGCGGCCGGCCAGCAGCGGCTGCTCGCCCAGGTGCATGCGCGGCGGCGGCGTCGGCGCGGCGCTCGATGCGCTGCTGCCGACCCATCCGCAATATGCCGGCCTCAAGCGCGCGCTCGCCGCCACGCCGGAGAGCGATACCGCGCGGCGCGACCTCATCCGCACCAACATGGAGCGCTGGCGCTGGATGCCGCGCAGCCTCGGCGCCCGCCACGTCCTCGTCAACGTGCCCGCCTTCACCGCCGCCCTCGTCGACGACGGCCGGGTGACCGCCCGCCACCGCACCGTCGTCGGCGCGCGGCGGACGCCGACGCCGCAGCTCAACGCGACGATCACCGCGGTGACGATCAATCCGTGGTGGAACGTGCCGCAGAGCATCATCCGCGAAAATGGCGGCCGCTTCGGCGCCGGCTATCAGGTCCGCCGCGACGGCGGCTACATGACCGTGCGCCAGCCGCCGGGGCCGCGCAACGCGCTCGGCCGGCTCAAGATCGAGATGCCGAACGAGCATGCCATCTACCTGCACGACACGCCGTCGCAGGCGTTGTTCGGCCGGCCGGTGCGCGCGTTCAGCCATGGCTGCATCCGCACCCAGAACGTCCGCGACTTCGCCGCTTTGCTGCTGGCGCCGACCGGCGCAGTGGGACCGCGCGGCGATCGACCGCGCGATCGCCACCGGCCGCAACCAGCAGGCGGCGCTCGCCGCGCCGGTCCCGGTCTACATCGCCTATTTCACCGCGGCCGCGACCAACGACGGCGACATCGTCACCTATGACGACATTTACGGCCGCGACGCGCCGGTGCGCCAGGCGCTGAACGCGGCCGGCCCGGCGCGCGTCCAGCAGGCGAGCGCCAACTGATCCACCGGAACGGTCGCCAGCGACAGGGGTTCTCCGGCTGAGTTGAACCAGCCGGAGCTCCGCGAATGGCGCACCACCTCATCCTATTGGAACGCCACCGCGCCGGCGTCGGCCTTCCCGGCGCTCGCCGGCGAGATCGAGGCCGACGTCGCCGATCGTCGGCGGCGGCATCGTCGGCGTCACCACGGCGCGGCATGCTCAAGGACCGCGGCCTCAAGGTCGCCCTCGTCGAGGCGCGGCGGGTCGGCGAGGAGGTGACCGGCAAGTCGACCGCCAAGATCACCTCGCAGCACAATATCGCTCTGACCGACCATCGAGAGCAAGTTCGGCGCGGACGGCGCGCGGCTCTATGCCGAGGCGAACGAGACCGGCGTGCGCGACCATCGTCGAGCTGGCCGCGCGGCACGGCATCGCCTGCAACCTCGAGCGCAAGCCCGCCTTCACCTACACGCAGCGACGAAGAGCGAGGTCGCCGCGGATCGAGAAGGAGGTCGAGGCCGCGCGGCGGCTCGGCCTGCCCGCCTCGCTGACCCGCGACACCGGCCTGCCGTTCGATGTGCTCGCCGGCGATGCGCTGGGACGATCAGGCGCAATTCCATCCGGTCAAATATGTGAAGGGCCTGGCCGCGACCTTGCCCGGCGACGGCTGCCACGTCTTCGAGCAGTCGCGGGTGACCGACTGGGATCCGCACCGGATCGCGACCGACGGCGGCAGCGTCCGGGCGCAGCACGTCGTGATGGCGACCCATCTGCCGCTCGGCCAGATCGGCCTGTTCTTCGCCGAGAACTTATCCGCACATGCACCCGGTGATCATGGGCCGCGCCGAGCCGGGCGCGGGTGCCCGACGGCATGTATATCAGCGTCGAGACGCCGCGCCATTCGACCCGCGGCCATCGCGACGACGACGGGCAGGACCTGGCTGATCTTCACCGGCCCGAGCCTTCAAGCACGGCCATGTCGACGAGGAGCGCGACGAGCTTCGCCGAGCTCGAGCGCTTCGCCGCCGAGCCATTTCGGCGTGACGCGCCGACTATCGCTGGACCAACGAGGATTACACGCCGATGGACCATGCGCCGTTCATCGGCTGGTCGTCGTCGCTGCGGCGACGCCTATCTGGTCGCGACCGGCTTCAACGCCTGGGGGATCACCAACGGCACCGCCGCGGCGATCCTGATCGCCGACCTGATCGAGGGCCGCGACAATCCCTGGCTCGAAGCTGTTCGACGCGACCCGGATCAAGCCGATCGCCGGCGCCGCCGAGTTCGTCAAGGGCACTGCCGAGGTCGCCGCGCACCTGATCGGCGGCTATCTCGCGCGCAAGCCGCACGAGCTTCGACGAGCTGGCGCCGGGCGAGGCGCGCGATCCTCAAGGTCGACGGCCACAATGTCGCCGGCTTTCGCGACGAGGAGGGCGCGCTCCACGCCGTGCTCGGCGGTCTGCACCCATATGGGCTGCCTGGTCGGCTGGAACGAGACCGACCGGACCTGGGACTGCCCCTGCCACGGCTCGCGCTTCGCGCTCGACGGCGAGCGTGATCCACGGCCCGGCGGTCAAGCCGCTCGCGCCGGTCGAGCGGCGGAGGAAGCAGCGGACGGCTTAGGCGAGCCGGTCGGCGTAGAGGAAGCGGCCGGGCCCGAGGCGCGCGAGCACTTCCTGGAGGCTGGTGTGGGAAAGCGCGAAGCAGCCCTCGCTGCGGCCGAGGCGGCCATTGCCGCGCGAGCACGTTGGGCTCGGCATACCAGGCGGAGTGGACGACGATCGCCCGCGCCTCGGCATTGCTGTTGCTGTAGTCGAGCCCGCGCACCCGCATCGAGCGGCCGTAGCGGCCCGGATAATATTCGCTGGTCACATAGGCGCCGTTCGAGCTCGCCTCCGAGCCGAGCTGGTTGGAGAAACGCTGCAGGAAGCCGGTATGGCGCGGGATCGGAGCCGCGGCCGTGGGCGACGAGGTGGCGGGTGACGCGGCCGCTGTTCGTGTCGAGCAGATAGAAGCGCGGCTCGCGCCGACGCCTTGGTGAAATCGGCGATGCCGACGACGTCGATATGGCGGAGCGAGGCGCGGTGGCGGTCGAACGAGGCGCGGGCGCGGGCGACGATGCGCGGATCGATGACCGGATCGACGGCGACGGTGGGCCGCGGCGCGGCGCGGGCGGATCGACCTCGTCGATGCGCAGATCGGCAAGGCGGTCCCGGCCGGGCGGATCGATGACCGCGGCGAGCAGGGGCGAGCTCAACGCGGCGAGCGCGCCGGTGGCGGCTCCAGCCTCGATGATCTGCCGACGCGACAACAACATGGAATAACCCTCCCCGGTCCGCTTGCGACCCTATGTAATTTTCCGTTTCGCCTCAACGAGCTGGGCCGGCTCGATCGACTCGGCTCATCGCGGTCACGCCGTCATTCGCCGCATTGTCGCGGCCTGACGATTAAGGAGTTTTACCAGTCGTCGACGAAGCGTGGCGGAACTGCGGCGAATGCCGGGCGTCTGTCGCCGGCAGTCGAACGGAAGGAGCGTCATGACCGGATTCGCCCGCCTCGACATCGCCGCCGCCGCTGCCGCCGATGGAGGCGAAGCTCGGTCGACGCGCTGCCCGACGGCGAGGGCTGGCAGTTCGAGCCCAAATGGGACGGCTTCCGCTGCCTCGTCTTCCGCGACGGCGGCGAGGTCGCGCTCCAGTCCAAGGCGGGGCGGCCGCTCGGCCGCTACTTTCCCGGAGGTCGAGGCGCTGGTCGCGGTCGCTGCCCGGCGGATCGCTTCGTCCTCGACGGCGAGCTGATCATCGCCGGTCGGCGGCGTGCTGTCGTTCGAGGCGCTGCAGATGCGCCTCCATCCGGCGGAAAGCCGGATCCGCAAGCTCGCCGCGGCAGACGCCGGCGCAGCTGATGCTGTTCGATTGCCTGGCGCTGGACGGGACGCGGCTGATCGATCGCGCCGCTGGCCGAGCGCCGCGCGGCGCTCGAGGCGTTCCATCGCCGCTGCCGGCGCGCCGGATCTGCTGCTGTCGCCCTGCACGCTCGACCGGCGCGGTCGCCTCGGCATGGCTCGGGCCGCCGGCGGCGCGCTCGACGGCGTCGTCGCCAAGCGCCGCGACGTGCCCTACCGGCCCGGCGAGCGGGCGATGCTCAAGGTGAAGCAGCTGCGCACCGCCGACTGCGTGGTCGGCGGCTTCCGCTACGCCGCCGAGGAGAAGCTGGTCGGCTCGCTGCTGCTCGGCCTCTACGACGATGGCGGCCTGCTCGATCATGTCGGCTTCACCTCGGCCATCCCGGCCGCCGAGAAGGCCGCGCTGACCGGGCGGCTGGAGGCGCTGATCGAGCCGCCCGGCTTCACCGGCAACGCGCCGGGCGGGCCGAGCCGCTGGAGCAGCGATCGTTCGGCGGATTGGCAGCCGCTTCGGCCCGAGCTGGTCGCCGAGGTGCGCTACGATCATGTCACCGGCGACCGCTTCCGCCACGGCACCAAATTCCTGCGCTGGCGGCCCGACAAGGCGCCGGCGCAATGCCGGATGGACCAGCTTCGCCAGGAGGCGGCGCCCGCTCGGCTCGCGGCGGACCTCGAGGCGGAATGACCGCCTCAGTCGGGGCTCTGCTGCCGCGCCTCCGAAGCGGCTTTCAGCATCCGCCGTCCGGTCTCTTCCGCCGCGTCCGGAGTCAGGGTGACCGCGACTCCGTCGGGCCCCTCGACGATGACCTCGCCCTGCTCGGCGTTCACCTCGCTCGGCTGCGAATGCGATCTGATCGTCTCCATGGCGGTCCCTCCTCTGCGCCGCCTCAACCCGCACCGAAGCCGCGCGCGTTCCTTTTGCGGCGCGATTCATCCGACTTGGTGTTGCGCTTTGGCACATCTGGACCCATGAGAAGGGCGCAGGGGCATCGATGGAAAATCCGAGGGAGATGACGCTGAGCTCGCCAAATGTTTATGTGATCGACGACGACCGCGACGTCCGCCGTTCGCTGAGCTTCATGCTCGGCGCGGCCGAGATACGCTCCCATCCCTTCGGCAGCGGCAGCGATTTCCTCGAGGCGCTGCCGGACCTCGAGCCGGGCTGCGTCCTGCTCGACCTGCGCATGCCGCAGATCGACGGCTTCCACGGTGATGGCCGAGCTCGCCGAGCGCAACGTCGACTGGCCGGTGATCGTGATGACCGGCCATGGCGAGGTGCCGCTCGCGGTGCGGGCGATGAAGCTGGGCGCGGTCGACTTCATCGAGAAGCCCTTTTCCGAGCAGGCCCTGCTCGCCTGCTTCGACCAGGCCTTCGGGCTGCTCGAGGGACCGGCAGCGGTCGCGGCAAGCGCCGCCGCGAGGCGCACGAGCGCGCCGCCTTGCTGACCGCGCGCGAGCGCGAGGTGCTGCAGAGCCTGCTCGCCGGCCAGTCCAACAAGGAGATCGCCCAGGCGCTCGGCATCAGCCTGAGGACCGTCGAGATGCACCGCGGCAACATGATGGACCGGCTCGGCGCGTCGAGCCTGGCCGAGGCGCTGACCTGGCGCTGGAGGCCGGCATCAAGCCGACGTCCGACCAAGTCGCGCTGACCGGTGGCCGGCTCCGCGCCCAGCCCGGCCGACAGTCCGCGCTCGAGGCGGAGAATAGCCGCCTCGCCGCCGAGATCGGGCGGCTCGAGCGGGAGCTGGCCCGGCTGCGCGAGAGCGAGAAGATGTACCGCCCTCGGCCGAGCTCGGCGGCCGCCTCGTCTGGGCGGCGGACTCGGACGGCGCCGATCGCCTTGCTCGACAAGCCGTTCGTCGACGCTCACCGGCATGACGCCGAGGAGGATGCGCTGGGCGACGGCTGGCTCGCCGTCGTCCATCCCGACGAGCGCGAGCAGGTGCGGCTGCGCTGGCGGCGAATCGGTGGCGACCGGGAACGCTGTTCGAGGCCGAGTTCCGGATCGCGCCTCGCCGACGGCTCCTACCGGATGATGCGCTCCCGCGCGATCGCCGCTCCGCGGCGCCGGACGGCAGCGATCCGCGGCTGGTACGGGACGACCGAGGATATCGAGGAGGAGGTCGCGCGCCGAGGAGGCGCGGCGCGACGCCGAGGAGCGGCTGCGCGAGAGCGAGGAGATGCACCGGGTCACGCTCGAGCTGAGCCAGCAGATCGTCTGGACGGTCGAGGCCGACGGCAGCGGCCTGGCAACTGAGCGAGCGCTATCAGGAGCTGACCGGCATGGCCGGCGACGAGGACGCGCGGCTGTCGATCCACCCCGACGACCGCGACCAGGTCGCGCAGAGCTGGGCGGCCACGCTGGCATCGGGCGATGCCCTATGCCGTCGAATGCCGCCTGCGGATGCGCGACGGCAGCTACCGCCTCTTCCGCGTGCGCGCGATGCCGCAGCGCGACGAGCGAGGGCCGGATCCTGCGCTGGTACGGGATCAGCGAGGACGTCCACGACCAGGAGCAGGCCGAGCTCGCCGCCGCGACGTCGAGGAGCGCTACCGGCTCGCCGCCCAGGCGACCAACGATGCGATCTGGGATCACGATTTCATCGCACGGCATGATCGACTGGAGCGACAATGCCGCGGCGATCGTCGGCTCCGACAACGCCGCTCGGGACGAACGCCGGCATGCCTGGTGGACGGAGCGCATCCATCCCGACGAGAAGCTGAGCCTGGTCGCAAAGCCTCGACCGAGGCGATCGAAGGCGACGCACGAGCCGCTGGTCGGGGACCTACCGCTTCCGCCGGGACGACGGCAGCTATGCCGACATGCTCGATCGCGGCTTCATCATCCGCGACGCCGCGGGCAAGGCGGTCCGCGCGGTCGGCGCGATGGCCGATCTCACCGAGCGGCATCGCGCCGAGGCCGAGATCCGCCGGATGCAGGCCGAGCTGATCCACGTCTCGCGGCTGAGCGCGATGGGAGCGATGGCCTCGACCCTCGCCCACGAGCTCAACCAGCCGCTGACCGCGCTCGCCAATTTCATCAGCGGCGCGAAGCGGATCGCCGAGAATGCCGGAGCGTGCCGCGCCGGCGCTGGTCGAGGCGCTCGACGGCGGCCGAGGCGGGCGCGCTGCGCGCCGGCGAGATCGTGCGCCGGCTGCGCGAGCTGGTGTCGCGCGGCACGGTTTCGGTGGTCGTCGAGCATCTGCCGCAGCTGATCGAGGAGGCCGGCGTGCTCGCCTTCGTCGACGAGGCAGCGCTCGGCGTCCGCCACCGGCTCGAGCTCGATCCGGCCGCGCAATGGGTCCGCGTCGACCGGATCCAGATCCAGCAGGTGCTGATCAACCTGGTCCGCAACGCGGTCGAGGCGATGGACGGAAGCGCCGATGCGCGAGGTCGTGATCTCGACCCGCGCCGCTGCCGGCGAGATGGTCGAGATCGCGGTCGCCGATACCGGCGCCGGCATCGCAGCCGGACGATATCGACAGCCTGTTCTCCGCAGTTCATGACCACCAAGAGCGGCGGCATGGGCATCGGCCTGCCGATCAGCCGCACGATCGTCGAGGCGCATGGCGGCAAGATCTGGGCCGAGAATCGCGACCGAGCGGCGGCGCCGTCCTTCCGCTTCACCCTGCCGCGCGCGCGAGCGGCCGCGCGACAAGCCGCCGCTTTAACCGGGCGCGCCGCCTCCCTATCTTGGTCGGACTCGGCGATGGAGACGAAGATGGCGCAGGAACAGGCGATTCTGGCGGGCGGGTGCTTCTGGTGCACCGAGGCGGTGTTCAAGGACGTGATCGGGGTCAGCGCGGTCGAGAGCGGCTATATCGGCGGCCATGTCGCCAACCCGACCTATCGCCAGGTCTGCGGCGGCGACACCGGCCATGCCGAGGCGATCCGGGTCACCTTCGATCCCGACGCGGTCTCCTATGACGACATCCTCGCCATCTTCTTCGCCACCCACGATCCGACCCAGCTCAACCGCCAGGGCAATGACGTCGGCACCCAATATCGCTCGGCGATCTTCCCCGCTTCGCCGGCGCAGGAGGAAGCGGCGCGGCGCGCCATCGAGCGCGCGGCCGCCGACTGGCCGGCGCCGATCGTCACCACGATCGAGCCGCTCGGCACGTGGTGGCCGGCCGAGGATTACCACCAGGATTATTGGGAGGGCGAAGGCCGGCGCAACCCCTATTGCATCGCCGTCATCCCGCCCAAGCTGCAGAAGCTGCGCAAGAGCTTCGCCGACCGGCTGAAGAAAGCCGACGCCTAGAATTGCGCTCGTGCCCCAAAGCCGTCATACCGGCGAGGGCCGGTATCCCGGGACAAGAGGTCTCGGCGCGGCATCGCCAGACCCCGGCCTTCGCCGGGGTGACGCGGGACGCCTAAAGCGAAAACGGGTCGATCGCGGCGTCGCGGTCGAGCAGGCGCGACTTGTCCGCCATCGGATATTTGAGTCCGCTCGCGCAGTTGAACAGCACCACCCGGTCCGCCTCGCCGATCAGCCCCGCGGCTCGCGCTCTGGCCGCCGCGGCGAGGGTCGCGCCGCCCTCGGGGCAGATCAGCAGGCCGTCGCCGAACGCCGCCGCTTCGACCGCGGCCGCGATCTCCCCGTCCGGGACGGCGATCGCGAAGCCGCCGCTGTCGCGCACCGCGCGCAGGATCAGGAAATCGCCGATCGCCTTGGGGCACCCGGATGCCGGCGGCGATCGTATGCGCGCCCTGCCAGCGCTCGGCATGGTCGGCGCCGTCCTCATAGGCCCTGACGATCGGCGCGCAGCCTTCGGCCTGGACCGCGATCATCCGCGGCCGTTCGGAGCCGATCAGGCCGATCGCCTCCAATTCGGCGAACGCCTTCCACATCCCGATCAGGCCGGTGCCGCCGCCCGTCGGATAGAAGATCGCGTCGGGCACTCGCCAGCCGAGCTGCTCGGCCAGCTCCAGCCCCATCACCTTCTTGCCCTCGATCCGATAGGGCTCCTTCAGCGTCGAAAGGTCGAACCAGGCGCCCGCCTTCGCGCCCTCGGCGACGATCGCGCCGCAATCGTCGATCAGGCCGTCGACCCGGTAGACTCGAGCGCCCTGCGCCGCGATTTCGCGCAAATTCACCTCCGGCGTGTCGGCCGGGCAGAGGACGATCGCTTCGATGCCGGCGCGCGCGGCGTAAGCGGCGAGCGCGGCGCCGGCATTGCCGTTGGTCGGCATCGCGACCTTGGCGACGCCGAGCGCCTTCGCCATCGACACCGCCACGGCGAGCCCGCGCGCCTTGAACGAGCCGGTCGGAAGCCGGCCTTCGTCCTTGACGACCAGCGAAGCGAGCCCGAAGCGCCGGCCGCAGGCGGGCAGGGCGACGAGCGGCGTCGCCGCCTCGCCGAGGCTGACGATCTGCCCCGCCTCGCGCACCGGTAAGAGCTCGCGCCAGCGCCACATGTCCATCGGCCGCGCGGCGAGAGCGTCCGGCGTCAACGCCCGGCGAGCGGCGTCGAGATCGTAGCGGACGAGCAGCGGCTTGCCGGCGCGGGAGAGGCCGTGCAGCCGGTCCGCCTCGTGAAGCTCGCCGGTCATCGAACATTCGAGATGGCTGACGAACGTCTCGCGCTCGGCGGTGAGATTGTCGGACCAGGCCACTGAATCAGACAAGGATGAAAGTTTTGGAATAGCGGGCGACGGCGCCGTCATGGGTGATGAGCACCAGCGATTCGGCGAGCGCCTGAGCGATCAACATTCGATCGAAGGGATCGGGATGAGTAGGGGGCAGCTGTTCATAGGCTGTTACATGCTCTCTGCCCAAATTGAGCAGTTGAGCGCCCGCCGCCGTGAGCATGCCGGCCGCCGCGGTCGGAGAGTAAGCCAGTCGCGATGCGCTGCGCGCGCGCTTCAACGCCATTTCCCATAAGCTGACGACGCTCACCCACAGCGAGTCGGCATTGTCCTCGAGGAGGCGGCGCGCCTTGCTGCTCAGGCGGGGATCATCCTCCAGCGACCAGATGACGATGTGAGTGTCCAGAAGCAGGTTCAATCGAGCTTGCCCTCCCATTCGCCCCGCTTCCACGCCTCCTCGTCAAAATCCTCTCCGTAGAAGAGCTTGGTGATCTCCGCATCCATCGCGTCAAAGGCTTCCCAATCGACGTTGAACTTCCCCTTCGCGATCCCGATCAGCCTCGGCCTCGGCTTCGGCTCGGTCCTATGCGCCACCAGTCGCGCCACGGGCTTGCCGTTGCGTGAGATGATCACCTCCCCCTCGCCCTTCTCGACCGACTGCACGAGCTTGGAGAGATGAGTCTTGGCCTCGAGCATGTTGACCATCTTGAGCTTGCCAGGCGCGCCCATCGGGGTTCCTTAGTCAGCTTGACTAAGATAGCATCGGCGGCGCTTGGTTACAATGCGGCCGTCGACGCGGTTCGACCCCGGAGGATCGCATGCTCAACGTCGGTGCAGCCTACTCTGAATCGACATTCAATCTCACGTCATTCCCGCGAAAGCGGGAATCCAGCTTCTCTAAAAGCTCAAGATAGCAAGGAAAGCTGGACCCCCGCTTTCGCGGGGGTGACGTAAGGGGCGAAAATCCCCTCCACACAGAGGGGCATCGGCTGAATGTCGGTGCAACCTAGCCCGCCAGCTTCGACAAAGCGAAGGCGAGCAGGAAGCCGGCGACGGCGACCAGGCCGGCGAAATCGTGGGTTTCCTCGAACGCCTCGGGCACCATCGTGTCGACGATCATGGCGAGGATCGCGCCGGCGGCGACCGCCTGGACGGCCGCGACCAGGCCGGGCGGGGCGCCGGCGAAGGCGAGATAGCCGAGCAAAGCGGCGAGGCCGGAGACCAAAGCGATGCCGGTCCAGAGCAGGAAGACGAAGCCCATGCTTCGGCCTTCGGCCTTCATGCCCGCGGCGCTGGACAGGCCTTCGGGCAGGTTCGAGAGGAAGATCGCGGCGACGGCCACCGTGGCGACGCCGTGGCCTTCGAGCAGGCTGACGCCGATCACGATCGATTCCGGGATGCCGTCGAGCAGCGCGCCCAAAGCGAGCGCGCCGCCATTTTGCGGGCATTGGCTCGTGTCGAGCGCGCGGTGCCTGGGGCTCGATCGCTTGCGGTGGCGCGCGCCCCAGAGGCCGAGCGCGAAATTGCAGAGAGTGAACAGGGCCGCGCCGCCGAGGAACCCCGCGGCGACCGGGGCGAAGCCGCTGCCGGCGTCGTGGGAGCGCTGCCAGGCCTCGTCCATCAGGTCGAAGGACAAGGCCGAGATCAGCACCCCCGCGCCGAAGCCCATGATCGCGGCGATCAGCCGCCGCGGCAGCGGCGCGAACCAGCCGGCGGCGGCGCCGATCAGCAGCGCCGAACCGCTCGCCAGGCCCCACAGGCCGGCCTGGATCGCGACCGGCATCAGCCGGGCCGCGGCGCGGCGGCGCGGCGCAGGCGATCGTTGATCGCGGCGCCGAGGCCCATGTCGGGAACAGGAGCGACGGCGATCTTCGGCGCCGCCGCGGCTTCGGCTTGATGCAGCCTTTCGAAGAGGTTGGCGGCCGCTTCGACGAGATCGCCCGAAGCGCTGAGAGTGGCATCCCCAGCCACCGCGCCGAAGCCGATCAGCCATTCGTCCTCGTGGCTGTCGACAATCTCGAGGCGAAGCGGCTTGGCGGGCGCGTAATGGCTGGCGAGCTGGCCCGGCGCTTCGATCCTGCCCACCGGTTCCGCCGCCAGATCGAGATCGATCGGGCCCGGTCGCAGCAGCCTGAGCCCCCCGTCCGTCACGGCGACGATGGTCGATTCGAGGCCGTGAGCGGTCGGGCCGCCGTCGACGATCAGCGCAATCCGGCCGCCGAGCCCGGCAAGGACGTGCGCCGCGCGGGTCGGGCTGATCCGGCCGCTCAAATTGGCGGAAGGGGCGGCGAGCGGCGTGCCGGTCGCCTCGAGCAGGTCGCGCATCGCCGGATGGGCCGGGGCGCGGATCGCGACGGTGCCGAGGCCGGCCGTGACGAGCGAGGCGATCGCAGCGCCCGCGCGCAACGGCATGACGAGCGTCAGCGGACCCGGCCAATGGGCCTTGGCCAGCGCGGCCGCGCCGGCATTGAAAACAGCGATTTCCGACGCCTGCCCGATATCTCTCACATGGACGATAAGCGGATTGAAGGCCGGGCGGCCCTTCGCCTCATAGATGCGCGCAACCGCTTCGCCGTTCGAAGCGTCGGCGGCGAGCCCGTAGACCGTCTCGGTCGGCATCGCCACCGGCCGCCCCGCGGCGATCAGCAGCGCCGCCTCGGCGATCGCCTCGGCCGTATAGGGCAGGACGCGTGTGTTTTGCGCGGGCACAGCCGCGCGCTATAGCGCCCGTTCCATCCGCGCAACGCCCGGGGCCCTCATGACCTACACGCCGCCCGTCGAAGAACAAAGGTTCCTGCTCCGCCACGTCGTCGGCATGGACGAGCTCGCCGGCCACAACGCGTTCGCCGAGGCCTCGCCGGACGTGGTGGACGCGATCCTGGAAGGGGCGGGCGCCTTCGCCGCGGGCGAGTTCGCGCCGCTCAATCGCATCGGCGACGAGGTCGGCGCCAGATGGTCGCCAGAGGGCGTCACCATGCCGGCCGGGTTCAAACGGGCCTATCGCGCCTATGTCGAAGGCGGCTGGGGAACGCTGGCCGGACCGCCCGAATATGGCGGGCAGGGGCTGCCGCTGGCGCTGGCGACGGTGGTGATGGAGGATTTGGGTTCGGCCAATATGGGCTTCTCGCTGTGCATGATGCTGACCCCCGGCACCGTCGAGGCGCTCAGGCATCACGGCACCGCCGAGCTTCAGCAAAGATGGCTGCCCAGGCTGATCACCGGCGAATGGACCGGGACGATGAACCTGACCGAGCCGCAGGCGGGCTCCGACGTCGGCGCGCTCAAGACGCGGGCGGTCCCTGCGGACGCCGGCACCTACCGGATCACCGGGCAGAAGATCTTCATCACTTATGGCGAGCACGATCTGGCCGACAACATCGTCCACCTCGTCCTCGCCCGGCTGCCCGACGCGCCGCGGGGGACGCGCGGCATCTCGCTCTTCCTCGTCCCCAAGATCCTGCCCGACGGGACTCGCAACGACCTGCGCTGCGTCTCGATCGAGCACAAGCTCGGCATCCACGCCTCGCCGACCTGCGTCATGGCCTATGGCGACGAGGGCGGCGCTGTCGGCTGGCTGATCGGCGAGGAGAATAAGGGGATGGCGGCGATGTTCACGATGATGAACAACGCGCGCCTCAACGTCGGCCTGCAGGGCGTGTCGATCGCCGAGCGGGCGATGCAGCAGGCGGTCCAATATGCGCGCGAGCGGGTCCAGGGCAGTCGCGAGGGCCGGCCGGCGCGGATCATCGAATATCCCGACGTTCGCCGCATGCTGCTGCGGATGAAGGCGCTGACCCAGGGGGCGCGGGCGCTTGCTTATTATTGCGCCGGCCAGACCGACCGGGCGAGCCTCGGCGACGAGGCGGCGCGGGCGCGCGCCGATTTGCTGACGCCCTTGGTCAAGGCCTATGGCACCGACGTCGGGGTCGAGGTCACCGGCCTCGCCCTCCAGGTCCATGGCGGCATGGGCTATGTCGAGGAGACCGGCGCCGCCCAGCATGTTCGCGACGCCCGCATCTCGCCGATCTACGAGGGGACGAACGGCATCCAGGCGGCCGACCTTGTCGGGCGCAAGCTCGGGCTCGAGGGCGGTGCGGTGCTTGGGCGGCTGCTCGACGATATTAGCGCCGAGGCGGACTATTGGCCGCTCAAGGACCTCGTCTCCTCGATCGCGAAGACGGCGGATTGGATGAAGTCGGCGAGCATCGAGGACAGGCTGGCGGGCTCCTACCCGTTTCTGACGATGCTCTCGGTGGCGGTCTGCGGCTGGCTGCTCTACCGGCCGTGGCAGCTGGCCGGCCGGATGCTCGACTCCGGCGAAGGCAATCGGCCGTTTCTCGAGATGAAATGCGCCGCCTCCGCTTATTATCATGAGGTGATCGTCTTCGAGGCGATGGGGCTGACGGAGGCGGCGAACAAAGGCGCCGCGCTCTATTATTCCGCGTCCGAAGAGGCGTTCGCCGCCTAGCTGCGCCGCGCCAGCTTGTGGTCGCGCTGGCCGATCGTTCGCCAGATGCGCGGGCCCAGGTCGACCCGGAACGCGCCCATCTTCTCGCTCGGCTCGGCCAGCTCCCGCCCGACGACGTAGGATCGCGACGTCTGGCCGGTTCTTTCCTCGCCCCAATCGTAGAGCGCGTTGACTGCGATCGACGGTATGAACAACATCTTCCCTTCGAGAAGCACCGCCCTCATCTCGTCGCGCGGCATCGCCACCTCGCCCTGGATCACGCCCGTGGTGTTCGGGGCGATGCCGGGCAGATGGCATTTGGTGCTCTCGCGCCCGGCGGTTCGGAAGAAGGCGCCGATCTCCTTGTCCTGCTCGCGGCCGGCGTTGAACATCTTGACGTCGATCCGGACGTTGCGCGCCACCGCCTTGCCGGTGTTGGAGATCCTGAGCTCGAAATTGACCACCGTCTCGCTCAGCGTCGCCGACGCCCGTTCGGCCTTGAGCGCCAGCTCGAGCCAGGGGCGCGGCGCGGGCTCGGCGGGTGGCGCGGGAGCGGCGGCCGGAAGGGCGATCGCCTCGGGCTCGTCGCTCGCGCCGGCCCGACGGCGGCGGAGCAGGACCAGGCCGAGGAAAGCGAAAGCCGCGACTGGAAGCGCGTAGAGCCAAGTGAAGCCGCCGCCGGGCGCCTCGGCGGCCGGGGCGGGAACGGGCTCGGCCTTCGGGATCGGGGCCGCGGGCGGCGATTCGGCGGGCGGCGGCGCGACCTGGGCCGCGGGTGCCTCCCGGACCGGCTGTGGCTCGGTCTGGGGCTGGGCGGTGACGGGACGGGATTCGGCCGGGCGCGGCCGGGCCGTGGCCAGCGGCGCCGTGGCGACCGGCGGGGGCGGGGCGACAACGACGGGCGGTGGCGCGGTCTGCGGCGCTGGCTGGGTGACGATCCGCTCGCGCGGGGTAAGCTGGAAATCCTTGAGCTGGGGCGGGCCGATCGCATTGTCCTGCGCGCGCGCAGCGATGCCCGCGCATAGCAGGGCCGCGCCGAACGACGCGGCAAACAGGCTCCTCATTCAATTCGTCATCTACGCCCGACCCGCTCCGAGCTCCGATCCAGCTCCCCAATTAGGGGCCAAGGCACCGAAATGTAACGGCCAGTCAATGTCGCGGCGCTGAACGGCGGCCGCGGTGCGGCAAATCGGCCACAGCGGCCTCAGCGATGCTCCGGCGCGTTGGCGGCGCCATTTTCGTCATAATTGCCGCTTCTGAGGCGGGTGCAGTGAGCAATCTCGCGCTCCGAGCGGTCGGCGGCGAGCGCGTGCAGCCAGGCCTCCTCGCCCCGCGCCGACCAGACCAGCACCGGCGCGTCCTCGCCGCCTTCGTCGCTGACGTAGCGCAGGCCGTAAGTGGGCGGGGTCGCGGCGAGCTCGATCGAGCGGCCGTCGTAAAGCAGCCGCGCGGTCGCGCGCGGGAACCAACCGCCGCCTTCGTAGAAGATCCGCGCCGGCTTGCCGTCGGCGCAGGCATAGGGGATGCCGGCCGGGCCGTGGCCGTGATGGCCGCCGCCGGCGCATGCCGAGAGCAGCAGGGCCGCGCTCGACGCGGTCAGGAAAAGGCGCATCCCACCTCCCTCGATGAAGGGATGGTGCGCCAGCGCCGAGGTCAAATCAAGCGGTGGGAATGTTGAGCGGGCCGACCTGGACGTCGGGCGCGGGCGTCAGCATTTCCGAGAGCACGGAATGACTGCTGAACAAAGTGAGCAGGCCCGCCGAGAAGGAGAGCAGGAAGGCGCGGAACGGTCTCATCGGGCGGGTCCTTTCAGGCGGCGTCTTTGCCGGCTGCAGACCAATTAAAAACAGGATCGTTTCGGGGCAACATCGTTGGTCGCCCGATTCGTCATGTTGGTCGATAAGTCGGGCCGTCAAGGTCAGGCGAAGGTGTGCCAGCGCGGTGTCAAGAGCAAGACACCGCGTTTCGCCCTTCGCGGCGAGCACTCGGTTCCTCCAGCCGCGACAAAAGCGCCCAACCTATTCCAAGTAAAATTGCCATTATTTATTGAGAGGAAGTCCACAAGTAATATTGTGTTTCCTCAGAGAAGGAGCATATTCAAGCCGTAAGTAGAGGCTGCCGCCAAGTCGCCGATATTGCTGAATGAAAGGCAACTCACTCGAATTACCCGGCCGCCGTTACTCCCCTCGCGCGGAGGACGCCATGACACGCCGCAAAATCCCCGATGACCGGGAGCCCGCCGATCGCGTCGACTATGCCCAGCGCAAGCGCAACTTGGAATGGCGCCGGCGCTGGTTCGAGATTTCGCGCGATCGCGAGGGTCAGGCACTCGTCAGGCAGTGGCAGGAGGGGTTCCGTCGGAAGTGGCGGATGATCGAGGAACAGCGGGCCGCCGACGACCCGATGGCGGCTTATGCCCCGGCGGGGACGGGCACCCCCTGGGTCACGATCGGCCCGCGCAACATCAACGGCCGGGTCAAGGCGCTCGCCGTCCACCCCACCGACCCGAACACGGTTTATGCCGGAGCCGCCAGCGGCGGCGTCTGGAAGAGCATCGACGCCGGCCAGTCGTGGCGGCCGCTGTGGGACATGCAGGACACGATGTCGATCGCCGCCATCGCGATCGCGCCGGGCGCGCCGGCCACGATCTACGTCGGCACCGGCGAATGGACGCCGGGCTGGGGACCGACCTTCGGGGGCACTGGAGTTTTCGTCAGCACTGACGCAGGCGTCACCTGGACCCAGCGCACGTCCGTCACCGCGAGACGCATCGCCCAAATCCTCGTCTCCCCGACGAATGCCAACACCGTCTACGTGGCCGGCATCAATGGCTTCGAGCGCTCGGCCGACGGCGGCGTGAACTGGACCACATTGCATGGGGGCGAAATCTCGGACGCCCTGATCGACCCCACCAATGGCAACGTGATGTACATCGCCGTGCGATCGGACGGTCTGTACAAGTCCACCGATGGCGGCACGAGCTGGGCCAAGCTGGGCGGCGGCGCGCCCGCCGTGCTTGGCAATCCCTCCCCACCCAACGCCGCCGATTGGATCAGGCTGGCGATGGGCCGTAACGGCGCGGCCGGCACCAACCTGCTGCTGGCCAAGCGCGCGGGCACGATCTATCGCAGCACCGACGGCGGGACCAGCTGGACGACGCTCGCCGGCCTTCATGGCGATTCCGGCTACGACGAATGGTGCAACCTGCTCGCCGTCGCGCTCGATGACGACAACGTCATCCTTGCGGGCGGCGTCGGCCTGGAGAGGACGGCGAACGGCGGCGGGAGCTGGACCTGGCCCGGCGGTCCGCTCCACTCCGACCACCACCGCGCGGTTTTTGCGCCGTCGAGCCCGACCGTCGTCTACAGCTGCAACGACGGCGGCGTGTTCCGCTCCACCGACAAGGGCGCCAATTGGCTGAAGACGAGCGACGGCCTGATCATTACGCAATTCTACGACGTCGGCTCGTGGACGGCGATCGGCACCGTCGTCGGTGGCGGCACCCAAGACAATGGGACGCTGGTGACCCACGGCGGCCTGACCTGGAAGCACATACTCGGCGGCGACGGCGGCTATCTGGTCTTTCATCCCGGCAATCCGCGGATCATCTATGCCGAGCATCAGAACACCGCGATCCGCAAAACCGTCAACGGAGGCGCGAGTTGGGTGGCGGTGACAGCCGGCCTTATGGGCACGTCGCAATGGGTGGGCATCCTCACCATGGATCCCAACGCGCACGACACCCTGTTTGCCGGAACCCAGCAGGTATTCCGGACCACAGACGGCTGCGCCACCGCCTGGGTGGCGTCGAGTCAGCCATTGGCGGCCAACGTCAGCGGCATCGCCGTCGCCGAATCGGATACGAACCGCGTCTACGCATCGACCGGCACCGGCAAGGTGTTCCGCAGCGACAACAACGGCGCTTCCGGGAACTGGGCGGACATGAGCACCGGTCTGCCCGCGGCGCCAGCGACCGACGTCGTGGTCTCTCCGACCGACAAGGATCGCGTCGCCGTCACCTTCGGCGGCGCCGGGATCGGCCACGTCTTCCTCAGCGCGAACGGCGGCACTTCCTGGACCAACGTCAATGGCAACCTGCCCGACGTCACGACGTCCGCCTTCGCTTTCGATCCGCTCGCCTCCGCCACCTTCTATGTCGGCACGGACGTCGGCGTGTTCCGTACCACCGACGGCGGCGCCACGTGGCAGGCGTTCGACAACGGGATTCCCAACGTGCCGATCACCGATCTCCACGTCGATCGTATCGGCAGCCTCCTCATCGCCGCGACGATGGGGCGGGGCATGTACAAGGTTTCGATCAACGGCGTCGCCGAACCTGCCGTCGACCTTTACCTGCGCGATTCGCTGCTCGACACCGGCGAACGCTTCCCGTCGCCGTCCTCCGTCGGCATCCCGGACCCCTTCGATGCGACCGAATGGGTGTTCAACTGGGAAAGCCCCGACATCAAGGTCGACAGCCTGCCCTACTCCGTGCCGGACGCTCTGTTCGACGGCGTTGAGTTCGATGAAATGACGCACGAGGATCCGCAGCGGACGGAGGTCAATCGCATCTACTTGCAGCTCCACAACCGCGGCTGGCAGAATGCGACGAACGTCAGCGTGCGCGCCTTCATCGCCGCCGCCTCGGCGGGCCTTCCGCCACTTCCCGCGCCGCTGGTCCCGCCGAACTTCAACCTGCCGGTGAATCCGAACTGGACGCCGGTCGGCGCGGCGCAGACGGTAGCGCTGCTCGAGCCGAACCGGCCGGTGATCGTTTCGTGGGACTATACCATCCCGGCCACGGCCGACACGCATTCCTGCGTCTTGGCGGTGATCTCGTCGGCTCAGGACCCGATGACCAACAACGAGGTCAGCATCGGGCCGCTGCTGGTCAACGAGAAGCGCGTGTGCCTGAAGAACCTGCACGTGATCAACAGCCAGGGACCCCAGCAGACCTTGGCGAGAATCCGGTTCCACAACGCGTTCGACCGCGACGACCTGATCGACATCGAGATCGACCCGCTCGACTTCAGCGACGGCACCATCGGGTTGCTCCTGCCGCCGGTCACGTTCGCCGATGCCGACCGCGCGCTGGAGGGGGTGGAGATCTATCCGCTCGGGGAAGGTGAAGACATCGGTCGCTTCCAGGTTGGCGGCGGGCAGCGCGATTTCGACGGGCAGGCGCTGCTGGCGCGCGTCGATCGGTCACAGCTCTACGAGTTCAGCGCCCGGGGCCGCTC
This sequence comes from uncultured Alphaproteobacteria bacterium, assembly GCA_963824825.1. Taxonomy (GTDB): domain Bacteria; phylum Pseudomonadota; class Alphaproteobacteria; order Sphingomonadales; family Sphingomonadaceae; genus Allosphingosinicella. Next base: position 669,543 of record CAWGQM010000003.1, read on the forward strand.
GGCCCTGCGCGGGATAGGGCTGCGCCGCGGCGAGGCCCTTCAGGGGATTCTCACCTTCAAGGGGTCGAAGCACGTTCCCCACGGCCAGACGCAGCGTTTCGCAGTGGTGCAGCGGCAAAGCGGGGAAATTGTCGGCGGCAGCACCTACGAGCTGCGCCTTACCCGCGCGCGCGCCCTACTGCCGGTGTCGCGGATCAGGATCATCCTCGAGAAGGTGCAGATCCTCGATGACCACGAGCCCTGGTTCAAGGGGCGCGGCGACTTCCAGTTCACGACCATGGCGACCTTCAACGGCGAACCTTCACGCCGCCACATGCAACGCATACCCGAAACGGGGGTGCTGAAGATCAGCGCCGCGCCGGGCAGGAACGAGCGCGTCCTGAACGCCTGCCTGTTCGACGGGCTGGTGGCCGAGGCCGACAGACTGGAGCTCGCCATCCTGCCGCTGGAAAAGGACACGCTGGATCCCGACGACCCGCTGGTGCGCTTCCGTCGGTCATTCGACGGCCCGCCCGAAAGCTGGGTCGGCCGCTATGTCCCGGACGACGAGCCGGACGATCCGGAGCGGCGGAAAGACTGGCTGTTGTGGTACAGAATCGAGTCGCTTCCGCTCTGAGCCGCGGCCCGCGGCCGCGGCGGATGCAACCCTCGAACCGGGTCTAGGCGAGCGCGCGCTCGACCAGGTCCTCGGCGCTCGAGGCCGAGCCGGCGCATGTGCGAGACGATGCCCGGCCAGCGATGCTCGAGGAAGTCCTTGCGCTCGGTGGCGCGCAGCCGCTCGGCCGCCTGCGGCGCGACGAACATGCCGACGCCGCGCTTCACCACGACCAGCCCTTCGTCCTGGAAGGTCTGATAGGCCTTGGCGACGGTCAGCGGATTGGCGCCGTAATCGGCGGCGAGGCTGCGCACCGAGGGCAGCGGATCGCCGTCGCGGACCCGGCCGTCGAGGATCATCGCGGCGATCTAGTCGCGAAGGCGGAGATAGACGGGGCGGTCTTCGTTCATGAGCGTGATGGTGTACTAATACAGCAGCGGGGTCAAGCGTAGATTTCGGCCGCGGATCAGCCCGGCGCGGCCCATTCCGAGACGACCTCGCCGCGTCGGGCCGCAGCCGCTCCTCGAGCTCGGCGCCGGGCGTGCCGAGGAAGATGAAGCCGGCGATCCGCTCGGGCGGCGCGCCGAAGGCGGCGAGCACCGCGGCGGAATAGGCCGCCCAGCCGGTCACCCAGCCGCCGGCATAGCCCGAAGCGTGGGCGGCGAGCAGCAGGTTCATGCAGGCCGCGCCGCAGGAGAGCTGCTGCTCCCAGACCGGGATCTTGTGGCCGGGCGTCGGGCAGGAGAGGGCGACGATCAGCTCCGGCGCCTGATGGGCGAAGCGCTCGTTCGCCTCGATCTCGAGCCGGCCCGGCATCGGGATTGTCGATCCGGTAGGCGCGCTGGAGCAAAGCCGCGAAGGCGTCGCGCCGGTCGCGGCCGACATGGACGAAGCGCCAGGGGTGGAGCTTGCCATGATCGGGCGTGCGCATCGCGATCGGCGAGGATGTCGGTCGAGCTCCTCCGGGCGTCGGCCCCGGCGCGACGAGGTCGCGCGGGCGGCCGGAGCGGCGGGTTTCGAGGAGGCCGAGCGGGCGAGGAAAGGTCGTTGAACATCGGCTGCCGCGCTAGCAGGCGTGAGCTGCGTCGCAACAATCTGCTTCACAAGCCGCGTTTTCGGCGCTAGGTTCGCCGCCCAGCAGGGCCGCATGCAGGCGAGCCGATCAATCCGGGAGGAGTCAGGCCGTGAACTTCAAACCGATTTCCCTTTGGGCCGAGGCGACTGGATCGCCGCGATCGCGCTCGTCGTCTTGGCCTGTTCCTCGCGGTCGGCGCGATGATCGCGACGCAGCGCGAAGCCCGAGTTCGCCGGCCATCCCAAGGGCCTCTACATGCTGTTCTTCGCCGAGATGTGGGAGCGCTTCTCCTATTACGGCATGCGCGCGCTGCTGATCTTCTACCTGACCCAGCACTGGCTGTTCTCGGACGGCCAAGTCGAACCTGATCTACGGCGCCTATACCAGCCTGGTCTACATCACGCCGGTGCTCGGCGGCTATCTCGCCGATCGCTATCTCGGCCAGCGCAAGGCGGTGCTGTTCGGCGGCGTCCTGCTGACGCTCGGCCACTTCCTGATGGCGGTCGAAGGCGTCGGCGGGCAGAACGATCCGACCATCAACGTCTTCTGGCTGGCGCTCGCCTTCATCATCGTCGGCTCGGGCTTCCTCAAGGCCAACATCTCGGTGATGGTCGGCCAGCTCTACCGCCTGCACCGACATGCGCCGCGACGGCGCCTACACCATCTTCTACATGGGCATTAACCTCGGCGCCGCGGTCGGCACGATCCTCGTCGGCTATCTCGGCCAGACCATCGGCTGGGGCTTCGGCTTCGGCCTCGCCGGCATCGGCATGCTCGCCGGGCTGGTCGTGTTCGTGCTCGGCAAGAAGGTGCTGCGCGGCGCGGGCGAGGCGCCGGCGCCGCTCGTCGAAGGGCGCGCGAATTGACGCTCTACGGCGTCGGCTTCGCCGCCGTCGCGGTGATCTGGGCGCTGATCCAGTATCAGGACGTGATCCAGACGCTGCTGATGATCTCGGGCGTCGCGCTGCTCGGCTATGTGCTCTACGAGAGCTTCAAGCTGCCCAAGGAGCCGCGCGACCGCATCTTCGCGATCCTGTTCCTGATCGCGCTCAACCCGATCTTCTGGGGCCTGTTCGAGCAGGCGGGCGGATCGATGAACCTGTTCACCGACCGCTTCGTCGATCGCTCCGGCGTGCCGGCCCGCATCTTCCAGTCGATCAACCCGATCTACATCATCCTGCTCGCGCCGCTGTTCGCGGGGCTGTGGACAGTGGCTCGGCAAGCGCGGCATCGAGCCGTCCGCCCCGGCCAAGTTCGGCCTTGCGCTGCTGCAGATGGGCTTCGCCATCCTGGTGCTCGTCTGGGGCGCCGAAGCCTGGCGGCATCGCGGCGATGACGCCGGTGTTCTTCGTCTTCCTTATCTACTTCTTCGCGACCACGGCGAGCTGTGCCTCTCCCCGGTCGGCCTCTCGGCGATGAACCGGCTCGCGCCGAGCTACCTCGCGTCGCTGATCATGGGCGCCTGGTTCTACATGACCGCGGTCGGCAATTTCGTCGCCGGCAAGATCGGCGAGGCGACCGGCGGCCATGACGGCGAGATGAGCAAGCAGGGCCTGCTCGACATCTACGAGCTGTTCGGCTGGGTCACGATCGGCATCGCAGCCGCGGTGCTGGGGCTTTCACTGATCGTGAAGCGCTGGATGCATCTCGATACGCTGAAGGACAGGGCCTTGCCGGGCCAGGAAGAGCTCGGCGAACCGCAGGCCGGCGGCATGCACCCCGCGCCCGAGGGCGGCCGCTGATGCGGGCGGGGCTGGCGACGGTCGCCGCCGCCGCTCTCCTCTTCGGCTGCGCCAACCAGGGCACCGGCGCGGAGCCCGAATCAGCGGCGGCGTCGAGCCCGCGGCGCGACGGATTCCGCCGATCCCTATCCGTCGACCTACCGCGCCCTATCCGGGCGTGCCGACCGCGATCACCGGCGCGACCATCTATGACGGCGAGGGCGGGCGGATCGAGAACGGCACGATCGTGCTGGTCGACGGCCGCATCCAGGCGGTCGGCGGCGCCGACACGCCGATCCCCGAAGGCGCGACCCGGGTCGACGGGCGCGGCCGCTGGGTGACTCCGGGCGTGATCGACGTCCACTCCCATCTCGGCGACTATCCGAGCCCGGGCGTCGAGGCGCATAGCGACGGCAACGAGGTCACCTCGCCCGGTCCGGCCCGAAGTCTGGGCCGAGCACAGCGTCTGGCCGCAGGATCCGGGCTTCTCGCGCGCGCTCGCCAATGGCGGCATCACCACGCTCCAGGTCCTGCCCGGCTCGGCCAATCTGTTCGGCGGCCGCGGCGTGACCCTGCGCAACGTGCCGGCGCGGACGGTGCAGGCGATGCGCTTCCCGGGCGCGCCGCGCGGGCTCAAGCTCGCCTGCGGCGAGAATCCCAAGCGAGTCTACGGCGCGCGCAACCAGATGCCGCAGACCCGGATGGGCAATGTCGCGCTGATGCGCGCAGACCTGGCAGCGCGCGGTCGAATATCGCGAGCGCCGCGCGCGCGACGCGCAACACGGCGCGCGACCTGGCGCTCGACACTCTGGTCGAGGCGATGGACGGGCGACATGCTCGTCCACAACCATTGCTACCGCGCCGACGAAATGGCGGTCATGCTCGACATGGCGCGCGAGTTCGGCTTCCGCATCGCCGCCTTCCACCACGCGGTCGAGGCCTACAAGATCGCCGACCTGCTGCGGGAGAGCGGCACCTGCGCGGCGATGTGGGCCGATTGGTGGGGCTTCAAGATGGAAGCCTATGACGCGATCAACGAGAATATCCCGCTGGTCCACAATGCCGGCGCCTGCGCGATCGTCCATTCCGACGACGCCAACGGCATCCAGCGGCTCAACCAGGAAGCGGCCAAGGCGCTCGCCGACGGCCGGCGGATGGGCATCAACATCACCGACGAGGTCGCCTGGCGCTGGCTGGCGATCAACCCGGCCACCGCGCTCGGCATCGCCGACGAGACCGGCTCGCTGCGCGCCGGCAAGCGCGCCGACGTGGTGCTGTGGAACGGCAATCCGTTCAGCGTCTACACCCGGCCCGCAGCAGGTCTGGATCGACGGCGCCTTGCTCTACGACATGAACGATCCGCGGCGGCGGCCGGTCAGCGATTTCGAGCTCGGCCAGCCCGGCGAGGGAGACGTGAAATGACGCGAGTGGAAACGAAGCGTCATCCCGGACTTGTTTCGGGATCCATGAACACGGTCGGTTCCGCAAAGAGCGCCAAGCGCCGGTGGTCATGGGTCCCGACTTTCGTCGGGATGACGATGGCTTTGCTGGCCGCGCCTCTCGCGGCGCAGACCGTCGCCATCACCGGCGGCCGGGTCGTGATCGGCGACGGCTCGGAGCCGATCGACGGCGGCACCGTCGTCGATGCGCGACGGGCGCGTCGTCGCGGCCGGCGCCAACGTCGCGGTTCCGGCCGGCGCGACGATGGTCGACGCGCGCGGCAAATGGGTGACGCCGGGCATCGTCGCCGGCTTCTCGCGGATCGGCCTGGTCGAGGTCGACGCGGTCGACGCGACCAACGACATTCAGGCCAACACCTCGCCGTTCAGCGCGGCGATCGACGTCGCTCCGGCGATCAACCCGCTCGCCTCCGCGATCGCGGTCAGCCGCGCCGCCGGCGTCACCCGCGCAGTCGTCTCGCCGGCGACCGGCGCGCAGCATCTTCGCCGGCCAGGGCGCGGTCATCGATCTCGGCGGCGACATGAACCCGATCACGCGCGCGCCGCGCTCTTCCAGTTATCGAGCTGGGCGAGGAGGGGGCCGACGACGCCGGCGGCAGCCGCGCCTCGGCGCACGTGCTGCTGCAGGAACGCGCTGCGCGAGGCGCGCGATCTCCGGCTGCCGATCGGATCGCGCGGGCCGGCGCGGGACGCCGGCCGCGGCGCCGCCCGAGGACCTGCCCGAAAACCCCTATATCGGCTCGGCCACGCAGCGGTCCGACGACGTGCTGCTGACCCGCTTCGACGCGGCGGCGCTGGTGCCGGTGCTGCAGGGCCGGCAATTGCTGCTCGTCCATGTCGAGCGGGCGAGCGACATCTTGCAGGTGCTGGCGCTGAAGCGCGAGTTCGCCGAATCTGCGCATCGTCCTGGTCGGCGCGACCGAGGGCTGGCGGGTCGCCGCAGCAGATCGCCGCCGCGCGCGTGCCGGTGATCGCCAACGCGCTCACCGATCTGCCGGCAAGCTTCGAGCAGCTCGCCGCCACCCAGTCCAATGTCGGCCGGATGCACGCCGCCGGGGTCGACGGTCGCGATCGGCATGATCAACGACGACGAGGCGCGCCAGGTGCGGCTTTCGACCCAATATGCCGGCAATCTCGTCGGCATCGGCCGGGTGCCGGGCCATACCGGCCTGAGCTGGAGCCAGGCCTTCGCCGCGATCAGCTCGGCGCCGGCCGAGGCGGTCGGGCTGGGCGGCGAGATCGGCTCGCTGCGGCCCGGCCGGCGCGGCGACGTGGTGATCTGGGACGGCGATCCGCTCGAGCTCGCGACCGGCGTCGAGGCGGTCTGGATCGACGGCGTCCGCCAGAGCCTCGAGAACCGGCAGACCCGGCTGCGCGAGCGCTACCGCCAGCCGCAGGAGGGCGCGCTCCCGCACGCTTACGACCGGTGAGAATGGGGACAGTCACTTTCACGATCCCAAGTTCGACCGTCGAACACCGGCGAACGGAAAGTGACTGTCCCCTCGGCGGCGCAAGACGATGACCCCGATCGCAAGCCTCGCGCTCGCGACCCTGTTCCTGATCGTCAGCCATTTCGCCTTGTCGCACCCGCTGCGGGCGGCACTCGTCCGCCTGCTCGGCGAGCGCGGCTTTATCTTCCTGTTCATGGCGGTGGCGGTGGCGGCGCTCGCCTGGATCGCGGCCGCGTGGGGCGGCGCCGCCGATCCGGCCCCGCTCTGGGTGGCGCCGCTCTGGTGGTGGCCGGTCGCCTCGGCGATTACTCTGCTCGCCAGCATCCTCATGGTCGGCTCGCTGATCCGCAACCCCGCCTTCCCGCGTCCCGGCGCGCCACCGGCACCAATCACCCGAGAGCCGACCGGCGTCTTCGCGATCACCCGCCACCCGGGGAACTGGAGCTTCATCCTGTGGGCGCTCGCCCATCTCTCGCTGTCGGGCAGCGCGCGCAACCTGATCGTCGCCGGCGGCATCCTGTTCCTCGCCTTGTTCGGAACGATCGCCCAGGATGCGAAGAAGGCGCGGCTGCTCGGCCAGCCCTGGCGCGACTGGCAGGCGCGCACCGCGTTCGTCCCGTTCGCCGCGCTGCTGCAGGGGAGGATGCCCTGGCGGGCGGCGAACCCGGGCTGGATCGCGCTGCTCGGCGGCCTCCTCCTCTGGGCGCTGGTCACCTCCTACCACGCGCCTTTGGTGTCGCCGCTCGGCGACCTGCTCAGCCGCTAGAGCTTGACCCGCGCCATCCCGGCTTCGTTGTAGCGCGCGCCGGCGACGGCGCGGGCCGCGTCGAGGTCTGCGAGATCCTCCTGCGTCAGCGCCAGATCGACGGCGGCGGCGCTGTCCTCGAGCGTGGCGCGGCGCTTGACGCCGGGGATGGGCACGATGTCGTCGCCCTGGGCGAGCAGCCAGGCCAAGGCGATCTGGGCGAGGCTGACGCCGTGGCGGTCGGCGACGGCGCGGATCGCATCGACGATCTTCAGGTTGGCGCCGAAATTCTCCTCCGAATAACGCGGGTCGTTGTGGCGCCAGTCGTCGGCGGGGAGATCGGCCTTGCTCTTGATCTGGCCGGTCAGGAAGCCGCGGCCCAGCGGGCTGTAGGGAACGAAGCCGATGCCGAGCTCGCGGCAGACCGGGCAGGATCTCGTCCTCGACGTCGCGCTCCCAGAGCGAATATTCGGATTGGAGCGCGGCGATCGGATGGACCGCGGCGGCGCGCCGGATCGTCTCGGGCGCGGCCTCGGAGAGGCCGATGTGGCGGACCTTGCCCTCCTTCACCAGCTCGGCCATGCCGCCGACCGTCTCCTCGATCGGCACGTTGCGGGATCGACCCGGTGCTGATAGAAGAGGTCGATCGTGTCGATGCCGAGCCGCTTCAGCGAGCCCTCGCAGGCGCGGCGCGCATTGTCCGGCGCTGCCGTCGAAGCCGACCGGCTGGTCGCCGTTCCAGCGCAGCGCGAATTTGGTGGCGATGACGAGGCCGTCGCGCTTCCCCTTGATCGCCTCGCCGACCAGCTCCTCGTTGGCGAACGGGCCGTACATTTCGGCGGTGTCGAAGAAAGTGATGCCGAGATCGATGGCGCGGTGGATGGTGGCGATCGATTCGTCCTCGCTCGCCGTCTCGCCGTAGGTGATGTTGCCGCCGCGGACCATCGGCATGCAGCCGATGCCGAGCGCGGAGACGGTGAGGCCGTCGCCGAGCGTGCGATATTTCATGATCCCGTCTCCCGGTTCGCGGGCGCGAGCGCCTGCCTCATGGTCGAAAGAGCGAGCACCGCGCTCGCCGTGAGCAGCGCCGCCTTGATCGCTGCGACCAGCCATGACGGCTGTCCGGACGGATCGGGGCCCACATGGCCGAGCTGGCCGAGCAGGCTCAGCATGAGCTGGCCGGCCGCAAACGCCCAGGCGAGGGCGAGCAGGCCGATCGCCGCCGGCCGGCCGCTCCGGGCGTGGAGCGCCGCCGCGACGAGCAAAGCGGCGCCGACGGCGTCGTCCGCCCAGCCCAGGACATGATCGAGCGTGCCGGCGCGGCGCGCCAACTCGAGAGCGAGCACTGCCGGGGCGCCGAGCAACGCGCAGCCGATGCTGACGCGGATCGTCCGGGTCACGAGCCGGCCGCCGGCTCATCGCCGCGCAGCAGCCGGTCCTCGCGTGCTCGCGCCTCGTCGCCCTCGAAGCCCGAGCGCCTGGCGACGGTCGCGGTGGCGGCGACGTCCATGCTGACATTGCCCATCGTGCGCATCAGATCGGGCAGCGTCTCGACCGCGATCAGCAGGGCGAGCGGCTCGATCGGCAGGCCCATGGCGATGCAGATCGGCGCGATCGAGGTGACGAAGCTCGCCTGGCCCGGAATGCCGACCGCGCCCATCGTCGTCGTCGCCGCGGCGGCGACGCCGAACGCCATCTGCAGTCGGCGTCAGCTCGATCCCGAACCAATAGGCGATGTAGATCGCGACGGCGAGGTTCATCGCCGGCCCGGTCGCGCGGAAGATCGCGACCGCCATCGGCAGCGCCACGCCCGAGGCGGCGACCGGCACGTCGAGCTTGCCCGCCGCGCGCAGCATGGCGGGCAGGCAGGCCAGCGAGGATTGGGTCGAGAAAGCGAGCGCCTGGCTGGCGGCGACCGCGCGGGTGAAGCGGACCGGACGCGATCCTGGCGCCGATCAGCGCCAGCGGCCAGGCGGCGAGCCAGATCACGGTGCCGACCGCGGTGACGATGAGCACATAATGGAGCAGGGCGCCGAACGCGGTCGCGCCGGCGCGCGCGCCGACCACATAGGCCAGCGCGAACACGCCGATCGGGCCGATCCACAGCACCCAGCCGATCACCACCAGCATCGTGTCGGCGATCGCCTGGAAGAAGCCGACCAGCTGTCTCGCGCGGCTCTTCGGGCAGCCGGATCAACGCGAAGGCGAAGATGATGACGAAGACGATCAGCGGCAGGATCGCGCTCTCCGACGCCGCCGCGATCGGGTTGGTCGGAACGATCGAGCGGATGAAATCGGCGAAGCTCGGCGCCTCGCCGACCGGCGCCGCGCTGGTCAGCGCGTCGCGCAGCGCCGCCGCCGATTCGACGGGGAGCGGGAAGAGGTTGAGGAACAGAGGCGTCAGCAGCGCCGCGGCGATCGACGAGGTCCAGAGCAGGACGACGAACAGGATCAGCGCCCGCGTCGCCAGCTTGCTCGCCCGCGCCGCCTCGCGCCGAGGCGGCGATGCCGGTGATCAGCAGCGCGACGACCAGCGGCACGATCGTCATCTGCAGCGCGTTGAGCCACAGGCCGCCGATCGGCTCGGCGATCGCGACGCGCTCTGCTCGACCCAGGCGCCGCCGCTCCAGCGCCGCGGCGATGCCGGCGCCGAGGCCGACGACGAGAGCGAGCAGGATCCGGGTCGGCTGCGAGAGTTTCAAAAGCGTCGCCCTTCCGATTTTATCGCGCTATCAGGCCCTTGATCGATGGCCGCGGCGTGGCGACGGCAAGGGAAAAGTCGGGGCTCACGCAGGCATGACGCGCAAATTCTTCGGCACGGACGGGATCAGGGGCCGGACCAACGAGTTGCCGATGACGGCGGCGATGGCGCAGCGGATCGGCCAGGCGGCGGGCGCCCATTTCCTGCGCGGCGACCATCGCCACCGGGTGGTGATCGGCAAGGACACGCGGCTTTCCGGCTATATGATGGAAACCGCGCTGATTTCGGGCTTCACCAGCGTCGGCATGGACGTGGTGATGGTCGGGCCGGTGCCGACGCCGGCGGTGGCGATGCTGACCCATTCGATGCGCGCCGATCTGGGCGTGATGATCTCGGCCAGCCACAACAAGTTCGTCGACAACGGCATCAAATTGTTCGGCCCCGACGGCTACAAGCTCTCCGACAAGGACGAAGCTGGCGATCGAGGCGCTGCTCGAGCAGGAGCCGCGGCTGGTTCCGGCCGAGCAGATCGGCCGGTCGCGCAAGATCGAGGACGCGCGCGGGCGCTACATCCACGCCGCCAAGCTCACCTTTCCCAAGCATTTGCGGCTCGACGGGCTCAAGATCGTCGTCGATTGCGCCAACGGCGCCGCCTACGAGGTCGCGCCCTCGGCGCTTGTGGGAGCTGGGCGCGGAGGTGGTCGCGATCGGCGTCTCGCCCAACGGCCTCAACATCAACGACGGCTGCGGCTCGACCGATCCCGAGCCTGCTCAAGACGCACGGTGATCGAGATCGGCGCCGATATCGGCCTCGCGCTCGACGGCGACGCCGACCGGCTGATCGTCGTCGACGAGAAGGGCGAGACGGTGGACGGCGACCAGCTGATGGCGCTGATCGGCTCGTCCTGGCACAAGCGCGGACGGCTGCGCGGCGGCGGCATCGTCTCGACGGTGATGTCCAATCTCGGCCTCGAACGCTTCCTCGGCGAGCGAAGGGCTGAAGCTCGAGCGCACCCAGGTCGGCGACCGCTACGTGCTCGAGGCGATGCGCGCCAAGGGCTATAATGTCGGCGGCGAGCAATCCGGCCACATCATCCTCACCGACTATGCGCACGACCGGCGACGGGCTGGTCGCGGGGCTGCAGATCCTCGCCGAGCTGGTCGCGTCGGACAGGCCGGCGAGCGAATTGCTGCAGCCTGTTCGAGCCGCTGCCGCAGCTGCTCAAGAACGTCCGCTTCGACGGCGGCGCGCCGCTCGAGAGCGACGAGCGTCAAGAGCGGCGATCGCCGACGGGCGAGGCACGGCTCGGCGGCGAGCGGCCGGCTGGTGATCCGCAAGTCGGGCACCGAGCCGGTGATCCGGGTGATGGCCGAGGGCGAGGACGAGGCGCTGGTCGCCGAGATCGTCGACACGATCTGCGCAGCGGTGAAGGCGGCCTGATGCTGGAGTTGCGGCCCGACTGCGAGCGCTGCGGCCGCGACCTGCCGCCGGACAGCGCGGAGGCGCGCATCTGCACGTTCGAATGCACCTTCTGCGCGCCCTGCGTCGACGGGCCGCTTGGCGGCATCTGCCCCAATTGCGGCGGCAATTTCGAGCCGCGGCCGATCCGGCCGGCGCATCTGCTGGCGAAATATCCCGCCTCGACGGAGCGCAAGGGGCCGCGATGACGCCGCCGCGCATCCTGATCATCGCCGGCTCCGACAGCGGCGGCGGCGCCGGCATCCAGGCCGACATCAAGACCGTCACCATGCTCGGCGGCCACGCGATGACCGCGATCACCGCGATCACCGCGCAGAACACGCTGGGCGTGCAGGCGGTGATGCCGGTGCCGGCGGAGATGGTCGTGGCGCAGATCGACGCCGTGGTCGAGCGACATCGGCGTCGATGCGGTGAAGATCGGGATGATCGGCTCGCCCGAAACCGCGCATGCGGTGGCGGATCGGCTCGAGGCGCTCGCGGTGCCGATCGTGTTCGATCCGGTGATGGTCGCGACCAGCGGCTCGGTGCTCGCCGACGCAGCGACGATCGCCGCATTCGAGCGGCTGATGCGCATCGCCTCGGTGGTGACGCCGAACGTTCCGGAGCTGGAGGCGCTGGGCGGCGAGGCGGCGGTGCTCGCTCATGGCTGCCACCTGCTGGCCAAGGGCGGCCATGCCGAAGGCCATGAGGTCGTCGACCGGCTGATCTCGCCTTCGGGCCCGATCCGCGAGCTGCGCGGCAAGCGCTTCGACACGGAAGACACGCACGGCACCGGCTGCACGCTGGCCAGCGCGCTCGCCACCGGGCTGGCGCAAGGGCTTCGGCATCGAGAAGGCGTTCGAGCAGGCGGTGAGCTTCGTCCGGATCGCGATCCTCGAGGCGCCGGGCCTCGGCCAGGGCAACGGGCCGCTCGGCCAGCAATATCGTGACGGACTTCCAGTGGGGCGAGCGCGACGACGATTAGGCTGCGCTGCCGAACTATCCACAGGAAAGAGAAGCGAGATTCCAGCTTTCGCTGGAATGACGGGGCGGGGATTCCTAGGCTGGCGCGCATGGCGCGGCCCTGCTTCAAGCTCGAGAAGATCCATCCCGATCCGGTCGCCGGGGTCGACGAGGCGGGCTGCGCGCCGCTGGCCGGGCCGGTGGTCGCGGCCGCGGTGGTGCTCGACCGCGACCGCTTCCCGCGCGGGATCGACGATTCGAAGGCGCTGCCGGCGCGCGGTGCGCGAGGCGATCTGCGCGCAGGCTCTACAAGGTGGCGGTGATCGGCGTCGGCATCGCCAGCGTCGAGGAGATCGACCGGCTCAACATCTATTGGGCGCGGATGCTGGCGATGAGCCGGGCGGTCGACGCGCTCGGGCTCGATCCGGCGATGGTGCTGGTCGACGGCAATCGCTGCCCGCGCTGGGAGCGGCCGTCGCTCGCCATCGTCGCCGGCGACACCAAGTGCCGCTCGATCGCCGCCGCCTCGATCGTCGCCAAGGTGACCCGCGACCGGATCATGGCCGAACATGCGCGCGAGCATCCCGGCTATGGCTGGGAGACCAACAAGGGCTATCCGACGCCCGAGCATCTGCCGCGCGCTCGCCGCGCTCGGGCCGACGCCGCTCCACCGCCGCAGCTTCGCGCCGGTCCGCCAACTTACGCTCGACCTCTGAGTCTTTCGCGCCACACCACTTCAGATTGAGTCTCAAGCGGCGGCGCCGCACCACAAGATGTAGCGGCGGACTCGCTTCGTTCCCGCAACGCTCTCAACCGCGCTGTTAACCATGTTCGGCAAGTGTCTGACTTGACCGGGGAGTCCGGCTGACTCAGCATGGTCGTCTTTGACCGGGGGGCGGATCGAATGAGCGTGATGGGGCGCGTGGCCGCGGCCTTGCGGCCGAAACGGGCGAGCGAGCCGGCGCCCGATCTGCCGCTCGGCCAGATCCTCCAGGACGATTGCGTCGCCGCCATGGCGCGCGCTGCCCGACGCCTGCGATCGACATGATCTTCGCCGATCCGCCCTACAATCTCCAGCTCGGCGGCGACCTGTTCCGGCCCGAAGGCGGCCGGGTCGACGCGGTCGACGACGATTGGGACAAGTTCGACACCTTCGCAGGCCTATGACGACTTCACCCGCGCCTGGCTCGAGGAGGCGCGGCGCATCCTGAAGCCCAACGGCACGCTCTGGGTGATCGGCTCCTACCACAATATCTTCCGGGTCGGCGCGGCGCTGCAGGACGCGGGCTATTGGATCCTCAACGACATCATCTGGCGCAAGTCCAACCCGATGCCGAATTTCCGCGGCACCCGCTTCACCAACGCGCACGAGACCCTGATCTGGGCGTCGCCGCAGCGAGGACAGCCGCTACACCTTCAACTATCGCGCGATGAAGGCGCTGAACGACGAACTGCAGATGCGCTCGGACTGGGTGCTGCCGATCTGCGCCGGCGGCGAGCGGGTGAAGGACGGACGGCGTCAAGGCGCATCCGACGCAGAAGCCCGAGGCCCTGCTCTACCGGGTGCTGCTCGCCTGCACCAACAAGGGCGACGTCGTGCTCGATCCCTTCTTCGGCACCGGCACGACCGGCGCGGTGGCGCGGCGGCTGGGGCGCCACTGGATCGGGATCGAGCGCGAGAGCCGCTACATCAAGGTCGCCCGCGAGCGGATCGATTCGACGCTCGCGCTCGACGAAAGCGCGATGAAGGTGATGGCGTCGCGCGCCACCCAGCCCAAGGTGCCGTTCGGCGCCCTGGTCGAAAGCGGGATGATCGCGCCGGGCACGCTGCTCACCGACGCCAAGCGGCGCTGGAGCGCCCGCGTGCTCGCCGACGCCTCGGTCGAGCATGGCGGGCGGCAGGGCTCGATCCACAAGATCGGCGCCGCGGTGCAGGGCGCGCCGGCCTGCAACGGCTGGACCTTCTGGCACGTCGAGCGACGGCGGCGGGCTGGTGCCGCTCGACACGCTGCGCCAGGCCTATCTGCGGCGCTAGCCTCGATCCGTTCGGCTGAGCTGTCGAAGCCCTGCCTTCTTACCCGAGAAGGAAGGCCTTCGACCTCGGGCGAACGGAGCGGTATGACCGCCAAGACCTATCTTCGCCCGACCGGCTTCGTCGATGCGCCGTTCGGCCATGACGGCAAGGTCGCGCGGCTGGCCGGCGGGCTGCAACTGGTTCTCCGCCGTCGAGATCGTTCGCGAGGACGGCGCCGAGCTGGTGCCGGTCGCCGGGATCGAGGCGCGGCTCGAGCGAGGCGGAGCGGACGATCTGGGCGAACCTGACCGCGCCGCGGGCGCCGCTCGACGCTCGGCGAGCGGGTGATCCGGCTCGATCAGCCGCAGGTCGCCGGCATCCTCAACGTCACGCCCGACAGCTTCTCGGACGGCGGCCGGTTCGCGGACGCGGAGGCGGCGATCGCGGCCGGGCCACGCGATGGCGGCGGCGGGCGCGGCGATCGTCGACGTCGGCGGCGAATCGACCCGGCCCGGCGCGAAGCCGGTCTGGGAGGGCGACGAGGCGGCGCGGGTGCTGCCGGTGGTGCAGCGGCTGGCCGGCGGCGGGCACGGCGGTCTCGATCGACACGCCGCAAGGCGACGGTGATGGAGCAGGCGCTCGGCCGCCGGCGCGGCGATGGTCAACGACGTCTCGGCGCTGACCTGGGATCCGCGCGCCGCCGAGGTGGTCGCCGACGGCCGGCTGCCCGGTCGTGCTGATGCATCATCAGGGCGCGCCCGAGACGATGCAGGACGATCCGCGCTACGACCGGCCGGTGCTGCTCGAAGTCTATGACTGGCTGGAGGCGCGGATCGCGGCGGCGGTGGCGGCCGGGATCGCGCGCGAGCGGATCATCGTCGATCCGGGCTTCGGCTTCGGCAAGAACGTGCAGCACAATCTCCAGCTGATGAACGGCCTCGCGCATGCTGCACGGGCTCGGCTGCCCGATCATGCTCGGCGCCAGCCGCAAGCGGACGATCGGCGCGCTGTCGAACGAGGCGCCGGCGGACCAGCGGCTCGGCCGGCTCGCTGGCGCTGGCGCTGAAGGCGGCCGAGCAGGGCGTGCAGCTGCTGCGCGTCCACGACGTGCCCGAGACGCTGCAGGCGCTGCGCGTCTGGCGCGGGCTGCGGGACGCGGCGCTGACGCCGGGCTAGAGCAAGCTCGTCCGAGTGGACGGCCACCGTTCGCTCTGATGATCAGGTGCGGATTGCCGGGGGCAATCCGCACCTGATCATTGTCGAAGGGCCGTCCTTCTTGGCAGCTGTGGAAAGAAGCAAGAGGCTTCGACAGGCTCAGCCCGAACGGAGAAAAGCACCTCGGCTTTGCCTAGGCGCCGCCGATCAGCTTCTGGATATGGTCGATATAGGCGATCCAGGCTTCCCGCCCGGCCGCGCTGAGGCGGCACAGGGTCTGCGGCTTGCGGCCGACGAAGCGCTTCTCGACCTGGATATAGCCGGCCTCCTCGAGCTTTTGCAGGTGCACGGAAAGGTTGCCGTCATTGACCCGCGCCTGATCCTTGAGCTCGCCGAAGCTGGCGCTGCCGGCGCCCGACAGATAGGCCATGATCGCCAGCCTGACGCGGCCGTGGATGACCTCGTCGATGCCGCGATAGTCGAAATCCGTGTCGGGCGATTGCGCCATCGCCTTACTCCGCGCGCCGCTCGGCGCGCGAGCTGGCGGATGCCGCTGGCGATGGCGACGAGCGCGACGCCGGCGGCGGCCACCAGATATTGCAGGGCGTCGCCGATCAGGAGAGTCGTCGCGATCGCGAAACCCAGCGACAGCCAGGACGTAGAGGCGGCCGCCGCCCGCGGCCACCGCCGTGGCGGTGAGCGCGATCGCATAGGCGCCGAAGGCGACCGGCGGCATGATCGCGAACAGCGCCCAGGCCTCGGCACCGCCGCCGGCGAGGCTGGCGCGTACGAACAGGGCGACCGCGAGGATGGTCAGGAAGGCGCCCGACGCTGGTCCAGACCGCGCGCTCGATCCTGTTGCCGATGGTGAACTCGCCCGGCTTTCCGGTCTCGCTGCCGGCCGAGCAGGAACGAGCCGATCCAGGCGACGAACGCGATGCCGAACCAGCTGATCGCCAGCGAATAGCCGGGCCAGGGCAGGACGCGCTCGATCACCGCCCAGTTGATCAGCAACGCGATCGTCATCGCCCCGCCCCAGAGGATGAGGTGCCGGCCGCCGAGCAAAGGCGCGCGCGCCCTTCCTCGGCGATGGCGCGGAGCCGGGCCAGGTCTTCGTTCGACATGTCCATGACAGGTTCCATCCCGATATTGGCGCGCGTCAGCGGCCGTAGGTCATCGCCAGGCGGACGCTGGCGGGCGCCTCGCCGACTTGCATCCGGACCTGATCGAAGCTGGGCTCGCCGCGAAGCCCCTGGCTGTTGGTCAGCGCCCAGCCGTCGAGCGGCATGTGGCTGTCATCCTTGTCGAAGCGGCCATTGCCATTGTCGTCGTGCCAGACCGAGATCGCATATTCACCGGCGGGAACCGCGAAGCTGAACTGGTGCGCGCCCGATTGCGGCGAGGACAGGACGCTGCCCGCGGTCCCCCGCTCCTGCATGAACTGCTGCGCGGGTCTGGACCGAGACGAACAGGGTGCCGCCGGTACTGCGCACCCCGTCGAGATGGACCGTGAGGTTGCTCGCATAAGCCGGGGCCGCAACCGCGAGCGCGCCGACAGCGGTGAGAAAAAGTCCCTTCATCGTTCGTCTCCTTAGCTCAGACGTGTACTTTGTAAAATGAAGTACACGTCTGAGTCAAGAAGAATCGCGCTCCCGGCTCGAACGCGACTTACACTGGACCGGGGAGCTTATGGGCGCCGTCGAACGCGGGTGATCTCAAGGCTGTCGAGGTCGACGTCCTCGGCGCAGCGCAGGTTGATCTCGACCATCGGCCCGTTGGGGCCGGTCCCCTCGGCGAAGGGCGCGCAGCCGCAGGTCCTGCAGAAATGGAAGCCGATCGCGTCCTTGTTCCAGCGATAGGTGACGATCGCGTCGCGCGACGTCTCCAGCGTGAACTTGTCGGGCGTGGTGAAATGGTGGAGCGCGCCGCGGCGGCGGCAGATCGAGCAATTGCACTCCATCGCCTTGGTGGCGGCGTCTTCGTCGACGGTATAGGCGATGGCTGCCGCAATGGCAGCTTCCCTTGAACGGCATCACTCTTCCTCCCTTTGGATGCGATCGAACACGGCCACCAACGGACCAAGCCGCTCATGGGCGTCCATCCGTCCCGCCGGCCGGTCCCACAGGCTCGACACGCGCCGTCGAAGATACAGAGCGTCGCGGCAGCCGAGCACGTCGCGGAACAGGCGGGCGAGACGGCCGAAGGAGACGGGCTCGTCGCAGATCACGAACCAGGCGGTGTCGGGATCGGCGACGCCGACGCCGTTGCGGACGTGAAGCGACCGGCCGTTGGGCTGGATGGCGGGATGGAGCGCGCCGTCGATCGACCAGCATCGGCCCGGACTGGGTCGCCCAGCGCGGGCGCGCGGCGCGGATCGTAATCGGCGCTCTTCGTCGACCGCCACGCGGCCGTCCGGCGGCGACTGTGAAGACGCCGTTGGGGAGCATGTGGAAATTGCCCGGCGCCGGCGCGGCGGTTGATCGCGTGCCGCTCGCGGCCGTCCTCGACATAGAGGCCGATCGGGCCGCCCGTCATCGTCATACATGCCGGCGTTCATCGCGAAGCGGAGCGCGGCGGCGCGCGGGCCGAGCGCGCTCTCGAGCGCGGCGAGGCTGCGCAGGCGGCCGCCGCGGCCGTCGAGGAAGAAGCGCGATCTCGTCGCGCCGCCGGTCGTAGCGGCAGAGGGTGAAGGCCGAGCCTTCGAAGCGGCGTTGCTCGCAGGCGGCGGCCGTCGGCCTGGCGCGGGACGCTCGGCGCGCGTCCGGCGTCGGCGCCCGCAGGCGGCGAGGGCGAGCAGCGAGCGAGGGCGAGGCTAGAGCGAATAGCCGCCATCGCTGACCAGGCAGGCGCCGGTGATGAAGGCGGCCTCGTCGGAGAGCAGGAAGGCGATCTGCCCGGCGATCTCCTCCGGCCTGGCGTAGCGGCCGAGCGGCGTCGCCATCGCCGCCATCGCCTTGAAGGCGGCCGCCTCGCTGCCGGTCGATTCGACCAGGTCCTGGAAGAAGGGCAAGGCCGGCCCAGATCGGCGTCTCGACCCCGCCCGGCGCGATCGAATTGACCCGGATGCCGGCCGCCGCGCCTTCCTTGGCGGCGATGCGGGCGAGGTGGATGACCGCGGCCTTGGACGCGCCGTAGGCGGCGATGCCGGGCTCGGCCTTCACGCCCGGCGGCCGAGGCGGTGAGGACGATCGCGCCGCCCTGGCCGCCGCGCGGATCGCGCGCATCGCCGCCTGCAGGGTCAGGAAGGCGCCGTCGAGGTTGACCGAGAGGACGCGGCGCCATTCGGCGAAGCTCAGCTCCTCGATCGGCCCGCCGGCGCCGATGCCGGCATTGACGACGGCGTGGGTGAGGCCGGTGAGGTCGGCATCGGCCCAGAGCTGCTCGTCGGTGACGTCGCCGATCATCATCTGCCGCTCGCAGGGCAGCGAGAAGGCGAAATCGCGCAGGCGATCCTCGTCGAGGTCGATCAGGATCAGCTTCCTGCGCGCCGCTCATTGGCGAGCCGGGTGGCGACCGCGGCGCCGATGCCGGAGGCGGCGCCGGTGATGAGGACGATGGCGTCGGTGAAATCGGGCATGGGGCGGCTTAGCAGCCCGTCTCCGACAGGGGAGGGGCTCGACTGTGCGTCCGGACGACGGCTGCACGTCATGCGGCAGCCGCGAGCTGGGCTCGGCCATCGGGGCGACGGCTAAGCCGCGATGTCGCCGATGCCGAGCTCGCCGAGCTTGCGGTAGAGCGTCGAGCGGCCGATGCCGAGGCGGCGGGCGACTTCGGTCATGCGGCCGCGATAATGGCCGATGGCGAGGCGGATGACGTCGGCCTCGATCTCCTCGAGCGGGCGCAGATTGCCGTCGGAGTCGTAGAGGGTGACGCCGGGGCCGTGGGCGCATGGCCGCGGTGGCCGATGCGCCGTTCAGCGGCTTGGCGTGATAATCGTCGGCGCGCTTGCCGCAGGCGGCCTCGTTGGCGATGTGCGGGAAATCGGTGGCGGTGAGCGCGTCGCTGTCGCACAGGACGGCGGCGCGGAACAAGGCGTTCTGGAGCTGGCGGACGTTGCCGGGCCAGCCGTAGGACATCAGCACCGCGAGCGCCGTCGTCGGTGATCGAGAGATGGCGCATGCCCGGCTGCTCGGCGATCCGGGCGAGCAGGTGGCGGGCGAGGGCGGGGATGTCGCTCTGGCGGTCGCGCAGCGGCGGGATCGGCACGTGGACGACGTTGAGCCGGTAATAGAGGTCCTCGCGGAAGCGGCCGGCGGCGACCTCCTCGGCGAGGCGGCGGTTGGTCGCGGCGATGATGCGGACGTCGACGATCTGGGTGATGCGGCTGCCGACCCGCTGGATCTCGCCGGTCTCGAGCGCGCGGAGCAGCTTGACCTGGGTGTCGAGCGGCAGCTCGCCGACCTCGTCGAGGAAGAGGGTCGAGCCGTCGGCATCCTCGAAGCGGCCGATATGGCGGTCGAAGGCGCCGGTGAAGGCGCCCTTCTCGTGGCCGAACAGCACCGATTCGACGAGATTGTCGGGGATCGCGCCGCAATTGACGGTGTGGAGCTGCTTCTTGCCGCGCGGGCGAGGCGGCGTGGATCGCCTGGGCGACGATCTCCTTGCCCGAGCCGCTTTCGCCCTCGATCAGGACGGAGACGCGGGCGCGGGCGGCCTTGGCGGCGATCGCCAGCGCGGCGCGGAACTTGGGCGCCGAGCCGACGATCTCCTCGAAGCCCAGTGTCTTGGCGATCTTCTCGGAGAGCGGGCGCAGCTCGCCCGAGGCCTTGCGGCGGTCGGTGGCGGTGTTGAGCGCGGCGAGCAGCCGGTCGGGCGCCAGCGGCTTGACGATGAAGTCGCTGGCGCCGGCGCGCATCGCGTCGACCGCGACATGCGACGTCGTTCTGGGCGGTGAGGACGAGCAAAGGCAGATCGGGGCGGAGCGCGCGGATCTGGCGGATCAGCTCGGTGCCCTCCTCGCCGGGCAGCCAGTGATCGAGCAGGATCGCGTCGAACTTGGGCTCCTGCGGATCTTCGAGCATCTTCTGCGGCCGCGTCGAAATCGGACGCGCCGCGCACCCACCAGCCGGCGCGCGCGCCGATGGCGGTGACCAGCCGGCGCTGGGCGGGCTCGTCGTCGATCAGCAACAGGCAACGATTGGGGTCCGCCCGCATTCTCTTCCTCTCGTCTCGGTGAAGGACGCGGACTAGCCGAATTGGGTAAAGGCGGCCTTA
The DNA here is from genome assembly GCA_963824825.1 of uncultured Alphaproteobacteria bacterium. Classification (GTDB taxonomy): domain Bacteria; phylum Pseudomonadota; class Alphaproteobacteria; order Sphingomonadales; family Sphingomonadaceae; genus Allosphingosinicella. The sequence continues at coordinate 690,096 of CAWGQM010000003.1, forward strand.
AGAGCGATGTGCGGGAACGCCGCGGCGGGGAGGGGCGCGCCCTCGTCCGCGACCGGGCCGGAAGGTTCATCAAGTTGCCGGAAGTTTCATAAAGTTCAGCTTCCCTGAAGCAAAAAAAGTCTCCCCCTTGCACTCCTCCTTCGCTCCCTGCGGAGCTTCGGCGGACAGCCCTCGCCGATGCTCCGGCTTGCGAGCCGAAGCCTCGGCGAAGGCTGGAAGTCGATGGCTCCGGAAGTTGATGAAGTTGACACGCTTGACACATGCCATTCGTTTCCGCCGGACTCCGGCGAAACGTAACAAAGTTGACGCCGGATCGCGGGAATCTGCCCCGGACTGTCACGTTCCGAGACGGGGTCAGGCCGGGTTTCACGCGATGGCGCGAAGGAACGCCGGATGGCCGGAAGTCGACGAAGTTGGCGCCTTGTTGCGGGGGCATCGTTGCCGCGGGCCAGAGCATCGGCCGGAGGCTCGATCGACGATTGGGCATGTGGCATTTCCCAGCATGAATCGAACCCCGAGGCATAGAACGTAAAGGGAACATAGTCAACCGCGATCCGCGCCCGGAACCGGAGCGAAACGAATGAGTTTTGGGGGCGTCCGGCGTATGGGCCGGACCTGGAAATGCTGGCGAACCGTAGGCCGATTCGGAGGCGACTTATGGCGGACTATCATCTCTATTTCCTGGAAGGGGGCCTCCTCGTCGGACGCGAGGACATCGAGGCGGCGAGCGACAACGAGGCGGCGCGGATCGCCGAGGACAAGGGCCGGGGCGACATCGTCGAAGTGTGGAACACCGACAGCCGCGTGCGCATCGTCAGAACCGGCGGCGTACGGCCGGAGACGGCGTGGTCAGCATCTTCAAGCGCGGCATCGTCGGCACCTATCACCACCTGAGCGAAGCCCATCTGCATCGCTACTGCCGCGAGTTCGATTTCCGCTACAACACCCGCGATCTATCCGATGCGGAGCGCACCGTAGGTTGAACGGGGACACATATGTGTCCCCTCTCTCCACACCAGCTGGAAGTTGACGAAGTTGACGGTGCGTCGCCGGAGAATCGTTCTCCCGGGGCGTCACCCGCCCTTGGCGTCGACGGAACGGGCGCACGTGTCAACGTTATCAATTACGTTGACATTTTAGCAACCAACACGACATAAGGCTCGTGATGAAAGGCAGTTCCATGAAGTACGAAGGCGTTCGCGAATAGCCCTTGCTGTGCTCGGTTCCCCCGGGACTGCAAGAGAGCGTCCGCACGATAATTTGTGTCGTGCAACCGCCGGATTGGCGGATTTATATCACCCCCAGCCTAGTGCTCCTATCCGTCATAATCGCATTCCTAGCGATGTTGAGCACGCGCAAAGTGGCGCGTCAGCGCGCGACTCTCGATCTGATTGAAAAGGTTGAATCGGGCGAACACTACCGAAACATCGTCCATACGTTCACGGAACTGCGCCGGGGACAAGGCTTCGCGCACCTCAGCAACCCGAAAACGCCGGTGGACAAGGAAGCGCGCCGTTGCGTGAACGACTACATGAATCACTATGAGATGGTGGCGTTAGGCATTCGCACCGGCATTCTTGATGAGGCATTCTATCGGGATTGGATGCGGGGACCGCTTGTGCGGGACTGGAATGCAGCGGCCGACTGGGTGCAACGGGAGAGATGGAAGCGGCAAGAGGATAGCTCCTGGGAGTACTACCAGAGTATTTTTCTCGAGTATGAGCACCTAGCGCGCAAATGGTCGAACGAGGCAGTGGTCCTCAGCGAGGAATATAGCGGCCCGCCTCCCGATGACGAGGCTGGGGGGCCAAGCGATGACCCCTTGCCCCCTCCTCCGGGCGAAGAGTTCGAACGAGTCGGAACCAACAAGAGGGGCCGCCGAAGCGACCCCAGTGGTTGATGACAATACCTCGAAAGGCGGCGATCCCAAGCCGCTAGATTAGCGGCGGCGGACATACCTGCGAACGCGCACGACGCGGCAGCGCACCCGGCGAACGTGACCACGGACTGAAACCATGGCTCTGAAGGGGCAATATGCTGACATCGCTGGCCTTGTCGCTGCTCCAGGCTGAGCCCGCAGAGCCGGCGCAGGGACAAAGGATCATCGTCACCGGATCGCGGATCAGCGACGACCGCGCTCGCCTCGGCGAATGCCTTCGCCGGCGCTGCCCCCCGCTCGAGGACATCACCGCCTCGCTGCGGCTCGCGGAGAATCTGTTCGTCGCCGGCGCCTATCCGGAAGCGCGCTCGGTGCTGTCGGGCTCGATCGACCGCAACCGCGACCAAGCCCGGCATTATCCGCGCGCGGTGGCGGGCCTCTATCGGGCGCATGGCCGAATCTCCATCCACCTGGGCGAAGGCGAAGACTATCGGAGGTCGAGCCATCGCATCGTTCGGGCCCTCGCCGAAGGCCTGCCTCGGGACGCGCCGGACCTTCTCATGGGGCGGGTGGAAGTCGGCGACATGCAGATCAGCCTCGGCAATGCCCGTCATGCGGAGCTCACCTACCAGTCGGTGGCGCAGCAGGCCGGCCGGGCAGGCAATGCGCAGGTCGAGGCGCTGGCCCGGCTCCGCCTCGCCTGGCTCCGTCATCTGATCGGCGACGCGCGCGGCGCCCAGCGCCAGCTGCAAGCGATCGCCGCCGAGGGAGGGTCCGAAAAGGCCGCCTTCCGGCTGGCGGCGCAGGTGCTGCTGGCCCGAGTTGCGCGGGGGCGCGGCGATCAGGCCGCGACCGACCAATTGCTCGCCGAGCTGGTCCGGCAGGGACCGCAGCCGGGCCTGACGCTGCTCTGGGCGCCGGCCCTGACGGACTCCTTCCCCCGGGCCCGCGATCCTCGCGAACCGGGCCTCGAAGGGATGTCCTACGCAGGTTTCGCCAATCGCTGGATCGACCTCGGTTTCTGGGTCCGGCCGGACGGCCGGGTGCAGGACGCCGAGATTCTGCGCAGCGAAGGAAGCCTTGGCTGGACGCCGCCCCTGCTTCGCTCGGTCGCCGGGCGAATTTATGCGCCGCTGGAAGCCGATCCCGCTTCGCCCGGACTCTATAGGGTCGAGCGTTACACCTACACCTCGCTCTATCAGGTGCCGGGGCGATCCCGCATCAGGGCGCGAACCGGCACGCCTCGTATCGAACAGGTCGACCTTAGCGTGGATCCACCTTCGGAGGCGAGACCGGAACCGCAGCGCTAGCGGCGCGCTCGCGGCTTGCCCTTTGTCCCTACCCCTTGTTAAGGAGCGCGCGAAACAGGAGGATCGGCGAGATGGCGGCACCGGGCGACACCCAGAAGGAAATGCGGGCGCACGAGGGCACCTATTCGCTGTTCATCGGCCTGATGAAATGGGGCGCGATCGTCGCGCTGATCACGGCGCTGATCGTCATCTTCATCATCGCGCAACTGATCCGGGGCCGCGGGGGTGAAGATCGCGGTCCTCAAGGAAAGCGAAGCGGGCGAGCGCCGGGTCGCGGCGACGCCGGAGACGGTCAAGAAATATATCGCGCTCGGCGCCAGCGTCGCGGTCGAGGCCGGGGCGGGCGCGGGCGCGTCGATCGCCGACGCGGATTATGAGGCGGCCGGCGCCGAGCGTCGGCTCGCGCGCCGAGGCGCTCGACGGACGCCGACACCGTGCTCGCCGTGCAGGGCCCCGATCCGGACTCGCTCGACGGGCGTGAAGCCGGGCGCGCTGCTGGTCGGCGCGCTCAACCCGTTCGGGCGGCGCGACGCGGATCGAGGCCTATGCCGGGGCCGGCGTCGAGGCGCTGGCGATGGAGTTCATGCCGCGCATCACCCGCGCCCAATCGATGGACATCCTCTCCTCGCCAGTCGAACCTCGCCGGCTACAAGGCGGTGCTCGACGCGGCGGCCGAATATGGCCGCGCCTTCCCGATGATGATGACCGCGGCGGGGACGATCTCCGCGGCGCGGGTGTTCGTGATGGGCGTCGGCGTCGCCGGCCTGCAGGCGATCGCGACCGCGCGGCGGCTGGGCGCGCAGGTCTCGGCGACCGACGTCCGCGCGGCGACCAAGGAGCAGATCGAGAGCCTCGGCGCCAAGGCGATCTTCGTCGAGAACGTCGCCGGCATCGAGGGCGAGGGCGCGGGCGGCTACGCGACCGAGATGTCGGACGAATATAAGGCGGCGCAGGCCGAGCTGGTCTCCAGCCATATCGCCAAGCAGGACATCGTCATCACCACCGCGCTGATCCCGGGCCGGCCGGCGCCGCGGCTGATCTCCGACGCGCAGATCGCGACGATGAAGCCGGGCAGCGTGATCGTCGACCTCGCGGTCGAGCAGGGCGGCAATGTCGAGGGCGCGGTCGCCGGCGAGGTGGTCGAGCGGCACGGCGTGAAGATCGTCGGCCACCGCAACGTGCCGAGCCGGCTCGCCGCCGACGCCTCGGCGCTCTACGCGCGCAACCTCTACAATTTCCTCTCCGCCTTCTGGGACGCGGAGACGAAGGCGCCGGTGCTTCCCCGACGACGACGAGATCGTGCAGGGCGTCCGGCTGACCCAGGGCGGCAAGGTCGTCCACGAGCGGCTGGCGGGATGAGGGCGGCGGCGCGCCATGGCCGGGATGGCCTCGGCGGCCATGCTGCTGGCGCCGGGCTGCGGCGGCGGGCGATGCCGAGCCCGCCGATGCGCTGCGAGCGCCGCTTCGCCGGGCGAATTTCTCGGCGCTGGCGGCGCGCGACTTCCTGATGTCGCTGCGCCGGCGCGGCGCGGCGCGGCCGGAGACGGCGGCTGCGGTCGCGCGCTACGAGGAACTGAAGCAGCTCGGCTACCGCAAGGACGCCGGCCATGCGCTCTGGCTCGGCGAGAACGATTGGGCCGCGGTCCGCCGCGCACGACGAGCGGCGCGCCGTGCGGGGCCGGCGAGGCGCCTTACCGCGCCGGCGCTCGCCGCCTTCAATGCGCGACGCTCGACGCTCTGGCCGGCCGCATCGCGGACTTCGGCGGACGGGCGCAATGAAGAGCGCCGCGCTGCTCGCTCTTGCCGTCGCGCCGGCCGGCTGCTCGACCGTCCGGGCACCGGCTGGAGCCGGGCGCCGGACCTTTCGGTCTACGAGGCGATGGGCTCCTATGCGCGACATCGCGCGCGAGCAGGCGGTGCTCTGCGGCGGCTCCCGCCCCGGCCGGGTCGACGCATGCTGGGCCGCGGATTTCGGCGCGCGCGAGGCGGCGGTCGAGCGCGGCGATGGTGTCGCGCTACGGCGCGGAGGCGGTCGACGCGGCGGCGGCGGCGCTGCGCGCCGCGCGTCGCCCTGCGAGGGCGTGCCGGAGCCGCTGGCGCTACCGCTACACCCGGCTGCTGCGGCTGCTCGAGGCGCGGCTCGGGCTGGCCTAGGGGAGGGCTCAATGGACTTCATCTCGATCCTGTCGATCTTCGTGCTGGCCTGCTTCGTCGGCTATTATCGTCGTCTGGTCGGTGACGCCGGCGCTGCACACGCCGCTGATGGCGGTGACCAACGCCATCTCCTCGGTGATCATCGTCGGCGCGCTGATCGCGGCGGCGGCGGCCGGGGCGCCGGCGGCGAAATGGCTCGGCCTCGCCGCGGTGGCGCTGGCGAGCATCAACATCTTCGGCGGCTTCGCGGTGACCGCGCGGATGCTCGCCATGTACAAGAAGAAGGAGCGCAAGGGCTGAGCGGGGATGCGACCATGCATGAGACCGCCGCCACGCCCGCCTGGGTGCTGCTCGCCTATCTGATCGCGGGCATCTGCTTCATCCTCGCGCTGCGCGGGCTGTCGAGCCCGGCCAGCTCGCGCGCGCGGCAACCGCTTCGGCATGTTCGGCATGGCGCTCGCGGTCGGCACGACGCTCGTCCACTACCGGCCGCTCGGCGCGATCGCCGGCGGCGCTCGACTCGACGCATCGCTGCGTCCAGATCCTCGGCGCGATCGCGATCGGCGCGCGCGATCGGCCTCGTCACCGCGCGGCGGATCGCGATGACGGCGATGCCGCAGCTCGTCGCGGCCTTCCACAGCCTGGTCGGCATGGCGGCGGTGCTGGTCGGCGCCGCCGCCTTCCTCAATCCGCAGCGCGTTCGGCATCGCCGGCGCCGACGGGATCGATCCATCCGGTCAGCCGGGTCGAGATGGGGCTCGGCGTCGCGATCGGCGCGATCACCTTCTCGGGCTCGGTGATCGCCTTCCTCAAGCTGAACGGCAACATGTCGGGCAAGCCGATCCTGCTGCCGCTGCGGCACGTCATCAATCTCGGCACGCTGGCCGCGATCCTCGGCCTGATCGCCTATTTCACCCAGGACCAGAGCCCGTGGGTCTTCTGGACGCGTCACCGGCGCTCGCCTTCGCGATCGGCTTCCTGCTGATCATCCCGATCGGCGGCGCCGACATGCCGGTCGTGGTCTCGATGCTCAACACCTATTCGGGCTGGGCGGCGGCGGCGATGGGCTTCACCCTGCACAACAGCGCGATGATCATCACCGGCGCGCTGGTCGGCAGCTCGGGCGCGATCCTCTCCTACATCATGTGCCGGGCGATGAACCGCAGCTTCATCTCGGTGATCGCCGGCGGCTTCGGCGGCGACGGCGGTCGCCGGCGGCGGCGGCGGCGGCGATCGACCGGCCGTGGAAGCGCGGCTCGGCCGAGGACGCCGCCTTCCTGATGAAGCAGGCCGAGCAGGTCATCATCGTCCCCGGCTACGGCATGGCGGTCGCCCAGGCGCAGCATGCGCTGCGCGAGATGGCCGACCTGCTCAAGAAGGAGGGCGTCGACGGTCAAATATGCGATCCACCCGGTCGCGGGCCGGATGCCCGGCCACATGAACGTGCTGCTCGCCGAGGCGAACGTGCCCTATGACGAGGTGTTCGAGCTCGAGGACATCAACTCCGAGTTCGCGCACACCGACGTCGCCTTCGTGATCGGCGCCAACGACGTCACCAACCCGGCGGCCAAGACCGACAAGACCTCGCCGATCTACGGCATGCCGGTGCTCGACGTCGAGAAGGCCAAGACGGTGCTGTTCGTGAAGCGCTCGATGGGCGGCGTCGGCTATGCCGGCGTCGACAACGAGCTCTTCTACCGCGACAATACGATGATGCTGCTCGCCGACGCCAAGAAGATGGTCGAGGAGATCGTGAAGTCGCTGGCCTGACCGCCGACGTCCCGCGACGGCGCCGCGCCAGTTTCATCCGATAATGGACCAAGTTATGCGACAGCGCGGGCTGAGTCGCTGAGACTGAACTATTTAATGCGCGACGGCTCTCGCCGACCCGCCTGGGCCGGAGGAAATCGCGCGCATTCTCGCCGCTTTCACGGGCGATTCCGAAAACTCTTTAAATGAAACGGCTTAGCGCGCCGAAATTCGGTCCGTTTCGGACCCGATAATGGTTCATCTGTCTCGATCTCGGGCCAATCTCCGTTTTGGAGCTGAACGGGGACGCTGGCGATGGGCAGGGAATTGGCGCATGATGCGCTGGCAGTGATCGAATATCGCGACAATCCCGCCGTCTGCCTGATCGGCGACAGCGACCAGGCGCTCGACCGGATGCGCCGGACCGCCGCGGCGGCCGGATGCCGAGTCGCCAGCGCGACGAGGATCGAGGCCGATTCGGAGGCGATTTCGCGACTGCGCGCCGGCGACGGCGGCCCTGATCGAGCTGGCCGGCGCCGCCGGACGAGCGACGCGCTGGCCGCAGTCCTCGACTGGGCCGCCGGGAAGCGGAGGCGCAGCGGCCGGCGACGCGGTGGTCTCGATGCCGCGAGCGCTGATCGATCTCGTCGCGGCGCGCGCCTGGCATGCCGGCATCGAGCATCTCTGCGACAGCGGCGAGGCGCGAGCGCGACCGCCGTCGTGTCCGACGTCAGCCGGCGCGCCGACACCGCGGCTCCACGACATCGGCCGCGACGACGGGCCGCTCGATCCTGCAGCAGCTTTCCGAGGATGTCGGCCGGATCGCGGCGATCCTCGCCTCGCTGTCCGAGGAGGAAGCATGCGGCGATCGCCGGGGCGAAGACGCCGGCGACGGACGAAGGACGAGCCCGGGATCGACGCCGCCTACGTCCGCTCGATCATCCGGGCGCGGCGGCTGCGCGACCAGTTCTTCCGCGGCGAGCTGTTCGCCGATCCGGCCTGGGACATGCTGCTCGATCTGATGGCGGCGCGGCTCGAGGGAACAGGGTCGCGGTGTCGAGCCTGTGCATCGCCGCCGCGGTGCCGGCGACGACCGCGCTGCGCTGGATCAAGGCGCTGACCGACCGCGGCCTCTTCGTCCGCGCCGCCGACCCGCAGGACGGGCGGCGCGTCTATATCGAGCTTGTCCGACGACGCGGCGCGCTCGCTCACCGCCTATCTGCGCGCCGTCCAGCGGATCTCGCCGACCGCGATCTGAGCCGGGCTTGCCCGCGCGCGCCGGGCGATGGCAGTGACCGGTCGGAAGGGCGCTTAGCTCAGCTGGTAGAGCATCTCGTTTACACCGAGAGGGTCGGCGGTTCGAGCCCGTCAGCGCCCACCAGCCTTCGGCCGAGCAGGCTACGGCTGGCAAGCCAGCCGGCGAGCTTGCGCGACAGGCTGCGCCGCCGACAGCTCCGACGGAGCGAACGGGGCGGCCTCAGAGGCTCCGGATCAGCTTCACCGCGACCGCCGCCCAGGGCGGGTCGGCGACCACGGTCTGGCGCTGGCCGGCGCCGAGCGGGAGGATGTGGAGCTTGCCGTCCTCGCGGCCGATCAGGCGGCCGAACAGGAAGCGGCCGGCGGGGCGGGGGACGAGGACGTCGCGGTTGAGCGCGCCGGCAAAGGCGTCGGGCGCGAGCCGGTCGAGCCAGATCTCGTCGCCGCTGCGATAGTCGCCGATCGCCCGAGGCGACGGTCATCGCGACCAGGCCGGGCGCGGCCTGCGGGCGGGATCGACGACGCCTTCGCGGCGCGGCGCGTGGGCGCCGTCATGATCGAGCGTCGCGGCGACCGGAATGTCCTCGCGGTCGGGCAGGGTGACGAGATCGGCGGCCTCGACGCCGAGCGCCCCGGCGATGCGGTTGAGCCAGCCGACCGAGACGGTGCGGGTGCCGGTTTCGAGCCGGCCGATCGTCTGCGGCGTGGTCGGCGGATCGCAGCGGTCGGCGACGTCCTGGAGCGTCATCTTGCGGGCGCGGCGGACCTCGCGGATGCGGGTGATCATGAATTTCCTCCGAACCGGATCGGTTACTTCTTTCCTACAGCTTTGCCCAAGATGGCAAGGCTCCCGTGCGCGATTCGGAGGAACGAGATGAAGAACAGACTGCTCGCCGAGCGGCCGCTGCCGCGCGACGGCGAGCGACGCGGCGCGGCGCGCGGCGCCAGGCGCGCGCGCGGTCGGTGACCGTCAATCTCGCCGAATCGCCGCTCGGCTGGCTGAAGGCGCGCGGCCTGGTCAGCGCGCGCCAGTTCGAGGCCGGCGAGAAGCTGCGCGGCGACTGGGAGCGCGCGGCGCTCGGGCCGCGGGTGACGATGCGCTGGGACGCGCCGCCGCCGGACAAGACGCGCGCGCGGCGCCGGCGGCGCCGGCGCCGACGCTCGCCCAGGTCGCGGCGCGGCGGCGGTTCGACGCGGCGGTCGACGGCGGTCGGCGCCGGGCCTCGCCGACGTGCTCTGGCGCGTGGTCTGCGCCGGCGAGGGCATGCGCGACGCCGAACGCGCGCTCGGCTGGCCGGCGCGCGCCGGCAAGCTCGTGCTCGGCCTTCGCGCTCGACCGGCTGGCGGATCATTACCGGATGAGGTGAGGGGTCAGATGGGACTGCCGTCACGGCACCATTGTGCCGTGACGTCGGTCGGGCTCGAGCCTGGCGCCGACCCGTCGGCCGGGCTGGCCGACTCCGGCCGCAGCTTCGGCCGCTTCGCGTCCGCGGCGCTGCGTCGAGCGGTCGGCTCAGCCGAACATGAAATCTCCCGCGTGGATCTGGTTGAGCTTGACGCCTTCGAGCAGGATCGAATCGGCGGTGCCCCAGGTGACGAGGACGTCGCTGCCGATCTTGGTGAAGGTGAGGTCGCCGAAATCGTCGACGCCGGCGATCCCGTCGAAGAGGATCGTGTCCTTGTTCTTCTCGAAGTCGGTGATCACGTCGTCGCCGTCGCCGGGGCCGAAGATGAAGGTGTCGCGCCCCTTGCCGCCGGTCAGCTCGTCGTCGCCGCCGCCGCCGAGCAGCGTGTCGTCGCCCTTGCCGCCGTCGAGGATGTCGTTGCCCGACGCCTCGGGGAAGGGCAGATCGGCGACGTCGCCATAGGTGACGATCGGCCCGGAGCCGCCGGTGCCGTGGTGGTCGACGAGCGACCCGGCCGTCGCCGTAGAGCGTGTCGTCGCCGTCGCCGCCGCCGAGCATGTCGTCGCCGACATCGCCGGCGAGCAGATTGTCGCCATTGTTGCCGCCGAGCACGTCGTCGAAGGTCGAGCCGGAGAGATTCTCGAAGCCGGTCAGGTTCATCGATGCCCTGCTCGGTGGCCTGGCGCCATGCCCTGCAGCGCCAGCGAGACGGTGACGCCGGCGGCGGTGATGTCGGTGCCGTTGCCGTGCAGCGATCAGCGTGTCGGTGCCGGTGCCGCCGCTCAGCACATGGTTGCCGGTGCCGACCTGGACGAGGTCGTTGCCGCCGCCGCCGGACAGATTGTCGTTGCCGGTGACGCCCGGAGCCGTCCGAGCCGCCCCACACCCAATTGTCGCCGCCGTCGCCGGTGAGCACGTCGTTGAAGCGCGTGCCCGAGACATGCTCGATGCCGATCAGCGTGTCGATTGCCCTGCGACCGGTGGCCTGCGCGACGCCGACGATGTTGAGATTGACGGTGACGCCGGCGGTCGCGCTCGGCGCGTAGGTCGCGCGGTCCCAGCCGCTGCCGCCGTCGAGCAGGTCGTCGCCCTCGGCGCCGTCGAGATAATCGTCGTCATTGCCGCCGATCATCGCGTCGTTGCCGCCCATGGCCGCGCATGAAATCGTGGCCGTCGCCGCCGGAAAGGACGTTGTCGCCGGCATTGCCGCGGGCGAAGTCGTCGAACGGCCGAGCCGAGGAAGTTCTCGATGTTGACCAAGCGTGTCGTTGCCCGCCGCGCCGGTGGAATTGCCGGCGATCAGGTTGACCTGCACCGCGCCGGTCGCGGTGGCGTAGGCGGCGGTGTCGGAGCCGCCGCCGCCGTCGATCATGTCGTCGCCGTCGCCGCCCTCCAGCATGTCGTCGCCGGGCGGGCCGGCGAAGGGCAGCAGGCTGACGTCGGCATAGGTGACGATCGGGCCCGAGCCGCCGGTGTCGTGGGTGTCGACGGTGACCCGGCCGTCGCCGTAGAGCGTGTCGTCGCCGCCGCCGCCGCTCAGGCTGTCGTTGCCGAGATCGCCGGCGAGCAGATTGTCGTTGCCGTCGCCGGTCAGGACGTCGTCGAACGGCGAGCCGGACAGATTCTCGAAGCCGGTGAGCGATCATCATCCCCTGCTCGGTGTCCTGCGCCGCGCCCTGGAGGAGCAGCGACACGGTGACGCCGGCGGCGGTGATGTCGGTGCCGTTGCCGAACAGGGTGAGCGTGTCGGTGCCGGTGCCGCCGTCGAGGATGTGAGTTGCCGGTGCCGACCTGGACGAGGTCGTTGCCGCCGCCGGCCGAGATATGTGTCGTTGCCGGTGACGCCGGAGCCGTCCGAGCCGCCCCAGATCCAATTGTCGCCGCCGTCGCCGGTGAGCAGGTCGTCGAAGACGGTGCCGGAGAGATGCTCGATGCCGATCAGCGTGTCGAAGCCCTTCGAGCCGGTGTTCTGGGCAACGCCCTGGATGTTGAGGTCGACGGTGACGCCGGCGGTCGCGCCGACGGCGTAGGTGGCACGGTCCCAGCCGGCGCCGCCGTCGAGGATGTCGTCGCCATGTCGCCGCCGTCGCAGGAAATCGTCGTCGTTGCCGCCGAGCAGTATGTCGTTGCCGTCGCCGCCGCGCAGCGAAATCATGGTCCTCGCCGCCGTCGAGCAGGTCGTTGCCCGCCCAGGCCGACCAGGCCGTCATTGCCGCCGAGCCGTAAATCTCGTCGTCGACGGGGCGTGCCGCTGATGAAGTCGTCGCCCGGAGTGCCGGTAAAGATGGGCATTTGGATTCCTCCCCTGACTGGTCTGGAAACAGCGGCGATCGCCGCCGCCAATGAGCAGGGACAGACCGTTACCCGGCTCCAATCGGTACGGTTACGAAATGCTTGTCCATAATGGACTTTGGCGCGACAAAGACCGGTCGAAGGGGGAGGGGGCGATGGCGAGCATTACTGCGGACGGACCGGACGGGGTCCAGGCCGCCGAGAGCGGCGCAGCGCCGGCCAAGCGCCGGATCGAGGCGCTCGATTTCGTGCGCGGCGTGGCGCTGTGCGGCATCCTGCTGATGAACATCACCGGCTTCGGCCTGCCCGACGCCTATGTGAACCCGACCAATGCCGGCGGCGCGACGGGCGCCAATTTGTGGGCCTGGATCGTCACCGAGGTGGGCTTCGAGGGCACGCAGCGCGCCTCTTCTCGATGCTGTTCGGCGCGAGCGCGATCCTGCTTGACGTCGCGGCTCGAGGCGGCGGGCCGCACCGACGCCGCCGACATCTATTTCCGGCGCAACCTCTGGCTGATCGGCTTCGGCTTGGTGAACGCCTATCTCTTCCTCTGGTACGGCGACATCCTCTACGCCTACGGCGTCACCGCTTTGTTCGTCTACGCCTTCCGCAAGATGGCGCCGAAATGGCTGCTCGCGATCGGCATCGGCGTGCTGATCCTCGGCGCGGTCTGGAACGCCTATGACAATCGGGTCCTGCTCGACAAGCACGACGGCCTATGCGGCGGCGGTCGCGGCGCGCGGCGGCGGCGCGACGTCTCACCGAGGCGCAGGCAGGGCGCGATCGGCGCCTGGGAGGAGGCGCGCACCGAGTTCAAGTCGACGCCCGAGGAGATCGCCGACGCCGTCGACCGCGCGCACCAGCGGCTATTGGCCGGCCTTCGTGCGGACGGCGTCGATCAATGCCTATTTCCAGACCTGGTTCCTGTATCGCTATTTCTTCGACATGTTCGGGATGATGCTGATCGGCATGGCGCTGTTCCGGCTGGGCGTGCTGACGCTCGAGCGGCCGGCGCGGCTTTATTGGGCGATGCTGGCGCTCGGCTATGGCGATCGGCCTCACGGTCAACGTCCTCGAGACGCGCTGGATCATGGACCACCGGTTCAGCGCGGTCTCCTTCGCCCAGGCGCACCTCAGCTACGATCTCGGCCGGCTGGCGATGACGATCGGCCATCTCGGCGCGCTGCTGCTGTTCGTGCGCTCGGGCGCGCTCGGCTGGCTGCGGCGCGCCTTCGCGGCGGTGGGCCAGATGGCGGTGACCAATTATCTGACCCATTCGGTGGTCTGCGGCATCCTGTTCATCGGGCTCGGCTGGTACAACCAGCTCGAGCGCCACGAGCTCTATTATGTCGTCTTCGCGATCTGGGCGGCGCAGCTCGTCATCAGCCCGCTCTGGCTCAGGCATTTCCGCTTCGGCCCGGTCGAATGGCTGTGGCGCAGCCTGACCTATATGAAGCGCCAGCCGATGCGGCGGAGCGCTGCGGCGTGAGGGCCCTGGCGATGGTCCTGCTCGCTCTGGCGGGCTGCGCGACCGCCCGGCCGGAGCCCGCGCCTGTCGACCGAATCGGGCGAATCTATTCCTACGTCCGCACCGACCGCGACGGCGCCGAGGCCGAGACGATCCACGTCTACCGCGCAAGCCGGACCCGATCGAGCGTCGCCAAGATGCGCGGCCGCTGCCTCAACGCCGCCTATGTCACCGCCGAGCTCGACATCGAGCGGCGGCTATGCGACCCGGCTCGGCGGCGGCCGGCTGCAGGCCCAATGCGACGCGCGAGGAATTCGCCGTGCTGACCTACGACGCCGGCGGCGCGGCGGCTCGACGGGCGGATCGACCTGCCGACCGGCGTGCTCAACCTCGCTTGCCGGTGCCCGACACGCCCTGGCACCTGTACGATTTCGACCTCGCCAGCCTGACCGTCGCCGCCCAGTACCGGCGCGACCGGCGCGCCGACTTCAGCTTCGGCCTGCCTTTGGTCTGGCCCGACGGCGGGCCGGACGGGCTGCTTCGCTATCTCGGCCGCGCCGACCTCCGCTTCGTCCGCGAGGAGCGGCACGGCGGGCGGCGCGCGCTTCGCTTCGAGGCCGGCGGCCCGGCCTTCGGCGAACGCGGCGGGCCGATCTGGTTCGACGCCGCCGAGGGGCACATCCTCGAAGCCGCCTGGGGCATCCCCAACCATGACGAGCATCGCGACTTCCGGCTGCGGCTGACCGGGGTCAGCGACGGCGGCGATAGGGAATGGCGGCGGCTGCTCACCGCCCATTTCGAGAATTGCCCGCAAGAGTGACCAGGCTGGGTCGCCGGCCTATTCGGCCGGGACTCGCGCCTCATAATCCCTCTCATAGCCCGCCTGGGTCGACCAGAAGGGGCGCGGCGTGCGGCCGGCGAGCAGGTCCTCGAGCACGTCCAGGTGGATGTGCCAGCCCGACGACACGTCGACCCGCATGGCACGGCTGGGCAGGCGGCTGTGGACGAGGGTGAGCAAGGTCTCCTCGCCGCGCGGCTCGAGCGTCCATTCGACTTCCTCCTCGCCCCAGAGATGGACGAGGCGTCGGGGCGGATCCGATTCGAGGATCTGGCCGTGAGTCTCCATTCCCTCATATTGGCGGAACCGCTCGGGCATCTCCTCGTCGTGGTGGGAGAGCTCGGAATTGCGGAAGACGAAGGTGAGGTCGCCGCCCGGCTTCAAATCCATGTCGCCCGCGGCGAACCAGGTGCGGCGCAGCTCCGATTTGGTGAGATAGTCCCAGACCCGCTCGGGCGGCGCCGGCAGCAGCCGCTGAAAGCGGACCGCGCCGCTTTCGGTGACGATGCCGTGACGGTCGGTCATTCTCTCTCTCCTTTTTCCTGCTTCAGCGCGGCCTCCAGCGCATCGAGCCGGGACGGCCAGAAAGCGCGGATCCCGGCGAGCCAGTCGTCGACGGCGGCGAGGCCGTCGGGATCGAGGCTGTAGATGCGGCGCTGGCCGTCGACCCGGACCCGGACCAAGCCCGCTTCGCGCAGCACCTTCAGATGCTGCGACACCGCGGCCGGGGTGAGATCGAACTCCCCGGCAAGGGCGCCGGCAGCGCGTTCGCCCGGTCCGAGCAGCTCGATCATCCGGCGGCGGCCCGGCTCGGCAAGGGCGGCGAACGCGTCCATTGCCGATAATTTAAGCGTACGCTTAATTAAGTCAATGCCTAATTAGCGGCCCGCTCGGTTTCTGGCGACGCCCCGCTCAGCCCGGCGGCGCTCCCCCGGCGGCAACGGGCGCCTGGGTGGTCTGCCGCTCCTCACGCTGCACCTCCTCCTTGCGGGCGACCACCGAGCGCAGCTTCAGCAAGTTGGCCAGGCTCGCATACCAGAACGGGCCGCCGAGACTGAGCATCGCCGCGGTAAGCAGGATACCGATGAGCATCGGCATCCTCCTGTCCGGAGCGCCATTTGTCGGCGCCTGCCATCGGGCAAGCCAGGCGGAGGGCGAATCCGGCAGCGACACCAGCCCCATCCGGTCGAGGTCGGCATAGCCCGCCTCGTTGATCCGGGCGATGAGTTGCTCCCGCGTCCGCGGGGTCTCGCCGGCCTTCAGGCGCTCCGGATTGCGGCTTTCCGGCTCTTCCAGCGCGGCGGCGACCAGCTGGTTGCGCAGCTCGTCGTTGACCGACAGACGGTTCATCAGATCGATCGAATCGAGCTGGATCGCGAAGGCCAGGAACAGGGAGACGAAAGCGGTGACGATCCATACCCGCTGGGTGAACAGGTTGGAGACGCGGTCGACCGACTGATCGAACCAGCTGTTGAACTTGCTCAGATATTCGCTGTCGGCATGTTTGAGCAAGGCCATGTTGAGGCGGGCGCTGTTGCTGAGCTCGGGCCTCGTCCGCTCCAGCTTGATGAGTTCCGTCCGGACCTTGGTCAAGGTCGCCTTCGCATTCTTGACGCCCCTGATGCCATTGTTTTCCAGCGACGTGTTCAAGGCCTCCCGAAGCTTCGCCTTGCGCTCCCTGCGCCGAGCGACGGCCCTCTCCGGATGGCCGCGGGTGAGGATGAAATCCAGCGCGCGCCGTGCCCGTCCGAGCAGCGAATGTTGGCCGGACACGTCCTGCGCGGCCGCCTTTTCGGCGTCGTCGGGTATCGCGAAATCGAGGATGAGCCTGGTGAGCTCCTCGCGATGGACCACGGTCGCCAGATCGTGACCCGGACGCAGCAGCCGCGCGCCGCCGATCAGCGGATTGCGCAGGATATGATCGGTGATGCGCTGCGCATCGCCCAGCTTCAGGCCCTCGTCCATGAGCGCCAGCAGGCGGCCGATCCCCTGTCGCAGCGCGGTGCCGCGCATGTTGAACAAGGTGCCGGAAATATATTGGGTGATCATCGTCACCGCCATGCTGAGGATCAGCATGACCAGGGTGAAACCGATCAGGACGTCGAGCGCTTGAAGCATGGACCTGGCCCCCCCGAGCAGGATTGCGGAACAGCAACAATGGATTGACTGCGACTCGCCGCGAGTGTCGCGGGCGCGGGCGGCGAGGGCAATGGGGAGTTCGGGCCGTTTCGGTGCAAAGGCGGCCGGCCGGCACCGTACAGGCTTGAGCGCAGGGCCGCTCTCGCCTAAGATGGTTGCATATCGAAACCAATTGCCGGGAGAGCCGCCATGATCGTCTACGGATCGTCGCTGTCGCCGTTCGTCCGCAAGGTGCTCGCCTTCGCCGCCGAGAAGGGGATCGAGCTGGAGCTGAAGCCGACCGGGCTCGGCAACAAGGATCCCGAATTCCTCGAGGCGAGCCCGTTCGGCAAGATGCCCGGCTTTCGCGACGGCGATTTCGCGATCTCCAATTCCTCGGCGATCATCGCCTATCTGGAGGCGATGAAGCCCGAGCCGAACCTCATCCCCACCGAGCCGAAGGCGCGGGCGCGGACGATCTGGTACGACGAGTTCGCCGACACGATCCTGTTCGCCTGCGGGGGGAAGATGTTCTTCAACCGGCTGGTGGCGCCGCGCTTCCTCGGCCAGCCGGGGGACGAGGCGGTCGCGGCGAAGGCGGAGTGCGAGGAATTGCCGCCGCTGCTCGACTATCTGGAGCGGGTGATCCCGGCGAGCGGCTTCCTGGTCGAGGACCGGCTGACCCTGGCCGACATCGCGGTGGCGAGCCCGTTCGCCAACCTCAGGCATATCGACGTCGCGCATCGACCCGGCCCGCCACCCCAAGGTCGCGGCCTATGTCGAGGCGATCCTCGCCCGGCCGAGCTTCAAGCAATGGACCGACCGCGAGACCGCGTTCCTCGAGCGGACCGCCGCCTGACGATGCGCCGCCGTCGCCGAGATCGCCAGCTTCCACGCCCACGTCTATTTCGGACGGGCCCGACGAGGCGGCGGCGGCGCGGGCGCTGCGCGAGGCGGTGGCGGAGCGGTTCGAGGTGCGGCTCGGCACGTGGCACGAGCGCGCCGTCGGCCCGCACGACCAGCCGATGTTCCAGATCGCCTTCGCGCCCGGGCTGTTCGCGACGCTGGTGCCCTGGCTGATGCTCAACCACGGCCCGCTCTCGATCCTCGTCCACGCCAATAGCGGCCGTCCCCGCCGCGACCATGTCGCCGACCGGATCTGGATCGGCGCCGCTCTGCCGATCGCCGAGGAGGTGCTGCCGGAGCGCGAAGCCGAGGCGGAGGAAGCGGGCGAGGTGAATACAGCGCCGACTCTGGCGCCTTAAGGGCGGGGGGCGCCGCGGCACCGTGGCAAGGTCGATCGCGCCCCCGGCGCGATCTACGGGATGCGGGGCATCCCGTCCCTTGCCACTGCCGTGACGTCGGTCGGGCTCGGCCGGTTCCGGACCGGCCGCCCCGCCGGCCGGGCTTGGGTCAGATCATGAACTGGGCTTCGGTGAGGGTGGTGCCGTCGAAGAAGCGGATGATCTCGATCCCCGAATTCTTATACTGCTCGTCGAGGACGATGCTGCCGGCGAAGGCGGCGAAGGTGACGATCAGATCGTCGGCGTCGGCCGTGGAGCGGGTGAAGACTAGGTCCGCCGCGGTGATGCCCTGGCCGAGGACCAGGATCTCGTCCGGCGAGCTGTCGTAGCTCGAATCGTAGAGGACGTCGTCGCCGTCGCCGAGGCCGTAGACATAGGTGTCGGCGCCCGAACCGCCTTGCAGCGTGTCGTTGCCCGTGCCGCCGCCCAGCGTATCGTCGCCGTCGCCGGTGGTGACATTGTCATTGCCGCCCGCCGCCGCGACGAGATCGTCGAGCTCGGTCCCGTAGATGGTATCGGCGCCGGCGGTCTGCTGCGCCGCGATGTAGCGCGCGTGGATCCCGGCCTGGTCCCAGACGGTGCCGTCGGCGAACTGGATCGCCTCGATCCCGGCATTGTTTCTGTGCTGCTCGTCGAAGATTATCGAGCCGGCCAAACCGGCGAACGAGATGCGGATGTCGTCCCAGTCGTTCGTCACCTTCGAGAAGACGACGTCCGCGGGCGCGATGCTCTCGCCGAGGAGCAGGGTCTCGGCGCCCGAGCTGTCGTAGCTCGAATCCCAGATGACGTCGTCGCCGTCGCCGGGATTGTAGACGTAGGTGTCGAGCTCCGACCCGCCCTGCAGGATGTCGTTGCCGGCGCCGCCGATCAAGGTGTCGGCGCCGTCGCCGCTGACCACAATGTCGTTGCCGCCGCCCGCTTCGACGACGTCGCCGAAATTGGTGCCGTGGATCGTGTCGGCGGCGGCGGTCTGCTGGTCGGAGACGTAGCGCGCGAGCAGGGTCGCCTCGTCCCAGATCGTGCCGTCGGCGAAGATCAGGATCTCGACGCCGGCATTGTTCCTGTTCTGCTCGTCGAGGATGATCGATCCGGCCAAACCGGCGAAGGAGATGCGGATGTCGTCCCAGTCGGCCGCCACCCGCGAGAAGAGCAAGGCGGCCGGCGCGATGCCGGCGCCGAGGATCAGGGTCTCGTCGGGCGAGCTGTCGAAGCTCGAATCCCAGAGGATGTCGTCGCCGTCGCCGAGATTGTAGACGAAGGTGTCGGTCTCCGAGCCGCCCTGCAGGACGTCGTTGCCGGGGCCGCCGATCAGGATGTCGTCGTCGTCATTGCCCTGGAGCGTGTCGTTGCCGTCGCCGCCCTCGATCCGGTCGTCGCCGTCGTCGCCGGAAAGCATGTCGGCGCCGCTGCCGCCGCTCAGCACGTCGTCTCCGGCGGCGCCGGCCAGCGTGTCGTTGCCGTCGAGGCCGGCGATCCGCTCGCCGGCCCAGCTGCCGGCTATGACGTCGGCGCCGGCGGTACTCAGGATGGCGAAATAAAGAGTGGCGATGTCGCCGGCGTCGAGGCCGGCCTCGGCGACGAAATGGAGGTGCTCGACCGCGGCGGCGGCCGAGCCGAGCTGGCCGGAAAGGACGATCCCGGCCGCGGGATCGCCGAAATGGAGCTGCAGGTCGTACGTGCCGGCGAGGCGGGCCACCTGGAGATCGCCGGCATCGAGCTGGAAAAATAGATCGTGTCGTCGGTGCCGGCCTGCTCGACGATCCGGTCGAGCCCGTCGCCTTCGGCATAGACGTACATGTCGCTGCCGGTGCCGCCCTTGAGCAGATCGTTGCCGGTGCCGCCGACCAGCCGGTCGAGGCCGTCATTGCCGCGCAGCTCGTCGTCGCCCTCATAGCCGAACATCAGCTGGTCGCGCGTCTCCACCGGCACGGAGGTGACGACCGTGATCCAGCCGGGCACAAGGGTGACGCGCTGGGTATAGGTCACCGCCTGGTCGATCAGGTCGTTGCCGTCGGTGCCGTCGAGCCTGGTCGCCTCGCCGGCCATCCAGCGCCAGCCGGTGAGGTTGAGCACATAATCCTCGCCCAGGCCCATCGCGTCGGCGACATGGAAGACGAGCGCACCGTGATCTTCGTACCATTCGGTCCAGGGGTGCCGGTCGCCGGTGCTCACGCCGCCGCCCGAGCCGAGGCGGAGGGTGGGGCCGGAGCCGCTGGTCCCGACGCCGCCGACATAGGTGGTGGAGAATTTCGGCTCGCCGGCGATGAAGGCGGCGACGAACGCATCGAAATCGCCGGCCAGCGCGCCGGTCGCGGGATCGAGGGTGAGGCCCGCGAAATAGTCGAGATAGGAATAGGCGGGCGCGATCGCCTCCGCTTCGGCGATCGCGGCCGCGGTCCACCCGGCCAGAATCTCGAACTCGTCGACATAGTCCGGCTCAAGCGCCGCGATGTCGCGGGCGAGATCGTGAAAAGGCTCCAGCCGCGGATTGATCGCCGCCTGGACGAGGAACTGGAGGCCGAGCTGGCGCACCAGCTGCGGCCAGAGATTGTCGAGATCCTCGCGCTGGAGCAGGGTCGTCGGCTCGAGCGACATGCCGGTCAGCGCCTCGAACACCTGGACATGATATGGGTCGCCCGGATCGGGCGGCCCCGACACGTCGACGCCGGTCCAGCGGTAGAGGATTTCGAGGAACCTGCTTTCGATCGAGCCGCCGACCTGGTCCAGATCGGGGCCGCCGCCGGCAAAATCGACGAAGGTGTCGAAATCGTGCGCGTCGTAGACAAGCTCCTCGACCATCGCCTTGAGGACGGGATCGAAATACATGGCGGTGCGCAGGTCGGGCAGGGCGGCGGAGGCGGGGAGGTTGGGGAGGATCAGGAGATTCCCAAGTTCGGCATTTTCGGGAATGACCGGCCGGCCGCTGGACTGATCGAGCGCGAACCGGGCGCTCGCCATGTCGCGTGTCGCGCCGTCGGTCCGCAGGTAGGAGCCGGTGCGCGCGATAATGTTGCCGGCAAGCTCTTCATCCACCTGATCGTAAGCAAGGTTCAGCCGGGCAATCCCGGCCTGGGTTAACGTTTGCAGCTCGTCCGGGGTGGCGATGCCGTCCGCGTCCAGGTCGCGCCAGATCAGGAGATCGGCCCAGGCGGGATCGAGCGCATCGATCCGGCCGTCGCTGTTGGAATCGATCAACTCAAGCTCGTCATAGCCGTCGACATGGGCATCCCCGAACAATTCGGCGACGCCGTCGACCTGGCCGTTCCGGTTGGCGTCCTGGACCAGCAGGCCGTCATGCGGCGAGACCCAGCCGGTGCGCTCCAGATCGCCGTCGCCGTCGAGATCGAACAGCGTCGCGCTCGACGCCAAAGCGACCAGCTCGATGCCGTCGCCGTCGAGGTCGAGCACCAGCGGGTCGCTGAAAATGTCGCGCAGCATGTCGGAAAGGTCGTCGATGAGGTCGTAAGCCATGCCGCCAATTTCACTTGCCCCATAGATTACCAAGCCGGCCAAGACCGCCAAGGCAATGGCGGCGGCGATCTCGGGCGCGACCAATGCTGCGCAAAAGGCGCCGATCGCCTGCGCCATTGGCGCCAAGGCGGCCAATAACGTAGCCATCGGCAGAGCTTCGGCGACAAGAGCGCCGGCAACGAAGGCGGAAACTGTCCTGCCAATAATATCCCATTGGGCATCAGTGAGGCCGGGCTCATAATTCGGATCGTAGGGGTTCGGACCCCCTGGCTGCTCAAACGAAGCCGCCATTCCCTCAAGTGCCTGACCAGCTCCGGCAAGGGCATTAGCCATTGCAGCGCGGTGGGGAACGGGTGCGTTGGAAGCGAGTGCGACACCGGACGTCGACAGGAAGGTCCCAATGGCCTTGAACCATGCCGCCATTTCAGGGCTGATGGGTCCAGTCGGATCGTTCGGTTCAGACACGTTGTTACTCCGGATTATTAGGCTTCACGATCCCGGTGAGTAAATCCACCGATAACGGTGATTGCCAGAGAAACGTGTATTATAGCTATAATTGTGATCCCATAGATAGATATCGAAGTTGTAGAGTAGATATCGTGGCCAAATACGCCGATACCCAAAGGCAAGCCCAAAGAATACTCGATCAACAGGGCGGCAAGAATTATGGGGAATTGCAGCACAAGGAGGGGATGATTCCGCGCGGGCGGTTCAACGGCGCCGCCCCGCGTGCGGCCGCCCTTGAGCCTCGCGAGCGACCAGAGCGCGAACGAAAGCACGCCGATGAATGGAATCGATATCAGGAGCGGAATGATGGCCAGCGTGTCTAAACCGTTCAGGTGGATCTGTTCGTAGATCAGCTTGAAGAACGGCGTGATACCGAAAAGCCGATTGGAACTGCGGGCAGAATCCTCCGACACGGCTCCGCCGTAAACGGCTTCCACGACCAGCAGGAACAAGAGCGAGGCGGTGATCGTGACTCCGGCAAGCTCGGCCCCCGCTCGACCCGCCGTCGAAACCTTCTTCATATCTCTCGCTCGCCTCAATTCGGCATCGATACGATGCGGCATAAACTGTCACATCACAATTAACCGCACAAGATCGTAACATCGCGGTATCATTGCGTTTTATTATGTTCCGTGGCTAATGAGCCGCTAACCGACTTCGGGAAAAAGGGGACACGTACCGAAATCGTGGCTGTCACGGTTTTCTCAAAGGAAGCCGCCACGGCACCATTGTGCCGTGACGTCGGACGGGTTCGGCCGCCTCGCTCATGAAAAAGGCGGCGGCTCCTGGTCCGGCCCGAGCTTGCGGCAGCCGAAGTAGATCTTCATGTCCATATAGACCGCGGCCGCTTCCGCGGGCCGAAGCGCGTCCAGGAACGCACGCCCGATGAAGTCGCGCAGCGCCCGGTCGCGGCCCCTGCGCGCCCGATCGGCATTTTCCGAGTCGTAATCGGGATGGAGGAACTGCTCGTGCACCAGGGGCAGCTCTTCCTCCAGAGCCGCCCACAAAGCGGCGAGCTCCTCGTCGGCAAGGCCGGACGAGCTGCGCTGGACGCCGGTCGGATAGGGCCGATTGTCGTCGATCACGATCGCTGCCTTCCGCGCGCCAGCTTGCCGCACCGGCGCGGGGTCCGGAAGGGGAATGTTGGGGGTGGCAGGGGCGAGTGTCCCTGTTTGAACGGTGAGCGCCACGGCAAGGCCGATCGCGCGCCCCGGCGCGATCTACGGGGATGCGGGGCATCCCGTCCCCTGCCATTGCCGTGACGTTCCCGGATCCCCGGCCTTCGCCAGGGCAGGCGGGTCCGGGACAGGCCGGCCCTGCGGGCCGCGGGTTCGGCCGGCTCGAGGCCGGCCGCCCCGCCGGGGGTGCCCACGAAACTAGTACTTTCGGGGGGTCCCCGGCCGCGCTTGCCGAGTCCGCCGTAGCTTCGGGGCCGCTTCGCGTCCGCGGCGCTACGGCTGGGCCGGCTGCGCGTAGCGCCACGGCACCATTGTGCCGTGACGTCGGACGGGTTCGGCCGGCTCGAGGCCGGCCGCCCCGCCGGCCGCGCTTGCCGACTCCGGCCGGAGCTTCGGGGCCGCTTCGCGTCCGCGGCGCTACGGCTGGGCCGGCTGCGCGTCCGGCTGCGCGTGCTTCGCGAACGTAAAGACGCCGTATCTCATCGCGCCGGTGCGGTAGGCGAGGATCAGGCGGGGGAGCGAGAGCAGGAAGGCGCGGTTCCTGGTGGCTCGGGCGAAGGCGAGGCGGCGGACCGCGCGGTCGGTGACCAGACGCTTGAGGATTCCGGCGAGGCAGAGCTCCCAGGTGCGGCGGACCCGCTCGCCGAGATCGTCATGGTCGCTGACCTCAAAGCCGGCGGCGCGCGCCATCGCCTCATATTCGGAGCGGGTGGCGAGCGAGGGCAGCCGGCCCTCGCTGCAGATCGGAGCGAGCAGATGGCGGACCTGCCAGCGGCTCGGCGCCGGCGCCGCGAGCCAGGCGCAGACGACGAGCCGGCCGCCGGGCCTCAGCACTCGATTGGCTTCGGCGAAGAAGCCCTCTTTGTCGGCCATGTGCTCGCTGCTCTCGATCGCATAGCCATGATCGAAGGCGGCGGCGGGCAGGCCATTGGCGAGCCAGTCGCGGACGTGGAATTGGAGCGGGCCGCCGGGCTCGGCGCCGGGGCGCGCGGCGGCGACCCGGTGCTGGGCGGCCGACAAAGTGAGGCCGGTGACCGCGACTCCGCGCCGTTCGGCGAAGCGGGCGGCGGTGGCGCCGTAGCCGCAGCCGATGTCGACGAGATGCTGGCCGGGCGAAGGCGCGAGCCGGTCGCCGACCAGATCGGCGAGCGCCTCGACCGCCTCGGCCGGGCTCTCGCGCCCGCTCGTCCACAGGCCGTGATGGAGGTGCTCGCCCCAGACCGAGCGGTAGACCGGATCGAGCTCGTCATAATGGCCGGCGACGTCGGCGGCGGTGGCGGCGGTGGCGGCGGGGACGATCATCGCGGGGTGATGGCGGAGGCACGGCGGCGGGGCAAGACGCGAGGCGGCGAGGAGGGGACAGTCCCCTGAGGCGTGAAGGAGGGGACAGTCCCCTATTTTCTATTTTTCGGACGGGGCGCCACGGCACCATTGTGCCGTGACGTCGGACGGGCCCGGCCGGTTTTGGACCGGCCGCCCCGCCGGCCGGGCGGGCCGACTCCGGGCGCAGCTTCGGGGCCGCTGCGCTGCGCCTGGGTCGGCCTTGCCCTGGTAAACGCGGCGCTTACCGTAATAACCGCAGGGTTCGTAGAGACATAGTTGGTGAATAAGCGGCTATGGCATGGCCGGAAGAGCCTAGCCCCTGAAGAGAATGTAAGATGGCCTACAGCTTGAACCGGACCCTGCTCGCCGGCGCCGCGCCGCCGCCCCACCAGCAGCGCGTCGATCTGCTCCAGGCGCAGGTGCGGGCCGAGCTCGCGGCCGGCCGGCGCAGCCTGTTCCGGCCGGCGGCGCCGCTGCCGAAACGCTCCGACGACGCGCTCGACCAGCGCCTCGCCGAGGAACTGGAGCTCGTCGTCCGCCAGCTCGAGCAGCTCGGCGCGGTGCTCGCGGCCGACCCGATCCTGCTCGCCCGCCACTGCGTCCAGCTCCAGTCGATCGACCTCATGCAGCAGGTGCTCGGCCATCTCGGCCGGGTCGTCGGCGCCGGCGACAAGGCGGCCGCGACCGACGCCGTCACTCTGCGCGAGCTGAAGGCGCGGCTTCAGCGCCGGCCGTTGCGCTCGATCGCGGCCTAGCAAACTCCTCGGAGGGGTAATTCGTCGAGTGTGGGCCTCGTCGCGCAAAGCGTCTGGCCCCCAGGCGACTTTGCCCCTATCCCCCCGCGACGTTTCACGGCCGGGGCCCGCATGTTTCGCAAGCTTTACGACTGGACGCTGAGGCTCGCCCATCATCGCCACGCGATCCGGGCGATGGCCGCGATCTCGTTCGCCGAGAGCAGCGTCTTCCCGATCCCGCCCGACGTCGTCCTCGTGCCGCTGATCCTCGCCCAGCGCGACAAGGCCTATCGGATCGCAGCGGTCTGCACGATCGCCTCGGTGCTCGGCGGCGTGCTCGGCTATGCGATCGGACGCTTTTTGTACGACAGCGTCGGCCTGTGGCTGATCAACCTCTACGGCGCCCACGACGCCGCCCTCGAATTCCGGCGCTGGTACGACGAATGGGGCGCCGCGGTGATCCTGATCAAGGGGCTGACTCCGATCCCGTTCAAGGTCGTGACCATCGCCAGCGGCATGTTCCAGTATAATTTCGCGCTCTTCGTCCTGCTCGCGACGGTGACGAGGGGCGCCCGCTTCTTCCTTATCGCCTGGCTGCTGAAGCGCTATGGCGCGGGGATGAAGACGTTCATCGAAAAGCGGCTCAACCTGATCGGCTGGCTGACCCTGATCGCATTGGGCGGCGGCTTCGCTTTGGTGGCCTTGCTGTGAGGGCGGCGGCAATGATCGCGGCGCTGGCGCTGGCCGGCTGCGCGGCGGCGCGTCTGGCCGCGCCGGGCCTCGTCGAGGCGCGGCTCGGCGAGACCGCGCGGCTCGGCGAGGTCGCGGTGCGGCCGCTGCGGGTGATCGAGGACAGCCGCTGCCCGAGCGACGTCACCTGCGTCTGGGCCGGGCGGCTTCGGCTCGGCGCGGCGATCGGCGGCGTTCCGGCCGAGCTGGTGCTGGGCGAGCCCTTCGCGCTGCCGGGCGGCGGCACGCTGACCCTGGTCGCGGCGCTGCCGGAGCCCCGGCAGAACCCGCCGGCGGGAGTCGAGGCGGGGCCGGCGGTGCGGTTCTCGTTCCGGCGGGATTGAGGCGGCGCGGGCGCCGGGTCGGTTTGGGGCGGAACGTTGACGGCGAAGGCGGGGTCGGTTATACCTTTGGTATGAAAGTTGCCGTGTCGATCCCGGATCGCGTCTTTACGGAGGCCGAGCGGCTTGCCGCCCATCTCAAGACCTCGCGAAGCGAGCTTTACGCGCGCGCTCTCGCCGCCTTTGTCGGCAACCACGCTCAGGATCGGGTGACGGAAAAAATGAATGAGGTCGTCGACGCCGTCGGCGAGTCATCGGACCCGTTCAGCCAAGCCGCCGCGCGCCAAGTCCTCGACCGCGTCGAATGGTGATCGCGCAGGGCGAGATTTGGTGGGCCGACCTGGCCGATCCGATCGGCTCTTCCGCAGGTTATCGAAGACCGGTCATCATCGTGCAGGGCGACGCGCTGAACGCGAGCCGGATCGCGACCGCTTTGTGCGTGCCGCTCACCAGCAAGCTCAAATGGGCCGACGCGCCGGGCAATGTGCTGCTGCCGGCGGGGGAGACCGGGCTCGACCGGGATTCGGTGGCCAACGTCTCGCTGACGGTGGCGGTGGACAAGGCGCAGCTCGATGAGCGGGCGGGGCAGGTGCCGCGGCGGACGCTGGAGCGCGTGCTGGCCGGGATCGACGTGGTGCTGGGCCGCTAAGCACAGGGGGCTGCGGTTCACGCGGAGTCGCGAGGGCAGGCTTTGTGGCGAGGCTCATCAACCCTGTCGTGGCAGTCTCGCCAGAGGCGATGATCTGGCTTGGGATGCGGCCTTAGCGCATCACGACACCCAGACAAGCTGGTCGTGAGGTGGCAGGTACATGCCTGTCACCGATGTCTCGATCAGCGTTTTGGCCCTTCCAACACTCTGAACCAATCTCGGATGGCAAGTTTTAGGCGATCGACCTCGTCGTCGGCCAGTACGCCGCAATGCGCGATTGTGCCGCGAAGCATATTCAACCCCGATAGAACGCGCGAAACCGCGGATTGGTTGCTCAACATGCCAGCGAAGTCGGACCAGTTTTCTCGAATGATGTCGCCGAGCTGACCAAAGGTTGTGTAGTCGATGTCGTCATCGGAGCGGACGGACACGGCGGCCTGCGCTTCGCGATTTCGATTCTTCTTCACCTCATCAAGGACGCCTTGAGAGACGTGAGTGTCCCACCAATGGGAGCCATGGGCGGCCTCCATAGTATCGACAATCAGACGCCGTATGTCGTTCTCGAGCAGGTAAAATATCTCGTAGTACCCGGCCATTTGAGCCGCGTTTCGGCGGTTCTCCAGATCAAACTGCTTTATGAAGGGCTCTAGCTTCTCATCGCCCCCCGCACCCGATAACCGAGTTGTGTCCATATTGTATTGGGCAAGGAGGCTCCTAAGGCCTGATTCGATCACAGCGCACTTCAAGACGAATAGCTCCACGGTATGCTCGCTCACCCGAGGAGATTCCCTTTGAGGCTTCGAAAAATGGCGTTGTAAACTTCGACGTTTGTAGTTTCCGGCAAGACGACGTTGATGTTGTATACGAGCTGGAGGCGACCAGTCCCGCCCACGTTAGCGTCCAACGGCGGCGCGACATCAGAAGGCTGACCCGTGTCTGTCAAATCTGCTCCGGCCCCGTCCTCTCGCGCCAGCTTTGCCTGTTCTTGAAAGGCTTGGAACGTCGTCAAGATATATCTGACAATGCCTTCTTTCTTTGGAAGGCCTGTTATCGCGACGATAACGTCTATCAGGGCGCTTTCATCAGCTCGATGAGCATATTGGTTCCGGCGGAATATCTCGCCGAATCCGTTCTTCAATGCTTGAAGGGCGGCGGCTGGGCGCCCCGCCTCCGTCTGGAACTGGGCGTAGAGTTCGGTGGGAGCTCCGGTTTGGTTCAGCAGCCCCGTCGATTTAAGGATAGGGATGATCGGCCGGGCGGCACCTCCCGTGGCTCCCATCACGGTGCCAAGAAAATCAGAGGTAAATATGCCCGGCTTCTCGGACGTGGGAATACGTTCCAACACACGCCTCAGCACTCCTGGACTTGATGTGTATGGCAGCCCCCCGGGAATCTTGCGACGTGGGGCCTTATCCGCATTGGGGGTCGGCTGCGGGCCTTCTGGTTTCAATGCCAAGTATCATTCCCTTCGGTCAACGATCTTGTCTCAGATGATTTGGCTTCGCAAGAAGAGTCTTGGTGACCCTGGGGGTGACGGATGTGTACTTGTCGCCGGTGTCGCGCCCATCTCGGTCAGTGCAGCTATCAAGATGGCGCCCGAGGGCTGCCGTGCGTCATATGCGCCGGGCATAGATGCGTTTGGCCCTCTCCTCCGCTATTGTCCTGAAAGTGGCTCCGAAGGCGAATCGACCGGAGTTCTAGGCGCCGGGCGGGGGGGTGTAAGTTGGAAACGCAGGATCTCGAGGCGCTGCTGACGGGTGCGGAGGAGACTGATACCCTGGAGTTTAAGGCCGCGGTATCGTGGAACCGGAACCTCTTCGTGAAGGATATCCTTGCAATGGCTAACGTCATCGACGGCGGCAGGATCGTCGTCGGTGTCGAGGATCAGACGTTTGAGCGCCAAGGCCTCACGCCCGAACACCTCGCCTCGTACCGCATCGATGAGATGCGAGATGGTATCGCGCCATTCGCTGATCCCCGCGTGGTCTTCAGGATGGAGTCGGTGGCCGACTTGCAAGGGCGATGGTACGTGGTGATCGAGGTGAGCCCATTCGAGGACGTTCCCGTCATTTGCCGCCGCGACGGCGCCGACGTTCGTGCCGGTACAATCTACTTTCGCAACCGTACACGGCGGCCCGAGAGTGCCTCCGTGTCGAGCAGCGCCGATCTGCGCGACATGGTTGAGCGCGCGGCGGCGCTCAGCACCCGCCGGTTGCGTCGCATCGGCTTTGTCCCCGATCTGCCCGTCGGTCCTGACTACGATGCAGAGCTGGGAGGTTTGTAATGAAGGACGGGCTGCTCGAGCGGATTCGGGCCGTTGGACACTGGCGCGTCGTCATGCGCCCGCTTCGTTCGCTGGATGAACGTTTGTCGTTCCAGCGGTGCGTCGCAGAAGTCGAGCGTGCGCGGGTATCAATTCGCGGCTGGGACTATCCACATCTTAGCCACCGGCAGGACGACCAAGGCGGGGAGGAGCGTGGTGCCGACTACGTTGAGAATTGGTGCGATTGGCGCACCCAGATCGAGTTCTGGCGCATGTACCGAAGCGCTCAGTTCCTGTCGTACAATGCCCTCCATGACGACCTAGAAGCCGACCCTACCTCACAGCGCGCCGGACGGCATTTGAACGTGATCGGCGCGATCTATGCCGTCACCGAGTTCATCGAGTTCGCCCATCGGCTCGCGATCGGTGGATTCTACTCGGAGGGGCTTGGCCTGGCCATCGCACTGAACAACACGCGCGGTCGCTTCTTGGAGGCCGGCCGGGATCGAATGCCGTTCTTCGACTTTCAACGGACGCAAGCGGACACCATCCCGATCGAGCGTCGACTTGACCGTGACATGATCGACGGCGGCGCCATTCCGATCTCGCTCTCGATCCTGCTTGAGTTATTCGACAACTTCGGCTGGAACCCGGATCCCAATCAAATTCGAGGCGATCAGGAGGCATTCTATCGGCGCGAATGGCGCTAGCCGCTGGAAGTGCCTGCCTAATTGGTCTTCGAAAAATATTTTCCAGCCGGACCTAGCCGGACCTGGGAACGGGGCACACACTTATGTCGCCCGTCGTCAGTCGGGCGAGGTCCGTTTTGAACACTATAGAGTGTAGACTGTCAGTCTCCATCGCCGTCCCTTGCCGGCATGGGGAAGTCGCACGAGCGCGCCGGCGGACTGCAAAGCACGATTGCCGAAAACGTGCGGCGGCTGCGCGACGCCAAGGGATGGTCGCAGGAGGAGCTCGCCGACGTCAGCGGCTACCATCGCACCTATGTCGGCGGCATCGAGCGGGGCGAGAAGGACATCACCATCGCCGTCCTCGAAGCGCTGGCCGGCGCTCTCGGCGTCGACGCCCACAGCCTGCTGCTCGAGGAATGATCAGGATCCAGGGCGACAGGCTGAACGCCGCTCTCAGATAAGCGCGCAGGCGATCGGCCGCCTCGTCGGTGAGGTCGATCAGGGCAATGCGCTCGTCCTCCGGATGGGCGCGACGGACGAGCAGGCCCCGCGCGGCGAGGCGATTCACGGCGCTGTGCGCGGTAGTTTTCGCCAATCCGGCAGCTTCGCCGAGTTCGCTCAGGCCGAGCGTTCGGCCTTCGAGCCGAACCGCGAGCGCCTGGAGCAGGATCGACCAGTCGGCCTCGCCGAGCGCGGGGTCGAACCATTGTTCACGGAGGTGCCGGGCGGCGATCACCGCTCGCACCGTGCCTGACGCAATCTCGGGAAACTCCTCCCGCGCTTGTCGCCGCGCCGCTTCGATCTCGGTGGCGCGGCGCAACACAGCGGCAACGCGCACCAGCTCCCGCGCCGTCTCCTCGATCCGTTCAGCAACGTCCGTCAAGGAGCCTCCGGGTCTTGAAACACGGCACCACGATTAGCGCAACTAAGATGACTATAGTATTCTTTTCCGTTGAATGAAAGCCGGTGGCCGCTTAGAAGGCGGTACGGGGCACGTACTTTTTCGTGAAAAAGTACGTATCCCATTTGGACCCTGTTCTTAAGAATTCGCGCAGAGACGCAGAGGCGCAGGGAGGTCGGCGCTTTCTCCGCTGCCCGGCGAAGCCGGCGAGCCTCCGGCCGGCGATTTCCGCTTCGAGGGCACAAGTATGGTGACAGGTACGTACCTGTCACCGGAAGCCGAGAAGCCGCAGACCTGGAGACGGTTTCGATTGATCGGAAACACTGTCATTCCAGCGCAAGCTGGAATCTCTTTTCCTTTTCAGTATCATGAAGAAGTGAGATTCCAGCTTGCGCTGGAATGACGATTTAATCTCATTCAAACCGACTCTAGGCGCCGGGCTTCGCCGGCTTCGCCTTCGCCCGGGACGCGGATTCAGCCTTTGCGGGAATAGGCGCTTCGTCGGCGTCGGTAAGGCGGCGCCTGCGGCTGTGCAGGGGGGTAAGCTCGGCGAGGCTGCGCACAGAGGGGGTGCGCAGCGGCGCATGCCCGCTTTCGCCGCCGCCGGCGATCAGCGCCATCAGCTCGGGATCGGCGCGAATCCGGTCGAGCGCCCGGGCCGTGGCCGCGAACGAGCCCGGCAGCTTGAGCCCCGGCTTCTCCATCGCCTTCGGGTCAGCGTCGTTCAACAGGTCAACGAGGTCGGGAAAGGACGCGAGCAGCCGCCAGGTTTCGGGCCATTCGGTCATCACGATGACCCACAAGGCGAGCTGCTCGCGATAGGCCGCGTCGGGGACCAGGCCGGGCCGCTGGAGCGCGACCGCGTAATAGATGGTGACGGCGTTGACGATGCGCTTGACCTGGCGGGGGTTGGCCGGGAAGCAGCGGGCGAGCCGCTGGAGCTCGTGGACGACCTCCTGCTCGACCTTGTCGTCGGTCGTCGCCCTGATCGCGAGCGTTTCGCTCACCATCCGTTCGATCGCAATGCCGGCTATCGGTATGGTGGCACCGGACGCCCTTGCGGCCTGCTTGAGCTCGGTGCGGACCTGGTCGACGATGGGCGCGGTGTCGAACGGATCGGCGCCCGGCGCCGCGGCGGCGCGGTTGACG
Source organism: uncultured Alphaproteobacteria bacterium (assembly GCA_963824825.1). GTDB lineage: Bacteria > Pseudomonadota > Alphaproteobacteria > Sphingomonadales > Sphingomonadaceae > Allosphingosinicella. The sequence continues at coordinate 721,808 of CAWGQM010000003.1, forward strand.
ATCTCGCGTACCCGGGCGGCGGCTTGCGGTTCGATCGGCGCCTCGGCCGCGGCGCCCGCCGCGCGGTCGCCGAGCAACACCTTGCGGACATAACCGAGCCGGCGCTCGTCGCCGAGCGCGGGCAGGATAAACGACATCTGAATCGCCTTTTCAACGAAGCGGGCGCCGAAGGTCTGCTCGGGGCCGACATCGACCGTCTTCATCGCCTCGTGATGTGCCTCGAAGGCGCGCTCGATCCAGTCGCGGTCGCCGAGGATGAGGAAGACGACTCGCGGGCTTCTGAGCAGGGTCTGGATGCCGCGGATGAGATCGACGACGAAGTCGGGCCGGCAGCGGTCGAGATCGTCGACGATCACCAGCACCGGCCGCCGCACGCGCTCCATCATCCGCGAGAAATGGACGCGGAAGCGGGCGAAGGGATCGCCGCCGCCGAGGCTGAGCCGCTCGGCGACGGTGCCGGTCCCGGGCGCGACCGATTCGGTGAAGAAGGCGGCCAGGCCCCAGAGGGCGGCCAGGCCGCCGGAGAGAAGGCCGAGACTGCCGGTGAGATCGAATGCGAGCCCCATCCAGCTGAGGCCGAGGAGCACGACCGAGCCGAGCGCGGCCGTGACCAGCACCGACTGGAGCTTGGGGTTGCCGAGCCGCCAGAGATATTCGCGCACGGCGAGGTAAAGCCAGCCGCCCTTGCCCCGAATTGCGCGCCAGCGTCGGCCGAGCCAGGCCCGCCAGCGCGGCCTCGGGCCGGGCGGGCGGGGAGCCCAGGCGCCGTCGCCTTCGATCCGGATCGCGTCGAGGCAGCCGGTGCGGATCGCCTGATAAAAGACCCACCAGGGTGGCGTGCAATGCTCGGCCTGCCAGGCGTTGAAGCCGACGACGATCCAGGGGCGGCGGTCGTCGTCGGGCAGCGCCGCCAGCGCCGCCGCGGCGGCGGCGTCCGGCGGCGGATCGTCGAGGAAGATGCCGCCGAGGTCCCGGTCCGGATAGCGCTCGCGCAGGAACCAGGCGGCCGGCCGGCCGGGTGGACAGGGATTGAGCACGCGGCCGAGGAAATTGGCGAAGCTGGTCTTGCCGCCGCCCCAAGGTCCGTCGAGATGGACGACGAAGGCGGCGCGATCGCCGGCGGCGGCCGGCGCCGCCGGGTCGTTGGCCTGGCGCCAGATTTTGTGCAGCCGCCGGGCGAGGCCGATGGCGAGCACCGACCGGCCAAGCGCGTCACGCTCGGCCTCGGCGTCGTCGGGGACGAAATCGGTGGTCGCTTCCGCGACGGAAGGCTCGGTCCGGGGCGCTTTGCCGCGCGCGGCGGCCTTGCGCGGCGGCGGGGCGGACGTGCTCGGTTCGCTTGGCCCCGCGGCCGACGTCTTCGCCGCGCTTCCTTTGGCCGATGGCGCCGCCGCGGCGATCGGGGCGAGCGCCATCTCGGCGGCATTAGCGGGTTCCCCGCCATAGGCACGATATTCGGGCGCAGGCTCAAGGCCGAACGGATGATGGAAGTCGAAGTCGCCGGTGATCTGGGAACCCAGCATCCGAACCGCCGTCCCGCTCAGCTTTTGGCGAAGGGCGAGGTCGATCGTCTTGACGGAGATCGGCTTGGATCGGCGCGGATCTTCGAGAATCCCGATCAGGGCGCGCGCGAAACCCGTGACGGGATCGGACCGGCTTACCGCCGTTTCGCCATGAATCGCCGCCCAGTGCGGCACGTCGCGGCGCGATGGCGCCCCCAGGCTTCGCGCCTGGAACCCTTCGACAGCGCTTCCGAAAGGAAGCGGAATCCCGTCGACGATGTAAAGATGGCGGTCGGCCCGACAGCCCCGCATGGTGGCGAGCAGCGACGGCAGGGAAACCGCGCCGCCAGCGCCATCGGCAAAGTTCTGGAGGGGCAGCAATGTCTCCGACGTGTGAAAAACGTAGCCGGCATAATAGAAGAAAGCGATGTTGCCGGCATCGGAGTCGAGACGGCCGCGCCACCGCTTCAGCGCGGCTTTGAGGGATTCGTACCGCGGCGGCTCGATGATCGACGCGGTCTCACCGCGGAAAGGATAGCGGATTTCCTTCTCGGGAGCGGCGGCAAGGAAATCGACGCTGGCAAGTTCGGCGGCGGGGTTGCGGAACCGCTCGACCAGCCAATTGGCGATCCAGCGCCCACCGCCGACCCCCGCGCCCGTTCCGGCCTCCGGGTAGCGGGGTATGTCGCCGGAGGCGACAATCAGCGCATGGGTGCCGGCGCCTTTCGTTCTCTTCTCAAAAATCAGCGTCATCGCCGCCGCTCCCGCAGCGCGAGATTGCCCCGCCATTCTTCGGCCTGTCGAGAGAAATATTGGCGGGATCGGGAAAGGGGCCGTCTCGGGCCGGCCGCCCCGCCGGTCCTTCGATACGCATCCTCGACAAGCTCGGCTGCTACTCAGGATGAGCGGAAAGGGGGCCAATTCCCGCCGCAGCTTCGGGATGTGCAAATGCGGCCTGCCCGGCAGGCCGCAGCCCTGCCGGGGGCATGGCGACCCGCACATCTTCGCGTCCGCGGCGCTGCGGCCGGGACGGTGCGAGCAGGGCGCCACGGCACCATATTGCCGTGACGTCGGACGGGCTCGGCCGGCTTCGGGCCGGCCGCCCCGCCGGCCGAGCTTGGCCGACTCCCGCCGCAGCTTCGGGGCCGCTTCGCGTCCGCGGCGCTGCGGCCGGGGACGGTGCGAGCAGGGCGCCACGGCACCATTGTGCCGTGACGTCGGACGGGCTCGGCCGGCTTCGGGCCGGCCGCCCCGCCGGCCGGGCGAGGCCGACTCCCGCCGCAGCTTGCAGTCGCTTTGCGACTGCTGCGACTGCGGCCGGGGCGGCCGATTCGCCTATAGGATTTGGCGGGTCCCCAAAAACCGGCCGATTCGGGCCTCTGAAAATATTTATTTTGCGCTCAAATCCTATAAGTTATTGGATTTGGCGTCCTATTTTTGAACGGGAAAAGCCCAATCGGGACGGGGACTTAGATAGGATTTTTATAGGATTTAACCTGCGTGGAAAAAAGTTCTTGACAGCGTCACGCTGATATGGCACTATTTCCACACGCTCGATAAATGTAGCCGAGCAAGACGGGTCCCGGTTTCGGGGCCCGTTTTTCGTTGCACCGGAAGCCGGCGCTCCCCCCGCCGGCCGCGGCCGTCATGCCCGCTGGGCGTGGCGGCCGCTTTCATTCGAGGATCGGACATGGCCGAGGAAGAGAAAGACCGCGGATCGCGGGCGCGGCGCGGCCCCAAGCTGCGCAAGCGGCGCTGGGACGGCTGGACCAGGAAGGACGAGCAGGTCTTCCTGACCCACCTGCGCGCGACCAGCAACGTCAACGCGTCGGCGCGGGCGGCGGGGAAGAGCCCGTCCTCGGCCTTCGGCCTGCGCGCCCGCGACCCCGCCTTCGCGGCGAAATGGGACGCGGCGCTGGCCGAGGCCCGGGTCCGGCTGCACGGCAAGCTGATCGTCTTCGCCGAGACGAAGGGAAAGGAACCGGAGCCGAGGGACGACGGCGAGCCCGCCGAGCCCGACATGGCGAATTTCGATCCCGATCTGGCGTTCAAGCTGATCAAATTCAATGAGGGCCGCCTGGCCGGCGGGCGCCGCGGCCATCCGCAGCCCCAGCCGGTGAGCGACGAAGAGCTGACCGCGGTGCTGATCGCCCAGCTCGACGCGCTCCGGCGGCGGCTGGCGAAGAAGAAGATATGAGCAGCGAACGGCTGCTCGGCGCGATCCACGCGCTCGCCCGGCACGAGCCCAAGGACATCGTCTGGCTGCTTCGCCGGATGACGATGGACCAAAAGCTCGCGCTGAAGGCCTATTGGCCCGGCTGGGCGCATGACGGCCAGCTGCCCCCGGACGGCGACTGGCGGACCTGGCTGATGATGGCCGGGCGCGGCTTCGGCAAGACCCGGGCCGGGGCCGAGTGGGTGAGCGCGCTCGCGCGGGCCGGACGGCGCCGGGCTGCGGATCGCGCTGGTCGGAGCGACCGCGGCCGAGGTCGGCGGGTCATGGTCAAGGGCCAGGCCGGGCTGATGGCGGTCGCCCGGGCCGACGAGGACCTGCTCTGGTATCCGAGCCGCGGGCTGGTCGAGTTTTCGAGCGGGGCCCAGGCGTTCGCTCTATTCGGGCGCCAATCCGGACGGGCTGCGCGGGCCGCGAGCACCATTTCGCCTGGTGCGACGAGCTCGCCAAATGGGCCTATCCCGAGGAGACGTGGGACAATCTGATGCTCGGCCTCCGGCTCGACGAAGGCGCGCGGGCGATGATCACGACGACGCCGCGGCCGATCGCCCTGCTCAGGCGGCTGATCGGGCGGGCGGAACACGGCGGAAACCCGCGGGCCGGACGGCGGACAATCTCAACCTGCCCGAGGATTTCGTCGCCGACGTGACCGAGCGCTACGGCGGCACCAGGCTCGGAGCGGCAGGAGCTGGACGGCGAGCTGATCGGGAGGTCGCAAGGGGCGCTGTGGACCCGGGCGCTGATCGAGAAATGCCGGGTGGCGAGCGGGGACAGGCGCTTTTCGCGCGGGGAGGCTGGGGAGAATGGGGACAGTCACTTTTCGAACCAGGGCGATCGATCGGATTCGGCGGCGCTTGAAAGCGACTGTCCCCCGTGTCCCCTGCAGCGCGTCGTCGTCGGCGTCGATCCGCCGGCGAGCGCGAACGGCGATCCTGCGGAATCGTCGTCTGCGGGCTCGGCGCGGACGGCACCGGCTATGTGCTCGACGACCGGAGCGTCGAGGGGCTGAGCCCCGAAGGCTGGGCGCGCGCGGTGGTCCGCGCGGCCGAGGCGTGGGGGGCGGAGCTGGTCGTCGTCGAGACCAACCAGGGCGGCGAGATGGTCGAGAGCGTTCTTCGCAGCGTCGATTGCGCGCTGCCGGTGCGGCCGGTCAGGGCGCGGTTCGGCAAGGGCCGGCGGGCCGAGCCGGTCTCGGCCCGGTTCGAGGCGGGCAAGGCGAAGTTCGCCGGCGCTTTCCCCGAGCTCGAGGACCAGCTCTGCGGGATGACCGCCGGCGGCTACGAGGGGCCGGGGCGAAGCCCGGACCGGGCCGACGCGATGGTCTGGGCGATGGCGGAATTGCTGCTCGGCGAGGCGCGCGGGCCGCGGCTCAGGCGGCTGTGAGGGGGACCGACGCGGTCAACTCCCGGCGAGACCGCGGATCATTGCGAAGGCGCACAGGGCGACCAGGGCGAGGCCGATGAACGCCATCGCCCAATAGGGCCCCGGATCGCCGCGCCGGCTCCAGCGGTTGCTGCCGAACTCGATCTCGCCGGCCCAGAGGGCGCGGATCAATCCGGGGGCCAGGACGATGAAGACGAATATGGCAGCGTAAGGAGGGTCGCGCCCGCCCGCCACGGGCCGCGGCACCGCGAGCAGCGCCGCCGCGGCGAGCAGGATCCTGAACGAAGCGAGGCCGATCTCGCGCCAGAAGGCGAGCGGCGCCGCCGCGCGCGGATAGGCTCGACCGGCTTCGATCCAGCGTCCCCTGCGCAGCGCGCGGACGGCGACGCCGGCATGGACGGCGACGAACAGAATGAGAATGAAGCGGAAGAAGAGATCGAAGGTCATGCGAAGGAGACTAGCATGAAATGGTTCGGCCGGAAGGCGGTCCGCGACGGCGGGCGGCCGTTTCTGTTCAGCGGCTGGCGGCACGCGTTCGCGGCGGAGCCGTGGCCGCGCTCCTACGAGGCGCAGGTGCGCGGGCCGCGGATCAGGATGCCGTGAGGATCGACCGGGTCACGATATTTGCAAAGTTGCAACGGGATCGCCATTATCGGCGCGGCGCTCACCAGCCGAGCGCGAGCGAGATCCGCATGATCAATATTTCGGTTCTGGTCAAAGCCGAGTGGGACGGCGATGCGGGCGTGTGGGTCGCGACCAGCGACGACGTGCCCGGGCTCGTCGCGGCGCATTCCGACTTCGGCAGGCTGCGCGACATGGTGCTGGAGCTGGTGCCCATCCTGCTGGCGGAAAATGGCATGGTGCCCGCCGGACATGACGGTTTCGATGTTCCCGTGCATATCGCTGCCCAGGGATTGTCGAAGGGAAGCGCGCGGGTGGCGGCTTGAGTGGCTGACTACCGACGCAACGTCGTCAAGATTTTGGAGAAGAACGGCTGCACCTTCGTGCGGCATGCGACCGGCAGCCACGATTTGTGGCAGAGCCCGGTTTCAGGGACGCGCTTCGTCGTCCAGCACGATCTGTCGTCAAAAATCGCCGCGAACAACGTTCTCAAGCAGGCCGGCCTCAAGGACCGGCTCTAGAGCGAAATCGGTCTCTATCGAGCCGAATTCCGCTTCAGTTTTCCTTTGTTCACCGCGATTTCCGAGTCGCTGGCTGAATCCAGCCAGCTCGAAATTCGCTATCGGCGTCGAAGCTCATCCAAGGGAGACTAGCATGAAATGGTTCGGCCGGAAGGCGGTCCGCGACGGCGGGCGGCCTTTTCTGTTCAGCGGCTGGCGGCACGCCTTCGCGGCGGAGCCGTGGCCGCGCAGCTACGAGGCGCAGGTGCGCGAGGCCTATCTCGGCAATCCGGTGGCGCAGCGGGCGGTGCGGCTGGTGGCGGAGAGCGTCGCCTGGGCGCCGGTCTACGAAGCGAAGGAAGGCCCTTCGACAGGCTCAGGGCGAGCGGTTTCCCTGCTCACTCCGGCCTTGCTCGAGACGGTGGCGACGCAGCTGCTGCTGCACGGCAATGCGTTCGTGCAGCTGCTGCAGGACGCCGACGGCGCTGCCGGCCGAACTGTTCGCGCTCCGGCCCGAGCGGGTGACGGTCGAGGCGGACGCGGGCGGGCTGGCCGGCCGCCTATCTCTACAAGGTCGGCGAGGCGAAGAGCCGGATCGCGGCGCAGCGACGGGCTCGGCCGGCCGGGCCTCGTCCATCTGCGGTCCGCCCATCCGCTCGACGACCATTATGGGCTCGGCTGCCTCGGCGCGGCGGCGGCGGCGGTGGCGGTGCACAATGCAGCGGCGAAATGGAACAAGGCGCTGCTCGACAATGCGGCGCGGCCGTCGGGCGCGCTGGTCCACGACGACGGACGATGGCGCGCGCGCTGTCGGAGCGAGCAGTTCGAGCGGCTGCGCGCCGGAGCTGGAGGCGCAATTTGCCGGGCGCGCAGCAATGCCGGGCGGCCGCTGCTGCTCGACGGCGGCCTGAACTGGCAGGCGATGAGCCTGACCCCGGCCGACATGGACTTCGTCGGGCTGAAGGCGGCGGCGGCGCGCGAGATCGCGCTGGCCTTCGGGGTGCCGCCGATGCTGCTCGGCCTGCCCGGCGATGCGACCTACGCCAATTACCGCGAGGCCAACCGGGCGCTGTGGCGGCTGACCGTGCTGCCGATGGCGGCGCGGATCCTGGCGCGGGATCGCGGCGGCGCTGGCGGCGTGGTGGCCGGGGCTGAGGCTCGCGGTCGACGTCGACCAGATCAGCGCGCTCGCCGAGGACCGCGAGCGGCTGTGGCGGCAGGTGAGCGGCGCGGATTTCCTCAGCGACGCGGAGAAGAGGGAGATGCTGGGTTTCGGCCCGGTGGGATGATAAAAGGGGACAGCGGGAGGAGAGCGAAATGCCGCCGACATCCGGAATGGACACGCGCGATATCGTCGAGGCGATGCGTCACGGCGATCAATTCGGGCCGGGCCGAGGCGGTCGGGCAGCGGATGCACCTTTCGGGCGCGTTCGTCGACTCGCTCGGCAACCGGCTCGAGGGGCGGCGGGCGCTGGTCGAGGGATGGCGCGCTTATTACCGGCTGGTGCCCGATTACCGGATCGAGATCGAGGGGATGATGGTCGACGGCCTCGACGCCATGCTCCACGGCCGCGCCCGCGGCACCGTCCACCGCGACGCGCGCCCGCTCGACGGCGGCGCCTTCGAGATCCCGGCGGCGTGGCGGGCGACGAGCGACGGCGGCCGGCTGCTGACCCTGTGGCAGGTGTTCGCCGACAATAGCCCGGTCCAGGCGCTGATCGAGCGATAATTTCGCCCGCGGAACGGGCCCAGGACAAGACGTCACGGTGGGTCTCCACGAGATCCCGGCCTTCGCCGGGATGACGACGAGCTATGCCCGGCCTTCGCCGGGATGACGACGAGGTGTGTCATGAACGATTCGAACGCGTCGATGCTGGCGCTGCTCGATCGCGCAGGCGGAAGGGCAGGGGGCGGACATGGTGACGCTGCGCGCTCTGATCGAGGAGGCGAGCGAGATCGGCGCCGAGCGGGCGCTCGGCGCGCTCGGGCTCAAGGACGCCAATGCGCGGCGCGACATGCGACGACCTGCGCGAATTGCTCCAGGCCTGGCGCGACGCCAAGAAATCGGCCTGGAACGCGGTGGTGACCTGGGCGGTCAGGATCTTCCTCGCCGCTGCTGGTCGCCGGGATCGCGGTCAAGGTCGGCCTGCTGGAGGCGATCCGATGACGGCGCCCGACCCCTCCACCGTTCGCCGAGGGCGAACGGTCCCCCTCCCCGTTCCGGGGAGGATTTGATGCGGTTCGCGGGCTATGCGGCGATCTTCGGGCGGCCGGACCGCGGCGGCGACGTGGTCGCGCGCGGGGGCGTTCGCGCGGGCGCTGGGGCGCGGCGCGGCGCGCGGTGCCTTTGCTCTGGCAGCACGCGCCGGCGCGGCCGATCGGGCGGATCGACTATCTCAGGGAGGACAAACGCGGGCTGCGCGTGATCGGGCGGCTGTCGGACGGCGCGGCCGGTCGCGAGGCGGCGGCGTTGCTCAAGGAGGGCACGGTCCGCGGCCTGAGCTTCGGCTATCGGGTCCGCGCCGCGCAAGGGGAGGGGCCGCGCGAGCTGACCGACCTCGAGCTGGTCGAGATCAGCCTGGTGACCCTGCCGATGCAGCCCAGAGCGCGGGTCCATGCGCTCGAAGGCTGAACAGGCCCCTATTAACCGGGGCAGGAGGTGACGTGGGTCTCGAAGCGGTCGCCGGTCGGATCGGTATAGTAATGCGACATGCTGGCGCCCATCCGGATCAGCCGGCCGGCATTGGGATCGCCGCACAAATTGGTCTGGTTGCCGGTCTGGGCGGTCTGCTGGATGGTGGCGAGCTGGGCGCTCGGTATGTCCTGGCTGACCCGCATCTCGTAGACGATCTCGGTGCCCTGCGAGCGGACCCCGACCAGGGTGGTGATCGGATCGACGGTCATCGGCGTGCGCCGGTTGAGCTCGACCGCGGCGGTCGCGATCTGGCCGGCGAGCGCGGGATCGGCGGGCGCGGCGGTCGCGGCCGGCTTGTCGCCCACGGCGGTCGTGGTGTTGACCGCGACGCTGGTATTGGCGGTGTTGGCCGCCGAATCGTCGGGCATGCCGGTCAGGTCGCGGATCTGATCGCAGCCGCCGAGCGCGACGGCGGCGACGACGATGCCTGCCTTGAGTAGCGATTTCATGTTGTCCCCCCTTGCTTGTTCGGGGCGGAGCGTGACGTGCGCGGCGGCGGGCGTCAATCTTTAGGGTACGGACCCTTAGAGTCCGCTCCATTCGAGACCGCCGGGCAGGTCGTCGGCGCTGTAGAGGAGCTGAAGCACGCGGCGGCGGCGCGGGCCGAGGCGTGGAGGATCGGAGTCGCATAGAGCCAGAGGTCGCCGGCCGCGGCCGGGCAGGACTCGGCGCCGAGGCGCTCGACGAGGCCGGCGAAGCCGGGGATCGGCGGCAGCCGCGTGCCGGGACGATCGGCGGGGAAGCCGGCCAGCGCGGTTTCGAGAGCTGCGATTCGATCGGGCGCGAAGGCGGCCGGGAAGAGCTGCGCGCCGTCGGGGTCGAGCCTCATCGGCTGAGCATAAGCGCAATGAAGCAAGAGTGAGAAGCTGGATTCCCGCTGGCGCGGGAATGACGGGCCTGGGTTGGTCAACAAGGAGAGACGGACATGCTGGAAGTGAAGACGGACATGCTGGAAGTGAAGACGGATGCGCTGGAGGCGTCGTTCGAGGCGCTGGAGCGGGAGGATGAGGACGTCGCGGCGCTGCGCGAGGAGGTGGCGGCGCTGAAGGCGCGGGTCGACGCGCAGGCGGTGGCCGGGGCGCGGCCGGCGCTGAGCGGCGCGAAGAGCGGAGGCCTCGCCGTTCGTCGAGCGCTATCTGCGCAAGGGGCTCGAGGCCGGGGTCGAGCTGAAGGCGCTGTCGGGCGCGACCGACGCGGCCGGCGGCTATGCGGTGCCCGAGGAGCTCGACGCAGGCGATCGAGCGGACGCTGACCGCGATCTCGCCGATCCGCGCGATCGCCAACGTCGTCAAGGTCGGCTCGGCCGGCTACCGCAAGCTGGTCACCACCGGCGGCACGCCGTCGGGCTGGGTCGCGGAGACGGCGGGCGGCCGGAGACCGACACGCCCGACTTCACCGAGATCGCGCCGCCGTTCGGCGAGCTCTACGCCAATCCGGCGGCGAGCCAGGCGATGCTCGACGACGCCGCGTTCGACGTCGAGGCCTGGCTGGCGAGCGAGATCGCGACCGAGTTCGCGCGGGCGGAAGGCGCGGCCTTCGTCGCCGGCAACGGCACCAACCGGCCCAAGGGCTTCCTCGCCGCGCCGACCAGCGACGACGGCGGACGGCGTCCGCGCCGTTCGGGACGCTGCAGTATCTCGCGACCGGCGTCGCCGGCGGCTTTCCGGCGGCGAACCCGCAGGACAAGTTGATCGACCTCGTCCAGACGCTGCGCTCGCCCTACCGGCAGGGCGCGGTGTTCGTGATGAACTCGGCGACCGCGGCGCGGATCCGCAAGTTCAAGACCGACGGACGGCGCCTTCCTGTGGCAGCCGGGGCTGGTCGGCGGGGCAGCCCGACACGCTGCTCGGCTATCCGGTGGTCGAGGCCGAGGACATGCCCGACGTCGCCGCCAATTCGCTGTCGATCGCGTTCGGCAATTTCCGGGCCGGCTATCTGATCGCCGAGCGGGCGGAGACGCAGATCCTGCGCGATCCCTTACACCAACAAGCCGTTCGTCCATTTCTACGCGACCAAGCGGGTCGGCGGGCAGGTGATGAACTCGGAGGCGATCAAGCTGCTGAAGTTCGCCGCCTAAGAAGCCCCTCCACCATGCTTCGCACGGTCCCCCTCCCCCGCAAAAGCGGGGGAGGAATGGGAGCGTGCGGCTTTTCCACGACGAGAGATCGATCATGACCCTGTTCTTCGCCGACCTGGTGCGCGAGGCGTGCCAGGGGACCGGGACGGGCGACCTCGCGCTGGCGGGGGCGCTGCCCGGGCATCGCCGGTTCGCCGATGCGGTGCCGGCCGGGGCGCGCTTCCATTATGCGATCGCCGGCGTCACCCAGCCCGGGGAGTGGGAGACCGGCGAGGGCGAGATCGGCAGCGGCGGCGCGCTGCGTGCGCCTGCCGCTCGCCTCGTCCGCCGGCGGCGCGGCGGTCGATTTCTCGCCGGGGCTGAAGACGGTGGCGCTGATCGCGGCGGCGGCCTGGTTCACCGGCCAGGAGGCGGGCGAGGCGGTGACCGATCGCCGACGTCGAGGGGCTGCAGGCCGCGCTCGCCGGCAAGGCGGCGCTGGCCGGCGCGGCGTTCACCGGCGCGCTCGCGGCGCCGGGCCTGACGGTCGGCAGCGGTCCAGGTGGTCGGCGGCAGGGCGCCGGGCTGGGGCGGCTCCGACCGGAACCGCGAACCGGGCCGCGTTCGACACCGGCGCGGTCTCGATCAACCAGCTCGCGCAGCGGCTCAAGGCGCTGATCGACGATCTGCGCGGCCACGGCCTGATCGGCAGCTGAGATGGGCGGCACGGCGATCGCGGCGCAGGCGCTCGGCGCCTGCGGGACTGGCGATGCTGACCACCGGCTTCGGCCGCACCCGGCTCGCGGAGATCGCGCGCGCGGGCCGAGACCGCGCCGGCGCGGCGCGCGCGAGACGCGCGCGCGGCGCGCCGACGGACGGACGGAGCAGCGACGAGCCCGGCGAGCCGGCCCTGAACCGAAGTCGGAGCTGGACGCGGGCGCTCGCGGACCGCATGCAGGGCCCGGCCCCTGACTCGGGAATGGAGGACGAGACGATGAGCTTCTATCTGAAGGACCCGCGAAGCGCGGGTCGATTATGCGATCGACTGGGCGCCCTATCTGGACGGCCAGACGATCGTCGGCCAGCGCTGTGGGCGGTCGCCCCGGTCGAGGCCGGCGGGATCGCGATCGACGAAGCGAGCTTCGACGCCGGCCGGACCGCGGCGCGGCTGAGCGGCGGCGTCGCCGGGCACAGCTACAGCGTCTCGCAACCAGGTCACGCTCTCCGACGGCAGCCGCGACGCGCGCTCGATCACCCTGCGCGTGGAGGAACGGTGATGGGCGATCGATCATCGCCGAGGCCGCCGGCGCTCGCCGTCGCCGCTCGCCGAGCTGAAGGCGTTCCTGCGGATCGCGGACGAGCGACGAGGACGCCCTGCTCGCCGGCCTGGCGCGCGCCGCCGCCGAGATGTGCGAGGCCTTTACCGGCCGGGCGCTGATCGACCGCGCGGTCGAGGAGATGCTGCCGGCGGCGCCGGCCTGGACGCGGCTCGGCGCGGCGCCGGTGCGCGTCGATCGAGGGCGTCGCCGCGCTCGGCGCGGACGGCGCGCGCGACCGCGCTGCCGGCCGGCGACTATGCGATCGACATCGACGCGGCCGGCGACGGCTGGGTGCGGCTGCTCGCGGCGCCGTCGACGCGAAGCGGATCCGCGTCTCCTATCGCGCCGGCATGGCGGCCGATCCGAACGGGCTGCCCGGAGGCGCTGCGGCACGGCATCGTCCGGCTGGCGGCGCATCTCTACACGCATCGCGACCGGGCGGACGGGCGCCGGGCCGCCGGCCGCGGTGACCGCCTTGTGGCGGCCGTGGCGCCGGCTGCGGCTGCGATAGGCAGATGATGTTCGAGGCATTGATCGCGCGCGCCGCGCGGGCGGCGGAGCGGCGGGCGCGGCGCGCGCGGCGCCGCGCTGGCGGACGCGGATCGCGCGGCGACGCTGCCGCGCGGCGTGACGGCGGTCGCGGACGAGGACGGGCGTGCGGCTGTCGGGCGCGGCGCTGCGGCGGCGGCTCGCGCTCGACCCGGCGTTGAGCTGGCTGATCGCGGGGCTGGGACGATGACGACGGGCGCAAGCGAGGCGCTGGCCGCGGCGGCGATCGCCGCGCTGGCGCGACGTCGCCGGGCTGAACGGCGTCCATGACGGGCTGCCGCTCCAGGCGGCGCCGTCCCTATGCGATGGTCGAGGCCGGGCCGGAGACGCGACTGGAGCCACAAGAGCGGCGCCGGGCCGCGAGCTGCGGCTCGCGGTCACGCTGCGCGACCAGGGCGAGCGGCCGGCGCGGCTGCGCGCGCTGGCGGCGGAGGCCGAGGCGGCGATCGAGGCGCTGGGCGGCGAGCTCGGACGGCTGGCGGCTGGTGACGCTGGTCTTCGTGCGCAGCCGACTGCTGCGCGGAGCGGGCGCGGCACTGGGCCGCGGCGATCGAGTATCGCGCGCGGATGCTGAAGCCGTGAACGCCCGCTCCATCGCGGCTGCGACGCCGGCTGCTGGCGGCGGTCGTCGCGGGCCGGCGCGGGCGCCGTCGGCGGCGGTTGCGCCGCGGGCGGCCGCCGCCGGCGCGGCGGCGGCGCGGCGTCGCGGGCAGCGCCATCTCGAAGCGCTCGCGGAAGTTGAGCTGGCGTCGTCGATCTCGACGGTCGCCGATTCCTCGGCGTGGCGCGAGTCGCGCGCGTCGCCGTTTCGCGGCGGATGACGGCGGCGCGATAGGCGGCCTCCTGGGCCGTGCATTGCTGCGGGATATGCGGTGGCGAACTCGCTCGGCGGTCATGTTCGCGCTTCGAGGCTGCGCTCGACGAAGCCGCGCAGGCAGCCGGTGAAGGCCTCGCGCGCGGCGCGGGTCGTGTCGGACGGCTGCATGGCCGCGGCCGCGGCAGCAAAGCGAGAACAGATGAAATCATGACGAATTCCCATCCATCCAATTGCTTGACGAACAAGGAGAATGCGCCATGAGCGCCGAAAAAGGAAGCGCCTTTTTGCTGAAGGTGGGCGACGGCGGCGCGCCGCCGGTCTTCGCCACCGTCGCCGGGCATGCGGACGACCCAGCTGTCGGTCAACGGCGAGGCGGTCAACGTCACCAGCAAGGAATCGGGCGGCTGGCGCGAATTGCTGTCCGGCGCCGGGCGTGCGCTCGGTCTCGGTGGCGGGCGAGCGGCATCTTCACCGGCTCGGCGGCGGAGACGCGGATCAAGGCCAATGCGCTGGCCGGGCTGATCGACGATTATGAGCTGAGCTTCGAGAGCGGCGAGCGGATGCGCGGCCGCTTCCTGCTGACCCGGCTCGATTATGCCGGCGACTATAATGGCGAGCGCACCTATGCGCTGGCCTCGAAAGCTCCGGCGCGGTGGTGTCGGTATGACGCGGCCGGCCAATCCGGCGCGCGGCGAGGCGCGGCTGATCGTCGGCGGCGAGGCGCTCTTGCTGCGGCCGAGCTTTGCGGCATTGGTCGCGGCCGAGGAGGAATTGGGGCCGCTGTTCGCGCTGGTCGAGCGGGCGGCGGACGGGCGGCTGAGGCTCGGCGAAATGGCGGCCTGTTCTTCCATTGCGCGGCGGACCGGCCCGACGGCTGCACGCGCGAGCGGATCGGCGAGGCGATCGCCGAGCAGGGGCTGGCCAGGGCGACGCCGGCGCTGAAGGCTGCTGCTGACGCAGATCTTGCAGGGCCGTGTTTAGCGACTCGGCGGCGCGGCTGGCGGGGCTCGCCGGGGCGCTGCTCGGCTGGCGGCCGGACGAATTCTGGAGCGCGACGCCGGCGGAGCTGGCGGCGGTGCTGGCGCGCGCTGGCCGGCGACGAGCGCCGGCGCGCGTCGGCGGCGACCTCGCGCGGCTGAAGGAGATGTTTCCCGATGGATGAGGAGATCGAGACGGCTGCTGGTCAGCGTGCGCGCCGACACCTCGGTGTTCGCGCGCGACGTGGCGGCGATGCGGGCCGAGCTTGACGGGCCGTTCGCGGCCGGCGTCGAGCAGGCGGGGCGGGCGCTGGAGAACGCGCTGGTGCGCGCGCTGCGGACCGGGCAAGCTCGGCTTCGAGGATCTGAAGCGGGTCGCGCTGTCGGCGCATGGCCGAGATCGCCGCGGCCTCGATCCGCGAGCGGCCTCGGCGCCTGTTCGGCGGCGGCAGGCGGCGGCGGCATCGGCGGCGCTGATCGCGCAGCCTGCTCGCGCGCCTTCGCCGGCGCGCCGGGCAAGGCGATCGGCGGGCCGGTCTCGCCCGGCCGCGCCTATCTGGTCGGCGAGCGCGGGCCGGAGCTGTTCGTGCCGACCGCGAGCGGGCGGATCGAGACGGGGCGGCCGGCCGGCGCCGCGCGAGATCCGGCTCAGCATCAACGTCAACGCGCCGGCGGGGGCGGAGGCGCAGGCGCTGCAGGGCGTCGAGCCGGCAGGTGGCGCGGGCGGTGCAGGCAGGCGCTGCTCAGGGTGGAGGATTAGGATCGCGCCGGCTGGGATAGCATCCGTCCCGATAGACGCGAAACCTGACGCCGTAGCGGATGAGCCGCACCCGATCGCCGGCGCGGCAGTGCGAAGCGCGGCCGCCGGCCGGCCAGTGGACGTTCTGGATACGCCCGTCCGGCAGCCGGACCGAGGCCAGGACGACGTTGTGGAACCGGGATCGGAGAAGGTAGCCGTTGAAGCCGACGATCTCGGCCTCGACGATCTCCGTCCCGCTCTCGTCAGCGACGTAGGCCCAGCGGAAGAACAAAGCCGCCCCGGCCAGCAGGAACAGGATCAGGCCGAAAGTCGCGCCGTCGCGCAGCCGGATGCTCCAGAGCCTGCTCACGGGCCATGGAGTGGCGGCTCGCGCGGCCGTTCGCAACAGATTTGGGGAGACGATCATGGCACACTGGCTGGCGCCGGCCGGCGGCGCGAAGACGCTGGGCCACGGTGAAGCGCTTCGACGCGCGCTTCTGGACCGTCAATTTCCCGCGGCCGATGATGGCGAGCGTGGTGACGACCGGGCCGAACGCGCTGCGGGTCGAGGCGGTTTTCTACCGCGCGGACGATCTGGCCGGGCTGATCTGGGAGGCGGAGGACCGGTGGGACCATCCGCTGCTGCGCTACGAGACGGCGCGGGATTTCCGGCGCTGCCGGCTCGCGCTTCCACTGGCGCTCGGAGCGGGCTGAAGCCGCTCGACGCGGTGCACGGGCCGACGCTGACCATCGAGGGGCGCGACGCGGCCGGCGCGGCGCGCAGCTGGTATCGTGCGGCTGTGGAATTATGCCGAGGGCGATCGCCGAGGACGCGGCGATCGACCTGGATTTCGGCGCGCTGGCCGGCGGCTGGGAGGCGGACGATCCGGTCTGGGCGGGCGATGTCGACCGGATGTTCGTGTCGCTGGTCGCGCCGGGTTATGACGCGAGCGGACGCGCCGCTCGCCGCGCCCGGCGGAAGGCTGGGCGGAGCTGAGCGAGATCGCCTGCGACGGCTCGGGATCGGTGCTGGCGATCGGCGACGTGCATGGTGCCCGAGCACCGGCTTCGGATCGCGACCGGCTATGACGATCTCTATCATCTGACGCCGGCGCGGATGCTGCGCGAACGTGCTGCGGCTCGGCTATCGCGACCTGATCAACCATTATGTCGGGATGAGCCATTATTTCCGGCTCGACGCCGACGGGCTCGAGGTCGCGGGCGGCGCTCAACGCGCCGTGCGCGGCCTGGCATGCGGATTTCCTGGCGCGGGCGCAAGGCGCTCGGGTTCGAGGTGATCCTGTCGCTGAGCTACGAATTGCTCGACCAGCATTGCCCGGAGGCGTGGAAGCAGCGGGCGGAGAATGGCGATCCGGCGCTGACCGGCTGGGAGCCGCCCTCGGCTTTGCTGTCGCCGGCCAATGCGGCGGCGATGGCCTATCTGCAGGGGATCGCGCGGGCGTTCGCGGCGCTGGCCGTGGCGGCCGGGCAGCCGGTGCGCTTCCAGGTCGGCGAGCCGTGGTGGTGGGTGATGGCGGACGGCCGGATCTGCCTCTACGACGAGGCGGCGGTGGCGGCGTTCGATCCGGTGCCGATCGCGGACGTGCGGGCGCCGCTCGACGCGGCGCAGCAGGCGACGCTCGACGATGCCGGCGCGGCGCTGGCGGCGTCGACCGCGGCGCTGTGCGCGGCGGTGCGCGACGAGGCGCCGGGCGCGTAATGCCTGCTGCTCGTCTATCTGCCGACGGTGCTCGACGCGCCGGAGGTCAAGCGCGCCAACGTGCCGCTGGGCTGGGCGGCGCCGGCCTTCGACGTGCTGCAGCTCGAGGATTATGACTGGGTGATCGCAGGGCGCGGCCGGCGCGACCGGCGCGCGGCGCCGCGGCGATGGCGGCCGGCTCGGCTATCCGGTCGCCGGAGCAGCATTATTTCGCGGGCTTCGTGCTCGCCGCCGAGGACCGCGCATCTGTGGACGCCGATCGCGGCGGCGGCCGAGGCGGCGGCGCGGCGCGGGACGGCGGAGATCTTCGTCTGGGCGCTGCCGCAGGTGCTGCGCGACGGCTTCGTCCATTTCGAGACGGGAGAGGACGCAGATGGACGCCTTCGAGGATGTGCGCTTTCCGATCGCGCTCGGCCGCGAGGTCGAGCGTCGAGCCGGCTTTCTCGACCGCGATCGTGACCACCGCGGGCGGCGCCGAGCAGCGCAATTCGGAATGGGCCGACGCGCGGCTGAGCTTCGACGCCGGGCCGGGGCTGCGCAGCGAGGCCGATCTGCACGAGCTGATCGCCTTCTTCCGCGCGCGGCGCGGGGCGGCGGTCGGGTTCCGGCTCGAAGACCCGTTCGACCATAGCTCGAACGGGATGACCGGCGAGCCGGGGGCGGCGGACCAGGTGCTCGGCACAGGCGACGGCGTGAGGACCGAGTTCCCGCTGGTCAAGACCTATGACGGCCAGGTCCGCCGCATCACCCGGCCGGTGGCCGGGACGGTGCGGGTGTCGGTGGACGGGGTCGAGCGGCTGAGCGGCTGGACGCTGGCGCCGAAGGGCGTGATCGAGTTCGACGCGGCGCCGGCGGAGGGCGAAGCGGTCGCGCGCCGGCTTCCGCTTCGACGTGCCGGTGCGCTTCGCCGAGGACCGGCTCAGCCCTCAGCCGCGCGACCTTCGCCGCCGGCGAGATCCCGTCGGTGCCGATGATCGAGATGCGCGAATGACGTGCCAGATTTCCTCGACCGCGACCTCGCCACCGATCGCCTTGTGCTGGCGGCTGGAGCGGCGCGACGGGGTGGCGCTGGGCTTCACCACGCCACGACCGCGATCTCGAGATCGGCGGGCTTCGTCTATCGCGCGGCGCCGGGGATGCTGCCGTCGGCGATCAGCCTGTCGGACGGGTTCGAGCGCCGACACGCTCGACATCGAGGGCGCGCTGACCAGCGATGCGATCACCGCCGCCGACCTCGCGCGCGGGGCGCTGGGACGGGGCGCTCGGTGACCGTGTTCATGGTCGACTGGGAGGCGCCCGAGCGGCGAGCGGCTGGCGCTCGCGCGCGGCGAGCTCGGCGAGGTTTCGATCCGCGGCGACGCGTTCGAGGCCGAGCTGCGCGGGCCGACCGCCTTGCTCGACGCGCCGGTGGTCGAGCAGACCTCGCCCGAATGCCGCGCCGCGCTCGGCGACAAGAGGTGCCGGGTCGACATGGCCGGCGCGGATGCGGCTGACCCGGATCGCCGCGGTCGGTCGACGACGGATGTCGTCGAGGTCGAGGAGGCGGCGGCCGGCAATGCTTATGGCTACGGCCGGCTGCGCTGGATCGGCGGCGCCAATAGCGGGCTCGACAGCGCGATCCTGGCCTCGGCCGGGACCCGGCTGACTCTGCGCGAGCCGCCGCCTTTCGCCCCGTCGGCCGGCGACCTGGTCGAGATCGAGGAGGGCTGCGACAAGATGCTCGCGACCTGCGCGGGCCGCTTCGGCAACGCGGTCAATTTCCGCGGCGAGCCGCATCTGCCCGGAATCGACCTTCTGACCCGCTATCCCGGGGCCTGACCCGATGCGCCGGCGCGGCGAGCGGATCGTCGCGCGGGCGCGGGCGCTGATCGGCGTCCGCTTCCGGCCGCAGGGACGGTCGCCGCGAACATGGGCTCGACTGCATCGGAGTGGCGGTGATGGCGGCGGGATCGATCAGGCCCGGGTGCGCAGCGACTACGGAATGCGTGCAGCGGATCCGCGAACGGCGCGAATGGCGAGTTCGAGGCGTGCGGAATGGTCCGCCTCGCACCGGAAGACGCTGAAGGCGGGCGACGTGCTGCTCGTGCCGCGCCGGGCCGGCGCAGCTCCATCTCGGCATCCTGACCGGGATCGGGCTACCTGCACGCGACGCCGGTCTTCGCCGCGTCGTCGAGCGGCCCGGCGCCGGTGCCCTGGCCGGTGCTTTCCGCCTGGCGTTGCCCTGACGACGGCGTCGTCGCGGAGCGACTGCACTGATGGCGACTCTCGTCCTGACCGCGGTCGGCCAGGCCTGTCGGCGGGCCGATCGGCGGCGCGATCGGCTCGATCGCTCGGCCAGCCGATCGACCAGCGCATCTTCGCGCCCAAGGCGCGGCACGGGCCGCGGCTCGGCGACCTCGCGGTGCAGACCTCGTCCTACGGCACGCAGATCCCGAAGCTGTTCGGGACGATGCGGGTGGCCGGGACCGTGATCTGGTCGACCGACCTGGTCGAAAGCCGATCGACCGGCGGCGGCGGCAAGGGCCGGCCGAAGACGGTCGATTATTCCTATTCGGCGAGCTTCGCGGTGGCGCTGTCGGCCCGGCCGATCGCTCGGCGTCGGCCGGATCTGGGCCGACGGCAAGCTGCTGCGCGGCGCGGCCGGCGACTTCAAGAGCGCGACCGGCTTCCGGCTCCACCCGGGCGACGAGGACCAGGCGGCCGACCCGCTGAT
This sequence comes from uncultured Alphaproteobacteria bacterium, assembly GCA_963824825.1. Lineage (GTDB taxonomy): Bacteria > Pseudomonadota > Alphaproteobacteria > Sphingomonadales > Sphingomonadaceae > Allosphingosinicella. Next base: position 741,632 of record CAWGQM010000003.1, read on the forward strand.
CGCCGCGGCGGAAGGGGCGGGGTCGGCGCCGGCCTTTCGCGGCATCGCTTATGCGGTGTTCGAGGATTTCCAGCTCGAGGATTACGGCAACCGGATCCCGTCGCTGACCTTCGAGGTCGAGGCCGATGCGGGCGCGGTCGCGATCGGCGCGATCGCCGAGGCGCTGGGCGGCGGCGCGGTCGCGGCCGGGGCGACGCCGGCGCTGGCCGGCTATGCGGCGAGCGGCGACAGCGTGCGCGGCGCGATCGAGGCGCTGGCCGACGTCGTGCCGCTGTCGCTCGCCGACGACGACGGGCGGCTGCTGCTGACGGCGGAGGGCGGCGACCCGGTCGCGCTCGGCGCCGACGAGGAGCAGGGGCGGCGCGAGATCGTGCGGCGCGGCCTCGGCCAGATCCCGGCCGAGGTCAGCATCGCCTATTACGAGCCCGAGCGCGACTATCAGACCGGGCTGCAGCGCGCGGTCCGCGGCGACGGCGGGCGCGGCAATGCCGACCGCCGCGCCTTGCCGGCCGCGCTGTCCGCCGGCGCCGCCAAGGCGCTGGCCGAATACCGGCTGGCGACCTTGTGGACCGGCCGGGCGACGGCGACGGTCCGGCTCGGCTGGCGCCGGGCGGCGCTTCGGCCCGGCGACCAGGTCGAGCTCGCCGGCGAAGGCGGGCTCGTGGCGGGTGACGCGCTGGACGCTGGGGCCGATGAAGGTGACGCTCGAGCTCGTCCGCGCCGCCGCCGGACCGCCGCCCGAGGCCGCGGCGGCGCCCGGCCGGCCGGTCAGCCAGCCCGATCTGCCGCACGGGCCGACCATCGTTCGCCTGCTCGATCTGCCGCTCGGCGACGGGCCGGGCGACCAGGCCCCTGCTGTTCGCGGCCGCGGCCGGGGCGAGCGCGGGCTGGCGCCGCGCGGCGCTGACCGCGAGCTTCGACGGCGGCGCGAGCTGGCAGGCGGCGGGCGGCACCGCCGCGCCGGCGGTGCTCGGCACCGCGCTCGACGCGCTGCCCGCCGCCGGCTCCGCTCTGTTCGACGACCGCGCCTCGCTCGAGGTCGAGCTCGCCGCCGAGGCGATGTGGCTCGAGAGCCGCGACGACGACGCGCTGGTCGGCCGGCGCCAACCTGGCGGCGGTCGGCGACGAGATCGATCCAGTTCGGCGCGGCGCGAGCCGCTCGGCGACCGGCGCTTCCGGCTGTCGCGGCTGCTGCGCGGCCGGCGCGGCACCGAATGGGCGGCCGGCGGCCATGCGGCCGGCGAGGCCTTCACCCTGATCGAGCCGGACAGCCTGGTCGTGCTGGAGGCGCCGGCCGGCTCGATCGGCGGCGAGGCGCGGGTGCTGGCGACCGGCATCGGCGACGACTGCCCGATGCGCCGCCGCGGCCATCGTCGCGATCGAGGGCGCGTCGCTGCGGCCGCCGAGCCCGGTCCATCTCCGCGCGGCGCGAGACGGCGGACGGCGACCTCGCCATCTCCTGGGTGCGGCGCAGCCGGCAGGGCTGGGCCTGGCCGAGCGGCAGCGACACGCCGCTCGGCGAGGAGAGCGAGCGCTACCGGCTCGCGATTGCCGGCGCGGGCTTCGCGCGAATCGTCGACTGCCGACGCGCCCGTCCTTTCTCTATACGGCGGCGCCGAGCGCGCCGCGGACGGCGGCCGGGCCGCTCCGATCTCGGTCATCCAGATCGGCACCTTCGCCGCCTCGCGGCCGGCCCTGCCTCGACTCAGCTCGAATGACCACGGAGACACGCAATGACCGAGACCAGCGCGCGCTTCGCCTTGCCCTTCATCCTGCCGGGCCAGGCGCAGAAGGAAGCCTATCACAACGAGGCGCTGACCCTGCTCGACGCGGCGCTCCACGCCGCGGTCGAGGAGGCGCCGCTGGCCGACCCCGCCGGCCGCGCCCGAGGACGGGCAGATGCTGGATCGTCGGCGCCGGCGCGACCGGCGCCTGGGCGGGCAAGGACGGCGCGCTGGCGGCTGGACGGCGGGCGGCTGGCGGTTCGTCGCGCCGGTTCCCGGCATGCTGGCCTGGAACAAGGCCGGCAGATGCTGGCTGCACTGGTCGGGCAGCGCCTGGAGCGACGGCGAGCCTGCCCGCCGCGGCGCTCGTCGATCGGCGGCCAGCAGGTCGTCGGACCGCGCCTTCCGGACGTGCCAAGCCCTTCTGGCGGAACGATAATTGACGCCGAAGCACGGGCCGCGATCGACGCTCTCATTGCGACATTAAAGTCACACGGCCTGATTGATTGACAAGCCGCCCTTTCCGCTGCAACCCATGACGCGCGGCATCGTTTCGGACTGGCTGGTCATCTGCGGTTCATCTTCCGGATGGGCTGCGGCTTTTCAGCAACAGGTAGGGGGCGAAGCGCGCTTGCACGGAAACTCCGCTTACCGTAAGGAGTTCACGTCGTTCCCGATTGGGACGCAGAAGAAAGGGGAAGATTATGCGGAAGCTCGCCATTGTTGTGGCGCTGTCGTCAACCGTGCTCGCAACTCCGGCACTTGCGCGCAATGGCGCCTGGTATGTCGGCGGCGATTTCGGTGCGATGATCGTCGAGGATATCGATTTCGACTTCGGCTGGCGCCGACCATCCCGAGCGGCCGACGCTCAGATCGCGATCAACCACGATTATGGCTATCGACGGCGCGCTCTTCGTCGGCTACGATCTCGGCTCGTTCCGCATCGAGGCCGAAGTCGCCTACAAGCGGGCCAGGCTCGACGAGATCGAGACCACCATTCGGCTGCCCGGCATGGGCGTGCCGCCGGGCGGCGCCACTGCCCAGACGGTCTTCCCGGCTGGCGGCGGACGCACCAGCGCGCTCAGCTTCATGATCAACGGCATGCTCGACTTCGGCGACGACGACGGCCTCAGCGGCTTCGTCGGCGGCGGCGTCGGCATCGCCCGGGTCGACTACAACAACATCCGCGCCTTCGCGAACCAGGGCGCCGTTCGTCGACGATTCCGACACGCGCTTCGCGTGGCAGGTCGTCGCCGGCGTTCGCCAGGCGATCAGCGACAATATCGACATGACGGTGCGCTATCGCTTCTTCAACGTCGACGACATCTCGGACCGTGGACTTCCGCGGCTTCGAGTCGGAGATCGCGGTTCCGCTCGCACAGCTTGCTCGGCGGCATCACCTTCAACTTCGGCGCTCCGGCGCCGCCGCCCCCGCCGCCGCCTCCGCCGCCTCCGCCTCCGCCTCCGCCGCCCCCGCCGCCTCCGCCGCCGCCTCCGCCGCCGGTGCTCGTGGGTCCGTTCATCGTGTTCTTCGATTGGGACAAGGACGAGATCACGCCGCAGGCCGCGGCGATCCTCGACAATGCGGCCGCTGCCTATCAGCAGACCGGCCAGGCTCAGGTCGTTCTCGCCGGTCACGCCGACCGTTCGGGCTCCGCGGACTACAATGTCGGCCTGTCGCAGCGGCGCGCCAACAACGTCCGCTCCTACCTGGCCGGCCGCGGCGTTCCCGACGGCTCGATCACGACCGAAGCGTTCGGCGAGAGCCGGCCGCTGGTCGACACCGCCGACGGCGTCCGCGAGCCGCAGAACCGGCGCGTGGAAATCACCTTCGGCCCCGGCTCCGGCTGGTAAGAAGGGTCCCGCCGCTCCGGCGGCGGGACGCCACAAGGATTTGGGGCCGGCCTTCGGGCCGGCCCCTTTCTTTTGCGCGCGCGCGCCCGGGCGGCCGGCGCGGCGCCAAAGGCCCTGTTCGCCGGCGCGGCGCGCTTTGATAACGCGGGCGCTCATTCAGCCGCTTCGAGGATCAACGAATGCGGATCGCGATCATCGGCACCGGCTATGTCGGCCTGGTTTCCGGCGCCTGCTTTTCGGATTTCGGCCACGACGTGGTCTGCGTCGACAAGGACGCGGCCAAGATCGACGCGCTCGAACGCGGCGTCATGCCGATCTTCGAGCCCGGGCTCGACCAGCTGGTCGCGCGCAACGTCGCCGCCGGCCGGCTGACCTTCACCACCGAGCTCGCCGCGGCGGTCGACGGCGCCGAGGCGATCTTCATCGCCGTCGGCACGCCGTCGCGCCGCGGCGACGGCCATGCCGATCTCACCTATGTCTATCGGCGCCGCGCGCGAGATCGCCGCGGCGCTCGACGGGCCCGGCGGTGGTCGTCACCAAATCGACCGTGCCGGTCGGCACCGGCGACGAGGTCGAGCGGATCCTGCGCGAGGCGGCGCCCGACGCGCAGCGCCTGGGTCGTCTCCAACCCCGAATTCCTGCGCGAAGGCGCGGCGATCGAGGATTTCAAGCATCCCGACCGGATCGTCATCGGCGCCGAGGACGAGCGCGCCGCCGAGGTGATGCGCGAAGTCTATCGGCCGCTCTATCTCAACAAGGCGCCGCTGCTGTTCACCTCGCGGCGCACCGCCGAGCTGATCAAATATGCCGCCAACGCCTTCCTCGCGACCAAGATCACCTTCATCAACGAGATCGCCGATCTGTGCGAGGCGGTCGGCGCCGACGTCCAGGACGTGGCGCGCGGCATCGGCCTCGACGGCCGGATCGGCGCCAAATTCCTCCACGCCGGGCCCGGCTATGGCGGCTCCTGCTTCCCCAAGGACACGCTGGCGCTGCTCAAGACCGCCGAGGACGCCCAGGCGCCGCTGCGCATCGTCGAGGCGGTGGTCAAGGTCAACGACGCCCGCAAGCGGGCGATGGGCCGCAAGGTGATCAAGGCGCTGGGCGGCGAGCCGCGCGGCAAGACCGTCGCCCTGCTCGGCCTGACCTTCAAGCCCAACACCGACGACATGCGCGACGCGCCGTCGCTCGCCATCGTCCAGGCGCTCGAGGATGCCGGCGTCAAGGTGCGCGGCTACGATCCCGAAGGGCATGGAGCAGGCGCGGCCGCTGATGCCCAACGTCGAGCTTTGCGACGAGCCCCTATGAGGCGGCCGAGGGCGCCGACGCGGTCGTGCTGGTGACCGAATGGGACGCGCTTCGCGCGCTCGACCTCAAGCGGCTGGCGGCGACGATGGCGGCAGCCGGTGCTGGTCGATCTGCGCAACATCTATCCGCCCGAGGAGGTCGAGAGCGCCGGCCTCGCCTGGCACGGCATCGGCCGGCCGGCCGCGCGCCAAAGCGCGTGGCTGAGCGCGGCAACCTCGCAGTCGCGCCGCTCGTTCGGCGGCGAATGAGGAGAGCCGATGATCGATTCGAAGCCGCTGCTGCTGGCCGTGCTGCTGGCCGGCTGCGCGACCGCGGGCGGCAGCCGAGCCGGCGCCGGCGCGACGGCGCGAAGTCCGCGACGCCGACGGCCGGCCGGTGGCGCGCGCCACGGCCGATCGCGATCGGCGGCGGCAGTCGAGGTCCGGATCGAGGCGTCGCGGGCTGGCGCCGGGCCGCTACGGCGCCCATGTCCACGCGGTCGGCCGCTGCGATCCGCCCGGGTTCGACAGCGCCGGGCCGCACTGGAACCCGACGGCGCGCCAGCACGGCACGCTCAACCCGCAGGGCCATCATCTCGGCGACCTGCCCAATCTCGACGTCGGCGCGGACGGCGCGGCAGGCTCGACTTCGCACATCGCCGGGCGCGACGCTGCTCGGCGGCGACGCGGCGCTGCTCGACGCCGACGGCGCGGCGATCGTGATCCACGCCCCGCCCGACGATTACCGGACCGACCCGAGCGGCAATAGCGGCGCGCGGATCGCCTGCGGCGTTCTCGCGCCCTCTTAGATCGGCTCGCCGGCGGCGCGGGCGCGCTCGACCTTGGTCGCCTCGAGCCGGGCGATGTGGCGCGACGCCGATCCACAGGCCGATCAGGGTCAGCAGCGGCATGAAGTAGAGCGCGGCGATGCCGGTCGCCAGGCCGCCGGTCACGACCGACATCTTGCCGGCGAAATAGGGGCCGAGCGCGAGGCCGACCATCGTCGTGCCGAGGATGTAGGTCGCGCCGGCGGTCGCGCGCATGCGCGGCAGGACGAGATCCTGAAGCGTCGCCACCGCCGCGCCGACCCAGGCCGAGGCGAGCATGTGGGCGAGCGGATTGACCCAGTAGAAAGCGGCGAGGCTGTCGGTGGTGAGCATGAAGGCGACGACCGGGATCGGCAGCACCACCGAGAGCATGTTGACGAAGATCCGGCCGCGCGGATCGCGCTGCCGCCAGAGATCGGAGATGATAGCCGCCGAGGATCACGCCGGCCGCCGCCGAGACCGCCGCCGACCAGCCGATGATCAGCCCGACCTCCGCCTTGGCGGTGCAGCCCGCCGAAATAGCGGCCGGCGCCCTCGCCCGGCCGTAGAAGGTGCTGCTCGACATAGAAGCGGCACCCAGAAGCTGGTCGCGTAGGTGACGAAGGAGATGCTGCCGAAGGCGATGGCGAGCATCACCACGGCCGGCGAGCCCCAGATCAGCCGGTAGGCCGGCGGATCGCGATGCCTGAGCGACTGGATCCAGGAGAAGATCGCATAGACGCCGAGGCCGTAGGCGGCCCATTGCGGCGCGTCGCCGGTGAGGCGGTAGAGGCCGTAGCCGACCGCGACGACCAGCCCGAGCACGATCAGATTGGTGCGCAGCGCGCCGGGAATCCGGGCGACGTTGAACAGGGTCAGCGGCGGCAGGATCGCGATCAGCTCGCGGCCGAAATCGCGCCAGGCATTGGGGCGGACGACCGGCTGCGGCAGCCCGTCCGAGGCGCCGCGCTGCGGCTCGCGCAGGGTCAGCACCCAAAGCGCGAGCAGCAGGCCGGGAATGCCGACGGCGAGGAAGGCCGCCTGCCAGCCGGCGAGACCGAGCGGCGCCGTCGCCGGATCGGGCCAGGCATGGTTCCAGCGGCTGACGCACGAGGCCGCCGATCGGCAGGCTGAGCGCGCCGCCGATATAGAGGCCGCTCGAATAGATGGAGAGAGCGGTGGCGCGGCGCTCCTTGGGGAAACTAGTCCGAGATCATCGAATAAGCGGCGGGCGAGGCGCTCGCCTCGCCGATGCCGACGCCGATCCGGGCGGCGGCGAGCATGCCGAAGCTGTTGGCGAAGCCCGACAAGGCGGTCATCGACGACCAGAGCGCCAGCCCCATCGCCATCAGCCGGCCGCGATACCAGCTGTCGGCGAGCCGGCCGAGCGGGATGCCGAACAGGGCGTAGAAGACGGCGAAGGCGGTGCCGTAGAGGAAGCCGATCTGCGCGTCGGTCGACGTCGAGGTCGCGCTTGATGTCGCCGACCAGGATCGAGAGGATCTGCCGGTCGACGAAATTGACGATGTAGACCAGCACCAGGACGAACAGGGCGTACCAGGCATAGGCGCCGATGCGCGGCTCGGCCGGCGGCCGCGGGCGCGGCCTCCTCCACGATGCGCCGCCATCACATCCCCTCGATTGTGCTTCTGTTTGCTTCTGGCTAGCAGAGCGGGGCGCTTTGGCAACAAGGCTTGATGCGATGACCGTGACGGGTCCTGTTCGTCTGCCTCGGCAATATCTGCCGCTCGCCGCTCGCCGAGGCGGCGTTCCGCGCCGAGGCCGGAGCGGCTCGGGCTCGACGTCGAGGTCGATTCCGCCGGCACCGGCGACTGGCATGCCGGCGAGCCGCCCGACCGGCGCGCGATCGCCGCGGCGCGGCGCAACGGCGTCGACATCTCCCACCTGCGGGCGCGCCAGGTGACGCGCGGCGATTTCGACCGGTTCGACCATATCGTCGCGCTCGACGCGGAGAATCTCGCCGACCTCGAGCGCGATGCGGCCGGCCGGAAGCCGGGCGCGGCTGTCGCTGCTGCTCGACCATGTCGCCGGGCCGCGAAGGGCAGGCGGTCGCCGATCCTTATTATGGCGACGACAGCCATTTCGACGTCACCTGGCGCGACGTGGCCGAAGCCGCGCGCGGGCTGGCGCGGGCGCTGCAGGAGCAGAGCCGCATGAGCCTCGTCCTCCATTATCATCCGCTCTCCTCCTTCTGCTGGAAGGTGCTGATCGCGCTCTACGAGAACGACATCGCGTTCACGCCGAGGCTCGTCGATCTCGGCGATCCGGCTCGGCGCGCCGCATTCGCGGCGCTCTGGCCGGTGGCGAAGATGCCGGTGCTCGAGGACCAGGCGCGCGGCGCAGGTCGATCCCCGAGACGAGCATCATCATCGACTATCTCGACCGCCATCATCCGCGGCGCCGGTCGCTTCGTGCCCGGAGGATCCCGAGCACGCGCGCGCGAGGTGCGGCTCTGGGACCGGATCTTCGACCTCTACGTCCAGGCGCCGATGCAGAAGATCGTCGTCGACCGGCTGCGGCCGGACGGACGAGCGCGACCCGTATCGGCGTCGCCGAGGCGCGCACCCTGCTGGCGACGGCGCTGGCCATGGTCGAGCGCCATGCCGCGGACAGGCGCTGGGCGACGGGCGAGGATTTCACCCTGGCCGATTGCGCGGCGGCGCCGGCGCTCTTCTATGCGGACAAGGTGATGCCGCTCGCCGGCCGCCTATCCGAACGCGCTCGCGCTGCTCGAGCGGCTGAAGGCGCCGGCCGAGCTTCGCCCGGGTGCTCGCCGAGGCCGAGCCCTATTTCCAATATTTCCCGGCCGGGTGACGCGCCTTCTCGCAGCGGGTCGCCGAGCTGACCGGCGTGGCCGAGGAGCGGCTCGAGCGGCTCGCCGGCGGCGATCTGTCCGAGGTGCTGCTGGTCCCGCGCGGCCGACGGCGAGCCGGTCGTCGCCAAGGGCGGCCCGTCGGTCGCGGCCGAGGCGGCGATGCTCCGCGCGCTGGCCGGCGCCGGCCTGCCGGTGCCGGCGGTCGAGGGCGAGCATGACGGCGTGCTGCTGCTCGACCATGTCGCCAATGACGGCGCTGTTCAGCCCGAAGGCCTGGGCCGATATCGGCGCCGCGCTCGCGCGGCTGCACGCGCGGACGCGGCGAGGCCTATGGCTGGCCGGTCGATTATGCGCTCGGCACGGTCACGCTCGACAATCGCGAGAGCCGCGACTGGCCGCGTTTCTGGGGCGAGCAACGGCTGGTCGCCGCCGCGAGCCTGCTCGACCGGCCCTGGCGCGAGCGGATCGAGCGGCTGGCGCGCGCGGCTCGGCGACCTGCTCCCCGCCGCGCCCGCCGCCCGCCTTGCTCCATGGCGACCTGTGGACCGGCAACATCCTGGTCCGCGACGGCCGGCTCGCCGCGCTGATCGATCCCGCCTGCTATCACGGCCATGCCGAGGTCGATCTCGCCATGCTCTGCCTGTTCGCCGCGCCGCCCGGACGAATTCTGGGAGGCCTATGGCGCGCGCGAGCCGGGCTGGGAGGAGCGGCTTCCGGTCTACCAGCTCTTCCCGGCGCTGGTCCATTTGCGGCTGTTCGGCGCCGCCTATGCGCCGATGGTCGAGCGGCTGCTCGATGCGGTCGGCGCCTAGCCGAGCGGATAGCGCTCGACGATCGAATAGACCGCGCCGTCCGGGGTCAGGTCGCTTTCGAACAGGGCGAAATGATCGACGGTGAACGGCGGGCTGGCGAGGCCGCCCGAGCTTTCGAGCAGATTGCCGACCGGCCCGGACGAACGCTTCAGCCGGGCGAGGGTGATGTGCGGCAGGAAGGCGCGCTGATCGGGCTCGATGCCGACCCGGGCGAGCGCGGCATCGACCTTCTTGTGCAGCGCCTTCAGCGGCTCGTGCGGAGTCACGCCGGCCCAGACCGCGTCGGGCCAGCCGCGCCGGTCGAACGCGCCGATCCCGTTCAGCGCGATCTCGAAGCGCGGCTGGTGGATCGCGCCCAAGGCGGCGTGGACGTCGCCGGCGCGGTGGCGGTCGACCTCGCCGATGAAGCGCAGGGTGAGGTGGAGCTGATCGTCGCTCTGCCAGCGCGCGCCGCTGATCCCGCCCATCGCGGCCAGCAGCAGGCGCGCGGATCGCCGGAGGGCGGCCGGATGGCGACGAACAGCCGGTGCATCGCCGGACGCTAGCAGAGTTGCCGGGCGGAATCACCGCTCCGATCGGGCCGCGGCGCTTCCGGTTTTCCTTGAAAAGGACCCCGATTCCCCCGATATTCCCAGGCAACGGCATTTTGGCCGGGGATGGGAGACGTTTCACATGGCAAATTGGTCTGATCCGCAGATGGGTGCGACCGCGCATCCGACGACGACCGCGGGCCGCGACCTTGCATACGACGCCGGGCTTCGCGCCCATATGCTGTCGGTCTACAATTACATGACCTCGGGCATCCTGCTCACCGGCATCGTCGCCTTGCTGTTCGCCCAGGGCGGCGCGAATTCGATGGCCTACCAGATGATGGCCGGCGGCGGCATCCTCGCCTGGATCGATCATGCTCGCGCCGCTCGCGATCGTCATGGTGCTGAGCTTCGGCATCAACCGGCATCTCGACCGGCACGGCGCAGGTCCTGTTCTGGGTGTTCGCGGTGGTCATGGGCCTGTCGCTGTCGACGATCTTCCTCGTCTACACCGGCCCGGCTCGATCGCCACCGACCTTCTTCGCGACGGCGGCGGCGCTTCGCCAGCCTCAGCCTGTGGGGCTATACGACGAAGAAGGATCTGTCCGCGATGGGCACGTTCCTGCGTCATGGGCCTGTTCGGCCTGATCGTGGCGATGCTGATCAACCTGTTCTGGCAGAATCGGGTGTTCGATCTCGCGATCAGCGCAATCGGCGTGCTGATCTTCGCCGGCCTCACCGCCTATGACACGCAGAAGATCAAGAGCATGTACTTCGCCGTCGCCGGGACCGATTTCCATCGGCAAGGCGACGATCATGGGCGCGCTGACGCTCTATCTCGACTTCATCAACATGTTCCTCTTCCTGCTTCGCTTCATGGGCAACCGGGACTGAACCGGGGTCGGGACGAAAGCAGAGGGCCCGGCGGAAACGCCGGGCCTTTTTCGTATCAGCCCCGGGCGGGGCGGCGTCCTTCGAGGTGCCGGCGGAAGAAGCTGAGCGCGGCGGCCCAGGCCTGCTCGGCCGCGTGCGCGTTGTAGCGCGCCTGCGACGTATCGTTGTGGAAGGCGTGATCGACGTCGGGATATTCGAGCGCCCGGACCTCCTTGCCTGCTGCCTGGAGCGCTGCGATCCACGGCCGGGCGGTCGCGTTGACTCGTGTGTCGCGGCCGGCGAGGACGATCAGCATCGCCGCCTCGACCCGCGCCGCTTCGGAAGGATCGGGCGCCGGGCCGTAGAAGGAGACTCCGGCCTTGAGCGAGTCGCCGGAGGCGACGGCGAGGCGGTTCACCATCGCCCCGCCCCAGCAGAAGCCGACGATGCCGACCTTGCGCGAGCCCCCGGCCGGCGACGCGTTCCAGCGGATCATCGCCGCGCCGTCGGCGACCGTTTCGGCCATGTCGAGCGCGCCGATCATCGTCCGCGCCCGATCCTCGTCGGCGGGCGTGCCGCCGGCCGGGCTGAGCCAGTCCGGCGCGACCGCCGAATAGCCGGCGAGCGCGACTCGGCGGGCGACGTCGCGGATATGATCGTTGAGGCCGCGATTTTCGTGGACGACGAAGACCACGGGCAGATTGCCGCCCGATCGCGGCGCCGCGTTGTAGCCGCGATAGCGCCGGCCCGGCCGCGCTTCCCATTCGATGTCGCGGACGTTGAGCCGGGAATCGTCGGCCGCGACCTGCGGCTCGGCGGCGCGAGCGGCGACTCCGGAGAGCAAGGTCGCGGCGGCGGCGGCGCTGCCGGCGATCCGGGTCAATTCGGCCATGAAGGCGCGGCGGTCCATGCCGTCATGGGTGAAGCGGTCGTGGAGCGCTATTGCGGCCCGGATTCGTTCATCACGCATTCGTCGTCTCCGCAGTCGGTTTCCGCCTTCGGCATGGCCGCGTCGTCGAGCCGGTTGGCGCGGACCGCGGCCGGCCGCGCCTGCAGGCGGCCGAAATAGGCTTCGAACGCCGGCCGTTTCTCGATCGTGCCGAACATCATCCCCCAGCCGATCTGAGCGCCGACATAGAGATCGGCGGCGCTGAACATCTCGCCGCAAATATAGGGGCCGGGCGTGATCGCGGTCTCGAGCGCGTCGATCGTCTCCTCGAAGCTGCCATAGCCGGCCATCGCCTTCTTGTCCTCCGGCGCCAGCAGCCCCAGCGCCTTGCCGGTCACCGCCTGCTCGACCGGCCCGGCGGCGAAGAACAGCCAGCGATAATAAGGGCCGCGCTTGCGATGCCCGGGCGGCGGGGCGAGGCCCTTGCCGGGGAACGCGTCGGCGAGATAGGCGCAGATCGCCGCGGCCTCGGTGACGACGGTGTCGCCATGTTTGATCGCCGGCACCTTGCCCATCGGGTTGACCGCAAGATAATCGGCGCCCTTCATCGTCGTGCCGTAATCGAGCACCACCGTCTCATAGGGCTCGCCGATCTCCTCGAGCATCCACCGCACGATCCGCCCGCGCGACATCGGATTGGTGTAGAAGGTGAGATCGGTCATGGCGGGGCTCCTTGTCTGGCGGGCGCAGCCTAATGCTTCACGCCCTCGGCGCGAAGGTCAATCTCCATGGGCGGCCAGCGGCTCGGCGAAGGTATACGGCAGAGGAACTGCGCCGCCGCCGGGGCCTCGCGCTGCCGAGAGCGAAATCCGTCTCTACCGGCCGAATTCCGCTCCAGTTTTCCTTTGTTTACCGCGATTTCCGCGTCGCTGGCTGTGTCCAGCCAGCTCGAAATCGCTCTAGCGAGCGGCTCCCGTCACGACATGGCGGGTGGCGCGGGCTTGAATCCATCGAGCCAGCGGACCGCGCAAACCACGGGCCGGGCCCCGGCGGCTATCGGCAAGCCCGAGTCGAGCTCTCTGTACGTGCGCTGCTCTTCGGATCCGTCGAGCATAAACGCCCAGCCGCACTTCGTGAACGGGAGATAGGGGCGCTTGGCGGGAGAGGCATTGTTGGCGAAGGTCAGCGCTAGGCTGTTCACCACGACGGCCCGCATCGCGCCCTGTCTGACGGCAACAGCTGCACGGTCCAGCACCCAGGGCTTCAACTGCGGGCTCCCAGCCTTGTTCGTCTGGACGCGGTGCGAGATCGAACGGTCCATGATCGGGGCGTACAGCCAATCCACTCCGATATTCTTGATCAGCCAATGTCCAGGTTCGTTGGCTTCCATATCCGCGCAGATCAGCGTCAGCGTGCGGCCGAGCCCTTCGAGGTCGGTCACATAGATTTCGCGGCCTTCGACGATATCCTCCTTGAGCAGCGAACAATGAGAGCGATGGAGGAAGTCCTCCTGGGTGCCCTTGTCGAGGTTCCACCGACACAGCTTGGACTGGCGGAGAAACGGGCCCGCCGTTTCATCCTGGAAGGCGTGGAACAGAGCGACGTCGTTCAACCCCGCGGCGGCGCCCTCGTCGCGTCCCGCGACGAGCCCGGCTATCAGGTATAGGAGCGAGGGCTCCCCGCCCTTTGCAAGCCTCTCGCGCAATTTCTGCTTGAACAGTTTCATCAGGCGCGGGGCGTCGACATATCTGATCGTCATTTCGGGCAGCAGCAGAATGCGCGCGCCGCTTTCTAACGCCGCATCGAGAATTTCGCCGATGCGCGCCCAATCATAGTGCAGGTCCACGCCGTAGACCTTGTCGCTGGCGTTGAGTGCGATGCTCGCGTCTCCCGCCTTCTCAAGAACCGGAGCCAGGGCGATGATCGGTGGATCGTCGCCGGGCGGCAGAGGCAACCCCGACGGGCCGCGCCGGTAGCGCAATTGGAGCCGCCGATCGCCGACTTTTCTGGGCTGGTCGGGGTCGCCGGCGAGAACTTCGGCCGGCAGATAAGCGGTATGGTCCAGCAAACGCGCCAGGTTGCTCATCTCGGACGACGGCCGTGCCTCCGCCTGGGTCCATGGCGGGATGATCATGCCGAACTCGACGTTCGAGTTGTAGGAGTAGACGTCACTCACCGGAACCTTGAAGCGGGTCCGGACCAGATCGTGGGTGGCCGTCATGCTTTGGTAGGGCGCCGAAAGCGGCTCGTGCCAGAAATCCAGGGCGTGAAGCAGCTTCAACGCTTCGAAGAAGAGGTCCACCGGCGGCGCCGCTCGCTCGGGAAGCCGCTTGAGGCCCGGGGCGAGTCGCGACCATGTGGCAACGAGCTCGGTTTCATCCATTGCGGACGAGATTGCCTCGGACCCCAAGACCGCCTCGGCCTGGGGGATATGCTGCGCGAGCCAGCCTCGCTCTTCCCAGCGATGGAATGCGGTGCATAGCTCGGCAAGAATATCCGGCGGTTCCAGGGCCTTAGCCATCAGGAGGGAACTTTAACGCGCCCTTAGCGATTGGGGCAATATAAACTTGCTCATCAATGATGTCATCGGTATCAATGATGTCAATTGACATTGGCCTTCAACGGGTTTAACGGCAGGTAGTTTTGTAGGAGAAGCTTGAATGAGGGATCATCCGCGGCGGGGGTTAGTCAATCCCCCGGCAGGGCGTGGGGAGCCCGACGGGCTTTTCACCAGCCGCTATTTGGCGGCCGGCGTGAGCGCCGCGAGCGCGGTCGTGGCGGGCTCCACCCTTGTCGCGCGCATGCGAGCGGCTTGGCGCGATGCCGAGCGAGGCCATTCCGAGCCGTCACGCGAGCAATTGATCAGCATCGCGGGGTCGGCTCGTCATCTCTATAATAGCCCGCCGCTGCTCGAGCCTCAGCCTTATGCCGAGCCTGAAGGCGGCCATGTGACCGTAAACATCGACCGCGAGATCCTCGGCGGTGACGGCGACGAAGGCAGTGCCGGGGTCGCGATCCGCGACGTTGTCGCTCGCCTCAATGCCGCTGTCCACGACGACCGGTGGTCGCTGGCCGAGGCGGCAGCCGAACGGACAATCGAGCTCGCCTTGCAGGCCGTCATCGGCGGCGATCAGCCGGCGCTGAGAGAGCTTGGAAGCGAGGTGCGCAAGCTCCGCTTCAAGTTGATCCTAAACCAGGAAATGAGCGAGGTGCCGACCGCCGAGAAAATCGTGGGCATGCTCGCCGGCATGTCCGCCTTGATCGCTCTTGCCGAACTCGCACCGCCGCCCGCCGAAGCGCGCAACGTGGCGGAAGCAATCCTGCAGACCCTTCTCCGCAAGCAGCAGCTGACCACGACCGAATTGGCCAAGGAATGCAGCTACCGCCAGGAGACCGTTGCCCGGACCTTGACCCATCTGCGCAAAGCGGGCCTCGTCCTTTCGGCCAAGGCTGGAAGAAACAAGCAGAACAGCCTTACCGCAAGTGGCCGTCGCAGAGCGCTGGAACTGCGAAATGAGCAGCCCATTTCGCTGCGACGACCATCATGGAATGACCAGCCGGACTGCGCGCCGATCTCGGCAGCCGCCCTCCTGGTCCCGGAGCTTCAGAGCTAGATCATGACTGAGCAGCCCGATCCCGACCTTGCACAAGTGGCCGACGCTCTCCGCGCGGCCGGTTATGAAGTGAGCCTCGACGATGGATGTATTCAATCCGAGCTTGACGGGGTGCCGTTCGCCCTGACGTTCGAGCATCCGAAGCTGGGCTTCTACTGCTTCGTCGCCGGGGAAGGTCTCGACATCAGCCTTGCCAGATTGAACGCGCTGAATCGCGACCTGCAGTTCGCGAAGTTCGCGCTCGATGACGAGGGAAACCTGATCATGGCCGCCGACTTCATCGTCGATCCGGCCGATCCCGGCGGCCAATCCCAGCTGGAGCAGGCGCTGAGCGTTTGGAGCGCCGCCCTGGCCGAGCTGCGGGACTTCATCGCCAGCGAGGCAAGCCCGTCAGACCGCGAAGCGGCGTGAGGCAAGGCGCTCGTCAAAGCCTCCGCCGCCGCGCGGCGCGCCTCCCGGCGCGTCCCGTCGCCTGAGGCGGTGACGCGCGCAACCGGGGAAGCCGATACGGGGTTCCTTGCCGTTACGCCTTGGCTTCGCTCGCGCCCGCTTCCTTGCCGGCGGCCGCTTTCTTCTTGCCCTTCGGCGGCTTGGGCGGGGCGGAGATGATCTCGAAGCTCGGCGCGTTGTCCTTGATGCGGACCTTGACCTCGCCGCCATGGGCGAGCTTGCCGAACAAAAGCTCCTCGGCGAGCGGCTGCTTGATCTTCTCCTGGACGAGGCGGCCCATCGGCCGGGCGCCGTAGAGCCGGTCGTAGCCGCGCTCGGTCAGCCAGGCGCGGGCCTCGTCGTCCAATTCGATATGGACGTTGCGCTCGGCGAGCTGGAGCTCGAGCTGGAGAATGAACTTGTCGACGACCCGGGCGACGACCTCGGTCGGCAGATAGCCGAACGGAACGATCGCATCGAGCCGGTTGCGGAATTCCGGCGTGAACATCCGCTTCACCGCCTCGTCGCTGGCATCCTCCTTGGAGACGTTGCCGAAGCCGATGCCCTCGCTCGCCATGTCGGCGGCGCCGGCATTGGTGGTCATGATCAGGATGACGTTGCGGAAGTCGACCGACTTGCCGTGATGGTCGGTGAGCCGGCCATTGTCCATGATCTGGAGGAGGATGTTGAACAGGTCCGGATGCGCCTTCTCGATCTCGTCGAGCAGCAGCACCGAATGCGGATGCTGGTCGACGGCGTCGGTCAGAAGGCCGCCCTGATCGTAGCCGACATAGCCCGGCGGCGCGCCGATCAGACGGGAGACCGAGTGCCGCTCCATATATTCGGACATGTCGAAACGATGCAGCGGGATGCCCATGATCGAGGCGAGCTGGCGCGCCACTTCGGTCTTGCCGACGCCGGTGGGCCCCGAGAAGAGGTAGGAGCCGATCGGCTTGTCGGGATCGCGAAGCCCGGCTCGGGCGAGCTTGATCGCCGACGAGAGGCGGTCGATCGCCTCGTTCTGGCCGAAGACGACTCGCTTCAGATCCTTGTCGAGATGCTCGAGCGCCCTCTTGTCGTCGGAGGACACGCTCTTCGCCGGGATTCGGGCGATGGTCGAGATCACCGCCTCGATCTCCTTCACGGTGATCGTCTTCTTGCGCTTGGAGGGGACGACCAGCATCTGCATCGCGCCGACCTCGTCGATCACGTCGATCGCCTTGTCGGGCAGCTTGCGGTCGTTGATGTAGCGCGCCGACAGCTCGACCGCCGCCTTGATCGCGTCGGGCGTGTATTTGACGGCGTGATGAGCCTCGAACGCCGAGCGCAGGCCGGTGAGGATCTTGATCGTGTCCTCGACCGTCGGCTCGTTGATGTCGATCTTCTGGAAGCGCCGGAGCAAAGCCCGGTCCTTCTCGAAATGGTTGCGGAACTCCTTGTAGGTGGTCGAGCCGATGCAGCGGATCGTCCCCGAGGAGAGCGCCGGCTTGAGCAGGTTCGACGCGTCCATCGCCCCGCCCGAGGTGGCGCCGGCGCCGATCACGGTGTGGATCTCGTCGATGAACAGGATCGCGTGGGGGAGCTTTTCGAGCTCGTTGACCACCGCCTTCAGCCGCTCCTCGAAATCGCCGCGATAGCGGGTGCCGGCGAGCAGGGCGCCCATGTCGAGCGAATAGATCACCGCGGGCTTCAGCACCTCGGGCACGTCGCCTTCGACGATCTTGCGCGCCAGCCCCTCGGCGATCGCGGTCTTGCCGACGCCGGGATCGCCGACATAGAGCGGGTTGTTCTTGGACCGGCGGCAGAGGATCTGGACGGTCCGGTCGACCTCCGGGCCGCGCCCGATCAAGCGGATCGACGCGGCCGTCCCGCGCCTTCTCGTTCAAGTTGATGGTGAACTGCTTAAGCGCGGATTCGGGTTTCTTCTTTCCTTCTTCCTGCTTCGGTTCCTCGGTGCCCTTGACCTCGGTCGGCTGGGCCGCGGCCTCGCCCTTGCCGACGCCGTGGCTGATATAGGTGACCGCGTCGAGCCGGCTCATATCCTGCTGCTGAAGGAAATAGACGGCATAGCTCTCGCGTTCGGAAAAGAGCGCGACCAGAACGTTGGCGCCGGTCACCTCGTCGCGGCCCGACGACTGGACGTGGAGGATGGCGCGCTGGACGACGCGCTGGAAGCCGCTGGTCGGCGACGGATCGGTATCGGCGCTGACCTTCAGCGCCTCGAGCTCGTTGTCGAGATAGTGGCGAACGGAGTCGCGAAGCTCGCCGGTATTGACTCCGCACGCCTCCATCACCCGGCCGGCATGGACGTCCTCGACGAGGGCGAGCAGCAGGTGCTCGAGGGTCGCATATTCGTGGCGGCGGCCGCTCGCCTCGGCGAGGGCGTTGTGGAGCGTCTGTTCGAGTTCGCGGGCAAAGGACGGCATTCAAAACTCCTGCGGGCCGGCAAGGGTCGGGCCGGCCCTGTCTTGCTTAATGTGGGCCTCGCTCGTCACACCCGCAATCCCTCACTTCTTGAATAGCTCGTCCGCGCTTGCGCGGAAGTTAACCGACGCGGTCAGCTTCGCCTTCACCCGGGCGATCTCCGCCTCGAGGAGAGCGATCCTGTTCTCCAGCTCCTCGACGGAAAACGGATCCAGGTCCTGCTTGCCCAGCAGGGTCAGCGGGTCGTCGGGCTTGTCCGGAAAAAGCTCGTCGAGGTCCATGCCGGCAAAGTTGACCGGGACGGCCCTCAAGTCAATAAACCGCCATCGCCTTTTGCGATGACAGGAGTCGGATGACCGCCCTTCCGAACGAAATGCTCGCGATCGATCCCGAGGGCCCGGGCGGCCCGGAGGTGCTGGCGCCCGTGCGCCGGCCGGTGCCGGTGCCCGGGCCGGGCGAGGTGCTGATCCGGGTCGCCGCGGCCGGGGTCAACCGGCCCGATCTGCTGCAGCGCCGCGGCCTCTATCCGCCGCCGCCCGGCGCGCCCTCCATCCTCGGCCTCGAAGTGGCCGGCGAGGCGGTCGCGGCCGGGCCGGGCGTCGCGGCCGAGATCGTCGGCCAGCCGGTCTGCGCCCTGATCGCCGGCGGCGGCTATGCCGAATATGCGCTCGCGCCGCTCGGCCAGTGCCTGCCGGTTCCGGCCTCGCTGACCATGATCGAGGCGGCGGCGATGCCCGAGACCCTGTTCACCGTGTGGACCAATTTGTTCGAGCGCGCTTATGCCGCCGAGGGCGAGATCGCGCTCGTCCACGGCGGCACCAGCGGCATCGGCACGATGGCGATCGCGCTCGCCGACCTGTTCGGCCTCAGGGTCATCGTCACCTGCGGCAGCGACGAGAAATGCCGCCGCGCCGAGGCGCTCGGGGCGTCGGCCGCGATCAACTACAGGACCCGGGATTTCGTCGCGGAGGTGAAGCGGCTGACCGGCGGCGCCGGAGTCCATATCGTCCTCGACATGGTCGGCGGCGACTATCTGCCGCGCAACCTCGAATGCCTGGCCGAGGAAGGCCGCCACGTCTCGATCGCGGTCCAGCGCGGCGCCACCGCCGAGATCAACATCGCCAGGGTGATGCAGCGCCGGCTGACCCTGACCGGCTCGACGCTTCGGCCGCGCTCGGCGGAGTTCAAGTCGCTGGTCGCCGACGAGCTCGCCCGCGCCGTCTGGCCGCATGTCGAGGCGGGCAAATTGCGGCCGGCGATCGATTCGACCTTCCCGCTCGCCGCCGCCGCCGACGCCCACCGGCGCATGGAAGCCGGCGACCATGTCGGCAAGATCGTGCTTGTGGTGGGATGAGCGGTTCCGCCTCGCCGTCCGTCATTCCCGCGCAAGCGGGAATCCCGCTTCCCGGCTGATGCGCGGAGGGTGGGTCTATATCCTCGCCAACCGCTATCGGGGGACGATCTATGCCGGCGTGACGGCAAACTTACCCGCGCGGGTGTATCAGCATCGCACCCAGGCGCGTGGCTTCGTCGCCCGCTACGGCGTGACGATGCTGGTCCATGCCGAGGAGTATCCGACCATCGAGGAGGCGATCGCGCGCGAGAAGGCGGTCAAGAAATGGCGGCGGCAGTGGAAGGTCGAGCTGGTCGAGAAGGGGAATCCTGATTGGTTGGATCGCTATGACGATTTGATCGGGTTGTAAGGCAGCTGGATTCCCGCTTTCGCGGGAATGACGAAGAAGGGGGCGGGAATGACGGGAGATTGTTGTGGCTGAGCTGATCCTTCACGAATATGCGGCGTCGGGGAATTGCTACAAGGTGCGGCTGACCGCCGCGTTGCTCGGCCTGCCGCTCGAGCGGCGCCAATACGACATCATGAAGGGCGAGACTCGGACGCCCGACTTCCTCGCCAACGTCAACGCCAACGGCCGGATCCCCGTGCTTCAGGTCGGCGACCGCTTCATCCCGGAGAGCAACGCGGCCTGCTTCTATCTGGCCGACGGCTCGGCGCTGATCCCGGGCGGCCGGTTCGAACGGGCGGACATGCTGCGCTGGATGTTCTGGGAGCAATATAATCACGAGCCCAACGTCGCGACGCTGCGCTTCTGGGCCGCGTTCGTCGGCGAGGACAAGCTGAGCGATGAGCAGCGGGCGCAGATCCCGGCCAGGCGCGCGGCCGGCGAGGCGGCGCTCAGGCTGATGGACGAGCATCTCGAGCGCCGGCCGTGGCTGGTGGGCGACGGCCTCACCCTCGCCGATGTCGCGCTCTACGCCTACACCCATGTCGCGGAAGAAGGCGGCTTCGCCCTCCGCGATTATCCGGGCGTGCAGGCGTGGATCGACAGAATCGGCCAAATCCCCGCTTATGTTGCGATGAACAGCTTAGCCGGCTGATCCCGTTGATTAGCTTTTGACGATTGCGAGGATTTGCTGCACCATTCGAATCACTTCGGCGGGGGAGCGATCAATGTCGAACGTGTCGGGCAAAGCCTATGCGATGAACGTGGTGACGCCGATGCGGCCGCCGCGGACATGGCTGATGCGGTTCATTTTCATGTTCACCCGCGTCCAGCCCGACAAGCTCGCCGGCCTGCTCGGGCTGAAGTTCATCCATTTCGCCCGCTGGGTGCTCATTCGCCGCGAAGACTGGCCGGATTTCACGCAGAGGCGCGATCCGCTGCGCAACGATTACATGCTGTTCTGCTCGAACTTCAACGGCACCTGGGACCAGTATATCGACGCGTTTTCCGACGCGCTGCCGAGCGGCCTCGACCTGCTCTGGTACACCAGCACCAAATATCCGCATTCGATCCCGATCTCGCCGTTCAAGTCCTATATCAAAGCCAATCAGATCGACACCGACTATTATTACAATGCGACGCCCGGCTCGGCGCAGCGCGACGTGAAGTCCGGGCTGCGGGTACGCCGGGCGCTGCTGGCGCTCGCTGACGACCATCAGCGGATGGCCCCCGCCGAATTCGCCGACGCGTATCGAAAGGCGCTGGTCACCGTTCAGAACGAACTCGGCGCCCCGGGCGAGGCGCCGGTGGCGTCCAACGACACCAGGGCCGCCGACCAGAATCGCGAATGCTATGTCGACCAGGCCTGGCCGTCGGCGAGGGCGGAAACGCGCGCCGTGACGGGGGAGGCGGTCTGATGCCCAATTTCGACGGCGGCCACTATTTCTACACCGGCCTGTTCCCGGTGCGGCTGGAACCGGAAAAGCGCGCCGACGGCAGCATCACCGTGCCCAGCCACCTGCTGCGCGAGACGCTCGCCTCGCTGCCCAATTTCAGCCAGATCCCGGGGGTCAACCGGACCAGCCCCTTCGCCCGCTGCAGCTCCACCCATTTCGCGCGCCTCGCGGTGATCGACAACCCGGCCTTCAACGGGCGCGATCCGGTCGACGCGCTCGAGGGAGCACTGAAGGGAGTCGACCTGGCGGTGCACCAGCCGGTCGACCATCTCTCCCGCGCCTGGCTGCTGTTCACGGCCGATTTCGACGCTTCGGCGAATTCCGACGACGTGCGCGACCGTTGGGCGCACGGCCTGTGGCAACTGATGGAGCCGGAGCTGCGCGCGATCTTTTCGCCCTGCGTCAGTTTCCGCCACGTCGACAGCGCCGAGACGTTCGCCGGCTACATCGCGCGCGGGCAGATTGAGACGACCATGTCGTTCAACGATTATTGGATCGATCCGATGCCCGCCCGCGGGGTATCGATAAAACGGATGGGCCTGCAGTTCCTCGTCGTGCTGCTGCTCTTCCTTGCCGCGGCCTGGCTGATCAACCGCGAGCTGAATGCCGGCTGGATCGTCTGGCTGGTGGCGGCGCTGCTCGGGATCGCGGCTGGAGCCTGGGCGGTCTACAAGCTGGTGATGGGACGCGGCGCGCTGCCCTTTCCGAGGGCGCCGAACAGCGATCTCAAGTCGGTGCTCAAGGGGCTCTACCTGCAGCAGAATTTCACCCGTTTCGCGATCGCGCAGCAGGGCGCTTCAGCGGAGGAGCTTCACGCCGCTTTCGACCGCTTCCTCGCCGACGTCCAGCCCGCGAACGCCGATAATCCAACCCAGCCGCCCGGAGTGTTGCGCTCATGACCGAGCCCCGTTGCCCCGTCGACATCGAGTTCGCCGACGTTCAGGGAGGCCTCCTCACCGCTTATGGCCGGCAGGGTTTCCCGTTCGCCCGCTTCGGCCTGCTCAGCATTTCCGATCCGGCCAAGGGACGCGCGTTCGTCGAGCGCCTGCGGCCGCGGGTCACCACCGGCGCCCGCTGGCCGTCGCGCGGCATGAAGGCGCCGACCGGCCGGATCGAAGTGCCGCGGCCGCTGGTCACCATCAACCTGGCCTTCACCATCCGCGGGCTGCACGCGCTCGACGTCCCGACCCGGACGCTGCGCGGCATGCCCGACGAATATATCGACGGCATGGTCAAGCGCTGCGCGATCCTCGGCGACGATACCAAGGAGAATCACTGGTCCGGCTGGGACCCGGTCTGGCAGCCGCAACGCGGCTGCGAGAAGGTCCACATCCTGGTGATGTTGAACGGGCAGATTCAGATACCCGAAGGGACGCCGGTGCCGGAGCTGGATGCGACCTGCCGAATGATCGCGGACCTTTGCGGAGAGATTGGCGGGGTCGAGCTATTGTCCGGTCATCGCGGCCCGGATCCGCAATGGCAGCAGCTCGAGGCGCTTCGCGACGAGCGCGGCGTCCCGTGCCCGAAGGAGCATTTCGGCTATACCGACGGGATCAGCGATCCGGTCTTCCAGGGACAATATGCCCAGGGCGAGGAGCAGCAGCGCTCGATCGGCTTCGGCGCGACCGACGGCCACGGCACCTGGCGCCCGCTCGCGACCGGCGAGTTCCTGCTCGGCTGGCCGGACGAGGCGCAGGAGATAGCGGGCGCGGCGCTGCCGCTCGATTTCAGCCGCAACGGCACCTTCTTCGCCTATCGCAAGCTGCACCAGGACGTGGCGAGCTTCCAGGGCTGGGTCGACGACACTGCGGGCCAGCTGCAGCGGGCGTGGCGGCTCGGCACGTTCGAGGAGGCGCGCGAGACCTTGCTCGCCAAGATGGCGGGGCGGTGGAGCGACGGCGTGCCGTTGACGGTGGCCTCGACCTACGCTGAGTGGGTGGAATTCAACCGCCGCTGCCCGCCGCCGGGCGACAACCGGGTCCGCGACGGGAGCGAGCGGGCGCGGGCGATGATCGACATCTTCTACCGCGAGGATCCCGACGGCATCAAATGCCCGCTCGGCTCGCATATCCGCCGGGCCAACACCCGCGACATGCTCGATCCGAAGCCCAACAGCGGTCCGGACGGGCGGATGGGCTCGGCGCTCAACAACCGCCGGCGAGTCCTGCGCCGCGGCCTGCCCTACGGCCGCAACGACGCCGCGGACGGCGAGCATGGCGTGATCATGCTGGTGGTCTGCGCCAGCCTCCAGCGCCAGTTCGAGTTCGTCCAGCAGCAGTGGATGAACTACGGGCTCGACGCCAACAGCGGCAACGACACCTGCCCGGTGATCGGCAATCACGGCGACGACGAGAAGTTCGTCATCCCCGCCGATCCCGCCGCGGGCAACCCGCCCTTCATCGCCACCGGCCTCAAGCAATGGGTGCAGACGCGGGGCGGCGATTATTTCTTCATGCCGTCGATGACCGCGCTGAGGATGATCGGGATGGGCGTCGTCGACCCGACCTGAGCGATCGGCGGCAGCCGATGGACGCCCGACGGTCTCAGCTGCACTCTTCCTCGGCGTCGCAGTCGATCGCCTCGCTGAACCCCCAATAAGCGAGGCCAAGGGTCACCGCGACGCCGCCGACGATCAGCGCCCAGGTCGGCACGCCGCCGCCGCCATCGTCGCCCTGCGCCGCGCCCAGCCGGTGCAGGTCCCGCCCGGCCAGCGAGAAGGAGAGCGGGCGATTCGAGCGGTAGCCGAATTCCAGGCCTTCGCCGATCCGGGTCCGAACCTCGCCCTCGCCGTTCCGGCTCCGCAGCGTGGGGGCCAGCGCCAGGCCGAGGCGGACCGGCCGTTCGCGGCCGGCGCCGTCCAGCGGAACGCGCAGCCTCAGGCCGGCAAAGGCTCCGGCGCGCTGCTCCCGGGTCGCCGCGGGATCGGCGGCAAGCGCGGGCTGGGCCGCGCTCATCAGCTGGCCCGCGACGAGCGCGGCGACGGTCAGTTTCTTCATCAATTGCTCCCCCTTCGGAAGACCGGACTGTCACGCGCCTTTGCGGCGCGGGCGGGGACGAATTGTGGCGCTTTGCGGGCCGATCGTCCTTATTGCCTAAATGAATTCAATTAGATAAGGGGGCGGCGGGGTATCAATGGGGGACTATTGAATGCTGTCGCGTACCATCCTGGCCGCGCTCGCCTTGTTGCTGGCGGCCAATCTTTATTTCACCGACCGGCCGTGGACGCTGACCAGCGCGCCGCGCGTCGCCGAGATCGCCGTCCTGCCGGACGGACCGGCGCTCGCCGCGCTCCGCCGCGACACCGAAATCGGCATGGGCATGCTGCCTTATCCGAACCGCCGGACGCCGCCCGCGGCCGGGCCGATGCCGCTCAAGCTCGGCTGGGCCTATCGCGAGGTGGCGTTGTTCGGAATGCCGATGTGGGGCTATCCGGAGGGCGGCCTGGTCACCTATCTCGAGATGCCGCAGGGCATCCAGGTCGCGCTGATCGACCCGGAGCGGGCGGCGTTGCTCGATCGCCTCACCGGCGAGCGATATGCGAGCCTCTCCTTCCCCTGGCACAGGTTCGTCTGGGGCTGGCTGGCGGTGGCGGCGTTGCTCGCCTGGGTGAGGATCGGCCGGTGGGAGGCGCGGCGCGAGGAAGAGCGCGCTTATGCCGAGCCGCCGCTGGCGCGCAACGCGAAACGCTGGAGCTTGCCGGTCGCGGTCTTGGGCAGCGCGTCGACGAACTCGATCTCGCGCGGATATTTGTAGGGCGCGATCGCGGCCTTCACATGGTCCTGGAGGAGCGGCGGCGGTGCCGGCGTCGGGCGCGTAGCCGGGGGCGAGGACGACGAAGGCCTTCACCTTCTGGCCGCGCTCCTCGCAGGGCGCGCCGATCACCGCGCATTCCTGCACCGCCGGATGGGCGTAGAGCGCATTCTCGACCTCGGGCGCGGCGATATTGTAGCCCGACGAGATGATCATGTCGTCGGAGCGGGCGACGTACCAGAAATAGCCGTCCTCGTCCTTGCGGTAGGTGTCGCCGGTGACGTTCCAGCCGTCGACGACATAGTTCGCCTGGCGCTCGTCGTCGAAATAGCGGCAGCCGGTCGGGCCCTTGACGGCGAGCCGGCCGGTGCCGCTCGCCATCGGCCGGTCGTCCTCGTCGAGCACGGTCGCGACATAGCCGGGCACGGCCTTGCCGGTCGCGCCGGGGCGGATGTCGTCGCCCGAGGCGGAGATGAAGATGTGCATCATCTCGGTCGCGCCGATGCCGTCGACGATGCGCGAGGCCGGTCGCCTCCCGCCAGGCGTGCCAGGTCGCGGCGGGCAGATGCTCGCCGGCGGAGACGCAGGTGCGCGAGGCTGGAGATGTCGTGCTCGCCGAGCATCGGGATCATCGCCTTGTAGGCGGTGGGCGCGGTGGCGAGGTTGGTGACCTTGTGGCGGGCGATCGCGTCGAGCAGCGGCCTCGGGCCCGGCGTCTCGATCGTCACCGCGGTGCCGCCGAAGCGCCAGGGGAAGATCAGCAGCATGCCGAGCCCGAAGGTGAAGGCGATCGGCGCCGAGCAGGCCCAGCGGTCGCCCGGCCGCGGGCTTCAGGACATGGCGGGCGAAGCTGTCGGCGGGGGCGAGGATGTCGCGATGATAGTGGACGCAGCCCTTGGGCTTGCCGGTCGTGCCCGAGGTGAAGGCGACAGGGCGACGTCGTCGCGGTGGGTGTCGACGGGGGCGAAGCCCGGCGCGACGTCGTCGAGGCCCTTCGAAGCCGTTGTCGCCGTCATAGGCGAGGACCGAGCCGACGCCGCCGGCGGCGTCGAAATCGGCGCGGAAGCGGGCGTCGACGATGGCGTGGCTGACCCGCGCGCGCTCGAGGATCGTCGCGATCTCGCCGGGGCGGAGCATCGGCATGGTGGCGACGACCACGCCGCCGGCCTTGAGCACGCCGAGCCAGGAGGCGAACAGCATCGCGTTGTTGGGCCCGCGCAGGAAGACGCGGTTGCCGGGGACGAGGCCCTCCTGCTCGACCAGCCGGCGGGCGATCCGGTCGGAGAGGTCCTTCATCTCGCCATAGGTCCAGGCGCCGGCATCGTTGAGCGACGGCGAGCGCGTCCGGATCCTGCCTGTCGATCAGCTCGACCGCGGCGTTGAGCCGCTCGGGATATTGGAGCTCGGGCAGGTGAAGAGGAATTCGGGCTGCGCTTCCGGCGGCGGCAGCCGGTCGCGGATGAAGCTGTCGATCATTCGGGCACCACCGCGATCGTCTCGATCTCGATCTTCGCCTGCGGGCTCGACCAGCGCGGCGACGCCGACCACCGCCATGGCCGGGAAGTTGCGGCCGATCAGCTCGCGCGTAGGCCGCGCCGATCTCGGCGAGGCTCGCGCGATATTCCGCGATGTCGGTGACGTACCAGGTCATCCGCACGATATGCTCGGGCCCGGCGCCGTCCTCGGCGAGGATGGCGAGCGTGTTGAGCAGGATCTGGCGGAACTGGCCGGCGAGATCGTCGGCGTCGAACCGCTCCTCGCGTCGTTCCAGCCGATCACGCCGGCGGTGACGATCGAGCCGGCCGCTCGCGGAGATGCCGTTCGCATAGCCTTTGGGGCGCGGCCAGCCGGGCGGGAGCAGCGCCTTCATCGTCCGAACTCCGCCAGATGATTGCGGGCGATCACCACCTTCTGCACCTCCGACGCGCCTTCGTAGATGCGGAGCGCCCGGATCTCGCGGTAGAGGCTCTCGACCGGCACGCCGTGGGTGACGCCGAGGCCGCCGAAAATCTGCACCGCCTTGTCGATCACGCTGCTGCGCGCTGTCGGTGGCGTGGAGCTTGGCGAGCGCCGCCTCGCGGCTGTTGCGCCGGCCCTTGACGTCGCGCAGCCAGGCGGCGCGGTAGACGAGCAGGGCCGAGGCATCGACGTCGAGCACCATCTCGGCGAGCATCGACTGGACGATGGCATTGTCGGCGAGCGTGCCGCCGCCGGACTTGCGGGTCAGGGCGCGCTGCCGTCGCCTCGTCGAGCGCGCGGCGGGCGAAGCCCAGAGCGGCCGCGCCGACCGTGGTGCGGAAGACGTCGAGCGTCGCCATCGCCTGCGCGAAGCCGCGGCCGCGCTCGCCGAGCAGGGCGGAGGCGGGGAGGCGCATGTCGGTGAACCTGAGCGTCGCCAGCGGGTGCGGCGCGATCACCTGGATCCGCTCGCTGTCGTCGAGGCCCGGCGTGCCCGGCATCGACGATGAAGGCGGAGACGCCCTTGGCGCCCGGCGCCTCGCCGGTGCGGGCGAAGAGGACGTAGAAATCGGCGATGCCGCCGTTGGAGATATAGGTCTTGGCGCCGTTGACGACGTAGCCGCCGTCCGTCTCCTCGGCGCGTCGGTCTCCATCGAGGCGACGTCGGAGCCGGAGCTCGGCTCGGTCAGCGCGAAGGCGGCGATCTTCTCGCCTTTGGCGACCGCCGGAAGATAAGATTGCTTCTGAGCTTCGGAGCCGAACAGGCTGATCGTGCCCGATCCCAGCCCCTGCATGGCGAAGGCGAAATCGGCGAGGCCGGAATGGCGGGCGAGCGTCTCGCGGATCAGGGCCAGCGAGCGGACGTCGAGCGCGTCGTGGACGCCGCCATAGGCCGCCGGCACGCAGTAGCGCAGCCAGCCGCCGTCGCCGAGCTTGCGCGACCAGCGCGCGGCATTCGGCGTCGACATCCTCGCCATGCGGCGTCGGCGAGCTCGGCTTCGCACCAGCCCTCAAGCTCCTCCGCCAACTCCCTGTGAGACGTCGTCGAAAAACGGCCAGTCGAGGAAGCTCCGGTCGGCCATCAGTCGCCCTTGAACTCCGGCGTGCGCTTCTCCGCGAAGGCTTCGAAGGCGCGGCGGAAGTCGTTGGTCGCCATGCAGATCGCCTGGGCCTGCGCCTCCATCTCGATCGCGGTTTCGAGGCTCACCGCCCATTCGGTGTTGAGCTGGGTCTTGGTGATGCCGTGGGCGAAGGTCGGGCCGGCGGCGAGGCTGCGCGCCAGCGCCTGCGCTTCGGCGAGCGCGATCGTCGGCCAGCTTGTTGTGGAAGCCCCAGCGCTCGCCTTCCTCGGCGCTCATCACCCGGCCGGTGAAGAGCAGCTCCGAGGCGCGGCCCTGGCCGATGATCCGCGGCAGGATCGCGCAGGCGCCCATGTCGCAGCCGGCGAGGCCGACGCGGGTGAACAGGAAGGCGGTCTTCGTCGCCGGGCGTGGCGATGCGGATGTCCGAGGCCATCGCGAGGATCGCGCCGGCGCCGACGCAGACGCCGTCGAGCGCCGCGACGATCGGCTGCGGGCAGCCGCGCATCGCCTTGACGAGATCGCCGGTCATCCGGGTGAAGCGAGCAGGCCCGGCATGTCCATCTCGGTCAGCGGGCCGATGATCTCGTGGACGTCGCCGCCCGAGCTGAAATTGCCGCCCGCGCCGGCGACGACCACCGCCTTGACCTCGCGGCGCGTAGACCAGCGCGCGGAAGGTGTCGCGCAGCTCGGCATAGGATTCGAAGGTCAGCGGGTTCTTCCGCTCGGGCCGGTTCAGCGTGACCGTCGCGACGCCGTCCGCATAGTCCCAGTGGAAATGGGCCGGCTGGAAGGTCTCAGGATTCAACGGCCTGTCCTTTCGCGATCGAGCGCTTGAGATCGCCCAAGCGCGTGATAGAGGGTTTCGCGCGCGCTCGCCATCCATGCCCGCGAGCAGGCCGTCGATCCAGTCGTGATGGGCGGCGGCGAGGCCGGCGAATTCGGCGCGGCCCTTGGCGCGTCAGCCGGACGATCGAGGCGCGCCGGTCGGCGGGCGAGGGGGCGATCCGCACCAGCCCGTCGCTTGGCGAGCTTCTGGACGAGCTGGGTGACATTGCCGTTGGAGACGAGCAAGGCGCGGGAGAGCGCGCCCATCGTCATGCCCTCGGGCTGGCGGTCGAGCGCGGCGAGCACGTCGAAGCGGGGCAGGGTGGCGCCGCGCTCGGCGAAGCGGCGCTGGACGTCCTTCTCGATCGCCATGGTGCAGGAGAGCAGGCGCAGCCAGAGCCGGACGCTCGACCGGTCGGCGAGCGCGCCGTCATGCTTCTCGCGGATGGCCAGCGCTTCGGTCATGCGATCTCCACCGCCTCGCCGTTGCGCTCGGAGAGGATCGAGGTCGAGCACCGCGTCGGCGACCTCTTCGGGCGCGATCAGCCGGCCGCTGCGGGTTGAGCCGGGCCAGCTCGGCCCGCGCCTCCGCCTCGCTGCGGCCGGTCTTGGCGCTGGATGTTGGCGACCGACTCGACCGTCATCTCGGTGTCGACGAAGCCCGGGCAGACCGCGTTGACGGTGAGGCCGGTCGCCGGCATATTCGGCGGCGAGCGCGCGCGTCAGGCCGACCGCGCCATGCTTGGCGGCGATATAGGGCGAGGCGTAGGCGAAGCCGTGCAGGCCGGCCATCGAGGCGATGGTGACGATCCGCCCCGCTTCGCGCGGCGAGCAGGTCGGCGAGCGCCGCCTGGCAGCAGTGGAAGCAGGCCGTCGAGATTGACCGCCAGCATCTCGCGCCACAGCTGCTCCGTGACCTTGGCGAAGGGCACGCCGTGGGCGGCGCCGGCATTGTTGACGAGGATCGAGATCGGGCCGTGCGCCTCGCGGGCGGCGGCGAAGGCGGCGTCGACCTGGGCGCGGTCGGTGACGTCGGCGGGCGCGACGAAGCCGTCGAACGGCTCGGCCGCCGACTTCCTCGAGCTTCTCGCGGCCGCCGGCCGACCAGGGTGAGCTTCGCGCCTTCCGCGGCCAGCGCGCGGGCGATCGCGGCGCCGATGCCGGTGCCGCCGCCGGTGACGATGGCGTGCTGCCCGGCGAGCCTCATGCCTTGAGCTCCGCTTCGCGCGCCAGGTTGCGGGCGAGCTGGGCCATGCCGCCGAGATAGGGCGGCGGCACGCGCGACGCGGCGATAATCCTGGCTGCGCGGCGGCGCGCAGCGTCCACATCGGGTCGATCAGATGCGGCCGGGCCAGCGCGACCAGATCGGCGCGGCCGGCGGCGAGGATCGAATTGACATGGTCGGGCTCGTAGATGTTGCCGACCGCCATGGTGGTGACCCGGCCCTCGTTGCGGACCTGGTCGGCGAAGGGGGTCTGGAACATGCGGCCGTAGATCGGCTGGCAATCGGCCCAGGTCTGGCCCGCCGAGACGTCGATCAGGTCGGCGCCGGCCGCCCAGAAGGCGCGGCCGATCTCGACCGCCTCGTCCGGGCGTGACGCCGAGATCGCCCATCCAGTCGTTGGCCGAGATGCGCACCGACATCGGCTTGTCCGTCGGGCCAGGCGGCGCGCATCGCGCGCGAAGACTTCGAGCGGGAAGCGCAGGCGGTTTTCGAGGCTGCCGCCATATTCGTCGGTGCGCTTGTTGGTCAGCGGGGTGATGAAGCTGGAGAGCAGATAGCCGTGGGCGGCGTGGAGCTCGATCATGTCGAAGCCCGCCTCGAGGCCGAGCCGGACCGCGGCGACGAACTCGGCGACGACCCGGTCCATGTCGGCGCGGGTCATCGGGCGCGGGACCTGGTTGTCCGGGCTCCACGGCACGTCGGAGGCGGCCATGACCGGCCAGTTGCCGCTCGTCGAGCGGCACGTCATAGCCTTCCCAGCCGACCTTGGTGGAGCCCTTCGGCCCGCGAATGGCCGAGCTGGAGGCAGAATTTGGCGTCGCTGTTGGCGTGGACGAAATCGACGATCCGCCGCCACGCCGCGACATGCTCGGGCGCGTAGAGGCCGGTGCAGCCCGGCGTGATCCGGCCCTCGGGCGAGACGCAGGTCATCTCGGTGTAGAGGAGGCCGGCGCCGCCCTGGGCGCGGGCGCCGTAATGGACGAGGTGGAAGTCGTTCGGCGTGCCGTCCTCGGCCGAATACATCGCCATCGGCGAGACGACGACGCGGTTGGCGAGCTCCAGGTCGCGCAGCCGGAACGGCGCGAACATCGGCGGGGCGGGCTCGTTGACCGCGCGGCCGCGCGCCTTCGACTGGAACCAGCGCTCGACGCCCTCCAGCCAGGCCTTGTCGCGCAGCCGCAGATTTTCGTGGCTGACGCGCTGCGAGCGGGTGAGCAGCGAATAAGCGAACTGGATCGGCTCGAAATGGAGGTAGCGGTCGAGCGTCTCGAACCATTCGGTCGAGTTGCGGGCGCTGTTCTGGAGCTTGAGCACCTCGAGATTGCGCTCGGCCTGATATTCGGCGAGCGCCGCGTCGCGGTCGAGGCCGGGCCGGTTCAGCACCTCGGCGAGCTTGATCGCATCCTCGAGCGCGAGCTTGGTGCCCGAGCCGATCGAGAAATGGGCGGTGTGGGCGGCGTCGCCGAGCAGGATCAGGTTGTCGGTACGACCAGGTGTCGCAGACGATCCGGCGGAAGTTGAGCCACGCCTGCGGGCCGGGCAGGTGGGTGGCGTTGGACATCAGCGCGTGGCCGTCCAGATATTTGGCGAAGATCCGCTCGCAGAGCGCGATCGCCTCGGGCTGGTCCATCCGGTCGAAGCCGAGCCCGGCCCAGGTCTCCGGGTCCATCTCGACGATGAAGGTCGAGAGATCGTCGTCGAAGCGATAGGCGTGCGCCCAGACCCAGCCCGCCTCGGTCTCCTCGAAGGCGAAGGTGAAGGCCTCGAACACCTTGTGCGTGCCGAACCAGAAGAATTTGTTGCGCCGGACCTGGATGTCGACGCCGAAATGCGCCTCGTAGCGGTCGCGGATGCGGCTGTTGGCGCCGTCGGCGGCGATGACGAGGTCGTAGCCGGCCCAGTCGGCGAGATCGGGGCTCGCCTCATGCTCGAAATGGAGGTTGACGCCGAGCGTCGCGCGCCCGCTCCTGCAGGATGTCGAGCAGCCGCTTGCGGCCGATGCCGATGAAGCCGTGGCCCGAGGAGCGGATCGTCTCGCCCATGGATATGGACGTCGATATCGTCCCAATGGGCGAATTCGCTCGCGGATGACCGCGCCCGAGACCGGATCGTTGGCCATCAGATTCTCGACCGTCTGGTCGGAGAAGACGACGCCCCAGCCGAACGTGTCGTCGGCGCCGGTTGCGCTCGAACAGGTCGATCTCGATGCGCGGGATCGCGCAGCTTCATCGAGATCGCGAAATAGAGCCCGGCCGGCCCGCCGCCGAGGCACGCGATGCGCATCCCGCCTCCAGATGCTTTAGACCTAAAATATCTCGGCCGTCGTCCGCGTCAAGCGCCTTTGGCTGCCGCCCGCCGATCAGATGCTCCCCGGGGAACGGGTCAGCGCGGTTCGCCTTCGAGACGGCGGACGATGAGGTCGGCGGCGGCCTCGGCGTCGGTCGCCATCGTGTCGATCCGGATTTCGGGCGCTTGCGGAGGCTCGTAGGGCGAATCGATGCCGGTGAAATTGGCGAGCCTTCCTTCGCGCGCCTTCCTGTAGAGGCCCTTGGTGTCGCGCCTTTCCGCCTCTTCGAGCGGCGTGTCGACGAAAATCTCGATGAAGTCGCCCTCCGCGACCAGGCCGCGCACCATCGCCCGCTCGGCCCGGAACGGGCTGATGAAGGCGGTCAGCACGATCAGGCCGGCGTCCATCATCAGCTTCGCCGCCTCGCCGGCGCGGCGGATGTTCTCGACCCGGTCGGCGGCGGTGAAGCCGAGATCCTTGTTGAGGCCGAGGCGGATATTGTCGCCGTCGAGAAGGAAGGTGTGGCGGCCGCGGGCGTGAAGCCTGGCCTCGACGAGGTTGGCGATGGTCGATTTTCCGGCGCCGCTGAGGCCGGTGAACCAGAGCAGCTTCGGCCGCTGCTGCTTGAGGCCGGCGCGGCGGGCCGGGGTGACGTCGAGCGCCTGCTCGTGGACGTTCTCCGACCGGCGCAGGGCGAACCGGATCAGCCCGGCGGCGACCGTAGCCGCGCCGATCGGGTCGATCAGGATGAAGCCGCCGAGCGCCCGGCTATCCTCATAGGGCTCGAACGCGATCGGCCGCGCCGTCCAGACATTGGCGACTCCGATCTCGTTCAGGGTCAGCGTCTTCGCGGCAAGCTGCTCCATCGTGTCGATGCCGAGCTTGTATTTGGGCTCGTGGACGGTCGCCGGCACGCTCTGGGTGCCGATCTTGAGCAGATATTGCCGGCCGGGCAGCAGTTGCTCTTCCGCCATCCAGATGATCGCTGCCTCGAACTGGTCGGCGACCTGCGGTGGCGCCTCGGCCGCGCACAACAGATCGCCGCGCGAGCAATCGACATCGCCGCGAAACGCGAGCGCGACCGAGCGGCCGGCCGCGGCCTCGTCGAGATCGCCGTCCATGGTGACGATCCGAGCCACTTCGGCGAGCGTCCCGGCCGGCTGAACCGCGATCCGGTCGCCCGGCCGAAGCGCGCCGCTCGCGATCGTCCCCGCATAGAGCCGCTCCGGCCCGCGGATCACGGTCTGGACCGGCATCCGGAAGGGGAGGGACGAGGCGGCCCCGATCTCGGCCGCTTCGAGGAAGGGAAGCAGCGCCGGCCCCTGGTACCAGTCCATCCGCGCCGAGCGCTCGGCGACATTGTCGCCGTCGAGGGCGCAGACCGGGATCGCAGCGACCGCCTCGATCCCCGCCGCCTCGGCGAAACCGGCATAATCACTGCGGATCGCGTCGAACGCCGCCCGGTCGAAGCCGACCAGGTCCATCTTGTTCACCGCCAGAACGAAGCGGCCGATGCCGAGCAGGCGCGCGATCATGCTGTGCCGCCTGGTCTGGGTCAGCACCCCTTTGGTCGCGTCGACGAGGACGATGGCGAGGTCGGCGGTCGAGGCGCCGGTCGCCATGTTGCGGGTATATTGCTCGTGGCCCGGCGTGTCGGCGAGGATGAAGCGGCGCTTCTCGGTGCCGAAATAGAGATAGGCGACGTCGATCGTGATGCCCTGCTCGCGCTCGGCCTCGAGACCGTCGGCGAGCAAGGCGAAATCGCTGAGGCCGTCGAGCTTGTCCTTCGCCACCGCGCCGCAATCGTGAAGCATTCGCCCGATCAGGGTCGACTTGCCGTCGTCGACCGAGCCGCAGGTGAGAAGGCGGAGCAGCGGTTTCATTCAGTTCCCGTCATGCCAGCGAAAGCTGGCATCCATCCTGCCTCAGCGTCCCTGCCGGCTCAGAGGCCGCATGGACCCCAGCCTTCGCTGGGGTGACATGATCGCTCACGATCATGTCAGAAATAGCCGTGGCGCTTCTTGCGCTCCATCGAGGCGGCCTGGTCGCGGTCGATCAGCCGGCCGGCCCGTTCCGACGTGCCGGCGAGCTCGGCGAGGAGAGCCTCGATCGTCGCGGCGGCGCTTTCGACGGCACCGGTGAGCGGCCAGCAGCCGACCGTGCGTACCCTGACCCGGCGAACCACGGCCAGGTCGGCGAGACGTCCGTCGTCGACGATCAGCAGCTCGCCGTCGCGGATCACGGTCGGCCGCTCGGCGGCGAAGTAGAGCGAGGCGACCTTCAGCCGCTCGGCCGCGACGTAGGACCAGATATCGCGCTCGGTCCAGTTGGAGAGCGGGAAGATGCGCAGGCTCTCGCCGGGCGCCCGGCGGCCGTTGTAGAGATGCCAGAGCTCGGGCCGCTGCCGCTTCGGATCCCAGCCATGGCCGGCCGAGCGCACCGAGAAGACCCGCTCCTTGGCCCGGCTCATCTCCTCGTCGCGGCGGGCGCCGCCGAACGCCGAGTCGAAGCGGCCGGAGTCGAGCGCCTGCTTGAGCCCCTCGGTCTTCCACAGCTCGGTGTGCAGGGTCGCGCCGTGATCGAACGGGTTGATTCCGCGCGCCTCGGCGTCGGGGTTGCGGTGGACGATCAGGTCCATGCCCGCCTCGGCCGCCAGCGCGTCGCGAAGCCGGTAGAGCTCGGCGAACTTCCAGCCGGTATCGACGTGGAGCAAAGGGAAAGGCGGCGGCGCGGGGAAGAAGGCCTTGCGCGCGAGATGAAGCATCACGCAACTGTCCTTGCCGCCGGAAAAGAGCATCACCGGCCGCTCGGCTTCCGCGACGCCCTCGCGGATGATCTGGATCGCTTCCGCTTCCAGGCCTTGCAGATGGGCGAGGCTCAGTCGAACAATTCCTCGAAGAAGCTCTTGCGCCGCTTGCCGTGATGCTGGCGATGGTGGCGGCCGTCGTCGTCGCCATAATAAGGGCGCTGCTCGTAGCCGCGCTGGGGCGGCGGGGCCTGCGGCGCGGCCTGCGGCGGCGGCGCGGCGGCGGCGGCGAGGTCCTGGGCGCTTCGCTCGACGATCTTGTCGAGCTCGCCGCGGTCGAGCCAGACGCCGCGGCATTGCGGGCAATAGTCGATCTCGACGCCCTGGCGGTCGCTCATCACGAGCGGCACCTTGCAGACGGGGCAGGGCATTCCGGCGGCGGCATTGGTCATTTCGGTCTCCTGGTTTCTCGGCTCTCTAGGCGAAGTTGGGAGCGGACGCCAAGTCAGGCAAGGATCGAGCGGTCGATCCGCGAAACTTTCGTCACGCCGGTCAGCGCCATCGCGACTCGCATCTCGGCCTCGAAGATGTCGAGCAACCGGCCGACGCCGGCGCCGCCCTGCGCGGCGAGGGCATAGGCCCAGGCGCGGCCGAGCAGAACGCCCTGGGCGCCGAGCGCGAGCATCCGGACCACGTCGAGCCCGGAACGGACGCCGCCGTCGACCAGCAGGGTCAGAGCGCCGCCGACCGCCTCGGCGATGGCGGGCAGCGCCCGGGCGGTGGAAAGAACGCCGTCGAGCTGGCGCCCGCCATGGTTGGAGACGACGATGCCGTCGGCCTCGAGCTTCACCGCCTCGCGCGCGTCCTCGGGATCGAGGATGCCCTTGATCACCAGCGGCCCCGGCCAATGGGCGCGGACCCAGTCGATGTCGCGCCAGGTGAGGCTCGGATCGAAATTGCCGTGCGATCCAGCCGACATAATCTTCGAGCCCGCTCTTCGGGCCGAGCAGAGGCGCGAAATTGCCGAGGCCGTGCGGGCGGCCGCGGAGGCCGACGTCCCAGGCCCAGCGCGGATGGGCGAGCGCCTGGCCGAAGCGCCGCCAGCGCGCATGAGGGCCCGACATGCCGGAATGAAGGTCGCGGTAGCGCGCGCCGGGCACCGGCAGGTCGACGGTGAAGAGCAGGCCGGCGCAGCCGACCTCGCGGGCGAGGGCGAGCAACTCGGCCATGTAGCCGCGGTCGCGGATGACGTAGAGCTGGAACCAGATCGGCGCGGCGCTCGCCGCGGCGACCTCGCCGAGGGCGCAGACCGAGAGGCTGGAGAGGCTGAACGGGATGCCCTTGGCCGCCGCCGCCCGCGCCGCCTGCGCCTCGCCGCGTCTCGCGTACATGCCGGCGAGGCCGACCGGGCCGAGCGCGACCGGCATCGCCTGCTTGCGGCCGAACAGGATCGTGCCGGGATCGACGTCCGAGACGTCGACGAGGACCCGCTGGCGAAGCGCCACTTCGGCGAGATCGGCGACGTTGCGGCGGCAGGTCAGCTCGGCATAAGCGGCGCCGTCGATATAATCGAACAGGAAGCGCGGCAGCCGCCGCTTCGCCGCGGCGCGAAAGTCGGCGGCCGACGCGATCCTCATGGCGGCGCTCCCCTCTCGCGCGTGGTGGCAGACCCTAGTCGGAACCGGCGGCGCGCGCCAATTCCCCTTGTTCGGCCCGCGACCGGCGCTGGCGGCGCCACATCGCCGCATAGGGGCCGCCCGCGGCGAGCAGCGAATCGTGGCGGCCGCGTTCGATCACCCGGCCATGATCGAGAACCAGGATCTCGTCGGCGTCGACGATGGTCGACAGCCGGTGGGCGATGACCAGAGTGGAGCGCCGCGCCGAGACCTCGCGCAGGCTGGCCTGGATCTCCTTTTCGGTATGGCTGTCGAGAGCGCTGGTCGCCTCGTCGAAGATCAGCAGCGCGGGCCGTTTCAGAATGACCCGGGCGATCGCGACCCGCTGCTTCTCGCCCCCCGACAGCTTCAGTCCGCGCTCGCCCACCCTGGTCTGGTAGCCGTCCGGCATGCGCAGGATGAAATCGTGGATTCGGGCGCGCCGAGCGGCCTCCTCGATCTCCTCGCGGCTCGCGTCGGGGCGGCCGTAGGCGATATTATATTCGATCGTGTCGTTGAACAGGACGGTGTCCTGCGGAACGACTCCGATCGCCTGGCGCAGGCTGTGCTGGGTGATGTCGCGAAGGTCCTGGCCGTCGATCGTGATCGCCCCCGACGCGACGTCGTAGAAGCGGAAGAGGAGGCGAGCGACGGTCGACTTGCCGCCGCCGGAGGCGCCGACCAGAGCCAGCGTCCGGCCCGCCGGAATCTGGAACGAAAGTCCGTCCAGGATCGGCCGGCGCGGATCGTAGGCGAAGGAGACCTCGTCGAACCGGACATGGCCGCCGCTCGCGACCAGCGGCGGAGCGCCGGGCCGGTCCTCGATCTCCGGCGCCTGCTGAAGGAGCCAGCCCATCGCTTCGACATCGGCCAGCGACTGCTTGACGGTCCCGTAGATCATGCCGAGCGTGCCGAGCGGCGCATAGAGCTGAAAGAGATAGGCGACGACGAGGACGAAATCGCCCAGCGTCATCGTGCCGTCGACGACTCCGCGCCCGGCGAGGACCATGACCGCGACCAGCCCCATCGCGACGATCGCGGCCTGGCCGATCGTCACCAGCGCCTCCACCGATTCGTTGCGGATCGCGGCCCGCTCGTAATCGCGGCGCGCCTCCTCGTAGCGGTTCGATTCGTGCGCCTCGGCGCTGAAATATTTGACCGTCTCGTAGTTGATCAGGCTGTCGATCGCGGTGACGCTGGCGGCGACGTCGCGCGCGTTCATGTCGCGGCGCGAGCGGACCTGCCAGCGCGCGGCGGCGATGGTGAAGCCGCCATAGCCGAGGATGGTGAGGGCGACGACGACGGCGAAGTCCGCGCTGTAGAAATGCCACAATATGGCGCTGACCAGAACGAGCTCGAGCACCACCGGCAGCACCTGGAACAAAGCGAGCTCGAGCAGATATTCGATCCCGGTGACGCCGCGCGCGACGATTCGCGACAGGCCGCCGGTCTGGCGGTCGAGATGGAAGCGAAGCGAAAGCGCGTGGAGATGGCCGAAGACCTGGAGCGCGGTCAGCCGAACGGCGCGCTGGCCGACTCGGATGAAGACCAGCTGGCGAAGCCCGGTCATGAGCTGGACGCCGACATGGGTCAGCGCATAAGCGAGGATGAGCGAGGTCGGCACGATCGCGATCGCCGGTCCCGACAGCGCGTCGACGATCTCCTTGTAGAGGAGCGGCGCGGCGACGCTGATCAGCTTGGCCGCCAGGATCAGGGTCAGCGCGCCGATCACCCGTGCCTTGAGCAGGGGCTCGCGGCTCGGCCACAGCAGCGCGAAAAGGCGGGCCGCGATCCAC
Organism: uncultured Alphaproteobacteria bacterium; assembly: GCA_963824825.1. Lineage (GTDB taxonomy): Bacteria > Pseudomonadota > Alphaproteobacteria > Sphingomonadales > Sphingomonadaceae > Allosphingosinicella. The sequence continues at coordinate 780,230 of CAWGQM010000003.1, forward strand.
GCCTCGCCCGATGTCGACGACCGGGGACTCGGTTCGGTTCCGGTCACCGCGCGGAAGCCGATGCGCGCATGCCCAAGCGGGGCTGTTCTGGAAGCAGCGGTTGACTGGTACGCGACGTCAAAGGTGTCTCCGCAAGAATACAGGGATTATACGGTATGAATTACCAAGTCATCGCTTTCAACTCTCGCCGCTAACGGTACAGCGCAATTCACGATTCAAGAATTCTATGTCCTTGATAAAGTAAGATTCAAATGCAATCAAAAGGCAGCGGGTAACGAATCGCCCGTGGTGGTCGTTTCGGTTGCGAATATGATGACATTCGCGGCAGGCACGACGTTATGGAGAATGTTATGGATAGAAAGACGTTTGCCTTCAAGCTTGCCGAGACGAAGACCAGGAACACGAAGTGGAAGGCCCGCGATGGCGTGTCCGTCGCCGGCTGCACCTTCGTGGAAGAGGGCAACTATTGGTCGAGCCGCCCGTTCGTTCCGGACGGCGTGGCCGCATGCTGATGTCATGATGCTTAGGGTCTCCGAGAAATCGGAGGCCCTTTTTTAACGCCGTGGCCTCGCGGCTGGCCTGAAGGCGACGGCCCTGCTTCTTCCGGAAACCCGAATGGCCAAGCGCATCATGACGGTCACCATCGCGGGCGATCTTCACGCCGATCTCGTCGCGGAGCGGATCGCGGCCGAAGGCGAGCCGATGTTCCGGCTCAATATCGACGAGTTTCCCGAGCAATTCGCCGTCGCGCTGGAGCTTGCCGACGGCCGGTGGGGCGGCACGCTCGCCAACACGACGACCGGCGACAGCCTGGCGATCACCGACATCGGCGCCGTCTGGATGCGCAAGAAGGCCGATTTCAGCTTCGTCTCGAAACAATTGGCGGCGCAGGAACGGGCTTATGCGCAGGCCGAGGCGGAGCATCTCCTGTTCAGCCTCCTCTATTCGCTCGATTGCTATTGGATGAGCCACCCGCTGGCGCTGCGCGGCGCGATCTGGAAGGGCGAGCAGCTGAAGCGCGCGGCGCGCCTGGGCTTCCTCGTGCCGCCCTCGCTCGCCACCAACGGCCGGGCGAGCGTCGAGGCGTTCATGGCGGCGCAGGGCGAAATCATCTTCAAGGCGCTGTCCTCGTCGACGCTCGCCGCGGAGGAGGTCGCTCCAGAGGAACGGCTGGGACGGGGCCTGGCGACGACCCGGATTACGGCCGAGCATGAAGGGCTGCTCGATTCGGTCGCCGAGCTGCCCTGCTTCTTCCAGCGCAATATCGCGAAGCGGCACGAATTGCGGGTCACGGTGATCGGCGACAAGGTGTTCGCGGCCGCGATCCATTCCCAGGACGACGAACGGACGGCGATCGACTGCCGCGACATGTCGGCCGAGATCCGTTACGAGAAAGCGGACCTGCCGGCCGAGATCGAACGCCGCTGCCGCGAGTTCGTCCACAGCTACGGCCTGACCTTCGGGGCGATCGACCTCATCGTCACGCCGGACGGCGATCATGTCTTCCTCGAGAACAATCCGGCCGGCCAGTTCCTGTTCGTCCAGCAACTGGTGCCCGAGCTCGACATGCTCGGCGCGGTGGCGGATTGCCTGCGCGCCGGCGCCGGCGCCGGGGCGGGGGCATGAAGATCCGGCGCGCCATCATGGAGATCGAGGAACGGCGGGGAAGCACCCTGCTCGTCTTCGCCGCCTCCCATCTCGATCTGGAGCTTCTTCCCAGCCTGTACGACCTGCTGAGCGGCATCGGCCGAAGCGAGCGGCTCGACATCCTGTTCTATTGCCGGGGCGGCTACGTCACCGCCGCCCGGCGGATCGCGCTGCTGCTCGACCGGTTCACCGACCGTCTCGCCTTCATCGTGCCCGACCGCTGCGAATCCTCCGGTACGATCACCGTCCTGGCCGGGCGCGAGATCGTCGCCGGCGACGCGTCTGTCTTCTCGCCGGTCGATCCGAACCTGGAAACTCAGGGCCCGTCTTCGGACGGCGCGCCGAGCGCCATTTCGGCCGAGGACATCCGCCTGTTCGGCCGGATGGCGAGCGCCTGGTTCGGGCTCGACGAAGCCGAGGCCGGGCCGCGGGCGCTGGCGCTGCTCAGCGAGACCATCTTCCCGACCACGCTCACCTCCTTCTATCGCTCGACTCTCGAGGCGAAGGCGATTTGCGAGGAGCTGTTGTCGCTGCACATGCCGGCGGAGGCGGGCGAGGCGAAATCGCGGATCGTCGATCAGCTCCTCTTCGGCCATCACTCGCACGCCTTCGCGCTCGGTCCGGACGATCTCGTCCGGATCGGCCTGCCCGTCGGCCGCGACGCCGCGGTCGAGGCTTGCGCCTGGGAGATCGCCGCCGCGCTCAGGGCCTCGGTCGGCGGCGGCGCTCGCCCGAGCGAGGAGGATCAGTGGCTCGACGCCCTGCTCGCCACCCGCGCGGGCGGGCTCGGCCGGCGCCGAAGCCCCGGCGGGCTGGCGCCGTCGTGGCAGGCGATCGAGATCGAATGACCCATCTCGCCGAATTGTGCCGCCTCTACGTGCTGGTCACTTTGATCGCGGCGGTCGCCGGCAAGTCGTTCGGCATGGGCCTGTTCCAGGCGGCGGTCGCCGAACTGCTCGGCGTCGGCCGGACGATCGCGCGCGGCCTCGCCTGCGCCGTCATCGCCGCCGAGGCCGCCGTCGCCGCGCTGCTGCTCGCCGGCGGCCATTGGGCGAGGCTCGGGGCGGCGGCCGCGTGCCTCCTGTTCCTCGCCTTCACCGCGATCATCGCGGCCGCTCTGGCGCGGCGCCAGGCGGTTCACTGCAATTGCTTCGGCGGCCACGGCCGGAGGCTGTCGCCGCTCGACCTGGTCCGCAACGCGACGCTGATCGCGGCGGCCGGTTATGCTTTGCTTGCGCCGGCCGCCGCCGCCACGGCGGCGCCGGCTCTGGCGCTTTTGCTCGGGCTGGCGCTGATCCTGTTCCTGATCTCCGCGCATCTCGCCGACATCGCCGCGCTCGTGCGCGGCGCCTGAGGACCGGAACGGTGGACGACAGCCTCGTCTATCCCGTCCTGATCGCCCTCACCTTCGCCACCGCGCTCAACCTCTTCCTGATCCTGCGCATCGCCCGGATCGTCCTGCCGCCGGAAGCGGACGTGCCGATCGTGCCGCTGGTCGGCCAGGCCGCGCCGGCCTTCGAAGCGGCGCTCGCCGGCGACGGACGGCCCGTTCCGGCCGGCGATTTCGCCGCCGGCCCGATGGCGCTCGTCTTCCTGTCGCCCGGCTGCCCGACCTGCCGGTCGAAAATCCCCGAGCTGGTCGAGATCCTTCCCGCCGCGCTCGAAGCCGGAGTCGCGCTCTGGATCGTCGCCGCCGACGAGGTCCACGACATCATGGCGCTGACCGGGAGCACGCCGCTCGCCGAACGGACGCTGGTGATGGCGGCGGAGCCGCGCAAGGCGCTCAATCCGCTCGGCGCCGCGGCGATCTACATCTTCATCGACGAGGCGGCGATCGTCCAGGCGGGCGGCTATCTCGGCGACGAGGATTGGCTGACCTTCGCCGGCCAGATGCGCGCCGTGGCGGCCGGCGGTCACCAGGGACAGTCACCGGTGACTGTCCCTGGTGACTGTCCCTAGGATCGGAAGAGGGTAGAACTAAGCACCCAATGCCCTAGGATCGGCGCTTCGCGTCCGGCCGGGGCGCGGCGCGGCGGGTGCCCGCCCGGCCGGCGCGGACGACGGCGCAGATGGCGGCGCCGATCTGGTCGGCGGTGAACGGCTTGGTGAGGACGACGATCTCGCTCGGGTTGCGGGCGATCAACCGGCCGTCGGCATAGCCGCTGATGATGATCGCGGGGATGTCGGGGCGGATCTCTCTTGCCTGGCGCAACATGTCGCCGCCGGACATTTGGGGCATGGCGTAGTCGGTGATGATGAGATCGTGGTCGGCCGGCGCCAAACGGAGCTTTTCGAGCATCGCCGGCCCGTCGGCGGCGGCCTGAACCTGGTGGCCCATGTCGCTGAGCATGCCGGCGGTGGTCTCCCGAACCGCCTCGTGATCGTCGACCAGCAGGATGCGCAGCGGCGGCACGTCGAACGCCGCCGCGGCGGCCGGCGGCGCCGGCTCCGCGGTGCCCTTGTCCGGCGCCCGCGGCAGCCAGATCTCGACCCTGGTCCCTTCGCCGACCTCGCTCGCTATGTCGATCGCGCCGCCGGACTGGCGGGCGAAGCCGTAGACCATGGAGAGGCCGAGCCCGGTGCCCTTGCCGACGTCCTTGGTGGTGAAGAAGGGCTCGGTCACCTGCTCCAGCATCTCGGCCGGGATGCCGCCGCCTTTGTCGACCACCGCGAGCCGGACATAATCGCCCGCCGGAAGCCCGAGCGGATTGCCGGCTTCGGCTCGGGCATTGCCGCCGGTGACGATGATCGTGCCGCCGTCCGGCATCGCGTCGCGCGCGTTGATGATCAGGTTCATCAGCGCCAGCTCGAGCTGGGTGCTGTCGGCGAAGGCGCAGCCGATGTCGGCGTCGGTGCGCCAGTCGAGCTCGACCAGCCCGCCAAGAGTGTGGGCGAGAAGCTCGGTGATCGTCGCCGAGAGGTTGCCGATGTCGACCTCGGCCGGCTGAAGCTGCTGGCGCCGGGCGAAGGCGAGCAGGCGGCCGACCAGCTCGGAGCCCTGCTCGGCCGCGCCCCTGGTCATGGCGATGATCTTCCGATGCTCGTCGTTCAGCGGCAGCCGCCGCTCGATCAGGCCGATGCCGCCGAGCACGGCGGCGAGGAGGTTGTTGAAATCGTGGGCGATGCCGCCGGTCAGCTTGCCGATCGCGTCCATCTTGCGCGCCTGGAGGAGCTCGTTCTCGAGGTCCTTGCGCTCGCTGACGTCGAGCAGGGTGCCGGCATAGCGATCGGGCGCGCCCCGGCGCCGCGCAGCAGCACCGCCTGATCGAGGAAATGCTTGTAGCGGCCGTCGGCGCATTGCCAGCGATATTCGATCGCCATCGCTCCGCTCCGCCGCCGCTCGCCCAGCGCTTCGAGGACCCGGTCGCGATCCTCGGGGTGGAGCCGCTCGAGCCACAGGCCGGGCTGAGCCTCGACCGCCTCGAACGGGAAGCCGGTGACCGCGGCGAAATCGCCGCCGACGAACTGGGGCACGCGCTCCGCCGAAATCGACCGCTTCGAGATAGAGGACGATCGGCAGCGACCGGATGATCGCGGCCTGGCGCTGCTCGGCGATCCGCAATTCCTGCTCGATTCGAAGCCGCTCGGCATTGGCGCGCAGATTGGCGTCGAGCAATTGCTGCTCCTGCTCGGCCTTGCGCCTGATCTCCCGGGTCATCGCGAACAGATCGACGAACACCGCCACCTTCGAGCGGAGAACGACCGGCTCGACCGGCTTGAACACATAATCGACCGCGCCCATCGAATAGCCGCGCAGCAGATGCTCCTTTTCCTTGTTCACCGCCGAAAGGAAGACGATCGGGATTCGCTTGGTCTGCTCGCGGGCGCGGATCAGCTGGGCGGTCTCGTAGCCGTCCAGCCCCGGCATGTAGACGTCGAGCAGGATCACCGCGAACTCGCCCTTCAGGAGGTGGCGAAGCGCCTCGTCGCCCGACGAGGCGACCTCGACCTCGGCCAGATCCTCGATCACGGTCCGGATCGCGAGCAGATTGTGCTCGTCGTCGTCGACGACCAGCACCCGGGCGCGCTCCGCCGCCGCCGCAGGCGATTGTGGTCCGGTCCGCCTCATCGCGTCATTCCGCCGCCGTCTGCACCGGCGGCGGCTCGGCCGCGGCGCCGGCGCGGCCGCGGACCCTGCCGATCCACACCCGAAGCAAGGCGAGCAGAAGCTCGATGTCGACCGGCTTGGCGATATAATCGGACGCGCCCGCATCGAGGCATTTCTGGCGGTCGCCCTTCATCGCCTTGGCGGTGACCGCGATCAGCGGCACTTCGGCGAGGTGGGGACGCTCGCGGATCTGCTGGATCGTCTCATAGCCGTCCATTTCCGGCATCATGATGTCGATCAAGGCGGCGTCGATGCCCGGCGTCTGCTCGAGGATCAGGATGCCGTCGCGGCCGCGCTCGGCGTGGAGCACCTCGACCTCGAAGCTCTCGAGGACGCTGGTCAGCGAATAGATGTTGCGGATGTCGTCGTCGACGATGAGGATCGTGGCGCCGGCCAGCTCGGGCAGCGGCTGCTTCCTGGCCCTGGCGTCCCTGCGCGGCGCTCGGCCCGGCGCTCGCCTGCGCCGCGCCTTGGCCTGGCTGTGGACGCGTTTGAAGATCTTCGCGAGCGCGTCGTGATCGGCCGGCTTGCCGGTGATGCCAAGGGCGCCCAGCCCGGCCGCCGAGCCGGCCTCGTCCGCGCCGGAAATGACGTGGATCGGGATCGTCCCGGTCTCGGCATCGTGCTTGAGCAGATCGAGCAGGACGAAGCCGTTAATGTCGTCGAGGCCGAGATCGAGGGTGATCGCGTCGGGCTGAAGCTTGCGCGCCAGGGTCAGCGTGCCGGCGCCGGCGGTCGAGACCACGCCCTTGAGCCCGGCGGCGCGGGCGAGGTCGAGCAGGATCGAGGCGAAGGTCACGTCGTCCTCGACGATGAGCACGAACGGATCGGCGCCGATGCTGTCGCGGTCGTCGCTGATCTCGAACGTCGCCGGCAGCGCCGAAGGGACGGCGGCGCCGCTATTTTCGTAGCGAGCGTTGGTCGTCCCGGCCGGCGCGGCGATCGCGGCCGCCTCGAGCGGAACGAACAGGGTGAAGGTCGAGCCTTCGCCCGGCTTCGAGCGCACCTTCAGCTCGCCGCCGAGCAGGCGCGCGATCTCGCGGCTGATCGAAAGCCCGAGCCCGGTCCCGCCGAACTTGCGGCTGGTCGTCGCATCGGCCTGCTGGAACGCCTCGAAGATCAGCTTCTGCTTTTCCTCGGGAATGCCGATGCCGGTGTCGGTGACGGCGATCTCGATCGCCTGCTCGACATTGCGCAGCACCGGATGGTTGGTGCTCCAGCCGCCGTCGACGCAGCGCGCCGAGAGCGTCACGCTGCCCGCGGGAGTGAATTTGAAGGCGTTGGAGAGGAGGTTGAGAACGACCTGCTGAAGCCTCTTCTCGTCGGTGCGGATCGTCGCCGGCAGGTTGTCGCCGAACGCGACGTCGAACCGGATCCCCTTGTCGGCGGCGAGCTGGCGGAAGGTGCGCTCCATATGCTGCTTGAGGCCGGTCAGCGGCATGTCGCCGGTCTCGATCGAGATCGTTCCGGATTCGATCTTCGAGAGATCGAGGATGTCGTTGATCAGGCTCAACAGGTCCGAGCCCGCCGCGTTGATGGTGCGCGCGAACTCGGTCTGCTTCTCGTTGAGATTGCCCTGCGGATTGTCGGCGAGCAGCTTGGAGAGGATCAGAAGCGAGTTGAGCGGAGTCCTCAGCTCGTGGCTCATATTGGCGAGGAATTCGGACTTGTACTTGGAGGTGAGGGCGAGCTGCTCGGCCTTCTCCTCGACCGCGCGGCGGGCCATCTCGATCTCGAAATTCTTGGCCTCGACCTGCTTCTTCTCGTTCTCGAGCAGCTGCGCCTTCTCCTGAAGCTCCTCGTTGGTGGCGTGAAGCTCCTCCTGCTTGGTGGTGAGCTCGGTCTGGCGCGCCTGCAATTCCTGGGTCAGCAATTGCGACTGGGTGAGCAGCCCTTCGGTGCGCATCGTCGCGGCGATCGTGTTCAAGACGATGCCGACCAATTCCATCAGCTGATCGAGGAAGCTCTGGTGGGTCTCGTTGAACTCGTTGAACGAGGCGAGCTCGATCACCGCCTTGACGTCGTCCTCGAACAGGGCCGGCAGGATGTTGATGTTGGCGGGGGCGGCGCGGCCGAGGCCCGAGCCGATCCGGATGAAGTCGCCGGGGACGTTCTGGAGGAGGATCGGGCGCTTGTCCGCCGCGGCCTGACCGACGAGGCCCTCGCGCAGGCTGAATTGGCGCCTGAGATCGTCGTGGCTCTCGGCGCCGTAGCTGGCGACCAGCTCGAGCCGGGTCTCGTCCTCCTCCCGCCTGGTGACGTAGAAGACCCCATATTGGGCGTTCACCAGCGGCGCGAGCTCGGACATGATGAGGTTGGAGACGGTGGCGAGGTCGCGCTCGCCCTGGAGCATTCGCGAGAAGCGGGCGAGGTTGGTCTTGAGCCAGTCCTGCTCCGCATTCTTCAGCGTCTGCTCCTTCAGGTTGCGGATCATCTCGTTGATATTGTCCTTGAGCGCGGCCATCTCGCCCGACGCCTCGACCGCGATCGAGCGGGTGAGGTCGCCCTTGGTCACCGCGGTCGCGACGTCGGCGATCGAGCGGACCTGATTGGTCAGGTTGGCGGCGAGCTCGTTGACGTTGTCGGTCAGGTCGCGCCAGAGGCCGGCGGCGCCGGGCACCCTCGCCTGGCCGCCGAGCTTGCCTTCGATGCCCACTTCGCGGGCCATGTTGGTCACCTGGTCGCCGAACGCCGAAAGCGTGTCGATCATGAAGTTGATCGTCTCGGCGAGAGCGGCGATCTCGCCCTTGGCGTCGACGGTCAGCTTGCGCTTCAAATTGCCCTGGGCGACGGCGGTGACGACGTCGGCGATGCCGCGCACCTGGTTGGTGAGGTTGGTCGCCATCAGGTTGACGTTGTCGGTGAGGTCCTTCCAGGTGCCGCCGACCCCTGGCACCTGCGCCTGGCCGCCCAATTTGCCTTCGGTGCCGACCTCGCGGGCGACCCGGGTCACTTCGGAGGCGAAGCCGTTGAGCTGATCGACCATGACGTTGATCGTGTCCTTGAGGGCGAGGATCTCGCCCTTCACGTCGACGGTGATCTTCTTGGAAAGGTCGCCGCGCGCCACCGCGGTCGTCACGTCGGCGATGTTGCGGACCTGGCCGGTCAGATTCTCGGCCATCAGATTGACGTTGTCGGTCAGGTCCTTCCAGGTGCCGGCGACTCCCGGCACCTGCGCCTGGCCGCCCAATTTGCCTTCGGTGCCGACCTCGCGGGCGACCCGGGTCACCTCCGAGGCGAAGGCGTTGAGCTGGTCGACCATGGTGTTGATCGTGTTCTTCAATTCGAGGATTTCGCCGCGCACGTCGACGGTGATCTTCTTCGAAAGGTCGCCGAGCGCGACCGCGGTCGTCACCTCGGCGATGTTGCGGACCTGGCCGGTCAGGTTGGCGGCGAGCTCGTTGACGTTGTCGGTCAAATCCTTCCAGGTGCCGGCGACGCCTTCGACCCGGGCCTGGCCGCCGAGCTTGCCTTCCGAACCCACTTCGCGCGCGACCCGGCTCACCTCGGAGGCGAACGAATTGAGCTGATCGACCATGACGTTGATCGTGTTCTTCAGTTCGAGGATCTCGCCCTTCACCTCGACCGTGATCTTCTTGGAAAGGTCGCCGCTCGCGACCGCGGTCGTCACCTCGGCGATGTTGCGCACCTGGCCGGTCAAATTGCCGGCCATGGCGTTGACGTTGTCGGTGAGGTCGGCCCAGGTGCCGGCGACGCCCTCGACCCGGGCCTGGCCGCCGAGCTTGCCCTCCGAGCCGACCTCGCGCGCGACTCGAGTCACCTCGGAGGCGAACGAATTGAGCTGATCGACCATCGTGTTGATCGTGTTCTTCAATTCGAGGATCTCGCCTTTCACGTCGACCGTGATCTTCTTGGAAAGGTCGCCGCGCGCCACCGCGGTGGTCACCTCGGCGATGTTGCGGACCTGGCCGGTGAGGTTCGCCGCCATCAGGTTGACGTTGTCGGTCAAATCGGCCCAGGTGCCGGCGACTCCCGGGACCTGCGCCTGGCCGCCCAATTTGCCTTCGGTGCCGACCTCGCGCGCGACCCGGGTCACCTCGGAAGCGAAGGCGTTGAGCTGATCGACCATGACGTTGATCGTGTTCTTCAGTTCGAGGATCTCGCCCTTGACGTCGACGGTGATCTTCTTGGAAAGGTCGCCCTTGGCGACCGCGGTGGTCACGTCGGCGATGTTGCGCACCTGGCCGGTCAAATTGTCGGCCATCAGGTTGACGTTGTCGGTGAGGTCCTTCCAGGTGCCGCCGACGCCTGGCACCTGCGCCTGGCCGCCCAATTTGCCCTCGGTGCCGACCTCGCGGGCGACCCGGGTCACTTCCGAGGCGAAGGCGTTGAGCTGATCGACCATCGTGTTGATCGTGTTCTTGAGCTCGAGGATCTCGCCCTTCACGTCGACCGTGATCTTCTTGGAAAGGTCGCCGCTCGCGACCGCGGTCGTCACCTCGGCGATGTTGCGGACCTGGCCGGTCAGGTTCTCGGCCATCGAATTGACGTTGTCGGTAAGGTCCTTCCAGGTGCCGCCGACCCCTTCGACCCGCGCCTGGCCGCCCAATTTGCCCTCGGTGCCGACCTCGCGGGCGACCCGGGTCACTTCCGAAGCGAAGCTGTTGAGCTGATCGACCATGACGTTGATCGTGTTCTTCAGTTCGAGGATCTCGCCCCTCACCTCGACGGTGATCTTCTTCGAAAGGTCTCCGCTCGCGACCGCGGTCGTCACCTCGGCGATGTTGCGCACCTGGCCGGTGAGGTTGGTCGCCATCGCGTTGACGTTGTCGGTCAGGTCCTTCCAGGTGCCGGCGACGCCCTTGACGTTCGCCTGGCCGCCCAATTTACCCTCGGTGCCGACCTCGCGGGCGACCCGGGTCACTTCCGAGGCGAAGGAGCCGAGCTGCTCGACCATCGTGTTGACGACCTTGCCGATGCGAAGGAACTCGCCCCTGAGCGGGCGGCCGTCGATCTCGACCGTCATCGTTTGCGACAGATCGCCCTTGGCGACCGCGCCGATCACACGAGAAACCTCGGCGGTCGGCTGGACCATGTCCTCGATCAGCTCATTGAGCGCTCGAAGCTTGGTCTCCCAGCCGCCGGTCGCGCCGCGCACCCGGCCGCGCTGGCTGATCTTGCCTTCCTTGCCGACGACGACGGAGAGCCGCTCGAACTCGCTGGTCATCTGCTCCTCGAGCGTGACCACCTCGTTGAACAGCCGCGCGATCTCGCCGTCGGTGCCGGGCAGGTCTTCGGACAGGCGAACGGAAAAGTCGCCGCGGCGCAGGCTGCGCAGCGCGCTGACGAGCTCCCGGCGATCGAGAAACTCGCGGGGGGAAAGGTCGTTCACTCATCGCTCCTTCGCGCGGCCCCCCGCTCGAATCCGGATGCGGATCCCTTTTCCCGGGCGCTTGATAGCAACAAGCCGGCGGGCGCGCCCATCAAAAAGATGGCTAACGGAAATGGGCGCCTGCTGGGGAAGCGGGTGGTGCCGGGTGTCGGACTCGAACCGACGACCTACCGCTTACAAGGCGGTTGCTCTACCAGCTGAGCTAACCCGGCCCGTTCTTCCTGGCACAAATGGTCTAACGGGCAGCGAACGTCCAGCCCTCGGTGTCGGCCGGCCGCCGTTCGCCGTCGCGACGTCCCGGATCCGATATCACCATTCGGAGCCGGGGCCGAAGGTGACTTCCACGCGCCGGTTCTGCGGCTCGCGGACGCCGTCGGCGGTGTCGACCAGCGGCCGACTCTCGCCGAACGCTTCGGTCGTTGCCGACGGCTCCGGCACGCCGCGGCCGGCAAGATAGGCGCGGGCATTGTCGGCGCGGCGTTGCGACAGCCCGACATTGTACTCGGCCGGGCCCGACCGGTCGGCGTGACCGGCGAGAACGACCCGCGCCTGGCCGCACTGCAGATAGGCGGCCGCTGCATTGTCGAGGATCGCAGCCGCCGGGGCGGTGATCTCCTCCCGGTCCCAGCCGAAGAACACGATATAGGGCCCCGACGCGCAGGGCGGCGGCGGTGGCGGCGGTGGCGGCGGCGGGCAGTCGGGACAGGGCGGCGGAGGCGGCGGCGGAGGCGGAGGCGGCGGCGGCGGCGGCGGGGGAGGAGGGGGCGGGGGAGGAGGGGGAATGCAATCGCCTCCCTGCATGCCGTAGCCGGCCGGGCAGATGGTCGTCCGGCTGCCGCCGCTCGGCAGCTGCTCGACACGCACCGGTCCCGTCGCTGCAATTTCCATCGTGCCGGGCCCGGTCGCGATTCGCACGGGCGGCGGCGGCGCTGGCGGCGCTGGCGGCGGTGGCGTCGGGGCCGGAAGCGCGGCCGTATTATGGGCTGCCGGTTCCGTAATTTCTTCACCACCGACAAAAAAGCTCTTCAGGTTGTCGGAAAAGGTCACGACCGAGCCTGAAACGGCAGCGACGGCGGCAGCAGCCGTGGCGATCTTCGCCAGGCTGAACTTCCCCTTCTGGCCGGCGGCTTCGTCCTTAGCAGCAACCGGATCGGCCGTCTTTGCGGGTTTCTTTGCCCGAGCCATTCCGCGTCCCCCGCGAACCTGGCTACACTACGCCTTTATTCCGCAACTACAACCGATTCTAGGCAATGCCGAACGTCCAGCCCTCGGTGCGGGCGATTTCGGGAGTCAGGCCCTCGGGAGCGAAGGCGCATGGCTCGGCCATCGCCAGCGCCCGCATTCCGGCGGCGGTCGCCAGAGCGTCGGTCTGGTGGTCGTTGGGCTCGAAGCCGAGGCGCGCCGGGCGGCTGCCGAGCGCCTTCAGCGCGCGATCGAGCTCGACCCTCGATCTGAGCTTCGTTCCGGCAAGCCCGGCGCGGCGCAGGTAGATTCGGGTGTAGATTTCGACGACGGCGCTGCCGCGCTCTGGAAGGCGGTCCATCGGCCAGACCGCCACCTTGCCGTCCAGCCGGTGAAGAAGCCGCATCCCGGAAAAGCTCGCCTTGGCGACCTGGGCGGCGCCGATCGCGTCATAGGCGCTCGCCGTCTTGCGGCCGCCCAAAGCGTTGAGGCGGGCGTCGCACTGGCGGAAATGCATGAATTCCGCTTTCACGCCGTCGGCGATGCCGAAATAGAAATGGCGGCGGTGGACCCGCTCGAGAAAGCTCGCCGCGCCGAGGTCCTCGTCGTCGCAGCGGCTCTCGACATAGGCCCAGAATTCACGCGCGGTCTTGGGGACCCCGGCCTCGCCGGGCAGATATTCGCCGCGCTCGGCGATCGGCGGCGCGAAGCTGAAATCGAAGCCGAACAGCGTCGGCGCGTCCGCCGCGGCGTCGAGCAGCCAATCGAGCACCTCAATCCGCGACCAGACATGGCCGGGACGAACCAGGGCCGGCGCCGCATCGCCCACCTCGCACAAAGCGACGGCGATGCCCTTGTGACGTTTCCCCTTCGCTCCCGACCAGTCGATCGCTGCGAAGCGGGTGAATTGAGGGGGAGTCATGCTAGAGTGGATCATGGGGTTCGAATGGGACGAGGACAAGCGGCTCGCCAACCTCGCGAAGCATGGGCTCGATTTCGGTCGCGTGACAACGATCTGGGACGGGGACGTCATCGATCCAGCCACCACGCGCCTGGAAGCTGACGAATTGCGCTACCTGGCGCTTGGAATTCCCGGAGAAGATGAAATTGTCGTTGCCGTGGGATATACGGATCGTGGCGATAACAGGCGCATCATCAGTGCACGGCGGGCCAGAGATTATGAGCGGAAAAATTACCAAGGCAGGTTCGGACGGGGACGTTGAGGGCGATCTGACGGATTGGAAGCGCGTGCGCGCGCTCACCGACGAGGAGATCGAAGAGGCGATCCGCAACGATCCCGACACCTTCGCTCTGGAAGAAGGGGAGGTGCCGCCATTCCAGGGCCTGACCTTCAGGGATCCGCAAGGCAGGTGGCGGTGGCGGCTGATCGGCCCCAGCGGCGAGGCCATCGCGGATTCCCCGAGAGGCTACGATGATCGTTCGGAGGTCGATCGGGCGCTCAGGACCCTGCGGGAGGCGATCGTCGCCGGGAGCGCGAAGGCAGCCTGATTCAAGGGCGCGGTCCGAAGGCGTTGGGATCGCGCCGTCATTTCTTCTTGCGCGGCCTCGGCGGCGGCTTGGCGGCGGTCCAGTCGCGCGAGCGCTCGATGACCGAGCGGACTCGTTCGGCATCCGGGCTGTCGAAGCGGATCAGGACGGCTGGCCAGCCTTCGTAATGCGGGCTCTGCCAGAAGCTGTCGGGGTCGGTCTCCTTGAGCATCTCGACCGTGTCGAGATCGATCGCGACTCCGAACGAGCTCTTGTCCTCATGGCCGGTGTAGAGGAAGGCGCGCCCGTTCACCTTGACCGCCGGCTTGCCGTAGCTGGTCGACAGCTCGGTGCCGGGCAGCGACAGCGCGAAGGCGACGGCCTTCTCCCAGGTGTCGATCGGCTCAGTCATTGCCGGTCGCGTCGGTGACGTTGCAGCCCGGAAAAGCGTAGCTGGCGCGGACCGCGATCGGTTCGCCGATCTCGACGCCGAAATGGCGGCGGTCCGGCGCGGGCTCCGGCGATCCGGACGGACGTTCGAGCCAGCTGACCGAGACGCAATCGGCGCGCGGCCAGCCGTCGATGCGCCACTGCTCGCCCTCGGGCAGCACGTCGCTGGCGAGGATCGGCACGCTGCCCGCGGGGCGCACCGCCCAAATGCCGAGGCCCTCCAGATTGCCGAAGCCGGCGCCGCTCAGTTGCACGGCGGCGAAATGGCGGCCGTCGGGCGAAAAGACCGGTGCGTCGCCGGTGTCGATCACCGCCGTAACTCCGGACATTGCCCGATCGACCAGCATGTAGCCGTAAAATTCATAGCCGAGGAACGAGAAGCCGAGGAAGCGGCCGTTGCCGAACTGCTGGAAATTTTCCGGCTCGAACTGGCTGATGTCGATGGCGGTGTCGCTTCCGCCAAGCATGCGGATCACCAGGCGATCCCGGCTTGCCTCCCGCACCATCGGGCGAAGTTCGGGCGGGATCACCGGCACCCGCCTGGGACGGCCGAGGGCCTCCTCCAGCTCGCTCGCCGGCGGCGCATTTTGGGCGACGGCCGGGCCTGTCGCGAACAGGGCCGCGACGAGCGCGAGCTCAATCCTTCTTCGCATGGCGCTGCTCCTCCCACCAGGCGATGCGCTCGGCGACCCGCTTCTCGAAGCCGCGGTCGGTCGGCGTGTAGAAGGTCTGCGGCGCCATCTCCTCGGGCCAGTAATCGTCGCCGGAAAAGCCGCCTTCGGCGTCGTGATCGTAGCGATAGCCCTTGCCGTAGCCGATCTGCTTCATCAGCTTGGTCGGCGCGTTCAGGATGTTCTTCGGCGGCATCAGCGAGCCCGTCTCCTTCGCCGAGCGCCAGGCGCCCTTCTGCGCCACATAGACCGCGTTCGATTTGGGCGCGGTGGCGAGGTAGAGGCAGGCCTGGACGATGGCGAGCTCGCCCTCGGGCGAGCCGAGGAAATCGTACGTGTCCTTGGCGGCGATGCACTGGACCAGCGCCTGGGGATCGGCGAGGCCGATATCCTCGCTCGCCGCGCGGGTCAGCCGGCGGAGCAGATAGAGCGGCTCCTCGCCGGCGGTCAGCATCCGGGCGAGATAGTAGAGCGCGGCCTGCGGATCGGAGCCGCGGATCGCTTTGTGAAGCGCCGAGATGAGGTTGTAATGGCCCTCGCGGTCCTTGTCGTAGACCGCGACCCGGCGGTGGAGCAAAGCGGCGAGCGCGCCGGGATCGAGCGGCTCCTCGATCTCGATCGAGAACAGGGTCTCCGCCTGGTTGAGGAGGAAGCGGCCGTCGCCGTCGGCGGTGGCGACCAGCGCGTCGCGCGCCTCGGCGGTCAGCGGCAGCGGCCGTCCGATCAGCTCCTCGGCGCGGTCGAGCAGCTTGCACAGCGCCGCGCTGTCGAGGCGGTTGAGGATCAGCACCTGGGCGCGCGACAGCAGGGCGGCGTTCAACTCGAAGCTCGGATTCTCGGTGGTCGCGCCGACCAGGACGACGGTGCCGTCCTCGACATAGGGCAGGAAGCCGTCCTGCTGGGCGCGGTTGAAGCGGTGGATCTCGTCCACGAACAGCAAAGTCTGGCGGCCGAGCTTCATATGCTCGCGCGCTTCGGCGAACACCTTCTTGAGGTCCGCCACGCCCGAGAAGACCGCCGAGATGGCGACGAAGCGCATCCCGACCGCATCGGCGAGCAGCCGCGCGATCGTCGTCTTGCCGGTCCCCGGCGGCCCCCACAGGATCATCGAGGCGAGCTTGCCCGCCGCGACTTGCCGGGCGATCGCGCCGTCCGGCCCGGTCAGATGCTCCTGGCCGACGACGTCGTCGAGCTTTTGCGGCCGAAGCCGGTCGGCGAGCGGCGCGTTCTCGCCCGGCGCCGCGGACGAAGCGGGCTGCGGAGGATCGGTCTGGAACAGGTCGGCCACGGAAGGCGCACTAGCCGATTTAATGCGGAATGGCACCAAGTCCGCACAGCCGCCCGG
Organism: uncultured Alphaproteobacteria bacterium; assembly: GCA_963824825.1. Taxonomy (GTDB): domain Bacteria; phylum Pseudomonadota; class Alphaproteobacteria; order Sphingomonadales; family Sphingomonadaceae; genus Allosphingosinicella. The sequence continues at coordinate 796,474 of CAWGQM010000003.1, forward strand.
CAGCGGCCCCTCAATACCTCCGCTGGATACCGACTGCTAATCGCGTTAGCCGTCGAATGTCGGAAAACGACCGATTGTGTTGAAGAAGTCCGCTTTTGCCAGAAGCGGACGTTGGTGCTGGAACGGGACGAGCGAGGCCCGGGTGGTCACGCGGGCATCGGCTGGGGCGGCATCGGGATCAGCTTGGCGAGCTTGCGCAGGTTCTGGGCGGTGGCGGCCAGGAGGAACTCGTCTTTTGCTCCGTTGGGGCCTCTCAGACGCAGGCGATCCAGCTTCAGGATGCGCTTGAGGTGCGCGAACAGCATCTCGACCTTCTTCCGTTCGCGTCGCGAGGTGAGATAGGCGTCGGTGAGCGAGAGGTCGCGGGCCAGATCCCGTGCGCCTTCATGGATCGAGCGCGGGACCTTGCGCGCGGGCTGGCCGGGACAGCAACGCGGCTTTAGCGCGCAGGCGTCGCAGTCGCGTTTGCTCGCCCGGTACCGCATGAAGCCGTCCTTGTGGACACCGGAGCGAGGTGTGGCATAGGCGCGGTGGAACTGCCTCAGCTCCTTGCCGCCGGGGCAGATATAGCGGTCCCGCTCGTGATCATAGGTGAAGTCTGATCGAGCGAAGCTGCCGTCGCTGCGATCGGCCTTTTCGAACACCGGGATGTGCGGCTCGATGCCGCGCTCGTGGACCAGCCAGGCGAGGTTGGCGGCATCGCCATAGCCGGTGTCGGCGGCGAGCCGCTCGGGCCAGAGGCCGAACCGCTCCCGGGTCCGGTCGAGCATGACGCGCTGCGCCGTTACCTCGGCTTGGCGCACGGCCGTGGTCGCCTCGACGTCCATGATCACCGCATGCTTCAGGTCGATCAGATAGTTGGTGCAATAAGCGAAGAAGGCGAGCCCGCCATTGGCGCCGGTCCAGCGTGACGCCGGATCGGCGACGGATATGAACTTGGGCACCACCGGCGTCGCGCCGCCGAACGCGGCATCGTCCAGCACCGCCAGATACTCGCGCACGGCATGGCTGGCGGCCTCGGGCGGAAGCCCCTCGTCACCGGGCACGCCGCGCTGGCGGTTGGCGTCGGCCTTGATCAGCGAGGCATCAACCGCAAAGCCCTCGCCGCCGACCAGCCCCTCGGCCATGCAGCGCCGGACACTCGCCTCGAATAGCTCGCGCAGCAGGTCGCTGTCGCGGAAGCGGCCGTGGCGGTTCTTCGAGAAGGTCGAGTGATCCGGCACGGTGCCGTCCAGCCCGAGCCGGCAGAACCAGCGATAGGCAAGGTTGAGATGCACCTCGTCGCACAACCGCCGCTCCGAGCGGATGCCGAGGCAATAGCCGATGATCAGCATCCGGATCATCAGCTCGGGATCGATCGAGGGCCGACCCGTCTCGCTGTAATAGGGCCGTAGATGCTCGCGGATGCTCGACAGGTCCACAAACCGGTCGATCGAGCGCAGCAGGTGATCCGCTGGAACATGCCGCTCGAGGCTGAAGCTGTAGAACAGCGCCTCCTGCATCACCGTCCGCTCGCCCATCATCAGCCCGCCTCCCGCTGCCGGGCCGACTGAATCAGATCACCACCACGACTTCAACGTCGAGTTTTTCAACACAATCGGTGGAAAGCGGACATTCGAACGGGTTGGCTGCATGTCCGCTTCTGGCCGGAAGCGGACGTTCGCGGTCTCAATCTCGATCTGGAAATCGGGACATTCGCGAGCAGGTAGGCGCTGCGTCTGACGATGGACCGGATCGATCCCGAATTTAGCAAAGGCGACTTTTGTCGCGGGAAGGGGTAGTGCTTCCCTTTGGGGCGTCGAGCCCCGATCCCAGGATAACCCTCGCGCTCCAGAACGGGCAAGCTTTCCAGTCCATGCTGCACTCAACCGACAAAATCGAAGACGCGCAGATCCTGGCGCAAGCGATCGTGAACACGATTCCCGAGCCCTTCCTCGTGCTGAATGACTCGTTTCACGTGCTTGCGGCCAGCCGCTCCTTTTACGAGACGTTCAAGGTCGATCATGAACAGACGCGTGGCTGCCTGCTTTACTCGCTCGGCGACGGCCAATGGGACATCCCTGCGCTTCGGGTTCTGCTGGAAACGATCATTCCCGAGAAGGCAGCCATGGACGCCTTCGAGGTCGAGCATGATTTTCCGGGAATCGGCCGCAAGACGATGCTGCTGAATGCCCGCAAGGTGCTCTACGAGGATAGCCCCAACACGACGATCCTTTTGGCCTTCAGCGATGTCACAACTCGGCGGGCGATTGAGCACGAGAAGCAGGATCTTCTGGAACGCACCGAGGAGCTGCTGCGACAAAAACAGGTTCTGCTTCAGGAAATGGAGCACCGTGTCGCCAACAGCCTCTCGATCATCGCGAGCATATTGATGCTGAAAGCGCGGGCGGTCACGTCGGAGGAGACGCGCCAGCATCTTCAAGATGCCCATCAGCGTGTGATGTCGGTGGCTGAAGTACAACTGCAGCTCCATGCCTCCAAGGGCATCGACCGGATCGACGTCAGCACCTATCTGTCGAAACTGTGCGGCGCCTTGGCATCGTCGATGATCACGGAACAGCATCCGATCGCGGTCAAGGTCAGCGCCGACGAGGGAACGGTGGACTCGGCCAAGGCGGTCAGTCTCGGTCTCATCGTCACGGAGCTGGTGATCAACGCAATCAAATATGCTTTCCCTTCCAACAAGGCCGGCGCACAGATCCTGGTCACCTACGAAGTCGATGAATCCGACTGGAAGCTGATCATCTCGGACAATGGGGCCGGGAAGACGCCGGACGAAGCCCCAAGACCGGGCGGCGGATTGGGCACGACCATCGTGAAGGCACTCGCCCAGCAGCTGGGGGCCAGCGTGGAAACGGAAAGCAGCAACGAAGGCTTGAAAGTCTCTATCACCCGAGCGGCCTGAACAGTCTCGTGGACTGTCGCAAACAAGCATCCGGCAGCAGGAACTGGATGGCGACATCTCCTAGTGTGCTGAATTTGAAGTTCGCCCCATTATCGGATCGCGCTCGGAGCGAACTTCAAATTCAAAAAGCACACTAGAATCATTAGTTTGCTAGTGTGGCTGGAGATTCGGAAATTCGCTCCGAGCCCTCCATCCGATCTGGCGAATTTCCGAAATCGCCACACTAGCTGATCGGCTGCGTCACACGCTCTGGGCCTCGGCTGTCGCGAGCTTCATCGGAACGGCAGCTTTCGGGAGGTCCGCCTAGGCACTCAAACGGCAAATATGGGCGCGAAGCTGCCATACCGCCAATGTCCGCAATGGGTCGATTGTGTTGAAAAACTCGACGTTGAAGTCGTGGTGGTGATCTGATTCAGTCGGCCCGGCAGCGGGAGGCGGGCTGATGATGGGCGAGCGGACGGTGATGCAGGAGGCGCTGTTCTACAGCTTCAGCCTCGAGCGGCATGTTCCAGCGGATCACCTGCTGCGCTCGATCGACCGGTTTGTGGACCTGTCGAGCATCCGCGAGCATCTACGGCCCTATTACAGCGAGACGGGCCGGCCCTCGATCGATCCCGAGCTGATGATCCGGATGCTGATCATCGGCTATTGCCTCGGCATCCGCTCGGAGCGGCGGTTGTGCGACGAGGTGCATCTCAACCTTGCCTATCGCTGGTTCTGCCGGCTCGGGCTGGACGGCACCGTGCCGGATCACTCGACCTTCTCGAAGAACCGCCACGGCCGCTTCCGCGACAGCAACCTGCTGCGCGAGCTATTCGAGGCGAGTGTCCGGCGCTGCATGGCCGAGGGGCTGGTCGGCGGCGAGGGCTTTGCGGTTGATGCCTCGCTGATCAAGGCCGACGCCAACCGCCAGCGCGGCGTGCCCGGTGACGAGGGGCTTCCGCCCGAGGCCGCCAGCCATGCCGTGCGCGAGTATCTGGCGGTGCTGGACGATGCCGCGTTCGGCGGCGCGACGCCGGTGGCGCCCAAGTTCATATCCGTCGCCGATCCGGCGTCACGCTGGACCGGCGCCAATGGCGGGCTCGCCTTCTTCGCTTATTGCACCAACTATCTGATCGACCTGAAGCATGCGGTGATCATGGACGTCGAGGCGACCACGGCCGTGCGCCAAGCCGAGGTAACGGCGCAGCGCGTCATGCTCGACCGGACCCGGGAGCGGTTCGGCCTCTGGCCCGAGCGGCTCGCCGCCGACACGGGCTATGGCGATGCCGCCAACCTCGCCTGGCTGGTCCACGAGCGCGGCATCGAGCCGCACATCCCGGTGTTCGAAAAGGCCGATCGCAGCGACGGCAGCTTCGCTCGATCAGACTTCACCTATGATCACGAGCGGGACCGCTATATCTGCCCCGGCGGCAAGGAGCTGAGGCAGTTCCACCGCGCCTATGCCACACCTCGCTCCGGTGTCCACAAGGACGGCTTCATGCGGTACCGGGCGAGCAAACGCGACTGCGACGCCTGCGCGCTAAAGCCGCGTTGCTGTCCCGGCCAGCCCGCGCGCAAGGTCCCGCGCTCGATCCATGAAGGCGCACGGGATCTGGCCCGCGACCTCTCGCTCACCGACGCCTATCTCACCTCGCGACGCGAACGGAAGAAGGTCGAGATGCTGTTCGCGCACCTCAAGCGCATCCTGAAGCTGGATCGCCTGCGTCTGAGAGGCCCCAACGGAGCAAAAGACGAGTTCCTCCTGGCCGCCACCGCCCAGAACCTGCGCAAGCTCGCCAAGCTGATCCCGATGCCGCCCCAGCCGATGCCCGCGTGACCACCCGGGCCTCGCTCGTCCCGTTCCAGCACCAACGTCCGCTTCTGGCAAAAGCGGACTTCTTCAACACAATCCACCCATTGCGGACATTCCAAAGATGCGCGTTTGCAAAAGATACAATCGCCGAGGGAGAGGGCTCCTTCCGCTCGACCAGCCCGAATGCGGGAAAGGCCTAGAGCCGGACCTTGCCGATCGCGAGGGTGGCGTCGGCGCCATATTGCGGCCGCGCCGTCGCCGGGCGGGCGCGGACCAGCGGCGCGGCGGCGGGGGGCAGGCCGGGGCGCAGGCCGACGATGGTGAAATCGACCGGCGCGGCGCCGGCGACGATCACGTCGAGCACCGCGCCGTCGCAGGCGCGGCCGACGCAGCGCAGGTAATATTTGTCGGTCTCGCGCGCCGCGGCCGAAGCGGCGGACGAAGGCGCCGCGCGCCGGCCGCGCGCAGCCGCGCCTCGGGCGGCGCGATCAGGGCGATGCTCTCGGCGCCGTTGGCGGCGAGGCGGAGCCGGAGGCGGCGGCCGCCGGCGACCGGCTGCTGCGCGACCAAGGTCACTGCCGGGCGCCGCGACCGGCGCGGCCGGCGCCGGCGCGGCCCAGCGGCGCCGCGTCGTGTAGGGCATTTCGGCCCGCTCCCAGTCGGCGGCGAAGGGCACCGGCGCGCCGTCATTGTTGACCGCGAAGCGGCCCGCGCGCGCGCTCTCGTCCCAGACATATTCGATGGTGAAGAGCTGCTGCCGGTCGGCGCTGTAGGCGGGCGTCAGGCCGGCGACGAGCCAGCCCAAGATGGCGAGATCGAGCGGCGCCCGCCGCGGCGAGCAGCGGCGCGCATGCCGCGACAGCACGGGCAGCAGCTCGATCAAGGCGGGCAGCATGATCGCCGCGCCCAGCGGCGCGAACGCCCAGAGCGGGCCGCCGTTCATCAATTCCTCGAACAGATGCCAGCACCGGCCCAAGGTCAGGAAGAGCAGCAGCGCCGCGGCGATCGCGCCGGCGCTGCTCGGCCCAGGCGAACCAGCGCTGCCGCCGCCATGCCGAGCGCGGCGGCGAGCGGCGGCAGCAGGAAGTAGATCGCCGCGCCCGGCGCGACGCGCAGAACGCCGCGCCGAGGCCGGTGAAGAGCAGCCAGAAGGCGGCGCGCAGCCGGGTCCGCTCGCCGTCGCGCGCGACGAAGAGCAAGGCCGACGACGCAGGCGGCGAGCGCCGAGGCGTAGACCGCGGTCGTCGTCGACCAGCGGATAGGCGCGCCAATAATCGCCGGCGCGAAGCAGCTGGACGATGAAATGGCCGGCAAAGGCGAGCGCGGCCGATCCGGCGAGCGCCGCCGCCATCGCCAGCAGCGGCCGGCCGAGCGCGCGCCGCCGCCAGCCTTCGATCAGGAAGAAGAGCAGCAGCAGGCCGAGCAGGACCAGCCCGAACAGCAGCGGCAGCACGATCAGCGCCCGGCCGAGCAGATCGGCATAGAGCCGCTCGCCGCCCGCCGCCGGCGCCTCGCCCGCCGCCGCCCGCATCGGTCACCGCCAGCGCCTGATCGCCCATATGCTGGAGGCTGCGCCGGTCGAGCGCGGCGAGATCGTCGCCGGCGCTGTGATAGCGGGTCTCGTTGCCGATCACCGCGAAGTTGAGGATCGTCCAGGGCCGCTCCTCGAACACGGCGACGTCGGTCGAATTGGGGATCAGGCGGTAGAGGTCGGTCGAGAAGCGAATTGGCCACCGGCCGCGCCGCGGCGGCGCGGTAGAGCGCGATCGCGGCGCCGTTCGGCCGGCTGGTCTCGAACATGATCGCCGGCCCGCTGACGCCGCGCGCCTCGAGGTTGATCAGCGTGTCGACCCGCGCCGCGAGCGGATCGCGCTCGAGGAAGGCGCGGGCGCCGAGCAGGCCCGATCTCCTCGCCTTCGTTGAACAGGAAGGTGACCGGCCGCGCCAGCCGCCGCCCGCGCAGCAGTGCGGCGACCTCGAGCATCGTCGCGACGCCGATGCCGTCGTCGGCCGCGCCCGGCCCGGCGAAGGTCGAATCGTAATGCGAGACGAGGAGGAGGTGCCGCCCTTCGGCCGGGCCGATCGTCGCGACGAGGTTGCGCACCCGCGCGCAGCTGACCGCCCGGCCGCGGCGTCGCCGTTGCAGGCGAAATCGTCGGTGACGCGCGGGATCGAGGCCCGACGCGCACGCATCTCCGCGATCAGCCGCGCGCGCACCGCGTCGCCGGCGTCGCTGTCGACCGGATGCGGCCGCTGGTCGCCGAGGATGCGCTCCAGCCGCGCCGCCGCCCGGTTCGGCGTCGAAGCCGTCCGGCGCCCGGCAGGCGGGCGCGGGCAGGGCGAGCAAGCGCGCCCTTCAGCGCCATCGCGGCGAGGAGCAGGGCGAAGCACCGCCAGCAACGCCGCCACGCGCTTCATCCGCCCCTCCCTTGTCCCCCGCTCGCGCGCATGCCATATCGCCTTCGCCGCGCTCATGCGATAGCGGCGCGGCGCTCAGATCGGAGAGAGAAGAAAATGGGTTATCGGGTGGTCGTGGTCGGCGCGACCGGCAATGTCGGGCGGGAGATGCTGAACATCCTCGCCGAGCGCCAATTCCCGGCCGACGAGATCGCCGCGGTCGCCAGCCCGCGCTCGACCGGCGACGTCATCGACTTCGGCGACAGCGGCAAGGAGCTGAAGGTCCGCAACATCGAGCATTTCGATTTCGCCGGCTGGGACATCGCCTTGTTCGCGGCGGGCTCGGCGGTCGTCGAAGCAATATGCGCCGATCGCCGCCGCGGCGGGCTGCACGGTGATCGACAACAGCTCCTATTTCCGGATGGATCCGGACGTGCCGCTGATCGTGCCCGAGGTGAATCCCGAGGCGATCGACGGCTATCGCAAGCGCAACATCATCGCCAATCCCAATTGCTCGACCGCGCAGATGGTGGTGGCGCTGAAGCCGCTGCACGACGCCGCGACGATCAGGCGCGTCGTCGTCGCCACCTACCAGTCGGTCTCCGGCGCCGGCAAGGCGGGGATGGACGAATTGTTCGAGCAGAGCCGCAACATCTTCGTCGGCGACAGCGCCGAGGCGCGCGACCTTCACCAAGCAGATCGCCTTCAACGTCATCCCCCAGGCCGGCGACTTCCTCGACGACGGCTCGACCAGCGAGGAATGGAAATGGTGGTCGAGACCAAGAAGATCCTCGATCCGAAGATCAAGGTCAGCGCGACCTGCGTCCGCGTCCCGGTCTTCGTCGGCCATTCGGAGGCGATCAACATCGAGTTCGAGAAGGAGATTTCAGCGCCGCCGAGGCGCAGGCGATCCTGCGCGAGGCGCCGGGCATCATGCTCGTCGACAAGCGCGAGGACGGCGGCTACGTCACCCCGGTCGAATGCGTCGGCGAATATGCCACCTACGTCAGCCGCGTCCGCGAGGATCCGACCGTCGACAACGGCCTCTCGCTCTGGTGCGTCTCCGACAATCTCAGGAAGGGCGCGGCGCTGAACGCGGTCCAGATCGCCGAATTGCTCGGGCGGCGGCACCTGAAGAAGGCGGCGTGACCAATCCTCCCCTGCATTTGCAGGGAGGGGGACCGCACGAAGTGCGGTGGAGGGGCTTCTGTCGCCGTAGAGGCCCCTCCACCATGCTGCGCATGGTCCCCCTCCCCTTCGAAAACGAGGGGAGGATTTATCTCGCCTTCGCCGCCAGCGCCGCCTTCGCCTCGGCATATTCCTCGATCAGCCGCGCCACATAATCGCCCGCCGGGCGGACGCAGTCGATCGCGCCGATGCCCTGGCCCGAGCCCCAGATGTCGCGCCAGGCCTTGGCCTTGGAGCCGTCGCCGGTGCCGAAATCCATCGTCTTGATGTCGCCTTCGGGCAGGTTGGCCGGGTCGAGGCCGGCCAGCTCGATCGACTTGCGCAGATAATTGCCGTGCACGCCGGTGAACAGGCTCGAATAGACGATGTCGTCGGCGCGGCCCTCGCAAATGCCCTGCTTGTAGGCGTCGGTCGCATTGGCCTCGGCGGTGGCGATGAACGGCGAGCCGATATAGCCCAGATCGGCGCCCATCGCCTGCGCGGCGAGGATGGCGCGGCCGGTGGCGATCGCGCCCGACAGGATCAGCGGCCCGTCGAACCAGTCGCGGATCTCCTGGACCAGGGCGAAGGGCGAGAGCCGCCCGGCATGGCCGCCGGCGCCGGCCGCGACCGCGATGATGCCGTCGGCGCCTTTCTCGACCGCCTTGCGCGCGAAGCGGTCGTTGATGATGTCGTGGAGCGTGATCCCGCCCCAGCCGTGGACGCCCTGGTTGACTTCGACGAGCGCGCCGAGCGAGGTGATGACGATCGGCACCTTCCATTTTGCGCAGGTCGCCATGTCCTCCTCAGCCGCGCGTTGGATCGGTGGACGATCTGGTTGACCGCGTAAGGCGCGGCCGGCGCGTCGGGATGGTCGCGGTCCCAGGCGGCCAGCTCCTCGGTGATCCGGTGCAGCCATTCGTCGAGCAGGCTCTGCGGCCGCGCGTTCAGCGCCGGAAAGGAGCCGACGATCCCCGCCTTGCACTGGGCGATGACGAGATCGGGGTTGGAGACGATGAACAGGGGCGCGCCGATCGCGGGCAGGCGCAGGCGATCGAACAAGGGCGGGAGGCTCATGGCGCCTGCGTAATGGACAAACCCACCCGAGTCATCCCGGCGAAAGCCGGGACCCATGAACACGGAATAGAAGGGAAGGGCGATCGGGTCCGCGCCCGCCTTGCAACCACGGTGTTCATGGGTTCCGGCTTTCGCCGGAATGACTCCGTGGGGTAAGGTGGGGGGATGATGCGCGCGATGCAGCTCGATCGGCCGGGCGAACGACTGCGGATGGTCGAGCGGCCGATGCCGACGCCCGGCCCGGGCGAGCTGCTGATCGAGGTCGCGGCCTGCGGCGTGTGCCGCACCGACCTCCACATCGTCGACGGCGACATTGCGGGCTCGCTGCCGATCGTCCCCGGCCACGAGATCGTCGGCCGCGTCGCCGGCACCGGCGAACGGGTCGGCGTGCCCTGGCTGGGCCGGACCTGCGGCCATTGCCCTTATTGCCTCGCAGGCCGCGAGAATCTGTGCGACGATCCTTTGTTCACCGGCTTCACCCGCGACGGCGGCTTCGCCAGCCACATCGTCGCCGACGCGCGCTACTGCTTCCCGATCCCGGACGTGTATGGCGACGTCGAGGCGGCGCCCCTGCTCTGCGCCGGGCTGATCGGCTGGCGCGCTCTGAAGCTGGCCGGGGAGGGGGAGGCGCTCGGCCTCTACGGCTTCGGCGCCGCCGCCCATATCCTCGCCCAGGTCGCGGCCGGCCGCCGGGTCCACGCCTTCACCCGCCCCGGCGATCGCGAAGCGCAGGCCTTCGCGCGCTCGCTCGGCTGCGCCTCGGCCCAGGATTCGGGAGCGGCGCCGCCCGAGGAGCTCGATTCGGCGATCCTCTTCGCCCCGGTCGGCGCGCTCGTCCCCGAAGCGCTGAGGCGGGTCCGCAAGGGCGGCCGGGTCGTCTGCGCCGGCATCCACATGAGCGACGTGCCAGGCTTCCCCTATGCCGATCTCTGGGGCGAGCGCTCGATCCTCTCCGTCGCCAACCTGACTCGGGACGACGGTATCGAATTCCTCGAAATCGCGGCCCGGGTGCCGGTGAGGACGCGGACCAGAATCTTCCCGCTCGCCCGCGCCAACGAAGCGCTGGACCTTTTGCGCGCCGGCAGGATTGAAGGGGCGGCGGTGCTCGTTCCGGAAGGAGGCTGACATGAAGTACAGACGGCTCGGCTCGAGCGATCTCGACGTGTCGGCGATCTCGCTCGGCTCCTGGCTCACCTACGGCGTCGGCGTCGAGACCGAAGCGGCGCGGGCCTGCCTCGACCGCGCCTTCGAGGTCGGCATCAACTTCATCGACACCGCCAACATTTACGGCCGCGGCGCCGCCGAGACCTTCCTCGGCGAGGCGCTCGCCGGCCGGCCGCGCTCGTCCTACATCCTCGCCACCAAGCTCTTCTTCCCGATGACCGAGAGTGATTACGGCCTCTCCGCCGCTCAGATCGAAAAGCAGCTCGACGCCTCGCTGAAGCGGCTCAACACCGATTTTGTCGACCTCTATCAATGCCACCGCTACGACGACGGCACTCCGCTCGAGGAGACGATGGCGGCGCTGACCCGCGCCGTCGAGGGCGGCAAGGCGCGCCATATCGGCTTTTCCGAATGGCCGGCCGACAGGATCCGGGCGGCGACCGAAATGGCGGGCGTCGCCCGCTTCGTCTCGAGCCAGCCGCAATATTCCCTGCTCTGGCGCGAGCCGGAGAACGAGGTGATCCCGCTCTGCGCCGCCAATGGCATTTCGCAGATCGTCTGGTCGCCGCTCGCCCAGGGGGTGCTGACCGGCAAATATCGCCCGGATTCGCCGCCGCCGGCCGGCAGCCGGGCGACCAGCGAGGAGATGGGCGGCTGGATCGGCGCCTGGCTTCGGCCGCCGGTGCTCGAAGCGGTGCAGCGGCTGAAGCCGCTCGCCGCCGAGGCCGGGCTCAGCCTCGCCCAGTTCGCTCTCGCCTGGGTGCTTCGCGAGCCCAATGTGGCGTCCGCCATCGTCGGCGCCTCGCGCCCCGCCCAGATCGACGAGAACGCCGCCGCCGCGGACGCCGAGGTCGATCCGGCCCTGTTCGCGCAGGCCGAGCGGATCGTAAGCGGGGCCGGCTGAACCCACCCCGTCATGCCAGCGTAGGCTGGCATCCATGCTGCCTCCGTATGGACCCCAGCCTTCGCTGGGGTGACGGAAAATGGGGACTGTCCCTATTTAGCGGTCATGAGCTGGACTAGCGGTCGTGCTTGTCCTCGCGGCGCTTGCCGAACAGGAGGCCGCGCTCCATCCGCGCCCGGCTCGCGTCGTAATAAGCGTGGAGGAAGTCGTGATCGCCGCCGCCCCAGACCGCGATCTTGGCGCGGATCGCGGCGGCGACGGTGGCGATCGCCCGGGCGTCGCCGTCGCGAAGCACGCGCTCGAGCGTCTGCAGCTCGTAGACTCCGTAGACGTCGAGCTGGGCGTCGCTGAACGTCCAGCCCTCGCGCTCGGCGCGGACGTCGCCGAGATCGTAGGACAGCCTCTTCGGCGGCGCGCTGATCACCCAGGTCCCGGCGAGCAGATCGCCGACCCGCATCCGATCCTTGTTGAACAACGGGAAGAACAGGAAGATCGCCGTCCACCCGAAGCCGGCGAGAGCGAGCGGAGCGCCGATCGCCGCCCTCGCGCCGCATTGTCGAAGAGGAAGGTGACCGGCAGATAGAACTCGATCTCGCGCATCAGGTTGCGGACGATGACCCGGTCGGCGGTCAGCCGCTCGCCGCTGCGCGCGACCACGCGCAGGCCCATCGCGCGCTTGCCGAACGTCGCCGCGCGCGGCCCCATCTCCATCAGCGCGAAATAGAAGTTCCTGAGCAGGAAGAAGCCGAGCAGCCAGACGATCGCCACGCCCTCGGCCGCGGCCGGGCCGAAGCCGATCAGGCCGATCAGCAGGATGAACAAAAGGACGGTCATCGCGATCAGGATGCCGGCCATGATCAGGAGGTCGATGAGGAAGCGCGCCGACGCGCTGGCCGCCGTCGGCGAGGCGAAGGCTGAGATCGACGCCCTCGGGCGTGACCAGGCTGCGCCGCCGCTCGGCGTCGGCGTCGCGGCGGAGCACGATTTCAGCCATTGGCGGCCCGCCGCGGCAGATAGAAATAGGCGAGCCAGCAGATGAGCAGCGACAGGCCGATCGACGTAGCGGGCGCCGTCGTTGACGATCAGCTGCCGGCCGAAGCCTTCGAGCAGGCCGGCGAAGAGCAGCATCACCACCACGCCCGCCATCACCAGCGCGGCGGAGCGCCCGGCGCCGGTCGCCGCGGCGAGCCGGGTCTCCTCGCCGGGAAAGACGACGCTCCAGCCGATCCTGAAGCCGGCCGCGCCGGCGAGCACGATGGCGAAGAATTCGGTCGAGCCGTGGATGATCAGCCAGCCGCCCATTTCCAGGCCCGAGCCCGCGCGACGCGAACAAAGCCAGGATCGCGCCCGAGCATCGCGCCGTTGTGGATGAGGAGGAGGGCGGTCGGGATGCCGAAGGCGAAGCCCAAAGCGAAGGCGAGGATCGAGACCTGGCTGTTATGGGTGAAGAGATAGGTGGCGAAGGTGCTCGAGGCCTTGCGCGCCTTCGGCGTGGTAGAGCGTGTCGCGCAGGCTCTCGGCCGAGGCGCTGAAGTCGCGGCCGCCGGCGAGGCCCGCCGGGACGATGCCGTCGAACCAGCGGGATCGCCGCTGACGAGCAGATAGCCGGCGAGCGCGCCGATCAGGGTCAAAGCGAGCGACGCCAGCGTCTCGCGCCACAGGCTTCGCACCGCCGCCGGCCAATCGCGTCCGGAAGAAGGCGGCGAGCCGCTTGCCGGCCGAGGTGCGCACGCCGTAGACGTAGAAATAGGCGCGCGCGCACAGGCCCTCGAGATAGGTGATCAGCTCGTGATCGAGCGAGGTCTCGCGCGCCACCGACAGCGAGGAGAGGGCGCCGCGATAGAGGATCGGCAGCGCGAGCAGCTCCTCGTCGGCGAGCGCGCGCACCGATTTCTTCTCGGCCCGGGTCAATATGTCCTCGAGCCGCCGCCATTCGGCCTCGCGCGCGGCGCGGAAGTGGCGCGAATCGGCGGCGCGTCACAGCAGGCTCCTTCGCTTCATGTCGAGATAGGCGTTGACCAGAGCCGGCCCGGCATCCGCCGCCGCGGCCTCGACGACGTGGACGCCGAGGTGGCGGAGCCGGGTCATCACCAGCTGCCGCTCGCGCAGCAGCGCGGCGGCGGTGACCGCCCGGCTGACGTCGTCGGGCTCGGCCGGCTCGGCGGCGGTGAAGGCTTCGAGCTCCTCGTCCTTCATCACGACGAACAGGACGAGATGGCGCTTGAGGAGCGCGCCGACCGCGTTCAGCATCAGTTCGGCGCTGATCGTGTCGGCGAATTCGGTGAAGACGATGATCAGCGAGCGCCGGTTGAGGCCGCTCGCCAGAGTCGCCAGCGCCAGCGTGTAATTGGTCTCGCTCGGCCGAATAATCGACTCCCGGCGGCGACCCGCTGAAGCATCGGGAAGGCGCGCGGACCCGAAATCGGCCGGCTCGACGCGCGCGGCCGCGAATCGAAGGCGAACAGGCCGACCCGGTCGCCGTCCTTCAGCGCGACGAAGGCGGTGAGCAGGGCCGCGGAGACCGCCCGGTCGACCCGCGGCACGCCGTCGAGCGGCTCGCGACATCGCCCGGCCGGCGTCGAGCGCCATGATCACATTGTTGTTGCGCTCGGTCCGATATTCCTTGCCGATCAAGGCGGTGTGGCGGGCCGATTGCTTCCAGTCGATCGCGCGCCGGTCCATGCCCTGGCGGTAATCGGCGAGCGCCTCGAACTCGGCGCCCTCGCCGATCTGCAGCTGCGCCTTGATGCCGTGCATCGCCTCGCGGTTGCAGCATCTGGGCGCTCTCCTCGCGCAGCCGGCGTATGTCGGGCGTGATCAGGATCGCCTGGTCGAGCGCCGAGCTGGCGCTGCTTCCAGACCAGGCCGAGCCGGCCGCGCCAGCGCAGCCAGAGCATGTCGAGCCGGACCGTGCCGCGCCGCTCGGCCTTGAGCAGGATCGCCGCGCCCCTGCCCGCTTCGCCCTCGGCGCGAAGGCCGAACGGCGCGGCGACCGGGCCGGAGACGCCGAGCGCGAATTGCAGGCCGCTCGGCGCCGACCGCGCGAAACGCGCCTGCGGCGGTCACCGCGAAGCTCTCGCCGATGCCGGCCGCGCGCGGGCCCTCGCAGGTCACCTCGACGCTGCCGCCCCGCCGCCCAGCACGTCGAGCGCGAGAGCAGGAGGAGCAGCCCGAGCAGCGCCAGGCCGCCGGTCCACCAGGCCGGCGCGATCAGAGCGATCAGCAGCGCCAGCGGAGCGATCGCCGCGGCGGCGAGGATGGCAAGGCGGGTCGGATAGATCAACGCGGCGCCTCGATCGCCTCGATCAGGCGCTGGATCACGCCTTCGACCGGCCGGCCCTCGATCTCGGCGGCGGCGGAGAGCAGCACCCGGTGCCGGAGCACCGCCGGGGCGAGCGCCTTGACGTCGTCGGGGAGGACATAGTCGCGCCCGTCGAGCGCCGCCCGCGCCCGCGCCGCGCCGGCCAGCATCGCCGCGGCGCGTGGGGAAGCGCCGCCTTCGAGGTCGGGCGCCTCGCGGGTCGCGCGGACCAGGGCGACGACATAATCGACGACCTCGCCGACCATCGGGATCGCCTCGACCGCGGCGATCGCCCCGGCGAGCGCCGCCGGCTCGACCTTGGGCTCGATCCCCCAATCCTCGGGCCGCGGCGCTCCGAAGCGGGCGCCGTGATTGGCGACGATCCTCTTCTCTTCCTCGGCCGAGGGATAGCCCATCAGATGCTTGAACAGGAAGCGGTCGAGCTGCGCCTCGGGCAGCGGATAGACGCCCTGCTGCTCGATCGGATTCTGGGTGGCGATGACCATGAAGCGGCCGGGCAAAGCGTGGGTCTCGCCGTCGATGGTGACTGCGCGCTCCTGCATCGCCTCCAGGAGCGCCGCCTGGGTCTTGGGCGGGGTCCGGTTGATCTCGTCGGCGAGCAGCAGCTCGCAGAAGACCGGGCCTCGGGTCAGGGTGAACTGGCTGGTCTGGAAGTTGAACAAATTGGAGCCCAGTATGTCGCCCGGCATCAGATCCGGGGTGAACTGGATCCGCCCGAAATCGAGCCCGAGCACGCGTGCGAAACATAAAGCGAGGAAGGTCTTCGCGGTCCCCGGCGGCCCTTCCAGCAGCACGTGGCCCGACGAGAACAGGGCGATCAGCATCAGCTCGACCGCCTCGTCCTGGCCGATTATCGCCTTGGCGACATCCTGCCGGATCGTGTCGGCGAGGGCTTTGACGTCTGTCACGTTCACGGATGATGTCCTTCTTCCATTGGAACAGGTCGCGCGCCGCGGCGACCAGCGCCTGCCGGTCGCGGGCGAGGGAGAGCCGGGCGGCGAGCGCGCTGAAGCCCGGCCGGCCGGGCGGGCCGAGGCGGTCGAGATAATTGTCCGTCTCCGCCTCGCTCAGCCAGTGCGAGGCGCCGGTGGTCCGCGCCGCTTCCTGGCGGATGACTTCGGCATAGGCGCCGCCCAGTCGCGCCTCGCGCCGCGCCGCCCGGATCAGGCCGGCGCTGTTCTCGACCAGGGCGGCCTTGCCGAAGGCGATCGCGCGCGGCTCGCGCCGCGCCTGGCCGAAGCGGAAGGCGCCGTGAAGCCCGGCGAGCAGGGCCGCGGCGACGAGGGCGAGGATCATCGGCAGGAACGGCGGCTCGAGCGCCGAGCGCAGCAGATTGGGCGAGGACTGAGCGGTCAGGCCGTTGACGGTGAGATCGAAGCCGACCGCTTCGGCCTCGGTCGAGTTGAGGGCGTCGATCAGCGCCAGCGCGGCGCTCGCCGCGGCGGGATCGCGAAGGCCGTGATTGTTGAACAGGTCCGGATCGGCGGCGACATAATGGGGCTGGTCGCCGAGCCGCGCCAGCAAGGCGCCGCCGCCGGCAATTCGGACCAGAGGGGTCACGCCCGGGCCGGCGATCGTCTGCGCCTCGCTCGGCACCGGCACGGCGAGGCCGTAGAGGATGTCTTCGCCGCGGGCGAGGGCGCCGCTTTGGCTCGCCGCCGCGACATCCACCTCGATCTTGGCGCCGAGCAGCGGCTCGGCCTCGGCGCCCGCGCCCGGCCCCATGGCGCGGACCCAGCCGCGCCGCGCCGGATCGGCGATCGTGACCCATTTGGGCAGGATCAGCAAGCGTCGCCCGGCCGCGGCGGAGCTCGAGCAGGCGCTCGACCGCCTCGGGCCGGGTCTGCGGTTCGAGCGCGACGACGACGAGATGCTCGGCGGCGAGATCGGCGGGATCGCCGATCATCGCCGCCTTGCGGAATCGCCCGACCAGCGTCACCAGCCCCTTGAAGCCGGTCGCTCCGGCCGACAGCGCATGGCCCCTGCCGTCGCGCCCGGCGCCGGGCTGGCCGCCGAAAGCGAGCAGAAGAAGCAGGGCCGCGAAGGCGGCGAGGCCGGCGGCGATCAGCCCGATCACGAGCCGGCCGCTGAACGGCGCTCCGGCGCTCAACCGCGCCACCCGTCGGCGAAGGCGAAGCGTTCATAAGCGGCGCGGCAGTCGCGCCAGTCGCAATCGTCGAGCGGCCGGCGCGCGAACAGGCTTCGTTCGACCAGCATCGCGATCCGGGCGAAGGCCGAGCGCGGCGGCGCCGGGATCTCGCTCAACGCGGCGATGTCGCGGCTGGTCAGGGCCGGCCGGACCAGATCGGGGCGGCGCTCCTCGATGTCGGCGATGCTCCGGTGGAGGAGGAGCCGGGCGGCGTCGCCGTAAAGGCCGCGGCCGGCGAGCTCGTCGGCCTCGCCGAGGAGAAGCATTGCCGGCTCGGCGGCGGGACGCCAGCTCTCCTCGGCCGCTTCGCCCGCCCGCCGCCGCCGCAGCCGAGGCACAACGAAGCGAAGCATCGCCCAGAGCGCCGCCATCACCACGAGAGCGAGCACGATCCAGAAGACCGTCCCCAGGCCGGGCGCGACATTGTCGAAGAAATTGGCGATCGAGCGCATCCAATCGGGGATGCCGGGCAGGCCGATGTCGCTTTGCGCGAGCCGTTCGAGCAGCCGCTTCAGCCATAAAGGCGGCTCCGCCACTTCGACGGGCGGCAGATCGAACTGGATCGAACGGTCGGCGAGCAGCGCGCGGTGAGCGTCGGCGAAGGCGGCGGCGTCGGGCGCGGCCGGCCCGGCCGGCGGCTTGGCAATCATTCGCGCCCTCCCCCTCGCCTCATCCTAGGTCCATACTCGCTACCCGCAACGTGCCGGAACGCAAGCCGTTTCCGGCTGGACAGGAAAGGCCGGTTCGCGGAACACAGGGACCGGAAACGGGGGCGGCGAATGACGGCGGAGCCGGCGAGGATCGACAGCGGGCGGATCATGAGCCGCGGCTTCGAGGCGCTCGGCCGCAATTTCGCGGCCTTTCTCGGCCTCTCGCTGGCGCTGGCCGGGCTGCCCGCCTTCGCCATCCATCTTTGGGTGATCGGCCGAATTCTGCCCGGCGGCGATCCCGATCTGGTGCCCTTCTGGTGGCTTGCGACGACTTTGGCGAGCTGGGTGCTCGCCGCTCTGCTTCAGGGCATATTGGTGCGCGAGACCGCTCTCCATCTCGCCGGCCGCCCGGCGCAGCGCGGCGCCAGCATCGCGGCCGGCCTTCGCCTGTTCCTGCCGATCCTGGCGATCTCGGTCATCGTCGCGATCGGCGCCGTCGTCGGCCTGGCCCTGATGATCGTCCCGGGCGTGATCTTCTACATCATGATGATCGCGGCGGTCCCGGCCCTGGTCGAGGAGCGGCGCGGAGTGTTCGGCAGCCTGGCGCGAAGCTATCGCCTGACCGGCGGCTGCTGGCTGCCGATCTTCGTCCTGCTGGTGATCTACGCGATCTTCGCGGCGGTCGTCTCGACCGTGTTCGGCCTGCTCTTCGGGGTCCGCAACTTCGGCTGGGACGACAGCGATCCCCTGATGTCGGCGATCGCCTCGGGGCTCGGCTCGACAATGATCGCGATGGTCGGAGCGACGATGGTCGCCGCGCTCTACATCGAGCTTCGCACGGTCAAGGAAGGCGCCACCCCCGACGATCTCGCCACCATCTTCGCCTGAGCAAGCGACGAGAAAAAAGACAAATATTTCAGTCGCTCCGCGAAGCGATTTCTTAACCCTGCCCGGTCATGACCGGGGCATGCGCTTCGTGCTGCTTCTGCTTCTGGCTCTGGCGGGGACCGGCGCGGCGAATGCCCAGCGGGTTTCGCTGCACCCGTTCGAAAGCAATCTCGGCTTCGCGCCGCAGCGGCCCCGCGCCGTCGACGCCAACCATCCTCTCTACGGCCGGATCCTCCTCGAGGAGGTCGAGGCCATGCCGCGCCGAATCGGCTCGTTCCTGCTGCCGGTCACCAATGCCCGCGAGCTCAATGAAGCGCTTCGCGGCACGCTCGCCTCGTCGAACATGCTGGCCGGCTCCGCCGCCGCTGCGCGGGCGCGGCTCAGGGTGACCTGGCGGCGCTTCGACCTGCCGTTCCGGATCGGCTTTTCCAGCCGGGCGACGGTCGCGGTCCATTATCAGCTCAGCCGGATCGACACCGGCCAGGTCATCTATGCGCGCGAGATCGTCACCGCGGCGGAATCGCGGGGCGGCGAGGCGTCGGCCCGCGCCCGGGGCACGGGCCGGGCCGCGATCCTCACCAACCTCGCCTCGCTGGTCCTGTGCCTCGAACGGGCGCCCTTCGAGCCTCCTTCGGACGCCTGCGTCGTCCGCCCGACGGGCAGCTTCAGCGCCCCGATCACGGTGGTGACGCCGATCTACCGCTGACGGCGGCAAAGCCCCGCCTAAGCCGCGTGGCGCCAATCCCGGTCGAACAGCAGCCTGGCCAGGAGCGCGCCGCCGGCCGCCCCTGAAAGCTGTGCCGCGACGAACAGCGGCACGTCATGAGGCGCGATCCCGGCGAAGGTGTCGGAGAGGCTGCGCGCGACCGTGATGGCGGGGTTGGCGAAGCTGGTCGACGAGGTGAACCAGTAAGCGGCGGTGATGTAGAGCGCGACGGTCGCCGGGACCCATGCGGCGCGGTGCCGTACCGTGCCGAGAATCGTCAGGATAAGTCCGAAAGTGGCGATGGCTTCCCCGACCCACTGCCCCAGTCCGGTGCGCGCCTTCACGGAGAGCTGGAGCGTCGGCAGGTCGAACATGAGGTGGGCCGCCCACGCACCGAGGATGCCGAACGCCAATTGCGTGGCGATATAAGCGGCGGCGTCAGTCCATCGAAGCTCGCGCCGGGACGCGGCTACAAGGCTGACGGCCGGGTTCATGTGCGCGCCCGAGATCGGCCCTAGCGTGGTTATCAAGACGAACAGGATGGCACCGGTCGCAAGCGTGTTGCCGAGCAGGGCGACAGCCTCGTTCCCGCGCGACAGGTTCTCGGCCATGATGCCGGAACCGATCACGCACGCGAATAGGAAGAAGGCGCCGACGCCCTCCGCCGCGAGCCGTCGCGCCAGCGGCTGGTCAGGCAATTGCGGACTCTGCGTCATTCGTCTTGCCGATCTGGCGCAGCCGGTTCGCCAGCGTCATCTTGTCGATGCTTTCGAGCGGCAGGGCCAGGAACAGTTCGATACGGCGCTGCATCTGGCGAAACGCGGTCCAGAACGCTGGTCGCTGCCCCCCACCCTCAACGGCGGCGGGATCTTCGATGCCCCAATGCGCCGTCACGGGCTTGCCCGGCCAGACGGGACAGGTCTCGCCCGCCGCGTCGTCGCAAACGGTGAAGATGAAATCGAGGTGCGGCGCGCCCTCGGCTGCGAACTCGTCCCAACTCTTCGAGCGCAGCCCCTCGGTCGGAAGGTTCAACTCGCGGAGAAGGCTCAGAGCCGCCGGGTGGACCGCCCCCTTGGGGAAGCTGCCTGCGGAGAAGGTGCGGAACCGACCACGCTTTTCCTTATTCAGGATCGCTTCCGCCAAGATCGAGCGAGCCGAGTTCCCGGTGCAGAGGAACAGGACGTTGTAGGTCCGGCTCACGCGGTCGCGGCCGGAGCGCAGCACCTGGCCGGAGCGGCATTGGGAGAGGCGGCCGCGGCGAGCGCATCGAAGGCAGGGCTATCGCCATAAACGGTGGCTTCTCCGGTCGTGTGAAACGCTTCCCAGATCACTCCATCCGGATCGCTGACCCAACTCTTCTCCGACTTGGCATAGCAGCAGGTCGTCGCACCTTCCTCGAGCACCGGCCGACCAGCCGCCTTGAGGCGGCCATAGACCTCCGCAAGCTCCTCGCCGTCCTCGACCTGAATGCCGAGATGCTCGATACCCTTGCGAGCGTGCATTCCAGCCGAGATGGCGAAATTGACGCGGGGGTCGTCCAGCATCCACTTGGCATAATCGGCCTTCACCATGATTGGCTCAGCGCCGAACAAGGTCGAGTAGAAGCCAATCGACTGATCGAGGTCGTTCACCCCGACATGGACGTGCAGGCGCTTCATGCTGATTTCCTTTCCCGGGCGGGGGCTTCGCGAGCTGTGCCGCTGCCGCACTCGGCTCCGGCGCAACAATTCTCCATGAGGTACGCGACCAGCGCGTTCATCGCCTGATAGTTGGCGCGGTAGATGAGGGAACGGTGCTGCCGCTCCTGCGTCACCAGCCCGGCGCGATTGAGCTGGGCGAGGTGAAACGACAGCGACGAGTTAGGGACGCCAAGCGCCTCGGCGATCGCGCCAGCGGACAAGCCTTTCTCGCCAGCTTGCACGAGCAAACGGAACAGGGCGAGACGGTGCTCCTGCGCGAGGGCGCTCAGGGCTGCTATGGCGGCGCTAGCTTGCACGTAGCCTCCTCATTTCGACTCGACTCGAAATGTCACGTGGCGCGCGCCGAGTCAAGAACCATTCGAGTTTTGTCGAAATGAGGGTGCCGGGTCGCGCCCGCTTACGGCGTGCTTATCGGTACCGCGCAAGCGCCGAGGCGGCGTCAGGAAAAATGGTGGACGCACCAAGGCTCGACCTGGGACCCGCTGATTAAGAGTCCATCCCGTTGAATTTCTCGTTCTGACCGCAGGCCGAACGGCAGGTTTACGGACCGAAGACCGGCATAGTTGCCGCTCATGACGGAGACTTGCTGCTCGGACCTTCTGCTCGCTTGGGTGGCGGATACTTCACACACATTTAACGTTTGCGGTCAAGTTCGTACACATCTACAGCGTGTAGGAACATGGCCAACTCGATCCCCTATGGCGCGCTAGCATCCTTGATCCTCCGAGGACGTAAGGCCGCCAACCTTCATCAAAGCGATCTTGCGGGGCTGTTGGGTGTGAAACAGCAGTCGGTGAGCCGGTGGGAGGCGGGCACGCACCGGCCGGATGTCGATCAAATTCCTTCCATCGCTATGGCGATCCGGGCCGATACCGACGAGTTGATGGGGCTGGCCGGATATGGCGTTCCGGTCTCGATCACGGCGCCGCCGCCCTTTCCTGTCGACGCGCTAGCCCCCTTCTCGTTCGAACAGCTCATCGCCGACTTGGTTGAGCGAATGCATCCCGAAGCGACGATCAGACTGCAGGGCTCGACGGGACATACGCAGGATGGCGCCGACGTTATCGGGAGCTTCGATGATGGCCGGATCTGGGCCTTCCAGTGCAAGCGTGTCGAACGCTTCGGGCCCGCCGATGTCGAGAAGGCCATTGCCTCGCTTCACATCGACGCCGAGCGCGCATTCCTTGTCCTGAGCCGTACGGCCAGCCCGCAAACCGCGGAAGCAGTGAGGCGTCATCCGCGCTGGTCGCTGTGGGACAAGCAGGACATCAACCGCCACGTTCGGATGCTGCCGGTGGAGGCGCAGGATCGCCTCGTCGACCTCTATTTCCCGGGCCAGCGGATGGCGCTGCTCGGGCGCAGTGAGCCCGGGCCGTGGGTGGTTGCCGAACAATATTTTGCGCCGTTCCGCACCCGCTCGGCGGTCTTCTCGCACGATTGGGCGATGGTCGGCCGCGAGGCGGAGATCGCGCAGCTCGCCGACGCGCTGGCCGACGACGCGCCAAACCCTGTCGTCCTCGTCACCGGGCCCGGCGGGATCGGCAAGACGCGCATCGTCAAGGAAGGCACCGCGCGCTTCGAGCGCACGCACAAGCGGACGGCAGTGCGGTTTCTCTCCGCCGCGCGCGATCCCGACCGGTCTAGTCTCGAAGCGCTGGGCCGCGGCAACAAGGTGCTGGTAATCGACGACGCCCATGACCGCGAAGGGCTCGGCGTGCTCATCGAATATGCGGCCGATCCGCGTAACCGGACGCGGTTGCTCATCGTCACGCGCCCTTATGCCGAGCAGCGGATTCGCAACGAGCTCGGCATCTTCAACATCGTCGATCCGCCGTCGCTGACGCTCGACCGCCTCGGCCGTGCCGAGTTGCGCGGGCTGGTCGAGCAGGTCCTTGCCGAGTTCGGCGGCAAACGCGAATGGGCCGAGTCGGTGGTCGAGATCGCCGGCGACAGCCCGCTCGTCGCGGCGATGGCCGGGCGCGTCGTGGCGCGCGACGGGGTGCCGACCGAGCTTGCCCGCCGCGAGAAGGGGCTGCGCCAGATTATCCTCTCGCGCTTCACCAACGTCATCACCGGCAATCTCGGGGCGCAGGGCGACGCGCCGCTGCTGCGCGCGGTGCTGGAGGTGCTGGCGCTCATTCAGCCCTTCCATATCGACGATCGCGGCATCGCCGATTTGGTCGGCAAGACGCGGAGCCAATTCGCTGCGGGTGAAACCACGCGTGCGATGAAGACGCTGCTCGACGGCGGCATCATCTACAAGCGCGGACATCTCCACCGGCTGATGCCCGATCTGCTCGGCGATTTCCTGATCGAGGAAAGCTGCATCGGCGCGGACGGCAAGCTGACGCCGTTCGCCGAGCAGGTCGCCACCGAAGTTAAAGACCAGCAACTGGTCCAGGTGCTGGTCAATCTCGGCCGGATGGACTGGCGGCTCGCCGACGGCGACCCGTCGCATAGCGATCTGCTCGAACCGATCTGGGCTAGGCTGCGCGCGATCGAGAGCGAATATGACGGTCGGATCGAGGCCGTCGCAGCGGTCGCCGTCTATCAGCCGACCCAGGCGCTGCGCTTCGTCGAAGCCCAGATTGAGCGGGACAATATCCTGTCGCAGTTCCCGACGATCCTCCGACGGGTCGCGCTTAGCCCTGATCACCGGCGCGCGGCGTTGCGGCTGCTGTGGGATCTCGGGCGCGAAGACGCGCGCGACCTGTCGCCCCACCCCAACCACGCAATCCGTGTCTTGGCGGAGCTGGTCGGCTACGAGGAACACAAGTCGTTCGAATTCAACCAGGACCTCTCGGAATTCGCGTTCGGACTGCTCGACGAGCCCGGTGCATGGGACAGCGTCTATTCCCCGCTCGATATTCTCGAGCCGCTGCTGAGCGGCCAAGGTCTCACCACCAGCTCGACGGCGCGCGCGGTTTCCTTCAAGCCATTCTTCGTCGATCACAAGGTCGTCGCAGGCCTTCGCGAGAAGCTCATCGACCGCGTGATCGCACTGCTGTTCGACGAGCACCCGCGCACCGCGCGGCGGGCCGCGATCTTCCTCAACAATGCCCTTCGCGAACCCTATGGCATGATGAACAGCGTCGCGCCCGACGATCTGCGCGCCGGCTATCAGGCCGAGATCGCCGCGACGCTCGCCAAACTCGGCGCGGCGGTTCGTGGCGGCCAGCTTGCGCCCTGGACGCTGATCGGTCTGGTGCGGTCGATGTCCTGGCACGCCGAATTTGACGAGGGCGCGCTCGGCGATGCCGTGCGCGAGATCTTCGACGATCTCCCCCACGATCTCGGTTTCCGCCTGTACGCCTGCCTTGCCGACGACGCCGACTGGAGCTTCCTCGGACAGATTCCCTTCGCCGAATGGGAGGAGGATAAGGAGTGGCACGCCGAGGTTGCGGCAGCATTGCACGCCGCCTACCCCGACCCTGACGCGCTGATCGATGCGATTGCGACGCGGCTGGTGGCGCTCGACGAGGCTGGGGAGGCGACCGGGAATTGCGGCCCGTTCATCGACAAGCTGATCTCCGCCAAGCCCGTGTTCGGCGACGCCATCGTCGCCAATGTCATCGCCGATCCGGCATCGCGTATGCGCCACTTCCTCGGCTTTGCTGCGGGAGCGGTGCTCGACAAGCGCCCCGACGAGGGGCGCGCACTGATCGACTCGCTGCTTGACGCCCGTGATCAGCTGCTGCGCACAAGCGGGGCCGCGGCGCTGATCGGCTTGCGGCGTGAGCGCGAGCCGCAGGACGTAGCCCTGCTTCGCCGCGCGATTGGTGTCGAGGATGCACGGGTCGCATCGACCGCGATCATGGCGCTGCGGACTTGGCGCGACCTCGGTGCGCGCGAAATCATCGATCTCGCGATGACGGTGCAGTTCGATGCCGAACCGCAACTGTTCGAGCCCTTCACGATGCTGTTGTGCAGCCAGCGCAAGGCGCTGCTCGAGCGCCTAAACGACCGCGACGTCCGCCAGATGCTCGACCGCATGCGGACGCTGCCGCGCGTCGAGGGGCATTGGGCAGAGGAGATCCTGCAGCATCTCGCCGGGCGCCATGCCGAGCAGCTTGCCGGCTTTCTGTTCGACCGTGCCGATCTCGCGCTGGGCGAAGACCGCTCGCAGGAATTTGCGGTTCTCGGCCATTCGCCGCGTCGCGGACAGATCGGCTTCCATGAATCGCCGGCGGTGCGGGCGATCCTTGCGCGAGCATGGACGTGGCTGCGCTCCCACGACGAGGAGGCGGGCTGGGCGCACTACCGGCGGGCCGAGATTTTCGCGCGGATGTTCAAGGTCGATAGCGAGCCCGTCGTCGAGTTCTTCGATGCGCTGCTGGCGCGCGCCACGGCCGAAGACCTGCGCTGGATCGCCAGGATAGTCCGGCAGGGCCACCACAGCTTTGCCTTCACACATCGCGCGTTCGTGTTGCGCTATTTCGAGCGCTGCAAGGCCGTCGGGCGCGAGCTCGTCAAGTTCGGACTCGATCAATTCGGCGCCGCGGCGCTCAGCGGTGGCTGGTCGGGGACGCCCGGCGAGCCGATGCCGCGCGATCTCAAGGCGCGGGATGCGGCGCAGAGCGTGATCGACGCCATGTCGCGCATGTCGCCCGCCTATCCGCTCTACAAGGAGATCCTCGAGCACGCGAAGCGCAACATCGAAGAGTCCATCCGCGAGGGCCAAGCGATGGACGAAGAGGAATGAAGGACCCGCGCGCCGTCGAACAGCTTCGCCAGGAGCGCGAGGCCTTCGAGCAGGCGAAGGCGCAGGGCGTGCATTGGTTCCGGCTGCGGTTGTGCATGGGCTACGCGAGCGTGTTCATCCTGTTCGGGGTGGCCGCCGCGTGTAGCTACATCGTCCTCAACCCGGCGGGCTATTCGACGGCGGTTGTCACGATCGCCGCCACGACTTTGCTCGTCGATATGGTCAGCCTTGCCGCCAGCATCTTCAAGCTGGTCCTGCAGCACAACAATGCCGCGCGCCTCAAGCCAGTCACGGCGGCTCGTCCTCCGGCGAGGCGCATCAAGCCGACGCCCACGGCATAAGGACAACATCCATTGAATGAACGACCGCTTTCGGAATCCGCTGCAAGCTCGAGGAACGACCGCAATGGGCGCATTTCAGCCATTCAACGAAGGACGCTCCAGTCCAACAAAGCGGTAACTTTAGGAGAGCAAGGATTGCCAAAAACCTGGTGCCCAGATGGTAACCCGTGAGGGTGAGGGTGAGGGTTTGCTGGCAGCCTGCTAAGTCATTGAAATATGGTGGACGCACCAGGGCTCGAACCTGGGACCCGCTGATTAAGAGTCAGCTGCTCTACCAACTGAGCTATGCGTCCGTGCCGTAGGGCGAAGGGGGCCATCTAGGGGCGGCTGGATGCGATTGCAACAGGAGGGCTGTACACGTCTTGCGCGATAACGTCCGACCGCAGGTGCTGACGAAGCGGGGACGGCGAATTTGCACCTCGAAGTCGAAACCTCTCCACGCTAGCATAGCCCGCCAGGTGTCTGATTGGTCCGCCGCCGCAAGGGGAATCGGCAATGAGCGAGGTTCCGCAGGTTCGAACCGGCGACAAGCTCCAAGACCTCAAGGCGGGAGCAAACAGGCTCTCCGCGGCGCTGAAGACGCGCGGGTCGAGCTATGATGGCCTATTCGCCTGGACCGAGGGCATCGCCACAGTGGCGAGCGGCGGCCTGTTCGCCTTCGGTGGCGCGGCCATGGAGGCCGGCCAGAATCAGCTTGGCATCGTCCTGCTTGTCCTCGGCGTGCTTTTCACCATCGGGGCGGTGTTCCTGGTGTTTAAGCGCGATAGGGGCGTCCTGGAGGTCATGATCGATGCGACCAATGCCGCCAATGACGCGGCGGTCGTTCAACTCGAAGCCGACAATGCTGTCTTAAGAGCGCGACAAGCCCTCAACGAACAGGCACAGGCGGTAGCGCTTGCCAAGTCGACAACTGAGGCGGAGCGGCTTGCGCTGGAAACGGACCGCAACGATAAGCTCGCGGCATTGGATCAGACCTGGAACGCTCTGGATCGTCAGCGTCGCGCTCGCCTCCTCGCCATGCGGAAGATGGTTGAGGTCGTTGAAGCTGCCTTACTGCACAAGGGGGACGTCAAGTTCACGGCGCAGAAGCTGCTCGACGATGCGAACGAGCATATGCGCCGGGTTATCCGTTGCACGGCAGAGGATTACTTCACCGTCAGTATCTTCCGGCGCGAAACCCGAAACCCGACGGACGGCGAACGCATGCACCGGATCGGCTGCTATGCGACCGTCAGCAAGGAGAAGTCCTATGACGATCTAAGCTGGGCGAAAGGGAAGGGCTATACGGGCACCCTCTGGAACGATGCCACCGCCAACGCGAAGGCCGATCTGGCGCTGCCGGACACGACCGCTCCGGGCATCCGCGAGAAATTTCCCGTCGACGATTTCGACCCGGAACGCGAGGCCCGCTACATCTCCGTGGCCGCGTTTCCCATCTTGATTGAGCGGACGGAAAATGTCTGGGGCGTCGTGACCTCGACGATCGACCGCACGGGGGTCTTCGAACGCATCGACGGCAGGGCTACGCAGGGAGTCGAAATGGTGAGAGATATAGCCTATGTGGCGGCTCTCCTTGCCGGGCTCGACGCCCCCACTGGATTATGAACGTCGCGGTCACCACTTGTTCACCCGGAGGAATTATGGAAAGCTCTGAGCTGGCTTCAGGGGGCGAGGACAGGAACATGTCGAGATTGGAGGAGGTCGAAGGCGAATATCAGCGCCAGACCACCAAAGTGATCTACGAAGGGTTCATGGGGGAAGTCGATCCTGACGACCGGCGCAAGCTCGAGGAGCTTGGCGAGGAGCTGATGCGCCTGACCGACCCGGAATTCCTGAAAGATGGTGCCGTGCTCGTCGAGCGCGAGGTCGCCTGACGCTTGCCATCCGCTGAAGGTGGGATGGCATAGACCGGCCCCCTTAGAACCCTGACCGCTTGCGAACCAGCGCGCGCGAAGCCGATTGCAATGGCCTCAGCCCCGCCCCTCGTCGCGGCGGCTGGCGCGGTCGATCGCCATCAGGACGCCGAGGCAGATCATCACCGTCATCATCGCCGAGCCGCCGTAGGAGACGAGCGGCAGCGGGATGCCGACGACCGGGGCGAGGCCCATCACCATCATCAGGTTGATCGCGACGTAGAAGAAGATCGTCGCGGTCAGGCCGGCCGCGGCGAGCCGCTCGAAGCGGTCCTGGCGTCGGTCGGCGACCTTCATCCCCCAGCGCAGCAGCAGGGCGAAGAGCGAGGATCAGGAACGAGGCCGCCGACCAGGCCCCATTCCTCGGCCATGGTCGGCGAAGATGAAATCGGTGTGCGGCTCGGGCAGGAAATCGCGCTGGCTCTGGGTGCCGTTGAGGAAGCCCTTGCCGAAAAGCCCGCCCGAGCCGATCGCGATCTTCGACTGGGTGATGATGATAGCCGGCGCCGAGCGGGTCCTGCTCGGGATTGAGGAAGATCAGCACGCGCTCGCTGCTGGTAGTCGTGAGCAGGAAGCTGAAGACGATCGGCATCGCCGCCGCGACCGCGAGCCGCGCCGCCGACGAACAGCCGCAAGCGGCAGGCCGGCGAGGAACATCATCGACGATCGCCGCCGAAGCACGATCAGCATGGCGGTGCCGAGATCGGGCTGGATCAGGATGAGCAGCGGCCGGGAAGCCGACCAGCAGCGCCGCCGGCCAGATCGCCGACCAGCGCCTGATCTCGCGCGGCGGCACGCGCGGCGTAGAAGCGGGCGAGGACGAGGACGATCACCGGCTTCATCAGCTCCGACGGCTGGAGGCGGATGAGGCCGAGGTCGAGCCAGCGCTGGGCGCCGCCGCCGACCAAGCCGATCGCCTCGACCAGGATCAGCAGGAGCAGGATCGACGCCGGCATAAGCGAGGAAGACGCACTCGCTTGTAGCGCATCCGGCTTGAGGTAGGACATGGCGATCGCCATCGCGAGGAAGATGGCGAAGCGCACCGCCTGCGGCAGCGCCCAGGGCATCAGCCCGCCGCCGCCGCCGGGCGCGGTCGAATAGAGGCCGAGCGATGCCGAAGCCGGCGATCGCGATCACGATCCAGAGCATCCGCCACGGCAAAGCGCGCGATCGGCCGCGGGACGAAGGCGAGCGCCATCAGGCGGGGCCCGCCGCCGGCCCGCGCCGCGGCGCCGGCCGCCCATTGCTCGGCTCGGCTGCGCCATCCGCTCGGCGATGTTGCCGCCCCAGCCCTGCTTCGAGCGGCAGCAGCGCTTCCATCGCCTTGTCCTTGTCGAACAGATAGGTGAGCACGTCCTTGGCGACCGGCGCCGCGGCGCGGGCGCCGCCGAGGCCGTGCTCGATCACCACCGCGCCGGCATAGCGCGGCGCTGCCGACCGGCGCGAAGAAGACGAACAGGCCGTGGTCGCGATAGCTCCAGTCGCCGCTCTGGCCGCGCTGGCCGCCGGCGATCCGCCGCACCTGGGCGGTGCCGGTCTTGCCGGCCATCTCGATGTCGGGGAAGGGCAGGCGGCTGCGCGCCGGCGGT
Organism: uncultured Alphaproteobacteria bacterium; assembly: GCA_963824825.1. Lineage (GTDB taxonomy): Bacteria > Pseudomonadota > Alphaproteobacteria > Sphingomonadales > Sphingomonadaceae > Allosphingosinicella. The sequence continues at coordinate 825,843 of CAWGQM010000003.1, forward strand.
GCCGTCGCCGTTGACCACCTCGTCCATGCCGCGCGCGCACCGTCTCGAAATGCTGGCCGGGTCGAAGGGCAGGGGCTGCGGCGCCGGGCGCTGCGCCGGCGATCAGCCGCGGCTGGACGTCGCGGCCCGAGGCGACGCGCGCCGCCATCGACCGCGAGCTGGAGCGGATTGAGGATCACATAGCCCTGGCCGATCGACGGCGTTGAGCGTGTCCGACTCGGTCCAGTCGGCGTCGCAGGCGCTCTGATTGTAGCGGCGCCGCTTCCAGGCGCTGTCGGGGATGGTGCCGTAGCTTTGCGAGACGACCGGCAGGTCGAAGCGCTGGCCGAGGCCGAGCTCGCGCGCCATCGGCGCGATCCGGTCGATAGCCGATCCGCCGGCCCATCGCGTAGAAATAGGTGTTGCAGCTCGCGCGATCGCGCGGTGCATGTTCATCGGCCCGTGCCGGCCGAGGCAGCGGAAGAAGCGGTTGCCGAGCTGGTAGCCGCCGCCGCAGCTGACCGTGCTCCTCGGGATCGACGCCGGCCTCGAGCAGCGCCATCGCCACCGTCGGCTTGATCGTCGATCCGGGCGGGTAGAGCGCGTTCAGCGCCTTGTTGAGCAGCGGCTGGCGCTCGTCCTGCGCGCAACATCTGCCATTCGCGTGTGGCTGATCCCGTCGGAGAAGCTGTTGGGATCGTAGGCCGGCATCGAGGCCAAAGCGAGGATGTCGCCGGTCCGGCAGTCGAGCACGACGCAGCGAGCCCGATTCCTCGCCGAGCCGGCGCGCGGCATAGCTTTGCAGGCCGGCGTCGATCGTCGTGCGCAGCGGCGGCGCCGCTGACGTCGGGCAGGGTGCGAAGCTCGCGCACCAGCCGGCCGCGCGCGGTGACCTCGACCCGCGCCGCGCCGGGCCGGCCGCGCAGCCGCTGCTCCATCACCTTCTCGAGCCCCTCCTTGCCGACCTTGAAGCCGGGCGTGATCAGCAGCGGGTTGCGGTTCTCCGCCTCATATTCCTCGCGGTTGGGGGTGCCGACATAGCCGATCAGATGGCCGACCGCGGCGCCTTCCGGATAGTAGCGGGCGAAGGCGCGCAGCGGCGAGACGCCGGGCAGCTCGGGCAGCGCGGACGTTGACCGCCGCAATATTTCTCGAAGCGGGAGATGCTCGGCGACCGGCACCGGCTGGAAGCCGGCCGCCGCCGCCAGCTCGTCGCGGATCCGCTGCGACCTCCTCGGCGGCGAGGTCGAGCAGCCGGGTCGAGCTCGGCGATCACCCGTTCGGGATCCTCGAGCTGGTCGGGGATGAGGTCGACCCGGAAGTCGCTGCGGTTGATCGCCATCGGCTGGCCGTGGCGGTCGACGATCCAGCCGCGCCGCGGCGGGATCAGCCGCATCTGGACCCGGTTCGCTTCGGCGAGGTCGCGTGTAGCGCTCGTTCTCGGCGATCGCGATATAGCCCATCCGCGCCGGCGAGCAGCGCGCCGACGCCGGTCTGGAGCGCGCCGAGCACGAAGGCGCGGCGCGAGAAGGTGGTCGCCTGGCTGCTCTCGGTGACCAGGGGCACGTTGCGCCGCGATCATCGCGCCAGCCGCCAGCGGTCGAGCGCGAGCGACGAGCCGCGCCGCGATCGGATAAGCGAGGATCGACAGCCCGATCTGCGGGACCATCATCGGCGAAGCGCGATCTCGCTGCCCATCAGCAGCGCAATGTACCAGACGCCGGCGCCGTGGAAGAGCGATGGCGGCGGCGGCGAGCAGCCAGTCCATCCAATAGTCGCGCAAGCCGAGCCGGCTGTCGACATAGTCGAAGGCGAGGAAGGCGGTCGTCCAGAGCAGCATCGACTGGCCGATCGGGTGGCCGGCGACGAGGTCGGCGAGCGAGGCCGAAGCCCGAGCGCGACCTGCGCCGGCCAGATTTCGGGCCGCAGCAGCCGCCAGGTGATCAGCACCAGGAAGCCGAGATTGGGGACCAGCGGCGAGGCGGGCGACGATCGGCAGCAGCGCGAGCAGGATCGCGGCGAGGGTCGACAGCGAGCGGCACGTAGCGGCAGCCGGAAGTCGCGGATCGCGACCTCGGTGCTCGGAGCCGGCGATCCGGCTCATCGCGCCGGCTCCCGCCGGCCGCTGCGGCACGATTGCGGCCGGCTGCTGCTGGAGGCCGGGCTGGTAGCGCGGATCGTTCTGCTGGCCCGGCCGCGGCCGGGGCGGCCCGGCGACCGGCGGCGCGGTCTGGCCCGGCGGCGCCGCCGCATCGAGCGGGCCCGCGGCCGCCGGCTGGTAGATGCGCTGGACGATCGCGAAGTCGATCCGCGCCGGATCGGCGAGCGGCCGCGCGATCGCGGTGTCGCCCTCGATGCCGGATCACCCGCGCCACCGGCACGTCGGGCGGGAAGAGGCCGCCGATCCCCGAGGTGACGAGGACGTCGCCGCGGCGGAACGGATTCTGGCCGACCTCGAGCGTGCGCAGCTCGATCGTGCCGTCGCCGCGGCCGACCGCGATCGCCGGCGTGCCGTCGCGCAGCAGCCGCACCGGCACGTTGCTGGCGCCGTCGGTGACGAGCAGGACGCGCGAGGCCCAGCGCCCGGTCTCGAGCACCCGGCCGATCAGGCCGTCGGGCGAGCGCACCGGCTGGCCGATCGCGACGCCCGCCGCGCTGCCGGCCGACAAGCGTCGCGAGCCGCCGCGGCGAGTCGAAGGAGGAGCCGACGATCCGCGCCACCGTCGACCTCGTCCTCGGTCGTCGCGGGCGAGGCCGAGCAAGGCGCGCAGCCGCCGATTCTCGTAGTCCTGCGGCCTGGCGCCGGACGAGCTCGCGCCGCGCCTCGGCGAGCTCGCGCGTGCAGCCGCGCATTCTGCGATCCGGCGCGGAAATAATTGCCGATGCCGTCGCCGATGCCGCCGAAGAAGCCGGACCACCGAGCGGCCGCCGCATGCTGACCGGCGCGGTGACGTCGAGCGCGGCGCCCTTGATCGCCTGCGAAGCCGCGCGGGTCGATCACCGCGACGGCGAGCAGCAGCACGGCGACGACGACCCCGCCGACGGCGATCGACATAGCCGAGGAACAGGCCGATATTGCGCCCGCCGGGAGAAGCCGGGGCGCCGGTTCCGCGGCGGCGCCATGCGCCGTCCCGCTCGCTTACGCCGTCTGCAGGACGCCGCGGAAGATTTCCTCTTCCATCGCCCGGCCGGTGCCGAGCGCGACGCAGGTCAGCGGATCGTCGGCGACGGTGACCGGCAGGCCGGTCTCGTCGCGCAGCACCTCGTCGAGCCCCTTGAGCAGCGCGCCGCCGCCGGTCAGGACGATGCCCTGGTCGACGATGTCGGCGGCAAGCTCGGGCGCGGTGTTCTCGAGCGCGATGCGGACGCCCTCGACGATCGTGCCGACCGGCTCCGAAAGCGCCTCGGCGATCTGGCGCTGGTTGATCGTGATCTCCTTGGGCACGCCGTTGACGAGGTCGCGGCCCTTGATGTGGACGGTCTCGCCGTCGGTGCCGTTGGGCGGCGCCTTGGCGATGCCGACCTGCTTCTTGATCCGCTCGGCGGTCGCTTCGCCGATCAGCAGATTGTGGTTGCGGCGGACGTAGGAGGAGATCGCCTCGTCCATCTTGTCGCCGCCGACCCGGACCGAGGTGGTGTAGGCGAGGCCGCGCAGCGACAGCACCGCGACCTCGGTGGTGCCGCCGCCGATGTCGACGACCATCGATCCGATCGGCTCGGTGACCGGCATGTCGGCGCCGATCGCGGCCGCCATCGGCTCCTCGATCAGCCAGACCTGGCGGGCGCCGGCGTTGGACGCGGCGTCGCGGATCGCGCGCCGCTCGACGGAGGTCGAACCGGAGGGCACGCAGATCACGATCTCGGGCCAGCGCGGGAAGCGGCGCTTGCCGTGCACCTTCTGGATGAAATGCTTGATCATCTGCTCGGCGACGTCGATGTCGGCGATGACTCCGTCGCGCAGCGGCCGGATCGCCTCGATCTGGTCGGGGGTCTTGCCCATCATCAATTTGGCGTCGTCGCCGACCGCCTTGACCCGCTTGACGCCGTTGATCGTCTCGATCGCGACCACCGACGGCTCGTTGAGGACGACGCCGCGGCCGCGGACGTAGACGACGGTGTTGGCGGTGCCGAGGTCGATCGCCATGTCGTGGGAGGGGAATCGGAGGAAATTGAAAAGGGACATAATGGTCTAAGCTCGCTTTGGCTGAGCGGGCGGCCGGGCATCCGGCCTGTCCCCGATACTTTCCTATAGGATGGCCCCGCGCCCCCGGTCCACCAAAGAGTGAGACTAATGCTCGCGGGTCGGCGCGGCATCGTATAGAGAGTAAATCCATGTCAATACGCCGCCTGCCCGAGCATCTTGTCAACCGTATCGCCGCCGGTGAAGTGGTGGAAAGACCGGCCAGTGCGTTGAAAGAGCTGGTCGAAAACGCGATCGACGCCGGCGCGACCCGAATCTCGGTCGCTCTGGCCGAGGGCGGCACTCGGCCGGATCGAGGTCGCCGACGACGGCTGCGGCATGGCCCGCGACGAGATCGCGCTGGCGCTCGAGCGCCACGCCACCTCCAAGCTGCCCGGCGACGCGATCGAGGAGGTCGACGACCTTGGGCTTCCGCGGCGAGGCGCTGCCGTCGATCGCCAGCGTCGCCCGGGTGACGATCGAAAGCCGGGTGCGCGGCGCCGACGGCTGGTCGCGGATCGTCGACAACGGCACGCTGGCGGGGGAGGGGCCGGCCGCGCTGCCGCCCGGCACCCGCGTCGCCGTCGAGCAATCTGTTCGCCCGCGTCCCCGCGCGGCGCAAGTTCCTGCGCTCCGAGCGCAGCGAATATGCCGCCTGCCTCGACGTCGTGAAGCGGCTCGCCATGGCGCGCCCCGACATCGGCTTCACCCTCGACCATGACGGCCGCCGCACGCTCGCCGTCCAGCCCGGCGAGGACCGGCCGGCCCGGGTCGCGGCGCTGACCGACCGCGACCTCGCCGACAACAGCCTCGCCATCGATTATGCGCGCGGGGCCGCGCGGCTCGGCGGCGTCGCCGGCCTGCCGACCTTCAACCGCGGCGTCGCCGACCATCAATATCTGTTCGTCAACGGCCGCCCGGTGAAGGACCGGCTGCTGATCGGCGCCGTCCGCGCCGCCTATCAGGACCTGCTCGCCCGCGACCGCCACCCGGTGCTCGCTCTGTTCATCGACCTTCCCGGCGAGGAGGTCGACGTCAACGTCCACCCGGCCAAGACCGAGGTCCGCTTCCGCGACCCCGGCAACATCCGCGGCCTGATCGTCGGCGGCCTCCGCCACGCGCTCGACGAAGCCGGCCACCGCTCGGCCCAGCGCCCCTCCGCCTCGGCGCTCGGCAACTGGCAGAGCGAGCAGGACCTCCTCCATCGCGAAACCGACCTCCTCCGTCATTCCCGCGAAAGCGGGAATCCCGCTTCCTTTTTCGAGCATCGTCAAGGCAGCTGGACCCCCGCTTTCGCGGGGGTGACGGGAGAGGCTGTTCACGAGCGGGCGCTGGACTACGCCCCGCAGGCCCGCGCCGAAGCCGCGATCGAGACCGTCCCGCCAGCCGCATCCTTCCCGCTCGGCGTCGCCCGCGGCCAGGTCGCCGCCACCTATATCGTCGCCGAGGCCGAGGACGGCCTCGTCCTCGTCGACCAGCACGCCGCCCACGAGCGGCTCGTCCTCGAACGGATGCGCCGGGCGATGGCCAATGGCGGCGTCGCCCGCCAGGCGCTGCTCCTCCCCGAGGTGGTCGAGCTGGACGAGCCCGCCTGCGACCGGATCGAGGCGCGCATCGCCGAGCTGGACGAAATGGGCCTCGAGCTCGAACGGTTCGGCCCGCGCGCCATCCTGGTCCGCGCCACGCCCGCGCTGCTCGGCACCGGCGACGTCAGGGGCCTGATCGCCGACCTCGCCGACGAGCTCGCCGCCTTCGATTCGGCGCTGTCGCTGAAGGAGAAGCTCGACCTCGTCGCCGCGACCATGGCCTGCCACGGCTCGGTCCGCGCCGGCCGCCTGCTCTCGGTCGCCGAGATGAACGCCTTGCTCCGCGAGATGGAGGTCACCCCCCATTCGGGCCAGTGCAACCACGGCCGCCCGACCTGGGTCAAGCTCGCCCATGGCGACATCGAGAAACTGTTCGGGCGGAAATAGAGTTCGGCCGGAAATAGAATCGTCACCCCGGCGAAGGCCGGGGTCTCGTGGCAGGAAGTCGCGGCGGTCTCCACGAGATCCCGGCCTTCGCCGGGATGACGGGGTCAGCCAACCGGGCTCCAGGCCTCGCGCGCCGCCCGCCATTCCTCCGCCAGCAGCGCGTAATAAGCGTCGTCGAGCCATTGGCCGTTGCACCAGAAGCTCTGCCTGAACTCGCCTTCCTGGCGGAAGCCGAGCGAGGCCAAAACGGCGCGCGAGGCTTTATTGGGCGCGGCGGCGAGGGCGACGAAGCGGTGGATGTCGTGCTCGGCGGCGAGATGGTCGATCAGCGCCGCGACCGCCTCGCGCGCATAGCCCTGGCGCTGGTGGGCGGGATGGATCCGGTAGCCGAGCTCGACCTGGCGCTCGCCCGGAACGCCGAAGCCGACGCCGAGATCGCCGATCAGGGCGCGGTCGCCAGCGCGCTCGATGACATATTGGTACCAGGGCCCGCCCGGCTCGCTCTCGCCCGGCGCCTTGGCCAGCATGTCGGCGATCAGCTGCTCGAGGTGGGCGCGCGGGTCGGCCTTGGCGCCGGTATAGCGGGTCATCTCGGGATCGGACCAGCTCGGCAGCAGCCCCTCCAGGTCCGCGGGCCGCGGCCGGCGAAGCAGCAGCCGGGCGCGAGCGGGCGAAGATCATGTCTTGAACCGGGCCGCTTCCTCCGAGCCGCCGGTGGCGTCGCCTTCCGAATAGCTATGGGCGCCGGCGCCGGCGAGCGCGCCGCCCTCGACGATCAGATATTCGTCGCGAATCGGCCGGCCTTCGAAGAAGCATTCGAGGATCTCGCGCGTCGCCCGCGGCATAGCGCGCCTGCGCCGACAAGCGAGGTGCCCGAAATGTGCGGAGTCATGCCGTGATGCGGCATCGTCCGCCAGACATGGTCCTGCGGCGCCGGCTGCGGGAACCAGACGTCGCCGGCATAGCCGGCGAGCTGGCCCGCTCTCGAGCGCGGCGGCGACCGCGTCGCGGTTCGCGATCTTGCCGCGCGCGGTGTTGACCAGATAGGCGCCGCGCTTCATCCGCCCGATCATCGCCGCGTCGAACAGATTCTCGGTCTCGGGATGGAGCGGGCAATTGATCGTCACCACGTCGCATTGGCCGACCATGTCGTCGACGCTGTCGTGCCAGATCAGGCCGAGCTCCTGCTCGACCGCGGCGGGGAGCCGGTGGCGGTCGTAATAATGGAGGTGCATGTCGAACGGCTTCAGCCGCCGAAGCACCGCAAGCCCGATCCGCCCCGCCGCCACCGTGCCGACGTGCATACCCTCGACGTCGTAGGAGCGCGCCGCGCAATCGGCGATGTTCCAGCCGCCGTCGAGCACCACCTGGTGCGAGGGCAGATAGTTGCGGACCAGCGACAGGATCATCATCACGACATGCTCGGCGACCGAGATCGAGTTGCAATAGGTGACCTCGGCGACGGTGATGCCCCGCTCCATCGCGGCCTGGAGATCGGTATGGTCGGAGCCGATGCCGGCGGTCACGATCATCTTGAGCTTCCTGGCCCGGCCGATCCGCTCGGCGGTCATATAGGCCGGCCAGAAGGGCTGCGAGATGACGATGTCGGCGTCCTCGAGCTCGCGGTCGAGCGCCGAATCCGCGCCGTCCTTGTCGGCGGTCACGACCAGGCTGTGGCCTTCGCTTTCGAGATAGTCGCGAAGGCCGAGCTCGCCCGAGACGCTGCCGAGCAGGGCGCCGGGCCGGAAATCGATCGCCTTGGGCGTGGGCAGAGTCTGGCCGTCCGGATAGCGTTCGAGCCTGGGCAGGTCGTCGCGCGGATAATCGCTCGGATAGCCGCCTTCCGGATCGGCATAGAGCACGCACAGCACTTTCGCCATCTCACCTCTCCCCCATCATAGGCTCGGCACCCCCGATACACCGATCGTGCCGGCTTCGCGAGCCGCGGCTCGCTCCGATGCGGCCCGGGTCATCGCTCGCGAACGAACGGAAGCGGCGCGCCGAGGAAAGGCAGGTCGAGCCCGTCGGCGGTGAGCTCCGCCGCCGTGTCGCGGAAATCGGCGATTCCGAGGTCGTTGGCGATCAGGGTGAAGGCGAAGGCGTTGCCCGCCGCCATGTCGAGCTCGAAGCGGCTCAGCGGCACGCCGTGGACGAGCGCCGAGAGCTCGACCCAGCGCGGCGTGCCGACCTCGTCGCCGATGCCCGGCTGCCAGCCATGTTCCTGCGTATAGCCTTCGAGCACCCGCCCGTCCGCCATGCCGATTCGAACGTCGATGCTGGCGATGCCGCGCCCGTTGCGGCCGTTGACGAGGATGGAGAGCGGATGCTCCGGATCGCGCGACACCGGACCGGCGGCGAAGGCGGGCGGGGTGGGGCGCGGCTCGGTATTGAGGATCACGGTCCGGCCGTCGCTGGTCCAGCGGCCCTCGGCGCGCGCATCTAGCGAGCCCGCCGCGAGGAAGAAAAGGAACCGGCCGTCCGGCCGAAGCTCGAGCTGGGCGGCGACGTCGGGCCCGGCATTGCCGCGGTAGCGGCCGGCCGCCGCCGAGCCGCCGGGGCTCGCAGCGGCGGCTTGATCGTCGATCGCCATGCCGGCCGCCGCGCCGCAGGCGGCGACCAGAAGGAAAAGGGCGGCAAGCCGGGGTCCGATCATCTTTTCCCCCGCAAGTCCGCGATCCGCCGCCGCACGTCCTCGATCGGATGAGCGGCCGCCGCGGCGCGCGACGCCCTGAGCCGTGGATAGCCCGCCTCGGCGTCCGCGATCAGCTCGCGGGCGAAGCCGCCCGATCGCACCTCGCGCAGGATTCGCCGCATCTCGGTGCGGGTGTCGGCGGTGACGATTCGGGCGCCGCCCTTGAGCGCGCCGAACTCGGCGGTGTTGGAAATCGCCTCGCGCATCCCGGCTATGCCGCGCTCATAGATGAGATCGGCTATCAACTTCACCTCTGTAAGACATTCGAAATAGGCGATTTCCGGTGAGAAGCCGGCTTCGACCAAAGTCTCGAAGCCGGCATGGATCAGCTCGGGAATCGCGCCCCACAACACCGCCTGCTCGTTGAACAGGTCGGCTTCGCATTCCTCGGCGAAGCTGGTCGGCAGGATGCCGACCCGGCCGCTGCCGATCGCCGCGGCGTAGGAGAGGGCGAGCGCTTCGGCGCCGCCGCTCGGATCCTGATGGACGGCGAAGAGGGAGATGAGCCCCGAGCCGCGCTCGAAATCCGAGCGAAGCGCGGTGCCGGGTCCCTTCGGCGCGACGAGCGTGACGTCGAGGTCGGGTCTCGGCTCGATCAGGCCGAAACGGATGCTGAGCCCATGAGCGAAGGAGAGGGCGGCACCCTGGCGCAAATGAGGCTCGACCTCTTCCGCATAGATTCGGCCATGATCCTCGTCGGCCGCGAGCATCACCACCATGTCCGCGCCGGCGGCGGCCTCGGCTGCCGTCATGACGTCGAAACCGTCGGCGCCCGCTCTCTCGCGGCGGCGCGAGTCCGGCTTGAGCGCGACCGTCACCGCGACGCCGCTGTCCTTGAGGTTCAGCGCCTGCGCGCGGCCCTGATTGCCGTAGCCGATGATCGCCACCCGCCTGGCGCGGACGACCGAAAGATCGGCATCGGCATCGAGATAGACGCGCATGTTGGCGGGGTAGGGGATTCGCGGCAGAGCGGCAACCGAGGGCTAGACTCGAACCAGCCTGAATCGTTCCCCGGCCCTTCGACTGCCTGCAAGGCAGGCGCTCAGGGTAAACTTCAGCCGAAGGCTGAAGGCCGGGGTCCAGGAGCCGAAGGCTTTCGCCAGGTCATGCGCCCGAGCCGGCCAGCGCCGGCCTGGACCCGGCGTTCGCCGGGGAACAGCTCCTGACCGAATTCGATTCTAGCGACCGAGCAAGGCCAGCGCCCGCTCGACCGCCTCGCCCTCCAGCGCGTCCTCGAACCGCGGCCAATCGGCCGGCGGCTGGCGGCGGAACCAGGTATATTGGCGCTTGGCATATTGGCGGGTCGCGGCCTGGCCCGCCGCCAGCGCCTGCTCGCGGCTCATCTCGCCGCGCAGGAAGGCGGCGATCTCGCGGACGCCGATCGCCCGCATCACCGGCGCGAGCAAAGGCAATCTTCGCTCAAGAAGCGAACGAACCTCTTCTATTCCCTGATCGGAAAAGATTTTCTCGAAACGCTCGTCGCAGCGGGCGTGAAGCCAGGCGCGCGGCGGCAGCAGGATCAGCGGCGCCAGCGCCACCGCCGCGCCGATCCCGCCCATCTTCTCGGCCTGCCAGGCGGCGAGCGTCCGCCCGGTCGAGCGGACGACTTCGAGCGCTCGGGCGGTCCGCGTCCTGTCCGCCGGCCCGATCCGCGCCGCCGCCGCCCGGTCCTCGCGCACCAGAGCGGCATGCGCCTCGCCGACCGCCAGCGCCCGCACCTTCTTGCGCACCGCCGGGTCGATCTCCGGCACCGGCGCGATGCCGTCGATCAGGGTTCGAATGTAGAGCCCGGTGCCGCCCACCAGGATCGGCAGCCGGCCCGCCTCGTGAGCCGCGGCGATCGCCGCCTTGGCGTCGGCGGCCCAGTCCGCCGCCGAGCAGGCGTCGGCGCCGTCGCGCGTGCCGTAGAGAAGGTGCGGCGCCCTTGCTTCCTCTGCCGGGCCCGGCCGCGCCGAAACCAGGCGAAGGTCGCGATAGACCTGGGCGCTGTCGGCGTTGATCACCATTCCGTCCGCCGCTTCCGCGAGCGCAAGCGCGAGCGCCGACTTGCCGCTCGCGGTCGGCCCCGCGATAAGCGCGAGTGGCGGCTTGGAAGGCATCACTGTGTTCATCGCGACCCTGATAGCAAAGGAGCGGCTGGCGCGCGGCGATATTTCCGCCGCCCTCGACGCCGTCGGCGCCGCGCGCGGCCATGACTGGGTCGAGGAGGGGGTCGCCTGCGATCTTGCGCTCGGCGGCGATGCGGGCGGCGCTCGGGCGGCGCTCGAAGGGTTGCTGCCGGGCGTCGACGTCGTCGTCCAGCCCGCCGCGCTGCGCCGCAAGCGGCTGCTCGTCGCCGACATGGATTCGACCATGATCGCGGTCGAATGCATCGACGAGCTCGCCGATTATGCCGGCCTCAAAGCGGAGGTCGCGGCGGTCACCGAGCAGGCGATGCGCGGCGAGATCGCCTTCGAGGACGCGCTCGAAGCCCGGGTCGCGTTGCTTCGCGGCCTCGACGAGCGGGTCATCGATCATTGCCACGACCAGCGCGTCCGGATCACGGCGGGCGCCGAGGTTTTGGTCCGGACGATGGCCGAGAACGGCGCTTATTGCCTGCTCGTCTCGGGCGGCTTCAGCCGCTTCGCCGACCGGGTCGCGGCCGAGATCGGCTTCGACGCCGCGATCGCCAACGATCTCCTGGTCGAGGGCGGCCGGCTGGCGGGGACGGTGGGGCGGCCGATCGTCGGCGCCGAAGCCAAGCGCCGGGCGCTGCTCGACGCCGCTTTTGCCCGCCAGATCCCGCTCGACGAGGCGCTCGCCGTCGGCGACGGCGCCAACGACGTCGCGATGCTCGAGACGGCCGGGCTCGGCATCGCCTTTCCACGCCAAGCCCGCCGCCGCGGCCGCCGCCGACGCGCGCATCGAGCATAACGACCTGACCGCTTTGCTCTACGCCCAGGGCTATGCGAGCAAGGATTGGGTGGAATAGTCCCCGTCACCCCGGCGAAGGCGGGGGCCTCGTGGAGACGGCCGTGACGTCTTTTGTCCTGAGACCCCGGCCTTCGCCGGTGACGGCCTTATCCCGCCGGCCGGCTCATGTCGGCGGCGATCGCGGCGAGAGCGAAGGCGACCGAGCGCTCGCCGCAGGCGAAGGCGATGCCGATGCCGTCGTCGGCGAGAGCGCGCACCTCGCCCATTATGGCGCCCGCTTCGGGATGATGGAGCTCGACGCTCGCGCCAAGGGCGGGCCTCGCATTGGTTTCGAGGAAGGCGCCGGCGGCCGAGACGTCGCGCAGCGCGGCCGGCGCCGGATGGTCGGCGATCAGAACGCACATCCGCCGCCGCCGCCACCGCGACGCCATGCTCGACTGGCTGTCCAGGCTCCGTGTCGCGCCCATCGTCCCGCTCCCCGTTTGGAAAGCCGGTCTAGCGGGCCGCGGCAAAGATAAGGTTAAGGCGCGTTCGGCTCAGCGCCGCGCCGCCGGCGCCGCCTCGTTGCCCGGCGCCGGGGCGGGGAGAGCGGGCGCCGGCCGGGCCGCGGGCGCGGGCAAAGCGCGCGGCTCGAGCTTGTCGGCGAGGTCCTGGCCGCGCTGAAGGACGATCGCGCATTGCTCCTCCTGGCAGGCGATGACGGTGCCGCTCTGGGTGTTGATCCGGATGATCCGGCCGTCGGCGGCGGTCACCTGGTAGCGCGGCGGATCGCCCTGCGAATAGACCGCGATCGCGATCAGCCCGCCGGCGATGACGATCGAGGTCATGATCTTGCGCACCGCGCCTTCGACGAGCTCGGCAAGGCCTCCGGGCCGCTCCTCCGGCGGCGGGGCGGAACGGCCGGATCTGGTGTCGCTCATCGTTCGCCTCCCTGTCGGCGGCCGCGCCCGGCGGCCTTCATCGCCCTTCTAGCGCCTGCCGGGGGGCGGGGCCAGCTTCGCCCCGGTCAGGCGGCGGCGAGCAGCTCGGCATTGTCGTTGCCCCCGGCCGGCGCCGGCGCCGCGGCCGGCATTGCCGCGGCGGCGATGGCGGCGCCCGGCTCGGGCACGAGCAGGCGCGAGGCCGCGACCGCGATTCCGGCGATCGCATAGCCGCCGAGGACCAGGGTCGGGCTGAGCAGCAGCGACACGCCGAGCGCGATCCGGAGATAAACGGGGTTGAAGCCGAAATCGTCGCCGAGCGCCTGGCAGACCCCGAAGAAGGTGTCGTCGCGGGTGAAGAGGTTGGCCATCTGTCTTTTCCTTTGGCGTGGCGGGCCGGCGGACCCGCCCGATGCCGAACCTAAAGCACGAGCCGTGCCAATCCGCGCAGATCGCGCTTTTCCAACGACTTGGCCGGATGCCGGCGATCGCCGGCGCCGGCCGGACCCCGATCCGCCGCCAAATATTGGGAAAAGCCGCCAGTCCTGAGCGAAGCCGAAGGGCCAGTCCTGAGCGACGTCGCGGCCTTGCAAGGAGGCGGGAGTCATGCTAGAACGGACCAAGAACATATGCCCCGACACCGCCCTTTCACCCGCCGCCAGGCGCTTCAGAACCAGGCCTTCGTCGAGGCGCTCGCCGAGACCGGCAATCCGCGCCTCGCCGCCCGCCTGCTCGGAGTCCACCGCTCCACCTAACTGAAGCGCCGCGCCAAATGCGCCGTCTTCGCCCGGCGCTGGGACGCCGCCATCGCCGCCGCCCACGCCCGCCTTCCACGCAAGCGGCGGGCCGCGCTCGCCGAAGCCGCCCGGCACGCGAGGGGCGGGCCGCCGCAAGTCCCCAAGCTCCGCACCGAGGGCGGCGAGCTCGTCGTCGGCCGCACCCGCGGCGGCCGCCTCCAGCTCCGCCGCGCGCCCGCCGGCTGGATGACCAAGGCGGGCGAGCAGGCCTTCTTCGGCGCCCTTTCGGCGACCGCCAACGTCCGCCTCGTCCGCCGCCGCGGCGGGCTTCGCCCATTCGCGCCTTCTACACGAGGCGGCGCACGCCGCACCGCCTTCGCCCGCGAGATGCGGCTCGCTCTCGACCACCGGCTATGATCAGGGTCGAAAGCGCGCTGCTGGCGAGCGCTCTGCCGGAAAGCCACGACGACGATGCCTGGCGCCACAACGATCCGCCGCCGATCCCGCCGATGACTGTCGAGCAGGCGCTCCAGCTCATTTGCCTGCACGAAAAATCGGTCCGCCAGAGCTGGGAGCGCCCGCACCGCCGCAAGCGCCGCGGCGAACCGTGGGAGACCTATAGCCAGCGGCTGGCCGCGATGTGGACGGCCGAAAAGGCGCGCGAGGCGGAGGAGGAGGCGCTGCGCAGCGCGGCCCGGGCCGCGCCGGCCGGCGACTGGGACGACGAGGACGCCGATCCGCCCGCCGCTGCCCGCGCTCGATCAGGTGACCGGCTGGAGCAAGGCCGATCCGGCCAAGGCGCCGCACAACCCCAAGCTGGCTTTGTTCGGCGGCTGGCGCCTCGGCGACTGGAAGAAGCGCGAGCGAAGCCGCACTTGAGCAGTGCGCGCGCAGGGCCTGCGCCGGGGGCATGTGCTTTTTCGCGAAAAAGTACGTGTCCCCATTCCCCGATCGGGCGCGCGACGCCGCTCCCCGTCTCGACCGCGACGGCGATGATGACGGTCGTGCCGAAAAGACCTATCATCCTCGGCCGGGCCGCCGGCCGCGGCAGCTTGTGCCGGCGCGGACATTGGCGGCTTCGCCTGATCTGACGGGGGAAGGGGCGCGGGATGGGGTTGGTGACGACATTGGCGATGGCGCTGGCCCTGTCGCAGACGGCGGCGGGCGCGGCGGCGGCGGGCGCGGCCGCGGCGGCGTTCGAACGGCTCAAGGGCCTGGCCGGGGAATGGCGCGGGCAGCGGCCCGACGGACGCGAAATCGGAGTCGCCTACCGGCTCAGCGCCGGCGGCAGCGTCCTGGTCGAGACCTGGACGCTCGGGCCGGGGCGGGAATCGCTGACCCTCTACCACATGGACGGCGGCGACCTCCTGGCCACCCATTTCTGTCCGCAGGGCAATCAGCCGCGGCTCAGGCTGGTCCGAGCGGCCGGGAGCCGCTTCGACTTCACCTTCCGCGACGCCACCGGCCTCGCCCCCGGCGCGGCGTTCCAGCACGATTTCTGGATCGAGCTCGGCGCCGACGGCAGGCTCACGCGCGGCGAAACCTATCTCCAGGGCGATGAGGCGGAGAGCGAGACGATCACTTACGAGCGGGTGAACCCTAGCTGACGCGATTGATTGGGGCGGGTCTGGGGCCTGGGCGGGCGGGACGTCATCGCGCCGCCGGTCGGGATCGAGCTCCTACGTGTGTCCCCTCTTTCCCTAGAACCTCATCCGTCAAGCGGGCACCACATGCGCGGTGAACGCACCATTCCTCATAGTCTGCCGGGTTCGCCACGCCCACCGAGGTGGGCGAGGGGAAGATCCAGCGCCGCTGCCGGTCGTGGCCGTCACCCGGTAACCCGGCTCCTTCAACTTGGAGCTTGGGAATTGCCAGTATCGTCGACATCCAGGTCGACGATCTCACCTGTAGCGAAGTCTCGCCACCTCGCCTTTCCTGGCCAATATAGGTCCATATGCTGAAGCGCTTCGTGTAAATGCTGCTCCCATGTGGATCGAACAATTGCCTCCTCGCCTTCGGCATCTAGCCGCTCGATAACAATCCTCCAGCCATGCTCTCGAAAGAACTCGAGGATCAATCTCGCTGTCTGCGGGATTCTCTGGATAGAGCCAAGCCCTCAACCTGTGCCCGTCCTCTGCTTCAGCAATGAACTCTCTCATGGGGTCGAAAAATAGATGTGACGGGGCACGCCTGGCAAGGGCTCGTATGGAGTTCTCAACCGGCTTCGCACCTCGAACTGCGCGTGCGGGCCTCGGAATGCCCCTCTAGACTGTGTGACATCTATTCTAAATCGCCTTAAACGGTCGGCGCTTTCAAATATCCGATTCCCGCTGGGAAGGGCGCGCGCTGTAAAACCCGCCCCCAGCCAAGTAGCAACTCCGCGGGCAGCAATTGCGGCTCTGGCTGGAGGAAATATGCCCAGAATATTGATAGCAAGATCTCGCGCAGCAGCAGCTTCTTCCTCGGTCGCATATCTACTGTTAGGAGGAGTATCGATGTCATGACATGAGCGGCACCTCACTGTGTGCTCGATGATGGGTCCCCCCGGCCTCGGCGTGCTCTCCTGGGCTCCTTGATCGCCTCCATCTCCCCCCGCACCGGCGTTCGATCCAGTTTCTCCGGGTTCATTCTCCCTCGCCCTGGGTTGAGATGCACCGAACCAGCTCCCGTCGTTTCCGATAATCTCTCCGAAATAGGGGTCGGCGTCACCGCAGCCGCTAGCGGCCCGGGCGCACATGCCGGTCGGATCGGTCAGATTGACCGGATCGTTCCCGACATAGGCGTAGAGGTTCATCTGGTCGTCATAGCCCACCGGATCGGTCTGCAGGAACCGTCCCAGCGTCGGCGAGTAGAATCGCGCCTTGTAATAATAGAGGCCGAGCTCGGCGAGATAGGCCTGGCCGGTATATTGGAACCGGCCCTGGTTGGTCGTGCCCGGCATGCCCCATTCGTCGTAGCTGTTGCGATAGTCCAGCGCCGCTCCGGGCCCGGTGGCGGCGACGATCGTCCCCTGGTGGTTGGGGAAGAGGTGGCGCGGGCTGGGGGTGCTGGAGAGGGTATAATCATATTCGACCGCCGGCACGTCGGCGCCGATCCAGTGGGCGTAGCGCTTCTGGATCGCGCCGGCGGCGTTGTACTCCGCGACCAAGGCGTCGCCGTCGTAAAGGAAGCGGGTTGTGTTCGCTCCGCTCGACAGCTGCCAGAGCCGTCCGAGCGGATCGTAGACGAGCTGGGCGTTGTGGGCGCCGCTCGCCGATACCAGCCTATTCTCGACGTCGTAGACGTAAGTGGTCGGAAGGTCGGGCGCGGAAACGCACGGCCGTCACTACTTTCAACGTGACCGTAACTCTAACTCGGCGAGGAGCGGCCTTCGGGCCAAATCCAAGTGAGAACGTCCGGACCGACCAACTCGATCAGGCGGCCATGGGGGCCATCGTGCACGATCTCGAGCGGATTCCGCCCCAAGCATCGTTGCGCAGCGATCGCCGCCGTATCCCTGATCGTTTCAGATTCTGAAAGGAGGCAGTGTTGGATGATCTTCCGAGCTACAGAAGGGTCACTTGGCATCAAATTCAAAGCGAGCAGAGCCTGAACTTGCGCGTCGTGTTCTCGATCCCAATCCTCCCCAATCGCGATGTGGCGGACACTCTCCCAAAACGCCTCGGTCGGACAGCCCGCAAGAGACGCCGTGCTGATTGTTGTCGCGGAAATCATCGGGTCTGCCGGAAAATTCACATAAGCTTCTGGGATACTCCAATCGATCTCAGCCGCGAATTTGAGATAGTTCGTCATTGCACTGTATATGCGACCCAAATTTTCGTCGGGGTCTTTTAGGTAGTCGCGTAGCCGCTTAACGTCGTCGCGCGTCCCATGGCGAGCGCGCAAACGACCAATTGCCGAATCGATAGCGTTACTCATCGCTGTCTCCGCCACCATGGTCGATTGCGAACATATCTGCCCGCAATCTCAGAATGGTAGATATCTTCTCGACCGGTCGAGCTCCCTCGCTGCCTCGCTGAGTTCGCGCGTCAAAGTCAACCGTCGTTCGGGGTCGATCCTAGGATGGCCGAGTGCGCGGTTTATTTCGCCGATTCGATTGCGAAGCCCTATCTGCGCATTGCGTACCTCGGTCACATGGTCCCAGGGCCGGCCGCTCGGATGAGTAGTTGATACCGACCCGCCGCGGCTTTCGATCCTCGCAGCCTCAAGGTCTGCCCTAGTTAGGTTGTCTCGTACAATCCTTCGGGTAGGAGTGTCTTCGTCCGGATTGCCAATTGGAGCAACAATGGGTCGTCGCGGAGGTTGATTATGACCACGTGGCGGCGGCCCAGCTAGGGTCGGCGGGTTCGAAGGGTCGCGGGGCGGAGCCTGCGACATCAGCCAGCCCTGGATCGCGATGAATCCACCAACAGCTACATGGCCACCCACGCAAATTGGGGCTGCCGGTCCTGCAGCAAGACAAAGCGACATGCTCCCCAACTCGCCGTCTGGATCTGCTGAATTAACCGGGTCGTTTCCGACATAGGCGTAGAGGTTGATCTGGTCCTCATAGCCGATCGGGTCGGTCTGCAGGAACCGGCCCAGCGTCGGCGAGTAGAGCCTGGCCTTGTAATAATAGAGGCCGAGCTCGGGCAGGAACGCCTGCCCCGTATACTGGAACCGGCCCTGGTTCTGCGTGCCGGGGAAGCCCCATTCGTCGTAGCTGTTGCGATAGTCCAGCGCCGCTCCGGGCCCGGTGGCGGCGACGATCGTCCCCTGGTGGTTGGGGAAGAGCTGGCGCAGGCGGGGGGCGCTCGGATCGGTATAATCATATTCGACGGCCGGAACGTCGGCGCCGATCCAGTGGGCGTAGCGCTTCACCACCGCGCCGGCGGCATTGTATTCCGCGATCAGCGCGTCGCCGTCGTAGAGGAAGCGGGTCGTCGCCGCGCCGCTCGTCAGCTGCCACAGCCGGCCGAGCGGGTCGTAGCGGAGCTGGGCGCTGTGCGCGCCGCTCGCCGATACCAGCCGGTTCTCGACGTCATAGACGTAGGTGGTCGGAATGTCGGGCGCGGCCGGGGTGGTGGTGATCAGATTGCCGTTGGCGTCGTGGACGAACGCCGCCGGGCCGGCCTGCAGATACTGGTTGAGCCCGTTCACCGAATGAGCGCGGCTGATGTCGGGGTTGCCCGGCAAGGCGAAGGCGTAGGCGTCGTTATGGTTGCGCGTCATCAGCCGGATCTGGCCGGCCGGGTTCCAGGCGAAGCCCCAGGAGACGCCGTGCGCCGAAGGGATGGGCTGGAGATCGAAGGCGGTCAGCCGGTCGATGCCGTCATAATAGCGGCCCGACCAGCTGCTGTTGGCGCGGCTGATCACCGTCGGCAGGCCGGCCGCGTTGTAGGACGCGTTGACCAGCCAGTCGGTCTGGGTGGTCAGATAGGTCGGCCGGCCGGCGGCGTCGAACTGATAGCGGAACTGGACCATGTCCGGGTGGAAGATGCGGACCCGGCGGTCGGCGAGATCGTAGCCGTAGAGGAGCTGGCGGCTCGTGCCGCCCATGTTGATCGTGCTCGTGGCCAGCCGGCCGAGCCCGTCCCAGGCGTTGGTCACGCCCTCGCCGGCCGCCGAATCGAAGCGGGCGAAGAGCTGGCGGTCGCCGGAATCGTAGCCGTAATGGACGTCGCGGCTGTGCGTGGGATCGAGCCCGGCTCGCTCCGGCACGATCTTGAGGATCATCCGGTTGAGACTGTCGTACTGGAAGGTCAGGATCGAACCGTCGCGTTTGCGTAGGGACGTGCGGTTGCCGTTGGCGTCATAGCCATATTGCTCGTAATCGGCTGCGTTCGCCTGGCCCGGCACGGTGGGCGAGGGGAAGATCCAGCGCCGCTGCCGGTCGAGGCTCTTAGTACCAGTTGCATGCGGGATAGCTTGGATCCGCGAGGATGCCGACAGGATCCCGCAGCAAGCGCGCGTCAAGCGGGACGCCTTGGGTCAGATCGCCGGTGTCGCTCTCAATCAGGAGGCCGCGGCAGCTGTCGACATAAATTTGCGATCTGAATGGACCGATATCCGGAGCCCGGGGGCGCTCCACCCGGATGATGGCGGCGCGACAATCGTCGGTGCAATGGGTCACCTCGAAGGAGGTGCCGAGGCACGTATAACGGTCGCCCGTCCGGATAGGCCGCCGCACGGCATATTCGTCAGTGCTGCCGGCGATGCCGACCGAAACGCATTGGACATTGTCGGCCGTCCGAAACTCTCTCATCGGAGAGGGGGTGCCGGACAGCAGCGGTGATGGAACGGGAACGGCATAGGCCTCAAGGCCACCCGAACGGGCCGTACGGCCGGAAAATACCATCACATGACTAAGATCGAGGCTGACGTACCTGATTTCTGTAGCCTCCTCTGGCGCCCGTCTGTGCGTTTCAACCGGCCTGTGGGAAGCACATGATATCAGGAGCAGCGCCAAAAGGGATGATAGCCTGTCTAGCATCCTGTTTCTCCCAGTAGCTGGCAGGCAGCCGCATTATACTGATCCTGATGGTCGATTCTGCCTATCGGATAACCCCGTCTCAGCAGGCCTCCTTCCAACTCCTGAGGCGAGGAGTGCAGGCCCTCGTGAACAATATCCCTCTGGCTTGAATCCAGCCCGTGCGGGGCCACAAAGGTATGGGGCTGCAGCCCACCGACAAGACCACGCGTCGACATGGAGGCGTGAGGCACGGACCTCGGGATTCGGCTGTCCCCCGGCACCCGATCAATGTTGAGACCCCTCGGAGAAAAGATGAACGCTCGGTTGGCGAGCGCGGTCACCGCCTGCCCGGCCGTTGTCTGGAACGCCCTGCCGCCCGGAAGTGCCGCAACCGTTACGCTCCGATTCTGGTCGCCATCCGCAAGCTTGTTCACGGCGGCGGTATATTGCGCATTGAACTTCGCGAACCTCGGGTCGTCCGGAGCCACTCGTGTCATTCTCCCAGTTCGATCATTGCGCACGGCATCAATCCGACATGAATATACGGTCTTGCCGTCAACTTCACTGGATGTACACGTCGTTCCGCTCGGATCCCGGTGATTGACCGGATCGTTCCCCACATAGGCGTAGAGGTTGATCTGGTCGTCATAGCCCACGGGATCGGTCTGCAGGAACCGGCCCAGCGTCGGCGAGTAGATCCGGGCCTTGTAGTAATAGAGGCCGAGCTCGGCGAGCCAGGCTTGGCCCGTATATTGGAACCGGCCGACATTGGTGGCGGCGGGGATGCCCCATTCGTCGTAGCGGTTGATCGTCGGCACGCCGGCGACATTGTTCACAGCGACGATCGAGCCGCGCTCGTCGGCGTGGAGCTGGCGCGGGTCGAACCCGGCGCCCTCCCAGGTGGTGATCGGCAGGTCGCCCCCGCCCGGCCAGTGGAGGTGGCGGCGCAGCATGTTTCCCGAAGCGCCATATTCGGCGACCAATGCGTCGCCGTCGTAGACGAAGCGGGTCGTGGCCGAGGCGCTCTGCACCTCGTAGAGCCGGCCGAGCGGGTCGTAGCGCAGCGCGGCGGCGTTGGCGCCGCTCGCCGTCACCAGCCGGTTCTCGACGTCGTAGACGAAGCGTGCGCGAGCCGTCCGAGGTCAGATTGCCGTTGGCATCGTAGGTGAACGTCGCCGCTCCGGCGGCGGTGTACTGGTTGCGCCCGTTGACGCTGTAGGGACGGGTGACGTCGTAGGCGCCGGTCAAGGCATAGGCGTCATTGTCGCGGGTCCTGCGTCGCGATCTGGGAGGCCGGGTTGCGGGTGAACGACCACAGGACGTTGTTGGCGCTGCCGCTGGAAGACGTGGTTGAGCGAGGCGAGCCGGCCGAGGCCGTCACGGGAATAGAGGCTGTAGCTGCCGTCGGGCGCGGCTGCTCGACAGCGGCAGGCCGGCCGAATCGTAGGCGATGCCGAACAGGCAGCAGCCGATCGAGGCGTTGAGGTAATAGGGCCGGCCGGCGGCGTCGTGATCGATCGTCAGGAAGATGCCGTCCGGATAGGTGAGCCGGTTGCGCCGCCCGCCGGCATCGTAGCCGGAGCCGATGGCGCGGCTCGCGCCGTCCATCAGCAGCGTGCTCGAGGACAGGCCGTCCGAGGCTGTCATAGACGTTGGTCACGCCCTCGCCCGTCGGCGAGTCGAACCGGGCGAAGGTCTGGCGGTTGCCGGCGTCGTAGCCGTAATGGACGTCGCGGGTGTGCGTGGAGGCGAGCCCGCCCGCTCGGGCACGACCTTGACGGTCATCCGGTTGAGATTGTCGTAGGTGAAGGTCAGCGTCGAGCCGTCGCGCTTGCGATGGGAGGTGCGGTTGCCGGCGGCGTCATAGCCATATTCCTCATAGTCGGCCGGGTTCGCCACGCCCACCGAGGTGCGGCGAGGGGAAGATCCAGCGCCGCTGCCGGTCGTGCCCGTCAAGGTCATCTCGGCGCGGTTGCCATTGGCGTCGGTGACGCTGGTGCGCCGGCCGTTGGGGCTGTAGCTATAGGTGGCGTAGATCTGCTGCAGGGTCGCCGGGAAGCCGTTGGCGGTGGTGACGCCATAGGCCCGCCACTCCTGCCTGACCCGCCCTTCCGTATCGTAGACGTTGACCGAGATCCGGTCCGGCCCCTGCGTTCCGGTGGTGGTGAGCGCGCAGGCGCCCGGCATCTGGCCGAACGCCGCCGGGTTCATCCTGTCGCGGTGCAGACCAGCTGGCCGCGCTCGTCCCAGGCGCGGTCGGTGACGCGCTGGGTGGTGCCGCCCGCCGAGACGGCCTCGCGGATCGCGAAGCGGCGGAGTCGATAGGTGAAGTCGGTGCGGGTCAGGATCGTCAGGTTGGTGCTGTTCTCGTCCGGGACCGTGCCGGTCTCGGTATAGAGCACCTTGTCGTCGGAATCGCGATAGGCGGTCCGGGTCGCCACCCTGAGGCCGTTGGCGCCCTGCGGCCCGATCTCCCAGGTGCGCCGGCCGTGCGCGTCGTAGCGGTAGTAGGTGGCGTCGTCCAAGCCCGGCAGCGAGCCGTCGGTCGAGAGCAGCCGGCCCCGCCCGTCCAGTCGTAGCTGTGGGTGGTGGTCAGCGACTGGGAGAGGGCGCCGTCGGTCAGCGTCTCGCTCGCCACCAGCGGGATCGCTCCGAGATAGGTGATGTCGCGCCTCTGCTCGGCCGCGGTGCCGCAGGTCAGCTCGACCCCGGCCGCATTGGTCAGGCAGATGCGCTCGCGGGTCAGCCGGCCCATCGACCACAGTGTTGATCGTCTTGCGCCGCTGCCCGTTGGCATCGGCAGGCTCCAGCCTGGTCAGGACTTCGCCGCTCCCGTCCCAGGTATAATCGGTCTGCCGCTGGAGCGCGTCGCGGGTCCAGGCCGGCCGGAAGCAGTGCATCTGGTAGCAGCCGAACGCTGCGAGCGGGAAAGAGGCGGTCTCGACGAGGTCGGCCAGGCCCGAGCCCGGCTTCGCCCGCACCCGCCTTTCGACGATGTTGCCGAGCTCGCCATAGACGACGTGGACCGAATTGCCCTCCGGATAGGCGACGTCCGTTACCCTATTGCCGTTGCCGTAGGTGTAGCTGGTGAGGCCGTTCAGCGAATCCCGGATCGAGTCGATCCGCGAGGGCAGGCCGAAGCCCATCGAGACCTCAACGACGCGGGAGAAGCCGTTGGGTCCGGTGACCGTCACCCGGTCGATCCGCGTCTGCGGCTGGCTGGGATCCGCCACATAGGTATAGTTCCAGGCGACGCCGTCGCGCAGGACCCTGGTCACCCAGTTCGAGTGGGTGACCGAGCCGTAGGTCCTGGGCTGGGCCTCGGATTCCATCGCGTTCGCCGGCTCCAGCGTGCCGGGCGTGGTCGGGCCGGGCAGGCGAAGCGCCGTCACCGTGCCCGTGCTGTCGCCGCCGAGCCAATTGGGGCAGTTGCTGCAGCTCCAGGTCCGGCCGTTGAGGTCGGTGACGATATTGCCCGAATAGCTGAGCTGCGCGAGCGCGGGCCCAGGGCTGCGCGGCGTCCCCGCGTGGATCGACGCGGTGGCGACCGTCGACCAGCCGCCCTGGCCGTAGGTGTTGCTCTGATAGGTGAGCTTCAGCACGTAACCGACGCTGCTCGCGACCCAGGTCGGGCGGCGCCAGATCATCCCGCCGCTGTTCGCCTGGTCGTAGGTGAAGGTCAGGGTCTCGCCGCTCGCATAGCGAATATGGGTGGGGAAGAAGCTGAACGGCGCCACGGAGGGGACGAGCGGGCCTTGCGGGCCGTTCTGCAGGTTGAAGAATATCTCCCGCCCGGTGCCGCCCTCGTAATAGGTGAACTCCTGCATCCCGGCGACCGCGATGAGGTGCGAGCCGTTCAGCCGCTTCGAGGTGCAATTGCCGCTGTCGCCGGCGCAATCGAAATGCTCCGAGGTGGCCCGGTTGACGTTGATGTCGTAGGTCTCGTTGCCGGGCGTGTTGGGGATGATCCTGCCGCTCAGGAACGGCTGCAGGTCTTGCAGCCGCTGGAAGCTGAGGTTGGGCGCCGCCGGAATCGACAGCGCCGGCAGCGGCGTCTCGATCCGCCCGGTGAGCATGTCGACCCCGTTGGCGTCCCGCTCGACGTCGAGCGGCTTGATCACCTGCGCCTGGGCCGCGCCAGCGCAGACGGCGGCGGCGAGCAGCGCGCCTGCCCACAGCTTTTTCATCCTCACAAGCATTGCTGCGATCCCGTCACGGTCAGGGTGAGCGTGCCATTCGCCGTCGCGCCGAGCGCATCGGCCACTGTATAGGTGATGACGTAGTTGCCGTTGGTGTCGGGCGTCGTCATGCCGACCGTCGTGCTGTTCTCGACGAAGGCCCAGGACTGGTCGACCGCGGTCAGCACCAGCGGATAATTGCCCTCCGGGTCGGTGTCGTTGGCGATCACGTTGACGCTCCGGGCGACGCATTTGGGCGCCGACAGCGAATTGGGGTTGGCGACCGGCGGCTGATTGGGCGGCGGAGGGGGCGCCGCGTTGCAATCGGCCAAGCTGCCCGCGCCGCTCGACCGATATTGGGTCCGGTTGCCGGCCGGGTCGTAGCAGAGCGAATCGGCCCTGCCGTTATTGACCGTGCCACTATGCTGCGCCGCCACCAGCCGCCCGAGCGCGTCGTAGCGATAGGTGACGGTCTCGCTGGCCTCGGCCGCCGCCGCCGGGGCCGCCACCGCCAGGGCCGCCGCCGCGAGCGCGGCCCGCCGACTGCGCTTCATCCCGTCTCCCCCTTTTCCGAGCCGAGTCGCCGCAATGGCGATCAAGTACAGATAGAGGCCGGCAAGGACCTTGCCATCTCTTTTATTTCAGGGACACTTTGCTTTTATTTCGGGACACTGTTGGGCGAATCATTGCCGCCCCGCGATCAGTCACCCAGTCACCCGGCGACAGTCACCGGTGACTGTCCCCGATGACCCGATATTGCATTACAGGCAGGCGCCACGCTCTTCGCGTCCTTCGCGCCTTCGCGTGAACCGAAAAGAGCCGGAGCTTCCGCCCCGGCTCCACTGTCGTTCCCCGGCGGAGGGGCACCCCGCAAAGTCCTACTTTGCGGGGACCCCGGAGGCCGGGGCCGGATCACGCTTTATCCTGGATCCCGGCCTTCACCAAAGGTGAAGTTCATCCTGAGCGCCGCCGCGGGCGGCGTCGAAGGGCCGGGATGACGGCCTGTCGGGGCCGTCACTTGACCAATTCCACCTGCTCGAACTCCAGCTCGACCGGCGTCGCTGCCTTCCGCTGCCGGCGCCCCGCGGCGCGGTCAGCACGGCCGCCGGATCGCGGCCTGGATGGCGTTCGCCCGTTCGTCGGCTGGTCCGCTGAGCGACAGCGCGCCGCCGGTGATCGGCTCCAGGACGATCGGCGCCGAAATCAGCTTGCCGTCGAGCCGGATCGGCATGGCGGTTCCGACCAGTCGTGCGGTCTCGCGGCGCAATATCGCGCGCAATTTCGGCTGCAGAATGATGATCAGGCCGGCAAAGGGGTCGTCCTTGGGCCCGGCGGCATTGCTCCCGGCCGTGTCGCGGCAGGCGTGGATCGGTCCGATCCACAATCCCCGCGCCGGGTCCGCGGGTTGAGCTCCGGCCGGCGCCGGCGCGACTTGCGCGAGGCCGCTCGCCGCAAGCGCGAAAGCGGCGATCCCTGCGGGCAAAAGGGCGTCCGCGACGTTCAGGGCCCCGGCTCGCCCGCAATGCCAAGCCTCTCCGCCGCTTCGCTCAGCCGCCGGTCCCTCGTCCACAGGCGGGCGTCCGGCGTCAGCAGGGTCGATGCGAGCAGGTGCGCATCCACCCAGCCGAGGCCGCGGCTGAACAGCGCTCGCCGCTCGACGAGGTCGAGCACTTCGGCATCCCTGGCGGTCTTCGCCCGCGGCAGGCGTCCGAGCAGGCCGAGCACCCCGTCGCGGTCCTTCAGGCTGCCCATCGCGACCTCGCCGATAACGAAGGGGTGGCCGAGGATCCGGCCCGCCATCAGCGCCTTTTGCAAGGCCGCGTCGCCCGTCCGCAGATGATCGATCCAGACGCCGCTGTCGGCGAGGAACGGGCCGGTCACGCGTCCCGGCGCCGCCGGCCGGCCGAAGCGTCCGGGTCGCTGCCGCCGAGGCGGGCGAGGCGGTGCGCCGCCTCCCGTTCGATCAGCGCCTTGAGCGCCTCGCGGACAAGCGCCGATTTCTCCTTGAGGCCGGTATAGGCCTGGGCCGTGGCGACGAGCTCGTCGTCGAGGGCGAGGGTGGTGCGCATGGTCTTTTCTCCAGGCACGGAATATGACATCAAATGATGCCCTTGTCGATGCCTCAGCAAGAAAAAGGCCGGAGAGCCTCAGATGCGAAGCGCCCCGCGCTTCGCAGATCGTGCCGGCGGCACGATCGACCTGGGGCTCGCCCCGGCCCGTCCTGATCCTGGATCCTGACCTTCGTCAGGAAGGGTGGGGGGACATAAACTTTTTCGCGAAAAGTACATGTCCCCCTCTATCCAGTATGTCCCCCCTAACTCAGTTTGGTAAGGGTGAATCGCAGAATAGATAGGGAACAATGGCGAAATTATCAAAGGAGCAGATGATAGCGCTTCATGGAGCCATGGTAGCTCCACCCCACGGTGAGCCTGGCACCTCCGGTCGGAATATGTGGCTTGGGTTTGCTGAGGAGGGTTGGGCCCAAAGTTGGCAAGTTGAAGATTTTTTTCTGATTACCGACCGCAGGCTGGGCCCATATCAACACGGAGTTGACCTTACCGAGCTCGGTGATGCAATCGGCTGCCGCCAAGTGAGCATATGCCTTCGCCCCAAGGCTCACACTGGCTGGGTGAGTCTCAATGACGCTTGGCCGGCAATGGACTTCGCGGGATT
Organism: uncultured Alphaproteobacteria bacterium; assembly: GCA_963824825.1. GTDB lineage: Bacteria > Pseudomonadota > Alphaproteobacteria > Sphingomonadales > Sphingomonadaceae > Allosphingosinicella. Next base: position 852,539 of record CAWGQM010000003.1, read on the forward strand.
ATTGATCTTCCTCGAAAAGCTCGGCTTTGCTGTTGATCCTCGGCCTTTGGTGGACACACTAGTTCCCATGATTCCCAAGCGAGGCTTCATATCACATGCCGCACTCGATGTGCTTTGGTATGGGCGGCAAAGAGAGAAGTCCCAAATTTCAATTCAGCGGGAAACAGCCGAGGGGGTTCCAGGACATTCAACGGCGGAATACACGCTGCGAGGGGGATATAAACTCTACGCATTTCTCGACGAGGCGGGGGAGCCGCTTGAGCTTACCGTTACCGGACCGCGATATCGACGGTCTCGCAAACCGGTCGAGACAGTGTGCGCGGATTGTGGTTGGACGTGGTGGCGAGGCGATTCAGATTCGAGCGCCTCCCATCGGCGCGAACATAAGAAGCGAATGAGTTATCTCGATCCGCAACCCCACCCTCGGATGATCGAGGAGATGGCGGGGAGTGAAGATCCCGAACATGTTGACTGGCTCTCACCGCCTTGGAAACACAAGGAAATGTACCGTCGGGCACTTGCGTTTAAGCGCGAACTCCACTTCGATTTTGCGATGTGGACTCCCACTGGCGAGGTGGACCCCAACGTTCATGGGTTTCTCCTAAGCACAGAAGCCGGTGCAATTATTGGCGCTTGTGCGTTTCGGCTGCGCGAGTTTGAGGGTGGGTCAAAGGCATATGGTCTTCAATGGATTTGGGTCGCACCACGACATCGGCGATCGGGAGCTTTGCGTGCTCGATGGTCCGAATTTCGTCGTCGCTTCGGCGATTTCTGGATCGAGCACCCGGTTTCGGATGCAATGAAGGCGTTTGTCATTTCCATGGCCGATGAGCAGCTTCTGAAGATCCCGGGACGACGCTGAACGCGCCGACCCGTCAGCTCTCCGCAGCCAGCTCCCTCACCACTGCAACAGGATCAAGCCCCAGCGCCTTGGCAATCTCGATGAACTCGATCACGTCGAGCCGGCGCTGGCCGCATTCGTAATTGGAGACGAAGCTCTGCGGACGGCCGAGCAATTGTCCCAGCTCGACCTGCTTGAGACCCTTCGCCTCGCGCGCCTTGATGAGCCGGCCGAGCAGCTCGTGCGAATTGCGGCTGTCCCGCTTGGCCATGGCACAGCCCTATGAGGGCTAGTCTCATATCGAAAATTCGGATACGTCCGTTGCGGACGCCGATCAGGCGACGAACGGGGCCAGATTTCCGGCGACGCCGAGATAGATGCCGATGCGCCGCGAAACGTCGGCGGAAAGGCCGAGCGCGAAGGCATGTTTGCCTGCCGGATCGCCATGCTCGATGAGGATGCCCGCTTCGATCAGGCGGCGGGTGAGGCGATGCGCCGTGGCGCGCGGCACCATGGCCGCCACGCCGAGCTTGTTCATCGTCGAGCGACGGCCCTCGAGCCCCTCGGCGTAGAGCAGTAGCAGCATCGCCCAAGCGGCTTCGCTCGCATCGAAGCCGAGAATTTCCCGGCGCACGAGACGCGCGGCGACGATCGCGCGGACCTGCGGCGCTGTCAGCGGGGAAGCCGTGGGGCGGGGCCGTCGGGCGGCCTCATCCGCCCCGGCATGGTCCCTGACGATCCTGGCAGTCTCCTCCAAGAACTCGGCTGATCTCGACCAGACTTGCGATGGGCGCGTCCCGCCCGCCGCCGCCAACGCTCTCCATGCCCACCTCGCCGCGGCCCCCGGCGTGGGGCGCGGTTTCATCGATTATCACAGTATCTGAAAAACGGATATGCGTTTTCGAACAGTCGATTTTCGCGAGGTTGAATTGGCGCCGAGCCATCACAAATGCGGCTACGCCGGTCCTGTTCTTATTTGGAAGGGGCGAATCGCGTGACTAAGAAAGACGAAGCGCCGCGAAGGCTGCGGCATAGCCAAACGCCGATCATGGTCGCTCAGATGCGAGCCCTGAAAGAGATGGCGCAGCGCGGCAGCGAGAAGGCGACCCACGCCAACTCAACCAATGTCGGTGCGATTCTCACTTCCAACATGCTCGCAGGCTTCGCTCTGGAATTGGGGCTGAAGCTGTTCTTCATGACGTTCAACGAGTCGCCCCCGCCGAACACGCATGACCTGAAAGCGCTCTTTGCTACGTTGCCGCCCCAATGGCGTGCCGAGATTGATTCCGCATATCAATCTGATCCGCGAAGCAAGGCGGATTATTCTGTATCTGGGTTTCAGGTTTCGGGCGCGCCGCCAATCACTCCTCAAGAGGACGTGACGACAGGTTCGTTTGGTAACGCTGAATCCTTCTTCGACAGCGTGGCGCTCATCTTCGTTCGCTCGCGCTACTTTTTTGAGCAGATAAGCGAGACGGACTGGGCCTTCGTGTCCCATCCGATCGGCCAGATGCTGGCAATGGCCGATGTGCTTGACGCTTTTTACCAGCACTGTCTCAGTGAAGCGAAGGAAAGTGCCTAAGCGATTGCAGTCGGGCGCCGTGTGACCGCCTTTTTCCAGTTTTGAAATCGGGCAGTCGGGAATCGTCTCAGCAGGAAACGGGTCGACTTCTTCGCGTTGCGTACCTCTCTGGGTCGATCCAGCCGCGCTCGCGCGCCTGTGACTGCGTCGATCGCACCGGCGCCCGTCCCCAGCCCCACCCATTACGGGCTGCTCGTTCAACGCCGCTCTGGTTCACGCCCCAGTGAACATGCGGCTGGGACCAAGATATCATCCGTGCAACCGGACATCCCCGAAAGACCCGCCTCCGCTCTCTGAAAGTCGTAGTGACGTGTCCCAGCACGTGCTGCCAGCCCGTCCCATCCTCCTCGATCACGATATAAGCCTGCATCGGATCGCGGTTCGGACGGACCTGCATAATTCGCCCCGTTACAGGTGACACCACTTCGGTGCCTCCGCGACCGCCGATATCAATCCCGAGATGTTGAGCGGGGGGACGCGCTTGGCGATCTGAAGGATAGGATCGATCAAAGTACGTGGCGGAGACGTAATTGGGATTACGCGGCCAATTCCACTCGGGAACGCTGCATCTATTCGGAATTCGACAGGAATTTGATTGCGCCCATCCTGCGGCCGTGGACGCAGACACTCCCATCAGTGCGAGGAAAAGTAGTAAGATTCGCCGCCGCATCGCCATCGACCCTGAAAATCACCCGAGTCTATTACCATGGTCGAGTGGGAGGAGCTACGTGATTTCATGGCAGCGTACTTGAACAATGAAAGACTGCAGGGCCACCGCAGACTCCTTGCCGCCATAAGTCGCCGTCCCGGGACCGCTGCGAAAGGTTGGCGCTCCGCGCCTGCTCACCCCGCCCCCGCGATCGAAATCCAATTGGTCGCCCACCGGCGTTGCCCGTTCCCGACCGCCCGCTACTCCCAGGCCAGCGCCCAGCCCGGCTCCAAGTACCACTTGGAGACGATATTTATTTGACCCGTTCCACCTGCTCGAACTCGAGCTCGACCGGCGTGGCGCGGCCGAAGATCGAGACGCGAGACCTTGACCCGGCTCTTCTCGAAATCGAGCTCCTCGACGATCCCGTTGAAGCTCGCGAACGGCCCGTCGAGCACCTTGACGTTGTCGCCGATCTCGTAATCGACGCTGATCCGGTCTTGGGCGCGGCCGCGGCGGCTTCGTCCTTGGTGTTGAGGATGCGCGCGGCCTCGGCGTCGGAGATCGGCTGCGGCTTGCCCTCGAGCCGAGGAAGCCGGTCACCTTCGGCGTGTTCTTGACGAGGTGGTAGACGTCGTCGGTCATCTGCAGCTTGGCGAGCACGTAGCCGGGGAAGAATTTGCGGTCGCGACGTGACCTTCTTGCCGCGGCGGACCTCGGTGACCTTCTCGGTCGGCACCTCGACCGCCTCGACCAGCGGGGTCAGGCCGAGCCGGGTCGCCTCGGCCATGATCGCGTCGCGGACCTTGTTCTCGAAGCCCGAATAAGCGTGGATGATGTACCAGCGGGACATGGTTCTCGTCTGCCTCTGAAGCTCTCTCGTGTCGCTCATATCCGCCTCTAGCTGAGCAGGCCGAGCAGCGCCTGGACGATCGCGCTGAACGCCGAATCGACGCCGAAGAAGAAGAGCGCGAGCAGGGTCGTCATGATCACCACCATCAGGCCGGTCATCAGCGTCTCCTTGCGGCGTCGGCCAGACGATCTTGGCCGATTCGGCGCGGACCTGCCGCAGGAACTCGCCGGGATTGACTCGCCACCTCGTCTCTCCTTCTCATCTGCTCGCTCGGGCAAGGACCGCCGCCGCCATTCGGACCGGCGCCGCTCCTACGCTGCCGGATCGCGCCGCCATGCCGCGACGCGCGCGGCCGTCCCGGCCATGCCGCGCGCGCGATCGCCGCGAGCCGGCTCGCCGGCCGAGCGGCCTCGCCGCTGCGGCCCGCGACCCGGTCCGCGTTCCGACCGGCGGCTCGGCCTCCCTAAGCGCCGAAACCTTCGCCCGTCCGCCGCCGCATCGGAGCCCTCGTCTCCCCGGCGCGGCCGGCGAGGCTGGCAGGAGTGGAGGGATTCGAACCCACGACCCTCGGTTTTGGAGACCGATGCTCTAACCAGACTGAGCTACACTCCTAAGAGCCGGAGACCGCGGTCCTTAGCGGCGCGGCCCCGACGGCGCAAGTGGTAGCTTGGGACGGCCGGCGTCAAGCGGCGGCGAGCTTGCGGTTCTGGCCGAGCATCGCCTTGACCGTCGGTGCCGGTGACCGGCCGCGAGAAGATATAGCCCTGGATCTTGTCGCAGCCGAGCGCGCGGACGAGCTGGAGCTGCTCCTCGGTCGACGACGCCCTTCGGCGACCGTCTTCATGCCGAGGCTGCCGGCGAGCGCGACGACGGCGCGGATGATCGCGGTGCTCTCCGGGATCCTGCGGCGGAGATCGACTGGACGAAGCTGCGGTCGATCTTGAGCGTGTCGAAATCGGCGCGCCGCAGATAGCCGAGCGAGGAATAGCCGGTGCCGAAATCGTCCATCGCGAGCCTGACGCCGAGGCTCTGGATCTGCTGGAGCACCTTCTGGGTGGCGCCGGTCAGCTCGAGGAACACGGTCTCGGTCACCTCGAGCTCGAGCCGGCTCGGGTCGAGACCGGCCTGGGTCAGCGCCGAGACCAGGGTGACGATGAAGCCCGGGTCGCGCAGCTGGCGCGGCGAGACGTTGACCGCGATCGAGATGTCGTCGGGCCAGGTCGCCGCCTCGCGGCAGGCGGTGCGCAGCACCCATTCGCCGATCCGGCCGAGCATGCCGGTCTCCTCGGCGATCGGGATGAACTTGGTCGGCGGGATCTGGCCGAGCTCGGGATTGTGCCAGCGCAGCAGGGCCTCGAAGCTGCTGGATCTCGCACGATCTGGGCGTCGACCACCGGCTGGTAGGCGAGGCTGAACTCGCCGGCGTCCATCGCGCCGTGCAGCGCCAGCTCGATCTTGCGGCGCTCCTCGGCGCGGGCGTGGAGCGCCGGCTCGTAGAAGCGGATGTCGTTGCCCGAGCCGTCCTTGGCCCGGTAGAGCGCGAGATCGGCGTTGCGGATCATCTCCTCGACCGTGTCGCCGTCGCGCGGGCCGATCGCGACGCCGACGCTGGCGCCGACGAACAGCCGCTGCTCGCGGTAGAGGAACGGCCCCTGCAGCGCGCTGACCAGGGCGAGGCAGAGCTGCTCGAGCTCGTCGCGGCTCTCGACCGCGGGCACGACGATGGCGAATTCGTCGCCGCCGAGGCGGCCGGCGGTCATCTCGTCGGAGATCACCGTCTCGAAGCTGCGCGAGACCTGCTGCAGCAGATGGTCGCCGGCGACATGGCCGAGGCTGTCGTTGATCGTCTTGAACCGGTCGAGATCGACCAGCAGCATCGCGCATTCGCTCGCCGCGGCCTGCGCCGACTTCGAGCGCCGCGCCGAGATTGTCCATCAGCTGGAGGCGGTTGGGGAGGCCGGTCAGCGCGTCGTGGCGGGCCATATGGGCGATCCGGTCGGCCGCCTGGCGGGCGGCGGTCACGTCGGAGCCGACGCCGTGATAGCCGATGAAGCGCCCCTGCTTGTTGAAGGTCGGGACGCGCGGACAGCTCGATGATTCTTGATCCCGTCGCCGACCGGGAAGGGGACGACGAGCTCGGTGAAGGCCTCCTTGCGCGCCGATCGTCGCCTCGGCCGCGGCCAGCGCGCGCCGCGACGATCTGGTCGGCGCGCGGGATCTGCTTCAGAAGCTCGAGGATCGACAGGCCTTCGAGCTCGTCCATGCTGCGGCCGATCGCGCGGGCGAAGCGGGCCGAGACGTTGCTGGAAGCACGAGCTGGGCGTTGGTCTGCCACAGCCAGTCGGCGTCGCGAGCTTTCATATTCGCGCAGCAGCAGGCTGACCGTCTGCTCGCGCTCGCCAGCGCGAGATCGAGACATTTGCGCTGCATGAAGGCGCGGCCGTTGATCATCACCATCGACCAGCATCGCGCAGCGTGTAGATCGGCCCGATCGCGGTGATGACCAGCGAATCCGAGGTCATCAGCATCCGCGTCGCGGCGACGCCCATGATCGACGACATAGGCGGCGGCCGCGGCCGGGATCGGCGCGAAGATGAAGGCGGCGCCGGCCATCATCGTCGCGGTGATCACGCACAAGGCGAGCTGCTGGCCGTGACTGGCATGCTCGAAGAAGATAGCGCGCCGGGAAGCACCAGACGAGGCCGAAGAAGACGCTGTGATAGGCGGCGCGGTTGATCGTCTTGCGCGGGAGCGAGTGGATCTCGCGGCCGTGCAGCTTGCCTTGTGCCGGGCGAAATAGAGCAGGAGCAGCGACCAGGCTGACCAGCCACAGCGGCCATCGCATCGGCGGCGCGCGGCCGGCCGAGCATGTAGACGATGAGGAGCGCGTTGAAGCGTCTGGCCCCAGGCGGCGATCGTCGAGCGCCGGGCCCATCTCGCTCGAGCTGTGCCGCGCGCACCCGGCCCCACCCCCTGACTGCCAGGGGGCGCGGCGCGGTTGAAGACGACGCGCCAGTCGAGCTTGGGCAGGGCTTTGTCGGTCATGGCACTCCCGAGAGGCGCCATAAGCGGAGAAAGCGTTAGGGAAGCGTTATCTTTAAATGCGGCAAACCCTGTCAGGCGGCGATGTCGTAGGTCTGGATTTCGCCCGAAAGATAGAGGTTGCGGGCCTTGGCGCGGCTGAGCTTGCCCGAGCTGGTGCGCGGCAGCGAGCGCGGCGGCACCAGCTCGATGACGCAGTTGATGCCGGTGATCGCGCGGACCCGCTCGCGGATCATGTCGCGCAGCCGGCCGCGCTCGCCGTCGTCGGAGGTGCGGCACTGGACCAGCACCGCCGGCGTCTCCTCGCCGCCCGGCGTGGTGATCGAGAAGGCGGCGATGTCGCCGGCCTTGAAGCCCGGCAGTTGCTCGACCGCCCATTCGATGTCCTGCGGCCAGTGGTTCTTGCCGTTGATGATGATCATGTCCTTGGCGCGGCCGACGATGTAGAGATAGCCGTCGCGACAGATAGCCCATGTCGCCGGTGTCGAGCCAGCCGTCGGCGTCGAGGCAGGCCTCGGTCGCTTCCTCGTCGCGGAAATAGCCGGCCATGACCGAGGTGCCGCGGCACAAGACCTTGCCGATCTCGCGCTCGCCGAGCGCGCTGCCGTCGTCGCCGCGGATCGCGACCTCCATGCCGCGCACCGGCTTGCCGCAATTGACGATCGCGCGGTAGCGCTGCGGCCGGTCGCGCTCGCCCGGGCCGCCGCCGGCGAGCAGGGTCTCCTCGACCAGCTCGACGACGATGCCTTCGCCCGGCGGCATCACCGAGACCGCGAGCGTCGCCTCGGCGAGGCCGTAGCTCGGCAGGAAGCACTTGGCGTCGAAGCCGGCCGGCGCGAAGGCGTCGACGAAGGCCTGCATGACGTCGGGCCGGATCATGTCGGCGCCGTTGCCGGCGACCCGCCAGCGCGACAGATCGAAGCGCTCGGCGACGTCCATCTGGCTCGACACGCGGCGCGCGCAGATGTCGTAGCCGAAGGTCGGCGAATAGCTCATCGCGCTGCCCTCGTTGCGGCTGATCAGGTCGAGCCAGGCGAGCGGGCGGCGGGCGAAATCCTCGGTCTTGAGATAGTCGGCCGACATCTGGTTGGCGACGATCGAGAGCATGCAGCCGACCAGGCCCATGTCGTGATAGAAGGGCAGCCAGGAGACGCCGCGGTCGCCGTCGCCGATGTGCATGCCGTGGCTGTGCGCGGCGAGGTTGCTGCAGCAGCGCCTGGTGGGTGACCGCGACGCCGTGCGGGAAGCGGGTCGAGCCGCTCGAATATTGCAGATAGGCGATGTCGTCCGGCCTCGGCCTGCGGGCAGCGGCGCCTCGGCGCGCGTCTCGGCGCCTGGAAGCTCGCCCAGTCGATGCCCTCGACGCCGGCCGCGGCGGCCGCCTCGCCGGCCATGCCGGCCAGCTCGGGCGGGATAGAACAGGATCAGCGGGATCGGAGCTCTTCAGCTGGACGGCGAGCTGGTCGATATAGGATTCGCGGCCGCCGAACGAGGTCGGCAGCGGCAGCGGCACCGGCCAGGCGCCGGCATAGAGCGCGCCGAAGAACAGGGCGACGAACTCGGGCGCGGTCTCGGCGATCAGCGCGATGCGGTCGCCCGGGCTTCACGCCGCGCGCGATCAGCCGGTGGGCGTCGGCGAGCGCATCCTCGCGCAGCTCGGCGATAGGGATAGACGCGCACCAGCTCGGCGCGGGCATCGTGGAAATTGAGCCCGCGCTTGCCCTGCGCCGCATAGTCGAGCGCTTCGGTCATCGTCGCGAAATCGGCGAAGCGGCGCGGCAGGTCGTCGTCGGTCGGCGTCGGCACGAGCGCTGCGTCGCCGCGTCGCGCGGCTTCACCTGGCCGTCATGGTCAAGCACGTGCGGCTGAATCCTCTTTCCTGGGCCGCAACGGTCCCCGAATCTCAAGTTCAGCCTCCGCCCTAGGAGACGAGGCGCGTTCATAATCCGGCTCGACTGTGGCACAATCATGGCGGTGAGCACGAGATCGTAACAGAAGGGCCCGGCCGCCGCTCGACGCGCGCGGCGCTCGAACAGGCCGCGCTCTGCCTATGCCGGCCGCTATGCGACGACCCGCGCGAAGCTCGCGCGCCTATCTCGCGCGCAAGCTGCGCGAGCGCGGCTGGGCGGGGCGCGGCGAGCCGCCGGTCGAGCGCGCTGGTCGAGCGGATGGCGGCGCTCGGCTATGTCGACGACCGCGCCTTCGCCGCCGCCCGCGCCGCCGCGCTCGGCGCGGCGCGGCTATGGCGAGCGCCGGGTCGGCGCGGCGCTGCGCGCCGCCGGGCATCGACGAGGAGGATGCGGCGAGGCGCGCGCGAGTCGGCGCGCGACGGCGCCTGGGCGGCCGCCCTGCGCTTCGCCGAGCGGCGGCGGATCGGCCCGTTCGCCGCCGGCGGAGGCCGATCCGGCGGGCGCGCGAAAAGGCGCTCGCGGCGATGCTGCGCGCCGGCCATCCGCTCGATCTGGCGAAGCGGCTCGTGGCCGCGCCGCCCGGGCGAAATCCCGGATGCGGACAGCGTCTGAACAGCTTATGGTTCACAAACGCGCAAACCATGGTAGTTTTGCCGTCCTGATCTAGGGGGATCGGGCGTACATGACGTCGCGTCGCGAAGCGCTTGCCGGGGGAGCTGCCTCGATCGCCGAGAGCCAGCGAGCGCCGCGCCCGGCGCCGGACGACGAAGCGCTCGCTCCAGCTCACCGGCACGGTCAAATGGTTCGACGCCACCCGCGGCTTCGGCTTCATCGTCAGCGACGAGGCCGAGGGCGACATCCTGATCCATTTCAGCGTCCTCAAGGAGCATGACCGGCGCAGCCTGCCGGAGGGCGCGGTGATCGAATGCCTGGTCGTCGAGCAGGAGCGCGGCCTGCAGGCGCGCAAGGTGCTCAGCATCGATCTGAGCCCGGCGGTCATGCCCGGAGCTCGGCCGCGGCCGCAGCGGCTCAGGCGCGACCGCATCGATCCGTCGAGCCTGCTCGACGAGGCCGGCGCGTTCGAGCCGGTCCGGGTCAAATGGTTCAACCGCCTGCGCGGCTACGGCTTCCTGGTCCGCGAGGACGATTCGAACCAGGACATCTTCGTCCATATGGAGACGGTCCGGCGCGGCGGCCTCACCGATCTCGTGCCCGATCAGCCGCTGCGCGCCCGGATCGCGACCGGCCGCAAGGGACCGCTCGCGGTCGAGGTCGAGCCGGCCTGAAGGCGCGCGACTTCGGAGCTTGCGCGCGCGTCCGCATCGGCGCTAGGCGCCTCGCCATGGGCTTCTTCAAGAATCTCTTCACCTGGTGGGACGGCGCGACGACCGGGACCGCCCTCTACAGCTGGCGGAACGGCCGCAAGGTCGGCAGCGACGAGCTCGGCAACGTCTATTTCGAGCGGCAAGAACGGCCGCCGCCGCTGGGTGATGTACAACGGCTCCAACGATGTCAGCCGGGTGCCGCCCGAATGGTATGCCTGGCTGACCCGCCAGATCGACGACGTGCCCGACAAGGCGCTGCCGCCGCCGCCCAAATTCCTGCAAGCCGGCGACGCCCAATCTGCACCGGCACGGCCGAGGCCTATCGCCCGACCGGCGCGCTCGAGCGCGGCGGCCGGCGGGCGGCGGCGAGCGGCGACTATCAGGCCTGGACGCCCGACTGAGCGATGCGCGCGCGCGTCCGAGCCTCGCTGCGCTGGCGGCGCTGCTCGCGCTCGCCGCCTGCGGCCGCGCGGCGCCGAGCGCGCAGAGCCGGCAGCAATGCGGCCGAGCCGAGAGCCGAGACGGTCGACATCCCGCAGACCGTGACCCGGCTCGCCGCCCGGCACGACGCCGATGGCCGAGCGGGTCGCCGTGCTCGGCCTGCTCAACAAGCGCAACGGCCTGTCGCGCGAGCTGACGCTGCGGCCCGGCCAGGCGGTGCGCGTCGGCGACGTGATCGTCCGGCTGCGCGCCTGCGAGACGACCGCGCCCTGGGAGGTGCAGCAGCTGACCGGCGCCTTCGTCCAGCTCGACGTGCGCAACCCGCAGGGCCAGTTCCAGCGGGTCTTCTCGGGCTGGCTCTACAAGGAGACGCCGTCGCTCAACGTCGTCGAGCATCCGATCTACGACGTCTGGCCCAAGAGCTGCGCGATGACCCATCCCGGCGGCGGCACGCCGGCGCCTTCGGCCCGCCCGGCGAGCAGCCGGTCGAGCGCGTCGAATCGACCGGCCGCGGCGGAAGCGCCCGCGCCGGCGCCCGCCCGGCGCCCGCCGCGCCGCCCAGCGCCGACTCCAACAGCACCAGATAGTCCTTCTGGTCGATCTCGATCGCGCCCAGGCTGCGCAGGTGCATCGGTCATGAACTGGCAGTCGAGCAGCCGGAAGCCGCCGACGATCAGCCGCGCCACCAGCCAGGCGAGCGCGACCTTCGAGGCGTCGCGGCCGAGCGAGACCATCGACTCGCCGAAGAAGGCGGCGCCGAGGCGGACGCCGTAGAGGCCGCCGGCGAGCTCGCCGTCCTGCCAGACCTCGATCGAATGGGCGCGGCCGGCCTCGTGCAGGCGGATGTAGCTCGCCTCGATCTCGGCGTTGATCCAGGTGTCCTCGCGCTCCGCGCAGAGCCGGACGATGTCGCGCGAACGCGCGGTCGCGTCGTGACCTCGAACATGTCCGATTTCAGACGTCTTGCGAAGCGACCTTGAAAGATGGAATCGATCGAGCGGAATGATCGCGCGCCGCCGCGGCTCGACCCAGTAGAGCTCGCGCGGCGTCGCGGCTGTCCGACATCGGGAAGACGCCGATCGAATAGGCGCGCAGCAGCAGATCGGGATCGAGCGTCTTCATCGCCGGCATCTTACGCCCGCGATATAAACCTTCCCAGTCCGATCAGAGGATCTCGCGCACCACATCCTGCGGCCGGCACAGCCGGACGCCCTTTTCGGTCTCGACCAGCGGCCGTTCGATCAGGATCGGATTGTCGGCCATGGCGTCGAGTATGGCATCGCCGCTGACCGCGCCGTCGACCAGGTCGAGATCTTTGGCGAGCTGCTCTTTGGCACGCAGGCCTTGGCGTGGGGTGAGCCCTGCGCGATCGTAGAGACGCCGCAATTCGGCCTTGGACGGCGGCGTCTTCAGATAGTCGATCACGGTCACGTCCGCTCCCGCCTCACGCAGTATTTCCAGCGTCTTGCGGGACGTTGTGCAGTTCGGGTTGTGATAGATGGTCGCCTTCATACTGCCTCCCTGTCGGTTCGGAAGTGGGCCAGCGCCAGCGAATCGCCGGTCGCCAGCAGCCACAATTTCAGCGCGGCCGAATAGACCAGCAGGCCGGCGGCGAGCGCGATGCCGGGCGCCAGTGTCTCGGGTGCCGAGGCGGCGGCGAGCAGGACCGCCGAGCCCGCCAGGCCGGCGGCCGCGACCGGGCCGGCGATATAGCGGAGCGGGATATATATCCCAAGGTGCGCGCGTAGCGAGATGCGGCGGATGATTGCGCCGGCCGCCATCGCCGCGAGCACGGCGAGGGCGGCGCCGTCGACGCCGAGCCACGGGATCAAGGCGAGGCCGGCGGCGAGGTTGACGGCGGTGGTGATCATCGTGATCCGAAGCACCACGGCGGGCCGGCGGTAGAGGAAGATGAGATCGCTGATCCCGAATGCGCCCTGGATCGTCTCGGCGGCCGGCGAGCAGGAGCAAGGCCCAATAGCCGATGGCGAATTCGGGCCCGAACCAGGCGAGCAGGGGCAGGCCGATCGTGGCCAAAGCGACCAGGATCGGCAGCTGGATCGCCAGGATGAGCCGCGCCGCGGACGCGACCGCCCTGCCGGTCTCCGCCGCACCGCGGGCGGCGAGGGTGCGGGCGATGATCGGGGTCAGCAGGCCGTCGAAGCTCTGTCGCACCTGGCGGATCGGGGTGCGGACCTGGCGGGCGACGTTGTAGATGCCGGTGGGGCCTTCGCCGAGGATGACGCCGACCAGATAGAGGTCGAGCCGGGTGAACAGGGCGCTGGCGAAGTCGCTCAAGGTCGGCACCGCGCTGGCGCGGAGCAGGGCGCCGAGGCGGCCGCGCGGCAGCCGGTAGCGGGCGAGGCCGAACCCGCCGAACGAGCGGCGCGCGCCGAGGATCGCATAGCCCAGAGCGAGCAGGGTGCCGGCCCAATAGCCGATCAGCAGGCCGGTCGCGGCGAAGCCGGCATAATGAGCGCCGACCGCGGCGGCGGTCGCGGCATAGGGCTCGACGATCGATCGGGCGACGACCTCGTAGCGCATCCGGTGCCGCCAGCGCGTCGCCGCGAGGAACAGGTCGAGCAGCGCCTGGCCGGCGATCATCGGCGCGACCAGCAGCAGTGGCCAGGCGGTCTCGCCGAGCAAGGCATGGATGGGCGGCAGCGCGACGAGCATCATCAGGCCGGCGGCGATGGCGAGGCTGACCGCGGCGACGACGAAAGCGGCATCGAGCAGGATATGGGCGGGCGGGCGCCCCGTCTCGTCCTCGTCGAGCAGCTTGAACAAGAGCCGCTTCATGCCGAGCACGCCGACCGCGACGCCCAATTCGACCACCGCGACCGCGAGGCTGTAGGCTCCGAACAGCAGCGCGCCGAACAGCCGCGCGGCGACGAACAGGAACAGGATGCGCGCGCCGAAGCGGATGACGAGCCCGATCGCGGCGGAGCGGCCGCCGCGCAGGATCAGCCGCTGCGCCTTGTCGCCGGCGGCCGCCGCTTCCTCAGTTGCCACCGCTGCCGCCCGTGCCCTTCATCGCCGGAGCCTGCGTAGCCGCGTGCCGCGGCCAAGTCACGCCCGCGCGGTCAGCCTTCCGCGCCGGATCGCGCGCGGCGCTTGACCTTGCGGATGTCGGCGAGTTGGCCCTTCAGGCTGTCGATGGCGTCGGCTTCGGCTTCGGTGAGATCCTTGAGCGCGACACGGTCGATCAGCACTTCGAGCGCGTTGCCGATCCGGCCGAGCTGGCGGCCGTAGCTGCCGACCTCGTCGAGCAATTTCTGCTCGATCTCCGGGTGCGGCGTCTGGCCAAGGTTGATGTTGACGAAGCCGAGCTGCGCCCCCTGATTGTAGAAGGACCAGGGATTGATCGCCTGCCAGAGCTTTTCGGGGGCGAGCGAGAATTGGAACGACTTGGTCATGACGGCTCCTGCTGTCGGGGGGGCGAGCCTGGAGAAGGCGGCCGAAGACGCCAAATCGTCTTTCTCGGCCGCCGATCCCGTGGCCGCCGCCCCCTCAAAGCGTCTTCAGATATTCGAGCAGGGCCGCCTTCTCCGGGTCGCTGAGGTTGGTCCCGAAATCGTGGCCGCAGCGGCTGTTGCCCGAGGCGCGGTTGTCGCAGCCCGTCGTCCGCCGCTCGGGCGCTGCGGGGCCCTGGTCGCGGGCGAGGCCGATCAGCGCGGTGTCGTAATTGCGGCCGAGGCTGAACGCGGCGGGCCGGTCCTCCGGCCGCGTCAGCAGATCGGCGAGGGTCGGCACCGAGCCGTTGTGAAGATAGGGGGCGGTCGCCCAGATGCCCTGCATGACTCGCAATTCATAGCGGAGCGGCCCGGCCTGGTCGCCGCACAGCTCGGTGCCCGGCGGAGCGTAGGTGCTGAGCACGGCCTGGGCTCCGGGCGGGGAGGAAGCGGGAGCGGTCCCGTAGTAGAACAGGGAAATGCCGGTCGCGTGCTGGAAGATCGATCCGATCACCGAGATGCCGAGCAGGTCGAAGGCCTCGGCCTCAGGCCCGAGCGGAGGACCGCCCGGACGCCGCGAGCCCTCGAGAACGCCGGTCTGCGCGGTCCGCTTGAGAATGCCATATTGGGCCGAATCGGTGCCGATGTCGCAGAGCGGAGTCGCCCAGGTCTGGTGGAAAAGCGAACGGAAGGCGCCGGGCCTGATGCCGTGGCAGCCGGTGCAGCCGCCGTCCTGCCAGTTCGGGCGCTCGTAAATCGCCCGGCCCTGCGCCGCCAGCGCCCGATCGACGGGGAAGGGCCATTGCGGCGGACCGATCCTTTTCACCAGGGTCTCGAGTCGCGCCAGCCCCATCCATCGGGTCGAATTGTCGTTGAGGAAATCGACATGGTCGCGCTGGCGGCGCGGGCGGTAGATTCCGAAGACACCGTAGACCTGGCCGAGATTGCGGGCGAGCGCGAGCAGATCGTTGCCGTTCTGGGCGAAGCCCGGCCATTGGGTCCGGTCCTGGATCGGCGCGTTCCAGAGGAAGGGATAGCGGACCGGCGCGCTCGCGCGCCGGACGTTGGAATCGATCATGTAGGAAGGCGGCGGGCCGAGATCCATCGCGGTCAGGCGATTGAAGATCATGCTGACCGCGTCGAGCCGGCCGATGCCCCAGGGAGTGTCGGTCGGCAGCGAGCCGCTGATCAGCGCATGCTCGCGCCGGTACCAGGCGGCGACCCGGTCCCTCAGGCCCGGCCCGGCGCCCGGCACTTCGGCGGCAAAGGCGGCGAACGCCTCCTCGCTCGCCAGCACCCGCCCGACGGCGGAGTCGAGATCGGCGAGGAAAGCCTGGAAATCGGTGAGCGCCGGCGCGCCGTCGATCCGGTATTCGGTGCCGCCGACCGCGATCTGGCGGGTGTGGCAGGCCGAGCAGTTCATCGCCGCGTCCTGCCGCCCCCGCGGCCCCGCCGCCATGAAGCCGACCGGCAGGCTGAAGCTGTTATTGGGGTTGGGCAAATAGCCGTAGCGGGCGAGGCCGTCGTGGAGGAAAGGCCGGCCGTCGGCGGTTTTCAGTGCCCGGAGCCAGGCCAGGGGGATGATCCGCGATCCCTGGTCGCGGGTGTAGAAATCGGCCCGCGAGGCCGCGTTCCAGGACTTGCCCTGTTTGACGTAGACCGGATTCGATTGCGCCAGCGAGACTCCGGCGATCGAAAGTCCGACCGCCGTTCCCAGAGCGAGCTTGCCGAAAAGACGGCCGAGGCGTGTGCGCATGACAATTCCCCCGAATAAGGGGCCCCTCGCGGCTTGTCCGGCAGCGCGGAAACGAGAGGTGGCCGCGGCGCCAATCGGCATGCCGGAGAGCGCCCCGCTCCCCAACATTTGCAAATTACCACGGCAGGCGGGTGACGCTCAACGGATTGATGCGGCTAGGTCCATTTCGGTGCAGTCGGATTCGGGACGGAGAGGGAGCGGTCATTCCGCCCGCGCCAGCCATTCCTCCAACCATTTGATCGTATAATCCCCGGCCTGGAATTCCGGGTCCTCGATCAGCTTCTGGTGGAGCGGGATGGTCGTCTTCATGCCGTCGATGACGAACTCCTCGAGCGCGCGCCGCAGCCGGCGCATCGCGCCCGCGCGGGTGGTGCCGTAGACGATCAGCTTGGCGATCATGCGAATCGTAATAAGGCGGCACCTTGTAGCCGGCGTAGAGGCCGCTATCGACGCGCACGTTCATGCCGCCCGGCGCGTGATATTGCTTCACCATGCCGGGCGAGGGGGCGAAGGTCTTCGGGTCCTCGGCGTTGATCCGGCATTCGATCGCGTGGCCGCGGAACTGGACGTCCTGCTGGCGCAGGGTGAGCGGATGGCCGTCGGCGATGCGGATCTGCTCGCGGACCAGATCGAGGCCGGTGATCGCCTCGGTCACCGGATGCTCGACCTGGAGCCGGGTGTTCATCTCGATGAAGTAGAATTCGCCATTCTCGTAGAGGAACTCGATCGTGCCGGCGCCGCGATAGCCCATGTCGGCCATCGCCTTGGCGACGATGCCGCCCATCTGCTCGCGCTGCTCGGCCGTGACGACCGGGGAGGGGGCCTCCTCGAGCACCTTCTGGTGGCGGCGCTGCAGCGAGCAGTCGCGCTCGCCGAGGTGGATGGCGTTGCCCTTGCCGTCGCCGAAGATCTGGAATTCGATGTGGCGCGGGTCGCCGAGATATTTCTCGATATAGACGGTGTCGTCGCCGAACGCGCTCTTGCGCCTCGCTGCGCGCCTGCTCATCTGGGTTTCGAGCTGGTCGTCGGACTGGACCACCTTCATGCCGCGGCCGCCGCCGCCCGAGGCGGCCTTGACGATCAGCGGATAGCCGGTCTCGGCGGCGACCTTGCGCGCCTCCTCGATGCCCTCGACCGGGCCGTCCGAGCCGGGGACGAGCGGCAGGCCGAGCTTGGCCGCGGTGCGCTTGGCCTCGATCTTGTCGCCCATCATCCGGATATGCTCGGGCTTGGGGCCGATCCAGATGATGTCGTGGGTCTCGACGATCTCGGCGAAGCGGGCATTCTCGCGAGAGGAAGCCGTAGCCGGGATGGATCGCGTCGGCATGGCTGATCTCGGCGGCCGAGATGATCGCCGGGATGTTGAGATAGGATTCGGCGGCCGGCGGCGGGCCGATGCAGATCGCCTCGTCGGCGAGGCGGACGTGCATCGCCTCGGTATCGGCGGTCGAATGGACCGCGACCGTCTTGATGCCCATTTCGTGGCAGGCGCGGTGGATGCGGAGCGCGATCTCGCCGCGATTGGCGATGAGGACCTTCTTGATGGGCTCGATCGGCCATCATTCGATGATCGCCAGCGGCTGCTCATACTCGACCGGCTGGGCGTCCTGGACGAGGATCTGCGTGACCGTGCCGGCGCGCGGCGCGGTGATCGGGTTCATCACCTTCATCGCCTCGATGATCAGCAAGGTGTCGCCCTCCTCGACCCGGGCGCCGGCGGCGACGAACGGCGCGCGCGCCCGGCTCGCCGGCGAGGAAGACGGTGCCGACCATCGGCGACTTGACCGCGCCGGGATGGCTGGCCGGGCTGACCTCGCGCCGGCGCCGGGGCGGGCGCTGGCGCGGCGGCGGGCGGGCGGCCGGCGCCGGGGCGGCGGCCGGCGGCGGCCGCGACGCCGGCGAGCTTGCGCTTGACGACGATCCGGCGGCCATTGTCCTCGACCTCGATCTCGCTGAGATCGTTCTCGTCGAGCATCTCGGCGAGCTTCTTCACCAGGTCGGTATCGACCCGCATCGGCCCCTTCGTCACTTGTCTTTGTCGCTCATCGGAACCCCTTTTTCCGTTGCCGGCAGGCGTCTGTCAGAGACGGGCGGCCGCGTCCAGAGCAAGCTCGTAGCCGAGCGCGCCGAAGCCGGCGATCGTTCCCCTCGCCGCCGGCCGCGATCAGCGAGCGCCGGCGGAAGCTTTCGCGCGCCTGCGGATTGGAGAGATGGACCTCGATCACCGGCACGCTCGATCGCCTTGACCGCGTCGTGCAGCGCGACCGACGTGTGGCTGAAGCCGCCGGCGTTGAGCAGCACCGCCTTGGCGCCCTGGCCTGCGCCTCGTGCAGCCAGTCGATCAGATGGCCCTCATGGTTGGACTGGCGCATGTCGATCGCGAGGCCGAGCGCCTTCGCCTTGTCCTCGAGCCGGCCGGCAATGTCGTCGAGCGTGTCGGACCCGTAGATTTCCGGCTCGCGCAGGCCCAAGCAGGTTGAGATTGGGGCCGTTGAGGACGTAGATCGAGAGGTGGCGCCGCCATGGCGCCGCCCTATATGACGCTCGCCTGCCAAGCGCAACCGGAGGTTTGTGAAGTGCACGACGGCACGGTCTCGATCCGGGTCAACGGCGCCCACCGCCGCGTGCCGGCGGGGATCAGCGTCGCCGATCTCGCGCTCGAGCTCGGGCTCGAGCCGGCCAAGGTCGCGGTCGAGCGCAATCTCGAGATCGTGCCGCGCTCGACGCTCGGCCGAGGTCGACGGTCGAGGACGGCGACGATTACGAGATCGTCACCTTCGTCGGGGGCGGCTGAGCATGGCCGACACCTGGACCGTCGCCGGCAGGACCTTCACCTCGCGGCTGATCGTCGGCACCGGCAAATATAAGAGCTTCGAGCAGAATGCGGCGGCGGTGGCGGCGTCGGGCGCGGAGATCGTCACCGTCGCGGTGCGGCGGGTCAACATCTCCGATCCGGGCCAGCCGTTGCTGACCGATTATATCGACCCGAAGAAGATCACCTATCTGCCCAACACCGCCGGCTGCTTCACCGCCGAGGACGCGATCCGCACGCTGCGGCTGGCGCGCGAGGCGGGCGGCTGGGAGCTGGTCAAGCTCGAGGTGCTCGGCGAGGCGAAGACGCTCTATCCCGACATGCGCGAGACGCTGAAGGCGACCGAGACTCTGGTCGACGGAGGGCTTCAAGCCGATGGTCTATTGCGTCGACGATCCGATCGCCGCGAAGCAGCTCGAGGAGGCCGGCGCGGTCGCGATCATGCCGCTGGGCGCGCCGATCGGCTCCGGGCTCGGCATCCAGAACCGGGTGACGATCCGCCTGATCGTCGAGGGCGCCGGACGTGCCGGTGCTGGTCGATGCCGGCGTCGGCACCGCCTCCGACGCCGCGGTGGCGATGGAGCTGGGCTGCGACGGCGTCCTCATGAACACCGCCATCGCCGAGGCGAAGGACCCGGTCATGATGGCCCGGGCGATGAAGCTCGCCGTCGAATCCGGCCGGCTCGCTTATCTCGCCGGCCGGATGGGCCAGCGCCGCTACGCCGATCCTTCGAGTCCGCTCGCCGGACTGATTTGAGCGCCGAGCCGCGCCGGCCGCAGGAACCGGAAGTCGCTGATCGGGTTGTCTTTCTGGGTGAGCGGCGGCGTTGTGCCGCCGACCCGTCTTGTGAAGGAACCGGTCATGGGCGAGTTCGACAAAAACCAGGACAAAGGCAATCAGACCGACCAGCAGGGGGACAAGCCCGCCTTCGGCCAGTTCGACAAGGAACAGGGCCAGCAGGACCAGCAGCAATCCGGCGAGAAGGACGAGCAGCTCGACCAGGGCCAGCAGCAGCAGGGCCAGACCAAGCAGGAATTCGCCGGCGCCGGGCAGCAGCAGGGCGACAACCAGTTCAAGGGCGAGAAGGGTCAGGGCGGCGGCCAGGGCGACAAGACTATCTGACGCGGCGTGAGCCGACGGCATAAGAAAGGCCGCGCCCGGGCTCGGGCGCGGCCTTTTTCGCGGGCCCGCGGGCTTTACCTTTTGCGCGAGCGCGGCAATCCTCGCGGCCGATGAAGCGCAACCTGCTGAGGAGCCGCGACGGCGACGGCGAGGAGCGGGTCGGCTTCATCGAGCTGTTCTTCGACCTCGTCTTCGTGTTCGCGGTCACCCAGGTCTCGCACAGCCTGATCGTCCATCCCGATCCGCTCGGCTTCGTCCAGGCGGGAATGCTGTTCCTCGCCATCTGGTGGGTCTGGGTCGACACCGCCTGGGTGACCAACTGGCTCGACGTCCGCCACTTGCCGGTGCGCGCTGCTGCTGTTCGTGCTGATGGCGGCGGCTCTGGTCATGTCGATCAGCCTGCCCGACGCGTTCGGCGAGCGCGGCGCTGCCCTTCGCGCTCGCCTATGTCGGCATCCAGCTCGGCCGGCACACCTTCATGCTGCTCGCGCTGGTCCGCCACAATCGCGACAATTTCCTCAATTTCGTGCGCATCACGATCTGGTCGCTGGCCGAGGCGCCGTTCTGGATCGCCGGCGCGCTCAGCGAGGACGTCGGCGACGCGGATGGCGCTCTGGGGCGTCGCGCTCGCCATCGTCTCGATCGGCCCGGTCGCCGCCTTCCTCGTGCCCGGCCTCGGCCGCAGCGAGACCCGGACCTGGGACGTCGAGGGCCATCATTTCTCCGAGCGCTGCGGCCTGTTCATCATCATCGCGCTCGGCGAATCGATCCTCGTCACCGGCGCGTGCCTTCGGCGAGACCGACTGGAACGTCGCCGGCGATCGCCGCCTTCGCCAGCGCCTTCGTCGGCACGATCGCGATGTGGTGGCTCTATTTCGACATCGGCGCCGAGCGGGCGGCGCGGCAGCTCGCCCAGGACAAGGATCCGGGCCGGATGGCGCGGCTCGCCTACACCTATTTCCACATTCCGATCGTCGCCGGGATCATCGTCACCGCCGCTTCGGACGAGATGGCGGTCGCCCATCCCGGCGGCCATGCCGAGCCGGCGGCGATCGCGGCCCTGCTCGGCGGGCCGGCGCTCTATCTGTTCGGCAACCTGATCTTCAAGCGGACCAGCGCACGCTATTATCCCGCTCTCGCACATGGTCGGGCTCGGCCTGCTCGCGGCGCTGGCCTGCCGTTCGCCCGGCTGCTGTCGCCGCTCGCGCTGTCGCTCGCCGCGACCGGCGACTCTGGTGCTGGTCGCCGGCTGGGAGCTGGTGTCGCTGCGCGAGACCCGGACCGCGCTCAAGGCTTGATCGCGAGCCAGACTGTCGCCGCGCCGCAATCGGGATATGGGCCGAGCGCGGCGCTCATCTGTTCGACGGTCCCTCTCGGAGTAAGGCCTCGGCGCGTTGCTGGCCCGCTCTCGCCAATTGCGTCAGCGCCGAGGGTCCGATGACCCAGGTCTGCGTCAGGCGCTCCGCCTCCGTCCGCTCCGCGGGACTCATTCGCGCCGCGATCTCGTCGAGGCTCTGCTGCGCTCCGGCGCTGATCGATCCGCGGCCGAGCAGGTGGGCGAGCCGGAAATAGGCATGGGCGCGCGCCGGCGAGGGCGGGACGCCCAGCCCGTCCTTGTAGAAGACCGAGAGATTGTAGAGCGCCTGCGCATCCCCCTGGCGCGACGCCGCCTCGTACCAGCGGAGCGCTCGGGCATGATCCTCCGCCGCATGTAGATGTTGGCCACGTCGACCTGGGCGAGCGAATAGCCCGCCTCGGCGGCGACGAGCTTGTAGCGGAGCGCCTGCTCCTCGTCCTGGGGGACGACGCCCGGAAACTGCCCGGCATGATAGCAGCCGACCTTGTAGGCGGCGAGCGGATCGCCCGCTTCCGCGGCCGCCTGGAACAGCGCGAAGGCGCGGCGATTATCCTGCGCGACTCCGATCCCGTTGTTGAACAACATGCCGAGATGGTAGCGGGCCTCGGCGTTGCCGGACTCCGCCAGCGCCTCGAGCCGGGCGGCGAGATCGGGCGGCTCCGCGCAGACCGGCGCGACGCCCGCGGCGGCGACGATGGCGAGCAGTGGAAGAAAGCGTTTTATGTCCGGCCCTTTCGCGGACGGAACACCCGACCGCCGGGCCGGTTTATCGAAGGATCGAGAGGCGAGCCATGGTCGACTTCGCGGCCCTGCGCGAGGAGATGGTCGCGGCGGCAGATCGCCGCGCGGGGAATCGACGACGAGCGCGCTGCTCGCGGCGATGCGCGAGGTGCCGCGCGAAGCGTTCGTGCCGGAGCATCTCGCCGCTTTCGCCTATGACGATTCGCCGCTGCCGATCGAGGCCGGAGCAGACCATCTCGCAGCCCTATATCGTCGCCCTGATGATCGAGGCGGCCGGGATCGGCCCGGCCGGCAAGGTGCTCGAGATCGGCGCCGGCTCGGGCTATGCGGCGGCGGTGATCGGCCGGATCGCCGGCGAGGTGATCGCGATCGAGCGGCACGGCGAGCTCGCCGAGCCTGGCGGCGGAGCGGATGAAGCGGCTCGGCTACGACAATGTCCGGATCGTCGAGGGCGACGGCTCGGCGGGCCTGCCCGGAGAGGCGCCGTTCGACGCGATCCTCGCCGCCGCGAGCGGCAGCCATGTCCCCGAGGCGCTGAAGCGCCAGCTCGCGATCGGCGGCACGCTGGTGATGCCGGTCGGCGAGCCGGGCGCGGTCCAGAATCTGGTCAAGGTCACCCGCACCGGCGAGGACGGCTTCGATCGAGGAGAATCTCGGCGCGGTCCGCTTCGTGCCGCTGATCGGCGAGCAGGGCTGGCGCGAGCGGTGACCGATCCGCTTTCGGCATTGGTGCGCGATTCCGCCGAGCCGCTGCCGGAGGTCGATGATCCCGGCTTCGCCGCGCCATTCGACCGGTTCGGCGACGCCCGCCTCGTCCTGCTCGGCGAGGCGAGCCACGGCACGTCCGAATTCTACCGCGCTCGCGCGGCGGTCACGAGGCGGCTGATCGAGCGGCACGGCTTCAACATCGTCGCGGTCGAGGCGGACTGGCCCGACGCGGCCAATGTCGACCGCTATGTCCGGCATCGGCCGCAACGCGAGGGCGAGGAGGCGGCTTTCCAGCGCTTCCCGACCTGGATGTGGCGCAACACCGACGTCGACGCCTTCGTCCGCTGGCTGCGCGCCCACAATGAAGGGCGCGATGCCGGCGCCATGGCCGGCTTTTACGGGCTCGACCTCTACAATCTCTCGGGCTCGATGCGGGCGGTGATCGATTATCTCGACGACGTCGACCCCGGCGCGGCGCAGCTGGCGCGCGAGCGCTACGGCTGCCTGATGCCGTGGAGTCGCGATCCGGCGCTGTACGGGCGGCTGGCGATCAGCGAAGGCTATGCGCGCTGCGCGCGCGCCGGTCACGGCGATGCTGCGCGAGCTGCTCGCCAAGCGGATGCGCTACGCCGCCGAGGATGGCGACGAATGGCTCGACGCCGCCGCCAATGCCCGGCTCGTCAAGAATGCCGAGGCCTATTACCGCGCCATGTACGAGAGTCCGGCCGAGAGCTGGAATCTGCGCGATACCCACATGTTCGAGACGCTCTGCCAGCTGCTCGACGCCAAAGGGCCGGGCTCGAACGCGGTAATCTGGGCGCATAACAGCCATGTCGGCGACGCCGCCTTCACCGAGATGGGCTGGGAACGCGACGAACTGAATATCGGCCAATTGGTCAGGGAAAGGTTCGGCGATGCGGCGCGGCTGATCGGCTTCGGCACCGATCGGGGCACAGTGGCGGCGGCGACCGATTGGGACGGGCCGATGGAGGTGAAGCGGGTGCGGCCGTCGCTCGAAGGCAGCCAGGAGCGCCTGTCGCACGATGCCGGCGTGCGGCGCTTCCTGCTCGACCTGCGCGGGAAGGGCGCCGGCGCGGCGTTGATGGCGCCGCGCCTGGAGCGCTTCATCGGCGTCATCTACCGACCCGAGACCGAGCGCTGGAGCCATTATGCCGAGGCGATCCTGCCCGGCCAGTTCGACGCCTGGATCTGGTTCGACGAAACCGAAGCGGTGACGCCGCTGCCCGGCCCCGTCAGGCCGGGCGAGGACGATCTGTGGCCGTTCGGGCTTTAGAACCCGTCACCCGCGCCTGAGCTGGGAGGAGATGTTCTCGAACGGATTCGAGAGAGTTTCGAAGACGATGGCGCCGGCCGCTGCGACCAGAGCGGCGGCGAAGGCGCCGATCGCCGCGAACTCCATCGCCTTGGCCAGCGGCCGCGCACCGTGGCCCATCGTCCGCGCGGCCGCGAGCGAGACTTGTCGCGGGCTCGGAGCTTCGGCGCGCCGCGACAGGCCGGCCGGTGTCCCGCCGGTCAGCGCGAGGACGTTCACCGGGTCGCGCGTCTGAATGCCGAAGCGCCGTTCCTTGCCCCAGACGACCCGTCCGACGAGGCGTTGGTTGGCGACGATCAGCTCGACATAGGTGCCGCGCGCCGGCGACGCGGCGGCCTGGATCAGCACGCCTCGCGACGAGACGTCGCGAATGCAGACCTCGGTCGGCAGGCCGCCGGCACGCATTTTCGCGCGGATCAGAACCTTGCGCCGCGATTCTCGCGCGATGTGCATCGACTTTCCCCGGACGCCTCGACGGATGACGGTCCGAACGGCCGGATCGCGCCATGCGGACCGGCTTGGCGGCGGCGGCTTAACGCTTTGCGAATTCGCTGACGGCACTTTTACCGGGCGCGCTACGCGCCGAACAGGAAGGCGAGCAGCGCCAGGCCGACGCAGGCCGAGGCGAGGCTGGCGAGCAGGACCGCGCCCGCCGCGGCATCCTTGGCGAACTTGATCTCCTCGGCGATCTCCGGGTGGACGCGGTCGATCAGATATTCGAGCGCGGCATTGACCATCTCCAGCGCGAGCACGAGCGCGATGCGACAGCGTCATAACCGCCGCCCAGATCAGGCCGGGCCGCAATGCCGCGGTCAGGCCGGCGGCGGCGGCGGCGAGGAGGAGCTGGGTGCGGAAGCTCTTCTCGCGGCGAGCGACGATGCGGATGCCGGCCAGCGCAAAGCCGAGCCGGGCGCGGAACGGCCGGTTCTTCATCGTCGCGGGGCGGGCGCGGTCCAAAGGCATGAAGCCGGTCTAGCCGGGCGCGGTGCAGCGCGGGTGGATTTGCGGTGCAGGAACGAAGCTTATCGGGCGCCTTGGCCGGTGACCAGCGCGCGCTGGTCCTCGCGGCCCATGGCGAGCAGGAACGGCTCGGCCGCCTGCATCTCCTGGAAGTCCGCGCTTCGAGCGCAGGCCGCGCCATTCGATCGCGATCAGCGCCTGGGCGATGGCGCCGCCGAGCGTGTCGCCGGGGCCGAGCAGGATGATCCGGTCGGGCGCATATTCGCGCACCGCGACCTGGACGGCGCGGGTGAAATCGTAGGTTTCGAGGATCTGGGTGCCGAAGGTGTAGTGCGCGCAGCGCCTCGGCGTCGCTGGCGAAGGGCCGCCAGATATGGCCGCGGCCGTCGATCATCGGCACGTCCGGCGCGCCGAACCAGTCGGCGGGAAGGCGCGCAGGGCGCGGTCCGACGAGCCCTGCATCAGCGGGGTGTGGAAGGGGCCGTGATTGACGAGGCGGAGCGGCTCGCGCGCCGGGCGTCGGCGGCGCCTCGGCGAGCAGGGCGGCGAGGCCGGCCTCGTTGCCGGCGAAGACCATCATGCCGCCGAGCTCGATCGACAGGTAAAGCGCTGCATCCGGGCCGGGCATCGATCGCCTCGACGAGGCCGAGCACGGCCTCGCGCAGGCCCGGCACCTCGCGCCATTCCTCGTCGACGAGGGTGAGCAGGACCTGGCCGCCGGGCTCGCCGGCCTGGCTGTTCTCGCCCATCGCGTCGACGATCTGGAAGCCGTGTTCGGCGCTCGACCGCGCCGGCGACGGCGAGCGTCGTGTACCAGCCCATCGAATTGCCGGTGACCGCGGCGATGTCGAAGCGCGACCGGTCGATGGCGAGGAAATCGGCATAGGAGGCGGTGAAGATCAGCGGCGAGGCGATGTCGCCGCGCGTGTGCAGTGCCGGGCTGAAGCGCTCGGCGCCGTCGAGCTCGGAGATGGTCGGCTGGCCGCGCTCGGCGCGCAGCCGGTCGAAGCCGTTCGATCAGCTCGGCCTTGTCGGCGTGGAGGCGCTTCAGATAGCCGAGCTCGGCCTTGCCGTAGGTGCCCCGGCCCGGGCAGATGACGAGCGCCGCCAGCCGCTCAGCCACGGACCAGCTCCAGCGCCGCGGCGACGATCGAATCGCGGCTCGGCAGGGTCAGGGTCGCCGCCCGGCCGAGCGGGATGAAGCTGTCCTCGGCCGTGATCCGGCGGCAGTCGATGCCCGGGCGCGCGCTCGGCGAACAGCGCCATCAGCGCCTCGCTCTGCGAGCCGGTCCGGCGGCATTCGTCGACGATCAGGACGCGCTCGCAGCCCGCGACCGCCTCGAGCAGGCCGTCCTCGTTGAGCGGCGCGAGCCAGCGCAGGTCGATCACCCGCAGCGTTCGAGGCCATGCTGCTCGCGCAGGATCTTCTCGGCCTGGCGGGAGAGGTAATAGCCGTTGCCGTAGGTGACGATGGCGAGGTCGGTGCCGTCGCCGTGGACGCCGACCTCGCCGAGCCGGATCGGCTTCGCCTCGCCCGGCGCGGCATAGGCCGACGGTCCACAGCGCGTCGCCCTCCTCGTGCAGGTCGCGGGTCATGTAGAGCGCGATCGGCTCGAGGAAGACGATCACGCGCTGCTCCTCGAGCGCGAGGCGGACGCATTCGCGCAGCATCTCGACGGCGTCGGCGCCGTTGCTCGGGCAGGCGAGGATCAGGCCGGGAATGTCGCGGAAGATGGCGAGGCTGTTGTCGTTGTGGAAATGGCCGCCGAAGCCCTTCTGGTAGCCGAGGCCCGGCGATGCGGATGATCATCGGGTTGGTGTATTGGCCGTTCGAGAAGAAGCTCAAGGTCGCCGCCTCGCCGCGGATCTGGTCCTCGGCATTGTGGACGTAGGCGAGGAACTGGATCTCGGTGATCGCGAGCAGGTCGTTATGGGCGGCGCCGATGCCGAGGCCGAGTATGCTCTGCTCGTCGAGCAGGGTGTTGATCACCCGGCCGGCCCGAAGCGCTCGTGGAGCTTGGCGGTGACGTTGTAGACGCCGCCCTTCGGCCCGACATCCTCGCCGGCGACGATGATGTTGCGCGTGCGCCAGCATCAGATCGGCGAGCGCCCAGCTCAGCAGCCGCGCCATGTGCTGGGGCTTGTCCATCATGCCGCGGTCGCGCGCGAACAGGGCCTCGCGCTGCTCCGGCGTCGGCGTGTTGGCCGCGGACGGGCGCGCGCTTCGGCGGCACGATGCTGGCCATCACCGCCGCGCTGGTGGTGAGCTTGGGCCGCGCGATCGCCTGCTCGCCGATCGCGGGCCAGCCTCGCCTCGGTCTCGTTGTAGATGTCGAGGATCTCGCTGGCTCGACAGGAT
This sequence comes from uncultured Alphaproteobacteria bacterium, assembly GCA_963824825.1. GTDB lineage: Bacteria > Pseudomonadota > Alphaproteobacteria > Sphingomonadales > Sphingomonadaceae > Allosphingosinicella. Next base: position 879,783 of record CAWGQM010000003.1, read on the forward strand.
GTCCTGCTCGACCAGCAGGGCGGCGCTGTAGAGCAGGGGATCGCGCTCCTCGTCCTCCTCGATCTGCGCCTTGCTGAGATAGGTGGCCTGCACGTCGGAGCCGGCATGGCCGTAGAGCCGCACGCAATCCATGTGCAGGAAGACCGGCTTGCGCTCGGGTGCGGGCATGATGGCGCCGCTTCGCGCGCGCCGCGATAGGCATCGACCATGTCGAGGCCGCTGCAGCGGATATATTGGAGCGCCGGCCGGTCGCGGAACGCGGCCTCGATCCAGCCGCGCGGGGTCCGCGTCGAGATGCCGATGCCATTGTCCTCGCACAGGAAGACGATCGGCATCGGCGTGCCCTGATAGGCGGCCCAGGCGGCGGTGTTGAACGCGCCCTGCGCGGTCGAATGGTTGGCCGAGGCGTCGCCGAAGCTGGCGAGGACGATCGAATCGCGCGGCAGCGGCGTGTCCTCGAGCTTCAGCATCCTGGCGATGCCGATGCTGAACGCCGCGCCGACCGCCTTGGGCAGATGCGAGGCGATGGTGCTGGTCTGCGGCGGGATGGAGAGCGGCTTCGAGCCGATCACCTTGTGCCGGCCGCCGGAGATCGGGTCCTCGGCCGAGGCGGCGAAGCTCAGCAGCATGTCCCAGCACGGGCGTCTGGCCGGGCAGCTTGCTTGGCGCGGTGGATCTGGAAGGCGTTCGACCGGTAATGGAGGAAGGCCATGTCGTCGATCCGCAAGCGCCTCGGCGACCGCGGCATTGTTCTCGTGGCCCGAGCTGCCGATCGTGTAGAAGCCCTCGCCGCGCGCCTGCAGCCTGCGCGAGAGGCGGTCCATCTGCCGGCTGACGCACTGGCTGTGGAACAGCTCGACCATCGTCTCGCGGGCGAGGCCGACGTCGCCCGGCTGCACGGCGACGGTGCGCCGCGGCAGCTTTCCCTGCCCGACCTTGGCGACGAATTTCTCGTGAATGGCCTCGGCGGCGTCCATGGGCGCGGCCCTAGCCGCCTTGGCTGGCGGTGGGAAGATCGGGGCTATTGACACTGGTGTAGGCTTGACGTGACGTTCGCGTAAAGTAGGGGAGCGGCAACGATCCCGAGGGAGACCCGACATGACCAAGAGCGAAATGGCCGCGCCGCCTCAACGACGCCAGCGCCTTCTCCCCGGCAAGCGCGTCAAGCTCGATTTCGGCGACGAGGGCGTGGTCATGCTCGACGGCACCGCCAACGCGGTCACCGAGGAAGACGGCGCCGCCGACACCACGATCAAGGTCGCCTGGTCCGACTGGCAGGACATGACCGACGGCAAGTTGGACGGCATGACCGCCTTCATGCAGGGCAAGCTCAAGGTCGAGGGCGACATGTGCAACGCGATGCAGCTGCAGGGCGTGCTGGCGAAGCTGCGGAGCTAGCGCCGCGCGTCATCGTCATTCCGGCGAAAGCCGGAATCTCATTGCCTCCTGACCGGAAAGAAGTGAGATTCCAGCTTGCGCTGGAATGACGGGTTGGGACTTCCCCGCCTTTCGCCGCGTCTCGATCGATCAACGGGAATATGTCTTTCCAAGCGAGGAGAGCAGCCCGGCGGTCTCCAGGGCCCGCCGCAGGCCCGCATCCCCGACATGCGCATAAATTGCCGTCGTCGCAATATTCTCGTGGCCGAGGAGCCTTTGGAGGAACCTCAGATCGACCCCGTCCTCGAGCAGCAGGGTCGCGCAGGTATGGCGGAGCATGTGCGGCGTGACCCTTTTCTCGACACCGGCCGCGAGCGCGAACCGGCGCAATTCACGGCGAGCCGATTGAGTCGACCAATCGCCGCCGTCGGGTGCAAGCAACCCAACGGCCCCGGCCCGCTTCGCCAGCCGGCCCATGATCTGCCGCAAGCGCTTGTCGACCACGAACACGCAGCGCTCGCGCCGCCCCTTGCCGTGAACGCGAAGCGAGCCGCTCTCCGCGTCGAAATCGACCGGCCGCAGCTGGACCAGCTCGCCGACCCTGAGCCCCACCGAAATGAGCAGAAGCACCGCCGCGGGAAAGGCCTGCGCGCTTAGCGAGACTCGCCGATCCTGGCACGCCCGCCACGCGGCGTCGGCAAGCCGCCTCGTATCGGCGCGGGTGAGCGCCCGCGGCAGCGAGCGCGGTCGGGGCAATTGCATCTCCAATCCCGCGAAGGGCGATTGTTCGATCGCCCCGCTCCGCACGAGATCCTTGTAGAAGCCCCTGAGGCAGGCCATGCGCCGGCGCAGCGTACGCGGTGCCGCCGACCTTTCGACCATGAGGTGTTCGGCATAGGCCAGGAGCGTTTCCGTCCGCCGCGGGCAGAGCTCGCGCCGATCCAGGAAGCGGGAATAATCCTTCAAATCGGATGTATATGCCTTCAGCGTATGTCCTGAAGGATCGCGAGATGCCTTCAGCCGATTCACATAGGCGGCGGTCGATGTCGCTGTAACGGGCATGCTGCCTCCACCGAGAGATCGAGGCTGCACATCGCACTCCTCGGATAACACCATAATGGAGGATGTTTGAGGAATGTTTGCCGGGTTTCTAGCGACCTGCGCATCAGTTACACTGCTGTCGGGTGGAAACGGATAACTCCGAATTATGAGCACCGTCACGGACGCCGTCGTCGCGTGCATTCTCGCGGCGTTGCTTATCGTGGGCGGCTATCAAATCTACTTTCTACCTCAGCGGTGGCCACTCAAGACACCGAGAAGCCTGCTCATCTGGATCGACAACAAAATACCTTTCTGGCCGCAGTGGGCATGGATCTACTCATTACTTTATTATCCGTTGATCCTCTCTCCGATCCTGACGATTGGGAGCTTTCGACAATATGCCTACACGGCGTTCAACTTTTCGGTGCTGCTCTTTGCTCAAGTCGTCATTGCCTATGCACTGCCGGTCAAGACACCGGATCACTGGCGAGCTTATGATCTGACGGCCACGCCGTCGCAGCGATTCCTCGGATTGGTGCAATCGATTGATCGAGGAGGAAACTGTTTCCCATCCATGCATGTGAGTGTTGCCACTTTGGCGGTGCTGCACATCCTGAACAATGCGCCAGGCATGGGTCCTGCATGGACGACAGTCGTGGTCGGCGCGTTCGTGCTGATCTGCCTAAGCGCCCTGTTTACGAAGCAGCACTATATCCTGGATCTTCCAGCGGGTGCGGCCTTGGGGGCCGCCATATATTCCATCCACTTGATAATGTATTTTTGAGCTTAGGGAGTCTTCGCTGAGTCCACCAATTTCATTCCCAGTGTGACGATCGATATCACGATACTCATATTGGGCAGCAGCAGAGCTCGCGCGCTCGCAGGCCAGACATTGATCGATTTGTAGAAATCTTGAAGTTTTTCGATCCGACCCACCGCGTCCATCAGTTTGTACGGATCGATCTCGTTAAATCGTTGGGCAGAACCTGTCCCCGCAGAATCAGGTTTCCGCCAGAGTTCCTCTTCTATCACGTTGTTGTTGGCCTTGATGATTCTCTCCTTCTGCTCCTGCATCAGCCGGTGCAAATGCCAGAAAGGCAGAAAGGTCGTGAGGCATGCCAGGACATAGGGAAGCAGGAGCCACACCCGCCTGCTTTCGTGCAGACCGAGTTGCAGAAAATCCCTGATTATGAAAACGGCTATGATGGCGAATATGACGAGCAGAAAATATGCGGCATTTACGCAAGGCTTGATCGCGATGCTGGCGTTTTCGCTGGGGTTTGGTGGTAAATTGAAGCCCAGGTCTTCCGCTTTCAGGGTCCTGATGAAAAGAACGTAGCGACCATATTCGATGGCCATGTAGGTGGTGAACGAGAGGAAGGTGGATGTAACCGCAAATATGATCCATCCCGTCAGCGACACCTTCGCCCGCCCGTCAGGGCCGACCTCAAAAGACTCTGTGAATATGGTGGAGCCAATATAGCCCTTGAAATAGAACCACATCGCGGAAACGCCCACGATCACCGATACTAGCGCCAAGGCACGCTTATGAAAGAGTGGCTGTTCCAGATTTTCCCCGAAATGCGCATAGGATTTTCGGAATCCGCGCCCGGCTTCCAACATAAAATAGATTGCCAGGGGATCGAAGATCGCGAAATCGAGAATGGTTGAGATATTGTCCCTGTAAGGGCGCTGCAGGAAAGTAGCTTCGCCGTAGCGCACAACTTTCTCGGCGAGCAGAGTGCCTTCCAGAAGACTGGCCAGGATCACAAGGCCCGATGCGCTAAGCGCGAAGGCTATCGCGCACCTCGCTGGACTCATTCGTAGCTCGCCCCATCCCATAATTCGGAGTTATCGGCCGGCCTGCCTCGTCGTCGCGTCGAGAGCCAAGATTTCATTTCCTGCACCGCGGACGAAGTGAGATTCCAGCTTGCGCTGGAATGACGGAGTTTGAGGCTGGGATTTGGGACACGTACTTTTTGGCGAAAAGTACGTGTCCCAAATCCCAGCCCGAGCCAGCTCCGCCGCCCAAGCCCTGCGCCCCGCCGCAGTCGGCGACAGACGCGTCTGCTGCTTGCGGATGACGAAGCTCTACTCGGACGGACGCAGCCCGCATCCACAAGGCTGAAGGGGACACGTACTTTGTCGCGAAAAAGTACGTGTTCCAAATCCCCAGTGCGATTGATGCAAGCCTGCTCGGGCGTGACGGAGGGCCATCTTCGGTCCGCCGGGCTCGATAGCCCGCGGTACCGGTTGACCTGATGCGGGCCGCGTGACTATCGCGGGCCCGGGTTCAACGGAGCTTGGCGATGAAGAAAATCTATCCCGATGCCGCCGCCGCGCTCGACGGGCTGCTGTTCGACGGCATGACGATCTGCGCCGGCGGCTTCGGCCTGTGCGGCATCCCGGAGCGGCTGATCGACGCGATCCAGGCGTCGGGCGTCAAGGATCTCACCATCGCCTCGAACAATGCCGGGATCGACAATGAGGGGCTCGGCAAGCTGCTCCGCTCGCGCCAGGTCAGGAAGATGATCTCCTCCTATGTCGGCGAGAACAAGGAGTTCGAGCGGCAATATCTGGCCGGCGAGCTCGAGGTCGAATTCTGCCCGCAGGGGACGCTGGCCGAACGCTGCCGCGCCGGCGGCGCGGGCATTCCGGGCTTCTATACGAAGACCGGCGTCGGCACCGTCGTCGCCGAGGGCAAGGAGCATAAGGAGTTCGACGGCGAGACCTATATCCTCGAGCGCGGCATCCGCGCCGATCTTGTCGATCGTCAAGGGCTGGAAGGCGGACGAGGCCGGCAACCTCGTCTTCCGCAAGACCGCGCGCAACTTCAACCAGCCGATGGCGACCGCGGGCCAGATCTGCGTCGCCGAGGTCGAGGAGATCGTGCCGGTCGGCAGCCTCGATCCCGACTGCGTCCATCTGCCGTCGATCTACGTGAAGCGGATGATCCTCGGCGCGCCCTACGACAAGAAGATCGAGTTCCGCATGACCCGGGAGCGGGAGGCGGCATGATGGCTCGTGCGTTCCCCGGCGAAGGGCACCGCAAAGTAGCACTTGCGGGGACCCCGAAGGCCGGGTCCGTCCGGCGATCACTGGGCCCGGCCTTCGCCGGTGCGCTGCTGTGGCCGCCGGTTGCGCGACCGCACAGACGCCGCCGCCGGCACCCGCCGCGCCCGTCCGCCCAGCGCTCCGTCCCGCCGGGATGCAGTGGCTCTACGGCTCGGGCGAGGGCGCGGCGACGAGCCTCCAGACCTATCGCGCGTTTCGCGACTTCGTGGTCGCCCGGGCGCGAGACGCGGCCGCGCGGAGTCGGTCGTGCTGGCGCCCGGCGCGACGCTCGACGACCCCGCGCATGATCCCGTGCGGCGAGCGGCCGCTGGCGGTCGTGCTCGACGTCGACGAGACCGCGTTGCTCAGAATCTCGGCTACGAATATGACGAGGCCGCGCGCGGCCTTTCCTACGATCAGGCGCGCTGGAACCGGTGGGAGCGACCGGCGGCGCCACGGTGCTGCCGATGCCGGGCGCGGTCGGCCGCGCTGCAGTCGATCCGCAACCATGACGTGACCGTGATCTTCAACTCCAACCGGCTCGCCGCCCACGCGGCCCGGACGGCGGCGGCGATCGAAGGGCGCCGGGCTCGGCCCGGCCGTGCACGGCGAGACGCTCTTCCTGCAGGGCGATCATCGCGCCGGGCTCGGCCAAGGACCCGCGCCGCGCCGCCATTTCCGAACGCTATTGCGTGATCGCCATGGCCGGCGACCAGCTCGGCGATTTCTCCGACCTGTTCAACGCCCGCAACCTTCCCGTTCCCGAGCGCCGCCGCCACGCCGCCACGCCGCCTTTCGCCGCGCTCTGGGGGCAGGGCTGGTTCATGCTCTCCAACCCGGTCTACGGGCCGAGCATGCGCGGCGACTTCGACGACGTGTTCCCGGCGGACCGGCGCTGGACGGACCCGCAAGGAGGAAATGACTAATGCCCTGGGACCGCAACCAGATGGCCGCGCGCGCCGCCAAGGAGCTGCGCGACGGCTATTATGTCAATCTCGGCATCGGCATCCCGACCCTGGTCGCCAACAACATCCCGCCGGGCATGGAGGTCACTCTCCAGATCCGAGAACGGCATGCTCGGCATCGGGCCCTTTCCCTATGAGGACGAGGTCGATCCCGACCTGATCAACGCCGGCAAGCAGACGATCAGCGAATTGCCCTCCTCCTCCTATTTCTCCTCGTCGGACAGCTTCGCGATGATCCGCGGCGGCCATATCGACCTGACCGTGCTCGGCGCGATGGAGGTCGCCGAGAATGGCGACATCGCCAACTGGATGATCCCGGGCAAGATGATCAAGGGCATGGGCGGCGCGATGGACCTCGTCGCCGGGGTCAAGAAGATCATCGTCGTGATGGAGCACAACTCCAAGAACGGCGACCCCAAGTTCATCCCCGAATGCACGCTGCCGCTGACCGGCAAGAACGTCGTCGACATGATCGTCACCGATCTCTGCGTCTTCCACCGGCCCGATCATCAGAGCCCGTTCCGGCTGATCGAGCTGGCGCCGGACGTGACCGCCGAGGAGGTCGCGGCCAAGACGACGGCACGGTACGAGAGCTGATCTTGCCACCATCCGTCGTCATTCCCGCGAAAGCGGGAATCCCGCTTCTTTTTCAGTCAGCGGCGTGAGTAAGGCAGCTGGATTCCCGCATTCGCGGGAATGACGGGGAGGGTTGATGCGCGTCCTGTTGACCGGCTCGTCGGGCTGGCTCGGCCGCTTTCTCGCTCCGCGCCTCCGGGAGGACGGCCATGATGTGATCGGTCTCGACGTCGCGCCCGGCGCCGACACCGACGTGATCGGCTCGGTCGCCGACAGGGCGCTGGTCGACCGAGTCTTCGCCGAGCGCGGCATCGAGGCGGTGATCCATGCCGGCGCGCTGCACAAGCCCGACATCGCCCGCTATCCCGAAGCGGCCTTCTGGGAGGTCAATGTCGATGGGACGCGCAACCTGCTCGAAGCCGCCGACGCGGCCGGGCAACGACCGCTTCGTCTTCACCTCGACCACCTCGCTGATGATCTCCGAGACGATCCGCGCCGGCAAGGCGGGCGGGGCCAGGCGCGCCGCCTGGCTCGACGAGGAGTTCGGCCCGCTCGCGCCGCGCAACATCTACGGCGTCACCAAGCTGGCGGCCGAGCGGCTGTGCCGGCGCTTCCACGACGAGAAGGGCCTCGCCGTCGCCGTGCTTCGCACCGGCCGCTTCTTCCCCGAGGACGACGACACCCATCGCGACCTCTCCGGCCCGAACATCAAGGCCAACGAGTTCCTCAACCGCCGGCTGACCGTCGAGGACGCGGCCGAGGCGCATGTCGTCGCGCTCGAAAAGGCGCCCGCGCTCGGCTTCGAGACCTTCATCCTCTCCGCGCCGCCGCCGTTCGTCGCGGCGGATTGCGAGCAACTGATCGAGCGACGCGCCGGCCGTGATCGCGCGCTATTTTCCCGAAGCCGCCGGACCTCTACGCGCAAGGCGGCTGGTCGCTCCCACGTCGATCGACCGGATCTACGATCCGGCGAAGGCGGAGCGGCTGCTCGGCTTCCGCTGCCGAACCGATTTCGCCGCGTGCTCGGCGCTCTGGAGCGCGGCGGGCAATTGCCCTTCGCCCACGATCCCTCCTATGTCTCGCCCAAGGAACGGTGAGGAGACGCGGGATGCTGAAGCGGGCATTGGGCATCGCGCTGGGATGGGCCGCCTTGACGGGGATGCAGGCGCCCGCGCCGGCGCCGGCCGCGCTCGAATTGTGGCGGCTCGACTGCGGCGAGCTTCACCTTCACCGATTATAACGCTTTCTTCTCCGACACCTCCGAATATCCGTCCGGGCCGAAGAACCTGGTTGGCAGCTGCTACCTGATCCGCCACGGCGACCGCCTACATGCTCTGGGACACCGGCCTTCCGACCGGCGCGGTCGGCCAGCCGATCGCAGACGCCGGCGATCCGCGCGACCTTGCGCGCCACGCATCGTCGACCAGCTCGCCCGCATCGGCGTCCGGCCCGAGCAGGTCTCGATCGTCGGCATCAGCCATTATCATTTCGATCATACCGGCCAGGCGGCGAGCTTCCCGCACGCGCGGCTGATCATGGGCGCCGGCGATCTCGCCGCGCTGCGCGGCACCGATCCCGGCGTCGAGCGCGAACCGCTGGCGCCCTGGCTGACCGGCGGCGGCCAGGTCACCGAGGCGCGCGGCGACCATGACGTGTTCGGCGACGGCAGCGTGGTCATGCTCAACCTGCCGGGCCACACGCCCGGCCATCGCGGCCTGCTCGTCCGGCTCGCCTCGGGACCGGTGCTTCTCTCCGGCGACATCTATCATTTCACCGAGCAGGTCGAGCGGCGCGGCGTGCCGCCGTTCAACACCAACCGGGCCGATTCGCTCGCCTCGATGGACCGGTTCGACCGGCTCGGCCGCAACCTTCGCGCCCGCGTCATCATCCAGCACGAGCCGGCCGACGTCGCCAGGCTCCCCGCTTTCCCGGCCTCGGCGCAATGAAGGCCTTGCTCTCCCGCGCGCCCGGCGGCCCCGAGACGCTCGAGCTCGCCGAGCTGCCCGATCCCGTGCCCGGACCCGGCCAGCTGCTCGTCCGGGTCAAGGCCTGCGCGATCAACTATCCCGACGTGCTGATCATCGAGGACAAATATCAGTTCCGCCCCGAGCGGCCGTTCGCGCCGGGCGGCGAGATCGCCGGCGTCGTCGAGGCGGTGGGGGAGGGCGTCGCCGGCTGGGCGCGCGGGCGACCGGATGATCGCGATGCTCGGCCATGGCGGGCTCGCCGAGAAGGTGGTGGTCCCCGCCGCGACGGCGCTGCCGCTGCCGCGAAGGGCGGAGCTTCGCGGACGGATCGGCGCTGATCCTGACCTATGCGACCACCATCCATGCCCTGCTCGACCGCGGCGGCATGAAGGAGGGCGAGACCTTGCTCGTGCTCGGCGCCGCCGGCGGCGTCGGCCTCGCGGCGGTCGAGCTCGGCAAGGCCTATGGCGCGCGCGTCGTCGCCGCGGTCTCGTCCGAGGAGAAAGCGGCAGGCGGCGCAGCGCGGCGGGCGCCGACGAGGCGATCATCTATCCGCGCGGGCCGTTCGACAAGGACGGCGCCAAGGCGCTGGCGCAGCAGTTCAAGGCCGCGGTCGGCCCGAACGGCGCCGACCTCGATCTACGATCCGGTCGGCGGCGACTATACCGAGGCCGCGCTGCGCGCGATCGCCTGGGAGGGGCGGCTGCTCGTCATCGGCTTCCCGGCCGGCATCCCGAGGCTGCCGCTCAACCTCACCTTGCTCAAGAGCTGCGACGTGCGCGGCGTCTTCTGGGGCGCCTTCGCCGCGCGCGACCCCAAGGCCAATGCCGCCCATGTCCGGACCCTGTTCCGGCTCTGGGAGGAAGGGAAGATCGCGCCCAAGGTCAGCCGGACCTGGCCGCTCGCCGAGGGCGGCGAGGCGATCGCCCACATGGCCGCGCGCCAGGCGGTCGGCAAGCTCGTGGTGACGATGGATTGAGGGAGGAGGAGAGGGCTTCGACAGGCTCAGCCCGAACGGTTCTGGCTCAGCCTCGTCTCCTCTCCGTTCGCCCTGAGGCTGTCGAAGGGCCTTACCTTTCTTCCTCCGGAGCGTTGCGCCCGTCCCCTGCGCCGCCTATCTGAACGGAAGAACCACAGCAGCAAGGACCGCCATGACCCAGTTCGACGACCGCGAGAAGGCATTCGAGAGCATGTATGCCCGCGATCAGGAGATGCAGTTCAAGATCATCGCGCGCCGCAACCGGCTGCTCGGCCATTGGGCGGCGAAGAAGATGGGTCTGACCGAGGCCGAGGCCGACGCCTATGCCAAGGACGTGATCCGCGCCGATTTCGAGGAAGCGGGCGACGAGGACGTGATCCGCAAGCTGCTCGGCGACCTCACCTCGGCCGGCATCGAGATCGACGACGCGCGCGATCCGCCAGGCGCTCGAGCACAAGACGGTCGAGGCGCGCCGCCATTTCATCGAGGCCCAGGGCTAGAACCGATGCCGATGGCCGCCGACCAGATCGAGACGCTGATCCGCGAGGGCATTCCCGACGCGCGGGTCGAGATCGTCGATCTGGCCGGCGACGGCGATCATTATGAGGCGCGGGTGGTCGTCGGAGAGCTTCCGCGGCCAGCCGCGCGTCCGGCAGCACCAGCGCGTCTATGCAGGCGCTGGGCGGACGGATGGGCACCGAGCTCCACGCGCTGAAGCTCAGCACCGCCGTGCCCGAGTAAAGGAATCGAACGATGACCGACGTCCGCGACCGCATCGACGAGCTTGTAAAGAATAACGACATCGTCCTGTTCATGAAGGGCACGGCGCTTGTTCCCGCAATGCGGCTTCTCGAGCCGCGCGGTGGCGATCCTCGACCATCTCGGCGTCACGTTCGAGACGGTCGACGTCCTCCAGGACCCGGAGATCCGCCAGGGCATCAAGGATTATTCCGACTGGCCGACCGTGCCGCAGCTCTACGTCAAGGGCGAGTTCGTCGGCGGCTCCGACATCATGATGGAGATGTTCGAGGCCGGCGAGCTGCAGCAGCTGCTCGACGAGAAGCAGGTGGCGAAGGCGTAGGCCTGCCACATCTTTGTAACCCGCCGTTCGCCCTGAGCCTGTCGAAGGGCCTTCCTTCTCGCCACTGAAGGGAAGGAGAGGGCTTCGACAAGCTCAGCCCGAACGGGTTCGGGTAGAGGCTCAGGCCGCGACCGCCGCCTTCCTCAGCCCGACATATTCGAGCGCCGCGAGGCCGAGCACGGCCAGCGCCTGGGCGGCGACGAAGGCGGTGCCGAGCGGCGTCGGCTGATGCTGGGCGATCGTCGCGAAGCTCTCGGCGGTCCAGCCGAGATTGCCGAGGATCACGATCCAGACCAGAGGCGCGCGGCGGCGCCGGCCGCGAGGCCAGCCAGCCGATGAACGCGGCGAGCGGCAGCAGCACCAGGCCGGCGATCCGGACCAACGGCTCGGGCAGGCCGAACAAAGGCGCCAGCGCCGCCGCGCCGAGCCCCATCAGCAGCCCCATGGCGAGGCAGCTCAGCGAATCGAGGGCGAGGACGCGGCGGAGGAAGAGGGTCTGCGGACATGGGCTTTTCCTTTCATGGTCGATGCCCGAATCATCGCCGCCCGAGGTCATGGTGTCGATTACGTCGGAGGTAATGGGATTGCGCGGCGCGGGCGGCTAGGCTCGCCGCCATGCAAACCCAGACCCTCCCCGTCGGCGAGCAGCTCCGCGCCTGGCGCGGCCGCCGCCGCCTCAGCCAGCTCGATCTCGCGCTCGATGCCGAAATCTCGGCGCGGCATCTGAGCTTTCTCGAGACCGGCCGGTCGCGGCCGAGCCGGCCGATGCTGCTGCGCCTCGCCGAGCGGCTCGCCATTCCCGCGCGCGACCGCAACCTGCTGCTCGTCGCCGCCGGCTTCGCGCCGGCGCTGCCCGAGCGCTCGCTCGACGATCCCGCGCTCGCCGCGGCGCGCCGGGCGGTCGATCTGGTGCTGAAGGCGCACGAGCCGTTTCCGGCGCTCGCCGTCGATCGCCACTGGCAGATGGTCGCCGCCAATGCCGGCGTCGCGCCTTTGCTCGCCGGCGTCGCGCGCGCATCTGCTCGCGCCGCCGGTCAACGTGCTGCGGCTCAGCCTCCATCCCGAGGGCGTGGCGCCGCGGATCGTCAATCTCGCCGAATGGCGCGCCCATATCCTCCACCGGCTCGAGGCGCAGATCGAGGCGAGCGCCGATCAGGTGCTGGCCGACCTGCTCGCCGAGCTGCGCGCCTATCCGGGCGGCGGTCGCGCGCGGCGACGATGCTTATGGCGGCGTCGCCGTGCCGCTCGTCCTCCGCGCCGGCGAGGCGGAGCTCGTCCTTCCTCAGCACGACGACGATGTTCGGCACGCCGATCGACATCACCCTGGCCGAGCTTGCGATCGAGGCCTTCCTGCCCGCCGACGCGGGCACGGCCGAATATCTGATGGGCGGAAAAATTTAGGGGCGGGCGGCGCGACCGGAAAAGTGCGCCAGGCCCGCCCCTATGAGTGGAACCATGTGGACGCATCTATACTATTCACGCCCCGTGCCAGTGCGCGAAAGCGGCGGAAATCCGCGCTTTTCAGGGTGAATGGAAATTAACCTTTCGGTCTGGGTGTAAAGCAGGCCGACAGCGGCGCCACCGCTCCTTGGCTTTCGCCTTCGCCGATGCCACATGCCGGGGATGGACGATTGGCCCACCGGCAAAGTCGAGCAGGTCGACCCGCTGATCCGCCGGCTGCTGGCGGGCAATCCGTCGCCTTTCACCTATACCGGCACCCAGACCTATCTCGTCGGCGTCCCGGCGCCGAGGTCGCGGTGATCGATCCCGGGCCGGACCTGCCCGACCATGTCGACGCGATCCTCGCCGCCACGGCAGGCGAGCGGATCGCTGCGATCCTGTGCACCCACACCCATCGCGACCACAGCCCGGCGAGCCGCCCGCTCGCCGCGGCGAGCGGCGCGCCGATCGTCGGCTGCGCCCCGCTCGCGCTCGAGGATGACGGGCCGCGCGCCGACGCCGCCTTCGATTTCGATTATACGCCGGACCGGATCCTCGCCGACGGCGAGGCGGTCGAAGGGGACGGGTGGCGGCTGCGCGCGGTGGCGACTCCGGGCCACACCTCCAACCATCTCTGCTTCGCGCTCGAGGGGACCGGACGCCTGTTCACCGGCGATCATGTCATGGGCTGGTCGACCACCGTGGTGTCGCCCCCCGACGGCGACATGACCCTTTATATGGAAAGCCTCGATCTGCTGCTGGCGCGCGACGACGCGGTCTATCGCCCCGCCCACGGCCCGGCGGTCGAAAGGCCGCACACCCATGTCCGCGCCCTGATCGCGCACCGGCGGATGCGCGAGAAGCAGATCATGAAGCGGCTCGAGAGAGGGGGAAGGGCGGATCGAGGCGATGGTCGAAACCATGTACCGCGACATCGACCCGCGCCTCCATCCGGCGGCCGGCCGTTCGGTGCTCGCCCATCTCCGCGATCTGGAGCGGCGCGGCCTGGCGCGGAGCGCAGGCGAGACTTGGCTGCCCGGCTGCTGAGCGGGCCGGCTTCTCCTATCCGTCCAGCATCTTCAGCGCATCGCGAAGCTCGTCCTTGAAGCGCTGGGCCACGCCCGCTTGCACCTTGGCGCTGTTGCCGCGAAACCGCGCCAGCTTGCCGTCTGGGTCTTTGCGGCCGCGCTCCGCATAGATCGCGTTCAGCAGCGCGCGGTCGTCGAGCGTCTTGCCGGCCATCGCGTTGACGATCACGTCGTTGCCGGGCCCGTGCTGGACGGCGGTCGACCATGCCGCGTCGCGCACGGCGTCGCTGCGCTGGTTGAGGTCGACGCCGGTGGCAGCGAGGACCTTGGCGACGAGCGGGTCGTAATGGGTGCGCTTGATATAGGCGTGTTGGGCCTCGCCGAACGCATCGCGCTCCTTCAGCGCGATCGCCTTCCAGACCTTGGTGAAGGCCGGCGTCCCCGATTTGGCGCCGCCGAATTCGGACGTCCAGGGCGCGCCCTCGCGCTTGAGGAACTCCTCGGGACGCCCGAGCTTGGAGGCGAGCTGGAAGCTGCCATAGGAAACGCCGCCCTTGTCGCCGGCGCCGGTCGACACCGTTCCGGGCCCGCGATTGCCGGTTTCGAACTTGGCCGACAAGGCGCCGAGCTCATGACCGCCGCTCCCGGCCGCGGGCTTGGCGGGCTTGGCGGGCGACGGCGCGGCCGGCGCGGCCGACGCGGGCGTCGCGGTCGCGCCGCTCGCCGGAAGCTTGAGCACCTGGCCGACCTTGATCTTGTTGACGTCGGTGATCCCATTTGCTTGGGCAAGGGCCTCGACGGTCGTCCCCAGCTTGGAGGCTATCTTGGCCAGACTATCCCCGGGTCGAACCGTAAAGCTTCCGGAATTCGGCATGGTCGTTCCCTCCCGATATGACGCGGCGCCTCGCCGTGGGCTGAAGTTGAGCGGCGCGACTCGTATTAATGTGCGCTCATCCGGATGCGCTGACAATATTCGAACAGGTCGGAACGGCGCCCGCCTTGCCGATGACGAGCCGAATTGGGAAATTGTTCTGGGTCTTGTCCGCTTTCGTCATGATTGCCGGGGGCGTGGGTCTGTCAGCAATCTGGAGCGATCCGGCCCGGTTCGCAGCGGAGGCCGGCGATGGACCTTGCGCGTCTGAAGAGACTGCCGCTCTGGCTGCCGCCTTTGCTCGCGCTGCTGATCGGCGCGGGGCTCGGCCTGCTGCTGCGCCCCGCGGCCGACGGCGGCGCCGGCCCGGATCCGGTCGCGCTCGCCGACGCCACCCTGCTCTCGGTCCGCGAGCAGGGCCGGCTGACCGTCGTTCGCCGGCCGCTTCGTCGCGGTGGTGACGGCGAGCGAGAGCCGGCTCGGCCTCACCGCGCGCAAGACCCTGATCATGCCCGGCAGGTCCGCTACGGCGTCGATCTCAGCCGCCTGCGGCCGCGAGCATCTCGCCTGGGACGCGGCGACGCGGACGCTGACCGTGACCCTGCCGCCCCTTGAAATCGTCCGGCCCGCAGATCGATCTCAACCAGGTTCAGGAATATTCGGAAGGCGGCATCGTGATGGCGCTCACCGATGCCGAACGGACGCTCGATCGGGCCAACAGCCGCGAGCGCCCAGGAGGAACTGATGCGCCAGGCGCGCGAACGGACTGCCGATGAGCCAGGCGCGCAACGCGGCGATGCGGGCCGTGGCGCGGAGCTTCGCCATGCCGCTTCGCGCGGCGGGGATTGACGCCAGCGTGGCGGTGCGGTTCGTGGACCCAGCCGGGCGGGAGGAGGCGAGCTTCCTCGATCGGCCGCGCCGGATCGAGGACCGGATCAGGGCGAGGAACCCATGAACGCACCCAATGTCGAGCCTCAAGGGCCTCGACCTGCGCGCCGAGATCGACCGGCTGCGCAAGGAGCGCAACGCCGTCATCCTCGCCCATTATTACCAGACGCCCGACATCCAGGACCTCGCCGATTTCGTCGGCGACAGCCTCGATCTGTCGCGCAAGGCGCAGGCGACCGACGCCGAGGTGATCGCCTTTTGCGGCGTCCGCTTCATGGCCGAGACCGCCAAGATCCTGTCGCCCGACAAGATCGTCGTCCTGCCCGACATGGACGCCGGCTGCAGCCTCGAGGACAGCTGCCCGCCCGACCAGTTCAAGGCGTTCCGCGAGGCCCATCCGGATCATATCGCCTGACCTACATCAACAGCTCGGCCGAGGTGAAGGCGCTCAGCGACATCATCGTCACCTCCTCGTCGGCCGAGACGATCCTCAAGCAGATCCCGCTCGCGCAGAAGATCATCTTCGGCCCCGACAAGCATCTCGGCGGCTATCTCGCCCGCAAGACCGGGCGCGACATGCTGCTCTGGCCGGGCGTCTGCATCGTCCACGAGGCCTTTTCGGAGACCGAGCTGATCAAGCTGAAGGCGCAGCATCCGGGCGCGCCGGTGCTCGCCCATCCCGAATGCCCGCCGCACATCATCGACCATGCCGATTATGTCGGCGCGACCTCGGGCATCCTCAAATATGCGCTCGAATCGCCGTCGCCGGTGATCATCGTCGCGACCGAGCCGCACATCATCCACCAGATGGAGAAGGACGGCGCCGCACAAGACCTTCATCGGCGCGCCCGGCGCCGACGGCAACTGCAACTGCAACATGTGCCCCTATATGGCGCTGAACACGATGGAGAAGCTCTACGTCGCGCTGCGCGACCTCCAGCCGCGCATCGAGATCGAGGAGGGCCTGCGCCTCGCGCGCCAAGAAATCGCTCGACCGGATGCTGGAAATGGCCGCCCACACGGTCGGCAAGGGCGACGTCGGCAAGCCGCAGATTTCGGGAGACTAGCGCCCCTTTCCGTCATGCCAGCGAAGGCTGGCGTCCATGCGGAGTTCGAATGGACCCCAGCCTTCGCTGGGGTGACGGTTCAAACCGGGACAGAGTTCAATCGTCGTTGGCGGCCCCGCCGTCGGCGCGGTCGAGGTAGAAGGCGGCTTTGTGGAAGTGGGCGAAGGCGGTTCGGTCGCTCGGCGCCGCGTTGGCGAGGTCGATCTCGGCCTCCGCGCGCTGCAGAAACCAGTCGCGATCGGTCGCGGTCATAAGCTTCCCCTGTTGAGCCCTGTCCCGCCCCAACCCTCCGAGGCCCCCGGCGGTTCCGCGCTTTAGGCCGGCGCCGCCACGTGGCGGACGTCGCGGCCGGCCGATTTGGCGAGCTCCGCCTCGTGGCCGTGCGGCTGGGCATGGCCACCGACGCGCAGATAATGGTCGTCGAGCTCGCGGATCAGTTGCTCCGCCTCCTCGCCGCCGTTCATCCGCAAGAGCGCGTCGACCTTGGCCTCGAGCCGGTCGTCATTCTCCTTCGAGGCGGGCGAGCCGACATAGAGGAAGTAAGCGAGGCCGACGACCTGCCAGATCAGCTGCAGGAACTCGGATTGCCAATTCTCGAACGTGTCGCGGCCCATGATCATCAGGTAGCTCGACATCTCGGCCTGCTGGCCGTGCTCGGCCGCGTCCTCGACATAGGTATACCAGCCGAACAGCCAGTGAAGGCCGATCGAAACGAGAAAGAAGACGAGGGTGATCCAGCCATAGGCGTAGCGCTTCATGATCGGCTCCGGTGCTGTGTTTTGAGGCCCGAAACGTTCCATCGCCGCCTTGTTTCCGGCATGGCTCGACAGCCCCGGATGCAGGCACTAGCGTCCGGCCTCGCCCAACGCCGGAGACCCGCCTTGCCCAGGAAGATGCTTCTGATTCTCGCCTTCCTGTCGGTCCCGGCAGCTCTGCTTGCCCAGGATGAGGATCCCTATCTCTGGCTGGAGGAGATTCAGGGCGAACGAGCGCTGGCCCAGGTCGATTCGTGGAACAAGACGACCGAGGACGATCTGGGTCGGGCTCCCGGCTTCGCCGCGATGCGCGACCGCGCGCTCGCTTTGCTCAACGACGAGCGCCAGATCGCCTTGCCCGATCAGGTCCAGGGCGAATTCGTCACCAATTTGTGGATCGACAATGCCAACCGGCGCGGCCTGTGGCGGATCTCGCCGCGCGCCGCCTATCTCGCCGGGCGGCCCGAGTGGCGCGTTCTGATCGACGTCGATGCGCTCGGCCGCGCCGAGGGCAAGAGCTGGGTCTGGCACGGCGCCGACTGCCTCGCGCCCGATTATCGCCGCTGCCTGGTCCAGCTCAGCCCGGGCGGCGGCGACGCCGATGTGACCCGCGAGTTCGACATCGCGACCGGCGCTTTCGTCGAGGGCGGCTTCACCCTGCCCGAAGCCAAGACCAACGTCACCTGGCTCGATGCCGACCGGCTGATCGTCGTCACCGATTACGGCCCGGAATCGCTCACCACTTCGGGCTATGGCCGCATCGCGAAAATCTGGCGGCGGGGAACGCCGCTGTCGGCCGCTCAGACCATCGCTGAGGCGGACCGGACCGACGTCAGCCTTTCCCCGTTCGCCGTCACCGACGGCGACCGCCGCTGGAGCTTCGTCAGCCGCGGCCTCACCTCCTGGACGAGCCGGGTCTCGCTGATCACGCCGCGCGGCCCGCTGCCGCTGCCGCTGCCGGTCCCGGAAACGGCGAGCAGTCTCGACGTGCTCGACGGCCGGCTCATCGTCCGGCTGAACCGGCCGCTCGAAACAAGCGGCCGGACTCTGCCCGTCGGCTCGCTCGTCGCCTACGATCTGGCGGCGATCGAGGCGGGGCGGGAGAGTGCGCCGGAACTGGTCATGGCGCCGAGCGAGCGCCAGGCGATCGAGGAGGTGTCGGCGTCGGAAGGCGTGCTCTGGGTGAAGGCGCTGGACGACGTTTCGGGGCGGCTGTTCGCGTTGCGCCGGAGCGCGGCGGGCAACTGGACGAGCGCCCCGGTCGACCTGCCCGGCAACAGCACGCTTCATATCGTGGCGACCGGCGCCGACCTCGCTTTCGTCAGCGTCGAAGGGATGCTGACTCCGCCCTCGCTCCACGCGGTGACGACGGCGGGGCAGGCGTCGACCGTCCAGAGCCTGCCGGCGCAGTTCGATTCCGCCCGATTCACCGTCGAGCAGCGTTTCGCCGCCTCGAGCGACGGGACGCGGGTCCCATATTTCCTGGTCCGGCGGCGCGGCACGACCGGGCCGGTGCCCACCCTGATCCACGGCTATGGCGGCTTCCGCGCGGCGCAGACGCCGACCTATCTCACCGGCCAGCCCTATCGCTCCGGCCCGCTCGGCCTGTTCTGGGTCGAGGCGGGCAACGCCTATGTCCTCGCCAATATTCGCGGCGGCGGCGAATATGGCCCCGGCTGGCATCAGGCGGCGCTACGCGAGAACCGGCAGCGCAGCTTCGACGATCTTCACGCCATCGCCGAGGACCTGATCCGCACCGGCGTCGCGGCGCGCGGCCAGATCGGCATTTCGGGCCGCTCGAACGGCGGCATCCTGGTCGGCGCCGCCGCCAACCAGCGCCCCGATCTCTATGCCGCGATCGATCTCCGGCTCGCCGCTCACCGACATGCGCCGCTATTCGAAGCTGCTCGCCGGGGCGAGCTGGATGGGCGAATATGGCGATCCCGACGTGCCCGCCGACTGGGCGTTCATGAGCCTCTATTCGCCCTATCAGAACCTGCGCGCGGTGCCGGATTATCCGGCGACCTTCTATTACAGCTCGACGCTCGACGACCGGGTCCATCCCGGCCATGCGCGCAAGATGGCGGCCCGCCACGCCGCGCTCGGCCAGCGTTTTTATTTCCGCGAATATCGGGAGGGCGGCCATTCGGTCGGCGCCGACCGTCCCGAGGACGCGGTCCGCGCCGCCTTGCTCTTCGCCTTCCTGACCCGGGAGCTCGGCGGGCGGTGAGCTTCAGGCTGGCCGGCTTCGACCTCGACCGCTTCGTCGCCGACACGCTCGCCGAGGATTTGGGCGAGCGCGGCGACATCACGTCGGCGGCGGTGATCCCGGCCGACGCGCGCTTCGACGGCGTGATGGACAGCCGCGAGCCGATCGTCGTCGCCGGCCTGCCGGTCGCCGAGGCCTTCTTCCGCGCGCTCGATCCCGGACGTCGGCGATCGAACGGCTCGGCGAGGACGGCGGCCGGGCCGCGGCCGGCGACGATCCTGCTCCGGCTGCACGGCACGCGCGCGCGCCCTGCTCACCGCCGAGCGCTCGGCGCTCAACATCGTCCAGCACCTTTCCGGCATCGCCACCCTGACCCGCCGCTATGTCGACGCGATCGCCGGCACCGGCGCGATCCTGCTCGACACCCGCAAGACCATCCCCGGCCTTCGCGCGCTCGAAAAATATGCGACCCGGATGGGCGGCGCGCAGAACCACCGCATGGGCCTGTGGGACGCGGCGATGATCAAGGACAATCATGTCGCGGTCGCCGGCTCGGTCGGCGAGGCGGTGCGCCGCGCCGCCGCGGCCGGGATCGGGCGGATCATCGTCGAGGTCGACCGGTTCGACCAGATCGAGCCCGCGCTCGCCGCCGGCGCGACCCATCTCCTGCTCGACAATATGGACGTCGCGGCGCTGCGCGAGGCGGTCGCCCTGGTCGCCGGCCGCGTCCCCACCGAAGCGAGCGGCGGCGTCACGCTGGAGACGATCCGCGCCAAGGCGGAGACCGGCGTCACCTACGTCTCGGTCGGCCGCATCACCCAATCGGCGCCGGCCGCCGATATCGGCCTCGATTTCGCGGCTGCTCTAAAGCTCCCGCCGCGCCACCACCTCGCCCTCGATCACCCTCGTCTCGGGATGATGCTTGTCGAGCCAGCGCTTGACGATCCTGAGGTTGCGCGTGTTCGAGCGGAAGACGAAATCGAACGGGTGCGCCGGCGAACGGGATCGCGCCGACGCAGGAAGTCGAAGCCGACATTGCCGGCCATCCGCGACCAGGTGGAATTGCGACATGCCGAGATTGCGCGCCTCCCAGATCGAGCCAGGCGCCCATCGCCGCGGTGACGAGGTCGCCGACCACCGGGATCAGGCCGAGGACCGACGTCGAGGCCGATCCGCATCTTCGTGCCGGGCAGCGCGAAGGCGCGCTCGAGCAGCACGCTCCATCGCCTCGAGCCGCCGCCGCACCGAGGCCGGATCGCGGCCGATCGGCAGCCGGTCCGCCATCTGCTCGAACTGGTCCTGGCTCGATCGCGCATCAGGGGCGCTCCGCGATCAGGTTCACCGCCGGATGCCGCGCGAACGTGTTGGGCCGAAAGCCGGTCAGCCGCGGCGAGACCAGCGACCAGCGCACCGGCGCCGTCAGCGGGATGAACGGCGCCAGGTCGGTAAGGATCCGGTCGGCGATCGCGAATTGCGCGCTGGCGCTCGGCCGGCCGCGCCGCCAGCCGGGCGGCGAGCAGCGCCTCGTCGGCGGCCGGATCGCAGACCGCGCTGACATCGCAGGTGAAGTGGCGCAGATACCAGCTGGCGAGATTGGCCGGCGCGACCTCGTCGACGAAGCGCAGGTCGGCCGGCGCGTTCGCGGCCGACCCGCTCGGCCTCGACGCCGATCAGCCGCCAGTCGCGGCGCAGATGGGCGAAGACCAGCCGGTAGCCCGGCCCCTCGGGCATCGCGACCCGCACCCGCAGCGGCGCTTCGAGGCCGAGCGCGGCGATCGCGCGCGCGGCGAGCTCGCGGCGCATCGGCAGCGGCGCCGCCGGCCCAGTCGGGCTGGGCCGGCGTCGGGCAGCTCCTGGACGCCCGGGCGCGACGCAGGCTGGTGCGCGGCGCCAGGCCGCGGCACGTCGAGCGCCGCGGCCAGCGCCTGCCGGTCGATCGCCATCGCCAGCGCGCGGCGCACCGCGGGGTCGGCGAGCGGCCCGTCGCCGCGCGGTGAAGGCGAGGCCGAACAGGCCGGCGACCGGATCGAAGACGAGCCGCGCCGCCGGCAGCTCGGCGGCGCGGGCGACCGGCAGGTCGCCCGCCGTGCCGCCGACGACGAGGTCGCTCTCGTCCTCGGCGAAGCGGGCGATGGCGAGCGCCGCCGGCTCGCCGCGCAGCAGGATGTCGGGCGCCGCCGGCGTCGCTCCTCGTCCTCGCCCCGCGGCAGCGTCAGCCGGACGCCGCCGGCCCGGCTTCCGCCAGCCGATAGGGGCCGGTGCCCTGGCCGCTCTGGATGATCGCCATCTCCGGATGGGCGAGCAGCTGCAGGAAATTGGGCCGCGGGCCGCGCAGGCTGATCTCGAGCACCTCGTCGGTCATCGCGACGATCGTCGTCGATCGCGCCGAGCACCGGCTTCAGCGGGTTGCGGCTCGCCCGGCTCAGCGCGGCGCGCAGCCGGGCCACCACCTGCTGGGCGGTGACCGGCTCGCCGTTCGGCCCACGCGTGCGGCGCAGCCGGAAGGTGTAGCGCAGCGCCGTCGTCGGAGACGATCCAGCTCTGCGCCAGCGCCGGCTCGATCTCGCCCGCGGCGTCGAACCGGACCAGGCCCTGCGCGATCGCCTCGGTCAGGAAGGCGGCGGGCGCGTCGATCGGCAGGAGATTGGGGTTGACGAGGCGCGGCGGCCGCGCCGATCGCGCTGACCGCGATCGGGCCGCTCGTCGCGCTCCGCCGCAGCCGGCGAGCAGGGCGGCGGCGAGGCGCGGCGCGGAGGAAGAAGCGATTCGGCATGCCGCGACCGATAGCCGAGTCCGGCCGGTCCCGCATGGGTCTTCGGTGTCGGGCGGCTTTACGGCTCTTTCATTACTCTGTGTTACGGCGGCACCATGACCAGAAAGCCTGTCGACAGGACGCTCGAGGACGAGCAGGGCCCCGGCTTCAAGCCGCGCCGGGCGTCGCGCGTGGCGGTCGAGGGCGCGGCGAGCCTGACGCCCGCAGGATCTCTACAAGGTCGAGATCAAGGTCCGCAACGTCTCGAGCTGCGGCTTCATGGCCGAATGCGCCGAGCCGGTCCGGATCGGCTCCTACGTGTCGCTCGACATCCCCGGCATCGGCCCGGTCCAGGCCCAGGTCCGCTGGCAGATCGGCACCCGGATGGGCGGCATGTTTTTCGATCCGATCAGCCTGGCGCGGTGCGAGTGGACGGCGGAACGGCCAAGGCGGCCTGAAGGCTGGTGCGGACGGCGGGAGTCGAACCCGCACGCCCCGTGGGGCAGAAGATTTTAAGTCTTCAGCGTCTACCGTTCCGCCACGTCCGCAACGATCGGCCATGCCACGATCGCCAGCCCGGCGAAAGCGTGTCCTGAGCCCGTCGAAGGCATGTCTTGAGCCTGTCGAAGGGGCATGTCGGGAGCGCGCCGGCAGGGATGCTCCCGTTCTCCGCTGCTCTTCTCTCCTGTCAGGGTCAGGCTTGAGAATCCGAATAAATAGAGAACAAATGAAGAATAAGAGGCGACTCGCGCGGCGGTCACGCCGGGCGGGCCGTCCCTGTCGAGCACTTCCCTGGCGGTGACGGGGATGCGCCGAAAAGGAAGAAGCTGTGCGTGATGCCGGACAATATTGCTTCTGCGGCGTGGCTGGCGCGCCGGCCCGGGGCCGGGGCCGGGTCCGGCCCGGTCGGCCGGTGCCGGCGAGCCGGTCGGCCGGTCGGCCTGGCGCTCGGTCGAGTCCGCTGCGCCCGTCTTGCCGCTTCCCGCCGCGCCTTTGCCGCCGCAAAACACGCTCAGGCGTCCACTTCGTCCACTTTGCCCGTCGCGAAGGGCGTTCAGGCGTCCAGTTTGTCCACTTCGCCTGTCCTGAGCGAAGTCGAAGGGGCCGCGGCGCGCGGCTCGGCGGCGCCGCGCGCGGTCGGGGCTTGGCAGGGAGAGGAAAGCGGGCTCGGCGCTCAGACGACGTTGAGGCGCTCGCGCATTTCCTTGCCGGGCTTGAAATAGGGGACGCGCTTGGCCGAGACGTCGACCGGCTCGCCGGTGCGCGGGTTGCGGCCCTTGCGGGCGTCGCGGCCGCGGGTCGAGAAGGCGCCGAAGCCGCGCAGCTCGACGCGGCCGCCATTCTGCAGCTGCTCGATGATCGAATCGAAGAAGGCGGAGACGACCCGCTCGACCTCCTTCAGGGTCAGGTCCGGATGGTCGTCGCAGAGCTTCTGGACCAGTTCGGATCGGATCACGGCTTCCCCCTTCACGACGTATAGTCACCGGAATCGCCGGCCCATGTCGCGAGCCCCCACGCGACATGCTCGCGCGCGACAGTCGCACCGATATTGACAAAAATCAACCCGCGGCGTCCGCGAAAAATCCGAGCAATTCAATAGGCTAGATCGCAGCGCAGCGGAAGGCGGGCGGGCGCCCGCGAAGGCGCCCGCCGCAGCCGAGATCAGCTCTTCTTCTGCTTGAGGGCCTCGCCCAGGATGTCGCCGAGGCGAGGCGCCCGAATCGGACGAGCCATATTGGGCGACGGCCTGCTTCTCCTCGGCGATCTGCAGCGCCTTGATCGAGAAATTGGGCTTCTTCGAGCGGTCGAAGCCGATCACCATCGCGTCGAACTTCTGGCCGACCTGGAAGCGCTCGGGGCGCTGCTCGTCGCGGTCGCGGCCAAGATCGGTGCGCTTGATGAAGCCGGTGACGCCGTCGTCGCCGACCTGGACGTCGAGCCCGCCGTCGCGCACCTCGAGCACGGTGACGGTGACCGTCTCGTTCTTGTTGACGCCGCCGCCGCCGCGCCGCGCCGCCGCGCCGCCCTTGGCGACCCCGCCGCGCTCGAGCTGCTTCATGCCGAGCGAGATCCGCTCCTTCTCGACGTCGACGTCGAGCACGACGGCCTTCACCGTCTCGCCCTTGCGGTGCAGGTTCGAGCGCCTCCTCGCCGGTCACGCCCCAGGCGATGTCCGACATGTGGACCATGCCGTCGACGTCGCCGTCCAGGCCGACGAACAGGCCGAACTCGGTCGAATTCTTGACCTCGCCCTCGACCTCGGTGCCGACCGGGTGCTTCTCGGCGAAGTCGGCCCAGGGATTGGCCTGCGCCTGCTTGAGGCCCAGCGAGATCCGGCGCTTCTCCTCGTCGACCTCGATCACCGCGACGTCGACCTCCTGCGAGGTCGAGACGATCTTGCCCGGGATGGACGTTCTTCTTGGTCCAGCTCATCTCGGAGACGTGGACCAGGCCCTCGATGCCGGGCTCGAGCTCGACGAAGGCGCCATATTCGGTGATGTTGGTGACGCGGCCCTTGAACACGCCGCCGACCGGATATTTGGCGCCGGCGCCCTCCCAGGGATCGCTCTCGAGCTGCTTCATGCCGAGGGAGATGCGCTGGGTGTCGCGGTTGATGCGGATGATCTGCACCTTGACCGTGTCGCCGATGTTGATCACCTCGCTCGGGTGGCCGACGCGCTTGTAGCTGATGTCGGTGACGTGGAGCAGGCCGTCGATGCCGCCGAGATCGACGAAGGCGCCGTAATCGGTGATGTTCTTGACCACGCCGTCGACGATCTGGCCCTCGGCGAGGCTACTGGATCAGGCCCGAGCGCTGCTCGGCGCGGGTCTCTTCGAGGATGGCGCGGCGCGAGACGACGATATTGCCGCGGCGGCGGTCCATCTTCAGGATCTGGAAGGGCTGCGGCAGGTCCATCAGCGGGCCGACGTCGCGGACCGGGCGGATGTCGACCTGGCTGACCGGGCAGGAAGGCGACGGCGCCGCCGAGATCGACGGTGAAGCCGCCCTTGACGCGGCCGAAGATGACGCCCTCGACGCGGTTGCCGGCGGTATGCTCGGTCTCGAGCTTGTCCCAGGCGGCCTCGCGGCGGGCGCGGTCGCGGCTCAGCATCGCCTCGCCGTTCATATTCTCGATGCGGTCGACGAACACCTCGACCTTGTCGCCGACGGCGATCTCGGCCTTCTGGCCGGGCGCGGCGAACTCGCGCAGCGGCACGCGGCCTTCGGATTTCAGGCCGACGTCGATGACGGCGAGGTCGTTCTCGATCGCGGTGACGATGCCGGTGACGACGCGGCCTTCGAAGCCCTCGTTCTCGCCGCCGAGGGATTCGTTGAGCATCGCGGCGAAATCGTCGCGCGTGGGGTTTGCCGTTGTGGCCAAGTGAAATTCCTTAACGTACCGGTCCGCACCGCGGCTCAGGAGAGGCGCGCGGGCCGGGCCAGAGAGATGTGCCGCGCCGGCCGAATGCCGGCGCGGCGTCCTTTGGGCGGCGGCGCGCGCGGAAGGCCGGAGAAGCAAAAAGGCGCGTCGAGAGAGCGGCGGACCGCCTCCTAACGCGCTTGCCTTATCCTGGCTTCCGCGAGCGCACCGGCCCGCTGGACGGGGGGCATATAGGGGAGAGAGCGGGGAGGGGCAAGCGGGCACGTCGCCGAGGGATACTTGGCGCCGGGGAAGAGGGCCTTCTAGGGTCCAAACTCAATCAACTTGTTGATTTTGTGTTGGCATGATGATTTAACCTTCTGGGCTGCAGGAGGTTGGGGTCATGGCGGGTGAGTTTTGGCTGAGCGAGCGTCAGTGGGAGACGATTGAACCTTTGCTGCCGTGCAACCAGCCCGGTGCTCGGCGGGTGGATGATCGGCGGATTCTTCTGGCATCATCCACGTGCTCAAGGTGGGCTGCCGGTGGCAGGATTGCCCGCCGATCTACGGACCTTCGACCACCGTCTACAACCGCTTCAATCGCTGGGCCGGCCGCGGCATCTGGCAGCGCCTGTTCGAGGCCCTGGTCGAGGCTCATCCCGGCGACATCCAACTGATCGACAGCACCATCGCCAAGGCGCATCGCTCGGCCGGCGGCGGAAAAGGGGGGCCTGTGCGCAGGCGATCGGCCACTCGCGCGGCGGGCGGACCACCAAAATCCACGCCGTCGTCGACGGCCAAGGCCGCATCGTCGCGATCGAAGTGACACCCGGCCAACTCGGCGACGCCAGAGCCGCCCTGGGACTGCTCGGCCCGTTGCCGCCCGGCTGCCTGTGTGCCGCGGACACCGCTTATGACAGTGATGGCCTGCGTCAGTTCCTGACCGAGCGCGGCACCCTCCCCGTCATCCCCAACAATCCGACGCGCAAGCGCTTCCACCCGTTCGACGCCACAGCTTACAGGCTGCGCAACATCATCGAGCGCGCCTTCTGCCGCCTCAAGGACTGGCGCCGAATCGCAACCCGATACGACAAACTCGCCGCCAACTTCACCGCCGCAGTCATGATCGCCACAATCATCCTGTGGTGGATCTGAATGAGTCTGGAGCCTAGTGCAAGTAGAGGTCCGAGCGACGGCTATAATCCACAGCTTTTATGTCGAGCCCGTCAAATTCGCGCAAAGGGGATGGGAGGTCCAAAGGCTTGGTTTAACGACCTGGTTCAGCAACTCCTGACACGATATGGGAAGCTCCACATAATCCAGCCGTACCGAGAGCAGGAGAAATGCGCACCGGCTTGCATGAATGCGGCGGGGCACGAGTGCCAATGTTCATGCATGGGGGCCAATCACGGAGCTGGCGGCCCGGGCGCTGGATGGTTCACCGTCTCTGAGACTTTCGCGACACGCTGGGGCCACGAACATTTGGCGTGTCGATTAATGGTGAAAGTCTAATGGATCCGAACAAAATCTCCGGGACGATTGCCTCTCGTGCTGCAGATCCAAGCCCGTCCTGAGCTGGACGACAAGAATAAGGATCCGCGTCGCGGTTGAAGGAGAGAGCTCAAATCGTCTCTTAAATCCGCAAAACTGCCATTGCGCGGTAACCTGATCCTGAGGGCTGTGAGGTGCGGGAGCGGATCCACCTCATATCCCTAACCTTCGAGCCGCCTTGCGGCCCGGCGAACGCTGTCGCCTTTCACACGATTGAATTCGGCCGCGTCTCGGTTCGCCGTCCATACGACGCGCCGGGGGACGGGTCTCCGGGCACGCGGGATCTTAAGACGGTCCCCGTGTGCAGTTGCATACGTGCGAGGCACCCTAAGCTTACGAGCCATAGATCAACTTCTCCCGGATGGATTAGAGCCCTCCCGAGTCCCGGTGTTGTTATGCGGATTTTGCCTCCATTGGTCATGAGGCTACTTTGCCGACGTGAAAGGCCGTCAGACAACGGCACCGAGCCTTGCTCGGAACATCATTGGGCATTCCGGGGGTTATCCCACGCCGCAGTTCGGATTCGGTGGTGCGGAAATGGGCACCCTTTGGCTCAGGATGATCGACCCTGGGGCACGGTCAAAGGTCCGTATCTGTCACCGGCAGGATGCGGGACAGGTACGCACCTGTCACAAGGCGGGGGTGTCACCGGCGAGGCAAGGCCTCGGGCTTGAACCTGACATAATAGACTTAGGGTATCTCGCGCATATTGTATTCGAAGACCACCGCCGGACAGTCGGTGTCCCAGAAACGCAAACCATTATTCAGGGAGGGCGTCGCGGTGACCCGGTACCAAGTGTTCGGGACGAGCGGCAGGCCGGCAAACTGGATGTTGGGGAGTGGCGCCGGACAACCCGGCGCCGAACATGTCCAGCGCATCATCGCGGTTGCCACGACCGGTCCGGGCGGGACCGTCGGGGTAGCGCCCGTCCCCTGTTGGGTCACCGTCCAGGTGACGGCGATAGTGTTGATCGCGAGGTTCATTTGGTGGAGATAGTTGATGTAGGCCTGCATCTGGCCCGGGTAAGGCGCTGTGGCGACGTACTGGAAATTGTAGTTCGTGCCCACCGTCCCGGGCTGTACTAGCCTGAGTTGATCCTTCACTGAGGTCGTGGTCAGCGGAGGGCAGCAGGGATCAGCCTGCGGAGCGCAGCGCTCGGTCGAAAGATTCAGCCGCCACGTCCGCAATGAGCTGCCGATCTGGATAACCGTCGGCTGATAGGGGGGCGGATTGCTGTTCCCGGTATAATATCCGAAGCGGATCTCAGGCGCCCCGCAGGAAAAATCCGGGTGTTGCGTCTCGTCTAGAGTTCCGTTGGAACGAACGAGCCAAAAATCGTTCGCCGTCAGCGTACGATTTATCGGGAGCATCGCGCCGATCGGGGCGAGGTCCCAGGGGCGGGAGTAGAAGTTGCCGCCTTGAGCGACCAGGGGGGCGTAGCCGACGACGCTCACACCCGCCGAGATCACGTATTGAAACTGGACATTCGTGAGCGAACCCCCTGACGGCGAGTAGGTGTGAGAACTCAGATGCACGGCGTACATCGCCATGCCGACAGAGAAATTGTGGAACAATCCGCGGGCGTTGTTACCGGAACCAATGGGAATAAGCGTGGCCACCGCAGTGGCTGGCGGTGAGAGAGGCGTCTGCGAATAAACCGATGTTGCCCACCCGGAAGTAAAGGTATTGTCTTGGAATGTTTGAGCAGCCGTGCTGGTCGGGAGCACAAAAGCGACGATCAGAGTTAGCCACAGGAATTGTGTGGCAGAGCGTGAGATGCTGGTGACGTTCATGAATCCTCCGCTTCCGGATTCAGTAGACCACACTTTACCTATCCTTGGAAACAACAGGGATTTGAGAGGCTGATACGAAGCGACGGCGGATCTGTTACAGAATGTCCACAGGAATAACAAAGACTATTTATGCGGGGATGCTGCTCCAGGTGCGTGCCTGTGACCAATCAGCTCTATCCAGAACAGAACGAGGAGGAAGGGGGACAGTTATGTAACACCCACTGCCTCAAGAAACGAGATTCCAGCTTTCGCTGGAATGACGAATGGAGATTGAGGGGGCTGAGCGCGGCGGTGATCCGTCAGCGCTAACCGGTCGTTCCCAACCACTGACGGTCAGGGACGGTCCCGGTGACTGCCCCCGGTGACTGTCCCCGGTGACTGTCCCCGGTGACTGTCCCCAGCCGCCGCGCCAGAAAACCCCATGCCCTATCTCGTCGTCTTCGTCGGCGGCGGCCTCGGGGTCGCGCTTCGGCATGGGGTGAACCGGGCCGCACTGGCGATGCTCGGGCCCGGCTTCCCGTTCGGCACCCTGATCGTCAACGTCGCCGGCGGCGTAACGATGGGGGTGCTGGCGGGGCTGTTTCTCGTCAAGGGGATCGGCGATCAGAATCTGCGCCTGTTCCTCACCACCGGATTGCTCGGCGGCTTCACCACCTTCTCCGCCTTCAGCCTCGATGCCGCCCTGCTCTGGCAGCGCGGCGCCTGGGGCGCGTTCGGCGCCTATGTCGCCGGATCGGTGGCGCTGTCGATCCTCGGTCTGTTTCTCGGCCTGGCCGCGGTGCGCCTTGCAGTGAGGGGATGGGGACGGCCGCGTTACTATCGTCCCCGGCTTGCCAGCCGGGGCGAAGAGTGCGAGCCTCGCCGCCGCGCCCGGCATACCGGCGCGGCAAAAGGGGAGGCGGGCATGGCGAGTTCGGCCAGGACACCAATGCATCTGTGGATCGTCGCCGCGCTGGCGACTTTGTGGAACGCGTTCGGGGCGTTCGACTATCTGATGACCCAGACCAGGAACGAGGCCTATCTCGCCAACTTCACCGATCCGCAGCGCATCTATTTCGACAGCTTCCCGATCTGGATGGAGGCGACCTGGGCGTTCGGCGTCTGGGGCGGGCTCGCGGGCGCGCTGCTGCTGCTCGCCCGAAGCCGCTACGCGGCGACCGCCTTCGCGGTGTCGCTCGCCGGCCTCGCGGCCAGCACCGTCTATCAATATGTGCTCTCGACCCCGCCCGCGGACATGATGAGCGGCGCGATGATGGCGATGAACCTGGCGATCTGGGCGATTGCGATCGGGCTGCTCTGGTACGCGCTCAGGATGCGGCGGGCCGGCGTGCTTCGCTAGGCCGGCCGGCATTAGCGCCCTAGCCACTCCGGCCTTGCTGTCGTAGCGTCGGCGCGGCGGGCCGGAAGGGCCGCGGCGTGAGAATGAGAAGCGAGGGAATAATCGATGCAGCCTGAGGGAAAGAGCGGCCATATCCGGCTGACCTCGCATCCCGGCTCGCGCGGGCCGGCGCGGTTTCCGCTGACCTGGGGCGCGGCCACCGCCGCGGAGCGCGGGCCGGTGGTCGCGACGGTCAATGCCGGCGCCGACCGCAACGCGATCGGCGCCCATGGCGGCTCCTATTCGATCTACCGGGCGCTCGCGATCTCGTCCGGCGCGATGGACCCGCAGGCGCGGCCGGACCTCGCACGACACCTCGCCGGTCTGCGAGATCGGGCCGCATCCGCAATGGGGCGATCCCGGCAAGATCGTCTCGCTCGATCCCTGGGGCCATCGGGTCGCGCAGGATTTCGGCGAGCTGATCGCCGAGGGCATCGACATCCGGCCGTCGATCGCGATCACCAAGGCGCGGCTGACGCTGCGGCGAGATCCAGGCGGCGATCGCCGCCGGCCGGCTCGAGGTCGACGGCGAGATCGTCCACGAGGCGGGCGACGTCTCGGTGACCAAGATCGCGGTCGATCCGGTCTGGTGGCTGCCGGGCGTCGCCGAGCGCTTCGGGGTCGAGGAATCGAGCCTCAGGCGCTGCCTGTTCGAGCAGACCGGCGGCATGTATCCCGAGCTCGTCACCCGGCCCGACCTCATCGGTCTTCCTGCCGCCGATCGGCGGCATGACGCTCTACATCTTCGGCGATCCGGCCTCCCTCGGCGACACGGCCAAGACGCTGACCTGCCGGGTCCATGACGAATGCAACGGCTCCGACGTGTTCGGCTCCGACATCTGCACCTGCCGGCCCTATCTGACCCACGGCATCGAGGAGGCGACGCGCCAGGCCCAGGCGGGCGGCGTCGGCCTCATCGTCTACAACCGCAAGGAAGGCCGCGCGCTCGGCGAGGTGACCAAGTTCCTGGTCTACAACGCCCGCAAGCGCCAGCCCGGCGGCGACCAGGCGGCGACCTATTTCGAGCGGACCGAATGCGTCGCCGGCGTCCAGGACGCCCGCTTCCAGCAGCTGATGCCGGACGTCATCCACTGGCTCGGCATCAGCCGCATCGACCGCTTCGTTTCGATGTCCAACATGAAATATGACGCGCTCGTCGCCGGCGGCATCGAGATCGGCGAGCGCGTGCCGATCCCCGACTGGCTGGTGCCCGAGGACGCCAGCGTCGAGATGGAGGCCAAGAAGGCGGCCGGCTATTTCTCGGCGCGAAGGCGCGCCGAGCGCCAGGAAGCTGCGCTCCGTCGTCGGCCGCGATCTCGGGAAATTCTGAGCGCGCGATGCACGGCTCCGCCGATCCGCTCCGCGGCCTGCTGAACGCGGCCGCCGTCCGCGAGCGGGCGCACGAGATGCTCGACCTCGCGCTCGACGGGCGAGCGTCGAGGGCTGGACGGTCGACCTCGACCGGCTCGGCGCCGCGGCCGAGCTGACCGCCGCGGTGACCCGCGAGCGCTATCCGGACCTCGCCATCCCGTTCCACGCCCGCTGGCGCCATTTCGTCGCCGGCGCGCCGACGCTTGCCGGAAGGGCGACCCGGCCGGAGCGCGCCCGCGCCGCCTTCGATCTCGTCATCCTCTCGGTGCTGCTCGACGCCGGCACCGGCCCGGGCTGGCGCTATCGCCGATCCGGTGAGCGGCGGGACCTTCGCCGCTCCGAGGGCCTGGCGGTCGCCAGCCAGCGGATGTTCGAGGCCGGCGCCCTCGACGACCTGGCCACGCTCGAGACCGGGACGCTGGCGCGCGGCTTCCAGGTCTCCGAGGACAATCCTCTGCTCGGGCTCGACGGCCGCGCCGCCTGCTCCGCCGGCTCGGCGCGCAGGTGCTGGCGCGGCCGGATCTGTTCGCAGGCGGGCGCCCCGGCGGCCTCTACGACGTGCTCGCCGCGCGCGCGGAGGGCGGCAGGCTGCCGGCGCCGGCGATCCTCGAGCTGCTGCTCGAGGCGCTCGGGCCGATCTGGGCGGACCGGCTGGTCATCGACGGCGTCGCGCTCGGCGATTGCTGGCGGCACCCGGCGATCCGCCGGAGCGATGCCAGCGACGGGCTGGTGCCGCTGCACAAGCTCTCGCAATGGCTGGCTTATTCGCTGATCGAGCCGCTCCAGGAGGCCGGCATCGAGGTGGTCGACATCGACGGCCTCACCGGCCTCGCCGAATATCGCAACGGCGGCCTGTTCGTCGACACGCGGCGTGCTCGCGCCTCGCCGATCCCGCCGCGGCCGCGCGGCCCCATCAGTGTCTCGGACCCGCTGATCGTCGCCTGGCGGGCGATGACGGTCGCCTTGCTCGACCGGCTCGCGCCGCTGGTCCGCGCGCGGCTCGGCGTCGGCGAGGCGGCTTTCCCGCTGGCCCGCATGCTCGAGGGCGGCACCTGGGTCGCCGGCCGGCGCATCGCCGCCGAGCGCCGCGCCGGCGGCGGACCGCCCTTCACCATCATCAGCGACGGAACGGTATTCTAGGAATCACGACATGGACGGATTGACGATCGTTTCCCACCCTCTGGTGCAGCACAAGCTGACCATCCTGCGCGACCGCAACAGCTCGACCCAGCTGTTCCGGACGGTCGTGCGCGAGATCGCGACCCTGCTCTGCTACGAAGTGACCCGCGACCTGCCGACCGACCTGATCCGCGGTCGAGACCCCGATCGCGGTCGACCGAGGCGCCGAAGATCGCCGGCAAGAAGCTGGTCATCGCGCCGATCCTGCGCGCCGGCCTCGCCATGGCCGAGGGCATGCTCGACCTCGTCCCCTCGGCCCGCGTCGCCCATATCGGCCTCTACCGCGAGCCGGTCTCGCTCCAGGCGTCGAATATTATTTCAAGACGCCCGAGGACGTCGCCGAGCGCCTCGTCATCATCGTCGATCCGATGCTGGCCACCGGCCACACCGCGATCGCCGCCATCGACCGGCTGAAGGAAGCCGGCGTCGCCGACATGCGCTTCGTCTGCCTGCTCGCCTCGCGGCCCGGCGCCGAGGCGGTGCGCGCCGCCCACCCCGACGTGCCGATCTGGGCCGCGGCGATGGACGAGGAGCTCAACGATCACGGCTATATCGTCCCCGGCCTCGGCGACGCCGGCGACCGGACCTACGGGACGCGCTGACGCGCGGCGACCTGAAGGCGCAAAGTCCGCTTTCGATCGATAATTGCGCCAATGCCCACAGGGGGACAAAGCCGATGAGCCTTCCAGCCGGATTCCTCCTCGCCCTGGCAGTGCTGCTGGCGCCCTTCGCCGCCGCGGCGCAGACCGGGCCGGCGGCGACCGAGCCGGCACCGCCGCTCGCGGTCCGGTGCGAGCGCGGCCAGCCGGTCCGGGCGGCGGGGTTCGCTCCGATCGGCGGTATCCGGCAATGGGTGACGATCAGGGGCGACGATTGCGCCAATCCCGTCCTCCTCTTCCTGCACGGCGGCCCCGGCAACCCGCTCAGCCCCTATGGCGAGCGGATCTACGCGGCCTGGGAGCGGGACTTCACCCTCGTCCAGTGGGATCAGCGCGGCTCGGGCAGGACCTTCGGCGCCAATCCGCCACCGGCGGAGCTGACGGTCGAGCGCATGACCCGGGACGGCATCGCGCTGACCGATTATCTGCGCCGGCGCCTCGGCCAGCGGAAGATCATCCTGGTCGGCGGCTCATGGGGCACCGTGCTCGGCGTTCGCATGGCTCTGGCCCGGCCGGATCTGTTCCATGCCTATCTGGGCGCCGGCCAGCTGGTCAGCGCCAGCGAAAATCTGGCGGCCAGCTATCGGCAGGTGCTTGGGCGGGCGCGGGCGGCCGGCGACGGCGCGACGGTGGCCGCGATCGAAGCGCTGGGTCCGCCGCCATGGACCAATCCGCGCGGCTTCGGCATCCTGCGCCGGGCGACGCGGCTGTATGAACGCCGGGCCACGACCGCTCCGCCCGAAGGCTGGTGGACGCCCTCGCCATTGTACGCGGCGACAGCGATCCGGGCCGCCCATGATGCGGGCGAAGATTTTTCCTATCTGCAATTTGTCGGCCTGGCCGGAAACGGCATGCTCTGGACGATCGATCTGCCGCGCCTCGGGCTCGCTTTCGGGATTCCAATTTTCATGGTCCAGGGCGCCGAGGATCTGGTCACGGTGCCCGATGTGGCGAGGCGTTATTTCGACTCCCTGTCCGCCCCGCAGAAGGAGTTCCGCCTGCTGGCCGCGACGGGACACGATCCCAACGCCATTTTGGTCGCTGCGGAATACGACATCCTGATGACCCGAATCAGGCCGCTCGCCCGATAGCCCTTCGCCCGCCTCGCCTTGCCTGGCGCCGGCGTGGATCAGCCCAAGCCGACCGCGATGCACCCGATCAGCGCCGCAACACATTCGAGCAGCAGCCAAAGGTGGCGAGGAAGCCGTAGACGACCGCCATGCCGCGCTTCATGGTCATGGCCGCGATCGCGGCCGCGACGGCAAAGGCGACAGAGGAGAAGAAGGTCGCACCCGAACCGGCGCCCCAGACGAGGCCGAGGAGCAACTGGGTCAGGATAAAAGCCGCAGAACCCGCGATCGCTGCGGCCACGGCGGGTAGTCTCGGTGACAGGTACGTACCTGTCACCGCTTGTGACACTGCAGGCGACTGCGGTTGTGCGCGCGTCACAGCGATAGTACCTCCGCCCTGCAACGATCCGGGACGAAGCAAGTGAGTGACGACTTTTTCGACAGAATCGACGCCAGTTTGGCCAAGCAAAATGCCAAAGAAGCGGCGAGGGCCAGGTCAGCGGACGCCAACCGGGCGTTCGTGAAAGGCCTGATCCCGAGGTTGGTCGAGATAGCTGAGAGCTACGCGGCAAAGTGTAATGAGCGGGGAATATCGGCGAGTGTTAAACACCACGATTGCTCAATCACGTTCTCGCTTCGCTACAAAGACGGCCAAGAACGCGCCCTCATTGGCAGTCCCCAAAGCGACATGAGCAACAAGCTGTCGTTCGAAGAACATTTCCCCAACAATGAAGGCAAGAGCTACAAATCGATACCGACAGAGTGGTATGATGAAAGCAATTGGTCGGATGACCGCTATGAAGCGAAGCTGAAAAAGATGATCGAGGATTTCGTATCCTCGGCCGACAAGTTCGGCGGCATCTAAGCGCTTCCACAATCGTTTTTCATTAGCGCAGGCTGTTCCAAATGTCCGCGTTCAACCGATTGTGTTGAAAAACTCGACGTTGAAGTCGTGGTGGTGATCTGATTCAGTCGGCCCGGCAGCGGGAGGCGGGCTGATGATGGGCGAGCGGACGGTGATGCAGGAGGCGCTGTTCTACAGCTTCAGCCTCGAGCGGCATGTTCCAGCGGATCACCTGCTGCGCTCGATCGACCGGTTTGTGGACCTGTCGAGCATCCGCGAGCATCTACGGCCCTATTACAGCGAGACGGGCCGGCCCTCGATCGATCCCGAGCTGATGATCCGGATGCTGATCATCGGCTATTGCCTCGGCATCCGCTCGGAGCGGCGGTTGTGCGACGAGGTGCATCTCAACCTTGCCTATCGCTGGTTCTGCCGGCTCGGGCTGGACGGCACCGTGCCGGATCACTCGACCTTCTCGAAGAACCGCCACGGCCGCTTCCGCGACAGCAACCTGCTGCGCGAGCTATTCGAGGCGAGTGTCCGGCGCTGCATGGCCGAGGGGCTGGTCGGCGGCGAGGGCTTTGCGGTTGATGCCTCGCTGATCAAGGCCGACGCCAACCGCCAGCGCGGCGTGCCCGGTGACGAGGGGCTTCCGCCCGAGGCCGCCAGCCATGCCGTGCGCGAGTATCTGGCGGTGCTGGACGATGCCGCGTTCGGCGGCGCGACGCCGGTGGCGCCCAAGTTCATATCCGTCGCCGATCCGGCGTCACGCTGGACCGGCGCCAATGGCGGGCTCGCCTTCTTCGCTTATTGCACCAACTATCTGATCGACCTGAAGCATGCGGTGATCATGGACGTCGAGGCGACCACGGCCGTGCGCCAAGCCGAGGTAACGGCGCAGCGCGTCATGCTCGACCGGACCCGGGAGCGGTTCGGCCTCTGGCCCGAGCGGCTCGCCGCCGACACGGGCTATGGCGATGCCGCCAACCTCGCCTGGCTGGTCCACGAGCGCGGCATCGAGCCGCACATCCCGGTGTTCGAAAAGGCCGATCGCAGCGACGGCAGCTTCGCTCGATCAGACTTCACCTATGATCACGAGCGGGACCGCTATATCTGCCCCGGCGGCAAGGAGCTGAGGCAGTTCCACCGCGCCTATGCCACACCTCGCTCCGGTGTCCACAAGGACGGCTTCATGCGGTACCGGGCGAGCAAACGCGACTGCGACGCCTGCGCGCTAAAGCCGCGTTGCTGTCCCGGCCAGCCCGCGCGCAAGGTCCCGCGCTCGATCCATGAAGGCGCACGGGATCTGGCCCGCGACCTCTCGCTCACCGACGCCTATCTCACCTCGCGACGCGAACGGAAGAAGGTCGAGATGCTGTTCGCGCACCTCAAGCGCATCCTGAAGCTGGATCGCCTGCGTCTGAGAGGCCCCAACGGAGCAAAAGACGAGTTCCTCCTGGCCGCCACCGCCCAGAACCTGCGCAAGCTCGCCAAGCTGATCCCGATGCCGCCCCAGCCGATGCCCGCGTGACCACCCGGGCCTCGCTCGTCCCGTTCCAGCACCAACGTCCGCTTCTGGCAAAAGCGGACTTCTTCAACACAATCAACCCAAAGCAGCCATGATCTAGCGCAGCTGGCTGTCCTTGCTGCCGCGGCGGTTGATTCCGGCGCGGACGACATTGGCGTCGCGGACCGACTGGCAGGTCACGCAGGTGCGCGTGCCCGGCAGGGCGCGGCGCCGGCCCTCGGCAATGAGCTCGCCGCACTCCTCGCATTCGTCGGCGCCTTCGCCGGTGGGCAGGCCCGCCCGGGCGCTGAGCACCGCGTCCTTCACCGTATCGTCGATCTGATCCTGGACCGCGCCGTCGCGCGCCCAACCGCCGGCCATCGTCAAGCTCCTCGATTACCGCTTTGCCTTCGCCGTGAAATAGCAAGCCGGGCGGTTGGTTCCAACCGGCGTCAGCGGCGCTCGACCGCGGCGATCGCCGCGGCGATCGCTTCGTCGGGACCGATGTCGCTGGTGTCGAGCAGGATCGCGTCGGCGGCCATGACGAGCGGCGCCGCGTCGCGGCCGATGTCGCGCTCGTCGCGGGCGTGGATGTCGGCGAGGACGTCGGCGAAATGGACGTCGAGGCCGGCCGCCTTCAACTCGGCGAAGCGGCGCCGGGCGCGGACTTCGGGGCGGGCGGTGACGAACAGTTTGACCTCGGCCTCGGGCGCGATCACCGTGCCGATGTCGCGGCCGTCGAGGACGGCGCCGCCGCGCTGGGCGGCGAAGCGCCGCTGGCGCTCGAGCAGGGCGTCGCGGACCAGCGGGTAGGTCGAGATGCGCGAGGCGATGCCGCCGACCGTCTCGCTCTTCAGCTCGGGATCGCCGAAGTCGATCTGCGACAGATCGGTCGGCGCGCGCCGCCGCGAACTCGCTCTCGGGATCGCCGCCCATCTCGAGCAGGTTGAGCGCGGTGGCGCGGTAGAGCAGGCCGGTGTCCATGTGCGGCAGGCCGAAATGCGCGGCGAGCGCGCGGGCGATCGTGCCCTTGCCGCTGGCCGCGGGTCCGTCGACGGCGATGATCATGCGGCGCGCCAACGCGTCGGAGCGCGGAAAGGAAGCCGGGAAAGCTGGTGTCGACGAGGCCATGCCGGCGACCCCTATCGGCTCCCGGCGTGGAGGCCAGCCACCGCGAAGGCCATCGCGATGCGATGATCGAGCCGCGCGTCGATCGGCGAAGCCGCCGGCCAGCGGCGCGCCGCCGCTGCCGGCGATGGCGAGGCCGTCATCGCCCTCGCGCGCCGTCGCGCCGAGCCGGCAGCCATCGCCGCGATCCGGTCCAATTCCTTGAGCGCGGAGCTCGGCGAGGCCGCGCGCGCGGGTCGTGCCCGCGAGCGAAGGCGGCGGCGACGAACAGGATCGGGATATTCGTCGATCATCCGCGGCGCGATCTCGGGCGGCACCTCGACGCCGGCGAGGGCGCTGTGGCGGACGATCAGGTCGGCGACCGGCTCGCCGCAAACGTCGCGCTGGTTCGCGAAGGCGATGTCGCCGCCCATCTCGCGCAGCATGTCGAAAAGACCGGTGCGGGTCGGATTGACGCCGACGCCCTCGATCCGGATTTCGGAGCCGGGCACGATCAAAGCGGCGACCGCGAGGAAGGCGGCGGCCGAGGCGTCGCCGGGGATCGACAAGACGCTGCGGCCGGAGCTCGGCCTCGCCGCGCAGCGCGATCCGCCCGCCGTCGACTCTCGATCTCGGCGCCGAACAGAGCGGAGCAGCCGCTCGAGATGGTCGCGGGTCGGCGCGGCCTCGATCGACTCGGTGAGGCCGGGCGTGTTGAGCGCCGGCGAGGAGCAGCGCCGACTTGACCTGCGCCGAGGGGATTTCGAGCCGGTGCCGGGCCGGGACGCGCGGACAGGCGCCCCCGACGACGAGCGGCAGCCGGTCGCCGTCGATGCGCGCGCCGATCCGCCGAGCGGCGCCGCGACCCGGTCCATCGGCCGGCGGCTCAGCGAGGCGTCGCCGGTGAAGGTCGGCGCGGATCGGATGGCTCGCGACGAGCCCCATGAGGAGGCGCGCCGACGGTGCCCGAATTGCCGAGGTCGAGCGGCGCCGCGGGCTGGAGCAGGCCGCCGACGCCGACCCCGTCGACCGTCCAGGCGTCGCCGCTCGGGCTCGATCCGCGCGCCCATCGCCCGCAGCGCGGCGGCGGTCGCCGCGACGTCGCTGCCGTCGTTGAGCCCCTCGATCCGGCTGCGGCCGACCGCGAGCGCGGCGAGGATCAGCGCCCGGTGCGAGATGCTCTTGTCGCCGGGAACGGCCGTGCCGCGCAGTTCCGCTGAGGCGGAGCGCGTCATGGGCGGGGCTTTGACAGCGCCCCACCCATGTGGCAAGGCGCCCGCCGATCCGGCGGCCCGCAGCGGCCGGCTTTTCATCATTCGACACGGAGACTTTTCACCCATGGTGAAACCGGAATGGGGCACCAAGCGGACCTGCCCCAAATGCGCGACCCGCTTCTACGATCTCGGCAAGGACGATCCGATCACCTGCATCGCCTGCGGCGATCAACTGGCATCCCGAGCCGGTGCTGAAATCGAAGCAGCCGCTGCCGTTCGAGGCGGCCAAGCCCGAGGTCGAGGTCGAGAAGGAGGATAGCCGATCTCGCCGCCCCCGATCTCGACCTCGAGGTCGACGAGGACGCCGAGGAGAATCCCGACGACGAGGTCGATCTCGGCGGCGACGACGATATCGGCGTGCCGGGCGCGGCCGGGGACGAGGAAGAGGTCTGACCATCGGTCCCATCACCCCAGCGCAGGCTGGGGTCCAAGCGGAGTCAGCATGGATGCCAGCCTTCGCTGGCATGACGAATAGGGGGTGGAACCTCCTTGCGTGGCGCCGCCGCCTTCCTTACATGCGGCGCCTCATCCGCTCCCGGACCCAGCCGGGCAGCGAAAAGGTTCGGGGCCGTAGCTCAGCTGGGAGAGCGCTGCAATGGCATTGCAGAGGTCAGGGGTTCGATCCCCCTCGGCTCCACCAGCCTTCGCCGCTGCGCGGCTACGGCTGGCAAGCCAGCCTAGGCTGAGCAAGGCGAAGGCTGCCCGCCATGATCAGGTAAACAATGCCCCGCATTGTTTAGCCGTGTCCGGGGGACACGGCGGCCTGATCATCTTTAGCGAAGGAGGGCTACCGACGTATGAATTACGTCTATATCCTTCAAAGCATCAGCCATCCCGACCAGTTTTACACGGGTTTGTGCAAGGATGTTGCCTCTCGCCTGAGCAGCCACAATGCCGGCCAATCGCCGCACACTTCGAAGTACAAGCCCTGGCGGCTCCTCTCTTACCATTATTTCGAGCGCGTCGAGACCGCCGCTGCTTTCGAGCGCTATCTCAAGAGCGGCTCCGGTCGCGCCTTCGCGAACAAGCGTCTGCGCTAACCCTCAATCTTCGACTTGCTCCACCCCTAGCCACCTCGCCATGGCCGCCAGCTCCGCCGCCAGCCGCTCGCGCGTTTCCGCCGGCGCGCCCGGCTCGAGATGGATGCTCCGCACCACCAGCCGCCCGTTCTGCCGGTCGCTCTTGAGGTCGACGCGGGCGACCAGCGCCTCGTCCATCAGGAAGGGCAGCACGTAATAGCCGTGCACGCGCTTGTGCCGCGGGCGTGTAGATTTCGATCCGGTAGCGGAAGCCGAACAGGCGCTCGGCGCGGGCGCGTTCCCAGATCAGCGGATCGAAGGGGGCGAGCAGGGCCTGGCCGCGCGATGCGGCGCGGGCGGCGGGCTTCGGCGTGGAGGAAGGCGGGCTGGCGCCAGCCTTCGACCGCGACCGGGAGCAGGCGTGCCGTCCTCGACCAGGGCGGCGATCGCGGCGCGCGTCTCCTCGAGGCCGAGGCGGAAATAGTCGCGCAGGTCGGCCGCGGTCGCGACGCCGAGCGCGCGCGCGGCGAGCGCGACGAGCGCGGCGCTGGGCTTCGGCCTCGCTCGGGCGTCGGCAAGGCGAGGATCGCGCTGCGGGATCACCCGCTCGGCGAGGTCGTAGACTCGCTCGAAGCTGCCGCGCCGGGTCGCGGTGGTGATGCGGCCGGCCCAGAACAGATATTCGAGCGCGTGCTTGGTCTCGCCCCATTCCCACCAGCCGCGAGCGGCTCTTGCCATGCTCGAAATCGGAGGCCGCCATCGGCCCCTCGGTCGCGGATCCGCGCGAGCACCGCCTCGGCCTCCGGCGCGGCGCTCGCGGGCGAAGGCTGCGAAGCGTCGTCCAGCCGGCCTCGCCGCGCTCGGCGCGCGCCATCCGCCAGCGCAGCAGCGGGTGGAGCGCGAGCGGCAGCAAGCGAGGCTTCGTGCGCCCAATATTCGAACAGCCGGCGCTCGCGCTTCGCGGCCCCAGGCGGCGCGGTCGAGCAGGGCGCGGTCATAGGGGCCGAGCCGCGAGAAAGCGGGCAGATAATGGGCGCGGGCGAGGACGTTGACGCTGTCGATCTGGTGGAGGGCGAGGCGATCGAGGGTGCGGCCGAGATCGCGCCACGCGATGGCGGGCGGCCGCGGCGCGCCGAAGCCCTGCGCGGCGAGCGCGATCCGGCGCGCGGCGGCGAGGGAGAGGGTGTCGGGGCGTCGCGTCATTAGGGGAGGTGAGCAGAAGTGGGGGCGGGGCTCAAGGCCAACCGGAGTCATTCCGGCGAAAGCCGAAACCTATGAACTCGGAGCTGGCAGCTATCCTCCGGCGCTCCTGGTCATGGATCCCGGCTTTCGCCGGGATGACTCCTTGGGCTAGAACCGCACGCCGAACCTGATCCCGATCGTCCGCGGGGTGGCGACGAAGGTGTAGATTTTGGGCCCGATCGCGGTCAGGCCGCCGGGATCGCCGCAGATCAGCTCGTTGCACTGGATCGACGCGCCGAGCGCGCCGCGCGCGTCGAACAGGTTGCGGGCGAACAGCTCGACGCGACCAGCGCTCGTTCTCGACGCCGGCGCTGAGGTCGACCAGATTGGTGGCTCCGCAGATCGCCGTAGATGGCGCTGCTGGTCGGCCTGCAGGTCGCGGGTCCGGCTGCCCTCGTGGCGGCGCTGAGCTGGACGTGGCCCTGCCATGCCGCCGCGCGACCGGGAATTCGTAGCGGATCCGGGCATTGCCCTTGAAGCGCGCGGTGATCGGCAGCCGCGTTCCGGCGGGCGCGAGCGGGTCGCGTTGGTGGTCTCGGCGTCGTTGATAGGCGCCGCCGAGGCTGATCGTGAGGCCCTCGGCGCGGGCCGGCGCCGAGAAGTCGAACTCGACGCCGCGGATGCGGGCGTTGCCGGCGTTGCTGGATCTCGGTGAGGCCGTTGGCGCCGAGGAAGGACAATTGGATATTGGTCCAGTCGAGCTGGTAGATCGCGGCGTTGAAGCGGAGCCGGTTGTCGAGCCAGCTCGTCTTCAAGCCGAGCTCGTAATTGTTGATGAAGTCGGCGCCGTAGGGCGGCAGCGTGCCGCGCCGGTTGACGCCGCCGGGCCGGAAGCCGCGCGACCAGGTCGCGTAGACCAGATGATCGTCGGTGATCCGCCAGGTCAGGTTGAGCCGGTGGATGAAGTCGGTGTCCTCCGACCGCTTCGGGCCGACATTGCCGTTGGCGTCGATCTTGCCGAGATTCTGGCAGGGCGATTGCGGGACCGACGGCGGGCCGCAGCAGGCGGCGACGCCGGTCGAGCCGCTGAAGCCGTCGGAATAGCCGAAGAAGCCGGTCAGCGTGTTGTCGAAGCGGTAGAGCGCGGCCGCCGCCGGTCAGCGTCAGCTGCGGCGATGATGTCCCAGGCGAGCTCGCCGAAGATCGCATAGTCGCGGTCGACGCGGAGCTGCTGGGTCAGCCAGATGTTGCTGTCGGTGCCCGGCACGGTGATCGCGTCGGCGATATTGTCGATGATGTAGTTCTGCTCGATCGAGTGGCTGCTGGCGCTGGTAGAACAGGCCGGCGACGAGCCGGACCGGCCGGTCGGCGGGCGAGGTGACGCGCAGCTCGTGGCTCATCCGGCGGAAGCTGTCGTCCGAGATGATATACTGGTTCGGGTTCACCAGATCGCCGTTATTGTCGTAGAAATAGGCGCCGTAGCCGGCGAGCGCGTCGTAGAAATAGGCATAGTCCGAATAGTCGAACTGGCCGTCCTGCTGGCGCTGCATGTAGGCGCCGGCATAGGTCAGGTCGCAATTGCCGATCCGGCCCTCGACGGTCAGCGCCGCCTGGTACCAGCGGTCGTTGAAGCGCTCGGGGTTGAACTGCTGGACCTGGAGCTCGCCGAGGCCGCGTTCCTGCGCGAAGGAGCCGTGGCTGACGCTGGCGCTGCGCCATCAGCGCTCGGCGTCACCGTCCAGCTGTCGTCGAGCTCGATCCTGAGCGCGGCGCGGGCGCCATAGGTGTCGACGTCGTTATAATCCTCCTCGACCAGCGGCGTCGTTGTTGAAGGTGATGCCCGAGGTCGGGAAGGTGCAGGGTGCCCGGGATGTTGTCGATATAGCCGGCGTCGTGGCGGTACCAGCCGACGACGCGGAGCGCGACGCTGCTCGGACAAGCGGCGCGTTGACGAAGCCTTCGGCGGTGCCGCCGAAATCGCCATGGGCGACGCTGTTCAGCTCGACATTGGCGTCGCCGTAGAAGCTCGACGTGTCGGGCCGGTTGGTGATGATCCGGA
This sequence comes from uncultured Alphaproteobacteria bacterium, assembly GCA_963824825.1. Taxonomy (GTDB): domain Bacteria; phylum Pseudomonadota; class Alphaproteobacteria; order Sphingomonadales; family Sphingomonadaceae; genus Allosphingosinicella. Next base: position 923,188 of record CAWGQM010000003.1, read on the forward strand.
CCGTGCCGGCCTGGCTCGAGGCGCCGTAGAGCGTGCCCTGCGGCCCGGCCAGCGCCTCGACCCGGGCGATGTCGAAGATGTGGAGGTCGAGCGCGCCGGTGATCGTCGTGATCGGCTGCTCGTCGAGATAGGTGCCGACGCTCGGCAGCGAGGCCGAATGGTTGGCGTTCTCGCCCGAGGCGACGCCGCGGAAATAGACGTTGGCCGAGCCCGGCCCGAGCGAGCGGTAGGAGAGGCTCGGCACGAAGCGGGCATAATCGTCGAAATCGTCGACCTGGAGCTCGTCGAGCGTCTCGGTGCCCATCGCGGTGATCGCGATCGGCACGTCCTGGAGATTCTCGGCGCGCCGCGTGCGCGGTGACGATGATGTCGGTCTCGTCGTCCTCGGCGGGCGCCGGCGCGGCGGCGCGCCGGGCGGCGGCGCGGCGGCGTCCTGCGCGAAGGCGGCGCCGGTGCCGCAGAGCATGGTCGAAGCGAGCAGGCCGAAGGTCGGACGACAGGCGCATGTCCCATCTCCCCAGATATAGCCGCGCGCAGGTTCCTACCGCTTTCAGATGGCGCGTCAAACTGATTTTGTCAGCCGTAACGATTACGTGACGGCCGCGTGACGGATTTGCCACGGCGCGCGCGGCGCATCCGGATAGGCGTCGAGCACCGGCCCGAGCGCCGTCCTTGAGCGGCTCGAGCCAGGGCTCGTAAGGCGCGCCACTGGTCGAGGCCCTCGCGGTTGATCGGGCGGCGCACCTGCTCCGAGCTGGCGGTGCGCACGGCGCGCTCGTTCTCGTGGAAGCGCAGGCAGGCGGGATCGAAGGGCAGGCCGAGAAAATCGAGCAGCGCGGCGGACCTCGGCCTCGGGATCGTCGACCAGTCGCCTCGTGGATCACGCGGTGGACGCGGCCCGGCAGGACGCGCGTCGAAATGCGCCATCAGCGTCGACATAGTCGCGATAATAGCGGCCGAGCTCGGCGAGATCGTAGCTGAAGCCCTGGCCGCGCGCGAAATGCTGCTTGAAGTTGGAGAAGCAGCAGGCGAGCGGATGGCGGCGCGCGTCGACGATCTTGGCGTTGGGCAGGATCAGCCGGATCAGCCCGACATGCAGCCCAGTTGTTGGGCATCTTGTCGATGAAGAAGGGCCGGTCGGTCTTGCGCTGGACCCGGGTGCGTTCGAGATATTCCGCGCCGAGCGCGGCGAGCGCGTCCGCGTCGAGCCCGGCCAGGCATTCGGGATAGGCGCGAGGCGTCCGATCTCGAGCTTGCGCCCGCTCGAGCCGCTTGGCCAGCGCCGGGATGTCGGGCAGCTCCATCGTCCCTTCGACCAGCGGATGGCTGGCGAGGATCTGCTCGATCAGGGTCGATCCGGCGCGCGGCATGCCGAGGATGAAGATCGGATCGGGGGCGGGGCAGCCCTGGCCCTCGCGGCGCGGCGAAGAAATCGGGCGTGAACAGGGCGATGCTGCGGCGGACATGGTCGCCGATCTCGTCGGGATCATAGTCGATCGTCGGCGCGGCGCAGCCGGTTGCCCTCGGCATAATGGCCGAACGACGGCCTCGGCCTCGCCGCGGTCCTCGAGCGCCTTGCCGAGCGCGAAATGGAGGTGGAAGCGATCCTCGTCGCTCGAGGTCCGGCGCCGCCGAGCGCCGCCTCCATCGCCGCGATGTCGGCGTCGCCGAACGCGACCGTCTTCAGATTGGCGAGGCTCCACCAGACCTCGCCGAGGCCCGGCGCGACGCGCGATCGCGCGGCGATAGGCGGCGATGCTGTCCGCCTGGCGGCCGACGGTCTTCAGCACATGGCCGTAGCTCATCCACACCTTGGGCTGATCGGGCAAGCGCGGCGAGCACCGCCTCGTAGATCGCGATCGCCTCCTCGTAGCTGCCGATCCGGCCGAGCGCGGCGGCCTTGAGATTCTGGTTCGCCTCGCGGTCCGGCGCCCTGCAGCCGGTCGAGCTCGGCGATCGCCTCGGCCGGGCGGTTCTGCCGGTAGAGCACGGTGGCGAGATTGGCGCGCGCCGGCGCCGAAGGCGGGCGCGAGCTCGAGCGCGCGGCGCAGCAGATTCTCGGCGTCGCCGATAGCGGCCGAGCCGGCCGGCGAGCTCGGCCATCATCCGGATCGCGGCGACGTCGGTCGGCTTCGCCTTGAGGCGCGGGCGCAGGATGTGCTCGGCGGCCGGCGAGATCGTTGTCGAGCAGGGCCTCGGCGGCGCGGATCAGCTCGGGATCGCGGACCGAGGCGGCGATCGCGTCGAGCTCGGCCCGTTCGGCCTCCTCGTCGTCGCCGGTCCGCCGCAGCGCCGCGCCGAGCAGGCGATAGGCGTCGGCATTGCCCGGGCGACGCCGCCAGGATCTCGCGCGCCTGCTCGGCGGCGAGCCGCGGGTCGTCGCGCAGCAGCCGCGACCCCAGCCGCAGCGCCTCCGCCACCGATCCGGTCGCCCCGTCCATCGCCAGAGCCTATGCCGTTTCTTCGCTTTATGGTAGAGAGCGGCCATGTTCACCGACATGAAGCAGGGCACCGCCGAGGAGTGGGCCCATATCGCCGCCGAGCATGGCAAGCACCAGGTCTCGGCCGCGCCGAAGCAGATCATGGAGAGCCTCGCCCGGCTCGACGCGATCGAGGTCGGCTTCGCGGCCAGCCAGCTCACCCACTGCCTGATGGCCGGCACGCTCGCCCGCCGCGCGGGCGCCACCGACGAGGAGGTGGTCGCCGCGCTCTGCCACGATCTCGGCAAGATCTTCTCGATCCCCAATCACGGCCCGATCGCCGCGGAGATGCTGAAGCCCTACGTGTCGGAGGACATCTATCACGCCGTCTACTGGCACCAGGAATTCCAGGGCCGCTATTATTTCGAGCATCTCGGCAAGGATCCGGAAGGGCGCGAGCGGTTCAGGAACGAGAGCTGGTACGCCTTCGCCGAGAAGCTGGTCGACGAATGGGACGCGCCCGCCTTCGATCCCGATTTCGACGTCGATCCGCCTCGAGAGCTTCGAGCCCGAGGTGACGCGCGTGTTCAGCCGCCCGCGGGCGATGGTCTAGACTTTCCCATGCTGAGCCGGATCGAGCGTCCCATGTCGCCGCGGCAGATCGCGGCGGCGGGCCTGATCGTTCTGGCCGGCGGCGGCCTCTATTGCTCGGTCTACAACATGCTCCAGGGCAGGCTCGAAAGCCCGCTCGTCGGCGCCGCCTGGGCGCTCGCCAACCTGCTGCCGTGGCTTGCCGCGTTCGAGCTTGCCAAGCGGCTCGGCCTGCCCGCTCAGCCGATGCGCGAGGCCGGCTGGCGGCTGGCGGCGCTGTTCGCGGCGACGGCTTCGCTCTCGCTGCTCCTCGAAACGGCGCTCGGCCTGATCGCGCCGGCCGCCGCGCCCGACCTCGCCTTCGCGCTGGTCCGGCGGCTGCCCGGCGCGGGGCTGGTGCTGATCATGATCCTGATGCTCCGCATGGCGCACGAGCGTGCCGCCCACGGGGCCGCCGCCAATGACGGCGGCGAGGAGCTGCCGCTGCTCGCGCAGCAGATCGACTGGATCAAGGCGGCCGGCAATTATCTCGAATTCCATCATGGCTCGGGGCTGGTCATGCGGCGCATGAACTCTGCGCAAGCCGAGGCGCGGCTCGCCGCCGCCGATTTCGTTCGCATCCACCGCTCGACCATCGTCAACGCGGCGCGGATCGTCGGCATCCGCCGCGGCAAGCTCGCCGACGAGGTCGAGCTGGCGGGCGGGCGGCGGCTGAAGGTCGGCGACGCCTACCGCTCCGGCCTCGCCGCCCTCGAACGCCGGTTCGCCGCCTAGCAAGTTTTTCGTCCCTTCGTCCCATCGCCTTGGCCTTCGCCGGCCCGCTTTGCTGTGCCTGCAACGGCAAGCAGGGAAGGAGCGAGTCATGCGCTGGCTGGTTGGACTTTTGGCGGCCGGATTGGCCACCGCGGCAGGCGCGGCGACGAATGTGCGGGGCAGCCTGGAACGGCGCGCCGATCTCGGCTTTCGGGGGATCGAAGAAGGGCAGGCGCTCAAGGTCGGCCGGCTCGACCCGCAATCCCCGGCCGCGCAGGCGGGATTGCGGGAAGGCGATTCGGTCGTCGCGGTCGACGGCCAAGGTTTCGCCCGTGCTCACGAGGGCAGCGCGCTGCTTCAGCGGCTGCGCGGCGGCCGGCCCGTCTCGCTTGGCCTCGCCCGGGGCGTGATCGCCTTCACTCCGCCACCCCTCCCGCTCGAAGCGGACGGCGCGCTCGACATCGAATATGGCGAGTTGAGGACCAGCGACGGCGCCCGGCTGCGCATGATCCTCAGCCGCCCCGCCGGCGCTCGCGGCCGGCTGCCCGTCCTGTTCTTCACCCAATGGGTCTCGTGCGGCAGCCTCGAGGGCAATGCCGGCTTAGCCCTCAAGGCGCTCGCCGCGCGCGCCGGCATGGCGCTGATTCGGGTCGAGCGCTCCGGCGCCGGCGACAGTCTCGGCCCGGCCTGCCACGAGCTCGATTATGACGGCGAGGTGAGCCATTATCGCGAGGCGTTCGCGGCGCTGCTTCGCCACGACTGGATCGATCCCGCCCGAATCGTGATCTACGGCAACAGCCTCGGCGCCACCGTCGCGCCTTTGGTCGCCGAGGGGCACCGAGTGGCGGGTCTCCTCGTCCAGGGGGCGGGCGCGCTCACTTATATGGAGCGGATGATCGGCTTCGACCGGCTGTTCCTCGAACGGAGCGGCGTGGCGCCGACCGAGATCGATCGGCGGATGCGCGAGACGATCGCGTTCAACGCCGATTATCTGCTCGCCGGCCGAAGCCCGGCGGAGATCGCTCGGACCCGGCCCGAGCTCGCCCATGTCTGGGCCGCGATCCGCGGCACCGGCGACGGCGTCCATTACGGCCGGCCTCATGCCTGGCACCAGCAGGCGGCGCGCCGCGATTTCCTCGCCGCCTGGGCCGAAGTCGAGGCGCCCGTTCTCGTCTTCTACGGCGAATACGACCAGTTCGAGACCCGGCACGGCCACGCGCTGATCGCGGAGACGGTCAATCGGCTTCGCCCCGGCACCGCGACCTTCATCGAAATCCCGAGCGCCGATCACGAGCTCGAACTCTATGCCAGCGCCGCAGACGCTTATGCCTATCGCGGCGGCCGGGCCGAGCCGGAACTGTTCCTCGCGCCCGCGGCCGAGTGGCTGCGGCGAGTCACCGCGGGCGCGCGCTGAGATCCGCCCAGGCGGCGACGGCGGCGGCATAAGAGCGGCCGACCGGGACGGTCGAGCCCTCGCTCAGGCTCAGCGCCCGCCCGCCGCCGGGCCGCGGCGCGATGCTGGTGACGTGGGCGCGGTTGACCGCATAGCTCTTGTGGACGCGGACGAAGCGCTCGGGCAGCGTGGCGAGGAAGCGGGCCAGGCGTCATCGTCACCAGCAAGGCGCGGCCGTCGCGCGAGCACGACGTCGCAATAATCGTCGGCGGCGCGGACGTAGACGATGTCGCTCTCGGCGACCCGGTGGGTGCGGCTGCCGTCCTTCAGCGCGACGATCGGCTCGCCCTCGCGCTCGGCGCGGCGCCAGCCGTTCCGCCAGCGCGGCGGCGCGCCGCGTCTCGGCGTCGCGCTCGGCCCGCGCCCGCCTCAGGCTCGCTGACCTGCTCGGCGACCAGAGCGACGAGCAGGGCGGCGAGGATCAGATAATAAGCCTGGTCGAGGAAGGCGGTGCGCTGCCAGGCCATCAGCGCGGCCAGGATGCAGGCGCAGCGGCCAGCGCCGCCTCGGCGCCGGGCCGTCCGCGCGCGCAGGCCGATCGCGCCGCGCGGCGGCGAGCGCCAGCCGCGCCGGCGAGGATCGCGCCGAGCGCCTTGAGGTCGTACCAGGGGAAGAAGCAGGAGGCTCGCCGCGACGCGAGCGCGGTCGCCGCGACGGCGCCAGCGTTCGCCGCCAGGCCGGCGCGAAGCGCTGCGCGGCATAGGCCGCGATCAGCACCGCCGTCGCGCCGGCGAGCAAGGCGATCGCCGCCGACCCGGACCAGATGCCAGGGATAGGAATAGGCGACGAAGACGCGGCTGCACCTCGGCGGCGAGCTGCAGCGATCGCGGTGCCGGCGATCGCGGCGAGCAGGCGCGGCGGCCGGGTCGCGCGCGGTCGCGACAGGGCGGCTGCGCAGAAATAGATGAAGCGCGGCGACGAGCGCGCCGAGCATCAGCAGGGCCGGCAGATAATCGGCGAGGCCGGGCAGGTCCGGGGTTTCGTAGGGGCCGACCTCGATGACGTGGACCGGCGCGCCGCACCGGCAGCCAGAGATGATGCGCCGACAGCCGCACCGAGAGCAGGTTGTCGCCGGGCCGGACCAGAGCGCGCCGGCACGACGAAGGTGGCGACGAAGCGGCCCGGGCGTCTCGCTGGCGCGGTCCGGCGCCGGCACGCCGTTGCGGCCGACCAGGACGCCGTTCCAGCGCACCTCGGAGCTCGCCAGCGCGATCACCCAGACCATCGGCGGCCGCGCCAGCGGCAGCGCCGCCGGATCGACCGCGACGGTGCGGACGAGCAGGGTCTCGGGCGCCGTCGAGGCGGACGATCGGCGAGGTCGGCCGGCGCGCAGGCGCCGGCGCCGTCGGGCACTGCCGCAACGGCCCAGCCGTCATCGCGGCGCGGCGGCGGCCAGCAGGAAGAAAGCGAGCGAGGGCGAGAAGCGGCTTCACGCCTCCTTCTATAGGCTGGCGTCCGCCGACTGTCCTTGCCGTTCACCGAGGCGGGCGGTCGTTGACCGAAGGCGCGATGGACCCGAGCGGCGCGGCCGCTGGGCCAGCCATTCTCGATCTGAAGGAGATCGACGATGCTGCGTGCCTTTTCACTGCCTCGCTCTGGCCGGCCTGCTCGCCGCCCCGGCGCCCGCCGCCGCGCCCGACGCTGCGCGTCGAGCCCTATGCAGTTCCGCCTCGCCGACGGCAGCGACGCTCGCCGCCGAGCGCGGCACCTTCACGGTCCCCGAGGACCGCAACGATCCCGCGCTCGCGCCGGATCGAGATCGGCTTCGTCCGCTTCCGCTCGACCAATGCCTCAATCCCGGCGCGCCGATCGTCTATCTCGCCGGCGGGCCGGGCGGCTCCGGAGTCGCCACCGCGCGCGGGCCGCGCCAGCCGGTCTTCCTCGCACTGCGCGCGGTCGCCGACGTGATCGCGCTCGACCAGCGCGGCGTCGGCCTCTCCAACCATATCCCGCCCTGCACGGCCGAACGGCGGCTCGATCCGGCCGCCGGTGCTCACCGAAGCCGCGCTCACCGCTTATTATCGCGAGACGCTGCGCGCCTGCCTGGCGCGCTGGCGGCGGCCGGGGTCGCGGTGCGCGGCTACACGACCGAGCAGAGCGCCGACGATCTCGAGGATCTGCGGCGCGCGCTCGGCGTGCGCCGGATCGACCTGTGGGGCATTTCCTACGGCACCCATCTCGCCTTCGCGACGATGCGCCGCCATCCGCGCTCGATCGGCCGGGTCGCGCTCGCCTCGGCCGAGGGCATGGACCAGACGGTCAAGCTGCCCGCTCTTGTCGACTCCGCCTTCGCGCAGGATCGACGCGGCTCTGGGCGGCGGGCTGGCCGAGCGGATGCGCCGGGTCCATGCCCGCTTCGACGCCGCAGCCGCAGGCCTTCGCCGCGCCGCGGCGGCAAGCTTCCGCGCCAATTCCTTCCCGCTCAGGATGATGGCCGGCTTCATCGCCAAGAATCCCGACGGCTATGCCCAGCTCGCCGGCGCTTATGCCGCGCTCGACGCCGGCCAGACCGCGCCGCTCGCGCCGTTGATCTGGGATTTCTTCTACAAGAACCCGCTGACCATGACTGGCATGCCCGAATTGATGGACATCGCCTCGGGGATCGGCGACGCGCGGCTGGCGCTGGTGCGGCGGCAGGCGGCCGGATCGCTGGCCGGAATGGCGGTCAACTTCCCGATGCCGCAGCTGCGCGGCGACGGTGCCCGGGCTCGATCTCGGCGACCGCTTCCGGCGCGAGATCCGCTCCAGCCATCCGGTGCTGCTGTTCGCCGGCGAGCTCGACGTGCGCACGCCGCTCGAGGAGCAGGCGGCGGCGACCGCGGGCCTTGCCAACCTCCACCGCATCGTCGTCCGCAACGGCGGCCACGATCTGTTCGAGGCGCATCCCGAGGTGCCGGCGCTGCTGATCGCCTTCTTCTCGGGGCGGCCGGTGACAGCGACCGAGCTGGTGTTGCCCGCCCCGGCGGCGGGCCGCTGATTCGCCCGTCCCATGCCGGGACGGGGCGGCGAAAATTAACCGTGCCGGACGGCTTGCGCGGACATGGTGAATCACATCTTAATCATCGCCATGAATCGCCTGTCGCCGCTCATCGTCCGCCGCGTCGGCCCGCGCGCCGCGGCGCTGCCGGCGGAGCCGGACTCGCCCTTCGCCGGCACCGACGCCGCCGCCTGGCTCGACGACGTCAAATTGTTCGCCACCGGCTGGGTCGGCGGCTTGGTCTTCTTCGGGACGTTGCTGAGCTGACCCCGCCAGGCTTGTCCTGAAACAAGCCAGCCAAATTCTAGGCGAGCACCTCCTCGACAAAGCGCCCGATCAGCCAATGGCCCGCCGGGCCGGGCGGCGTGTCGTTCCGGTGCACCGCTTGCAACGGATATTCGCCGCCTCGCCAGTCCATGAGATCGATGTGAACGAGGCGTCCCGCTTCGATGTCGGCCCGCACCATCGACTCCGGCATTCCACCCCAGCCGAGGCCGGCACGCAACAAAGCGAGTTTGGTCGACAGATCCCCCACCCGCCAGACCGTCGCGCCAACCACGCCGAAGTCGCGGCCCTCCTCGGGGAGATGCTCGCTGAGGGCGATTTGCAGATGGTCCCGGCTCGCGCCACGCTTGGCGGCGCCTGACAGAGCCAGCGGGTGGCTTGCGGCAGCGACGGGGATGAGGCGCACCGCGCCCAGCTCGGCGCGCTGCAGCCCCTGACTCTCCATATGGATCAAGCCGCCCACGCCAATGCCCCAGTCTCCGCTGCGGACCAGGCGCTCGATCCCGCCAAGCACGTCCGCCTTCACGCGGACCGGGACGGTCGGGTATCGTTCGTTGAAGCTCTTCAGGATCTTGGCGAGCCGGTCCATGGGAAACATCTCGTCGACCGCCAGCGAGACCTCGGCCTCCAGGCCTTCGAGCAGCCCCCTGACCCGGGCGCGCAGCATGTCTGCCCCATAGGCGACCGACCGCGCCTCGGAGACGACCGCCTCGCCCGCCGCCGTGAGCCTGGGCCGACGGGTCGTGCCGCGATCGAACAGGGCAAGGCCGAGCTGCGATTCCAGCGTGTCGATCGCATAGCTGATCGCCGAGTTCGCCCGGCTGAGGCGCCTGGCCGCGGCGGCGAAGCTCCCCGTCTCGACGACCGTCAACAGCACGTTGAGATGATCGAGACTGAAGGGTCCGGGTGTAGTCATTCGAAAATCCTGAATAAACTTGTCAATATTATATGGATTTCCATAACATGGGCGCGCGCCTAAATCCATCCCGCAAACCGCCGGTCGCCGGCTACTGGGACGGAGAAGGCATATGTTGAACGTCGCTATCATCGTCGGGAGCACCCGCCCGGGCCGCAAGGCGGAAGCGATTGCCCGCTGGGTCTACGACATCGCCGCCAGACGGAGCGATGCCTCGTTCGAAGTCGTGGACATCGCCGACTTCGACCTGCCGCTGCTCGACGAGGCGCTGCCGCCCATCATGGGCCAGTACGAATTGCCGCACACCAAGGCCTGGGCGGCGAAGATCGCCCCATTCGACGCCTTCGTGTTCGTCACGCCCGAATATAATCATGGCACGTCCGGCGCGCTCAAGAACGCGATCGACTTCCTGTTCCGCGAATGGAACGACAAAGCCGCGGGCTTTGTCGGCTATGGCGGCGTCGGCGGCGTGCGGGCCGTGGAGCAGCTGCGGCTGGTGATGGGCGAGATCAAGGTCGCCGACGTCCGCGCCCAGGTCGCCTTGTCGATGTTCACCGACTTTGAGAATTTCTCCGTGTTCACGCCCGAGCCCAGGCAGGAGCTGGCGGTGGGCGCGATGCTTGACGACCTCATTCCGTGGGGCCAGGCGCTGCGCACCATGCGCCTGCGGGCCGCCGAGGGAGGACAGTCGTGACCGGGTCCGCCACCGAGGTCCGCGACCGCCGGATCGTGCACCGAACCTTCGGCGAACGCCACGGCCCCATCACCCGCCTGATGAGCCCGTCAGGCCTTGGCCGAGCGCTCAAGCCGTTCGCGTTCCTCGACCTGTTCGACGCGAATGAGGATTCGTTCTCCGGTTTCGGCTGGCACCCGCATTCCGGCATCGCCACGCTCACCTGGCTGTGGGAAGGCAATGTCCGCTATGAAGACACGACCGGCGCTGCCGGCTTCCTGCCCGCCGGCGGTGTCGAATGGTTCAGGGCCGCGGGCGGCGCGTGGCACGGCGGCGGCGCCGGCAATGCCGGTCGGACCCGAGGCTTCCAGCTCTGGCTCGCCTTGCCGCCCGATCAGGAGCTCGGGCCGGCCGAAAGCATCTACCAAAAGCCGGAGGACATTCGCGCGGACGGGCCCGCTTCCGTCCTGCTCGGCACCCTCGGCGCGGTGTCGAGCCCGCTCGAGGCGCCGTCCTCAATCAACTATCTGGCGGTGCGGCTCGAGGCCGGCGAGACCTGGCACTACGCGCCGCCCGCCGATCACGATGTGTGCTGGATCGCGGTCGCGAGCGGGCATCTGGGCGTTCCCCAGCCGGTCGCGGCGGGCGAGTTCGTCGCCTTCGAGCCTTCGAGCCAGCCGATCGACATCCACGCCGACACCGACGCGGAGTTCGTCCTTGGTTCGGCCGCCGGCCATCCCCACGACCTCGTCCTCGGCCATTATTCGGTGCACACCAGCCCGGCATCGCTCCAGGCCGGGGAACGCCGCATCGCCGAAATCCAGGCGCGGCTGCGGGAGGAAGGACTGCTATAGGGCGCGCGCCTCGGCAGTCGTCCTCGTACCCTCGGCGGCCGCCGCGGCTAATTACTGCTGCCGCTAATGGTCGCCCGCGCTCAGATAAGCCGGCGGCCAATCAGCCGAGCCACCGCCTGGGCGCGGGTGACGGCGCCCAGCTTCCGGCGCGCATTGTCGACATGGAAGCGGGCGGTCGATTCGGAAATGCCGAGGATCACCGAAATCTCCCAGTCGGTCTTGCCTTCGGCGACGAGGGCGAGTGAGTCCCGCTCCCGCGCCGTCAGCGGAGTCCGTTCGTAGGGGCAGTCGGCGAAGCTCATCAGCTTCTCGGTAAGGACGAGGCCGGCGGCCTGAACCGCGAGGCTTTCTTCGGGATCGAAGTCGCGCGCCGAAAATCCGAGGTGAAGCGAGGCGATCATGCCGCCGCCGCCATAAGAGGTCGAGCAGAGCGCGTCGGCGATGCCGGCCTCGCCCAGCGCCTCCCAATAGCGGCCGAAGCGCCGGTCGGCATGGGGCGCGAAATCGCTGAAGCGGTAGCGGGTGCGGCTCTCGCGGATCGCGGCGAGCAGCGGGTTGCATTCGAAGCAGACATAGTTGAACGCGTCGCTGTGCGGCCATGAGGCGGGCGCCATCCGGGCGACGAACCCGCCCGCCGCATAATGGACGGCCGAGGTCAGCGGAATGCCGGGGCGGCGGTAGAGCCGCGTCTGCAGGTAGGACGCGCCATAGGCCCTGGCCGCGTCGAAGAAGCGAGCGCTCGCTTCCTCCGGCGTCGTTGCCCGGAACGCGCCCTCGGCATGCGCCATGATCCGCGACAGCATTGGAAACTCCCCAACCGGCCAGGGCAGAATCGCACGAAGCGGCCCCGGCCGCAAGGGGATAGGCCTTTAGTCAACCTCCCGATTCCGATAGTTTACGGGACTGCCGGGAAGTTCCGTTCAGACCGTCGGCGGCAGGCCTTCCATGTCGGCGCAGACGACGTCGTCGCAGGCCTTGTGCAGCTTCCAGGCGAGCCAGGCCGAGACCAGGCACATGGCGGCGGCGAGCAGCAGCTGGTCCTCGACCGCGACCCCGCCCATCGACAGGCCGATCGCGATCAGCGAGCCGACCACCATCGCGCCCGAATTGACGATATTGTTGGCCGCGACGGTGCGCGCCGCCTGCGCCTTGGGCACGGTGGTGGTCAGGAAGGCGTAGAGCGGCACGACGAACATGCCGCCGAACGACGGCGATGCCGAGCAGCGAGCCGAGCAGCGGCCAGTTGCCGGGATGGTCCATGAAGTCGGCGATGTCGTAGAGCGTGCCGTCGGTGCGTGCCGACCCAGTTCACCGAGACGAGGTGGAAGGCGACCACGAACAGGCCCATGGCGAGCACCGCCGGGGTCGCGTAGCGCGCCGAGACCTCGCCCTTCAGCAGCCGGTTGACCGCCACCGAGCCGATCGCGACGCCGACCGAGAAGATGGCGAGGAACAGGCTGGCGACCGCGCGGTCGGCGGTCAGCACGTTCTTCACCAGCGGCGGGAACTGGATGAACAGCACCGCGCCGATCGTCCAGAAGAAGCTGATCGCGACGATGGCGAGGAACAGGCGCGGGATGTGCAGGGTCGCGTTGATCAGCCGGTCGGAGGAGCGGAAGATGTTGAAATCGATCCGGTGGCCCGTCCTCGAGCGCCGGCGCCGGCGGCACCTGGCGGCCGGCGACATAGCCGACCAGGGCGATCAGGATCACCGCGACCGCCGAGGCCTGGACCGAGATCACGCCGGCGAGCAGGGTGCCGCCGAGGATCGCGATATAGGTGCCGGCCTCGACCAGGCCGGTGCCGCCGAGCACCTCGTCCCTGCTCGAGATGCTGCGGCAGGATCGCATATTTGATCGGGCCGAAGAAGGTCGAATGGACGCCCATCGCGAACAAGGCGAGCAGCAGCAGCGGGATCGCGACGGCTGTGGACCATGATCCCCTGCCAGGCCATCAGCAGCCCGGCCGCGCCGACCAGCATGATCGCGATCTCGCACGCCTTGACGATGCGGATGATCCGCGCCTTGTCGCGCGCGTCGGCGAGCTGGCCGGACAAGCGCCGAAAGCAGGAAGAAGGGAAGGATGAAGACGCCGGTGGTGACCGCGCTGAACCAGGTCTCCGACGCCTCGTCATTATAGACCTGGTAGACGACGAACAGCACCATCGCGTTCTTGAACAGATTGTCGTTGAACGCGCCGAGCAGCTGGGTGACGAACAGCGGCAGGAAGCGGCGCGTGCCGAGCAGGTGGGCGACGTCGGTCATCAGGCGGATCGGGCTGCGGAAGCGGCGGCGGATGCCTGGCCTGTCATCGGGATCGTCGGCATCCTCATGTCCTCGGCCGGTCTCGCGGCCGCTCGCCACGCTCATAGGCCGCCCGCGCGAAGCGCGCACAAGCCCTTCGGGCTCTCCCCATCGTCCGCGTTCCGCGCTAAGGCGCCGCGCACGCATGCTGACGCTGCCCAACCTGCTGACGCTGTCGCGCATCCTCGCGGTGCCGATCCTGGTCTTCCTGCTGTGGACGCCGAGCTGGTTCGATTATGCGATCACCTTCGTGCTCTACTGCCTGGTCGGCATCACCGATTATTTCGACGGCTATCTCGCCCGCGCCCAGGGGACGGTGTCGCGGCTCGGCCAGTTCCTCGATCCGATCGCCGACAAGATCATGGTCGCCGCGGTGATCGTGATGCTGGTCGCGCGACCCGCCAGCCCGACGGCGCCGCCGATCATCGCACGGCCTGGCACATCGATCCCGGCGCTCGTCATCCTGCTGCGCGAGATCATCGTCTCGGGCCTGCGCGAATTCCTCGCCAGCCTGCAGGTCTCGGTCCCGGTCAGCGCGCTCGCCAAGTGGAAGACGACCTTCCAGCTGGTCGCTCTGGGCGCGCTGATCCTGCCGGCGCGCTGCCGCAATGGCCCTGGGTCCACCAGGTCGGCCTCGCCAGCCTGTGGGCCGCCGCCGCGCTGACCCTGGTGACCGGCTGGGATTATCTGCGCGTCGGCCTCAAGCACATGGACTGAATAAATCCTCCCCTGGTTTCCCGGGAGGGGGACCATGCGAAGCATGGTGGAGGGGCCTCTTGCAGCCAAGGAAGCCCCTCCACCGCACTTCGTGCGGCCCCCCTCCCTGCAAATGCAGGGGAGGATTTGGGCTAGGCGGCCGCCTTGAGCGCGTCGGCGAGCAGCCGGAACTCCTTCTCGCGCGGGCTGCCCTTGCGCCAGACCAGGGCGATGCGGCGCGAGGGATGGTCGGCGTCGAGCGGCCGGGCGACGACGCGGGTGCCGTCGAGGATGCCCGCCGCGACCGCCATTTCGGGCACCAGGGTGATGCCGAGGCCGTTGTCGACCATCTGCACGAGCGTGTGCAGCGAGGTGCCGAGGATCGCCGCCTCGGCGCGCAGCTCGGGCCGGTTGCAGGCGGAGAGCACATGGTCCTTGAGGCAATGGCCGTCCTCGAGCAGCAGCAGCCTGGTCTCGTCGATCGCCGCGGCCGGCACCGCCGTCGGGCAGGCCGTCGGCGGCGCCGGGCGGGAAGGCGACCAGGAAGCGGTCCTCGAACAGCTCGGCCTTCTCGACCTCGCCGCAGGCGATAGGGCAGAGCGAGCAGCACGCAATCGAGCTGGCCGCGCTGGAGCGCGTCGCAGGCCGCCTGGCTGGTCTCCTCGCGCAGATAGAGCTTGAGGTCGGGCCATTGCGCGCGCAGCCGCGGCAGCAGGGTCGGCAGCAGGAAGGGCGCGATGGTCGGGATCACGCCCATGCGCAGCTCGCCGGCCAGCGGCTTGCCCGAGGCGCGCACCATGTCGGCCAGCTCCTCGGTCTCGCGCAGGATCCGCTGCGCCTTCTCGGCGACCCGCACGCCGAGCGGCGTGAAGCGGACGACGCGGCGGGTGCGCTCGACCAGGGTGACGCCGATCAGAGTCTCGAGCTCCTTGATCCCGGCCGACAGCGTCGACTGGGTGACGAAGCAGGCCTCGGCCGCGCGGCCGAAATGGCCGTGGGTCTTGAGCGCCACGAGATACTGGAGCTGCTTCAGGGTCGGTAGGTAGGTGCTCATCGCCTCACTCGATCAATGCGACCGATTTAATCTATTGGAACGATGAAAGCCACGCCCTATATGCGCTGCACAATCTTTTTGACGCAATGCACAAAACAGGAGAAGCTCCATGCTTACCGTTGGCGACAAGCTTCCCGAACTGACCCTGCCCGTCCAGCAGGGCGTCGCCGCGCTGCCGGCGGGCGAGACGATCGACCTCGGCGAGACCGACGGCAAGTGGAAGATCCTGTTCTACTGGCCGAAGGACTTCACCTTCGTCTGCCCGACCGAGATCGTCGGCTATGCCGAGCTCGAGCGCGATTTCGCCGATCGCGACGCGGTGCTGATCGGCGCCTCGACCGACACCGCCCACGTCCATTTCGCCTGGCGCCGCTCGGACGAGCAGCTCGCCAACGCGGATTTCCCGTGGATCGCCGACAATGGCGCGAAGCTCGCCGAAGCGCTCGGCATCCTCGATCGCAACGAGCATGTCGCCTTCCGCGCCACCTTCATCGTCGATCCGGACAACATCATCCAGCACGTCACCGTCAACGGCCTCAATGTCGGCCGCAATCCGGCGGAGACGCTGCGCATTCTCGACGCGCTGCAGACCGACGAGTTGTGCCCCTGCAACTGGTCGGCCGGCGAAGAGGTGCTCAGACCAGCGGCTTAATCCCCCCTAAGCCCCGAACCATCTGACACCTCGGAGGGGCGCGGCGACCGAAAGGTTGCCGCGCCCCTTTTATTCCTCCCTGCCTTTGCAGGGGAGGGGCCATGCGAAGCATGGTGGAGGGGCTTCTCTGCCGCAAGAGGCCCCTCCACCGGCTACGCGGTCCCCTCCCTCGAAAGCGAGGGAGGACTGAAAGGACAGAACATGTCGCTCAAGGATTTCGCCGACGCGCTGCCCGACCATGCCAAGGACCTCCGGCTCAACCTCGGCTCGCTGCTCGCCGACCAGATGCTCGGCGACGACCGGAAATACGGCCTCATCCTCGCTTGCGCTCACGGCACCGGCTACAAGCCGATCGTCGCCGCCGCCGAGGCCGAAATCGCCGGCAAGCTCGACGAGGCCTACGCCAATGCCGCCCGCGCCGCCGCCGCGATCATGGCGATGAACAACGTCTATTACCGCTTCGTCCACCTCGCCTCGAACCCGGTCTACGGCACGCTGCCGGCGAAGCTCAGGATGAACTGCATCGGCAGCCCGGGCATCGACAAGGCCGATTTCGAGCTGTTCAGCCTCGCGGTCAGCGTCCAGAACGGCTGCGGCATGTGCATCGACAGCCCACGAGAAGGTGCTGACCCAGCACGGCGTCAAGGCCGAGACCATCCAGGCCGCCGCGCGGATCGCCGCGGTGATGAAGGCGGCGGCGACGGTGCACGCGACGCTCTGAGCGCGCTCAGCGCCGCGCGGAAAGCTCGCCGCGCGGCACCGGCCGGCCGCCGACGATGACCTGCTCGATCGTGTCCCAGGCCGCCCCGTCGGTCATCGGATTGCGGCCGAGCAGGAGCAGGTCGGCGCGCTTGCCGACCGCGATCGTGCCGATCTCCCGGTCGAGCCCGAAGAATTCGGCATTGCCGATCGTCGCCGCGCGGAAGAGTTGCGCCGGCGTCGCGCCCGCCGCGATCCAGCGCGCCATCTCGCGGCGGCCGTTGAGGCCGGGTGGGTTGGCGTAAGTGGGGTCGCTCGGCGTGTCGCTGCCGAACAGCAGGCGGGCGTCGCGCCGGGCGAGATAGGCGAGCGCCTGCGCCAGCCGGTCGATCGCGTCGGAGTCGATCCGCTGCCACTGGCCGGCCTCGACGTCGGCGCGGATGAAGGCGGCGCCGAGCATCCGAGTCCGCCACCATTGCCCGTCCGCAGTCGCATACCAGTCGATCAGGCCGCGCGGCAGCACCTCGGCCAGCGCCGGATCCGAGAGAAAGGCGGGGTCGAACAGGTCGCGCTCGCCGTAAAGCACCTGGAAGGTCGGCTGCCAGCCGAGCCGGCGAGCCGCGACTCCGTCCAGCACCGCGGCGACTCCGGCCGGCATCGCCGCCGCGCCGCTTTCGTCCCATTTCCAGATGCCGTGCACGAAGGCGTCGACCCCGGCCTGGAGGCCGAAGGCCTGGGCGGCCTGCGAATTGGCGTGGAGGAGGAGCGGCATCCGCCGGGCATGGGCGGCCTCGGCGAGCCGGCGGATCATCGCTGCGCCCGGCACCGGCAGCCCGCCGGCGCCGCCGAAGCCGGGCTCGTAATGGGTCTTGACGCAGATCGCGCCCTCGCTTTGCATTCGCGCGGTCACGGCTTCGGGCGAATGGGCGGCGGGATCGAAGCCCGCGGGGAAGGCGCCGGCGCGGTCGGGATCGAACAGGAAATAGGGCATGATTTGATAGCGCAGCGGGCGCGGCAAATAGCTCATCGGATAGCCGTCGAAGACCGGCGCGCCGCCGCAGAAATGGGCCTGGGGGCGGAGCGGCGCTGCGTTCCAGGCGGCGATCGGGCCCGGGCGGCCGTTGAGATCGATCACCGTGGTGAAGCCGTGATAGAGATAGGAGAGCGGCAATTGCCTGCGCGCCGCCGCCGCGATCTCGGGGTGGCGCTCTTCCTGGTCCGGGATCATGCCCGGTATCTCGTCGAGATGGGTGTGGGCGTCGATCAGGCCGGGCGCGAGGAAGCGGCCGCCGCCGTCCATCGTCCAGCGGGCGCGCAAGGCGCGGCGCGACGGCCGCCGGGCGATTTCGGCGATTCGGCCATTATCGCCGATATAGACGCTGAGCGGCGCCGAGGCGCGGGCGCGCTCGGGCGAGGCGAGGGCGACGTTGCGGATCAGGAGATCGGCGCGGGCGGCGCCGCCCGCCATGGCGAGCGAAAGGCAGAGGGCGAAACGCAATTTCATGGCAGGGCTCCGGCTGTGAGACAGGCGGGGTAGGGCGCCGCCCGGCCTGCTTTCGACCGAAAGCCGGTTTGCGGTCCTGATTTTGTCCGCGAGGCCCGCTTTGATAGGGTGGGACGATGCCGACCCTGATGGCCAATCTCTGCTATGCCGCTTCGTTCGGCTGCCTCGTCTTCGCGGCGCACCTGTTCGCCGCCCGGCCGCGCAACCCGATCCCGGCGCGCATTCTCGGCGCCGCCTTCCTTGTGTTCACCGTCCAGGCCGCCTTGCTCGGCGCCCGGCTCGGCGGCTGGATCGAGCCGGCGATCACGCTCCGGCCGATCCTCGCGATGACCATCGGTCCGCTCCTCTATCTCCATTTCGCGAGCGTGGCGGACCCGGCCTTCCGGCCGCGGCCGATCCATCTTCTTCATTTCGCGCCGGCGCTCGGCATCGGCCTGCAATTCCTCACCCGGGCCTTCCCGGTCGACGTCGACCTAGCGATCTTTCTGAGCTTCGCCGCTTATGCGCTGGCGCTCGCCGTCAGGGCGCGGCGCGGCCGCACCCCGTTCGCCCATCTCGGCGAGGGCGCGGCCAAGGCGCTCCGGCTGATGATCGCCGTCGCCTTCCTGCTCGGCGTCTCGTTCGTCGCCGATCTCGCCATCTATCTGGATCTGCTGCGCGGCACCCTTTTCGCCCAATCCCCGGCGCTGCTCGTCACCCAGGCGATCAATCTCGCGATCGTCGCCGTCGCCGTCGTCGCGGCGCTGCGCCGGCCATCGCCGTTCGACTGGATGTACGCTTATGGCGGCCGGCCGCGGACCACCGATTATGTCGCGGACGAAGCGGAGCGCGCGGCCTGCGCCGCCGCCTTCGACCGGCTGGTCGCCGACGAGCGTATCCATCTCGACGAGCATGTCAGCCTGGAGGCGGTCGCGCGGCGGCTCGGCGTGCCGGCGCGCAAGCTCTCCGAGGCGATCAACTCGGTCCATGGCGAGAGCTTCTCGCGCCGAATCAACCGGCTACGCGTCGAAGAGGCGAAGCGCCTGCTGCGCGAACAGCCGCGCCTGTCGATCATCGCCGTAATGTTCGATTCGGGCTTCCGCACCAAATCCTCCTTCAACAAGGAATTCCGCGCCCTCGCCGGCGTTTCGCCGAGCGCTTATCGCGAGGGACTGGCGTCCGCACGCGCCTAGGATCGGCGCGTCTTTTGGCTTATCCTTGCGGCAAGCTGCGGGGAGAACGGCCATGGGCTGGTGGCGATCGGCCGGCGTTGCGCTGGTGTTGCTGGTGCTGTCGGGAAATGCGGCGGCGCAGAGCGCGCAACCGCGCACGTTCAGCCCCGAGCAGCGCGCGGCGGCGGAGCGGATTCTGGCCGGCTTCGTCAGCCCGACGCTGACCCGCTTCGCCGGCGACGAGGAGTTCAGGCGCTATCTGGGCGCCGTGCTGGCGGTGAACCGGGCGCGGGGGCGCTGGTGGGCGTCCGCCGGCCATATCCGCTTTGCCCACGCGCTCATCCGGGACGGCGTCCAGTCCGACGCCTTCGAGCCGATCTGCCCGGACAGCGATCCCGATTGTGCGATCGGCGCGGACGAGGGCGAATCGATCGTCGTCACCGGCAGCCGGATCGCGGCGCCGAGCAATCCGTCGATCACCAACAACCAGATGCGCAACGTCGAGGAAGGCGACATCGTCAAGCAGATCGACCAGTTCCTGCTCGTGCTCCAGGACGGCCGGATCTTCGTCATCGACACGCGCGGCGCGGGCGGCCGCGGGCTGGTGCTGGCCGACCGGATGAACGTCTATCGCGATCCCAGCCACCGCATGTGGTACGACGAGATGCTGGTGTTCGGCGACCGCGTGCTCATCACCGGCTATTCCTACCGCGAGCGGGCGACCGAATTGTCGGTCTTCCGGCTCGACGCGGCGGGCCGCCTGGCGCGCGAGGGCGTCTTCTACCTGTCGTCCAACGATTATTACAGCTCGAGCAATTATGCGACGCGGCTGATCGGCGACAATCTCGTCATCTACACGCCGTTCGACGTGCTCGACATGAGCCGCGCCACGTTCAGCTGGCCGGTGGTGCGCCGCTGGGTGACCGACGAGGAGCGCGAGGGCGACATGAGCGAAGGCCGGCCGCTGTTCGACGCGGCCCAGATCTACCGCCCGGTCGGCGAGATCGACGATCCCACCGTTCACACCGTCTCGGTCTGCCCGCTGGGGCCGGTCGGGCGCGGACCGCGACCTGCAATGCCGAACCACCGCCTTCGTCGGCCCCAACTCATCGCAATGGTATGTGACCGAGGCCGACGCCTTCCTGTGGACGACGTCGCGCGATTCCTATTCGTACGAGCCACAGGCCTGCGATACGGCGCGGACCTTCGCGACGGACTTTCAGCCGGCCCTGCTCTATCGCATCCCGGTCGGCGGCGCCGCGCCCGGGCTGGTCGGCGCGCGCGGCCTGCCGCCCGACCAGTTCTCGCTCCATGCCGCCGACGGCCGCTTCCGCGCTTTGCTGAAGGACCGGCCGCGCCGTTGCGAGAACGAGCGGAGCACGGAGGCGCGGCTGGCCTTCTTCGACATTCCCCTCGCCGGCTTCTCCGACACCGTCCGGGAGGCGGCGGAGGAGCGCTACACGCGGCTGCCGGGCGTGAAGTCCTTCTATATCGCCAACCGCTTCACCGACCGCCATCTGGTCTACGGCAGCATGGGGCGCTCGCGGCGCGGCCTCTCGGAACGGTCGACGCCGCCGGTCTATGCCGTGCCGGTGGACCGGCCCCAGGACGTCCGCGCCGCTCCGCGTCCACCACACCGTGGTTCGCGCCGAGCAGGCCGGAAACGACATCGTCCTCACCGGCTATCGCGACCGGGACGGCCTGACCGTGACCCTGATCGACCTCGACAGCACGCCGCGCATCGCCTCGTCGGTACGGCTCGACGGACGCTACGAAAGCGAAGGCCGGAGCCACGCCTTCAACAGCCTGATCGAAGCCGACGGCAGCGGCGTCATGGGCCTGCCGACGATCTGCTGCGAAACGCCGAGCAGCCGGGCGCCGTGGCGCAGCAGCGCCTCGGACCTCAGCTTCCTCACCGTCGACCGGCACGGCCGGCTGCGCGCCGCTCGGCGAGCTCGAGCGGCGCTTCGTCTATGCCAGCGAGGGGGATGACGACGAGGACGGCGTCCCCGGCTACGAATGCGAGGTGTCCTGCATCGACTGGTACGGCAATTCGCGGCCGATCTTCACCGACGGGCGCATCTTCGCGCTGACCGGAACCGAGCTGATCGAAGGCCGCATCGCCGGCGGCGAGATCCACGAGGTGCAGCGGCTCAACATCGCCCTGCAGCCGGCGCCGCGCTAGCGAAGGGCGCTTCGTCCGATCCTCAGGCCGAGGCGAGATAGGCGTCGAGCCGGGCGAGATGCGCCGCTTTCTCGTCCTCGGCCAGGAACGAGCCGAGGAAGGAATTGCGCGCCAGCGTCGCGAGGTCGTCGCGGCTCAGGCCGCGCCCGTTGGCGGCGGCGCGGTAATTGTCGTTCACATAGCCGCCGAAATAAGCGGGATCGTCGGAATTGATCGTCGCGCGCAGACCGGCGCGAAGCATCGCGTCGATCGGATGCGCGGCCATGTCGGCGACGACGCAGAGCTTGAGGTTGGAGAGCGGGCAGACGGTAAGCGTCATCTGCTCGCGCGCCAGCCGCTCGGTCAGCGCCGCGTCCTCGAGCGAGCGGTTGCCATGGTCGAGCCGGTCGATCTTGCAGCATGTCGAGCGCCTCCCAGACATAGGCGGGCGGGCCTTCCTCGCCGGCATGGGCGACCCGCTTCAGCCCGAGCGCCGCCGCCGCCGCGAACACGCGGGCGAACTTTTCCGGCGGATGGCCGAGCTCGGAGGAATCGAGCCCGACGCGCCTCGATCCGGTCGAGCCAGGGCCTCGGCCTGCTCCAGCGTCGCGAACGCGGCCGCCTCGTCGAGATGGCGCAGGAAGCAGAGGATCAGCTTCGAGCTGATGCCGTGCCGCGCCTCGGCCTCGTCCATGCCGGCGAGCAGGCCGCGCATCACCGTGTCGAACGGCGATGCCGCGATCGGTGTGCGTCTGCGGATCGAAGAAGATCTCGGCGTGGACGACGTTGTCGGCCGCCGCCCGGTCGAAATAGGCGGCGGCGAGGTCGCGGAAATCCCCCTCGGTCCGAAGCACGTCGGCGCCGCGATAATAGATGTCGAGGAAGTCCTGCAGGTTCGAGAATTGTAGGCGGCCCGCACCGCCTCGACGCTGTCGAACGGGATGTCGACGCCGTTGCGCTTCGCCAGCGCGAACATCAGCTCGGGCTCGAGGCTGCCCTCGATATGGATGTGCAGTTCGGCCTTGGGCAGGCCGGCGATGAAGGCGTCGAGATCGGTCATCGGGCGCAGGCTAGCGCAGGTCCGCCGGTCAGGCGAGCCCCAGCAGCCAGCGGGCGAGGTCGGCGGGCGCCACCGCCGCGCCCGGCGCGGTCCGGGCGAGCTCGCTGCGGTGGGCCATGATCCATTCCAGGCAGAGCGCCCTGCTCTCGAAGGCGGGATAATTGTCGCGCGCCGGCCGGCGGCTCGCCTCGTCGATCAGGAAGCGGGCGCCGCGGCGGCAGCCGGGGGCGCCGGGCCAGTCGCGGGCGGGCGCCGTCACCGCCGGCACCCACCAGGTCTTCGAGCCGTCCAGCGAGTCGACGTCGCGGTGGCGCATTTCCTCTCCCGTTCCTCCCCTCGATTTCGAGGGGAGGGGGACCGCACGAAGTGCGGTGGAGGGGCTTCTTGCGGTGGAAGAGGCCCCTCCACCATGCTTCGCATGGTCCCCCTCCCCCGCAAAAGCGGGGAGGATTCACTGTTTCGCGCGCCCGCCTATGGCCGGGCGAGATCGAAGCGGTCGGCGTTCATCACCTTGGTCCAGGCCGCGACGAAATCATCGACGAACTTCTCGCCCCGCGTCGGCGGCGGCATAGACTTCGGCCAGCGCGCGCAGCTGCGAGTTCGAGCCGAAGACGAGGTCGGTGCGGGTCGCCGTCCACTTCTCCTCGTCGGTCCTGCGGCAGGTGCCGACGAAGACCTCGTCGCCGCGGTCGTCGACCTCCTTCCACGCCGTGCCCATGTCGAGCAGGTTGACGAAGAAGTCGTTGGTGAGCTGGCCCGGCCGGTCGGTGAGGACGCCATGCGCCGAGCCGCCATGATTGGCGCCGAGCACGCGCAGGCCGCCGACCAGCACGGTCATCTCCGGCGCGCTGAGGCCGAGCAGCTGGGCGCGGTCGATCAGCAGCTCCTCGGTCGGCACGCTGAAGCGGACCGACAGATAGTTGCGGAAGCCGTCCGCCTTGGGCTCGAGCAGCTCGAAGCTGTGCGGCGTCGGTCTGCTCCTGCGAGGCGTCGCCGCGGCCCGGCGTGAACGGCACGGTCGACGTCGTGGCCCGCATCCTTCGCCGCCTTCTCGATCGCCGACCGAGCCGCCGAGCACGATCAGGTCGGCGATGCTGACCCCGCCGCCGAAATCGGCCTGGATGCCCTCATAGACCTCGAGCACCCTGGCGAGCTCGGCGGGCTCGTTGACCTCCCAGTCCTTCTGCGGCGCGAGCCGGATGCGCGCGCCGTTGGCGCCGCCGCGCTTGTCCGAATCGCGGAAGGTCGAGGCCGAGGCCCAGGCGGTCTTGACCAGCTGGCCGACGCCGAGGCCCGAAGCGGCGATCTTGTCCTTGAGGCTCGCGACGTCCGCGTCGCCGAGCGCCGGCCCGGCGGGGATCGGATCCTGCCAGATCAGATCCTCGGCCGGCACCTCGGGGCCGAGGTAGCGGACCTTGGGCCCCATGTCGCGGTGGCGAGAGCTTGAACCAGGCGCGGGCGAAGGCGTCGGCGAACTGGTCCGGATTGGCGCGGAAGCGCTCCGAGATCTCGCGATATTTCGGGTCCATCTTGAACGCCATGTCGGCGGTGGTCATCATCGTCGGCAGGCGGCGGTCGGGGCTGTGCGCGCCCGGCGCCATGTCCTCCGGCTTCTGGTTGACCGGCTGCCACTGCTGCGCGCCGGCCGGGCTCTTCACCAGCTCGTACTCATAGTCGAGCAGCATCCGGAAATAGTTGTGTCGACCATTGGATCGGCGTCGGCGTCCAGGCGCCTTCGAGGCCGCTGGTGATGGTGTGGTCGCCGATGCCGCTCTCGTGGCCGCTCTGCCAGCCGAGGCCCTGCTGGGCGATGTCCGCGCCCTCGGGCTCGGCGCCGACCTTGGAGGCGTCGCCGGCGCCGTGGCACTTGCCGAAGGTGTGGCCGCCGGCGGTGAGCGCGACGGTCTCCTCGTCGTTCATCGCCATCCGGGCGAAGGTCTCGCGGATGTCGCGGGCCGACTGCAGCGGATCGGGATTGCCGCCCGGGCCCTTCGGGATTGACGTAGATCAGGCCCATCTGGATCGCGGCGAGCGGGTTCTCGAGCGCCCGGCCCGCTTCCTCGTCGATCCGGGTCACGCCGACCCATTCCTCCTCGGTGCCCCAGTAGATGTCCTTCTCGGGCTCGCAGACGTCGGCGCGGCCGCCGCCGAAGCCGAACATCGGCCCGCCCATCGATTCGATCGCGACGTTGCCGGCCAGGATCATCAGGTCGGCCCAGCGACAGCTTGCGGCCGTATTTCTGCTTGACCGGCCAGAGCAGGCGGCGCGCCTTGTCGAGATTGGCATTGTCCGGCCAGGAGTTGAGCGGGGCGAAGCGCTGCGTGCCCGACGAGGCGCCGCCGCGGCCGTCGCCGGTGCGATAGGTGCCGGCGCTGTGCCAGGCCATGCGGATGAAGAACGGGCCGTAATGGCCGTAATCGGCCGGCCACCAGGGCTGGCTGTCGGTCATCAGCGCGGTGAGGTCGCGCTTGAGCGCCTGCATAGTCGAGCGACTTGAACTCCTCGGCATAATCGAAGCCGTCGCCCATCGGATTCGCCGCGACCGGCCGTGCTGGTGGAGGATGTCGAGCGAGAGCTGGTTCGGCCACCAGTCGCGATTGGTCCGTCCCAGCAGGGAGCGCAGCGCGGCCGGCTCCTTCGCCGGGTCGCTCAGGGGGCTGCCGCTGGTCTTTGCGTCCATGGTCTTCTCTCCGATCCGCGGAAAATGCGCGCGGACGCTACGCCGCGCGCGTCAGCGGAGGAAACGATTAAAAGCGGTGAGTGTGATCGAAAGAGGCGATGTTATTGCGGCGCAGCATCGCTGTCGCGCCCGTCGAGCGCCTTTGCCTCGCGCTCGAGCTCTTGCGCCAGGTCCAGCAACGGCTGGCGCCGGTCCGCGGGGTAGCGCGCGGCGACCGTTCGGCAGCGGGCCGCGCGAAGGCGCAATATGTGGGATTCGTGCATGGGATACTCGGACGGGCGCGGGCGGGGGCCGAACCCCCAAATCACTGCGCCGCTTTGCGCACGCAATCAGCATTTTATCAAGCGCGATTAAGGATATAGGGCCAGATTGCGGGACGCGGCCCGCCCGCATTCTGCCGGAACGGTCCAGCGATCCGGCGCCGTTTGGCCGGCACGGCGTCATTCGGGCGCCACCCCAATTGCAGCATCAGCCGCGGATTGCCGCAGGCCGTCCATTCCTCGACGATCCGGCCTCGAGGTCGGGAAAAGCGGCGCGCGGGCCGCCCGCCCGAGGCCGGAACGCGGGGACTGGAACCGCGATGGAGGCTCAGGTACTGACTCAATAATACCGTAGATATACGGTAAAATAATTCTATGGTGGAAGTAGGAGGACAACCGGTCCACCTTAATAATGACTCATAATTAGCTGGAATTTGTACATTTAGTTTATCGCACTTGGTCGAGGCGGAATAAATGGGGCATAAACGCACCGAATCGCCATCCTGTTCGTTGACTTCCCGGCGACATTGTGCTGGACAGATTGACCTGTAGAGATGGCGTACGACTCGACGATAGCAATCGTAGACGACAATGATTCGATGCGGCTGTTGACTGGCCGTCTTCTCCGGCGCGATCATTGGCTTGTCGCGGATTTCGCAAGCGGCGACCGCTTCCTCGCGGAGCCCAATCTTCGCCGATTCGCCTGCATCCTGCTCGATGTCCGAATGCCCGGGATGGACGGCATCGCGGTGCTTCGCGCGCTGCGTGAGCGGCAGGCGGTGCCGCCGGTGCTCGTCGTCACCGGCCATGGCGACATCCAGCTCGCCGTTCAGGCGATGAAGCTCGGCGCGGTCGATTTCATCGAAAAGCCCTATCAGCCGAAGGACCTGCTCGCCGCGATCCGCGGCGCCATCGCCGCGCACGAGGAATTGGCCGGCGGCGGCGGCGAGGCGGCGGCGGCGGTCGGATCGCTGACCCAGCGCCAGCGCGAGGTGCTGTGCGGC
Organism: uncultured Alphaproteobacteria bacterium; assembly: GCA_963824825.1. GTDB lineage: Bacteria > Pseudomonadota > Alphaproteobacteria > Sphingomonadales > Sphingomonadaceae > Allosphingosinicella. The sequence continues at coordinate 949,338 of CAWGQM010000003.1, forward strand.
ATCCTCCAGGGCAATCCCAACAAGATCATCGCCTGGGAACTCGGCCTCTCGATCCGGACGGTGGAGGCCTATCGCGCCCAGCTGCTCGAGAAACTGGGGGTCAGGAGCACCGCCGCCGCGGTGCGCATGGCGATCGCCGCAAACCTCGATTGCGCGCCCCCCGGCGCCCGCGCGAACTGAGCCGGGGGTGTAAAAGGAAGTAAGCGTGCCCATCGAAAACCTGACTCCTGCCCGCCAGAAGCTGATCTTCCTGGCGGCGTTGCTGCTCATCGTCGCCGTCAGCGCCTTGTCCTTCTATACGGCGAACCGGGTCGGCGCGTTGTCGGCGCGCTCGGAGCGGACTCACGACATCCTCGTCGGCCTGAACAATTTCATGTCCGATCTGCAGGCGTTCGAAGCCGGCGCCCGCGGCTATGCGCTGACCGGCAACACCCGCTTCCTTATTCCCCGCGAGGCCGGCCTCGCCGATCTCGACCGGACCGTGCGGCGGCTGCGGGATCTCGCCGCGGAGGATGCCCGGCTGCACCGGCGCCTCGCCGTCCTGGAGCGGCTCGGCCGGCGCCGCGTGGCTTTGGCCAGCGCGCTGGCGGCCGGTCGGGTCGAAGGGCGGGACGCGGCAGCGCTGGCTCCGATCGTGGAACTGGGGAAGGCGAACATGGACCGGATCCGGATCGAGGTCGGATTGGCGCTGGCCGCGGAACAGGCCGAACATCGCCGGCGCCAGCTCGCTTTGGAACGGCAGGTTCTGGTCACCAATGCGGTGATGGCGCTCGGCGTGCTGCTCAGCCTTGCCGCGATCACCTGGCTGTTCATGCTGCGCGGCCGCGAGGTCGCGCGCCGGCAGCGCGCGGAGGACGGACTGAAGCGCTTCAACGCCGAGCTCGAGCAGCGGGTCAAGGAGCGCACGGCCGAGGTGGCGCGGTCGCGCGCGCTGCTCGACGCGGTTATCGAGAACATTCCCGATCCGCTCGTTCTCAAGGACGCCGCCGACGGCTTCCGCTACGTCCTCGTCAACCGGGCCGGCGAGCGCCTGATGGGCATGGACCGCTTCGAAATCATCGGCCATGTCGATCACGAGCTCTTCCCCGCCGATCAGGCGGCTGCGTTCGTCGAGGAAGATCGCGAGGTGATGGCCTCGGGGCAGGCGCACGATTTTCCGGAGCGGCCGCTCGCCACCCGCAACGGCGTCCGCCTGATCGACACCTGCAAGGTCCCGATCCTGGCAGGCAGTGGCGGCGGCCGGTTCCTGCTCGGCATCGTCCGCGACGTCACCGAGCAGAAGTCGCTCGAAGCCCAGCTGCGGCAGACCCAGCGGATGCACGCCGTGGGCCGGCTGACCGGGGGCATCGCCCACGATTTCAACAATATCCTCGCCATCATCATGGGCAATATCGATCTGCTGCGCGAGCAGCTCGCCGACGGGACCGAGTCCGCGGAGATGGCCGACGAGGCTCTGGCGGCGGCGAGCCATGGTGCCGAGCTGGTGCGCCGCCTGCTCGCCTTCGCCCGAATGCAGCATCTCGAGCCGACCGTTCTCGACCTCAATGCGCGGCTGCCCTCGATCACCAGCCTGCTCAAGCGTACGCTCGGCGAGGCGATCCGCGTCCAGGTCAAGCGGGTCGACGGGCTATGGCCGGCGCTGGTCGATCCGACCCAGGTCGACGACGCTCTGGTCAACCTCGCGATCAACGCGCGCGACGCCATGACCCATGGCGGCTCGCTGACCATCGAGACCGGCAACGCTGTGCTCGACGAGGATTATGCCGCCCACCATCTCGAAGTGGTCCCCGGCCGCTACGTCATGCTCGCGGTCAGCGACAACGGCACCGGCATGTCGCCGGCGGTGATGGCACGCGCCTTCGAGCCTTTCTTCACCACCAAAAGCGAGAGCGGCGGCACCGGCCTCGGGCTCAGCCAGGTCTATGGCTGGGTCAAGCAATCGGGCGGCCATATCAAAATCTATTCCGAGGTCGGCCACGGCACGACGATCAAGCTCTATCTGCCGCGCGCCGACGTCTCCCGCGACGCCGCGCCGGCGCCGGCGCTCGCCGCGGACGGCGCCGCGCCGACGGCCGGCCACGAGACCGTGCTGGTGGTCGAGGACAATCCCGAGGTGCGCGCGACCGTGCTTCGCCAGCTTGCCGATCTCGGCTATCGGACGCTCGAGGCGGAGGACGGCGAATCCGCGCTCGACGTGGTGCGCAGCGGCACGCCGTTCGATCTGATGCTGACCGACGTGGTCATGCCCGGCGGCATGACCGGCTACCAGCTCGCGGAAGAGGCGCGGGCGCTGCGCCCCGACCTCAAGATCCTGTTCACCTCGGGCTATACCGAGCTTGCCGCCGGCGCCGATTTGGCCGAGGCGGGGCCGCTGCTGAGCAAGCCCTATCGCAAGGCCGATCTCGGCCGCGCGGTGCGCGCCGTGCTCGACGATGATAATATGGAGAAGGGAGCGGCGCGCGAATGAGTTGTTTGGTCCTTGCCTTCGCCGTGCTGACGGCGGCGGCCGCCTGCGAGCCGCCGGGCGACGGCGGCAATTCCGGGGCGAACGCGCTCGCGGCCGACTCCACCTATCAGGCTCCGCCGCCGCCGCCGGCGGAGGAGACCGCGCTGGAGGATCCCCGCGTCGATCCGGCCAACACTTGGCTCGCGTCTTGCGGCAGGTTGCTCTGCTCGTGGAAGGCTCTCCAGGAGCGGACGGTGGTGCGTTCGGGCCCGGAAGGGATACTCTATCGCCTGTCCCTGCTTCCCGGCGTGTCGAGCCATCCCGGCGGCGATTATCCGGATCGCGCGCAGGACGCCCGGATTGCCTGGGAAAGCGCCCCGCAGGAGGTCTTTGTCTTCTGCTCCCGCCGCCTGCCGGCGGTCATCTACCGGCAAGAGGAGTTCCTGGCCGTCGACGTGCTCGATTTCGTCGAGGGTCCCCGGCGCTCCGACTATGCCAGCGCGAACCATTACAGCCGAATTTGCCACGGCGGCGCCGACTGGTCCGATTCCGACTTTGCCGAGCGTTCGGGCTACCGGCGGCGGGACTTGCCGCCATTCATCGACCTTGACCGGCCGGAGGAGATTTTCGAGAATGCGCGCGAGGACCCCCCGGAGCAAGGCGCCGCGCCGCAGCCCTCGCCGGACGGCTGGTAATCCGTTCGCAACCCCATTATCTCTTGGCCGTAACGGCAAGAGTATCTCCTCCATGGCGTCGGCCCTTCTGGCCTATCTGGATTCGATCAAGGCGCGCGATCCCGCGCCGCGGTCGCGCTGGGAGATCCTGCTCTATCCGGGCGTCTGGGCGCTCTTCTATCACCGCATCGCCCACTGGCTGTTCCAGGGCGAGCTCTACTTCCTCGCCCGGCTGGTCAATCACTGGTCGCGGATGGTGACCGCGATCGACATCCATCCCGGCGCCGAGATCGGCCGCAACTTCTTCATCGATCACGGCTTCGTGGTGATCGGCGAGACCGCCCAGATCGGCGACGACGTCACCATCTACCAGCAGGTCACATTGGGCGGCACCAACCCGACCGACGGCGATCGCCGGCAAGCGCCACCCGACGATCGAGGACGGCGTGATCATCGGCTCGGGCGCTCAGGTGCTGGGGCCGATCATCGTCGGCGCCCGCGCCCGGATCGGCGCCAATGCGGTGGTGACCCGCGACGTGCCGCCGGGCGCGACGATGATCGGCATCCCGGCCCGCTCGACCCTGGTCGACGCCGAGCAGAGCCGCGCGACCTTCCTGCCCTACGGCACCTGCGCCGAGAGCTTCGATCCCGCGACCCAGAAGCTCGAGCTGCTCCAGTGCGAGGTCGAGCAGCTCCGCGCGCAGCTCGCCGCGCTGGTCGAGGAGCGCGACCAGGATCAGGGGCGGGCCTCCAAGGCGCGCAACGTCAGCAACCGGGGCCGGGCCTGATGGGCACCGTCCTCCAATTTCCGGCGACGGGACGAGGAGGACAGGCGAGGCGCAGGTCGGTTTCGAGCGCGCCGAGCTGAAGCGGATCGTCGATCTCTACGGCCGAATGGTCGCCGCCGGCCTGTGGAAGGATTATGCGATCGATTTCGCGCCCGGCGTGGCCGCCTTCCGGGCCTTCCGCCGCGCCGCCGAGCGCCCCGAATATCGGATCGAGAAGCGCCCCGCCGCAGGGAGCCGCCAGGGCATGTGGGCGCTGATCGGCGAGGCCGGCCAGGTGCTCCGCCGCGGCCACGCGCTGGGCCCGGTGCTGGCGCCGATCGAGCGCCGCCTGCTCAAGCTGGTCTCGGGCTAGAGCATTGGGTGCTTAGTTCTACCCTCTTCCGTTCGGGCTGAGCCTGTCGAAGCCCTCTACTTTTCCCTGTGAGAACAAGAAGGAAGGCCCTTCGACAATGATCAGGTGCGGATGTACCCCGTACATCCGCAGCCATGCCGGGGGCATGGCGACCTGATCATCAGGGCGAACGGATGGGGGTGATTCAAACTGATCCTCAGAGCCCTAGAAAGGGGACAGTCACTTTCAGCGCCGCCGCGGGACGCTACTCGCGCCGCGTCTGAAAGTGACTGTCCCCAATCGGTTCAGGCCGGCAGCGGCGCGGCCGTCACCCGATCGACCACCGGCAGCCGCATGCGCAGGCTCTCCGGCAGCGGCTTGACCACCGCGCGCCGCGCCGCCGTCCAGAAGGCCGAGAGCAGGAGCAGCGCCGAGCCGATCACGAGAGCGGTGAGCGCGAAGCTCAGTTCGACGTCGCCATAGGTCTGGAACAGGCTGTTCAGCGCGTAGAGCACATAGGCCAGGGCCGAGACCAGCAGCGCCCGCCGGTCGATCGCCAGCGCGACCAGGCCGAGCACGACGTAGAGCAGGATCACCGCGGCCGCGTCGAGCGTCGAGGCAGTGCCCTCGGTCAGGCCGAGCAGCGAGAAGATCGGGTGGACGATCAGCGGCGCCGCCAGCAGATGAAGCCAGAAGGCGACGTCCGAGCGCCGAGTCTCGCGCCGCGGATCGGACCCGTCCCACCACATCGCGAACAGGAAGACGCCGACGCCGAGCACCAGCGCGGCCATCTCCATCGCCATGCGCATCGCAGCCACCTGCGCGTCGGTCATGTTCTCCGGGGCGAAGCCGGTGGCGATCAGGCCGAGCGACGAGCGCGACGATCGCGCGCGGCGCCGGCCGCGACCGTGACCGGCACCCGGAATCGCTTCCAGTGAAGCCAGGCCGCGAGCGCGGCGATCGCGGCGCCGGCGGCGAGGATGACGAGGCCGGTCTGCGGCCGGTCCTCGACCGCTGCCTCGCCGATCGCGGTCACCATGGTGACGACCGACGTCGCGAAGACGCCGCCGACGAAGGCGAGCAGAAGCAGGATGGAGGGCAGCGCCATGCGCCGCTTGCGGGTGAAGAATTCGGCCAGGCCCCAGGCGGCGCCCGCGACGAACAGGCCCATGAACGGGGACGGGCCGTCGCCGTCGATATTGGGCGGCACGTAATGGCCGATCCAGGCCGATCGCGACGAGCAGGATCGCCGCCGCGATGGCGACGAAAATGTCGTTGAAGCCGGTCAGCAGCCGGAAATGCTCCTCGTCGACGACCGGCATATGGTGCCGACTCGGCGACGAAATTGCGGAAGCTCGCGGCCTGCTGCGGCGTCAACGCGCCCGCGGCCACCGCGGCTTCGACATCGCTCTCGCTGTACATGATGATCTCCTCCCTGGAAGGAGCGTCCCTAGCAGAAGTGAGTTAGTGATGCAATACACCATGGCGGCGGCTCAGCGCGGCCGCCCGGTGAAGCCCGCGGCCTCGCGCAATTCGTCGGCGTTCATCAGCAGGCCGTCCGACATCACCCATGAGGTTCGGCGCAGGGCGCCGATGTCGAGCGACGGATCGCCGTCGACGAGCATCATGTCCGCTTCCTTGCCGACGGCGATCGATCCCGTCTCGAGCGCCGCGCCGACCAACTGGGCCGGGCGGATGGTGGCGGTCTGCAGCGCCTCGGCGGGGGTCATCCCCGCCTGGACGTAGAGCTCGAGCTCGCGGATCAGCTCTAGGCCGAAGCCGTCGGTGCCGGCGACGATCGGGACTCCGGCCCGGTGAAGGGCGCCGACCAGCTCGAGCATGCGGGCGAAGCTGGCGCGATAATCGGCCCGGCTGACTCCGTCGGGCAGAAGGAAGCCGCCGCCGCGAAAGCCGCGCTCGGTGGCGGGCGGCATGGTGCCGAGGAAGGGCGCGAAGGCCGGCGAGAGATCGCGCGGCTCGGCGCCGAAGCCGCGCTCGAACACCGCGACCGTCGGATCGATCACCGTCCTTCGGCGCGCCAGATCGGCGATCAGCGAGCGCATCGGCTCGGCGGCGAGGTCGACGTTCCGCGCATGACGCCCGGGCCCCTGGAAGCGCATCAGCCCGTTCGACTGGTTCACCACCTCGTCCGGCATCGCCTGCATCATCACGAAGTTGATATGGGTGATCTCGTCATAGCCGGCGGCGACGGCGTCGGAGGGGCGCATCGTCGCCGGGATGTGGCCGTGGACGTGGAGGCCGAGCCGGCGCGCCTCGGCGATCGCCGGAATCAGCCATTCGCGCCGCATCGAGGTGTAGAATTTGACCCCGGTATAGCCCTGCTCGCGCGCCCGGCGAACGGCGGCGACCGCCGCTTCGGCGGAATCGACGCTGACCCCGCCCTGGGCCTGGAGCGGCCCGGCGCCGTCGATCAGCACCGAGGAATAGACGGTCGGGAACAAGAGCTCGCCGCGCGCCACGCGGGCCCTCCGGCGCACCGTCGGCTCGATCTCGCCGCCGGGGTCGCGCGCCGAGGTGATGCCCATCGACAACAGCATCACGCCCTGATTGTCGGAGCCGACATGCATGTGGGAGTCCCAGATGCCGGGCAGCAGGGTCTTGCCGCTGCCGTCGATGATCCGCGCCGACGCCGGCAGGGTCATGCTCGCGGTCGGGCCGATCGCGGTGATCCGGCCGCCTTCGGCGACCACCGTCCGGCCGTCGAGGAAGCGGCCGGCGTCGGCGTCGAACAGCCGCACGTTGGTGAAGGCGACGGGCTCCCGGGGCACCGCGCCGAAGCGGCGGGCGATCGCCGGGCTGCGCTCGGCCAGCGCCTCTTCCTGGGCCCGTTCGAGCTCGGCCCGAGCCCCGGCATAGCCCTCCGGCAAAGCGGAAAGGAAAGAGACGAAGCCGAACAAGCTCCCGTCCGCGTTCAGCCACACCGGCAGCGGATCGAGCTGCAGGCCTTCGATCGCATAAGCCGTGATCGTTCGCCGCCGCTCGCCCTCGCCGACGCTGGCGTCGGTGAGCCGAGTGAGCCGCGCTTCCCCGCCGGGCAGCAGCGCGAGCCGGTTGCCCGGCGCGTCGTACAGCGCTTCGGCCAGCATGGCGTTGGCGATGAACGGTCCGTTGGCCGTGACGTAATAGCTGCGCCCGTCGAAGGGGCCGCCGCCCTCGTCGTTGCGGCTGGTCCAGCGGGCGGCGTCGCCGGTCGCCTCGAACGTCTCGGCGACGTCCCCGCTCGGGTCGACGCCGCGCACCACGACCCGATCGGGGACGCCGCCGGCGCCGATATGGACGGCCTGGTCCCACTCGAAGACGAAGCCGCGCAACAGGATCGACTCGCGCGCATTGAACGTCCCGTCCGGGTCGCGCCACAGCGAGGCGCGGCCATGCTCGCCGGCGCCCGAGACGATGACGAAGCGCCGCGCGTCGGCGGGCGGCTGCATCAGCCGGTCGGCGGGGACCTGGGCCCCGGTCGGGCCGAGAGACAGAGCCGCGACGGCGGCGGCGGCGAGCAAGCGAAGCTTCATGATTTTCCGTCTCCGTAGAGGCTCCAGAATGGCCGAGACTTGCACGGGATGCGGGAGGTTCACAAGCCCGCCGGGCGCTAGCCGCCCTGCAGCCGCTGCAGCGTCGTCATCGTCTGCTCGGCGCCCGATTGCGGGACGATCTCGCCGGCGCGGTCGGTGATCGCGGCCCAGTTTCCGGCGACCGCTTCGGGCGTCGCCTCGTCAGCGTCAACGCCTCTGGTCAGCGTCACATAGGCGGCCTGGACGACGCCGGCGCCGGCGCCGAGGATCGCGCCGGTCGGCGCGTCCTCGCGAGACCAGGAACAAGGCGGCGGGGGCGACCAGCTCCGGCCGGAACAGGCCGAGCATCTCGGGCGGGAAAAGCTCCTCGGTCATCCGCGTCGCCGCGGTCGGCGCGATCGTGTTGACCTTGATATTGTCGCGCGCGCCTTCGATCGCCAGCGTCTTCGGCGAGGCCGACCAGGCCGAGCTTGGCGGCGCCGTAATTGGCCTGGCCGAAATTGCCGTAGAGGCCGGTCGAGCTCGACGGTCATCAGCACGCGGCCGTAATTCTGCTCGCGCATCGTCTCCCAGACCGCGCTGGGTGCAATTGGCCGAGCCGATCAGGTGGACGTCCACGACGGCGCGGAAATCGGCCATGTCCATCTTGGCGAAGCTCTTGTCGCGCAGGATGCCGGCATTGTTGATCAGGATGTGGACGCCGCCCCAGTCGGCCTTCGCCTCGGCGACCATCGCTTCGACCTGCTCGAGGTCGGTGACGCTGGCGCCGTTGGCCATCGCCGTCGCCGCCCGCGGCCGCGGATCTCCTCGACCACCGCCAGCGCGGCATCGCTATGGCCGGTGCCGTCGCGGGCGCCGCCGAGATCGTTGACCACCACTTTGGCGCCGCGCCGCGCCAGCTCGAGCGCATAAGCGCGGCCGAGGCCGCCGCCGGCGCCGGTGACGATCGCGACGCGCCCTTCGAATGAAATCATCGATAATCCCCCACTCCGTGCGTGACGGCGCGGAGTAGGGGATTATGAGTCGGGCGAAAAGCCCGCAGGCCCTAATCGGCGCTTCGGCCGCGCTCGTAGGTCTGCAGGCAATTGTCGGTGACCGTCGCCGTGCAGGCGGGATAGCTGTCCTCGGCCTCGGCTCCGGTCGCGGGGTCGATCAACGGGCCGCCGACGGCGCCGGCCGCAGTGCCGTTGAAGCCCGCCGGCACCGTCGCGGGATCGGAGATCACCGCGATGCCGCGGGCGTCATGCTCGGGATCGGCATTGCTCGGTTGGACGACCTGGACGGCCGTTTCCGCGGTCATGGTCGTGTCCGCGGGCGCCGCCGTGTCGACGGGATCGACGGTGGTCGTGTCCGGATAGGTCTGCGCGATGGCCGCGCCACTGGCCATCAGCGCGATGGCGAAGAGTGCTGATTTCATGGTCGTTCTCCTTGGCCGGCGCCCAGGGGGGCGGCGCCGGCTACACGTCGCCGCAAAAGGGGAGGTGCGGACGACGGCGGTTAAACGACCGAGGCGGCGATTTTCTCCGCGCCGGCCCCGCCGCGACGGGGCCGGCGCTCTTCGTTTCCGGGTCTCAGCGCGGGCCCCGCCGCCCGACCTCATAGGTCTGGGTGCAATTGTCGGTGACGGTCCGCGAGCAGGGCGGCTTCTCGCCGGTCGACGGCTGGGTGGCGAAGGCGGCCGCCTGGTTCGGGTTCGGCACCACCCGGGCGCCCGGCGGCACCGACACCGGCTGGTTGGTGCCGGCCGGCGCGGTCGCCGGATCGGAGACGACCGGGATGCCGCGCGCATCGCGCTCGGGCGCGCTGTTGCCGGGGGCGACCGTCTGGCCGCCGGTGTCGGCAGGCGGGGCGGTCTGGTCCTGGGCGACGGCGGCGCCGCCTGCGAGCAAAGCGGCGGCGAAAAGCAATGATTTCATCGGTGCCTCCATGTTGGGCGCGCCAGCAGCGGTGCGCACAAGGTCGAACCGCGCAAAAACAGGCCGCGGCGACAGACCAGTAAATATGCGGCGGGCGATTTGTTCCCTGCTCGCGCTCAGGCGGCTTCGGCGTCGAGCGCGTAGCCGGCCGAGCGGACGGTGCGGATGATGTCGGCCTTGGCGCCGGCGTTGATCGCCTTGCGCAGGCGGCGGATGTGGACGTCGACGGTGCGCAGCTCGATCTCGCTGTCCTGGCCCCAGACCGAATCGAGCAGCCGCTCGCGCGAGAAGACCCGGCCGGGATGTTCGAGGAAATGGCGGAGCAGCCGGAATTCGGTCGGGCCGAGCGCGACCGGCGCGCCGCCGCGCTTCACCTTGTGGGCGACCACGTCCATTTCGAGGTCGGCATAGAGGAGCCGCTCGCCGGCCAGCGCCGGCCGCACCCGGCGCAGCACCGCGGCGACCCGGGCGACCAGCTCGCGCGGGGAGAACGGCTTGGTGACATAATCGTCGGCGCCGGTCTCGAAGCCGCGGATCCGGTCGCTCTCCTCGCCGCGCGCGGTCAGCATGATGATCGGCACGTTCGCGGTCTCGGGCAGCCGGCGCAGCCGGCGGCAGACCTCGATCCCCGACACGCCTTCGAGCATCCAGTCGAGGATGACGAGATCGGGCGGGCTTTCGCGCGCCATCAGCAGCGCCTCCTCGCCGTCGGGCGTGGCGCTGACCTCGAACTCCTCGCGCTCGAAATGATAGACGAGCAGCTCGACCAGCGCCCGGTCGTCCTCGACGAGCAGGATCCTAGCCGTCACTGGCCGCTCCGATGTCGCCGGCGCCGATGCCGGTCGTGTCCGCCCCCTTCGCGCGGTCGGCGAGATGCTCGCCGGTCGCCGCGAAATAGACCATTTCGGCGACGTTGGTGGCATGATCGCCGATCCGCTCCAGATTCTTGGCGACGAAGAGGAGGTGGGTCGCCGGCGTGATGTTGTGCGGATTCTCCATCATGTGGGTGAGCAAGGCGCGGAAGATGCAGTTGTAGAAATCGTCGACCGCGGCGTCGCGCTCGCACACCTGCGTCGGCCTTCTTCGGCGTCGCGCGCGGCGAAGGCGTCGAGCACGTTGTGAACCATCTCGCCCGCGATCCGCGCCATTTCGGGAAGCAGCGAGAGCGGCCTGATCTTGCTGTCCTCGACGCTCGGCGACGCGCTTGGCGATGTTCTTGGCATAGTCGCCGATCCGCTCGACCACGCCGGCGATCTTGAGCGCCGCGACCACCTCGCGCAGATCGTCCGCCATCGGCGCGCGCAGCGCGATGATCTGCACCGCCTGGCGCTCGATCTCGGTCTCGAGCGCGTCGATCCTGCTCGTCGCGCTCGACCACCTCGGCGGCGGCCTCGGGGTCGCGGCGGACCAGCGCCTGCATCGCGTCGCGGATCGCCGCCTCGGCGAGGCCGCCCATCTCGCAGATCGTGGCGCGAAGCGGTCGAGCTCCTCGTCGAAGGCTTTGATCGTGTGGCCGGTGCTTGCCATGATTCTCTCCTCAGCCGTAGCGGCCGGTGATATAGTCCTTGGTCCGCGTCTGGCGCGGGTTGGTGAAGATCTCGGTGGTCTCGCCATATTCGACGAGCACGCCGAGGTGGAAGAAGGCGGTGCGCTGCGAGACGCGCGCCGCCTGCTGCATGTTGTGGGTGACGATGACGATCGCGTAGCGGCCGCGCAGCTCGTGGATCAGCTCCTCGATCCTCGCGGTGGCGATCGGATCGAGCGCCGAGCAGGGCTCGTCCATCAGGATCACCTCGGGATCGACCGCGATCGCGCGGGCGATGCAGAGGCGCTGCTGCTGGCCGCCGGACAAAGCGGTGCCGCTCTCGGCGAGCCGGTCCTTGACCTCGTCCCACAGGCCGGCGCGCTTCAGCGAGCGCTCGACGATCACGTCCATCTCCGCCTTGCTCGCGGCGAGGCCGTGGATGCGCGGCCCGTAGGCGACATTCTCGTAGATCGACTTGGGGAAGGGGTTGGGCTTCTGGAACACCATGCCGACCCGGGCGCGCAGCTGCACGACGTCCATCGACGAGGCGTAGATGTCCTCGCCGTCGAGCGCGATCCGGCCCTCGACGCGCGCGCTCGGCGATGGTGTCGTTCATCCGGTTGAGGGTGCGCAGGAAGGTCGATTTGCCGCAGCCCGACGGGCCGATGAAGGCGGTGACATGCTCGCGGCCGACGTCGATCGAGACGTCGTCGATCGCCTTCTTGTCGCCGTAGAAGACGCTGACGTCGCGCGCCGTCATCTTCGGATTGGTCGTTTCGATGTCCATCACCAGCGTTTCTCGAATCTGTTGCGAAGATAGATGGCCAGCCCGTTCATCGCGAGCAGGAAGACCAGAAGGACGATGATCGCCGCCGAGGTCTTCTCGACGAAGCCGCGGCTGACCTCGTCCGACCAGAGGAAGATCTGCACCGGCAGCACCGTCGCCGGCTCGGAGAGGCCGCCCGGCGGCGCGGCGATGAAGGCGCGCATGCCGATCATCAGCAGCGGCGCGGTCTCGCCCAGCGCGCGCGCCATGCCGATGATCGTGCCGGTGAGGATGCCGGGCAAAGCGAGCGGCAGGACGTGGTGGAAGACGACCTGGATCCGGCTCGCGCCGATGCCCAGCGCCGCGTCGCGGATCGAGGGCGGCACCGATTTGATCGCGTTGCGGCCGGCGATGACGATCACCGGCATGGTCATCAGCGCCAGCGTCAGCCCGCCGACGATCGGCGCCGAGCGCGGCAGGTGCATGAAATTGAGGAAGATGGCGAGGCCGAGCAGGCCGAAGATGATCGACGGCACCGCGGCGAGATTGTTGATCGAGACCTCGATCATGTCGGTCCAGCGGTTCCGCGGCGCATATTCCTCGAGATAGACGGCCGAGAGCACGCCGATCGGGAAGGCGATGCAGCGATCGTCACGATCATGGTCAGCAGCGAGCCCTTGAACGCGCCCCAGATGCCGACCAGCGGTCGGATCGGTCGCGTCGGCGCCGGTCAGGAAGGCCAGTTGATCCGGGTCCGCACCCGGCCCTCGGCGGTCGAGCCGCCGATAGGCCGCTCCGCCTCGGCGCTGCCGTCGCCCTTGGCGGCGACGTCGATCGCGGCCGAGGCGGGCAGCCAGACCGTGCCCGGCCGCGCGCCCGCATCGCGCAGCCGCAGCCAGGCGCCTTCGGAACAGACGCCGCTCGGCCGAGCGCGGCCTCGGGATTGCCCGCCGCGATCGCCGCCGCCTCGGCCGGGCCGATGTCGAGCCGGACCTCGGTCTGGCGAAGCCGCCGAGGCCGTTCGCCAGCATCGTGACGAGCAGGAAGGCGAGGAAGCCGGCCGAGAGCAGGACCGCGCCGAGCCCGACCAGCCTGAAGCGCCGCTCGGCCGCATAGCGCCGGCGGATGCGCCGCTGCATCGCCGGCATCGTTCCAGTCGGTCGGCGTCGGATCGACGGCGGCGGACAGGCTCACTCATAGGCTTCGCGATATTTCTTGACGACGCGCAGCGCGACGATGTTGAGCGCCAGCGTGACCAGGAACAGGACCAGGCCGAGCGCGAAGGCGGCCAGCGTCTTGGGGCTGTCGAACTCCTGGTCGCCGGTCAGCAATTGCACGATCTGGGTGGTCACCGTGGTCACGCTGGCGAAGGGGTTGGCGGTGAGGTTGGCGGCGAGGCCGGCGGCCATCACCACGATCATCGTCTCGCCGATCGCCCGGCTGACCGCGAGCAGCACGCCGCCGACCACGCCCGGCAAGGCGGCCGGGACGAGCACCTTCCTGATCGTCTCGGATCGTGGTCGCGCCCATCGCCAGCGATGCCGTCGCGCATCGCCTGCGGCACCGCGGCGATCGAATCGTCGGCCATCGAGGAGACGAAGGGGATGATCATGATCCCCATGACGAGGCCCGCGGCGAGCGCCGATTCGCTCGACGGCGGGGATGCCGAGCGAGAGGCCGAGATCGCGGATCGCCGGCGCGACGGTCAGCGCCGCGAAATAGCCGTAGACCACGGTCGGCACGCCGGCGAGGATCTCGAGCAGCGGCTTCATCCAGGCGCGCACCCGCGGCGCGGCATATTGGGTGAGGTAGATCGCGCTCATCAGCCCGAGCGGGATGGCGACGATCATCGCGATGATCGCGCCGATGAAGATCGTGCCCCAGAACAGGGGGATCGCGCCGAACGCGCCCGACGAGCCGGCCTGATCGGCGCGGATCGCCATTTGCGGGCTCCAGTTGAGCGCCGAACAGGAATTCGACCGGCGACACCATCGAGAAGAAGCGCAGCGATTCGAACAGCAGCGAGACGAGGATGCCGAGCGTGGTCAGCATCGCGATCAGCGAGGCGATCAGCAGCACCGCCATCACCGCTCCGCTCGACCCGGGTGCGGGCGCGGAAATGCGGGCGAGACCCGGCTGTAGGCGAAGGCGCCGCCGGCGAAGGCGATCAGCAACGTCGACCGCGAGGCCGATCCAGAAATAGAAGGCGATCGCCCGCGCATAGACCGGCGCGAGCGCCGCGCGCCTGCGGGTTGAACGCAGTGGCCGGTCGCGCCGGTGGCCAGCGCATAGGCTTCGCCGAGCACCGCCGAGCGCTGCATGTCGAAGCCGGGCAGCGACGCGGCCTCCGGGCTCGCCATCACCGCCTCGAAGATGAGGCCGCTCGGAAACATTGCCCCAGACGGCGAGGAAGAGCAGCGCCGGCACCACCGCCCACAAGCGCGACGTACCAGCCATGATAGGCGGGCAGCGAATGCGGCCGGTCCTTGCCCGGCCCGACGAAGGCCATCGCCTTGCCGCGCGCCGCGAGCCAGGCGACCAGGCCCAGGCCGAGGAGCAGCAAGGCGATGGTCGTGATCGTCACCCTCGGCGGGCCCGCGCGCTCTTCAGTCCAGGTCCGCGGCGGTGATCGGCCGCGGCGTTCCGGATCGCCGCCTGCGCCGCCGCGCGCTCGGCGTCGGGCAAGCGGGATCAGGCCGCGCTGCGCGAGATAGCCGCCCGGCGCCCAGCCCCGCGCATATTCGGCGAGGAACTCGCGCGAGGCCCGGGATCGCGCCGAGATGCTCGCCCTTGACGTAGATGTAGAGCTTGCGCGCGCCCGGATAGGTGAAGTCCTGGATCGTCGCCGCGGTCGGCGCGACGCCGCCGATCGGGATGCCGCGCACCCGGTCGCTATTCTCCTCGAGGAAGGAATAGCCGAGCACGCCGATCGCGCCCTGATTCTCGGCGACTCGCTGCATCAGCAGATTGTCGTTCTCGCCGGCCTCGGTGATAGGCGCCGTCCTCGCGGATCTGGGTGCAGACCGCCTTGTGCCGGTCGGAATCGCTCTCCTTCAGCGCCTCCATCGCCGGGTCGGTGTTCGCAGCCCTTGGTCAGGATCAGCTCGGCGAAGCTGTCGCGCGTGCCCGAGGTCGGCGGCGGGCCGTAGACCCGGATCGGCACGGCGGGCAGCGCCGGATTGACGTCGCGCCAGGTCTGCGCGGTCTGCGGCCGGCCGAACGGATTGGCGGCGAGCGCCGCATAGATGTCGCGCGCGGTCAGCTGGAAGCCGGTCGGGCGCTGCGACGATTCGATCAGGGCGAGGCCGTCGATGCCGACCGGGATTTCGATGATCTGGTTGACGCCGTTGCTGTTGCACTGCGCGATCTCGCTCGCCTTGATCCGGCGCGAGGCGTTGGCGATGTCGGGATGCTGCGCGCCGACGCCGCCGCAGAACAGGTTGAGGCCGGCGCCGGTGCCGGTCGATTCGACGATCGGCGCGCGGAAGCTCGGATTGCCCTGGGCGAAGCGCTCGGCCACCGCGCTGGTGAAGGGATAGACGGTCGAGGAGCCGACGATCCGGATTTCCTGGCGCGCGCCGCCGTCGCCGCTGGCGCCGCCGGTCGGGCTCTGGCCGCAGCCGGCGAGCGCGAGCCCGGCGGCGACGAAGGTGAGAATCGATCGTTTCAACTGAGCCTCCATCCCGACCCTTAAGCGGGTCCGGAGCCGGGCCTATGTCCGGTCGGCGAGTCTTCTGTGACGCTTGCGTGACACTTTCATGACAAGGCGGGCTCGGCGCGGGTCAGGGCGACGCTGACCCTGGTCCCCTCGCCGACCGTGGACTCGATGTCGAGCCGGCCGCGGTGGCGCAGCACGATATGCTTGACGATGGCGAGGCCGAGCCCGGTGCCGCCGACCTGCGCGGCTGCGGCCCGGATCGACCCGGTAGAAGCGCTCGGTCAGCCGCGGGATATGCTCGGCGGCGATGCCCTCGCCCTCGTCGATCACCGCTGAGTCGGACGCAGGTCCGGCGCCGCCATCGTCCAGCCGGATCCGGACCGGCGTTCCGGCGCGGCCATATTTGAGCGCGTTGACGACGAGGTTGTTGAGCATCTGGGCGAGCTGGCCGCGGTCGCCGCTGACCAGGGCCTCGCCGGCCGCTCGTTCTCGACGCGGAGCTCGCGGCCCTCGGCGAGCGGCTTCAGCGCCGTCTCTCACCTCCTCGATCAGCGGCAGCAGGTCGACCGTGTCGCGCGGCGCGGCGAAGCGCTCGGCCTCGATCCGCGACAGCGACATCAGGTCGTCGAGCAGGTCGCGCATCCGCGTCGCCTCGCCGAACATGATCGCGACGAAGCGCGCGCGCGTCTCCGCGTCGACCGCGTCCTCGTCCTGCAGCGTCTCGAGGAAGCCGAGCAGGGTGGCGAGCGGGGTGCGCAGCTCGTGGCTGGCATTGGCGACGAAATCGACCCGCATCTGCTCGGCGGCGCGCGCCTGGCTCTGGTCGGCGAGCCGCACCAGCCGGCTGCCGTCGGGCGAGCGGCGCGACGATCATCTCCCAGGGCCGGCCGAGATCGCCGAGCCCGACCAGCTCGATCCTGCACCGGCGCCGTCGCCGCCGTCGCCGGCGAGATGCTCGGCCGCGGCCGGGTGGCGGATGGCGAGGCGGACGTCCGACCCCTCGATATGGGCGCCGAGCAGCGCCCTGGCCGCCTGGTTGGCGATCAGCACCCGCCGCTCGCGCACCACCAGCAGCGGCTCGTCGAACGCCGCGAGCAGGTCTGGATCCGTCGTCAGTCGCTGCTTCCGCGTCCGGCGCGACCGGCGGCGCCTCGGCCGAATCGCCCGCCGGCATCAGCGCGAACGCCGCCGCGCCCGCAAGCAAGGCGAGCAGGGCCGCGGCGGGCGGCGCGCCGGCCCACAGCGCCGCCGGCGACGCCGAGCGCCGCGACGGCGGCCGCCGCGATCGCCTTGGTGCGTCCGGTAACCTGCCATCCCGCTCCCGTCCCGTAGCGGGACAGCCTCCGCCGCCCGCTCGCTTCGCCGCCGCTTTACCCTTATTAAAGGCGGGCGTGTATCGGAATTTCCATGAGCGGCACTGACGACAAAGAGGTTGGCGGGACGGGGGCCGGCGGCAACGCCTTCGTGCCGAGCCGGCGCACCGTGCTCGTGCTCGGCGCGGCCGCGGCGTCGACCGTGGTCACGGTCCGGCCCGCGCTCGCCCAGACCGCGGGCTCGGTGCTCAATTGCGAGATCCCGGTGCCCGGCCCCATGCCGGCGGCAACTATATCGCCGCCGACGGCAATCTGGTCGCGCCCGGCACGCCCGGCGCGGCGCCGCCGCTGGCGCGGCCGCTGCGCGGCGAGGAGGCGCAAGGCAGCTGCTGCGCGGCACGACGCCCGCCCGGCGTCAATCCGCAATCCGCTCAGGCCTATGCCAATTACATTCGGCGCCTGCAGTCGGGGATGAGCGGCTTCACCTGCTACGCCTCGCTGCAGATGCCGCGCTGAGCCGGGGCGGCCGGCATGGCCGGTCCGCATCTACATCGCCGATCCCGAGAGCGCGGTCCGCAGCGTCGCGCTCGACGGCCTGTCGGTGCTCTTCCACGAGCCTTCGGGCATGACCCATATCGTCGCCCCGCCCGCGCCGCGAGATCCTCGAGGCGCTGCGCGCCGGCCCGGCCGACGCCGGCGAATTGCTGCGCCGGCTGCGCGCTCGTTACGAGTTCGAAGGCGACGAGGCCGAGGCGGCGATCCACGCCCGGCTCGACGAGCTCGAAGCCGCCGGCCTGGTGCGCCGCGCATGAGGCACCGGCTCGTCCTCCAGATCGGCCCGGTCGCGTTCCGCATCGGCTCGGCCTGGCGGGCGCCGCTCGACGCGCTCGCCCGCCTCTATGCCGGCTATCCCGCGCCGGAGGACGGGCTTTGCGACTTCACCGTCCGGCTCGAGCCCGAACAGCCCTGGCGGCGCTGGTTCCGGCCCTCGGTCGCGATCCGCGGCGATTATATCCTGCCCGACGCCGCGCCGCTGTCGCTCGCCCACGGCCTGCTCGCCGCCGAGATGGGCATGAACCTGCAAATGGCGCTCGGGCAGAAACGCTATCTGCTGCTCCACGCCGCGACGGTCGAGAAGGACGGCCGCGCGCTGATCATGACCGGCGAATCGGGCGCCGGCAAATCGACCCTGGCCGCCCTGCTCGGCGAGCGCGGCTGGCGGCTGATGGGCGACGAATTCGCGCTTGCTCGACATGGCGAGCGGCATGCTGCTGCCCTTCCCGCGCGCGGTCAGCCTCAAGAACGGCGCGATCCGCGGTGATGGAGGCCGAGGTCGCGGCCGACGCGCTTCGGCCCGCGCCTCGACGGCACGCCCAAGGGCGACATCCGCCACATGCGCCCCAATCGCGGACGCGCTCGCGCGGATGGGGGAGGGGGCGACGCCCGGCGCTGATCCTGTTCCCGCGCTTCGGCGAGGCCGGCGGCGGTGCGCGCGCGTCGGCGCGGCCGAGGTGTTCATGCGCCTGACCCAGGCCTCGACCAATTATGTCGCGCTCGGCCGGCGCGGCTTCGACGCGCTGAACCGGCTGATCGCCGCCTGCCCGGCGCTGGCGATCGACTATCCCGACACCGACACCGCGATCGGCCTGGTCGAGGACTTCTGGCAGGAGCTGGCGGCATGAGCAACGCGCGGCTCCTCGTCCGCGCGCTGCGCGATCCCGCTTCGCGTCGGCGATTGCGACTGGACCGGCCTGATCAGCGCCGCCCGCGCCGAGCAATTGATCGGCAGCCTCGCCTTCCGGCATGGAGGGCCGGGCCGTCCCGGCCCGCGTCGCCGCGATCTTCGAGGCCGCCCGCCGCGACGCCGCCCAGGCGCGCACCCAGGCGCTGTGGGAGGCCGAAATGGCGCGCCGCGCGCTCGCGCCGCTCGGCGTGCCGGTGATCCTGATGAAGGGCACCGCCTTCCACGCCGCCGAGCTCGACGCCAGCCTCGGCCGCAGCGTCGGCGATCTCGACATCCTGGTGCCGCGCGCCAGCCTCGACGCGGTCGAAGCGGCGCTGCTCGACGCCGGCTGGGAGCGATGTCAAGGACGCCGACGGCTATGACGACGTCTATTACCGCCGCTGGATGCACGAGCTGCCGCCGCTGATCCACCGCACCCGCGACCGGATGATCGACGTCCACCACACCATCCTGCCGCTGACCGCGCGGCCCGACGCCCGACGCCGCAGGCGCTGATCGCCGCCAGCGTCGCGCTGGAAAACGGCCTGCGCATCCTCTCGCCGGCCGACATCATCGTCCACGCCGCCGCCCATCTGTTCGCCGACGGCGACCTCGCCGGCGGGCCTCCGGAATCTGTGGGACATCGACCGCCTGCTGCGCGAGTTCGCCGCCGATCCCGATTTCTGGCGCGACGCTCGGCGAGCGCGCCCGGCTGCCACCAGCTCGAGCCGCACGGTCGCCCGCGCGCTGCGCCTGTCGCACCGCCTCTACGGCACGCCCGTCGACCGCGCCTTCGCCGGCCGCTTCAGCCTCGCCGACCGCCTGTTCGAAGCCCGCCTGCTCGCCCGCAACGGCTGGGGCCAGGAGAGGCGCAAGGCGCTCCGCTTCGCTTTCTACCTCCGCTCGCACTGGCTGCGCATGCCGCCGCTGATGCTGGCGCGGCATTTGTGGGTGAAGGCGACGCGCTAGAGGGGCTCCAGCGCCGGGATCAGCTCGGCATAGGAATCGATCACCGCGTCCGCGCCCAACTCCGCGACCGGCCGGTCCGAAAAGCCGAAGCTGACCGCGACGAACGGCAGGCCCGCCGCCTTCGCCGTCTCGGCGTCGGTGATCGAATCGCCGACGAAGGCCGCCCGTCCACCGCCGGCCCGCGCGATCGCCTCGTGGAGGGGCGCTGGATCGGGCTTGCGCACCGCCAGCGTGTCGCCGCCGACCACGGCCGCGAAGCGCCCGGTCCAGCCGAGCGCGTCGACCAGCAGATGGGTCAGCCGCTCCGGCTTGTTGGTGCAGATGGCGAGCTTGACGCCGCGCGCGGCCAGCTCGTCCATCGCCTGTTCCACCGCCGGATAGCAGGCCGTGCCGCCGCAGATATTGCGGCCGTAATGATCGAGATAGGCCGGATAGCCCCGCTCGACCAGCGCGTCGCTCGCATCGCCGCTTCGCGGCGAGCGCCTTGCGGATCAGGGCCTTGGCGCCGTCGCCGATCAGGCCGCGAATGCGCGCGGGATCCAGCACGGGCCGGCCGAGGTCGGCCAGCATCAGGTTCAGCGCCGCCGCGATGTCCGGCGCCGTATCGGCCAGCGTGCCGTCCAGATCGAACGCGATCACGTCGAAGGGAAAGCGGCGCATCCGCCGCGCCATCCCCCGCCGCTATGGAAATGGCAAGCTTTCCGTGGCATGGGGCGCGGCATGACCAGGCCCGTCGCCGCCATCATCCTCGCCGCCGGCAAGGGCACGCGGATGAAGTCCGATCTGCACAAGGTGCTGCACCCGATCGCCGGGCGGCCGATGCTCGCCCATCTGCTCGCCGGCGCTCGACGAGCTGGAGCCGGCACGGACCGTGGTCGTGGTCGGCGACAGGCGCGAGCAGGTCGAGCCGCTGGTCGCGGCCCATGGCGGCGAGATCGTCGTCCAGGAGCCGCAGCAGGGCACCGCCCATGCCGTGCGGCAGGCCGAAGGCGGCGCTGGCGGGCTTCGACGGCGACGTCCTGATCCTCTATGCCGACACGCCCTTCGTCACGCCGGAGACGATGCGCCGGATGCTGGCGCGCCTCGCCGACGTCGCCCGGCGCGGTCGTCGTCGCTTCGCGGCCGGCCGACGCCGAAGCATTATGGCCGCATCCTCGCCGAGCGCCGACGGCACGATCGTCAAGATGGTCGAATATAAGGATGCGACGCGAGGAGGAGCGCGCGCTCGACCTGTGCAATTCGGGCCTGATGGCGGTGCGCACGCGCCGATCTGTGGCCGCTGCTCGCGCGTGTCGGCAACGACAATGCGGCGGGCGAATATTATCTGCCCGACATCGTCATGCTCGCCGCCGCGGACGGCCGCAAATCGGCGGTGATCGAGGTCGCCGCCGGACGAGGTCGAGGGGATCAACAGCCGCGCCGAGCTGGCCGCGGCCGAGGCCGCCTGGCAGGCGCGCCGCCGCGCGCGCGGCGATGGCCGACGGCGTCTCGCTGGTCGCGCCGGAGACGGTCTGGTTCGCCTACGACACCGAGATCGGCCGCGACACGATCGTCGAGCCGAATGTCGTCTTCGGCCCCGGCGTGACGCATCGGCGAGCGGGTGCGGATCCGCGCTTTCTCCCATATCGAGGGCGCGACGATCGCGGCGGGCGCCGAGATCGGCCCCTATGCGCGGCTGCGTCCCGGCGCCGAGATCGGCGAGGGCGCGAAGGTCGGCAATTTCGTCGAGGTGAAGCAGGCGCGGCTCGGCAAGGGCGCCAAGGCCAACCATCTCTCCTATCTCGGCGATGCCGAGATCGGCGCCGGCGCCAATATCGGCGCGGGAACGATTACCTGCAATTATGACGGCTTCTTCAAATATCGCACGAATATCGGCGAGGGCGCCTTCATCGGCTCCAACACCGCTCTGGTGGCGCCGGTGACCGATCGGCGCCGGCGCGCTCGTCGCCGCCGGCTCGGTGATCATCCGCGACGTCGCCGGCGGACGCGATCGCGCTCGCCCGCGGCGAGCAGGTCGAAAAGCCAGGCCGGGGCAAGCGCTTCCGCGAGATCATGGCCAAGAAGAAACGGGGCGCCGCCCCACGCTGAGCCGCCGTTCGCTCAATCGTCGTCGTCGGGCACGTAGGGCGGCATCAGGTCCAGGCCGCGGCCGCGGCGGTCGAAATCCTCGCGGCTCTGCGGCGACAGATTGGGCCGGCCGAGGCCGATGCCCATGCCGATCGCGCAGCGGACATATTGGGTCTCGCCTTCCTCGACCTCGAGCCTCAGGCGGTCGGTCGCCTCGCTGCGCACGCTATATTCGTGCGCCCCGGGCGCTGGTCTGGTGGATGAAATATTTGCCCGGCGGCAGTCGGTTGACGACCTGTCCGTTCTCGTGGACCCGGCAGCTGACCAGCATGCCCATAGCGCGAGCTTCGGTAGAAGACGATCTGGCCCATGCCGGCGGCCGGCGGCGGCACTTCGGGGCCGACCTCAACCCGCCGCTCGCGCTCCCGCTGCATGTCCGCGGCCTGCGCCGGGGCGGCGAGCGCGCAGAGCGCGCCGAGGATGATGAACCTGGTCATTTGCATTGCATTCCCCCGGTTCATTCAACCGGTGCGAGCACGATTTCGGCCGATGTCTGCGCGGTCGCTCGAGTGCCGGCCGGAACGTTCACCTCGCCGCCCGAAATCATGATAGCCGATGCATCGACAGCCACCGGGATCGGTCGCCACCGCGACCATGGCGCCGGCGTTGACCGCGCCGCTATTGTCGACGGCCCTGGCTCGCGGCCGAAGCGCATGCTGCGCAGCGTTATGCGGGTGCCGTTGAGGTCGAGATAGCGCGCGGCGAGGATCAGCTCGCCCGCCTTGCCGCCGGCGCGGGCGCGCGCGGCATGGACGACCTCGCCGACGCCCGGCGTCCCGGCCGGCACCATCGTCCGGCCGTCGACCACCAACGGCTCGGCGAGCCGGAACGCGAAGCTGTCGCGAGTTGTGTTGGTCTTGCTGTTGACCGTGTCGACGATCTCGATCTCGATCGGGGTTCGCGCCGGGACGGTGCAGCATGGCGCTTCGGCGGCCGAGGCGGCCACGGCTTCGGCCTCCGGCGGCGGAATCGGCGCAGGGTCGGCGGCGCACGATCTGGACGGCGAGCAACAGCGCGGCGACGGGCGCCGCAAGGCCTTGATAGAACACTGGGAAATTCCCCCTCCCGAAGCGCTGGATAAACCTGCTTCGATCCGGGTCAAGCCGAAAGTTCGGCACGGCGGCCACTGGCGGAGCGGCGCCGGCCACAGTAGGAGGGCGCTGAAAAATCGGGGTAAGAGACGGCTTCATGTGCGGAATCATCGGGATCGTCGGGCGCGGCGGAGACGGCGTCGCGGCTCATGGACGGGCTCCGGCGGCTCGAATATCGCGGCTATGATTCGGCGCGGCCTCTGCACGATCGTCGACGGCCGGCTCGAGCGCCGCCGCGCCGAGGGCAAGCTCGACAATCTCGCCCGCGCGCTCGCCGCGGAGCCGCTGCCCGGCCAGGTCGGCATCGCCCACACCCGCTGGGCGACGCACGGCGCGCCGACGGTCGGCAACGCCCATCCGCACATCGTCGACGGCGTCGCCGTCGTCCACAACGGCATCATCGAGAATTTCAAGCCGCTGCGCGAGGAGATGCAGGCCAAGGGCCGCCGCTTCGAGAGCCAGACCGACAGCGAGGTCGTCGCCCATCTCGTCGCCGACCAGCTCGGCGCAGGGCCACGATCCCGAGGCCGCGGTCGCCGCGGTGCTGCCGCGCCTGCACGGCGCCTTCGCGCTCGCCATCCTGTTCCGCGACCATCCCGGCATGATCGTCGGCGCGCGCCTCGGCGCGCCGCTCACCGTCGGCTATGGCGAGGGCGAGAATTATCTCGGCTCGGACGCGCTCGCGCTCGCCGCTCTGACCCGCGGATCGCCTATCTCGACGAAGGCGACTGGGCGGTCGTCACCCATGACGAGGTCCGCGATCTTCGACCGCGCCAACCATCCGGTCGACCCGCGAGATCGGTCGAATCGGGCGCCAGCGCGGCGCGCATCGAAAAGGGCAATCACCGCCATTTCATGCAGAAGGAGATTTTCGAGCAGCCGCTCGTCGTCGCCCAGACGCTCGGCTCCTATCTCCGCCCGCTCGAGCAGAAGGTGGCGCTGCCCGACATGGATTTCTCCTTCGCGTCGGTGCCGCGAATCACCATCGTCGCCTGCGGCACCTCTTATTATGCCGGCATGGTCGCCAAATATTGGCTCGAGCGCTTCGCCCGCGTGCCCTGCGAGCTCGATATCGCCTCGGAGTTCCGCTACCGCGACCCGGTGCTCGAGCCGGGCGGGCTCGCGCTCGTTCATCAGCCAGTCGGGCGAGACCGCCGACACGCTCGCCGCGCTCCGCCACGCCCGCGCCCAGGGGCAGAAGATCGCGGTCGTCGTCAACGTCCCGACCAGCTCGATGGCGCGCGAGGCGGACCTGCTCCTGCCCACCCATGCCGGGCCCGAGATCGGCGTCGCCTCGACCAAGGCCTTCACCTGCCAGCTCGCCGTGCTCGCCGCGCTCGCCGCCAAGGTCGCCCGCGACAAGGGCGCGATGAGCGAGGAGGAGGAGCGCGAGATCGTCCTCCATCTGACCGAGGCGCCGGCCGCGATGAACGCCGCGCTCGCCCATGACGAGGATATCGAGGCGATGGCGCACATCATCGCCGCCGCCCGCGACGTCCTCTATCTCGGCCGCGGCCAGGATTATCCGCTGGCGCTGGAAGGCGCGCTCAAGCTCAAGGAGATCAGCTACATCCACGCCGAAGGCTATGCCGCCGGCGAGATGAAGCACGGCCCGATCGCGCTGATCGACGACAACGTCCCGATCATCGTCCTCGCGCCGTCGGGGCCGCTGTTCGAAAAGACGGTCTCGCAACATGCAGGAGGTCCAGGCGCGCGGCGGCAAGGTCGTCCTGATCTCCGACGCCGAAGGCATCGCCGCGGCCGGCGAGGGCACGATCGCGACGATCGAGATGCCGAAGGTCCACCCGCTGATCGCGCCGCTGGTCTACGCGGTCCCGGTGCAGCTGCTCGCCTATCACGTCGCGGTGGCGAAGGGGACGGACGTCGATCAGCCGCGGAATCTGGCGAAGAGCGTGACGGTGGAGTGACACCCGGCGGCGGCTGACCTTGTAAGGAAAGTCCACGGCCCGCCTCTCCGGACGTTTTCCAAAAAAAACCGCTCCGGCCCGTGGGGCGCGGAGCGGCAGGTGCCGTCATCGGGAGGTCGACG
This sequence comes from uncultured Alphaproteobacteria bacterium, assembly GCA_963824825.1. Lineage (GTDB taxonomy): Bacteria > Pseudomonadota > Alphaproteobacteria > Sphingomonadales > Sphingomonadaceae > Allosphingosinicella. The sequence goes on from CAWGQM010000003.1 coordinate 974,248, forward strand.
GCAGGGAAGATCAGGCGGCGCGGGCGATGCGCTGCGGGACGGAGTCACGGCCGCGGTAGAGCTGGGGCAGCGGCGGGCCGTCCTCGGCGCGCGCCTGGCGGGCGGCGCCGCGCGCCGCCATCGCCATCCGCTCGAACAGGCTGGGGCCGCGCAGCGGCGCGATCTTGTCGAGCGCTGCCGGGGCCGACTCGGCCTCGATCGCCGAGAACGGATCGAGAGTGACATTCTCCGCCGCGTTCGCGGGCGGAGCCAGGGTCAGCGCCGGCTCGATAGTGAGCAGCAGCTCGCCGCGCTCGTCCGCGCCGACGGCGTCGAGGCAGGCGGCGGGCGCGACCAGCATGTCGAGCAGCGACGGCTCGGCGGCCGGCTCCCGCCGGTCGATCACCGGCATCTCCATCACCGGCGCCGGCCGCGCCGGAACGCGGATCGGCGCCGGCGCGGCGACGGGCGCCACGATTCGGGCGGGGGCGGCAACGGGAGCGGGCGCGGCGAGCGCCTGGGCGGCGGTGTCGATGCCGGTGGCGACGACCGAGACCCGGATCCGCCCCTCCAGCTCGGCGTTGAACGCCGAGCCCCAGATGATGTCGGCCTCGGGATCGACCATCTCCTTGATGTGGCTGGCGACCTCGTCGACCTCCATCAGGCGCATGTCGTCGCCGCCCGAGATCGAGATGATCAGGCCCCGGGCGCCCTTCAGCGCTTCGTCGAGCAGCGGGTTGGCGATCGCCTTCTCGGCGGCGCGCAGCGCGCGGTCGTCGCCCGAGGCCTCGCCGGTGCCCATCATCGCCTTGCCCATATTGGCCATGATCGTGCGGATGTCGGCGAAGTCGAGGTTGATCAGGCCGGGCATGACCATCAGGTCGGTGATCCCGCGCACGCCCTGCTGGAGCACTTCGTCGGCGAGGTCGAAGGCGGCCTTGAAGGTGGTGCCGGGCATTGGCGATCCGGAACAGATTCTGGTTGGGGATGACGATCAAAGTGTCGACTGCCTGCTGAAGCTCGTCGAGCCCCTGGCTCGGCGGTCGCGCGCGCGGCGCGTGCCTTCGAACGCGAACGGCTTGGTGACCACGCCGACGGTGAGGATGCCCTTGTCGCGCGCGGCCCGGGCGATGACCGGCGCGGCGCCGGTGCCGGTGCCGCCGCCGAGCCCGGCGGCGATGAAGCACATATGGGCGCCGTCGAGCATCTTCTCGATCTCGGCGAGCGATTCCTCGGCCGCGGCCTTGCCGATCTCGGCGCGCGAGCCGGCGCCGAGCCCGTCGGTCGTCATTGCGGCCGAGCTGGAGGATGCGGTCGGCGGGCGAGGCGCGCAGCGCCTGGGCGTCGGTGTTGGCGACGATGAAGTCGACGCCCTGGACGTCGCTCCGCATCATGTTGGCGACGGCGTTGCCGCCGGCGCCGCCGACCCCGATCACCGCGATGCGCGGGCGCAACTCGTTCAATTCCGAAGCGATCTCGATCATGTCCGTCATCTCCTGTGGGCCCCCGGGCCGCCGGCGACTCCGCGGCTTGGGCGTTAACCATATTGGCCGGACGGGACGGACTCGCCATCGGGTGAATCTACTACGGGGTTTGTCCCGTAAGTCTCTCTAAGACTAGGTGTTTCTACGGCGAAGTAGATTCACCGGGTGGTCCAATGAAAGGCCGCGACACTACAGACATGGTTAACGAGCCGCCCAGTTGCGGGCCGGCGAAAGGCATGGAAGTTGGTCGAGCATCTGTTCAGCGGCAGCGCCCTTTGTGCGGTCGATTCGGAAGGAACTTTGTTCCTGCCGCGCTTCGTCCGTACCACGCTTGCGCGCCGCTCCGACGAGCGGACATTGCTTGTCGGCAGCCATGAATGCGATCCCTGCCTCGTCGCCTACGATCCGGGCTACAGCCGCGTGCTTCACGCCGACGCCGAGCGCCGCCGGATCGCCGAGGAGGGCGAGGTGCCCGCGGCCTGGTTCGGCCGCTCGCGGCGCATCTTCGGCTTCGTCGAAGAGGTCGCGGTCGATTCGAACGGCCGCACCGCGCTGCCGCCGATGATGCGGCGCCGAGCCCGGATCGGCGACCTCGCGCTTACTGGTCGGCACCGGCGGCGCCTTCGAAATCTGGAGCCCGGACCGCGCACTGGAAAGCGGCGATCCGGACCTCGCCGAGATCGCCGCCTGGCATCTCCAATCCTCCCAAGCAGCCTAGGAGTATCGAACGTGAAGCGATTTCTTTGCACTCTCGGAAATCATGCCGCCGCGCCCGGCGAAGTCCGCAACCAGGGCTTCGCGTTCAGCCGCTGCCGCGGCTGCGGCCGCGACCTGGTCCGCTCGAACCGCGCCTGGCGGACGGTGCCGAAGGGCTTCCGCGTCGTCTGGCGCCCGGCGGCTGCGCCTGCCGAATTCAGCGCCGCCCAATTCCTGCTCGATCTGCCGGCGGCCGGACGGGCGCTGACGGTCGTGGCGGGCCGGCGGCGGCGGCGGATAGCCGCGATGGTCGAGCTCGCCGTCACCGGGCTGCGCGTCCTGCTCGACGCCGGCGCGCAGCGGGTGCGGACGTGGCGGCTGGCGCTGATCGCGCCGCGCCGCTCGCGCCCGGCGCTGCTTCGGCTGCCGGCGCACTGATCGGCGTTCATCGGGGCCGCGCGGCCGCCAAGATGGGGCTGGTCGGCTCCGCCGCCCTTTGCTAAGGCGCCGCCTCCACGGGCCTGCACCCATAGCTCAGCTGGATAGAGCGCTGCCCTCCGAAGGCAGAGGTCACAGGTTCGAATCCTGTTGGGTGCGCCAGCCTTATGCTAAAGCTTCGGCTGGCAAGCCCTCCTCGCCCGGCGGCGGCGTCTTCGGCCGGTAGCGCGCACAGATCCGTGACCACGCAGCGCCAGCATTCGGGCTTGCGCGCCTTGCAGACGTAGCGGCCGTGCAGGATCAGCAGATGGTGGGCGGTGCGGCGGTAGGGCTGCGGCGTCTGCCGGTCGAGGATCGCCTCGACCTTGTCGACCGTCTTGCCCGGCGCCAGGCCGGTGCGGTTGGCGACGCGGAAGACGTGGGTGTCGACCGCGAAGGTCTCCGCGCCGAAGGCGACGTTCATCACCACGTTGGCGGTCTTGCGGCCGACGCCGGGCAGGGCCTGGAGCGCGTCGCGGTCGGCGGGGACCTTGCCGCCATGCTGCTCGACCAGCGCCCGCGACAGGGCGATGACATTCTTCGCCTTGGTGTTGAACAGGCCGATCGTCCTGATGTGCCGCTTCAGCCCCTCCTCGCCGAGCGCGAGCATCTGCTCGGGCGTCGTCACCTTGGCGAACAGGTCCCGGGTGGCGAGGTTGACGCCGGCATCGGTCGCCTGCGCCGACAGCACGACCGCGACCAGCAAGGTATAGTCGTTGACCGATTTGAGCTCGGTCTCGGGCTCGGGGATGCGGTCGGCCAGCCGGCGGTAGAATTCGGCGATGTCGGCCTTCTTCATTCCAGTCGCGTCCAGCGCCGCGCCGAGCCGCTCCAGCCCGGCCTCGACGATGTCGGTCGGGTCGCCGACGCCGATCCGGAAATGGTCGGCGAGCCCGAAGAAGCGGCCCGGCACGATCGACGTGTCGTAGTCAGCGCGCAGCCGATCGTTGCAGCGCATCGACGTCGCCGCTGCAGCAGGCGCGGGAAGCAGGTGATGCCGTTCGTCATCGGCGCGACCTCGAGATCGGCGCGGCCGCGAAGAAGGCGTTGGCGAGGGCGCGGTTGCGGGCGAGCAAGGCAGGGGTTTCGGCATCGATCTCGTCGAGCCGGGCAAGCGCGATGCAGGACGAGCCGCTCGGCCTGGTGCGCCTGCGCGACGCCGAACAATTCGTTCAGCCGCCACATCTTCTCGGCCAGCTCGGGCGCGGCGAGGATCCAGCCGCAGCGCAGGCCGGAAAGGCCGTAGACCTTGGTCAGGCTCGACGTGCAGACGAAGCGGTCGCCGAGCGAAGCGGCGGTCCGTTGCCGCGGAATTGCGGCATCGAGATAGACCTCGTCGATCAGGATATGCGGCGCCGATCGCGCCGCGATCGCCCGGAGCGTCGCCTCATCGGCGAGATTGCCGGTGGGATTGTGAAGATTGGTGAGGATGATCAGCCGGGCGGGTCAGGCGCCGTCGATCGTCTCGGGATCGATCGCGAAAGTCGGGCCCGCGCCGAGTGAAGCGACGAATCTTCGCGCCGAGATGCGAGGCGGCGGCCACCATCGGCTCGTAGGCCGGATGCTCGATCAGCACCTCGTCGCCGGGCGCGATCAGGGCGGCCATGGCGAGCATGTTGGCCATCGAGGTGCCGTCCGCCATCACCACGCGCTCGGGCGCCACGCCTTCCTTGGCGGCGATCGCCTCGCGGAGCGGCGGGTAGCGATAATGGCTGGCGCCATCGAGCTCGAGCTCGGCCGGGTCGATCGGCCAGCGGTCCATTCGGAAATGCGGCACTTCGCTCGACGCCAGATTGTAGCGCACCGGCGCCCGGGTCTTCGCCCAGTGCATATAATCGGACTGCATCGCCCTCATGCGGCGTTTTTCTTGCGCTGCCAGTAGAGGAAGGCCGGGACGCCGGCGGCGAGGATCGCGAAGCCGACCGCGCTGTTCGCCGGCTCGTTGTAGACGGTCGCCGCGACGATGACCGCGCAGGCGAGCGACGAACAGGCCGGTGGTGACCGGATGGCCGGGCGCCTCGAACCAGGCCGCGCCCCTGGCGTCGCGCCGCCGGAACACGAACAGCGCCGCGCCGGTCAGCCCGAACCAGATGAAATCGACCGAGACGACGTAGGACAGGATCTGCCCGTAGCTGCCGGTCAGCGCGATCACGATCGCCGCCGCGCCCTGAAGCAGGATGGCGACGACCGGGGCATGGGTCTTCGCGTTCACTTTGGCGACGCCGCGGAAGAACAGGCGGTCCTCGGCCATGGCGAAATAGACGCGCGGCGTGGTCAGCATGCCCTGGCTCAGGAAGCCCAGAGCGGAGATGGCGATGCCGAGCGCGATCAGGGTCGCGCCGGTCTCGCCGAGCGCGAGCCGCATCACCGCGGTCGCCGGCGTCCGCGTTTCCGCGAGGCCCGCGGGGCCCGAGCACGTAGACGCAGGTGAAGGCGACCGCGGCGTAGAGGACGACGACGCCGATCACGCCCATCAGCAGCGCCGCGGGCGAGGTCGCGGCGCGGGTCGCGCATCTCGCCGGCGACGAAGCTCGACGTCTGCCAGCCGCCATAAGCGAACATGACCGGGGTCAGCGCCGCGCCGATCGCGGCGAGCATGCCGAGCTCGGGCGCGGGCCGCGGCGCCGTTTCCGCGGCGGGGCCGGCCAGCGAGCAGGCCGCAGCCGACGATGCCGAGGATGGCGACGATCTTGAGCACCATCAGCGACGCTCTGCACGTTGCTGCCGGCGCGCACGCCGAGGCAGTTGATCGCGGTCAGCAGCGCCAGCGCCGCCGCCGCGACCGCGCCGTCGGCGACCGGCAAGTGGGTCAGATCGTGGAAATAGCGCGCGAAGGTGATCGCCACCGCCGCCATCCCGCCCGACTGGATGACCAGCAGCAGCGACCAGCCGTAGAGGAAGGCCGGCATCGGCCCCCAGGCGTCGCGCAGATAGGCATATTGGCCGCCGACTTCGGGCCGGCGCGCGGCGAGCTCGGCATAGACGAAGGCGCCCATGATCGCGATCGCGCCGCCGATCAGCCAGACGCCGACGATCAGAGCCGGCGTCGAGACGTGCCGCGCCACCTCGGCCGGATTGACGAAGATGCCCGAGCCGATGATCCCGCCCATCACCAGCATGGTCGCATCGAACAGGCCGAGCCGGCGGACGAGCTTCGGCTCGCGCTCCGGCGCGGCGGCGCTCACAGCCCGAGCACGTCCTTCATCGCGTAGCGGCCGGCGGGCTTGCCGGCGAGCCAGAGCGCCGCCTTGACCGCGCCGCGGGCGAAGATGGCGCGGCTTTCGGCGCGGTGGCCGAGCTCGAGCCGCTCGCCGTCGGCGGCGAGGATGACCTGGTGGTCGCCGGCGACCGATCCGCCGCGCAGCGAGGCGAAGCCGATATGGCCCGGTCCGCGCGCCCGCGATGCCGTCGCGGCCGCGCTCGCTCGCCGCTTCGAGGTCGATGCCGCGCCCCTCGGCCGCCGCCGCGCCGAGCAGCAGCGCGGTGCCCGACGGCGCGTCGACCTTGTGGCGATGGTGCATCTCGACGATCTCGATGTCCCAATCCTCGCCGAGCCGCGCCGCCGCGTCGCGGACCAGGTGGGCGAGCAGGTTGACGCCGAGCGACATGTTCGCCGCCTGAAGCACCGCGATCGATTGGGCGGCCGCGTCGATCGCCATGAGATGCTCGGTGCCGAGCCCGGTCGTGCCGATCGACGATCGGAACGCCCGGCGGACACCGCCGCATCGAGATTGACGAGCAGAGCGCCGGGGGTGGAAAAATCGATCAGCACGTCGGCGCTTCGCGCCAGCGCGCCGGCATCGCCGCCGAGGTCCGCGCCGCCGGCGAGGGTCGCGTCCGGATGGTCGGCGAGGAGCGCGGCGATCGCCCGGCCCATCCGCCCGGCCGAGCCCAATATGCCGATCGCTGTCATCGCCCTTCGACGCTCCCCTTGTCTTGGGGCTTCATGGGCGAGCCGCGCGCCCATCGCAAGCGTTGCGGCCGTGGAACAGCCGCCGCCCGCCCGGCGTTGCGCCCTCCATAGCGTTAAAGGAGAGTGATCATGGCCGAGCGTGAGAAAGAAGTCATCGTGACCGACGGCGGCGGCAGGGGGAGCGGGGCGATCATCGCAGTGGTGCTGCTGATCGTCGTCATCATCGCCCTCTTCTTCCTGTTCGGGCGCGACATGCTGAACGGCGGCGGGACGACCGACATCAAGGCGGACGTCAAGGTCGATACGCCGACCAACTGAGCCATGGGGCGTCATCCCGGCGCAAGCCGGGATCCATGAACATCCGCGCTGGAAGGGTCGCGCAGGCGCACGCGTCCTGCACTCTTCCGCTTCGGTTCATGGGCCCCGGCTTTCGCCGGGGTGACTCCATTTACTGGCGCGGTTCGCGAAGGTGGCGCAGCCAGCGCTGGCGCGCCCATTCGCCGATCAGCGCGTCGGCGGCGCTTCGGTCGGCGCTGCCGGCGGGCAGAGCGGCGTAGCGCGCCCAGCGCCCGCTCGCGCTCGTCCACACCGATTCGTCGTCGAGGTTGAAGATCGTCCGCCGGCCGGCACCATCCACATTTCCGATCGAGCCCGGCCGGTCGAGCGTGCCGAGATACTGGAACACGGGCCCGCCCGGCAGCGCCGGCAGGTCCGCGCCCGCCGAGCGCAGCATGATGGCGCGCATGTCGGCCAGCCCGACCGCGGCCGGCATCGCCACGCCGGGATCGCTGAGGATGAACGGGATCCGGGTCTGCTGGTCGTTGAGCATATGGCCGTGGCCGAGGAAGCCGTCGTCGAACAGCGATTCGCCATGGTCGGCGGTGACGACGATCAATGTGTCGTCGAGCACGCCGAGCCGCTCAAGCCGGGCCCGAAGCAGGCCGATCAGCCGGTCGTTATAGGCGACCGCGTTCGAGATAGGTGCGCTCCACCCGGTCGCGATTGGCCGCGCCGATCTCGCCGCGCGCGATCGGCTCGCCGGCCAGGATCCGGTCCATGCCCGGCGCGTGATAGGGGAAATGCGCCGATTGCAGGTTGAAATAGAGGAAATGCGGCCGCGCCCAGGCCTCGCGCCGGCCGAGCCGCCGGTCGAACTCGCGCAGCAATATCCTGCCGTCGATATTGACCGAGCCCTGGGCGGCAAAGCTGAACGCGCGCTCCTCCTTCAGCATCGTTGCCGTCGACGAAGATCGCGCCCCGGCGCATGCCGGTGAGCGTGGCGGTGTCGCCGAAATCCTCGGCCTGGCCGGAAAAGACGCCGACTTGATAGCCGTTGGCGAGGAAGTCGCGGACCAGGCTCCGGCGGTCGTCGACCGGCGCCAGCTCGCCGGTGAACAGGGACTGCAGCGAGAAGGTGGTGAAGCCGACATGGCTGTAGGCGGCGCGGGCCGCGCTGCCGCGCATCGCCATCGCGTCGAGAACGGGCGTGATCGAGCGGCCGTCGACCCGCCGCCCGATCGCGTCGGCGCGGGTGCTTTCGAGAACGATCAGGATCACGTGGCGCTTGCGGCCGGCAATGAGCGGCGGCGGCCCGGCCGCGGCCTCGCCGGCGAAGGCGAAGTCGCCGCCATAGCCGTCCTGGTCGATGCCGTCGCCGGGCACGTCGAGCGCATAGGGATGGCGGCTGCCGTCGAACGGCCGCCGGTCGAGCGGGTAAGAGAACAAGCTCCAGCCGTCGCGGTCGAAATCGCTCGCTTCGTGAAGCAAAGTGGCGAGCGCGATGACGCCGTTGAACCGCGCCGCCGCGGTGCGGGCATCGTCGACGCGATTGGCTGCGAACAGGAGCAGCGCCGCCGCCGCGAGCAGGAGCAGCCACTGCCGTTTGCCCGGCCGGTAATGGTCGGGAAGGGCGGGGGCGTCGCGCCAGCGCCTGCGCAGGAAAAGAGCGCGATCGCATAGCAGGCGGCCGCGCCGAGCAGCGCCATGGCGATCAGGCCCGCCTCGCTCAGGCTGTATTGAGCGGCATCGACGAGGCTGCCGCCGCCGAGGTTGCGGACGATCTGGAAGCTCATCGCGTCGCTGAAGAAGGCCAGCGCCTGATATTTGGCGACCAGCAAGGCGACCGCGCCGCCGCCGACGAAGAAAGCGAAATTGAACAGAAAAAAGGGACTGTCCCCGTTCCTGCGGTGGAGGCGGCGGAGCAGCCGGTAGAGCCCGAGGAAAATGACGGTCTGGCAGAGCAAAACGGCGGCCGCGAAGGCCGCGGCCTCGAGCGGCCCGTCGAGCGCCCGCGACTGGCCGAAGCCGCCGCCGAAGAGCGCATATTTGCGCTCGGCGAGCGCCAGCTCGACGAGCAGGGTGAGGAAGATCGTGACCGGCAGTGCCAGGCGCGCCGCCAAGGCGAGCGACAAAAGCCGCGGCACGGGCGGCGGCGAGGCGATCTCGGCCTGCATGCCCTCGCCTTAGTCGGCAGAGCTTAAGACTCGGTTCTCGCGAATACCCTCAAGAGAGTCATCCCGGCGAAAGCCGGGACCCATGAACCGAAGTAGAGGGAGGCGAGGTGCGTGCGTTTTCGCTTATCCTCCAAGGCAGTGTTCATGGGTCCCGGCTTTCGCCGGGATGACTCCCACTAACGCGGCGACCTCTAACGCGGCGAGAAGCTGGTCCGCGCCGTTTCCCCAATGCGCCCGCCGCGCTCCGCGCCCTCGACCAGCTCGTAGCCGAGCAAGGCGAAGATGCGGTCGCCGATGAAAAGCGGCCGGGCATTGCCGTACCAGTCGACGCAGGAAGCCTGGCAGCCGTCGTCGACCGCCCCCTCGTAGCTCGCGGCGGCGAGCTGCCCCGCCTCGGCCAGCCGGTCCTCGCGGCGGTTGAGGAACAGCATCGCCGCCGAGTTGCGCGATAGATTGCGAGCCGCGCTCCTGGACGAAGCGCGCGACCGGCAGACCGAGCATGCCCGAGGCGCCGTCGGCGGAGTCCGGGTCCGGGCGGAAGAAGAAGGCATGGCTGCGCGTCTCGCCCTCGCGGGCATTGGGCAGCATGAAGGAGTCGCCGATCCGCGCGCCGCCGGCGGCGAGGTCAACCGCGGTGAAGCCCAGCGCTCCGCGGCCCGTGCCGACGACGATGGCATCGGGCCCGATCGCGTCGATCCGGTCGATGCCGTGCGCGACCGGGAGCTCGGCGACGGCGCGGTCGGCGAGCGAGACGACGTGGACCGTGCCCGCCTCGCCGGTGCTTCCGCCCGAATAGAGGAGATGATCGCCGACGAAGCGGTTGTGGAGGGTCCAGCCATTGCCGTTCGGCTTGGGCAGCGGCCGGTAGTTTTCGAGCGGCACCTCGCTGCCGCCGTCGCGGAACTCGCGCGTCGGCACGGTGAGCAAAGCGACGTTGCCGAAGCTCGCCTCGGGGCTCCACATCGCGTCGCCGTCGCCTTCGGCGCGCACCAGGACCTGCAGCGCGCTCCGGGCGGCGTCGGGGAAGAAGGAGAATTGATCGACCGGGGCGCCGCGCGCCCGCACCGCCGAAGGGCGGCCGCCGTCGAACGGGATCCGGTAGACCATGGAATTGGCGCCGTCCCTTTGCTCCTTCCAGGCGTTGCCGATCCAGAGATAGACGGCGTTTTGCGAGACGAAGAAGGTGCGCGAATAATTGCCGATCACGACGTCGGCCGAGCAGTCCAGCGCGGGGGCGGCGAGATCGCAGCTGGTGACGCTGTGCAGCGTGCCGATGGCCGCGGTGGCGACGTCGCGAAGCGAGGCGGGGATATAGACATTGCGGGCCCCGGCGATCCGCCGCCAGCCGCCCGCTTCTCCCGCCTCGCCGGGCTGCCAGCGCCGCATCGCGGGCAGGAAATCGAGCACGTCTCCCTCCAGCCTGATCGGCAGCGGCGTGTAGAGGATCAGCCTGTTGCCGATCAGCCGGGTGGCGTAGTTGCGCGATGAATAATAATCGGAGGAGCGAAGCTGGTGGCTGTCCTCGAAGGCGAGGCCGCCGTCGGCGCCGAGGCGGAAACGGTTCACCTGGCTGCCGCGCCGGCGATAGGAATAGCCGACCACGACGACGCGGTCGCCCGCGATCAGCATCTCGTCATACCAGTCGCCGCGGCCGTCGACGCCCGGCGGAAAGGCGTCGATCGAGGCCACCGGCCGCATGCCGCCGCCCGCCAGCGAGACGGTGAACAGCCGCCCGCGGCGGAGGATGACGAGGATGTCGCCGCGCTGCTTGACGATGCCGCCCTCGTCGACCCCGGCGACCTGGGTGTTGGTGATGCCGAGCGCGGCCGGCGCGCTGACCGCGCCGGGGGAAGGCGGCGGGGGAGGCGGCGGCGGGGGCGGCGGCGGCGGGGGAGGAGGCAAGGGGCTGCCGTGATTCGCCATGTTCCGCCGCCGCTCTTCGGCGACGGCCGAGCGCAGGAAATCGCGCAGCTCGCCGTCCGAGCGGAAGGCGCCGAGACCCGAATCCTGGGCGACGGCAATGCCCGGCGCCGCGAGCGCTCCGACCAGCAGCAGCGCCGCCGCCATCACCAATGCGCGAAATGCCGACATGCTTTCCCCCTTCAAGGCCGGGCCGAACGGCGAGGCTAGCCGATAAAAGGCCGCCAGGGCACGAAGATTTTCAGGGACTTGGCGGCCCTTCTTCCTAGAGCGCTGAAGAATCAGTTTGAATCATCCTCATCCGTTCGCCCTGATGATCAGGTCGCCATGCCCCCGGCATGGCTGCGGATGTACCGGGTACATCCGCACCTGATCATTGTCGAAGGGCCTTCCTTCTTGTCCTCACAGGGAAAAGTAGAGGGCTTCGACAGGCTCAGCCCGAACGGAAGAGGGTAGAACCAAGCACCCAATGCTCTAGCGGTCCGGACTCAATTAGAAGATGGGTTTTGGCTCGGGTAACCAAGGGAGTCATCCCGGCGAAAGCCGGGACCCATGAACATTGAGCCTGAGAAGAAGCGTCGAGGCTTGGTCCGTCCTCGTCCCCTTGCGTTCATGGGTCCCGGCTTACGCCGGGATGACTTTGAAATGGCTCGTAAATCAGAAATGGCTAATTGAGTACGGACCCTAGCGGTCGGAGAAGGTCCGCAGGCAGCGGGCCAGAGCGTGGTTGTCGCCCGCCGTGGAGTCGCACTCGGCCAGCTCGTCGAGCTCGGCGGGCGCTTCGTACAGCCGGTAGGGAGCGACCATCGCGCGCATATAGTCGGAGTTGAGATAGAGGCCGCGCGGGCCGATCCGCCCCCTGAGATGCGGATAGGCGCGCTCGAGCAGGGCCTGCATCGCCTCCGGGGCGACGAAGCGGTCGGGGAGCTGATCGAACGGCCCGTCATAATAGCTGTTGGAGCGGATGTTGGCGTAGCTGACGCCGACCAGGATCCGCCGGTTGCGGGCCGAGTCGCGATAGAAAGCGAAAGCCGTCCTGTCGCCCACTTCGACTCGCCCGGACCCGGGAAAGGCGGAATGGGTTTCGGCCGGCGGCACGTCGCCGTTCAGGACGAAGAAGAAGGCGTTCTCCACTTCGTCGAACAGGAGATGAAGGCGAACCCCCAATTCGTCGAACACCGGCCCGACATAGGTCTCGCCGGAGGCCAGCGGCTTCGGCCCGGCGAGCTCCTCCCTGGCGTCGTGGATCAGCACCCGGATCGTCCGCCCCTCGAAGCCGAGGCTATATTCGAACGGCGAGACGGCGGCGAGGCTGACCCCGTCCGCCGCGGTCAGCACGCTGAAATGGTTGACCAGCTCGTCGCCGAAGGCGCGCGGCGAGGAGTAACCGAAATTGAGCTTGCCCAAAGCGGCGTCGGCCAGGTCGAAGCGCAGGTTGCCGAAGATCCGCTGCGGCCCGTTCTGGAACTGGAAGTAATAATAGCCCTCGGACGGATAGACGACGATCTCGTCCCCCGCCGCCGCCAGCACGAAGCGAAGGACGTCGATCGGCCGCGCCGCGTCCACCCGCGCTCCGGCGAGCGAGGCGATCTCGGTCTCGACGAAGAGGACGGGATTGGGCGGTTCGGCGCGAGCCGGTCCGGCGCAGGCCAGCAGCGCCAGCGCGACTCGCCACGGCTTGGCGGCGCGGGCCGCCGGCCTTCGCGCGGGCGGCTCCTCCGTCGACGTCGCCTCATCCATTATGGCCGGCCGTCGTCTCCCGCGCTGCGCCTTATGTCGTGGAACGGGCTGAGGCGCTGGTCGTGACCGTCGCTGCGGCGCAGATCGTGAGGATTGCTGCGGCGGAGGTCGTGGCCGAGGCTGCGGCGCCGGTCGTGGCCTTCGCTGCGCCGCAGATCGTGGCCGGCGCTGAAGCGCAGATCGTGGCCCAGGCTCCGCCGGCGGTCGTGGGCCAGGCTCAGCCGTTCGTCATGATAGCGGCTGAAGCGGTCGTCATGGCCCTCGCTGCGGCGCGCGTCGTGGCCGGCGCTCCGCCGCTCGTCATGGCCTTCGCTGCGGCGCGAGTCGTGGCCGGCGCTCCGCCGCTCGTCATGGCCTTCGCTGCGGCGCGCGTCGTGGCCGAGGCTCCGCCGCTCATCATGGCCTTCGCTTCGGCGCAGGTCGTGGAACGGGCTGAGCCGCCGGTCGTGGCCCTCGCTGCGGCGCAGATCGTGGGGAACGCTGCGGCGGAGATCGTGGGCGACGCTGCGGCGCCGGTCGTGGCCTTCGCTTCGGCGCAGATCGTGGCCGGCGCTGAAGCGCAGATCGTGGCCGAGGCTCCGCCGGCGGTCGTGGGTCAGGCTCTGCCGTTCGTCATGATAGCGGCTGAACCTCTCGTCATGACCGTCGCTGCGGCGCGCATCGTGGCCGACGCTCCGCCGGTCGTCATGGCCCTCGCTGCGGCGCGAATCGTGGCCGAGGCTTCGCCGGTCGTCATGGCCCTCGCTGCGGCGCTCATCGTGGCCGCGGCTGAGCCGCTCGTCATGGCTGTCGCTTCGGCGCAGGTCGTGGAACGGGCTGAATCGCCGGTCGTGACCCTCGCTGCGGCGCAGGCTGTGGGGGGAGCTCCGCCGCAGATCGTGGGCGAGGCTGCGGCGCGAATCATGGCCTTCGCTTCGGCGCAGGTCATGGCCGGCGCTGAAGCGCGCGTCGTGGCCGAAGCTCAGCCGCCGGTCGTGGCCGAGGCTTTGCCGCTCGTCGTGGAAGCGGCTGAGCCGCTCGTCATGGCCCTGAGCGGCGGCGAGGCCCGGCGCGGCAATCATGATCGCGAAGACGCTCGCCAGCGACGCCCAGCCGAGCAGGCGGGAGCGAGGGGGCGATGCGCCGTCCGGTCCATGCGGGTACACAGTCATTGCCACCTCCCGAGTAAGAAGCTCATCTACGGCTCAATCGATAAATACAGCATATCTCTAGTAAGTTGCGTCCGAAGACTACGCCTCCGCCCAAACGGAGTCGAGTCGATTCGGGGCGGCGGCGGCCTCTTCGATCCGGGATGTTCCCGCCAGGGTTTTCGGGCCTTCTCGGACATTGGCGCATTCGGCTAAGGACGCGCGATGCGCGAGATCCGCAACATCGTCGTCCTGACCGGCGCCGGCATCTCGGCGGAGAGCGGCCTCGCCACCTTCCGCGGCCCCGACGGCCTCTGGGAGGGCCACCGCGTCGAGGACGTCGCGACCCCCGAGGCGTTCGCGCGCGACCCCGCTCTGGTCCACGCCTTCTACGACGCCCGGCGCGCCAATCTCGCCCGGGTCGAGCCCAATGCGGCGCACCGGGCGCTGGCGCGGCTCGACGCCGAATGGCCAAGCGGGCTGCTCATCGTCACCCAGAATGTCGACGATCTGCACGAGCGGGCCGGAGCGAAGCGCCTGCTCCACATGCACGGCGAGCTCAAGTCCGCCTGGTGCCGCGCCTGCGGCATGCGCGCGCCTTGGGAAGGGGCGATGGGCAACAGCCCGGCCTGCCCGGATTGCGGCGCCTGTGGCAGGCTCCGCCCGGACATCGTCTGGTTCGGCGAGATGCCCTATGAGATGGAGCGGATCGACCGCGCCCTGATGGACGCGGACCTGTTCGTTTCGATCGGCACCTCGGGCAACGTCTATCCCGCCGCCGGTTTCGTCCAGACCGCGCGTTACGTCGGCGCGCGGACGATCGAGATGAACCTGGAGCCGAGCCTCGGCTCCTATCTGTTCGACGAGAGCCGGACGGGGAAAGCGGGGGATCTGGTGCCGTCATGGGTGGAGGAGATGGTGAATGATCGAGGGTAGCTGCCATTGCGGCGCGGTCCGCCTCAGCCTTGCGGAGGCCCCGGCCGATCTCGGCAGCTGCAACTGCTCCCTGTGCCGCCGCATCGGCGGGCTCTGGGGCTATTACCGGCCGGACGAGGTCGTCGTCGAGGATCCGGACGGCCGGCTCGCCGGCTATGTCCAGGGCGACGCGACCTTGACCAGCTGGCATTGCGCGCAATGCGGCTGCACGACCCACTGGTCGCCGCGCGATCCGGCGCTGGAGCGGATGGGCGTCAATCTGCGCCTGTTCGACCCCGCCGTCTGGGAGAAGCTGCCGCGCCGGCTCATCGACGGCGCGAGCTGGTAGGGTCCGAGGGGACATGTACTTTTTCGCGAAAAAGTACGTATCCCCCTCAATCCACGAGAGCCGCACCGGGCGGCAGGCGCGCTAGTGCCGACGTGGGTTGGAGAGCTGCTTGGGCGCGATGGAAAGCCCGGTTGAAGGAGAATTTGTGCTGGGGCGCTTCTTGGCGTGGCTAATCCAATCGATTGTGACTCTGCTGAAGGATCATGATTGCGTTCATAAAGAGCGCAAGCTGGTTGTCCGCATGGGATCCTTTCGGCTGAGTTGGTTCTCGCTCGAGAAGTTCACCCGCTAGTCTCGGAAGAGCTGACGCATTGCGACAGTGATTCTGAGAAGGATGGCGCTCGCCTTCTTTCTGCGTTCACTCCACCCAGTCGAGCCCGATGTCGCGATAGAAGCCGCGACCTTGTCCGGTCGGTTGCGACCGCGGGGTCAAGGGTGTAAACCCCAGACGGCTTGGAGGGCCCATGAATCAAGAAACCACCATCCGACTGGCTCGCCATTTCGACCTCTTCATCGAGGACCAGATCGCTCAGCGGAAATATCTGAGCGCGACCGAGGTGATAGAGGACGCCCTGCGATTGCTTGAAACGCGGGAGGCGAAGCTCGAAGCCCTTCGCCGGGCGTTGATCGAGGGCGAGCAAAGCGGACCCGCCGGGCCTTTCGACATTGAGGAAATCATCGCCGCGGCCAAGGGCGAAGCACGCCAAAGGGCCGCGGATGCACAGGATCGATAAGCGCCCCCGAGCGCGCCGCGACCTGATCGAAATCTGGTTCTACACGCTCGATCACTGGGGCGAGCAGCAGGCCGACGACTATCTGCGGCGCATCGATGCCGCGATAGGGCAATTGGCGGAGCATCCCTTGCTTGGCGCGGACTTCGGGCATCTTCGCAAGGGCATCCGCCGGCATTCATCGGGCCGCCATCGCATCTTCTATCGGGTCGGCGGGCAGGCGATCGAAATCATTCGCGTGCTTCACGCGAGCCAGGACCTCCAGGAGAATCTGCTCGGGAACGAGAATTAGGTCTGGCTCACTCCACCCAATCGAGCCCGATATCGCGATAGAGCCCCCGGTCCTCCTCCCATTTCGGGTTGACCTTGACGTGGAGGAAGAGGTGGACCTTGCGGCCGAATGCCGCGCGTCAGCTCCTGCGCGCGCCGCCTCGCCGATCGCGCGGATCCGCGTGCCGCCCTTGCCGAGCACGATCGCCTTCTGGCTGTCGCGGCCGACCAGGATCTGCTGGTGGATGACGACCGAGCCGTCCTTGCGCTCCTCATATTTCTCGGTCTCGATCGCGCTCGCATAAGGCAGCTCGGCGTGGAGCTGGAGGTAGAGCTGCTCGCGGGTGACCTCGGCGGCCATCATCCGGTCGGTGGCGTCGGACACCTGGTCCTCGGGGAAATGCCAGGGTCCCTCCGGCACCCGCGCGGCGAGCGCCGCCTTGAGTTCGGCGACGCCGTCGCCGGTCGAGGCCGAGATCATGTAGATGTCCTCGAAATCGGCGCGCCCGCCGAACTGGCCGATCAGGGCGAGCAGCGCCTCCTTCTTGACCAGATCGACCTTGTTGAGGATCAGCAGCTTGGGCTCGGGCCGGTCCTTGAGCCGGTCGACGCAGGTCGCCGACGCCGCGCTTCAGGCCGGTGCTCGGCATCGACCACCAGGGCGATCAGATCGGCGTCCTGCGCGCTGCCCCAGGCGGCGGCGACCATCGCCCGGTCGAGCCGGCGCTTGGGCTCGAAGATGCCGGGCGTGTCGGTGAGCAGGATCTGGCTCTCGCCGTGGATCGCGATCCCCATCAGCCGGGTGCGCGTGGTCTGCGCCTTGGGCGTGACGATCGCGACCTTCTGGCCGACCAGAGCATTGACCAGGGTCGACTTGCCGGCATTGGGCGCGCCGACCACGGCGACGGTGCCGCAGCGCTGGCTCATGCCAGCTTCTCCAGCAGCGCCTGCGCCGCCGCGGTCTCGGCCTCCTGCTTGGCGAGCCCCTCGGCCTCGGCCTCGCCGACGCCCTTGATCGACACCCGGACGACGAAGGTCGGCGCGTGCTGCGGCCCGGAGCGGCCGATCACTTCATAGGCGGGCGGCTTGCGGTCGTTGCGCCGCCGCCCATTCCTGAAGCGCCGACTTGGGATGCTGGGGCGCGTCGTCGCGGCGGTCGACCCGGTCCGCCCAGGCGGCGCGGATGAAGCGCTGCGCCGCCTCGAAGCCCGCCGTCGAGCCAGAGCGCGCCGATCAGCGCCTCGACCATGTCGCCGAGCACATTGTCGCTCTCGAAGGCGCCGTCGTCGCGCGCCTGCTTGCCGAGCCGCATCTGCGGCGGCGAGACCGAGCTCGCGCGCCGACCTCGGCGCAGGTGCCGCGCGAGACCAGGACGTTGAGCCGCTGCGACAGCTTGCCCTCGGGCTCGTCCGGGAACAAGGCCGTAGAGCCAGTCGGCGATGACCAGGCCGAGCACCCGGTCGCCGAGGAATTCGAGCCGCTCGTAATTGTCCTCGCCGCGGCTCGAATGGGTGAGCGCGCGCTCGAACAGAGCGAGGTCGGCCGGCCGGTGGCCGAGCTTCTCCTCGAGCCAGCCGGCGAGGTCCGCCATCAGCCGGTCCGCGCCGATCCGGCCCCAGCGCGCCGCCGAGAACCAGGTCCAGGGCTTCGATCCATTCGGCCGAGCCGTCGGTCGACCAGAAGGTGATCAGGACCCGGCCGAGCACATTCTCGACCGGCAGCAGGCCGACCCCGCCCTGCTCGATCGCGAAGCGGCTGTCCGGCTGTCGTCGCGATTGTCGCCCATCACGAAGAGATGGTCCTCGGGCACCGTGATCGGCCCGAACGTGTCGCCCTCGCCGTCGCCATCTGGTCGAGCACGTCGTAGCTGCGCCGTCCGGGCAGCGTCTCGCGGAAGCGCGGATAGGCGCAGAGCTCGCCGCCGTCCGGCGCCGGCGACCCGCGCGCACGGCGCCGTCGGTCGCGCCGCGGCACGGGCTGTTGGGGCTGATCGGCATCGCGATAATCGGCGATCCGCGCCGTCGCGGCAGCGGCCTCGCCGTTGAGGATCACGACGCCGCCGCGCACCTCGATCGTGTCGCCGGGCAGGCCGATCACCCGCTTCACCCAATCCTCGTCCTCGCGGCCGGATAGCGGAAGACGACGACGTCGCCGCGCTCCGGCAGCGCCGCCCAGCATGCGGCCCTCGAAGTCGAGCAGGCCGAACGGGCAGCGAGTAGCGCGAATAGCCGTAGGACCATTTCGACGACGAACAGATAGTCGCCGATCATCAGCCGCGGCAGCATCGAGCCCGAAGGGATGCTGAACGGCGCGATCACGAAGGCTCCGCAGCAGCAAGCGCGGCGAGGAACAGATAGCAGGAGGAAGCGCAGCGTCGCCCACCAGCTCTCCTTCTCCTTGACGGGTTCCGCCGCTTCGGCCGACCGGGCCGCGGCGCTCTCGGGCAGGGACTCGCTCTCCATCCTGCGCGCTTTCGCTTGGGGCCGGGGCGCGGTCAAGCGGGGCGGGGGAGTGGATTCCCGATTTGGAAGATCTTATGCTGGCCGCCGCGCTTCTGAGGGGGAGAAAGCCATGCGCCCAGCCTTTATATTCTCGATCGCCGCGATCGCCGGCGCGGCCGTGATCGGCGCCTGGCTGCCGGAGCGGGCCGAAGCCGACCAGGGAAGCCATTTCGGCGCCCTGGCGGTCGATCGCTTTGGCGTCTTTGCCTACGGCTCCTCCTACAATTATCCGAACCGCGCCGGCGCCCGCCAGCGCGCGGTCCAGGAATGCGCGAGCCGCGGCGAGACCTGCCGAATCGTCCTCGAATTCGCCGGCAGCGGCTGCGCCTCCTATCATACGGTCGACGACAAGGACGGCGCCGCCTGGGGCTGGGGAACCGGCCGAACGCGCGACGAGGCGCAGGCCCGCTCGCAAGCCGAATGTCTCTCGCGGAGCGGCGGCGCCGCGTGCGGCAACCATGTCTGGTCGTGCAATTCGGATGACGGCGGCGCAATCGAGGTGCTCAGCGTCGACCGGGACTGACGCCGGCTAGAGCTGTTTCGTTCGGTCTGAAACACCGTCATTCCAGCGCAAGCTGGAATCTCCTTTCCTTTCAGCGGCTATGAAGAATTGAGATTCCAGCTTGCGCTGGAATGACGAGTCAATCTCACGCGAACCGACGCTAGAAGCAGGCTGCGGCGAAGTCGGCGAGCGCGATCATCAGCCCCTGGTCGCGCCACAGCCAGATGCCCAGCGCGACGAGCGGCGCCGCGAGCAAAGGCGCGATCCAGTAGCGGGTCATGCCGGCCGCAGCCGCGCGACCGGGGCGTCGCGGATCGGCAGGTGGACGAGCGCAGCGAACAAGGCGAGCGCGATCGAGGCCGCCCAGGCCCAGTCGTAATTGCCGCTGCGGTCGTAGAAATAGCCGGCCGCCCAGGCGCCGAAGAAGCTGCCGACCTGATGGCTGAGGAAGACGATGCCGTAGAGCGTCGAGAGATAGCGGACCCCGAACATCTGGCCGACCAGGCCGCTGGTCAGCGGCACAGTGCCGAGCCAGAGGAAGCCCATCGCCGCGGCGAAGGCGAGGGCCGTGAACGGCGACAGCGGCAGCGCCAGGAAGGCGGCGATGACCAGGCCGCGCGCGGCGTAGATCGCGCTCAGCACATATTTCTTGCGCCAGAAATCGCCCGACAGGCCGAACAGATAGGAGCCGAAGATGTTGAACAGGCCGACCAGCGCAAGCGCGCTTGCGCCGATGCCGAGGCCCAAGCCCCTGTCGTCGAGATAGGCCGGGAAATGGGTGGCGATGAAGGCGATGTGGAAGCCGCAGACGAAGAAGCCGGCATTGAGCAGCCAATAGCCGCGATGGCGGCCGGCCTCGGCCAGCGCTTCCTTCAGCGACTGGCGCGGGCCTTCGTCGGCCGGAGCGGCCGGCTTGCCGGCGACGCCCAGCGCGAGCATTGCGCAGAGGCCGACGAGGCCGGCGAGAACGATCAGCGCCAGCCGGTAGCCGAGCTCGGAGAGCAGCAGCTGAGCGCCGGGCACGACCAGGAACTGGCCGAGCGAGCCGCCCGCGGTGACGATGCCGAAGGCGAGCCCGCGCCGCTCCGCCGGCACCACCCGCCCGACCGCGCCGAGCACGACGACGAAGGTGGTCGCCGCCAGCGCCACGCCGACCAGCAGGCCGAGCGTGAGATGGAGCCCGAGCGCGCTTCCGACCCAGGCCGCGCCGGCCAGGCCGGCGACGTAGAGCAGGGTGCCGAAGAAGACGACCCGGCCGGCGCCGTGGCGGTCGCCGAGTGCGCCGATGAACGGCTGGGCGAGCCCGAAAACGAGGTTGGAGATGGCGATGGCGAGGCCGAAGCTCTCGCGGCCGATGCCGAGCGAGACGCTCATCTGCGGCAGGAACAGGCCGAACGCCTGGCGGACTCCCATCGCCAGGGTGACGATGAAGGCCGCGCAGGCGATCACGATCCACGGCCGCTTCATGGTCATGCCCGCAGATCCTCCACCCGGTCGAGCATGGCGAACAAAGCGGCCCGGTCCGGCCCGAGCGCGGAGTCGATCCGCCGCTCCGCTTCTTCCCAGCGCGGCTGGGCGCGGCGCATCGCGGCTTTGGCGTCGCCGGTGACGGCGACGATCCGGGCGCGCCGATCGGCGCCGGTCGAAGACTCGATCATTCCCGCCTGCTCGAGCGGGCGCAGCGTACGGTTGAGGGTGGTGCGATCGTGGCCGGTGGCGGCGGCGAGCGCGGTCAGCGAGCAGGGCCCGGCGCGCTGCAGCATGCGGAGCAGCGAGAATTGCGCCACGGTGAAGCCCGCCGGCGCCAACGCCTCGTCGTAAAGGCTGCTGACGATCCGCGCCGAGCGGCGCAGCTTGGTGCAGGCGCAGACGGTTTCGAGCATTTGCGTGTAG
The DNA here is from genome assembly GCA_963824825.1 of uncultured Alphaproteobacteria bacterium. Lineage (GTDB taxonomy): Bacteria > Pseudomonadota > Alphaproteobacteria > Sphingomonadales > Sphingomonadaceae > Allosphingosinicella. Next base: position 995,198 of record CAWGQM010000003.1, read on the forward strand.
ATACACGCATCCGCGCGCAGGTCAAGCTGGGCTTTCGAGCGGCGCCGCCTTAAGAAGCCGCGATATGACTCAAGACGCCTGGAAGACGCTGGAAAGCGCGCCTGCCGAATCGCTCCAGGATCTGTTCGCGGCCGAGCCGGACCGGCTCCAGCGGCTGGTCGTCGAGGAAGGCGGCATCCGCTTCGATTTCTCCAAGACCCATTTGAGCCGCGGCGCTCCTCGGCTCCTTCCTGGCGCTCGCCGAACAGGCCGGCCTCGCCGCCCGCCGCGACGCGATGTTCGCCGGCGGACACGTCAACCCGACCGAAGGCCGCGCCGCCGAGCACACGGCCGAGCGCGGGCAGGGGGCGCCGGACAGCGTCGCCCGCGCCGCCGGCTGCCACGCCCGAATGCGCGCGCTCGATCGACGCGATCGAGGCCGAGGCGTTCGGGCCGGTCCGCCACATCCTCCACATCGGCATCGGCGGCTCGGCGCTCGGCCCGAAGCTGCTGATCGACGCGCTCGGCCGCAAGGCCGGCCGCTACGACGCCGCGGTCGTCTCCAACGTCGACGGCGCCGCGCTCGAGGAGGCGGTGGCCGATTTCGATCCCGCCGCGACCCTGATCGCGATCGCGTCCAAGACCTTCACCACCAGCGAGACCATGCTCAACGCGCGCTCCGCGCTGCGCTGGCTGGAGGATGCGGGCGTCGACGATCCCTATGGCCGGGTCATCGCGCTCACCGCGAGCCCGGAAAAGGCGATCGAGTTCGGCGTCGACGAAACCCGCATCCTGCCGTTCGCCGAAACGCGTCGGCGGCCGTTATTCGCTTCTGGTCGTCGATCGGCTTTCCGGCCGCGCTCGCTCTGGGCTGGGACGCGTTCGAAAGCCTGCTCGAAGGCGCTGCGGCGATGGACCGCCACTTCCGCTTCGCGCCGCTCGCCGCGAACGCGCCGGTCCTCGCCGCCTTCGTCGACCTCTATTACGCCAACGTCCGCGGCGCCGAGACCCGCGCGCGTCTTCGCCTATGACGAGCGCCTGCGCCTGCTCCCCTCCTATCTCCAGCAGCTCGAAATGGAATCGAACGGCAAGAGCGTCCGCCTCGACGGCCGGCCGGTCGGCCGCGCCACCGCGCCGATCGTCTGGGGCGGCATCGGCACCGACGCCCAGCACGCGGTCTTCCAGCTGCTCCACCAGGGCACCCATCTCGTCCCGGTCGAGTTCGTCGCGGCGATCGAGCCCGACACAGTCTCGTCGCCGATCATCACGGCCAGCTCCTCGATCAATTGCTTCGCCCAGGGCGCCGCCTTGATGGCCGGCCGCGCCTCGGACGGATCCGCACCGCTCCTATCCCGGCGACCGGCCGTCGACGACGATCCTGCTCGACCGGCTCGATCCGGCGACGCTCGGCGCTCTGATCGCCTTTTACGAGCACCGCGTCTTCGCCAATGCCGCTTTGCTCGGCATCAACCCGTTCGACCAGTTCGGCGTCGAGCTCGGCAAGGAGATGGCGAAGGCGCTCGACGGCGACGGGGAGACCGACTTCGATCCCTCGACCGAGGCCCTGATCGCCCGCGCCTTCGGGGAGGATCGCGAATGAAAGGCCTGCCGATCCTCGCTCTGCTGGCGCTCGCCGCGCCCGCCGCCGCCGAGCCGCTCGAATTGTTCAACGACCGCCCGTTCGTCGCGGTCACCGTCAACGGCCGTCCCGCCGCCGCCTTGCTCGATTCCGCCGCCGAGATGACGATGCTCGACGACGATTTCGCCGCCGCGCTCGGGCTGACCGGCACCGGCGGCGCCACCGCCCACGGCTCAGGCGCCGACGCGATGGAGGCGCGCTTCGCCGACCATGTCGCGATCCATGCCGCCGGCGCCGTGCTCGACCAGCGAGTCGCCATCCTCGACCTCGGCGAGGTCTCCTCGCGCCTGCTCGGCCGCAACGTCGACATGCTGCTCGGCCGCGAATTGTTCGACGCCGCGCGGCTCAGGATCGACTATCGCGCGGCGGACGATCGAGCGGTTCGAGGGCGAAGCGCGCGGCACCCGCCTGCCGGTCGGCGAGCATCGCGGCATCCCGACCTTCCCGGCGGCGGTCGAGGGCCATCCGCCGGTCGAAACGGCGTTCGACACCGGCAATGGCAGCGAGGTGCTGATCGGCCGGGCCTATGCCGAGCGGATCGGCCTCACCGCGCCGGCACGGATCGTCGAGCGCAATGCCGGCGGCGGCCTCGGCGGGGAGCGCCGGCGCGACATCGTCATCCTGAGCAGAGCTCACCGTCGCCGGCCGCACCTTCCGCGACGTGCGCGCCGCGATCGACCCCGGCTCGACCGCGTCCGATCTCAATTTCGGCACCTCGATCCTTCGCCATTTCCGGATCACCACCGATTTCGCCGAACGATCGATCTGGCTGGAGCCCATCGAATGACCAAGAGCTACGACTACGACCTGTTCGTCATCGGCGCCGGCTCGGGCGGCGTGCGCGCGGCGCGGGTCGTCGGCCGCGCACGGCGCCCGCGTCGCCGTCGCCGAGGAATATAAGGTCGGCGGCACCTGCGTGATCCGCGGCTGCGTGCCCAAGAAACTGCTCGTCTACGGCGCCCATTTCGCCGAGGATCTGCAGGACGCGCGCCGCTTCGGCTGGAAGGTCGGCAGCTGCAAGTTCGACTGGCCGACGCTGCGCGACAACGTCCTCGCCGAGGTCGAGCGGCTCGAAGGCATCTACACCGACATCCTCGAGCGCCACGAGGTCGAGATCCTCGCCCAGCGCGCGACGGTGACCGGCCCCAACCAGGTGACGCTGGCCGACGGCACGAAGCTGAGCGCCGCGACCATCCTGATCGCCACCGGCGCCCATCCGGTCGTCCCCGACGTGCCCGGCGCCGAACATGGCATCACCTCCAACGAGATGTTCCACCTCGACGCCGATGCCGAAGCGCGCGGTGATCGCCGGCGGCGGCTATATCGCCAACGAATTCGCCGGCATCCTCCACCAATTCTCCTGCGAGGTGACCATCGTCAATCGCGGCGACCTCATCCTGCGCCACTATGACGAGCAGGTCCGCGACCGGCTGCTCCAGATCTCGCTGACCAAGGGCATCGGCTTCAAGTTCAACGCGCCGTTCGAGAAGATCGTCAAGCGCAGGGACGGCTCGCTTGCGCATCCACCTCGGCGGATCGAGCCCGATCGACGCGGACCTGCTGCTCTGGGCGGTCGGCCGCGATCCGAACACCGCCGGGCTCGGGCTCGACAAGGCGGGCGTCAGAGCTCGGCAGGAACGGCGCCATCCTGGTCGACGAGGACAATCAGTCGTCGGTGCCGAGCATCTACGCGATCGGCGACGTCACCGACCGGGTCCAGCTGACCCCGGTCGCGATCCGCGAGGGCCAGGCCTTCGCCGACACCGTGTTCGGCGGCAAGCCGACCCGGGTCGATTATGCCAACATCCCCTCGGCCGTGTTCAGCCACCCGCCGATCGCCTCGGTCGGCATGACCGAGGGCCAGGCGCGCGACAAGCTCGGCAGCTACAAGACCTACGTCTCCGATTTCCGGCCGATGAAGAACGTGCTCGCCGGCCGCAACGAACGCTCGCTCTACAAGCTGATCGTCGACGAGGAGACCGACAAGGTGGTCGGCATCCACATGATCGGCCCCGACGCCCCCGAAATCCTCCAGGCCGCCGCGATCGCGGTCAAGGCCGGGCTGACCAAGGCCCAGTTCGACGAGACCGTGGCGCTCCATCCGACCATGTCGGAAGAGCTGGTGCTGATGCGCTAGCCGATTTTCTCGTCATGCCAGCGGAGGCTGGCATCCATTCGGTCTGCACAGAGGGCATCGGCTGAATGTCGATACAGCCTAAGAATCCTGCCGGCAGCGCCCGGTCTGGGTGCGCTGGGTCTCGCCGTCGTCGTAGCGCACGTCGAGGGTGCGGCCGTCGGGGTAGGTCCGGGTCAGCGTGGCCCCGTACCAGCGGCCGTCGGTCCATAAGCAGGTGACCCGAGTGCCGGCGCGCCAGTCGTACGGCCGCACCTGATCGACCGACCGGATCTCGGTCGATCCGTCGTCGTAGCGGATCGTGACATCGCCTCCGTCGCGGGCGATCACCACGCCCGGATACCATTGGGGATCGTCCCGCCACTGGCCGAGCACCCAATCGCCCACCTGCTGCGCCATTGCCGGCGACGGAATTGCCAAAGCAAGCGCCGCCGCGCTCATCGTCACTATCCGCTTCATCGCTTTCCGCTCCCCCATCGATTGGCAGGCGCGAAGCCTAACACGCAAGCGACGTCGGAAAAATCCTTCTCGTCATGCCAGCGAAGGCTGGCATCCAAGCGGAGTCGGTATGGACCCCAGCCTTCGCTGGGGCGACGGGAAGAGCGCGGCCGCTGCGCTATTGAGTCCGCTCGTAGCGGCCTTGGGCCGGCCCGCCGGCGGCGCCCATTTCGAACGCCGACGCTCGGCCGGCGGCGACCTCGAAGTCGAGGCGGAACGACGGATCGCTGTCGAGCGCGAAAAGGTTGCCGCCGAGGGCGATCAGGGCGGTGCGCGGGCGGGTGCCGCGCCGGTAATAGAGCCGGCCGTCCTCGGCGACGATCGCGCGTTCGCCGTAGCTGCCCGCATAAGCGGCGAGCGGCAGCGCCGGCGCCCGCGCTTCGGTCCGAGCCGCGACCGCGTCGGCGATCGCCTCGATCCGCGGCCGGTCCTCCGCGGAGGCGGCGGCGGCGAGCCGGCGCAGGGCATGAGCGTGGGCGACGTCGAGCGCGCCGCCGACCTCGGTCCGGATCGTCGGCGCGAGCCCGACCGCCTCCCAGTCGCGCCCGGTCGAGGCGAGCACGGCACGGCCGACCGAGACGCTGAGCACATAGACGCCCGCGATCGGCACCAGCTCGTTGCGGAAACCGGCGCCCGCGGTCGTCTCGCCGACCAGCTCGCCGATCCTATAGCCCCCGACATGGCCGGTGAATTCCTCCGCCGCCGAAGCCGTGCCGCCGCTGGTCAGCACGTAGAGCGGCTTGCCGACCATCCGGCCGGCCGGCAGCTCGGCCAACGTCGAGAGGCGGTCCGGCGAAGGCTCCCCGTTCATGTGGAAGGTGACGAGCGGCCGGCCGGCGGGAAGGAAATGGCTGATCATGTACTGGACCGCGGCGGGGCTGCCGCCGCCGTTGCGCCTGAGGTCGACGATCACCGCGTCGCCGCCGGCCAGAAAGCGCATCGCCGTTTCGAGCGCGGCGGCGCTTTCGGGGCCGGTCCACAGGAAGGCGTCATAATCCAGGTAACGCACGTTGCCCGGGAGCACGCGAAGACTTTTCACGCCGTGATTGTTGGCCCTGGCCTCGCGCTCGAACGCGCCCCTGTCGGGCTCGTTCTCCCCGCTTCGGACCGCCAGCATCGCCGCCTGGACCGGATTGTAACCGAAGGTGAGGTGCCGGTCGCGTCCGGCGGTGTCGAGATCGGCGTTGATCCGCTCGGCCAGGGTGGCGGGGTCGCGGACGTCGTAGCGCCCGGCGGCCAGGCCCTGCGCCAGGATCGAATCGAGCGCCGGCCGCCGCTCGGGCAGCACATAGCGTTCGGCCAGGATCCGGCGGACCTCGGCGACGACCGCGCGCCCGTCCGCGGCTGCGGCCGCCGCCGCCGGCTGTGCCGCCACGGGCGCGCCGGAGGGCGCCAGCGACGCCAGCGCCAGCCCCGCCGCGATCATGAAACTCGAACGCCGCATCCTGAATGCTCCTTCTGCCGGACCCTTGCCCTCCTTATCCCTTGGGATCGGCTGTGATTTCGGGCAAATACAAGGAATAGCGTGCCAGATTCTGGCAAAATTCTTGGGGTGAAGCTTCATGGGCCGGAGGCTCGACAAGCTCGACATCAGTCTGCTCGCCTGCCTTCAGGAGGACAATCTGCAGACCGCCGACCGGCTCGCCGAGCAGGTCGGCCGTTCCTCCTCGGCGGTGGCGCGGCGGCTGCGCCGGCTTCGGGCGACAGGGGCGGTGGCCGCCGACGTGTCGCTGATCTCCGAAGACGCGGCCGGCCATCCGCTCTCCGCGCTCATCCACATCCAGTTGGAGCGCCACGCCCCGCAGGAGGGCGACCGCCTTCGCCGCCGCCTGGCCGCGAGCCCCAACGTCCAGCTCTGCCTCGACATTTCCGGCGCCTTCGACATCATGCTGCTCGTCGTCGCCGCGGACATGGACGCCTATAACGCCTTCACGGCGGCGCTGATCGAGCAGCATCCGGCGGTGCGCCGCTTCGAGACCTATTTCGTCAAGCGCCGAGTGAAGGCGACTCTGGCGGTGCCGCTCGATCCCCGCCTATAGGCGAGCCATGACGTCCGACATCCTGATCATCGGCGCGGGCCACAACGCTCTGGTCTGCGCCTTCTATCTCGCCGACGCGCGGGCTCAAGGTGACGATGCTCGAGGCGCGCTCCGTCGTCGGCGGGGCGGCGGTGACCGAGGAATTCCATCCCGGCTTCCGCAACTCGACCGCGAGCTACACGGTCAGCCTGCTCAACCCCAAGGTGATCAGCGACATGCGGCTCTACGAGCACGGCCTTAAGGTCGTGCTCCGCAAGATCGACAATTTCCTGCCGACGCTGGGCGGCGACTATCTGCTCGCCGGCCGCGGCGGTCTCACCAAGCGCGAGATCGCCCGCCATTCGCCGGCCGACGCCGGGAATTACGACGCCTATTCGGCGGCGCTGAACGGAGTCGTCGGCGTGCTTCGCCAGTGGCTGCTGCGCGCGCCGCCCAATGCCGGCGGCGGCCTCGCCGATCTGTTCGCCTTGCTGAAACTCGGCGGCGGCGTCGGCCGGCTCGGCCTCGAGGAGCCAGCGCCACCTCGTCGATTTCTTCACCAAGTCGGCCGCCGACATCCTCCAGCGCTATTTCAGCCACGAGCTCGTCCAGGCCCTGTTCGGCTTCGACGCCGTCGTCGGCCATTATGCCAGCCCCTATGCGCCGGGCTCGGCCTATGTCCTGCTCCACCACGTCTTCGGCGAGGCGGCCGGGGTCGAGGGCGCCTGGGGCCACGCGATCGGCGGCATGGGCGCGATCACCCAGGCGATGGCCAAGGCGGCGCGCGAGGCGGGCGTCGAGATCCTCCTCGACACGCCGGTCGACGAGGTGATCGTCGAGGGCGGCAAAGCGGTTGGCGCCGTCGCCGGCGGCAAGGCGTACCGCGCCAAGGCGGTGGTCGCCGGCGTCCACCCGAAGCTGCTTTTCACCAAGCTGCTTCCCGAGGGCGCGGTCGATGCCGAGCCAGCCCGCCGGATGGCGCATTGGGCGAGCGAATCGGCGACCTTCCGGATGAACGTCGCGCTCTCCGAGCTGCCGCGCTTCACCGCCTTGCCGGAGCCCGGCGACCATCTCACCGCCGGCATCATCATCGCGCCGTCGCTCGCTTATATGGACCGCGCCTATTTGACCGCGCGCACCGAAGGCTGGTCGAAGGAGCCGGTCGTCGAGATGCTGATCCCCTCGACGCTCGACGACAGCCTCGCCCCGGCCGGCGCCCATGTCGCCAGCCTGTTCTGCCAGCATTTCCCCTATGACGTTCCGGGCGGCTGGGATTCGCGGCGCGACGAGGCCGCCGACGCGATCATCGCCCATGTCGATCGCTACGCGCCGGGCTTCGCCGCGTCGGTGCTCGGCCGCCTCGCTTTGTCGCCGCTCGATCTCGAGCGCCGCTTCGGCCTCATCGGCGGCGACATCTTCCACGGCAAGATGGGCCTCGACCAGCTCTTCTCGAACCGCCCGATGCTCGGCCATGCCGATTATCGAATGCCGCTCCCCGGCCTCTATCTGTGCGGCGCGGGCGCCCATCCCGGCGGCGGCGTCACCGGCGCGCCGGGCCACAACGCCGCCCGCGCCGTCCTCGCCGACCGGCGCAAGCTGAAGCTCTGAGCACTCAATTGGTGCGCGCCCGTAACGGAGGGAACCGCAAGGCCTTTTGAAGCGCTCTGTTCCCAAGGCGGAACAACAGGGGTGTTCGGATGCCGCGGCGTGTCCCGATCTTCGTTCTTATCCTCGCTGCGGCGGGGCCCGCCGCTGCGCAATCGGGCTATGTATCGACGATCGCGCCGATCGGCATCGGCTCGACCTTCGAAGACCGTCCGCAGGGCCTCCCCGATTTCCGAATGCCGGGCGGCGACGTGCGCGAGGCCGGAGCGCCGCGCCGCAACGGCCTGATCGCGGCCATGCCGCTCGGCGGCCAGGTCACGCTCGGCGTCGGCCGCTTCCGCGTCGTCGAGACCCCCCGCCCGGCGACCCACGTCGAGCCCGCCCACCGCTCGGCCGACGTGCGCCGGCGCGAGCGCGGCATCGCCGCGGTGGGGATCAGCTTCAGCTTCTAGAGTGAGATGAAGCACCGGTTACCCGGCGAAAGCCGGGGTCCAGTCTTGCCGTTCGTGTCGCTGGACCCCGGCTTTCGCCGGGGAACGATTCCATCCGAACGAAACTGGCTCCTGACGCCGCTCAAATGATTGGGTGGCGCTCCCAATTGGCCTTGTCGGCACGCCTCGTCATGCGCTTGTGGAGCTTGTCCATCGTCCGGCTGCCGGTGTTGACGAACAGGAAGGGGAAGACGGCGTGGATCAGGACGGCGACGCCGCCGGCGAGCATCCGCAATCCGAAGGCGGACGCATTGACGAAATGGTGCCCATAGCCCTCGCCGACTTCCCTGGGATGGTTGGTGAAGGGGTTGCCTGCCATGTTTCGCACCTCGTTTCCCGCCCAGATAGCGCGTCAGAGCCAAGCGTTCCAGCCGGGGCGGTCGTCCGCAACGATTATGGCGCTTGCGTCGCAACAGCTACGGCCTGTCTCAGGCCAGCGAAAGCATTGGCCTCGGCAAGCGCTTGCACACTGCTCAGGGAAATCTGCTTGGTATCGGGGAGCTGGCTCGTGGGCAGGACATAAAATTCCCATTGGCTCGCGTCCCGGTGATCGGCCGTTTCGTCAAAAATCGGATGGTACGCGAAAACATAGACTTGAGCGTTTCGGCCGGGGGCATCGATCCATTGGGTGCCGGCCTCGTAACGACCTGCTCGATGCGCGATGTCGAACGAGCAGGCAGAGGGCTTGTCGGTCGCCCAGCTCTGGCGCGCCGACGACTGCTTCACCTCGAGCTTGGTGCCGTCGCTGCGTTCGAAATCCCAGGACGAATAGTCCTCCGAACACCAACGCCATTCCGGTTCCAGCGCGGAAGCAACAATAGCCTCAACAACCATGCCCCGATGGACGTTAGTGATAAGAGGTTTCCCAAAGACGGCAGCGGAGACTTTTCGCTGGATTTCGCCAATGCTCGGGATTGTCCCTCCCATGTTGGAGAGAGTTGGGAGAACCAGCCGCAGCGGTCAAGAACGAATCATCGCGGGTCCCCAACCCACGCCGTTCACCCTGAGCTTGTCGAAGGGCCTTCCTTGCCTTTAGGAGCCGAGACAAGAGCTGGGCTTCGACAGGCTCAGCCCGAACGGAAGAGAGGAAATTCCATGAAACTCGACAGCAACATCGCCGCGGTGGTCACCGGCGGCGCTTCCGGCCTCGGCGAGGCGACGGCGCGGGCGTTGGCGGCGAGGGGGGTCAAGGTGGCGATCTTCGACCGCGACTCCGAGCGCGGCGAGAAGGTCGCGGGCGAGATCGGCGGCGTCTTTTGCCAGGTCGACGTGACCTCGGACGAGGCGGTCGACGCCGGCTTCGCCAAGGCGCGCGACGCGCACGGCCAGGAGCGGATCTGCGTCAATTGCGCCGGCGTCGCCAATGCGGCGAAGACGGTCGGCCGCGACAAGGCGACGGGCGAGATCAAGCGCTATCCGGTCCACCAGTTCGAGCTCGCCATCCAGATCAACCTGATCGGCACCTTCCGGGTGCTCGCCGCCTCGGCGGCCGGCATGGCGACGCTGGAGCCGCTCGAGGACGGCGAGAAAGGCGTCATCGTCAACACCGCCTCGGTCGCCGCCCAGGACGGCCAGATCGGCCAGGCCGCCTACACCGCGTCCAAGGCCGGCGTGCTCGGCATGGCTCTCCCCATCGCCCGCGACCTGATGGGGGAGGGGATCAGGATCAACACCATCCTGCCCGGCGTGTTCGAGACGCCGATGGTGGCGATGATGCCGCAGCAGGTGAAGGACGCGCTCGCCGCCCAGGTGCCCTTCCCGAAGCGCCTCGGCCAGGCGCAGGAATATGCCCGGCTCGCCGTCTTCATGGCCGAGACCGTCTATATGAACGCCGAATATGTCCGCCTTGACGGCGCGATCCGGATGGCGCCGCGCTAGGAAACCGTCATCCCGGCGAAGGCCGGGATCCCAGGACAAGAAGTCGCAGCCGTCTCCACCGGATCCCGGCCTTCGCCGGGATGACGGCTACGGCCCCCATTCCCTCTCGAATGCGATCACGGCGCCGAGCAGGCCGGGCTCGGCATAGGTGACCAGCCGCACCGGCGTGCGCAGCATCCGCGCCCGGTAACGGCCCTTGGCGGCGAAGCGCGCCTCGAAGACGGGCGTGCGCAGCAAATGCAGGATCCGGTTGGCGAGGCCGCCGGTGACGGCGACTCCCATCGCGCCGTGGGCGAGGGCGATGTCGCCGGCGGCGGCGCCGAAGCAGCGGACCAGGATCGAGAGCGCCTTTTCGGCGACCGGATCGGCGCCCGCGATCGCCGCTTCCCACAGGGTCCCGGCCTGGTTCGGATCCCAGTCGCCGCCGCCGAGGAAGCGATGGATGTCGATCAGGCCGGGCCCTGAGACGACCCGCTCGACCGAGGCTCGGCCGTAGCGGGCGGTCAGCGCGTCGCTGAGCTCCTCCTCTTGCGGGTCGAGCGGGCAGAAGCCGATATGGGCGGCCTCGGTCTCGATCACCGCGACGCGGCCGCCGCGCCGGTCGAGGATCGCGACGCCGAGGCCGGTGCCGAGGCCCATCACGCTGGCGATGCCGTCGGCCGGCAGAGCGCCGGGGCCGGCGATCGGCTCCAGCTCGTCGGGCAGGGCCACCGAGACGGCGTGGGCGACGGCGCCGAAATCGTTCAGGAGGGTGAGCGCATCGAGGCCGAGATCGCCGGCGATGGCGTGGCGGTCGATCCGCCAGGCGGAGTTCATGAAGGTCAGCACGTCGCCTTCGATCGGCGCGGCGACGGCGATCGCCGCGGCGCGGGGCAGGGCGCCGCCGCTGTCGCGCTCGAACCTGGCCCAGGCCTCGGCGAGCCCCGCGCAGTCGCGGGTCCGGTACTTGCGCATCTCGCCGAGCCGCGGCCGCCCGCTCGGCACCAGTTGGGCGAGCGCGAAGCGGGCGTGGGTGCCGCCGATATCGGCCGCGACGAGGTGGGTCACTCAGAAAGTCTCATGAGGTACCAGCCTTCTGGATTCCGAGGCATGCGTCGGAAGAACGTGGCAGACTCGCTGCTGTATTGGAAGCATGTTGGCGACCGCCATGCGGATCGCAAGACTTGCTATGCACCTTAAAAGGTGCATATTGGGATGGGATGACCTCGGCGGTTCGAAAGTTCGAGCTGGTCTTTGATCGGCGGGAGGCAGCGAGCCGGTGCGGGCGTGGCTCGGCGCGCTGCCGCCCGAAAGTCGGCGCGCCATCGGGATGGATTTGCAGCGGGTCCAATATCGGTGGCCGGTGGGAATGCCGCTGGTCCGTCCGATGGGAAAAGGATTGTTCGAAGTTCGCACGAGTTTGCCGGACAGGACGATCGCGCGGGTGTTGATTTGCTTCCACGGGAGCGAACTCTATGCCCTGCACGGATTCGTCAAGAAGTCGCAAAAAACGCCGCCGGCCGACCTGAAGCTGGCGAGTGAGCGGAAGAAGGAGATCGGGAATGGCTGACAACAGGTATCGCGGATCGACGCTGGACAGTTTCCTTGAAGAGGACGGCATCCTGGCGGAGACGCAGGCGAAAGCGATCAAGGAAGTGATCGCCTGGCAGCTTGGCGAGGCAATGCGCCAGCGCGGAATCAGCAAGAGCGGTCTCGCGCGCCTGATGCGCACGAGCCGAACCCAGGTCGATCGCGTGCTCGACCCCGAAAACGGCAATGTCACGATCGAGACGCTGCAAAAGGCGGCGGCGGTGGTGGGGAGAAGGGTGGAACTTCAGCTAGTGTGAAGGGCAGCTTTCAATCGCCCCTTAGAGCCACGAGGATCAATGCGTTGATCTAGCCGGCTCAGCCAAAGCACCGGTCACCGGTTTCGCCGGCCCTCGATCAGGCTCTCCACCAGCGCCGGTTCGGCCAGCGTCGACGTGTCGCCCAGATTCCCGAACTCGTTCTCCGCGATCTTGCGGAGGATGCGGCGCATGATCTTGCCCGAGCGGGTCTTGGGGAGAGCCGGGGTGAAGTGGATCAGATCGGGGGTCGCGATCGGGCCGATCTCGGTGCGGACGTGCGCTCTGAGTTCGGCTTCGAGCGCGGCCGATCCTTCCTCGCCCGCGATCAAAGTCACGTAGCAATAGATGCCCTGGCCCTTGATGTCGTGAGGGTAGCCGACGACCGCGGCTTCGGCGACGAGGCGGTGGCTGACCAACGCTGACTCGATCTCCGCCGTGCCGAGCCGGTGGCCGGAGACGTTGAGCACGTCGTCGACCCGGCCGGTGATCCAGTAATAATCGTCCTCGTCGCGGCGGCAGCCGTCGCCGGTGAAATATTTGCCGCGATAGGCGCTGAAATAGGTCTGCACGAAGCGTTCGTGGTCGCCGTAGACGCTTCGCATCTGGCCCGGCCAGGAGCGGGCGATGCACAAGTTTCCGGATGCGGCGCCTTCCAGAACCGCGCCGTCGGCGCCGACCAGCTCGGGGACGATGCCGAAGAAGGGGCGGCCCGCCGATCCCGGCTTCATGTCGTGCGCGCCGGGCAAAGTGGTGATCATGATGCCGCCGGTCTCGGTCTGCCACCAGGTGTCGACGATCGGGCAGCGTTCGTCGCCGACCACCCGCCAATACCAGAGCCAGGCTTCGGGGTTGATCGGCTCGCCGACCGTGCCGAGCAGCCGGATCGACGAGCGGTCGTGCTTGGTGACCGGAGCCTCGCCCTCGCGCATCAGCGCCCTTATCGCGGTCGGCGCGGTGTAGAAGATGGCGACCCTGTGGCGCTCGACGACGTCCCAGAAGCGCGAGAAATCCGGGTAGTTGGGCACGCCTTCGAACATGAAGGTCGTCGCGCCGTTGGCGAGCGGCCCGTAGACGACGTAGGAGTGGCCGGTGACCCAGCCCACGTCGGCGGTGCACCAGAAGAGCTCGCCGGGGCGGTAATCGAAGACGTAGTGGAAGCTGGTCGCGGTCCACACCGCATAGCCGCCGGTGGTGTGAAGCACGCCCTTGGGCTTGCCGGTCGAGCCCGACGTGTAGAGGATGAAGAGCGGGTCCTCGGCCGCCATCGGCTCGCACGGGCAATCGTCGGGGATGGTCGCGCCGATCTCGTCATACCAATGGTCGCGGCCGCCCCGCATCGCGACCTCGTTGCCGAGGTGGCGGACGACGATCACGCCCGCGACCTCGCCGCCACGCTCAAGCGCCGCGTCGACATTGGCCTTGAGCGGCACCAATTTGCCGCCGCGCCGGCCGCCGTCGGCGGTGACGACGAAGCGGCTCGCGCAATCCTCGATCCGGCCGTGCAGCGCTTCGGGCGAGAAGCCGCCGAAGACGACGCTGTGGATCGCTCCGATCCGGGCGCAGGCGAGCATCGCCACCGCCGCCTCGGGGATCATCGGCATGTAGAGCGTGACCCGGTCGCCCTTGCCGGCGCCCAATGCCTTCAGGCTGTTCGCCATGCGGACCACCTCGGCGTGGAGCTCGCCGAAGGTCAAAGTCCGGGTGACGCCCGGCTCGTCGCCTTCCCAGACGATCGCGACGTCGGCCGACCGCGCCGCCAGGTGCCGGTCGACGCAATTGTGACACAGATTGAGAACGCCGTCCTCGAACCATTTGATTTCGAGCGGATCGAACGACCAGTCGGCGATCCGCTCGGGCGCCTTCACCCAGTCGATCCGCCGCGCCTGCCCGGCCCAGAAGCCGTCCGGATCGTCGAGCGATTGCCGGTAGAGCCGCTCATATTGCTCGGCGGTGCAATGGGTCTCGCGTACGGCCGCTTCGGGAGGGGGTATAGGCTCGCTCATACCGAACTTTAGCCGCTTCGGTCTGGGTTCGATACTCGTCAGTTCGACGAAGCGCTACTGCGCTGCTCGGAGCTCCGCCGCCGAGCGCTCACGGTGGGCAGCGGTTCGAGGCTCCATGGAGTCCAGCGCGAGCGGCTCGTTTCCCGGGGGAACCTGTCCTTCTTGAAGATCATATCCCCGATCAGCTGCCCGAGCCGGTAGTAACTCTCCCATTGTGCCTCGTCGAAGAACTGGTTTGTCGTCGGTTGCTGGGGAAAGGCTGCATTCACGTCTCGATACTGGACCAGATCCGGCAGCTCGCGGCCGGTAATCCTGGGCTTGATCAGAAGCAGCGTGCCGGTCGACGCTTTCTCCTTGTCGAGGTCGGGATAGCGGACGCGAGCAAGGGTCGCATAAGGCCCGGCCTTGGGCTCCCTTGTTCCGGGATCCGCCGCGGCCCGGGTGGCCTGCTTGCCGCTCTTTCTGATTTCGTCGAGCGATCCGAACACATCGCGGAGCGGAGAATCGGCGAACAGGGAATCGAGCTCCGGCTCGTCAAGAAACTCGATCTCCGTCCCGAAGTCGATACGCGCCTTGCGCATCAGGTTCACGAGGTCGCTGAATTCGTAATGGGGGTCCGCGCCGTTGTCGCTGGCGATGATGAAGGAAATGCGTCGCCGGATAAGCTCGTAAGCGCCGGTATTTTCGTAATGTCCGCCATCGGAAAGATACCACCGCGAGGCCGATGTTCCTTCATAGGACGCGCGCAGCTCGCGCAGCAGGTAGGTTTGGACGAGGCGTCCCGGGCCGCGAAGCGGCCACTCTCTCGCCTGATGGGTGGAGTTCCACCAATAGCCGAGGCGCACGTTCGTCAGGGTCGCCAGCATGGCGGTGCCGAGGCTCGTATGATGTCCAGCTCCGGTCGTGAAGGCTGCTCCGGAAATGGCCATCCATGACGAGAGCGGCAGATCCTCTGCCTCCTCGCGGCGCAATATCGCCAGCGGCTCCGCGGGCGAGCGCGGAGGATAAAGATAGCCCGACGGCGCTATCGTCATGGATTTGCCCTTGCGGTCGCGCTGGATCACCCTGGACGACCTGCTGGTGGTCTCGTTTATGGTCACGTTGATGAGGTGGATCGGAGCCTTGATGCCTTTCCTGTAATAAGATGCGAGGGTTATTTCGTCGTTGGGATCGTCGCGGTCGAGTGGCACCGCATTTTCGTCCTGCGAGGCTGTGCCTGCCGCCTGGTTCTCCATCAGCCTTTGCCGGCGCGGGTTTGTCGCACCCAGATAGGCGCTGCGCAGCCGGCCGCTGTAGAATGTGGAAAAGGAAGACCGGTTGAGGAGCGAATCCACGTTGCCGATGAGGTACGCGACGAGAGCGACCTTTACCGTGACCAGAAACAGCAGCAAAGTTGCGCTTTCGGCGGAGCCGGGGTCAATCTGAAACGGACTCATGATCCATCTGTCTGCGCCTTCGGCAAGCCACCTGGCTCTCTTGCCAATATTGTCCCATGCCTGAGCGGCGTTCCCTTCTATCCACTGACTCGCGCCTCCTGCCATGGTTGCCCAAAAGGTCACGAAAGCGACGAGAAGTGTGAGCCCGAACGTGAGCGAGACAAGCTGCCTGATGCGTGCCGAGAGCAGGATCCTGCGCTGGCGGGAGCGAATTGCGCCTCCAGCGCCGCGGAATACGGAGCGGGCCATGACTATGAGGATCGCCATCGCCACCGCACCCAATCCCAAAATCGTGGGGTCGATGCCAAAGTCCTTGATGAATTTCCCCTCTCTGAACGCCCGCTCTCTCGAAGCGACGTGCAACACGGCGAAGGCGGCGGTGGCGGCAAGCACCACCGTGCCCCTCAGCAGCCAGCGACTGAGGCGGTTGCGAACCCTGTCCTCCTCCGCGAGCGCTTCGACCCGGTTTCGCGCCTTGCGCGTCGCGCCGGCGCGCTGGTCGCCCCTGGCCGACGCGATCTCCGCAAGCGTGTAGATCGTTATGGAAAGCATGCCGATGGCGACTATGCTGTCCCGCAAAACCTCGTGCCATCCCTCCCGCTGCGCCGGCCAAAATAAGGCGAGAACGACAATGAGCAGCGCTGCGAGCGACTGAATGCTGAACGGCCGAGCGAGACGGGACAACGGAACCCGTCCGCTTCTCGTAAACCAATAGGCCCACGCGCACGACGCCGGCCAGAAGGCGAGCAGGATCAGGGTCAACCGCCAGACGCGGTACTGGTCCTCGTATCCGAAATGCTCGACATAGATCGAAACGAATGCCGGCTGCTTCAGGACGACTTCCAACGCGGAGACCGCGAAGTTGACTGCAAAAAAGATCGCCAGCAGCGCCAAACCCGTCGTGATTGCCACGGCGAACCAGTTGCGCAGTGCGATGACCGCCGCGAAAAGGGCGTCGCTCGTCCCATTGGGGGCGAGATAATGGCCCCCTTGTCTCAGTTGCGCGATCGCATTGCGTCCCAATTCCTGCCCCAGGACGTCGCATTTGGCGCCCTCTTGAAGATCAGGGGCCACCGCGCCGCCCTCTGCTGGCGGCGTCTGCTCGGTCTCCGCCTCGGCATCGCTCGATTCCTTAGGCGGTAGCGGTGCGGGGCCTCGCCGGTAGTTGGGAACGAACAGGCTGCAAAAGAAAGCTCCCGCATAGCCCCCGCCCGAGACCGTCGACAGATAGTCGACGCAATGGATCAACCTTTGCTCGCTTAGCGATCTCATCAACCCCAGACTGAAGGTCGCGCTCCTGATTCCTCCCCCGGAGAGCGCTAGCCCAACATAATTGGGCGGAAATCGACAGGTGCATTTGTCCTTTCTGCGAAGTAACGCGCGACGCGTCCGAATCCGCTCTTCCTCGTCTTCACAAACTCGTTTCCAGTTGAGCTCCTGTTCCATCATCTGGCGCCCCCAGGATCGAGCCAGCCTGATCTATTTAAGTAAATGTTGCAAGCCTGATCCCATGCATTTCCGACCTAGTCGGAGATCGCTACTTCTCTCGAGGTATATTGGAGGTTGGACCCCACACTTTCTTTCGGCGAATTTTTTTACACATTGCGCCCGTTGGAACGATCGCCGGATCGGATACCAGAACTCTGTCCCGCTCACATTGAACCGTCATCCAGCGAAGGCTGGGGCCATGGGGCGGTCTTGCCGGGCTCCCAATCAGCATGGATGCCAGCCTTCGCTGGCATGACGGGTTTGGGCCGCGGCTCGGTCCACCACGCCGGTTCTGCCCGGAGCCGCCCAGATCCTGGCGCCGCTGCGGCAGGATGCCTCATAGCGGACGACGTTGTCGGTCGGTTTCGCTGACGGCGGCGGGGAGCGGGATACCGAGCCTGCCCCTCCGCCGCCGGACCGCTACAGGCCGAGGATTCGGTCGCGCAGCGAGCGGCGGCGCTGCGGCTGCTCCCGGCGCTGCGGCTCCGCGCTGCCGGCCTCGCCGCGCATCATCGCTTCCATGTCCTGGCCGAGCATGCCGCATATAGGCGGAGCGGGTGCGCAGCTTCACCGTCCAGTCGGGGCGCCAGCCGCGGCCGGCGCCGGCCGGGCGCGGGCGTGCTGAAATTGGCCTCGCCGCCGAAGCCGGTCAGCATCAGCGACGCCGCCTGGACCCGGCCCGCGACCTCGGCCGGGACCGTGCACTGGGTGGTCGCGGCGGGGAGCAGCACGCGCTGCTGGAGCAGCCGGGCGATCTCGCCGTCGCGAGAGATAGTCGAGCACGCCCATCTGGCTGAACTGGATCTCGCTCGAGCTCCACATCACGATCGTGCCGTCCTGCGCCGCGCCGATCGCCATCAGGAAGAAGGCGCGGGCGCCCGGGACGCTCTGCCAGGCGACGGGCACTGCGCGCGAGGGCGCCGGGCTGTTCCGGGTGATCGCGATCGGGGCGAGGAAATCGTTGCCCGCGGCGAGGCTGAAGTTGATCTCGGGCGTGTAATTGCCGCGGATCGTGTGCGCGCCGACCAGCGAGCCGTTGGCCGGGACCCGGTCGCTGCGAGCGCTGGTTCGGCCATTCGCCGATAGGTGGCGGAGGTGGCGGCGCTCGGGCGGGTTCATCGCCTGGATCGCCATCTGCGCCATCGCCGGCGGCATCTGGCCGGGGCGGAGGCGGGCAAGGTCGATCTCGAACGGCTGGCCCGGGCGGGCACGCTCGCCGCAGCCCCAATAGATCAGGATGCGGCCCTGCGGCTGGCCCTGCGGATAGGTCGGGGCGGTATAGTTCTGCGGCTGCACCGGCGCCCGCTCGGGCGAGACCAGCGGCAGCGACGGGCCGGCGTCGAGCGCGGCTCGGCGGCAGATGCTCGGCCGCAGGGGCGCCGGCGGCGCGGCGCGGGCTGCCGAGCTGGAGCGTCAGGTTGCGGACATAGGAAGCGCCGCGCGCCGCGACATGCGGCCGCGTCGAGCGCGCCGAGCATCGGGGCCGGCCGGCCGCTGCTGGCTCATCGCGGCGAGGCCGCTGGTGGTTTCGGCCGACATCCAGTATGTGACGGTGCCGCCGGCGCCGGCCGGGCGCGACTGGGCGGTCGCGACGGCGGCGCGCCGCGGCCACGGTGGCCAGTGCGGCGATGCGCGGTGAACAAGCTTGTTTTCATCATATCGGCCCCCATCTGAGGTTCGCAGGACATCGGCCTGCAAGGGTTGGGAAATAGAGTTTCCGCGGTTGTGACGGACCCGAAAGGGCGCGCCCCGCGTTGACGCGGGCCCCTAGGAACGCGGTCGGGCTGGCGCGACTTTGATGAGACGAAAGCGCAGGATTGCGCGACCAACGTGTATTATGTATATAGTACAGCAAGAGGCAAAGACGGAGATCGAATGACGGCCATCGCCCTCGAGACGACGAGCATCGACGTGCCGGAAGCGCTTCGGCGCAACTGGCGCGCCTGGCTCGTGCTGGCGGCGATGGCGGCCTTGTTCGCGGTCGACCGCGGCGGCGATCGTCAGCGAGTGCGATCTCGCCGCGGTCCGAGCTCGACGAGCCGGGCGGGCCGACGACGATCGCCAGCCTGCAGGGCCGCGGTCCCGGCGACCTCGGCCACCCAGCTGCGCCAGATCGCTCCGGAAAGCGCGATCGCGATCAACGCGGCGATCCCGATCGCCGGCCTCGCCAATCCGGCGGCGCGGCCGTTCCTGCTCGGCGGCTCGGGCGCGGCCGACCGGCTGCGCTCGCTCGATTGCCTGACCGCCGCCATCTATTACGAGGCGGCGACCGAGCCGACCGACGGCCAGCGCGCGGTCGCCCAGGTGGTGCTGAACCGGGTCCGCCATCCCGCTTATCCGACGACCGTCTGCGGCGTCGTCTTCGAAGGCGCGCGGCGCAGCACCGGCTGCCAGTTCAGCTTCACCTGCGACGGCTCGCTGCGGCGCGGCGCCGATGGCCGGTCTATTGGGAGCGGGCGCGCGCGGTCGCCGAGGCGGCGCTGAACGGCTATGTCTATGCGCCGGTCGGCTGGGCGACCCATTATCACGCCAATTATGTCGTGCCCTACTGGGCGTCGAGCCTGGTCAAGTCGGCCACCGTCGGCCTCCACATCTTCTACCGCTGGCGCGGCGGCTGGGGCCGGCCGGCGGCCTTCCTCAACCGCTATGCGGGCGCCGAGCCGGCGATCGCCTGGCGCGGCGGCTTCGGCCAGCCGATCCGCTCCGAGCTGCAGATGGCGGCGAGCGCTCGCGACGCCGCCGCGGCGCCGGCCGCCGCCGAGGCGGAGCGCCGCTGGGCAGCGTCGACAGCTTCCAGCGCGCGGTGCTGCGCCGCTACGAGCCGCTGCGCGCGACACCGCCAATGCGATGATCGCCGAGCGCACCCGCGCCGACCGCACGCTCACCACCAGCCAGCGCTGGGCGCTGACCGGCAGCGACACCGGCCCGGCCGCCCAGGCGCCGCTCGGCCGCCGCGCCGAGGGCGCCGAGCCGCCGCGCGAGCTGCAGGGCGTGCGCTATCGCTGGGATCCGGCGCCGCCGGCGCGACGGCGGCCAGACCGGCGCCGACTGCGACGACGGCGGCACGCCGAGCGCCGGACGTCGCAACCCAGCGGAACGCGCTGACGCCCCACCCCGTCATGCCAGCGAAGGCTGGCATCCATGCTGACTCGTATGGACCCCAGCCTTCGCTGGGGTGAGGCGGAGGCGTTAGGCCGCGGTGAGCAGCCGCCGCTCGCCGGCGAGGTTCATCAGCGCCTTCTGCAATTTCTCGAACGCGCGGACCTCGATCTGGCGGATGCGCTCGCGGCTGACGTCGTAGACCTGGCTCAGTTCCTCGAGCGTCTTCGGCTCGTCGGTCAGCCGCCGCTCGGTCAGGATGTGGCGCTCGCGGTCGTTGAGCGCGCTCCATCGCCTCGACCAGCAGATCGTGGCGGATCCGGGTCTCCTCGGCGTCGGCGACGCGCTCGTCCTGGAGCGGCTCGCTGTCGACCAGGAAATCCTGCCAGCTGCCCTTCGCAGTCGTCGCGCAGCGGCACGTTCAGCGAGGTGTCGCCGCCCATCGCCATGCGCCGGTTCATCGAGATCGACGTCCTCTTCGGAGACGCCGAGATCGGTGGCGATCTTGGTGACGTCCTCGGGCTTCAGGTCGCCGTCCTCGAACGCCTCGATGCGGTTCTTCATCCGCCGCAGGTTGAAGAACAACTTCTTCTGCGCCGCGGTCGTGCCCATCTTCACGAGGCTCCAGCAGCGCAGGATGAATTCCTGGATCGAGGCGCGGATCCACCACATCGCATAGGTGGCGAGGCGGAAGCCGCGCTCGGGCTCGAACTTCTTCACGCCCTGCATCAGGCCGATATTGCCCTCGGAGATCAGCTCGGCGAGCGGGCAGGCCATAGCCGCGATAGCCCATCGCGATCTTGGCCACGAGCCGCAGGTGCGAGTTGACCAGCCGGGCCGCCGCATCGGTGTCCTGATGCTCGGTCCAGCGCTTGGCCAGCATATATTCCTCTTCCGGCGCGAGGATCGGGAATTTCTTGATCTCCGCGAGATAGCGGTTGAGGCCAGCCTCACCGCCGGCTCGCCGGGATCGTCGCCGGGACATTTCTACCTGCCATGATACTTCTCATTCTCCCTGGGCGCCGTGC
The DNA here is from genome assembly GCA_963824825.1 of uncultured Alphaproteobacteria bacterium. GTDB lineage: Bacteria > Pseudomonadota > Alphaproteobacteria > Sphingomonadales > Sphingomonadaceae > Allosphingosinicella. The sequence goes on from CAWGQM010000003.1 coordinate 1,016,320, forward strand.
TCTTATAACACACCGTGCCGGCACTCAATCGTCTATACGGTAAGCGCCCCGAACAGTTCCTGAATATCAGAGGGAAGGGCGCTTTTAAAGGATAAGTTTTGCTTTCGAAACCGGATGGACGAAGCCGAGCGCGGCGGCGTGCAGCGCCTGGCGGTGAAAATTCAGCCTTTTCAATATCTCGCGATGCGCCGGCCGGGCCCGGCCATAGACCGGGTCGCCGAGCAAGGGATGGCCGATCGAGGCCATGTGGACCCGGACCTGGTGGGTGCGCCCGGTTTCGAGCCGGCATTCCACCAACGCGGCGTCCCTGAGCGGCTGCGACGATTCGGTAGTGGGTCACCGCCCTCTTGCCGCGCTCCCCCTCGACGATCGCGATCTTCTTGCGGTTCGCCGACGAGCGGGCGAGCGGGGCGTCGATCGTCCCCGCCGGCGGGATCGGCACGCCCGCGACGATCGCCAGATAGCGCCGCTCGATGCTGTGCCGGGCGAATTGCGCCGCCAGCCCCTCATGGGCGACGTCGGTCTTGGCGACGACCAGCAGCCCCGACGTGTCCTTGTCGATCCGGTGGACGATCCCCGGCCGCGCCACCCCGCCGATGCCGCTCAAGCCGCCCGGCGCAATGGTGGAGCAGGGCGTTGACCAGGGTGCCGTCGAAATTGCCCGCGGCCGGGATGGACGACCATCCCGGCCGGCTTGTCGACGACCAGCAGATGCTCGTCCTCGAAGACGATGTCGAGCGCGATGTCCTGCGCCTCGTTATGCGCCGGCCTGGGCTCGGGCACGGTGACTTCGTAGGTGCCCGGCGACCGCCTTGATCGCCGGATCGCGCACGGGCGCGCCCTGCGGGCCGAGCACCGCGCCGCTGCTGATCAGCGCCTTCAGCCGCTCGCGCGACAGGGTCGGCACCGCGGCGGCCAGCGCCCGGTCGAGCCGCCAGCCGGGCGCGTCCTCGGCGATCCGCGCGGTGATGATGGAATGTCCCCCCGACATTGGACAGGCGAGATGGGGATTTGGCGGAAATTCAAGGCGGCGCGTGACGAGCGGACTTCAAGGCTCAGCGACGGCGAGTGCAGCCGTGTCGACAGCACCGTTCGCCGAGTCGTCGCAACCCCCTTGCATGCCGGAGGCATCGCACCGGCCAATAAGGGCCGTCGGATCCGCGCATGACCAGACAGGGGCGTCCAAGCAGCGCATGAAATCCCACGAATTCGCCAGCCTGCTCTGCTCGCGCCTCTGCCACGATCTGCTGTCGCCCGGTCGGCGCGCTCAACAACGGCATCGAATTGCTCGCCGACGAGCACGATCCGGAGATGCGCGCCCGCTGCCTCGATCTGCTCGCCGAGAGCGCGCGGGCCTCGGCCAACAAGCTCAAATTCTTCCGCCTGGCCTTCGGCGCCGCCGGCGGCTTCGCCGACGTCGTCGACACGCGCGAGGCGCGGGCCGCGATCGAGGGCCTGTTCGGCGGCGACGGCCGCATCCAGCTCGGCTGGATGGTCGACGAGCCGACGATGAGCAAGGCGGCGCTGAAGGTGCTGCTCAACCTCGTCCTGATCGCCGGCGACGCCCTGGTGCGCGGCGGCAGCCTCGACGTCGGCGCCGAGAAGCACGAGGCGGGCCTCGACATCGTCGTCCGCGCCGAAGGCAGCCGGATCGTGCTCGATCCCGAGCTGAAGAAGGTGCTGATCGGCGAGATGTCCGAGGACGAGGTCGCGCCGCGCGCCGCCGCCGCCTGGCTCGCCCACTGCCTGGTCGAGGAAGGCGGCGGCCAGAATCCAGGTCGCCGACGGCGAGGAAGGCATCCTGATCATCGGCGCCTCGCTGCCGGCGTAAGCGATCATTCCACGTCATCCCGAACTTGATTCGGGACCCATGACCGGGAACGCGAGCTCGCGCACGCCGAGTTCATGGGTCCTGACTTTCGTCAGGATGACGTCGCTTTGATCTGCACAGCTGTGCCCGCGCTCAATCCAGCGTGGTCCGGTAGCGCGAGCAGCGCCAGCGCCGCGACCGCGCAGACGAAGATGGCGAGGGCGAGCAGGCTCGGCACCATGTCGGCGAAGCCCTGGCCCTTGAGCAGGGCGCCGCGCACCACCCGCAGGAAATGGGTGACCGGCAGGATCGTGCCGAGCCATTGCGCCCAGTCCGGCATGCCGCGGAACGGGAACATGAAGCCCGACAGCAGGATCGACGGCAGCAGGTAGAAGACCGAGAGCTGCATCGCCTGGAGCTGGGTGCGGGCCAGCGGTCGAGATCAGGAAGCCGAGCGCCAGCGAGCCGATGATGAACAGGGCGACGCCGAGGATCAGCCCCGGCCAGCCGCCCGCCATCGGCACGCCGAACAGGAGCGCGGGCGACAGCGAGGATCAGCGCGGTCTGGATCAGGCCGACGATGACGAACGGGCGCGAGCTTGCCGATCATCACCTCGAGCGGCTGGACCGGCGTCGCCAGCAGGCTCTCCATCGTGCCGCGCTCCTGCTCGCGGGTGACGCCGATCGCGGTCATCATCACCAGGGTCAGGGTCAGGACGATGCCGAGCAGGCCGGGCACGATATTGTAGGCGGTGATGTTCTCCGGATTGTAGCGGCGGTGGACGACGACCTCGAACGGCGCGGCCGGATCGGCCGGCGGCGCGCGGCGCCGGTCAGGTCGTGGCGCAGCGCCTCGCTGCGGCAGCCGCGGCCAGCGCGGCGAGCGCGCTCGCCGGTGGCGGTCGGATCGGTGGCGTCGGCCTCGACCAGGATCTGGGCGCGGTCGCCGCGCACCACCCGGCGGGTGAAGTCGCCGGGGATGGTGATCGCGAACTGGACCTCGCCGGTGCGCACCAGCGCGTCGAGCTCGGCGGGCGTGCGCGCCTGGGCGACGATGTCGAAATAGGCGCGTGTTGGCGATTGCGCGCGACGACCGAGCGGGCGAAGACGCTGTTCTCCTGGACCAGCACGGCGGTCGGCAGATGGCGCGGATCGGTGTTGATCGCATAGCCGAACAGCAGCATCTGGACGACCGGGACCGCGAGGATCATCGCGTAGGTGAGCCGGTCGCGGGTGAGCTGGATGAACTCCTTGACCAGCACCGCCATCATCCGGTCGAGCGAGAAGGCCTGCGCCGGTGCGGCGCTGCGCGCTCACTGGAAATTGTCCTCGACCCCGCCCATCAGGTGGATGAACACGTCCTCCAGCGTCGGCTCGGTCCGCGCCCAGCGGAACGGCGGCTTGCGATAGGGCTGCGAGCGGCGCGCTCCAGCGCCGCCGCGGTCGCTGCCGCTGACGTGGAGCGCGAGGCCGAAGGGCGCCGCCATCTCGACCGCCGGGTCCTTCAGCAGCTCGTGCGCCAGCCGGTCGACGCCCGGCCCTTCGCCGCGCCAGGTGAAGAGCTTCGCGCTCGCGATCACCTCGTCGGCGGTGCCGCGCGCGAGCAGCTCGCCATAAGCGATATAGGCGATGTCGTGGCAGCGCTCGGCCTCGTCCATGTAGTGGGTCGAGACCAGCACGGTCAGGCCGCGCGCGGCAAGCGCGTGGATCTCGTCCCAGAAGGTGCGCCGCGCCTGCGGATCGACGCCGGCGGTGGGCTCGTCGAGCAGCAGCAGTTGCGGTTCGTGCAGGGTCGCGGCGGCCAGCGCCAGCCGCTGCTTCCAGCCGCCCGACAGCGTGCCCGCCAGCTGCCGCCGCCGCTCGGCGAGGCCGAGCCGCTCGAGCGCCGTCCGTCGACCCGCTCGCGCCGCCGGTCGAGGCCGTGGACGCGGGCGCGTGAACTGGAGATTCTCCTCGACCGTCAGGTCCTCGTAGAGCGAGAACTTCTGGGTCATGTAGCCGGTGCGGCGCTTGATCTCGCCAGCTCTCGCGCGATGATGTCGAAGCCCAAGCGCGGTGCCGCGCGCCGCTGTCGGGCGTCAGCAGGCCGCAGAGCATGCGCAGCGTCGTCGTCTTGCCCGAGCCGTTGGGGCCGAGGAAGCCGGTGATCCGGCCCTCCTCGACCTGGATCGAGAAGTCCTTGACCACGTGCCGGCCGCCGAACGACTTGTTCAGCCCTTCGACGTCGATCGCGACGGTCACGGCCGCACGCCGAGCGGCAGGACGTCGACCGGCAGGCCGGGGACGAGCCGGGCGCCGTTCTCAGGCCGCGCCTCGACCAGGAACACGAGCCGGTCGCGCGCCTCGCGGCTGTAGATGATCGGCGGCGTGAATTCGGGCCGCGGGCTGACATAGGTGATCGTCGCGGCGAGGCCGTCCGGGCAGCCGTCGCAGCGGAAGCGGATCCGCGCGTCCCGGGCCGATAGGCGGCGACCGCTTGCTCGGGCACGAAGAAGCGGACGTGAATGCGGTCGTCCGGGATCAAGGCGACGACGGCTGGTTCGCCGCCGCCCATTCGCCGCGCTGGTAGAAGACCTCCTCGATCCGGCCGGCCGACGGCGCGATCGGCGACAATGTCGCGAAGCCGGGCGCCGGTTTCCGATAGCCGGGCGCGCGGCCTGCGCGACCCGGGCGTCGGCGGCCCGGATCTGATCGCTCGCGCTGGCCGAGATTGGCGACGTCGATCCGCCGCCGCGCCGCGTCGACCCGGGCGGCGGCGCTCTGCCAGGCGGCGCGGGCCTCGTCGAGCCGGACCCGGGCGTAGATGCCGCGCCGCACCAGCTGCGTCGGCGCGGCCCAGCGCGATCCGCGCCTCGCGCGCCGCCGCCTCGGCGGCGTCGCGATCGGCTTCGAGGATCGCGAGCTCCGGCGGCTCGCTGGCCCGTGCCGCGCATCCTCGGCCTGGGCGCGCGGCGGCGGCAAGCTCGGCGGCGGCCTGCTCGCTTTGGGCGACCTGCTGGTCGGGCTCGACCAGGAACAGGCGGCGTGCCGGCGGCGACCCGCTGGCCGCGGCGGACGGCGAGACCGGTCACCCGGCCCGACGACCGCGGCGGCGAGATAGAGCGTCTCGCCCTCGATATAGCCCGACAGGGTCGGCGCCGGCCGGAATTGCGGCGCCAGCAGCCGCCAGGCGAGGAAGAAGAGGGCAAGGCCGGCGAGGACCAGGATCACGAGGCGCTGGCGCTTCATCGTTCGTTCTCCGCCACGAGCAGTCCGCTCAAAATCGTTTCGGCATGCTGGCGGGCGAGGGCGGCAATGTCGATTGCGGCGCCGCCGACCGGCGTGAACGTCTCCCGCCAGAGCGCGCCGAGCAGCATCGGGCCCATGATCGAGAAGGCGTGGAGTGCGTGGATCGCCGGGCCGGACCTCGCCCTTGCGCTGGGCGCGCTCGACCAGGCCGGCGATCAGGGTCACGCCCTTCAGCACGACATCGTCGTGCCAGACCCTGGCGAGCTCGGGAAAGTTGCGCGATTCGCCGACCACCATCTTCACCACCCGGCCGATCTGGGCGGTGGCGATCAGCTCGGCGATCCGGGGGAGGAGGATCCGGATCAGGGCCGCGAACGGAACGTCGAGCGCGGCGGCCGACCGCTCGAACGCCTCGATATTGGGGGTCACCGCCTGGCGGACGACGGCGCGGAAGATGTCGCTCTTGGTCTCGAAATAGAGGTAGAGCGTGCCCTTGGAGACTCCGGCGCGGGCCGCGATCTCCTCGATCCGCGCGCCGGCAAAGCCCTTTTCGCCGAACACGTGAAGCGCGGCCGCGACGATGTCGCTCGGGCGCGCCTCCTTGCGTCGGCGCCATTTCGGAGCGGGCGTCTTCATCCTCGACTCGCTAATAAATGACCGGTCAGTTATTAAGGATCGAGGGACGCGCAGTCCAGCTAAATCGCGGCCCATCGGTAAACGTGTTGTTTACCAACGCCTTTCATAAGCTCCTCCGTCATGGACGAGCTGATCAACGATTTCATCGCCGAGACGCGCGACATGCTGCAGGCCTTGTCGGGCGCGATCGTCGCCTGGGAGGCGCATCCCGGCGACCGCGAGCGGCTCGACGAGATTTTCCGCTTCGTCCACACCGTCAAGGGCAATTGCGGCTTCTTCGATCTGCCGCGGCTCGAGCAGCTGAGCCATGCCGCCGAGGGCGCGCTGGCCGAGGTCCGCGCCGGCACGCCGCGCCGCCGACACCGCGCTGGTCAACGCCGTGCTGGCGGTGATCGACCGGATCGGCGAGCTCGTCCAGGCGCTCGAGACCGGCGAGATCGCTGGCCAGCGAGGACGACGAGCAGCTGATCGCCGCGCTCGCCGGAACGTGCCGCCGCGGCCGCGGCCGCCCGAAGCGGCCGCCGCGCCCGAGCCCGAGGCCCGCAAGGCGGTGCGCTCGATCCGCCTGTCGGTCGACCTGCTCGACCGGATGATGAGCGGCGTCTCCGACGCGGTGCTGGCGCGCAACGAGCTCGCCCGCCGGCTGCGCGACGCGCCGCGCGACGTCGCCGTCGAGGCCGCGTTCGAGCGCGTCTCGGCCTGCATCGCCGAGATCCGCGACGGCATCACCCGCACCCGCATGCAGCGGATCGACAGCCTGTTCGCCGGCCTGCCGCGGCATGGTCCGCGACCTTGCCGCCGAGCTCGGCAAGCAGGTCCGGCTCGAGGCCGACGGCGGCGACGTCGAGCTCGACCGCGAGATGATCGAGATGATCCGCGATCCGCTGACCCATATCGTCCGCAACGCGATCGACCACGGCATCGAGACGCCCGAGGAGCGCGCCGCCGCCGGCAAGCAAGGCCGCCGGCGTGCTCAGGGTCTCGGCGCGCCAGGCCGGCAACCAGATCTTGATCGAGGTCGCCGACGACGGCCGCGGCATCGACGGCGACGCGCTGGTCCGCAAGGCGCGCGCGCGCCGGCCTGCTCACCGCCGAGCAGGCCGACAGGCTGACGCGCCGCGCAGAAGACCGCTCTGGTCTTCACGCCCGGCCTCTCCACCGCCGGCGAGGTCACCGCCATTTCCGGCCGCGGCGTCGGCATGGACGTGGTGCGCGCCAATATCGAGCGGATCGGCGGCGTCGTCGACGTCGACAGCCAGGCCGCGGCCAGGGCGTCCGGCTCTGCATCCGCGTGCCGCTGACGCTCACCATCATCCCGGCGCTGACCGTCAGCGTCGACGGCCAGGTCTTCGCCATCCCGCGCTCGGCGATCGACGAGATCTTGCGCGTCGGCGGCGGCGCGGTCCGCATCGACCGCGGTCGGCGAGGCCGAGGTCGCGACGATCCGCGACCGCCGCGTGCCGCTGGTCGGCCTCGCCGACCTGCTCGGCGTCGAAGCCACGTGCCGCGCGCGACGAGCAGAAGCTCATCCTGCTCAAGCCCGCCGGCGGCGACGTCTATGCGCTCGCCGTCGATGCGGTCCACGACCATGAGGAACTGGTGGTGAAGCCGGCCGCGCCCGCGGTGATGGCCGCCGGCCTCTATGCCGGCACGACGCTCGCCGACGACGGCCGCCCGATCCTGCTGCTCGATCCGTCGGGCATGGCCAAATGCGCCGGCATCCGCTTCGACGAAAGCGAGCTCGAGCGCGCTCTTCGCTCGCGCCGATCGGCCGAGGCCGAAGCGGCGCGCGAGACCAGCCTGCTGCTGTTCCGCACCCTCGACGGCGCGCCGCCGCGCCGTCCCGGTCGCGCTGGTCGAGCGGATCGAGGACGTCGCCGCCGAGGCGATCCGGCTTCAGCGCCGGCAAGCTGCGGGTCGCGGTCGGCGAGCAGATCCTGCCGCTCGCCGGCTGCGAGGCCGCGCCGGCGAGCGGCAAGCTGCGCATCCTGCGCCTCACCGACGGCGCCGGCGAGATCGCCTATGGCTTCGCCGAGGTCATCGACATCCGCTCGCTCGTCGCTCGAGCTGCAGCCGGCGCCGGCGCCCGGGCGAGGTCGCCGGCGTCGCCCTGATCGACGGCGCCCAGGTCGAGCTGCTCGATCCCTACTGGCTGTTCGCCGCTCATTGCCGAGGCGGCGCGGACGAGCGCCGCCCAGCCCGTCTGCGCGCTGCCCGAGGGCGATCCCTGGATGGACAATATGCTGCGCCCGCTGATCGAGAGCCTCGGCTATCGGATCGTCGCCGCCCGCGACGGAATCGCCGCCGACATCTTGATCCAGTCGGCCGAGGCCGAGGGCGGCGACGCCTCGGCCGGGCAGGTGCGTTCGCATCCGCTCGCGTCCCGAAGCCGAGCGAGGGCGGCGACAGCATCTACCGCTACGACCGCGCCGCCCTGCTCAGCGCCTTGAGCCGCGGCGCCGTCAAGGGGAAGGCCAATGGCTGAGCTGCTGCTCATCGCCCGCCTCGCCGGCCGCCGCATCGCCTTTCCGGCCGCCGAGGTCGAGGCCGTGGTCGAGCTCGAGGGCCTCACGCCCGGCGCCGCGCGCCGCCGCGCATGTCGCCGGCCTGTCGGCGCTGCGCAGCCGGGTGCTCACCGTGATCGACGGCCTCGCCTCGCTCGAGTTCGGCCGCGCCGGGCGAGGGCGGACCTCAAGGACGCGATCGTCGTCCCGTCGGACGGCCACACTTATGCGCTGCTGGTCGACGAGGTCGAGGACGTGGTCGAGGCCGGCGGCGCCGCCGCGCCGGTCAACGCGCCGCTCGGCGCCGGCTGGGACCGGGTCGCGCTCGGCATGGTCGAGGCCGAAGGCGATCTGCTGCTGCTCGTCGATCCCCATCTGCTGATCGCCGGCCCCGCGGCGCAGGCGGCCTGAGCGCCTTAAGCTCATGCTTACCTCTTGCCGCTACCGTCGGACGCGCCGGCCGCAACGGAGCGGAACGAACATGAGAAGCTGTCTGGTCGTCGACGATAGCAAGGTGATCCGCAAGGTCGCCCGCCACATCCTCGAAACGCTCGAACTTCTCCGTCGACGAGGCCGAGGACGGCCGCGAGGCGCTGAGCCGCTGCGAGGCGAGCCATGCCCGACGTCATCCTGCTCGACTGGAACATGCCGGTGATGAGCGGCATGGAGTTCCTGCGCGCGCTTCGCCAGACGCGAGCATCGCCGCCCAGCCCAAGGTCGTGTTCTGCACCACCGAGAACGACATCGCCCACATCCGCGCCGCGATCGAGGCCGGCGCCGACGAATATGTGATGAAGCCGTTCGACCGCGACACGCTCCATCGCAAGCTGCAGATCGTCGGCGTCGCGTGAGCGCTGCGGCCGTCACTTGCGCGGCGGCGGCCCGAACAGGCCGGCCGAGCCGCCGCATCCGCCTGATGATCGTCGACGATTCGGCGGTCGCGCGGGCGGTGCTGTCGCGCATGATCGCCGGCGCATGACGGATTTCGAGATCGTCGCCACTCGCCGGCAACGCCAGCGAGGCGCTCGACGCGCTGAAGGCGGTCCGCGTCGACATCGTCCTGCTCGACGTCGAGATGCCCGGCGCCAGCGGCCTCGAGGCGCTGCCCGAGATCCTCGCGCGCCGGCCAGCGGCGCGCGCGTCCTGATCGTCTCCTCGATGGCCGAGGACGGCGCCGAGATCGACGGTGCGCGCGCTCGCCGCTCGGCGCCGCCGACACCCTGCCCAAGCCCGGCATCGGCAATTTCGCCGGCCGCTTCGCCGAGGTGCTCGCCGAGCGGCTGCGCCGGATCGGCCGCGCCGAGCGCGACGCCGGCTCGGCCGCGCTCGCTCGCGCTCGGCGCCCCGCTCCAGCTGCGCGCCATGCCGGACGCGCCCGCTCGGCTGCGTCGCGCTCGGCGCCTCGACCGGCGGCCTTCACGCCTTGCTCGAATTCCTGCGCGCGCTGCCCGCGCGGATCGGCGCGCCGATCCTGGTCACCCAGCATCTGCCGGCGCTGTTCATGCCCTATTTCGCCCGCCAGCTCGAAAGCGCCTCGGGCCGCGCCGCCCGGGTCGCCGAGGACGGCGATGCGCTGCGTCGCCGACGACGCATCCACGTCGCCCCGGCGACGCCCATCTCTGCGTCGAGCGCGACGGCGGCGAGGTCGCGGGTCCGGCTCGACCGCAAGCGCGCGCCGTCCGGCTGCCTGCCGTCGGTCGATCCGATGCTCGCCTCGGTCGCCGAGGCCTACGGCGAGGACGGCGTCGGCGTGATGCTGAGCGGCATGGGCCGCGACGGCCTGGTCGGCAGCCGCCGCGCTCGTCGAGCGCGGCGGCGCGATGCTCGCCCAGGACCGGCACAGCGCCGCGATCTGGGGCATGCCGCGCGGCGTCGCCGAGGCCGGGCTCGCCTCGGCGGTGCTGCCGCCGGCCGAGCTCGCCCGCCGGATCGCCGAGCGCGGCGGGGGCCGGCGCATGGAAATAAGCGACGCCTCCCGCCGCATCCTGGCCAGCCTGCTCGAGGCGCGCACCGGCCAGCAGCTGACGCATGAACCGCCGCTGGCGGATCGACACCGCGCTGGCCGTCGATCATGCGCGAGCGCGGCTTCGACATCGGTCGATCAGCTCGTCGCCCGCCTGGTCTCGGGCGCGCGATCCGGCGCTCGCCGAGCAGGTGATCGAGGCGCTGCTCAACAACGAAACCTATTTCTTCCGCGACCGGCTGCCCTTCGACCTGCTGCTCGGCGGTCCCGTGCAGCGGCTCGAGCAGGCCCGCGCCGAGCGAGAAGCGGCTGTCGATCTGGTGCGCCGGCTGCTCGACCGGCCAGGAAGCCTATTCGCTGGCGATGAGCTTCGCCGACGAGCAAGGCGCGCTGGCAGGGCTGGACGATCGACATCGTCGGCACCGATCTCTCCGCGCTCGGCGATCGAGCGCGCCCGCGCCGGCATCTATTCGCAGTTCGAGGTCCAGCGCGGCCTGCCGGTGATGCAGATGATCCGCTGGTTCGAGGAGCTGGGCGGCGGCGACTGGCGCGTCGTCGCCGACAGCTGCGCGATGCGCGTCCGCTTCGAGGTCCGCAACATGATCGAGCCGCCGCCGCATCCGGGCAGGTTCGACATCATCCTGTGCCGCAACGTCCTGCTCTATTTCGCGCCCGACATGCGCCGGCTGGCCTTCAACCGGCTCGCCGAGGCGATCGCGCCCGACGGCACGCTGATGCTCGGCGCCGGCGAGACGGTGATCGGCCAGACCGAGCGCTTCGTCTCCGATCCCGACTGCCGCGGCCTCTATCGCTGCCCGGCGCCCGGCCGACGTCGGCGTCGCCGAAGCAGGCCGCACGTCGCCTAGCGAAGCGGGACCCTGCACTGTCGCGGAATGCGACGCGTCGCCATCCGCGCTTCGGCTTGACGCGCTCCGGCTTTTGGCGCGCTAAGGGGCGCGTGGACGACGAGATCATCGACGCCCCTCGCCCAATTTCGACGAGCGCGACCAGCCGGTCTCGATGGTCGTGCTCCATTATACCGGCATGGAGGACGCCGCCTCCGCGATCGCCCGGCTGCGCGACCCGGAGGCGCGGGTCTCCTGCCATTATCTGATCGCCGAGGACGGCCAGATCCTGCGCATGGTCGCCGAGGAGAAGCGCGCCTGGCATGCCGGCCAGTCCTACTGGCGCGGCATTCACGGCGTGAACGGCGCCAGCATCGGCATCGAGATCGTCAATCCGGGCCACGAATTCGGCTATCGGCCCTTTCCCGAGCAGCAGATGGACGCGCTGATCCCGCTGCTCGCCGGCATCGTCGAGCGCCACCAGATCCCGCGCGCCAACGTCGTCGGCCATTCCGACATCGCGCCGGCGCGCAAGCAGGATCCCGGCGAATTGTTCGACTGGGCGCGGCTGGCGCGGCACGGCCTCGCCATGCCCGGCCGATCCGCGGACCTGGTCGATCCGCACTGGACCGACGGCGGCTTCCTGCTCGCGCTCGAACGCTACGGCTATGACGTGCGCGACGCGCCTGGCCGCGACCGTCGCCTTCCAGCGCCGCTTCCGCCCCGAGCTGCTCGACGGCACGATCGACGGCGAATGCCGCGCGATCCTTCTCCAGCTGCTCTTGGACCGCGAGCGCGGCCACGCTATATAGGCCCGGCCAGAGGGTCGGGCGGCCGCGGCTCCGCGTCAAGCGGGGGCGAGGAAAGTCCGGGCTCCATGGAACGACGGTGCCGGTTAACGGCCGGCGGGGGCGACCCCAGGGAAAGTGCCACAGAAAGCAGATCCACCGCGGCTTCGGCCCGGCAAGGTCGAAAGGGTGCGGTAAGAGCGCACCGCGCTTCCGGTAACGGCGGCGGCACGGCAAACCCCACCGGGAGCAAGACCGAATAGGGGCGGCACATGGGCCTGGTTCCGGCTCGTCGCCCGGGTTGGTTGCTTGAGGGGCGGAGCGATCCGCCTCCTAGAGGAATGGCCGCACATCCTGCTTCGGCGGGAGGACAGAACCCGGCTTACAGACCCTCTGGCACTCTTATTCCTCCCTCGATTTCGAGGGAGGGACCGTCCGCAGGACGGTGGAGGGGCCTCTGATTAAACGAGTGAGGTGGCGCCGGAGCGCGCGCGTCGCTAAGTGGGCCGCATCTATGGCCAGACCGAAACGATCGAACGACTGGGGATTTCCGCGCTGGCGCGCCTACGGCGCCGCGCGCGACGCGCGAGCCGGTGCGCCATTGCGACCGCCACGGCTGCGAGGAGCCCGGCGACCGGCCCGCGCCGAAATCGCCGAACAGCCCGGAGCGCTGGTATTTCTGCGAGCGCCACGCCGCCGAATACAATCGCAACTGGAATTATTTCGAAGGGCTGAGCGCCGAGGACGCGGCCGCGCGCGAAGCGACGAGCAGCGCGACGCGAGCGCCTTCCGGCAGGCCAACCATTATGGCTGGGGCGGCCCCGGCGACGGCAGCCGCAGCCGCGACGAGATGCGCGCGCTCGACGTGCTCGAGCTCGAGACCGACGCCGATTTCGAGGAGATCAAGGCCGCCTATCGCCGCCTCGCCAAGGCCAACCATCCCGACGTCAAGCCCGGCGACCGCGACGCCGCCGCCGCGCTTCCAGATGATCCAGGCGAGCTACGACGTGCTGCGCCGGGCCGAGGAACGACGCGCGAGCCTTGCGCCGTAAATTCCTCCCCTGCTTTTGCAGGGGAGGGGGACCGCACGAAGTGCGGTGGAGGGGCTTCTTCGGGCGTAAAGAGGCCCCTCCACCATGCTTCGCATGGTCCCCCTCCCCTCGAAAACGAGGGGAGGACTTATTCCGTGAACATGAACGTGCCGGTCACGTTGGCGACCGGATCCTCGGCGTCGCCGTCATGGGCGAGGCCGCGGACGAAGCCGACGCTCCTCGTCACGCCGTAGCAGATGCCGCGGCCGATGATCGTCTTGCCGGGCGTCGCCGGGCGCAGATAGTCGACGCGCAGGTCGAGCGTCGCCTGGTGGCGGAAGCGTGCCGAGCCGGATCCAGATGGCGAGGCTGGTCGCCATGTCCATCAGGCTGATGATCGGGCCCGAGGCGATGATGCCGCTCTCCGGCATGCCGATCAGCCGCTCGTCATAGGGCAAGGCGAGCTCGACCCAGTCCTCGCCATGATCGTGATAGGCGATGCCGATCGCGCCGCCATGGCCGACCTGGCGGACGTAGGACATGAAGCGCTCGGGATCGAAGCGCGTCGGCGGTCGCGCGGGTCGGCTCATGCCGCCAGCCGCTCGCGCGGTCTCGCGGATCAGCGCGATCATGTTGGGGATGCCCTGGGTGCGGTTCGAGCTGAGCTGGTTGCCGAGATCGAAGCGGGCGAGCGCGGCCTTCGATGTCGAGCGCGAGGATCTCTGCCGGCGCTGCGGTCCTGCACCGGCGAGCAGGATCAGGGCGACGATGCCCTTGGTGATCGCGGCATTGCTGTCGGCGAGGAAATGGAGCCGGCCGTCCGCGCCTGCGCCACCGGATAGACCCAGACCGCGGCCGAGCAGCCGCGCACCAGGGTCGCGTCGGTCTTGAGCGCGTCGGGCATCGGCTCGAGCGCGCGGCCGAGATCGATCAGCAGCCGATAGCGGTCGTCCGCTTCGAGCAGCTCGTAATCGGCATAGACGTCGTCGAGGGAGTGGAAGGACATGGCGCATCGCCCATAGTCCGTTCGCCCTGACGTCATCTGTCGAAGGGCTTTCCTTCTTATCGCGCAAGAGAAGGAGAGGGCTTCGACGGGCTCAGCCCGAACGGAGCTCCGCTGATCCTCCCCGCCGTTGGCGATCGCCTCGAGGCGCGGACGCGCTCCTTGAGGTCGGCGAGCTCGAGCCGCGCCGCGGCGGGGGAGGGGCGGCGTCGCGCGCGCCGCCCTGGGCGAGCTCGAGCCGGCGCAGCTCGAGCCAGCCGTCCCAGCCCTTCAGCGCGGCGAGGCTCAGCATGGCGAGCGCGACCATCGTCGCCGCCAGCACCGCCACCAACGCGCCCGCATCGCCCATTGCCGCCTCCTAATGGTCCCTCAGCCGCTCGATCTCGCGCTCGAGGCTGTTTTCCTTCTCGACCGTGATCCGCTCGATCACCTGCGAGCCGCTCCTTCAGCGCCTTCACCTCGTCGCGCAGCCGCTGCGTCTCGGCATCGTCGGCGACGGCCTCGCTTCCGCCCCGGTTGCGGCGCCGGCCGCCGCCATATTTGGCGCGCATCACGCTCGCGATCATCACGATCAGGACGATCAGGATCACCATGATATGACTGCTTTGCATCGTCTTCCTTCCGTCGCCCGCGCTCAGCGGGGCCGTTCGTCGCGCAGCAGCTCGATCTCGCGCTCGAGGCTGTTTTCCTTCTCGACCGTGATCCGCTCGAGCACCGCCAGCCGGTCCTTCAGCGTCTTCATCTCCTCGCGCATCCGCTTCGTCTCGGCATCGTCGCGGAGCGGATGCTCGCCGCCTTTGTGGTCGCGGCGGCCGCCGAGCCTGGCGCGGATGATGCTGCCGATGGTGACGATGAACACGATCATCACCACCATCGCGAAGGGGTTGTCGATATCCACTTCGAGTCTCCCCTGGCCGGCTCGGGCTGGCGCTCGTCCGCAGCCGCTCGATCTCGTCGGCGACGTCGATGCCCTTGTCGGTGACGATCCGCTCGAGCACCCGCACGCGCTGCTCGAGCCGCTCGGTGCGCGGCTTCTCGCGCCGCCTTCTCGGCCGCGATCTGCGCCTCCAGCTCCAGCTTCTTCTCGCGATGCCTGAAGCACGCGGCTCGACCAGCGCGACGATCATGATCGTCGGCAGGCCGATGACGATGAAGGCGATCGCGGCCTCGGCAAATCCCACCGCTCAGTTCCTCGGCACGCGCAGGGCTTCGATCTCCTGCGTCAGGCGGTGGCTGTCGTCGGTGACGATCCGCTCGACATTGGCGAGCCGGTCCTTGACCGCGCCCAGCTCGGCGCGGAGCTGGGCATTCTCCTGGCTGAGCAGCTTGACCCGCTCGATCGTCTCGTCGTTGCTTCTTCGGATAGACCGCCTGGCCCCAGGCGCCGTCGAGCGGATAGCCGTGCTTGATCCGGAGCCAGGTGGTGAACACCCAGCCGATCACGCCGATCATGCCGATCCACGCAGCGCCATCACGGCGATCATCGGGCCGATCGCTGGCCAACAGATTCATTCCACGTTCTTCGTCCTTCCCTAGCGCAGCTGCTCGATCTCGCGCGCGGTGCGCTCGGCGGGATCGGTGGCGATCCGCTCGAGCACCGCGATCCGCTCCTCGAGCCGGCCGATCTGGCCCTTCAGCCGGTCATTCTCGTTGGTCAGCAGCTCGATCTTGCGGCGCCGCCTCCGGCGACTCGCCCTTGTGCGCCATCCCGGTCCACTCATTCTCGATCGGATAGCCGTGCCTGGCCCGGATCCAGCTCGATGGCCAGCCAGCCGAAGGTCGAGATCGCGATGATCGCGATGACGAAAAAAGGTCCACCCCAGTCCATCTTCAATTCCCCTTTCGCTTAGCGCAGCTCTTCGATCTCGCGCGCGGTGCGCTCGGCCGGATCGGTGGCGATCCGCTCGAGCACCGCGAGCCGCTCCTCGAGCCGGCCGATCGTCGGCCTGCAGCGCCTCGTTCTCGCTGGGCAGCAGTTCGGCCTCTTCCGCCTCGGCGCCGCTCGCCGTCCCTGCGCCGCTGCGTTGGCGATAGTGCATGCAGCGCGATGATCACGCAGGCCGATGGCAATGATCGCGACGATCGGGACGAAGATTCCGAAATTCATGCTCTTCCCCCTTTCGCCGGCGTTCAGCGCAGCTGCTCGATCTCGCGGGCGAGCCGGTTGTTCGAGCTGGTCACATAGGTCTCGACGTCGGCGAGCCGGCGGTCGAGCTCGCGGAAGCGCGAGCGCACGTCGCGGGCGGTGCGGCGCGGATTGGCGCGCACGTCCTGCCAGAATTTCTTCTGGTCGCGGATTCTGCTCGTAGAGCTCGACCGGCTTCTTCGGCGCCATCCAGGCGATGATGAAATAAGCGAGCAGCAGCATGCCGGCCGCTGAGGACGGTGCCGAGCACGAAGCCGATCCGGACGACGGTGACGTCGATGCCGGTATAATCGGCGATCCCGGCGCAGACGCCCGCCCATTTGCCGTTCTGCTTGTCGCGGTAGAATTTGGTGCGGGGGCGTGGTCATCAGTTCCTCCTGGCGGGCCGGTTGGAGCGGCCGGCGGCTTCGAGATCCGCTCGGTGCGGTCCTCGAGCGCGGTCTCGACCGGATCGCCGCCGAGCGCGCGCCAGTTGGGATTCTCGGCCTGGACGATGCGCTCGATCGTGCACATCCGGTCGTCGAGCCGGCGGGCGAGGTCGTGCAGCTCGTCGAGCAGATTCTCGTCCTCGCTGGTCAGCGTCGCCGCGCGTCTTCCACTTGGTGATGTAGTGGAAGATCACCCACGGGAAGGCGACGAACAAGATGCCCAGGATGACGATCGGGCAGCATGACTTCTTCCATGACCTATTCCCCCTTCTTCTCGGCTTCGCCGCCGTTGGTGCGCTTGGCCAGCGACGCCTTCAGCGCCTCCAGCTCGGCGTCGACCTTGTCGGCGTTGCGCAGCTCGGCAATCTCCTCGTCGAGCGTCTTGGGCGGCGCGCCGAGGCTCGAGCGCGTCGGCATGGCCCTCGGCGAGGTCGGCATGGCGCTCGAGCACGTCGAAGCGCGAGAAGGCGTCGTCGACCTTGGGGCCGGAATAGAGCTCGCGCAGCCGGGTGCGGTTCTGGGCGCTTTCCATCCGGGTCATGATCGCGTTCTGGCGGGCGCGGGCCTCGCGCAGCTTGTTCTGCAGCTTGGCGATGTCGGCCTCGGAGGCGCGCAGCGCGTCGTCGAGCACCTCGATCTCGGCCTTGAGCTGGTCGGCCATGTCGGCCGCCTTCTGCTTCTCGTAGAGCGCCGCCTTGGCGAGGTCGTCGCGGTCCTTGGAGAGCGCGAGCTCGGCCTTCTCGACCCAGCTGTCCTGGAGCCGGTCGAGCTTGCCGATCTGGCGCCGCATCTCCTTCTGGTCGGCGATGGTGCGCGCGGCCGAGGCGCGGACCTCGACCAGCGTCTCCTCCATCTCCATGATGATCATCCGGATCATCTTGGCGGGGTCTTCGGCCTTGTCGAGCAGGTCGGTGACGTTGGCGGCAATGATATCGCGCGTCCGCGAAAAGATGCCCATGGGAAAAAACTCCTTGGTTGAACATAGGCCTGCGCCGGCCGCGAATCCCGGTTAGCACGGGGAGCGGTGATGCGCATCAGCTCCCCGGGCCCGACCTTGATCCGGACCGGCTGCGGCTCAGCCATTCGCCGGCGCCCGACTGGGACCGACGCGATCGGCGACGGCGCGGCTCGGCCGCGCCGACCGGGCCGACCGCGGCGGCGATCGAAAGGGTGGAAAGGACGAGCGCGCCGACCGCGGCGGTGGCGACCCGGGCGAAGCGATCGAAATTGAACATTGCGGGTCTCCTGAACCTGGGTCTTCGTCTCGTCCTCGCCGACCATTCGGCGGTGACGCCCATTCCTTAAGCATGGCCCGTGCCAAGTCGCGGAAAGCGGCGGAAATCCGCCAAAAACCGCCAGTTTTGCGATCTCGGACAGCACTTAAGTCCTTGCCAACAGGTGGGAAAATGCGCCAATATTCGGGCAATGGAGCGCAACACCCATCTCGTCGGCCAATCCACCTCCTTCCTCGACGCGGTCGAGCGCGCCAGCCGCGCCGCGCCGCTCGACCGGCCGGTGCTCGTCATCGGCGAGCGCGGCACCGGCAAGGAGCTGATCGCCGAGCGCCTCCACCATCTCTCCTCGCGCTGGGACGGGCCGCTGATCGTGATGAATTGCGCGGCGCTTGCCCGAGACGTTGATCGAGGCGGAATTGTTCGGCCACGAGGCCGGCGCCTTCACCGGCGCGACCAAGGCGCGGCCGGGCCGGTTCGAGGAGGCCAATGGCGGCACCCTGTTCCTCGACGAGCTCGCCACCCTGTCGAGCCCGGCGCAGGACCGGCTGCTGCGCGCGATCGAATATGGCGAGGTGACGCGGATCGGCGTCGAGCCGGCCGCTGCAGGTCGACGTCCGCATCGTCGCCGCGACCAACGAGCATCTGCCGCGCCTGGTCGAGGAGAGCCGCTTCCGCGCCGATCTGCTCGATCGCCTGAGCTTCGAGGTCGTCACCTTGCCGCCGCTGCGCAACCGCGCAGAGCGACATCCCGGTCCTCGCCGACTTTTTCGGCCGCACGATGGCGCTCGACATCGACATGGGACGGCTGGCCCGGCTTCAGCGAGAGCGCGATGGAGCAGCTCCAGGCCTATCCCTGGCCCGGCAACGTCCGCGAGCTGCGCAACGTCGTCGAGCGCGCCGTCTATCGCTGGGCAGGGCCAGGAGGGCCCGATCGAGGACATCCAGTTCGACCCGTTCGAAAGCCCGTGGCGGCCGCTGCCGCGGGCAGGCGGCCCGCGCCGCGCCGGCGCGCCGCCGATCGCGCTCGCCGACAATGCCGACAGCCTCGGCCGAAGCGCCGCGGCGACGGCGGCGCCGGCCACCGACACACGCCCGGAGGAATGCGCCGACTTCCGCCTCGCCGTCGCCGAATATGAGAAAGCGATCCTCGCCGCCGCGCTGGAGAAATGCCGCTGGAACCAGCGCGCCGCGGCGACGGCGCTGCGCCTGACCTACGACCAGCTCCGCCACGCGATGCGCAGGCACGAGCTGCAGGACAAGCCGACCATCCGCTCATCCTGAGCAGGGCTGAGGCTGTCGAAGGGCAATCTCCCTGCGCTCGAGCCGCCGCTCAGTGCCAATGGATTAGCATCACGCTATTTATTAGTAGCGAACCGGAATATGTACAGGCAGCCCGACCGTGGCTTCAGATTTGTGATCCCGTGAGGGAGGAGGGCGTATTGAACCTCCAGTAAATTGGAGCGTCCGGGGGGTTATCCGCCCTTCCAGTGGCGACACAAAGCGCCTCAAATCGTTCGTACACCCGCCTCGTCTCTTCGAGCATGGAGCGAAGAAACGGGATTAGGCGTTTACCCTCGTAATCCCCAACGTCGCCGAGCGTTATCTCAGCGGTGACATTTATCTTCGCCTCGGGATGGGTTGGTTCGATTGTGCCGTCGGGGAAAAGGTCGGAAAACACGACGCCCCGCTGGAGGTCGCCGGGCCCATCAAGCCGAAAGGCAGCAAAGGCCCCATTAATTTTAAAGTCCGACAGACCTGCGAAACCGCCCGTTGTCCCCATCGCGATCAATTCCATATGCTTGTCAATATTAGCCATACGGAAGACCGCGCGCAGCGTGTCGTTCGCTCCATCGTAAGGTCTGGTCCTGATAATCTCCTTCACGAAGTCACGGTCGAAACCAGCCAAGCTCCGCTTGCACTGGGCTTTAAAATCACTGAGCCGATCTCCGCAGGGATATTTGACCCTCTTGGGGTTGGGCTTTGCGATGCTCATACGCGCCATCGCGACGGCGAGTTGGTCAAGACTGGACCGCAGTTGGTAGATCAGTTCGCCGGCGATCACGTGCATGATTTCTGGCGGCGCTGCATCGAGAATGATTTTCGCGAGCTTGTGTCCGGGCTCCGAATCCAGATCGAAATCGATACGAGTCGGATTTTGCTCAAAGAACTGCCGCTCGACGCGTTCCAAACCGACGAGGTGATGGTATGCCCTGGCTAATTTCAACCTTGGCCCTTTGAAGGGGTCAACCATGCAAACAACCCGATGAAATTAGAGAGGAGCAACACCTACTTGAAGCGGAGACGTTAAAGCGAATGCTGGCGACGCCGCACAAGGCGCTAAGCACAAGGCGGTAGAGAATGCGTAGGAAAATTGGTGACAGTCACCTTTTTCCAAGGCACGCGACGCGGCGGCACGAACTGCAGGGCTTATTCTCCACTGACCGGCGCCCCGACTTGGCTGAGTTAACTCGCCTTCCGCGGTCTCCCCCCCTTTGCTCCATTCCGCCGTGCCGCCGCCGCTTTAGCCGGCGAGGTCGCGCGCCCGGCCCGTGCCGCCATCCAGCGGGCGGTCCCGAAGATGCCGGAAACGAGGCCGGGGACGGAATAGTCCACATCCAGCTTCGGCCAATGCAGGCCGAACCCCTGCGGCGACACCTCGATATCGGCGAGATCGCCGGGGTCCGCGTCCGCCAGCCCTTCGGCCAGGCGGGCGGGAAATGCGAACGTAGCGCCGTTGGCGAGGTCTATGATCACGCGACCGGACTTGGCGTCGTAGCGCGCAGCCTCGGCACGCGGCTCGGTTTCGGCGGCGATCCGTCCGCGTTCCAGGGCCGCGTCGATCTGCGCGTCGGTGAGCTCAGCCATGTATCTCCCTCCAGCATTCCATGAAATATTCCTGCTGCTCGGTCACGATCCGCACCGCCTTTCGAATATCGCCTCGCTTCATGCCATCGCCGGTTATCAGCTCGGGTTTTCCGTCCGCGCCCGACAATGCCACTTTCGCTTCGCCGTCCCCGATCACGTGGACATGAGCCGGCTCGTGGTCGTCCACATAGATCACGAAGCGGAAACCGGATTGGCGATGGATGGTAACCACTGGTTTCTATAACCGATCACGATGGGTTATTCAAGCGACGGGTTAGGGCTCGCGGCGCTGTGATGATATGGCTCATAACCCGATTTGCGAAAAGAACATCCTGTTCGCTGAATGTTCTTGCGGCTGCGATCTTCTAGTGCTAATATCGAACAGGAGGTGATTCTCGGTTCGATGCTGCGTGCTCGTCTCACGCTTCCCACTCCACGGGCTCGCCTGATGGACCCAAGCGATCAAGGCCGCGCGCCTGATCGAAGCGATTTT
This sequence comes from uncultured Alphaproteobacteria bacterium, assembly GCA_963824825.1. Classification (GTDB taxonomy): domain Bacteria; phylum Pseudomonadota; class Alphaproteobacteria; order Sphingomonadales; family Sphingomonadaceae; genus Allosphingosinicella. The sequence continues at coordinate 1,037,295 of CAWGQM010000003.1, forward strand.
TCCCACAAGGATGCGGGTCCTGAACTTCCGCGCCGCCGTCCCGGTTTTGGTCGGCCGCGAGCGGGGCCCCTCGCTCGCCTCGGCCGGCCCCATGCGTCGCCGCTCGCTTCCCTCGGCCGGCCCCGCACGGCGCATCTCGCTCCTGCTCCCGCTCCCGCCCACTGGCCCGACACGCCCCAGCCCCAAAGCTTCACGGCTAATGGATTAGCATCCGATCCGCGCCGGCGACGCACCCCTCTTGGCAGTCCTCAACTTCCTCAACTTATTTCCCGCCGCAGGCCCGCCGAAGCCCCGGCGGCCGTCGCCCAACCCCGGCTCCATCGCGGGCGGGGACCCCCCGCGATTCCGTGCGCCATTCGTGCCGGTTGCGCCAGTCGCGCCACTCGCGCCGTTCGCCCGGCGAGCCCTGCCCCCGCCTTGCTCCGGACTGCTTGTCGATCCGCTCGAACAAACACGCTCCAGGCGTCCATTTCGTCCACTTTGCCGCGGCGCGATACGCTCCAGGCGTCCATTTCGTCCACTTTGCCGCGGCGCAACCGCTTCCAGGCGTCCACTTCGTCCACTTTGCGCCCGGCTCGCTTTTCCCCGCCCCGGCAAACACGCATGGCATGTGTAAAGCGTGTCAACTTATTCAGGGAAGTCGGCGCTTTCCTGTACCGTCTTGCCGCGCCGGACGGCCTCCGGCAAAGGCCCGCCATGACCGCGCCCGATTTCTACCGCATCCGCCGCCTGCCGCCCTACGTCTTCGCCGAAGTGAACGCGATGAAGGCCGCCGCGCGCGCGCGCGGCGAGGACATTATCGATCTCGGCATGGGCAATCCCGACGGCGCGCCGCCGGCCCATGTCATCGACAAGCTCGCCGAGGTCGCGCGCAATCCGCGCGCGCATCGCTATTCGGCCTCGAAGGGGATCGCCGGCCTGCGCAAGGCCCAGGCCGGCTTATTATGCCCGCCGCTTCGGGGTCGAGCTCGATCCCGACAGCGAGGTGATCGTGACGTTGGGCTCGAAGGAGGGGCTCGCCAACCTCGCCCAGGCGATCACCGCGCCCGGCGACGTCGTGCTCGCGCCCAATCCCTCCTATCCGATCCACCAGTTCGGCTTCATCATCGCCGGCGCCGCGATCCGCTCGATCCCGGCCGCGCCCGGCCCGGACTTCTTCGACATCCTCGACCGGGCGATGCGCTACACCGTGCCCCAGCCCAAGGTGCTGGTGATCGGCTATCCGTCCAACCCGACCGCTTATGTCGCCGATCTCGCCTTCTACGAGCAGGTCGTCGCCTTCGCCCGCGCGCACGGCCTGTGGGTGATCTCCGACCTCGCTTATGCCGAAATCTATTTCGGCGACGACGCCGACGCCCTCGATCCTCCAGGTGCCGGGCGCGAAGGAGGTGGCGATCGAGTTCACCTCGATGTCCAAGACCTATTCGATGCCCGGCTGGCGGATCGGCTTCGCGGTCGGCAATCCGGCGCTGGTCGGCGCGCTCGGCGCGGGTCAAATCCTATCTCGATTACGGCGCCTTCACGCCGATCCAGGCCGCCGCCGTCGCCGCGCTCAACGGTCCGCAGGACATCGTCGACGCCAACCGCTCGCTCTACAAGGCGCGCCGCGACTGCCTGGTCGATTGCTTCGGCCGCGCCGGCTGGGAGATCGCGCCGCCGGAGGCCAGCATGTTCGCCTGGACGCCGATCCCCGAGGCGTTCCGCGCGCTCGGCTCGATGGAGTTCGCCAAGAGGCTGCTCGCCGAGGCGCGGCGTGGCGGTCAGCCCGGGCGTCGGCTTCGGCGAGGAGGGCGAGGGCTATGTGCGCATCGCCCTGGTCGAGAACGAGCAGCGCCTCCGCCAGGCCGCGCGCGGCGTCAAGGCGTTCCTGGCCAAGGGCTAATCGTCATGCTGAACTTGATTCAGCATCCATGAACACGGCCTGCGCGGGTTCAGCACCTCCGTGTTCATGGGTCCTGACTTTCGTCAGGATGACGGGGTGCAGGTTGGCAAGATCAGGGCAGCTCGGCCTTCGGAAATCCGTCCCAGGCCTCGTCATAATCGCCCTGGGCATGGTCGAGCGCGAAGCGGGTCGGCGGTAGGGCCAGCAGCTTTCGACCATGAAGGCGAGGCGTGCCCTCGATCTTCGTGCGGCTTCAGCTCCGCTTCGCTCGCCGCCTTCCAGCTCGCCGCAGTCGGGGCCGTGGCCGGCCATCAGATTGTGCAGGCTCATGCCGCCGGGCGCGAAGCCTTCGGCCTTGGCGTCGTAGGCGCCCATGATCAGCCCCATGCACTCGCTCATCACGTTGCGGTGGAACCAGGGCGGGCGGAACGTGTCCTCGGCGACCATCCAGCGCGGCGGGAAGATGACGAAATCGGCATTGGCCCGGCCCGGCACGTCGCTCGGCGAGGTGAGCACGGTGAAGATCGACGGGTCGGGATGGTCGTAGCTGATCGTGCCGATCGCGTTGAACAGCCGAAGGTCGTATTTCCAGGGCGCGAGATTGCCGTGCCAGGCGACGACGTCGAGCGGGCTGTGGTCGAGCTCGGTCGCCCAGAGCGAGCCGAGATGCTTCTGGATCAGCTCGAACCGGCCGTCGCGGTCCTCATAAGCGGCCGCCGGGGTCAGGAAGTCGCGCGGATTGGCGAGGCCGTTGGCGCCGATCGGGCCGAGCTCGGGCAGGCGGAAGAGGGCGCCGTGATTCTCGGCGACATAGCCGCGCGCCTGCGCCGTCCGGCAGCAGCACCCGGAAGCGCACGCCGCGCGGGATCAGCGCGACCTCGCCCGGCTCGATCTCGATCCGGCCCATCTCGGTGCGAAGGTCGAGCCGGCCCTGCTCGGGGATGATCAGCAGCTCGCCGTCGGCGTCGAAGAAATAGCGGTCGGCCATGTCGGCGTTGGCGCGGTAGATATGGACGGCGACGCCCTCGAGATCGGCGGGATCGCGATTCGCCATCATCGTGACCAGGCCGTCGACGAAGTCGGTCGGCGCCGTCGGGGAAGGCGAGCGGGTCCCAGCGCAGCCGGTTGGGCGGCAGCGGCTCGTCCGGCGTGCCCGGCGCGAACAGGTCCGCGCCCTCGTAGCGCGCGTAGGGCGGATGCGCGGCGCTCGGCCGCATCCGGTAGAGCCAGGAGCGCCGGTTCTCGGCGCGCGGCGCGGTGAAGGCGGTGCCGGAGAGCTGCTCGGCGTAGAGCCCGAAGGCCGGCCGCTGCGGCGAGTTGCGCCCGAGCGGCAGGGCGCCCGCCACCGCCTCGGTCGCGAAATGGCTGCCGAAGCCGGACATCATCTCTTCGGGTGGTTCAGCGGTCATTTCCGTTCCGCGGCGATCGGCAATTGAACGCCTTGCGGCTCCCAGCCATAAGCGGCGCGAATGTCCTCCGCAATCGCCCAGCCGCCCGCCGATACCGACCACGGCCAACCCGGCCCGCTCGTTCACGGGGACTGATCTGGGGCTTCTGCCTGCTGCTCGTCGCCGGCATCTGGTGGTTCGTCGCCCAGCAGACCGCTTTCGAGCGCCGCCAGGCGGTCGACGACGCCGTCCGCCAGAACGTCAACCGGTCGATCGCCTTCGAACAATATGTCCGGCGCACGCTCGAGGCGGCAGACCTGGTCACCCGCTATGTCGCCGGCCGCTTCGCCCGCGGCGACGCGGGCCGCGAATTCGCCGGCGCGCCGGGCCGGCCGGCGATGATCACCGGCAACATCGCGCGCCACGGCACCTTCGTCGGCGTCAGCATCGTCGACGCGCGCGGCGATATCGTCGCCACTTCGGTCAGCGGTGCCGCTGACCCGCACCAATGTCGCCAGCCACCCCGCCTTTCGCGTCCATCTCGCGCGCGACACCGGCCGGCTCTACGTCAGCCCGCCGCTGCGGTCGCGCATCCTGCGACCAGAACCTGATCTGGCTGAGCCGGCGGCTCAACCATCCCGACGGTTCGTTCGCCGGCGTGATCGCGATCAACATCCTGCCCGACGCAGTTCATCGCCTTCTATCGCGACGCGCAGGTCAATTCGGACGACATCATGGCGGTGATCGGTCTCGACGGCATCGTCCGGGCTCGCCGGGCGGGCTCGATCGAAAGCTCCGGCGAGGACATGCGCGGGACCGCGGTCATGCGGCGGCAGATGCTGAGCCCGAACGGCACCCATCTCGGTCCGAGCGTGCTCGACGGCAAAGTCCGTTATTTCAGCCATCGGCGCCTCGCCGATTACGGTCTGTTCGTCACTTACGGCGTACTGCAATCGGAGGTGCTGGCGCCGTCGCGCCATCGCGCCCGCATCTTCTATCGCCGGCGCGGCTCTGGTCAGCCTGGCGCTGATCGTCGCCTTCGCGCTGCTGCTGACCCTCGTGCTTGACCGGCGCGACCGGCGCGTCGCCGAGCTGGCGCTGGCCAACCGCGGCTGCGAGGAGGCGCAGCGGATCGGCCAGATCGGCGACTGGGACTATGATCTGCGCACCGGCGCGGTGCTCTGGTCGCCGCAGCTGCTGTCGATGTTCGAGCGCGACCCGCAAGGCCGACAGCCCGACCTTCGAGGAGTTCCAGGCCTATCTCGACGAGGAAGGCCGCGCCGTCGTGACCAATGCGCATGCCGAGGCGATCCGCACCGGCGAGACCCAGGAGATCGAATATGAGGTGCGCCTGCCGAGCGGCACGGAATCCCGGCACCAGGGCGTCGTCATCCCAACCTTCGATGCGCAACGGCAAGGTGGTGCGGCTGCACGGCACCGACCAGAATATCAGCGCGCGCAAGCTGCTCGATCGGCTGCAGACCCACGTCGCCCATCTCTCTCGCGTCGAAGCGATGAACGCGATGGCGGCGACGCTCGCCCACGAGCTCAACCAGCCGTTGACCGCCGCGTCCAACTATCTGGCCGGCAGCCGGCGGCGGCTGACCTCGGAGGCGCGATCCGGGTCCGACGAGGTCGAGCAGGGCATGATCGCCGCCGAGCAGCAGGTCCATCTCGCCGCCAACATCATCCGCCGGGTCCGCGAGATGGTCGCCAACCAGCCCAAGGCGGTCGCCGCCGCCTCGCTGCCGCGCATCGTCGACGACACCCTCGCCTTGCTTGCCGTGGCGAGCGTCTTTCCCAGGGTCGCGATCAGGAAGGAGCTGGCCGCCGACGCCCGCAGCGTGCGGGCCGACCGGATCCAGATCCAGCAGGTGATGGTCAACCTCTTGCGCAATGCCCTGCGACGCCACCGCCGACCAGGCAGCGCCCGAGATCGTGATCGCCAGCCGCCGCGACGGCGCCAGCGTCACCGTCTCGGTGGCCGACAACGGCACCGGCTTCAGCCAGCCGGCGGGCGAGCGCTTTTCGCCGTTCGCGACCACCAAGGGTTCCGGCCTCGGCCTCGGCCTCTCGATCTCCCGGACGATCATCGAGGCCCATGGCGGCCGGATCTGGATCGAGAATGGCGACGGGGGAGGGGCCCGAGTCAGCTTCACGCTTCCCGCCGCGGTGCGGCGCAAGGCCGACGCCGAGCAGGGGCGCCCGGCCGCGGCCTGACCGCGATGCCAAGCTCCCAAGCTGGCGAAGGATCGAGCCAAGTATAAGAAGGCGTTAGGCGCCCTTTCCATCCAATCTTTTTGATGTTATCGGCGCGCCGGGCAGAGGGGACTAAGTGTCCCGGCTTTCCTATTAGTTTGTTCTAAAGTCCCCCATGTGGGCGGCGGCCACGGACCCGGCGCGGCGCCAACAGGAGTTACTCGCGCGTGCAATTGGATGACGATTCGGGTGGCCGGCTCGATCCGGCGCTGGCGTGCTTCGTGCTGCTCGCCCGGTTCCTCGGCGTGCCCGCCGATCCGAACCAGATCGCGCACGATCGCGGCAAGGGGGAGACGCCCTTTTCGCTCGAAGACCTGTCGCGAGTCGCCAAGCGTCTCGGCCTCATGGGGCGGATCCGGCGCTGCGGCCTCGACGATCTCGCGAAGCTTCCGCTCCCCGCCGTCGCCGAGCTGGCCGACGGCGACTTCGCCGTCTTCCTGAAGGTCGACGACGACCCCCTTAATCCCCGCATCCTGGTCCAGCGCGGCGATTGCGAGCGACCCGAGATCTGGACCTTCGAGGAGCTGACGGAGCGGTTCGCCGGCCGCCTGCTGCTGATGACCTCGCGGGAGCGGATGACCGGCGATTCGCGGCCGTTCGACATCAGCTGGTTCATCCCCGCGCTGGTTAAATATCGCCGCTCGCTGCGCGACGTCCTGATCGCCTCCTTCTTCATCCAGCTGATGGGGCTGGTCACTCCGGTTTTCTTCCAGCTGGTGATCGACAAGGTGCTGGTCCACCAGACGCTCGGCACGCTCGACGTGATCGCGATCGGCCTCGCCGTCGTGCTGATCTGGGAGACCGCCTTGTCCGGCCTCAGGACCTGGCTGTTCGCCCACACCACCAACCGGGTCGACGCCGAGCTCAGCGCCGGCATGTTCAGGCACCTGGTCAGCCTGCCGCTGTCCTATTTCGAGAGCAGGCGGGTGGGCGACAGCGTTGCCCGAGTCCACGAGCTCGAGCGGATCCGCGAGTTCCTCACCTCGAACGCGGTGACCGTCGTGATCGATCTGTTCTTCACATTCGTCTTCTTCGCGCTGATGTTCGTGTACAGTGCGCTGCTCACCTTCATCGTGCTCGGATCGATCCCGATCTACGTCCTCATCTCGGTGTTCATCACGCCGCCGCTGCGCGCCCGCCTCGACGAGAAGTTCCGCCGCGGCGCCGAGAACCAATCCTATCTGGTCGAGACGGTGACCGGGATCGGCACGCTGAAGGCGATGGCCGTCGAGCCGCAGATGCGCGATCGCTGGGAGAAGCAGTTCGCCGGCTATATCCAGACCGGCTTCGCCGTCACCAGGCTGGCCAATTGGGGCAACCATCTGATCCAGATCGTGTCCAAGCTGACCACGGTCGCGATCCTCTATTTCGGCGCCAAGGCGGTCATCGCCGGCGATCTTTCGGTCGGCTCGCTGGTCGCGTTCAACATGCTTGCCGGCCGGGTCGCCGCGCCGATCCTGCGCCTGTCGCAGCTCTGGCAGGATTTCCAGCAGGTGCGCATCTCGGTCGACCGGCTCGGCGACGTGCTCAACGCGCCGGCCGAGCCGCGAGCACAACCCGGACCGCGCCAGCCTGCCGCCGATCCGCGGCGACATCGAATTCGACAAGGTCCGCTTCCGCTATCGTCCCGACGCGCTCGGAGGCGCTGCGCGGCGTCGCGCTCAAGATCGGCGCCGGCGAGATGCTCGGCATCGTCGGGCCGTCCGGATCGGGGAAGTCGACGCTGGCCAAGCTCGTTCAGCGTCTCTACGTGCCGGAGCAGGGTCGGGTGATGGTCGACGGCGTCGATCTCGTCGCTGGTCGATCCGGCCTGGCTCAGGCGGCAGATCGGCGTCGTCCTGCAGGAGAACATCCTGTTCAATCGCACCGTGCGGGAGAATATCGCGCTCGCCGATCCGACCCGGCCGATGGAAGCGGTGCTCGCCGCCTCGGAGCTGGCCGGGGCGCACGAATTCATCGTCAAGCTGCCCCACGGCTACGACACGCTGATCGAGGAGCGCGGCGGCAACCTGTCCGGCGGCCAGCGCCAGCGGATCGCGATCGCCCGGGCGATGATCGGCGATCCGCAGGATCCTGATCCTCGACGAGGCGACGTCGGCGCTCGATGCCGAGAGCGAGGAGATCATCCAGAAGAATCTGCAGGATGATCGCCCACGGCCGCACCGTGATCATCATCGCCCATCGCCTGTCCGCGGTGCGGCAATGCCACCGGATCATCACCGTCGAGGAAGGCGAGCTGACCGAGCAGGGCGATCATGACTCGCTGCTCGCGTCGGGCGGGCGCTATGCCGACCTCTACCGCCGGCAGATGGGGCTGGTCGCGTGACCGGCCTCGCCGAGCGCTTCCCGACGCTGGCCCGTCACCTGACGGTGCTGCGCGAATCCTGGCGCGGCCAGAATGCCGTCGACCGCGACCGCAAGCCGATCAAGGAGCACGAATTCCTGCCCGCCGGGCTGGAGATCATCGAGAAGCCGGCAAGCCCGGGCCTGCGCATCCTGATGCTGCTGCTCTGCGCGCTGTTCACGATCGCCCTCTTATGGTCGGTCTTCGGCCGGGTCGACGTCGTCGCCACCGCGACCGGGCGGACCATCCCGGCGGCGAACGTCAAGCTGATCCAGTCGGTCGAGATCGCCGTCGTCCGCGCGAATCCACGTCCGCAACGGCCAGCGCGTGCGGCGCGGCCAGCTGCTGATCGAGCTCGATCCCACCCTGGCCGATGCCGACGAGGCGCAGGCGACGCAGGGGCTGCTCGCCTCGCGGATCGCGGAGGCGCGCAACGATGCGCTGCTCGCCCATCTGCAGGGACGGCCGGCCGTGTTCCGGGCGCCGCCCGGGACCCGGCCCGAGATCGCCGCCACCCAGAACGAGCTGATCCGAAGCAAGATCGCCGAATATGAGGCGCAGCGCGCGGCGCTGGTGCAGGGCCGGGCGCAGCGCGCCGCCGAGCTGCGCGGCGCGCTGACCCAGGTCGACACGCTGCGCCGGACCCTGCCGCTGGTCGAGCAGCAGCTCGCCGCCCGCCGCGAGCTCGCCGCCCGGGCCATTTCTCGCGGCTCCGGCTGCTCGAATATGAGCAGCTGCTGATCGAGCACGTCCAGAATATCGACGTCCAGCAGAGCGTTGCCGACCGCGCCCGAGCCTCGATCGCCAATATCGACGCCGACATGGCGACGCTGCGCGAGCATTTCGCCGCCGAGGCCGCGACCGAGCTGTCCGGCGCCGAATCGGATTCGAGCCTGCGCGCCGAGGAGCTGCAGAAATCGGCGCGCCGGCGCGAGCTTCAGCAGCTGCGGGCGCCGGTCGACGGCACCGTCCAGCAGCTCGCCGTCCACACCGTCGGCGGAGTCGTCCAGCCGGCCCAGCCGCTGATGGTCATCGTGCCGGCGGCGAGCGAGGTCGAGGTCGAGGCTCAGGTGCTCAACAAGGATATCGGCTTCGTCCACGAGGGCCAGCCGGTGCGGGTCAAGCTCGAGGCGTTTCCGTTCACCGATTATGGCTGGATCGAAGGCCCGGTCGAGACGATCAGCCGCGACGCGATCCAGGACGAGCAGCTCGGCCTCGTCTACAGCGCCCGGATCCGGCTCGAGCGCAACCACATCATGATCGGCGCTCGGCGCCAGCCGGTCGGGCCCGGCCTCGCCGTGCAGGCGGAGATCAGGACCGGCCGCCGCCGAATCATCCAATATCTGCTTTCGCCGATCTCGCGCACGGTGAGCGAGGCCGGCCGCGAACGTTAGCGGCGCCAAGAGGACATTGTATAAATTGGTGTGGGGAATAACGGCTTCAATACGGCGCTTGCGCGCGGCGGCGGCAGCGCTCTTGCTCCTGTGCGTACCGCTCTTGGCGAGCGGTTGCGCGGCGACCGGCTATGCCGGCATCCCCCTGGCCGCCGGCGCTGCCGATCCCGAGCTCCAGTCGCTCGCGCAACGGGCGCGGGCGGGGGACAAGCAGGCGCAACTTGAGCTCGGCATTCGGTACGAGGAGGGGCGGGGGGTTCCTGTCGATCTGGCGCGGGCCCGGCGGCTGTACCGGCTGGCGGCGCGCGACAGCGGGGGGACGATATGGGTCTATTCGCCGCCCGTCGGGGAGAATGGGCGCGGCCAGGTCATTCCGCTCAATACCGGTGTGCCCCAATCGGGCCTGCGGGAGGCTCTGCTCAGGCTCGACAGGATCGAAGGCCGTCGCGGTGCGAATGCCGCCGGCGAAGCTCGATCGTCCCGGTCCGGTGAGACGGAAGCCTTGAGATCGTCCCTTCCGATCGATGTGATTTGGAGACGGATCGTGAATTTTCTCCGGTCGGACGCCAGGCTGAACGCCGGCGCGGTGGCCGTCCTCCTAGGCATCCGCCCCCTCGATGTCGTACCCGGCGATAGAGCCCGCACGATCCATTGGGGCGAACACGGGGCGGCGAACTCGACCTATTTCGCCTTCCTCTTTCGCGAAACGCCTTGCCGTTCCGGCGGCTCCGCGATCGACGACGTCTGTACCGACCAATCCTCCACGGTGACCGAGCTGATCCTGCTTCCCGACATGAACCGGATCCAGCGAGCCTCCAGGGCTACCGACGAGGGAAGGACCGGCCCGATCGGCTGCGTCTCGGTTCAGGAATTGACTGGGCAACTGGTCAATTGGGTGCCGCTGCCCCGCGGTTCCGCCAACGGGACCAACCACCTTTTGCGACCGGCGCCTCTCGAACTAACCCGGCAGGGGGGACGGATTTCGATCACCTCGATCGTCGGCGATTGCGTGACCATGCTTAAGATTTCACTTGAAAGAAAGCGACAGCGGTGAGCGACCCGTTTCCCCGGAAACGATGCAATGACATCGCGTCCGTGAATCTGGCGGCCCAGTCGTCTGATTGTTCAGAAGATTGGCGGCAACCTGTTGCGGCCGACAGCGAGGGTTCGCTCGCCAGGAGAGCCGCCGGTGACCACGACCTGCGTCGATCCGATGGCGCGACCGCTTCGACGACGCTATCGGAGGACTCGCGTCTGGTGTACCTTGTGCAGTAGATGGCGGGCTTCGGAGCCCATGGCGGTGGCGTCGGGACGCGGGAACGCGCATCGTCGACTCAGCATTGTGATTATTTCGTGAGTTAGTGAATCAAGTCAGGATATTTCGAGTGTTGGAAAGCGACCCGTCGGCGGGCAAGGTGACCACAGCGGGCCCGGTCACGATAAGCCATCTTCTGGGTGAAATGACGTGGCTGCTGACCCAGTCGCCGCTTCATCGCGTCTTACAGATCGGCGACCTCGAATGGCTGGTCATGCCGCCTCTGATCCATCAGCAATTCTACATCTTCCGGGATGGCGACCGCCCGGTCGGGCTGGCGCTGTGGGCCAAGTGCAACGCCGCGGCCGAGGCCAAGCTCGATCGGGGCATGATCGAGCCGGAGAACAGGCTGACGCCCGAGGAATGGAAGTCGGGCGATTCGGTCTGGCTGGCCGATCTCGTCGCTCCGTTCGCCGACGCCGCCAATCGGCACCTTGAAATCATGATTGCGGACCTGATTTCCGGCCCTCTGGCCGGCCAGCAATTCAAGTTCCACCAGACCGACCCGGCCACCGGTCAGCGCACCGTGAGGACCATCGACGCGGATGCGGGCGAGAAGCTCCGCCAGGCGATCGAAGCGGCCGTGGAGCTGAAGGACTAGATCGCGAGCCGCCGAATCGGAACGATCTTCGCGGCGAGATCGCGAGGCCCGAAACTGTGTGGAGGCCCGAGCCGGAATCGAACCGGCGTGCAAGGATTTGCAGTCCTCTGCGTAACCACTCCGCCATCGGGCCGCCGCGGGCGAAATGGGCGGGATTGGCTTGGCTGTCAACCGGCGCCGGGTCTAGCCTGCGCCGATGCACGCCGCCGCAGCGTTGGCGCACAGCGCGCTCAGGCCGATCCTCGATTTCGCGCTGCCGCCGCGCTGTCCCGGCTGCGGCGCGGTGACCGCCGAGCCGCACCGTTTCTGCCTCGATTGCTGGTCGGCGCTGATCTTTCTCGGCGAGCCCTGCTGCGCCCGCTGCGCGCTGCCGTTCGATTATGGCGAGGGCGCGGAGGTGCTATGCGGACGCTGCATCGCCGAGCCGCCCGCCTTCGATCGGCTGCGCGCCGCGGTCGCTTATGGCGAGATTTCGCGCAAGGTCGCGCTCAAGCTCAAATATGGCGGCCGGCCCGGCGTCGCCGAGACGATCGCGCGCTTCATGCAGCGCCATCTCGATCGCGGCGAAGCGAGCGCTGCTGGCGCCGGTGCCGCTGCACCGCTGGCGGATCTGGCGGCGCGGCTACAACCAGTCGGCGCTGATCGCCGACGCGCTCGCCCGGCGGCCGGGCCTCGAGGCGCGGCTCGACCTGATCGAGCGGGTCAAGGCGACGCCGCCGCTGCGCGGCATGGGGCCGCGCGAGCGCCGGCGAGGCGGTGCGCGGCGCCTTCCGGGTCGACCGCGAAGCGCAAGGCCGAGCTGAAGCGGCAGGACGGTGATCCTCGTCGACGACGTCTATACGAGCGGCGCCACCGCCAATGCCTGCGCCCGGGCGCTCAAGCGCGCCGGCGCGGCCCGGGTGAACATCCTGTGCTGGGCGCGCGTTGTCCGCGGCGGCGACGATTGACATCGCAAAGGGAGGCCCGCACTCCCTAGGCTCGGGAGGATCGGATGGCGCGCGTCGAGATCTACACCAAGATGTTCTGCGGCTATTGCGCCAGCGCCAAGCGGCTGCTCGGCGCCAAGGGCGTGGACTATGAGGAATATGACATCACCATGGGCGGGCCGAAGCGCGCCGAGATGATCCAGCGCGCCAACGGCCGCACCACCGTGCCGCAGATCTTCATCGACGGCGCGCCATGTCGGCGGCTCCGACGATCTCCACGCGCTCGACCGCGACGGCCGGCTCGATCCGATGCTCGGCGGCCGATGAGGATCGCGCTGTTCCAGGCGCGGACCGGGATCGATCCCGCCGCCAATGCCGAGGAGCTGGTCGCGCGCGTGGGCGAGGCCGCCGCGGGCGGCGCGGCGATGCTGTTCACGCCCGAGATGAGCGGCCTGCTCGATCGCGACCGGGAGCGCGCCGAGCGCGCATTTGCGCGGCGAGGCCGACGATCCGGTGCTGGCGGCGGTTCGCGAGGCGGCGGCTGCGGCGGGCATCTGGGTCCATCTCGGCTCGCTGGCGCTGCTCGCCGAGCGCGGCGGCAAGCTCGTCAATCGCGGCTTCGTGATCGACGATGAGGGCGCGATCCGCGCCCGCTACGACAAGATCCATTTGTTCGACGTCGACCTGCCGACCGGCGAGAGCTGGCGCGAATCGGCCGCCTATCGCGGCGGCGACCGCGCCGTCGTCGTCGATACGCCGGTCGGCGCCGCTCGGCCTTTCGATCTGCTACGATCTGCGCTTCGCCGATCTCTATTCGGCGCTCAGCAATGACGGCGCGACCATGTTCAGCATCCCCGCCGCCTTCACCGTGCCGACCGGCGAGGCGCACTGGCACGTGCTGATGCGCGCCCGGGCGATCGAGGCCGGCGGCGTTCGTCGTCGCCGCCGCGCAGGTCGGCCAGCATGAGGACGGGCGAACGACCTACGGCCATTCGCTGGTCGTCGATCCCTGGGGCAAGGTGCTGCTCGACATGGGCGGCGAGGAGCCGGGCCTGGCGTTCGCCGAGATCGACCCCAAGGCGGTCGAGGAGGTGCGCGGGCGGCTCCCGGCGATCTGGCACCGCCGGCCGATCCCGCCGCCGGACCATGTCCGGACATGATAATCTTCGATCTCAAATGCAGCCCGCAGGGCCATGTCTTCGAAGCCTGGTTCGGCTCGAACGAGGATTATGAAGCGCAGCAGGCAAGCGGGCCTCGTCGCCTGCCCGATCTGCGGCGCCGTCGCGGTCGACAAGGCGCCGATGGCGCCGCAGCGTCCGGCGCAAAAGCGGTGCCGGCGACGCGGCTGCCGCGAAGCGGTGAAGGCGATGCTTGTCGGAGATGGCGGCGGTGCAGAAGAAGATGCTCGACGACAGCGAGCATGTCGGCGACCGCTTCCCCGACGAGGCGCGCGCCATCCATCTCGGCGAGGCCGAGGCGCGCGCGATCCACGGCCGCGCCAGCCCGGCCGACGCCGAGAGCCTGCGCGACGAAGGCATTCCCGATCGCGCCCCTGCCGTTCCCGGTGCCGGAGCCCGGCGAGGAGAATTGACGGGCGACAGGCCGCCTGATCGACAAATCCGCCGCAAGTCGTTCCCCGCCTCTGCGCGTTTCGCCGCAATAATGACCTCAAATAGATTGGCTGGCAGGTCAGTCATTAACATGGTAATTCAATTGTGCATTCCCGCCGTTTTGGAGGAGGAGCAAGGCTGATGACCGAACTCGTCGGACACCTCACCCCCAGGTTTGGCGCGACCGGCGCCAAGATCGCCGTCTACGGCCTCGTCATACTGCTCATTCTTCTCGGCATCTGGTATTATGGCCACACCCGCTACCGGCTGGGCGTCCGCGAGACCGACGCCAAATGGGAGGAAGCCGGGCGGGTCCTTCAGCGGCGGGCTGAGGCATCGGCGACGAAGGCGGACGATGCGGCGGCGGTGAGAGCGGCCGAGCACGACACCCAGGTCGCACGGGAACGGGAGGCAATCGAACATGCGCAAGCTAACAATGCTAGCACTTTCGACGTGCTGTTTAGGTAGCGCCGCCTGCGAGACCACGCGGACGGTCGCCCCGCTGAGGCCGGACGTGAGCAACCCCGAGCGCTTCGTCTGCGAGCCGGCCGGGGCGCGTCCGCAGATCCCGCCCGAGCACGTCATCGACTGGTCCCGGGTGACGACGGTGCCGCAGGCCCGTTCCCAGCACGACGCCTATGTCGCCTCGATACGGACGCGGGAAGGGCAGATCGCCGGCTATATCGTCGCGATCGAGGGCAAGCTCTTCGCCTGCTCGAACAACGCGGCGTGGCTGCGCGATTTCTACGCGCGGCTGCCGGCGCCCCCGCCCCCGTCCAACTGAGGCGCCGGCGGCGCGAACCTTGACCGGCGCGGCTCGGAAACCCTAGGGAATCCGCCAGGGGCCCCGTAGCTCAGCAGGATAGAGCGACTGATTCCTAATCAGTAGGCCACAGGTTCGAATCCTGTCGGGGTCACCAGCTTGCGCGCGCGCCGCCCGGCGATCCGCGCCATCGCGGCGATGCCGAGCGCGACCAGGGCGAGCTCGACGAGGACCGCGCCGCCGGAGCCCTGCGCGATCAGCCCCGCCGCGATCAGGTTCCACAGCAGATGGTCGAAGGCGAGGGCGAGGATCGCGCCCAGGGCGAAGACGCGAAGCGAGCGCCGCCCGAGCCGGCAGAGCAGGCCGTCCGGATCGGCGCGGTGAAGCAGACGAACGAATGGCGCGTCCTTGAGCGCCATGAACGAATAAGCGAGCGCCGCCAGATAGAGGAGGCGAAGCGGCGACTGGTAGGACTTGCTGATGCCGGTCCAGAAGGAGTCGTTGCGCGCCTCCAGCCAGAGCCGAGCGTCGGGTGAAACCTGCGGTCCGATCACCAGCAGCGCCGTGCCCGCCACCACCAACGCCGCGGCGCCGATCACCAGCCAGCGCGGCCGGGTCAGCGCGACATTCTGGACGATCGCCGCACCGAGCGCGACTCCGCCGGCGAAAACCAGCTGCCAGGGCAGGACGGTCATCGACAGGAGGGTGCCGGTCAGGCTGTCGCGCTCGGCGAGCAGGAAATGGCCGCCGGCCAGCCAGAGCAGGCCTGCGGGCACGAGCGGGTACCAGTAGCGCTTTGCCGCCAGCCAGACGTAGAACGGTGCGGCGATCATCAGCACGACGTAGAGCCGAAGCACCATCGAATAGCCGACCGATTGCTGCATCGTCAGCGCGTGCCACCAATAGCCGAGCGCGCCGCGCAATTCGATCAGCGCGCCCGGCATCAGCCCGGGCGAGGGCGGCGGTGCGCCGGCTTCGCCGAGCCGCAGGATCAGGAACGAGGCCGCGATCACGACGAGATTGGCGAGATAGAGGGCGAGCGCCCGTCGCCACATTCGCGCGCGCGCCTCGTCCCAGGCCCAGCCTTCGCGCCGCGGGCCGTAAGCCAGGAAGGTCGAGATGCCGGCCAGGAGGACGAAGATGTCGGCCGAATCGCAGAAGGCGATCTTCGAAGGCGACAGCTCGAGCAGCACACCAAGGGTGATGTGGTTGACGAAGATGTTGACGAGGCAAAGGCCCCGCACCGCGTCGATGGAAGAGATGCGCTGAGTCATGATCGAACCGGTTCCGACGGCGATCCTAGCCGCGAGGGCTTCGCAGACGGTTAACGCCCGTGTATTCGGCCGCCAAGGAGGCGAAGATGACCGAGCAAGGCTCCGATCCGGAGGATGGCGATCTAGTGCGCGAACCGCGTCGGATCGCGGTTCCGGACGACGTCCGGGAGGCGGTCCGGACGCTGATCCGCTGGGCCGGCGACGATCCGGACCGCGAGGGGCTGCTCGACACGCCGGCGCGGGTGGCGCGCGCCTGGAAGGAATATGCGCGCGGCTATGGCGAGGATCCCGCCCATCATCTCAGCCGCACCTTCGAGGAGGTCGGCGGCTATGACGAGATCGTGCTTCTGAAGGACATCCCGTTCCAGTCGCATTGCGAGCATCATCTCGCGCCGATCATCGGCAAGGCGGCGATCGCCTATCTGCCGAGCGACCGGGTCGTCGGCATCTCCAAGCTGGCGCGGGTGCTGCACGGCTTCGCGCGGCGGCTGCAGGTGCAGGAGCGGCTGACCGCCCAGGTCGCCGACACGATCTGGGAGCATCTCAAGCCGCAGGGCGTCGCGGTGGTGATCGAGGCGAGCCATGCCTGCATGAGCGCGCGCGGGGTCGCCACGCCGGGGGTGATGATGACGACCAGCCGGATGATGGGCGTGTTCCGCGAGGACGAGCGCAGCCGCCGCGAAGTGCTCGCGCTGATGGGCTATTGATGCGGAGCGCGGCGGCGATCCTGCTGCTGCTGGCGGCGGCGGGCTGCGCCCCGGGCGGCGGCGACAATCGCAGCGCCAGCGAGAACCAGATCGAGCGGCTGTCGACGCCGAAGGTCGAGGAGCGCGACCCTTCGGCGACGGCCCGGCTCCAGCCGCTCCTGCCGGGCGACCGGATCGGCGGCACGCCGGGCTCGGGCCTGCTGCGACTTCAGCCGGGGCCGGGAGATGCTGCTTGGTCGCAGCGCCCGGCGATGCGGTCGCGCGGCTCGGCGCCGAATTGCTGCACCTCGCCCATGCCGCGCCGATCGGACGAGACCGGCGGCTTCTTCGAGGACCGCCAGATCAGCATCAGCGTCGGCCGCGCCGAGCGGGCCGTCGGCGCGACCGGCGGCTTGGGCTGGCCGGCGCGGCTCATCGCCACCAACCGCCGCACCCGCGCCCAGAGTCGAGCTCGACGGCATCTGGCGCTGCGACCCAAGACCGATGGAGTGATCATGACGCAAGCGGCGACCGGTGAGAGGACGCCACTGCGGCGCGTGGTGATGGCGAGCCTGATCGGCACGACCATCGAATGGTATGATTTCTTCCTTTACGGCTCGGCGGCAGCTTTGGTTTTCAACCGGCTGTTTTTCCCCAGTTTCGACCCGCTGACCGGCACCTTGCTCGCCTTCGCCACCTATGCGCTCGGCTTCGTCGCTCGGCCGGTCGGCGGCATCGTCTTCGGCCATTATGGCGACCGCATCGGGCGCAAGCGGCTGCTCATGCTGAGCCTGATCCTGATGGGCGTCGCCACGGTGCTGATCGGGCTGCTGCCGACCTATGCCCAGATCGGCGTCTGGGCGCCGGTCGCCCTGATCGCGCTCCGGCTCGTCCAGGGCTTCGCGGTCGGCGGCGAATGGGGCGGGGCGGTGCTGATGGCGGCCGAGCATGGCGACGCCGCGCGGCGCGGCTTCTGGGCGAGCTGGCCGCAGGCGGGCGTCGCCGCCGGCAGCCTGCTCGCCGCCGGCGTGCTCGCCTTGCTCGCGGGGCTCCAGGACGAGGCGGATTTCCTCGCCTGGGGCTGGCGGATTCCGTTCCTCCTCTCGGTCGTGCTGGTGATCGTCGGCTGGTACATCCGCAACCGGGTCGCCGAGAGCCACACCTTCGAGAAGGCGCTGGCCGAAGCCGAGGCGCCGCCGAAGCTGCCGGCGCTCGACGTGCTTCGCGAGCGGCCGAAAGCGCTCGTGCTCGGCGCCGGCCTCCGGGTCGGCGAGAACATCTCCTATTACATCCTCACCGTCTTCTCGCTGACCTTCCTGGTCGACGTCGCGGCGGAGAGCCGGAGCCTCGCGCTCAACGCGCTGCTGATCGGCGCGGCGGTGCAGTTCTTCGCCATTCCCTTCTTCGCTTTTCTTTCCGACCGGATCGGGCGGCGCCCCGTTTATGCGTTCGGCGGGCTCGGGCTGGCGGCGTGGAGCTTCGCTTTGTTTCCGCTGCTGGCGAGCGGCGACAATCGCGCGGTCGTGCTGGCGCTCGTCGTCGGCCTCGTCCTGCACGGCGCGATGTACGGGCCGCAGGCGGCGATGATCGCCGAATTGTTCCCGACCCGGATCCGCTATTCGGGCGCGTCGATCGCCTATCAGCTGACCTCGATCGTCGCCGGCTCGCTCGCGCCGATCATCGCCTTGTGGCTCTACAAGAGCTACGATTCGGCGCTGCCGGTGGCGCTCTATGTCGGCACCGCCTGCGCGATCAGCGGCCTCAGCGCCCTGCTCGCGCGCGAGACCAGGGGCATCGAGCTCGACTCGATCCGCTGAGGCAAAGAAAAGGCCGCCGGCTCTGGCGAGCGGGCGGCCTCTCTTTTTCGGGGCGGAGGTTCAGGCCTGGTCGGCCGTCTCGTCTTCCTCGCCGGTCTCGGTGGCTTCGGCGGTCTCCTCGGCGGGAGCGGCTTCGTCCGCGCTCGCTTCCGGCGCGATCTCGCCCGGCTCCAGCGTCTCGTCGCGCTCCTCGATGAAGCCCGAGACGTCCTTCTCGAACATCTCGGCCATCACGTCCTTGCCGGCCGCCTGCAGCTCGGCCTCTTCGGGCGAGCGGGCGACGTTGACGGAGATCGTCACCGACACTTCGGGGTGGAGCGCGATCTTGACGTCCTGAACGCCGATCGCCTTGATCGGCCGGTCGAGCACGATCTGGTTCTTGGCGATCTTGTGGCCCTGGGCCTCCAGCGCCTCGGCGAGGTCGCGGGCCGAGACCGAGCCGTAGAGCTGGCCGGTGTTCGACGCCTGGCGGATCAGCTGGATCTTGGCGCCGTCGACCTTCTTCGACGTCCGTCTCGGCCGCGCCGCGGCGCTCGGCGTTCGTCGCCTCGATCTTCTCGCGATTGGCCTCGAAGACCTTGCGGTTCGAATTCGTTGGCGCGAAGCGCCTTGCCGTGGGGAAGGAGGAAGTTGCGGGCATAGCCGTTCTTCACCTTCACCACGTCGCCGATCGAACCGAGCTTCTCGATGCGCTCGAGCAGAATGACGTCCATCGCTCTCGCTCCTTATTTCACGACATAGGGAAGCAGGCCGAGATGGCGGGCGCGCTTGATCGCCTTGGCCAGCTCGCGCTGCTTCTTGGTGCTGACCGCGGTGATGCGGCTGGGGACGATCTTGCCCCGCTCGGAGACGAAGCCCTGGAGCAGGCGGACGTCCTTATAGTCGATGCGCGGCGCATCCTTGCCGGAGAAGGGGCAGGACTTGCGGCGGCGGAAAAATGGGCGTCCCATGTCTCTATCCCTTCCTTAAGCTTCGTAATCGTCGCGGCCGCGGCCGCGGCCGTTGCGGTCGCCGCGATCACCACGGTCGCCGCGGTCGCCGCGGTCGTCGTCGCCGCGCCTTGTCGCGGTCGCCGCGCCGCATCATCGCCGACGGGCCCTGCTCATGCTCGTCGACCTTGATGGTCATGTAGCGGATCACGTCCTCGTTGATCTGGGTCTGGCGCTCGAGCTCGGCGACGACCGGCGCCGGCGCGTCGAAATCGAGCGCGACATAATGCGCCTTGCGGTTCTTGGCGATCCGATAGGCGATGTTGCGAAGGCCCCAGGTCTCGGTCTTGACGACCTTGCCGCCATTGTCCTCGATGATCTTGGTGGCGTTTTCCGCCAGCGCGTCCACCTGGGCCTGGGCCAGGTCCTGACGCGCGAGAAACACATGCTCGTAGAGCGGCATGTGGCGCATTCCTTCTCTTGGCCGATCGCTGACGCCGCCCATTGCGGACGCCCCTCCGGCTGTCGTCGATATTCTTGTCTGTCGCGATTTCCGAGCCGGCGGCGTTGCCGCCTCGCAATCGCTTCAAAGCTAAAGCCGGGGCTGAAGGCATGGCCTCCGCCCCGGACTGCGGGCAGATGGCGGAAAGCGCGGGGAAAATCAAGCCTGCTTGCGCGAACGGGTCGCTCTGACTAGGCGCACCCTCAACCGTTCGCCCTGAGCCTGTCGAAGGGCTTTCCTTCTCTCTTGAGAAAAGAAGGAAATGGAGGGCTTCGACAGGCTCAGCCCGAACGGGTTCCAGGATGAGGATCGAGCTATGCGCGCATTCATCTTCCCGGGGCAGGGAAGCCAGTCGGTCGGCATGGGCCAGGCGCTGGCCGAGGCGAGCCGGGAGGCCCGCGCGGTGTTCGAGGAGGTGGACGAGGCGCTCGGCCAGAACCTGTCGCGGCTGATGGCGGAAGGGCCGGCCGAGGAGCTGATGCTGACCGAGAACGCCCAGCCGGCGATCATGGCCAATGCGATCGCGACCTTGCGCGCCTCCGGCATCGACCTGGCCGACAAGGCCGATTTCGTCGCCGGCCATAGCCTTGGCGAATATTCGGCGCTCTGCGCGGCCGGCACGTTCGATCTCGCCACCACCGCGCGGCTGCTGAAGCTGCGCGGCCAGGCGATGCAGGCGGCGGTGCCGGTGGGCGAAGGGGCGATGGCGGCGCTTGCTCGGCGCCGACCTCGCTATGGCGCAGGCGGTCGCGGACGAGGCGGCGCAGGGCGAGATCTGCACCGTCGCCAACGACAACGATCCGTCGCAGGTCGTGATTTCGGGCCACCGGGGCGCGGTCGAGCGCGCGCTCGAGATCGCCAAGGAGAAGGGCGCCAAGCGGGCGATCCTGCTGCCGGTCTCGGCGCCGTTCCACTGCCCGCTGATGCAGCCCGCCGCCGACGCGATGGCCGAGGCGCTGGCCGCGGCGCGCGATGGAGCCGCCCGCCGTCTCGCTCTACGCCAACGTCACCGCCGCGCCGGTCGACAGCCCCGACACGATCCGCGAGCTGCTCGTCGAGCAGGTCACCGGGCATGGTGCGCTGGCGCGAGAGCGTCGCCAGCGATGGCGGCGGCGGGCGTCACCCATTTCGTCGAGTTCGGCGGCAAGGTGCTCGCGCCGATGGTCAAGCGCATCGCGCCCGACGCGAAGGTGACCAGCGTCGTCTCGATGGACGACATCGACGCGCTGGTGAAGGAGATATAGGATTGTTCGCGCGGAGACGCGGAGACGCGGAGAAGAGCGATTTGAAGGACATCGAAGAGATTAGCGGCGATGTGCTCGATGTGTCGCTACGGCTGCATCGTCAGCTTGGTCCGGGTCTCCTTGAGTTCGTCTACGAAACGATTCTGGCCGCCAAGCTTGCCGAGATGGGTTATCGGGTGTCGCGTCAGCAGCCGATCGGGATTGAGTTTGAGGGACTTCGCTTCGAGGCCGCGTTTCGGATCGACCTGCTGGTCGATCAACGGCTGCTCGTCGAAATCAAATGTGTCGATCAGTTGCATGCTGCGCATGCAAAACAATTGCTCACCTATTTACGCCTAACCGGCCAGCCGGTGGGACTGCTGATCAACTTCGCGGGGGCAACGCTCAAGGAGGGCTTCCGTCGGATCGTCAATGACTACAAACCCTCCGCGTCTCCGCGTCTCCGCGTGAACCTTCCTCCAGCAGGGATGAATTCATGTTCGACCTTTCAGGAATGACCGCGCTCGTCACCGGCGCCTCGGGCGGGATCGGCTCGGCGATCGCGAAGGGGCTGGCGGCGCAGGGGGCGCGGCTCGCGGTGTCCGGCTCCAATGCCGAGAAGCTCGAGGCCTTCCGCGCCGAGCTCGGCGGCGATCATGTCGCGCTCGCCTGCAATCTCTCCGACGGCGCCGCGGTCGACGCGCTGGTGCCGCAGGCGGTCGAGGCGCTCGGCAAGCTCGACATCCTCGTCAACAATGCCGGCGTCACCCGCGACAATCTCGCCATGCGGATGAAGGACGAGGAATGGTCGGACGTGATCCGGATCAATCTCGAGGCCGCCTTCCGCCTCGCCCGCGCGGCGCTGAAGCCGATGATGCGCGCCCGCTTCGGCCGGATCATCTCGATCACCTCGGTGGTCGGCGCGACCGGCAATCCGGGCCAGGCCAATTATGCCGCGTCCAAGGCGGGGCTGGTCGGCATGTCCAAGGCGCTGGCGCAGGAGGTGGCGAGCCGCGGCATCACCGTCAATTGCATCGCGCCGGGCTTCATCCGCTCGGCGATGACCGACGTGCTGCCCGAGGCGCAGAAGGAGGCGCTGCTCGGCCGCATCCCGATCGGCGACCTCGGCAGGGGCGAGGACATCGCCGCGGCGGCCGTCTATCTGGCGAGCCGCGAGGCCGGCTACGTGACCGGCCAGACCCTGCACGTGAACGGCGGCATGGCGATGATCTGATTCGTGCGTCCCACTTGCCATCCGCCCGGCCAAGCGGCTAGGGCGGGGGCCAAGGAATAGACGCCTCTAGGGAAAGGTGAACTATGAGCGAGACCGCCGACCGCGTTAAGAAGATCGTCGTCGAGCATCTGGGCGTCGAGGCCGACAAGGTCACCGAGGAAGCGAGCTTCATCGACGATCTCGGCGCGGACAGCCTCGACATCGTCGAGCTGGTCATGGCCTTCGAGGAGGAGTTCGGGGTCGAGATCCCCGACGATGCCGCCGAGAAGATCACGACCGTCAAGGACGCGATCGACTATATCGACCAGAACAAGGCCTGAACCTGGACGAGGGCCCGTCCGCCGGCCCGGCGGTGATCGAGCCGCTTCGATTCGAAAACGGCTCCCCGTCTCAGGC
This sequence comes from uncultured Alphaproteobacteria bacterium, assembly GCA_963824825.1. Lineage (GTDB taxonomy): Bacteria > Pseudomonadota > Alphaproteobacteria > Sphingomonadales > Sphingomonadaceae > Allosphingosinicella. The sequence continues at coordinate 1,059,838 of CAWGQM010000003.1, forward strand.
CGGGGGGCCGTTTCTGTCTTGACATCGGGAGTTGAACCGAATGCGCCGCGTCGTCGTCACCGGTCTGGGCCTCGTCACGCCGCTGGGCGGCGACGTCGAGACGAGCTGGAAGAACATCCTCGCCTCGAAGAGCGGCGCGACCCGGATCACGCGGTTCGATCCGACCGATTATGCCTGCCAGATCGCCTGCGAGGTGAAGCCGCGCCGAGCACGAATATGGCTTCGATCCCGAACAAGCGTGTCGATCACAAGGTCCAGCGCCAGGTCGATCCGTTCATCGTCTACGGCATCGACGCCGCCGGCCAGGCGCTCGAGGATGCCGGTCTCACCGAGATGAGCGAGGAGGAGCGCTTCCGCGCCGGCGTCTCGATCGGCTCGGGCATCGGCGGCCTGCCCGGCATCGAGAAGGAATCGATCGTCCTCCACGAAAGGGGCCCGCGCCGGGTCAGCCCGCACTTCGTCCACGGCCGCCTGATCAACCTCATCTCGGGCCAGGTCTCGATCAAATACGGCCTGATGGGGCCCAACCATGCCGTCGTCACCGCCTGCTCGACCGGCGCCCATTCGATCGGCGACGCCGGCCGGATGATCGCGATGGACGATGCCGACGTGATGCTGGCGGGTGGCGCCGAGGATGCGACTCTGTCCGACTCGGCATTGCCGGCTTCGCCCAGGCGCGGGCGCTGTCGACCAATTTCAACGACGAGCCCGAACGCGCCAGCCGGCCCTATGACAAGGATCGCGACGGCTTCGTCATGGGCGAGGGCGCGGGCGTGGTCGTGCTCGAGGAATATGAGCGGGCCAAGGCGCGCGGCGCCAACATCTATGCCGAGCTGGTCGGCTACGGCATGTCGGGCGACGCCTATCACGTCACCGCGCCGCATCCGGAAGGCTCGGGCGGCTATCGGGCGATGGAGGTGGCGACTGAAGCGCTCGGGCCTCGACCTCGGCGACATCGACTATATCAACGCCCACGGCACCTCGACGCCGCTCGGCGACGAGCTCGAGCTCGGCGCGGTCCGGCGGCTGTTCGGCAACCATATCGGCGAATTGTCGATGAGCTCGACCAAGTCGGCGATCGGCCATCTGCTCGGCGGCGCCGGCGCGGTCGAATCGATCTTCTGCATCCTCGCGCTGCGCGACCAGATCGTGCCGCCGACGCTCAACCTCGACAATCCGAGCGAGGGCACGGCGGGAGTCGACCTCGTCCCGCACGTCGCCAAGGAGCGCAAGGTCAAGGCGGTGCTCAACAACAGCTTCGGCTTCGGCGGCACCAATGCCAGCCTGATCATGAAGGCGGTCTGATCCGGGCCTTTCCAGCCATGAAGCGGGCGCTGGTCCTCCTGATCGTGCTGCCGGCGCTGGCCATCCTCGCCGCCTTCGCCGCCTTCTGGCTGCTGTGGGCCGGGCCGGGGCCCTATTCGGAGCCGAAGACGATCATCGTCGAGCAGGGCGCGAGCGTCGCCCGGGTCGCCGCACCAGCTCGAGCAGGCGGGCGTGATCCGCGGCGGCGCCACCAGCTTCCGCGGCTTCGCCCGGCGTGTTCGGCGCTCACGCCCCGGTCCAGGCCGGCGAGTTCGCGCTTCGGCCCGGGATGAGCGGCCGGGCGATCCTCACCCATCTCCAGTATGGCCGGCCGATCCAGCGGCTCGTCACCATCCCCGAAGGCATGCCCTCGGTGCTGGTCCACGAGCGGCTGATGCGCCTGCCCTATCTCACCGGGACGATCGAGGTGCCGGCCGAAGGGTCGGTGCTTCCCGACAGCTACAGTTATCGGCGCGGCGAGAGCCGGGCGGCGGTGCTTCGCCGGATGCGCCAGGCGATGGACCGCGAGCTGGCACGGCTCTGGGCCGAGCGAAGCGCCACGACGGCCGTGGTCAGCCCGCAGGCGGCGATCATCCTCGCCTCGATCGTCGAGAAGGAGACCGGCAAGCCTTCGGAGCGGCGGATGGTCGCCGGAGTCTACACCAACCGGCTGAGGCGCGGCATCCCGCTCCAGGCCGATCCGACGGTGATCTATCCGGTCACGCGCGGCCGGCCGCTCGGCCGCCGCATCCTGCGCTCCGAGCTGAACGCCGACAACGGCTACAACACCTATGCCCGCGCCGGCCTGCCGATCGGCCCGATCGCCAATCCCGGCCGCGCCTCGATCGCCGCCGTGCTCAACCCGGCGCCGACCAATGCGCTGTTCTTCGTCGCCGACGGAAGCGGCGGCCACATCTTCGCCGACACGCTGGCCCAGCACAATTCCAACGTGCAGCGCTGGTACGCGATACGGCGGGGGCGGGGGGAGATGTGAGCCTGACCAGGGCCGACGCTGATGGCGACCGGTTTGCGCCCGTTTAGGCTGTTAATGCTCGATTACGTCGATCCTGAAAGCCGCCGTTCGTGTCGCCGACGATGACCAGGCCGGCGAGCGTCGGCAACGGATAGGGCGGCGCGTAAATCGCCACCTCCTGTCACCACGCCCAAAGCGGTCGAGTGTTCGAAATCCCAGACTTTCATTCCCTAACCGGCGACAAAGTGTTGGGACGGCAAGGATCGCGCCCTGACTCGGTTACAATAGCTGCTATTCCGTATCATATCCGAGGCGCTTCCAAACTCCCGCACCTCTCCACCCTCGACAACCGCGATAAGATCCACGTTCTGAATCGTTGCCCAGCGGTGCGTGACGACAAGTGCAGTACGCCCCGCCATGAGCTTGGCTACCGCCGCCAGCACGATCGCTTCGCTTTCGCCGTCAAGGCTGGCGGTCGCTTCATCCATCAGGAGGATCCGGGGATTCCGCAGAAACAGGCGGGCGATCGCTATTCGCTGCCGCTGGCCGCCCGACAGGCTGTTTCCGCCATCCCCGACCTGGCTGTCGAACCCGTCGGGCATCTCTCTGATGAAGTCGATGCAATTTGCAGCCTCGGCCGCGGCTTCGAGCTCTTCCGTCCCAACCTCGCGGGTCAGCCCATAGCCAATATTGTCTCTCACCGTGCCACCCATCAACACGGTCGATTGGGGGACATAGCCGATAAGGCTTCGCCACAGAGAAAGCGGTACCTGTGCGATATCCAAATCGCCCCACAGAATTTTTCCGTGGGTAGGGAGGTAAAATCGTTCGATTAAGGACAGTATCGTTGTTTTCCCGCTGCCACTCGGCCCAATGATGGCCAGTCGCCGGTTGGCGGGAACCACCAGATGATCGATGCTGAGAGCAGTCCGATTGCTCGCTTCGTAGGTCAGGCGCACGCCTTCGAAAGTCAGATCGTGCGACTGCTCGAGCTTAGCCGGCATGAGGGAAGCCGGCAACTCCCACACATAGTCCTCCCCCGGCTGCGAGAGTATGTCCGCTATTCTTAACGATGCGCCCTTTGCGGCCTGCAAGTTGGACAAAAAGACCGAGAGTTGTATGAGGGGAGCCACGATGTTGAAAATGTAGAGAATGAAGGCTGTCAGCGTACCCGTCGACAGGGTGCCCATGGCAACGCGACCGCCCCCGTAGACGAATATCGCAAGAATGGAGAGGGTCAGCGCGAGAGACATCATGGGCTGCAGAGAGGCCTGAATCTTCGCCGACTTGAGGCTGTAACGATAGAGGTGGCTCACCTCCGTCTTGCTCCGTTCAAGCTCGGACGGTTCGGCGGTGAAGGCTTTCACCAGCCTGATTTCGCTGAATGTGCGGGCAAGAGCTCCTGTCAGGGCGGCAGAACGATCATTCACATTGATCGTGAGCTTTGCCATCCCGGCGAGGATAGGCGCCATGATCACGAAGGCGGCAAGGACGATGCCGAAAACTGTAAGAGTCAGCTTGAGGTCGAGGAGCGAAAGCACGACCGCCGATCCGATCATCAGCAAGACACCGGTAACCAGATGCTGCAGGTCGGTCGTCACGAGGTTGGCTATGGAATCGGCATCTTTGGTGACTCGGCTCGCATGCTCGCCGCTTTGATGCCGGTCGAAATAGGCGACCGGCTGAGCCAGCAGCTTCCGGATGAGCAGCACCCTCAGGTTCGACATCATGACCACGCCCGCCCTCGCCAGGAGGAAGGTGCTTACGCCGCCGGCGAGGGCGCCGAGGACAAGTATGCCGATCAAGAGCTGGATCTGGGGGTTTCCGGCGAGCCCCTGCACGCTCATGTCCAACGAAGCAATCCGGTCGATGAGATCGCGGGTGATCACCGGGAAGGCAAGCGTCGAAGCGACCTCGAGCAGCGATACGACGAGAGCGGCGGCGATCAGGGGAATTGGCGGACAGCCTTTCCTGATGACGGCCACGAGCTCGGCGAACCTCGGCCCCTGCGCAGGGAGCGGCTCCGCAAGGCGGTCGCCACGTTCCCCGTCGGGTTGGGCCGTGTCGGGCTCTAAGGGCGGGCGGACTGCAGTCATTGGGGCCAGGCTCCTGATCGAAGTCGAGTGGCGCGCCATGGCCCAGTTGATTGCGCGACGGCTTCCTGTTCCGATTGCATTACCCGAACGTCGCGACGAGCGAGGGCCGGTTCACGGGACGGATCTCGCCGCGGCAGCCTGGAGCGACCGCCCGATCCCTGTGGCGATCATCATGGCGCACTAGGCCGCGTCGCGCCAGTGGGACTCCCCAGCGTTGATCAGGTCGGGCCGGCAACAGCACCAGTCGTCCCTGCGCGACCTGGACCGGAAGAAGTTGAGATCGAACAGCCTCGATCCCGCCTGTCATTTCGCAATCGAGAATGGCTCGCTCGCTGTCGAAAAATGAATTGCGGCGAGGCCCATCGATTCTCTTTGAGCGGCATCCCTTCGGCACATCGATCGCGCGACTCGACTCGACCGGCTTGCGATTCCTTGTCCCGATGGGTTTGCGGCTCATATCGTTCGCTGGCACTCGCGAGGCTCAGTTCCCGGCCAGCCCGGCGCGGATGGTCTGGCGCGCGCTCCTCCATGCCGGCCGCTCCGCCCACCAGCCCGATAGCCGTGGCGAGAACGAGGGCCTGGACGATGGCGTCGAATGTCAGCCTGAGCTCGAACTCGATCTGGGTCAGTTGCGGTCCACATGTGCCTCTCTTTCCGAATAGTATCGCACCGAACCTTCAAGAGCATCAGCGGCCCTTCGCTCAGGCCGCGATTCAGCACGCACCCCCCGGACGGCTAAGTGCGCCAGTCGTGGCAACACCTGGTGGCTGGCGAACCAATAGTCTTGTCTCACATGGCAATTTCTTGGTCCTTTTAGGCAAGATCCACGAAATCCGGCCGCTGCCGGGCGACATTGTCAATGTCCACTACGGGTCGTTTCCGGTCATAGTCGGGACCACGCGCTGGACGGCCGCTTTCGCCGTGGCATGTCTGAAAGCCGCCAGTCTGCTTTCGGCCAAGTCAGGCTGCTTGCCGACGCCCCCAAGTGGACATGGAAAGCCGTCCGTTCCGTCCCTTCGACGGACGGCTTTCCCCAGCCTAGCTCAGCCAGCCCCGCTTGATCCCCATATTGGCGAGCCAAAGCAGCAGGACGCCGATCAGGACGACGATGGCGGGCATGGCGGCGCTCGACGCGCCCATCTGCTCCATCGCGCCGCTCATCAGCAGCCACCAGCCGAATTGCACGAGCATGCCGAGCAGCGACAGGATCAGTAAGAGGCGCGCCCAGGCCTTGCCGAGGAGCAGCCCCAGGCTGCCGAGCAGGCCGCCGAACACGGCGAGGGCATAGCCGGCGGTGGCCCAGCTCGGCATGCTCATGACGAGGGCGGTCTCGTCTGCGGTCATTTCCATCATCATCGGAGCGACGCCGACCTTGGCGAGATAGCCCCAGACGCCGAGGCAGTTCCAGAGAACGGCCAGCACCGCGACGATGCGAAACCAGGCCGGCGGCCGGCCGCCAATCAGATCGTTCATAATCCCCTCCCTTTTTATCGGGCGGGAGACTGCTCGTTCCGGACGCGGAATGCAATCGCTTCAGAGCGGCAGGCGGCGGCGCTCCGCGGCGTGGAGCGAGGCCGGCTCGACCGTCACCTTGCCGGCCGCCTGGCTGGCATGGATCATCATCAGATCGTCGACCATCAGGCCGGCGCCCCCATCGAACAGGACGAGATCGCAGCGCCGCGCCGGCGCCCCTTCCGCCACTGCCTCGCCGAAGGCGCGCAGCTGATCGGCGAGCCGCGGCGCGGGCAGGCCGCACAGGCCGAGCGCGAGCTGGACGAGGGCGGCAGCGTCGATGCCGTGCGCGGTGCGGCCGCCGGCGAGCCAGGGCGCGCCGATCAGCCGTTCCGCGATCAGCACGGGATCGCTTTCATGGTCGCCGAACGGGCGCAAATGGCTCAGCGAAACGCAGCCATATTCGGTGGCGAGGCAGGCGCCCTGCTCGCGGCCGTGGAGGCGCGCGCCCATCGGCAGGGTGGCGGTGATCGCGGCGGTGATGCTGGCGCCGGCGGCGACCGGGGCCGATTTCTCGCAGACGATGTGGGTCGGGGCGATCGGATCGGCGAGCGCGATCGCCTCGACATAGCCGGTGACATGATCGCCCCGGCAATAGCCCCAGGCGAGGCCGCCGGCATATTCGAGCACCGCGAACTCCTCGCCCGGCAGCAGCTCCGACACCGCCTCGCCGCCGGGCGCGGCCAGCACCGGCGCCGGGCGGGCGCCGCAGCCGCGGACCAGCGGCCGCGCATAATGGGGCGCGAAAATCTGCCCGGCGAGGCCGATATCGGCGATGTCGAGACGATAAGCGTGGATTCGCGGGTCGAGGGTCAGCGACGGGCCGGTCAGGTGGAACCGCTCATCCGTTCTGGAGGAGGAATCCGTTGCTGCTCGCGCGCCCGCGGAAGGGGGGCGCTGTGCTCGATATTGCCTTCGAACCCTTCAAGGAAGTCCTGCCCCGTGCTGGTCTGAGCGACGAAGACGTTGCGCCGGTCGCTCTCGTCGCGAACGCGCCGCAGATAGCCGAGCGAGCCGAGCGTGTTCAAGGCGCGCGTGATCACCGGCTTCGAGACGCCGAGAAGCTGGGCAAGGCCGCGCACGGTATGCGGACCGGGGGTGAGATAGACCAGCAGCATGAGCGCCATCTGCCGGTTGGTGAGATCGGGCTGGCCCGACCGCACGTAGCTGATCAGGGTGTTCATCCAGCTCCTGAGGGACTGGTCCGCCACTTGTTCTGCTCCAAATTGATTGCCGGGACGTTTCGCGGCTAGAACCAGTCAGCAACCGTTTCGTTTCCCCAATATTCGAGAATAAGAGCGAAAATCGCGGCGAGCCGTCAGCCGCCATAGCGGGTCCGAAGCATCTCCCACGCGGCGCGAAGACCGAGCGCGTCGCCGCCCCGCGGCCGCCCCGGCCTGGCCGAGGGACGCCAGGCGAAGGTGTCGAGATGGGCCCAGGGAACGCCTTCCGGAACGAATTTCTGAAGGAAGAGCGCCGCCGTCACCGCGCCGGCGAGCGGCGCTTCCGAGACGTTGCCGAGATCGGCGACGTCGGAGGCGAGCATATCCTCATAATGTTTCCACAGCGGCATCCGCCAGAGCGGGTCGGAAACGGCCGAGCCGCCCGCCAGCAGCGCCTCGGCGAGCGCGTCGTCATTGGCGAACAAAGCGGGCAGATCGGGGCCGAGCGCGACCCGGGCGGCGCCGGTCAGGGTGGCGAAATCGAGGATCAGGGCGGGCGCCGCTTCCGCCGCCTTGGCGAGGGCGTCGGCGAGGATCAGCCGGCCTTCGGCGTCGGTATTGCCGATCTCGACGCTGAGGCCCTTGCGGCTGCGCAGGATGTCGCCCGGGCGGAAGGCGGCGCCGGAGACGGCATTCTCGACCGCCGGGATGAGCAAGTGGAGGCGGACCGGCAGCCTGGCCGCCATGATCAGGCGGGCGAGGGCGAGCGCATGGGCCGCGCCGCCCATGTCCTTCTTCATCAGCCGCATGCCGGCCGAGGGCTTGATGTCGAGCCCGCCCGAATCGAAGCAGACGCCCTTGCCGACGATTGCGATGCGGGGATGGCGCTGATCGCCCCATTCGAGCTCGATCAGCCGCGGCTCGCGGCCCGGCGCGGCGGCGGCGCCGACCGCGGCGATCATCGGATAGCCGTCGTCGAGCGCCTTGCCCTGGGCGACCGAGACCTTGCCGCCATGGTCCTTCGCCGCCGCCTCGACCGCGGCCTGCAATTCGGCCGGGCCGAGATCGCCGGCCGGCATGTTGACGAGGTCGCGGACCAGGAACGTCGCCTCGGCGAGCGCGACCGTCTGCTCGATCCGCGCCGGCTCGTCGGTGAGAAGGACGCGCGGGCCGGCCGCTTTCTTCTCCTTCTTGTAGCGATCGAACCTGTATTGGCCGAGCAGCCAGCCCAAAGTGGCGGGGCCGGGGCCGCGCCCGGCGACCCGGTAGCTCCCCTCGGGCAGGCTCTCCGCCGCCTTGGCCAGGCACCAGGGGCTCAGCTCATCGACGTCGGCGACGCCGAGCAGCGCGGCCCATTCGTCGCGCTCGCCGGGCAGGATGGCGAGCTGATAGCCCTCGCCCTTGAAGCCCTGCGCCGCGAGCGCCTGGCGCGCCTTTCCCGGCTGCGCCTTCAGCCAGGTCTCGAAGCCCTTCTTGTCGACGAGATGGAGCGCGGTGGCGTTCTGGCCCTTGTCGGGCTTGAGCAGGGCTTTGAGGTCGATCATGTTGTGTGGTTCGCGTCTTGCAGCGCTTCGAGACGATCACGCGATCTTGCTGCTGCCTCAGGGGAAAAACTCTCGGGATGCCGTAGGACCACGGCTTCGAAGGAGTAGCTTTCCAAGCCCATCTCCAAGAGCGCTTTATAACCGGCTGCGTCCGATGCACGCTTCACGACACGTTCGATGGCTTCGACCGCTCCATGGCGCTTTATCATCGGCCACGTCCGCGATGCAGTGATGCGCTTGCCACTCAAATGGCTGCGAGCATCCTCATAGGCCAGTACAGCTTCGATGCATTCGCGCTCGACTTCCGAATTCGCACCAAGCGCGCCCGTCCTGATTTGAATAGCTCGGCGCCGCGCCAGTGCGGCTATATCCTTCCGCGACCGGGCCTCGGCGTTGCGGGCCAAGGTTTCGCACTCCTTTACGGTCTGCAGCTTAGCAACCAACGGCGGTAGTTCCTCAGCCTTCCTTTCTGTCGTGCTCAAGCAGTCCCTCTCTTTCGGCCATACGGTCCAGAGCGTCTTCGATAACGGCGACTTTGCTACGGCCATCACGTTTCAGCAGTTTCAGTCTCGCATGAGCACAGTCGGACCGTATGAAAATGCGCGCCTGCTTTCTGCGACTGATCCCTAGACCAGGAGGTTTCGAGCGCCTCGTCATTCCCGTCCTCCGCCGTATAGCAGCGGTCGCAATAGCTGATGCTAAGCTACGTCTCCACTGCCCTCAAGACGGCACGCCGTAAAGGTCGTGCTCGTCGGCGTCCTCGATCAGCACCGGGACGATATCGCCCAAAGCGAGATGGCCGGCGTCGCGGAGGTGGACCTCGCCGTCGATTTCGGGGGCGTCGGCCTGGGAGCGGCCGGTGGCGCCGCCTTCGGGATCGACCGCGTCGACGATCACGTCGAGGGTGCGGCCGACCTTGGCGGCGAGCTTCGCCGCGGAGATCGCCGCGGTCTTCTCCATGAAGCGGGCGTAGCGCTCCTCCTTGACCGCCTCGGGGACGATGCCGGGCAGGGCATTGGCGGCGGCGCCGCCGACCGGCTCGAACCTGAACGCGCCGACGCGGTCCAATTGGGCTTCGTCGAGCCATTGCAGGAGATAGTCGAAATCCTCGTCGGTCTCGCCGGGAAAGCCGACGATGAAGGTCGAGCGGATCGCGATGTCGGGGCAGATCTCGCGCCAGGAGCGGATCCGCTCGAGCACCTTCGCCTCGTTGGCGGGCCGCTTCATCGCCTTCAGGACCTTGGGCGAGGCGTGCTGGAAGGGGATGTCGAGATAGGGCAGGACCAGCCCCTCGGCCATCAGCGGGATCACCCGGTCGACGTGCGGATAGGGATAGACGTAGTGGAGCCGGACCCAGGCGCCCAATCGGCCGAGCTCGCGGACGAGATCGGTCATGTGGGCGCGGACCTCGCCCCCCTTGTACGGCCAGGAGGCGTGGCGCAGGTCGACGCCGTAGGCCGAAGTGTCCTGGCTGATGACCAGCAATTCCTTCGTCCCCGCGGCGACCAGCTTCTCGGCCTCGCGCAGGATCGCGTCGGGGCGGCGGCTGACCAGGTCGCCGCGCAAGCTGGGGATGATGCAGAAGGCGCAGCGATGGTTGCAGCCCTCGGAGATCTTCAAATAGGAGTAATGGCGCGGGGTCAGCTTGAGGCCGGCGTCGGGCACGAGGTTGAGATAGGCGCAGGGCGGGATCGGGGCGGCGACGTGGACCGCGCCGACCACCTCCTCATATTGGGCGGCGCCGGTGATCGCGAGCACTTCGGGGAAGCGGGCGCGGATCAATTCGGCTTCCTTGCCCATGCAGCCGGTGACGATCACCCGGCCGTTCTCGGCGATCGCCTCGCCGATCGCGCTCAGGCTCTCCTCCTTGGCCGAATCGAGGAAGCCGCAGGTGTTGACCAGGACGACGTCGGCGCCGGCATAATCGGGCGACATCTGATAGCCGTCGGCGCGCAGCTTGGTCAGGATTCGCTCGCTGTCCACCAAAGCCTTCGGGCAGCCGAGCGAGACCATGCCGACCTTGGGCGGGGAAGGGAGTTCGAGTTCCATGGGAGCGCGCCACATAGTGCTAACGCGCCGATTTTCCTAGGGCGTTCCAGTTCGTGGAATCACCCCTGCTCCTGTTTGTCGCGATTTCCGGGCCGCCGGGTGTTTCCACCCGGCTCGAAATCGCTTCAGGGCCCTCAAAATCGCGCGGAACGTGACAAACTTGACGCCGGATGCGTGAATCTTCGTCCGAACTGTCACGTTCCGGGCAGAGCCGCGCGAACGCCTCGAAGGCCTCGCCCTGACGTTCGAGCGGAATCTTCTCCACTGCCTTGTCGAGTCGCTTGAGCAGCCCAATCGCGCGCATATTGGCGGGCCGGTGGGTCCAGCCGACGAGGCGGCCGCGATAGAGGCGCGGCACCCATTCGCCGTGGAGCGCGCGCTCGGCAAGGCTCGGCCCGCGCGCGGCGATGCGCCGTTCCCGCGCCCGCGCCACCGCCGCCCGCCAGGCCGCCGCGAAGCCCTCGCCGCCGGGCATCCCGCGCAGCTCGTAGGCGGTCTTGCGGGTCATTCCCAATATTCCGGCGGCCTTGCCCGGCGTGAAGCCGCGGGCGAGGCCGAGGATGAAGAAATATTGCTTTTTCGGCGTCCAGCCGTCGCGGCGCGCGCGCACCGGCACCGGGGTGAAATGGAGGAGATCCGAATCGTCCACGCCGGAACATAACACGAACGTAGCTTGCAGGCAAACTGGAACGGGGCCTCAAACCAGACCCGCCACCAATCCGCGCGCCAGCGCCTCCTCGGCGCGCAGATACCAGTTGAACCGGGAATGATGGACGATTTCGACGAAGCCGACGTCGCTTCCCCGGATGAGCTGCCTGAAGCCTTCCTCTTCAAGCTCGATCCCGAGCTCGACCTGGCTGGTGAGCGACCTGAGATGGGCCAGGGTCCCGCGCACAGCCCCGGAAAGCTCGATGGTCCGCTCGAGCCGCCGGCCATGGATGAGGAGAATCGTGTCGCGGGTGAGAAAGCGGTCCTCCCGCGGAAACGCGGCCATGAAGCTGACGCCGGCCGAATGAACCTGGCTGACTCCGAGAAAGAGAAGGCGCGCGCCCAATCGTTCGCTCGTCTCCTGGACAGCTTGCGCCGGGCGACGGGCGAGATCGGCATCGCCCCCGGGCGTCGTCACTTCGATCGCGATCTCGGGAACATCGGCCGGCAGCGCGTCCATCCGGGCAAGGAAATCCCGCACCATCGGGTAATCCACGACGCCGGAACGCGCCAGCCGGCGGTCGGCCAGACCAATGCATCTCCGGCAGCGACGACGCCGGCCGCGACGAGCGGCCTAGGGTCCGTACCCAATACCGGCAATGGTCGGGATCGTCCGGAGAAGGCCGCCGGATAGGAGGGCGGTGCAGGGGCACCCCGCAAAGTAGTACTTTGCGGGGACCCCTAGGCCGGGCTGGTTGCCCGGACCAGCCGCTCGACGCAGCCGGCGGCCTTCTCCGGGCGACCGCGAAGCGGCGGGCGGATTTTGGGCCAGGGCTTCGTCCCTCGTCGGTTGCGATGCGCCGCATCGCCACCTCCTCGCTCCTTGCCCTGACCCAAAATCCGCTCCGTCACGACCGTTGCCGGTATTGGGTACGGACCCTAGTTCGCGCCGTTCTACTGCCGGTTGGGGGCGGGCACGTTCATAAGCTCCCGCCGGAGCTGGCTGCGGTCCAGGTCATAAGCCCGCCATTCGGCGACCGTCTTGCAGACGCGCCGCTGCGCCAGGCGCGATCCGGTCACGCCTTGCGGCGCCCGGCAGATCACCCGGTCCGGGTGGTCGGCGCGGGCCGGCGGCCTTGACGCGTCCGCCTGCGACTCCGGCGAAGCCGCAACCAAGAGCAGCGCAATAGCTTCGATCAACATCTGTGCCTTCTCCCCAATGCCGGTCATGATAAACCGTGAAAACGATTTCTGTCCATCGCCTAAAACTAGGGACACATAAGAAAATACTTGCCAAGGCGATGTCATCGGCCTTTCTTGACTCCGGAACGTAGTGGCGGAGAGCACGCGGGGTGTGGCGAGCTTGGGCGGCCATTCCTTCGGCACGGGAGGGCAAGACATGCCGATCGCGATCGCTTTGATGCTGCTTTCGACCGTCACGGTTACGCCGCAGGTCGAGGTCGGCCGCTTCGACCCGGACCGCTTTCCCGCCGCGACGATGCGCGAGCGGAGGATCCCCTACGAAGCGCTCCTGGCGCCGATCGAGGAGATTTTGCGCGAGCGACGCTGCACGATCGACGGGCAGACTTATCGCCGGTTCGATATCCGGATCCCGTATTTGGTCCGGCTTTCGCCCGACGGGACAGCGACCCGGTTCGTGGTTCGCGACTTGAGTTGCGCGCCGCTCGAAACCCTCGCCGGGCACATAATGCTCGACCTCGCCCGGTTCGGCGACTTTCGACCGACCGGCCGTTCGCAGCCGAGCTGGTTCGTCGGCGAGCTGCGCTTCACCGTCGAATAAGGCCGCCCTGAAACCCTGCGCAAAGCAGGGGACACGTACTTTTTCGCGAAAAAGTACGTGTCCCCTCCCAGGGCCTTCGCTTGCGCGCCGGCCCGCGCGCGCCGATAGTGGCGGCGGTACAACGGCCGAAGCGGAGGGGACTTGCAAGCGCAGGGAATTCGCCATCCGGCGCGGCTGGTGCCGATCGCCTTTCTCGTCGCGATCGCGATCGGGACGGCGCTCCTGATGCTGCCGATGGCGCGGGCCGGGCCCGGCGGCGCCCCCTTCCTCACCGCCCTGTTTCACGCCACCTCGGCCGTCTGCGTGACCGGCCTGGTCACCGTCGACACGCCGACCTACTGGTCGCCGGCAGGTCAGGCGATCCTGCTCGCGCTGATCCAGGTCGGCGGGTTCGGGATCATGAGCGGCGCGACCCTGCTCGGACTGCTCGCCGGGCGGCGTCTGCGCCTGAGCGCCCAGCTGGTCGCCCGCGCCGAGCGCGGCACGCTCGAGACGAGCGACATGATCGGCGTGCTCAAGCTGATCCTGTTCGTCACCCTGACGGTCGAGCTCGTCGTCGCCGCCTGGCTCGCCGCTTTGCTCCATTTCGGCTACGGAACGCCGCCTGCGCGGGCGCTGTGGGAGGGCCTGTTCCACTCGGTCTCGGCGTTCAACAATGCCGGTTTTTCGACCTATTCCGACAATCTGATCGGTGTCCGCTCCGACGTCCTGTTCCTCGGTCCGGTGATGCTCGCGATCCTCGCCGGCGCGCTCGGCTTCCCGGTCCTGCAGGAGTTGCGGCGCGAGGCGGGAACGCCGTCGAAATGGTCGCTGCACACCAAGGTGACCTTGCTCGGCAGCTTTATCCTGCTGGTTGCGGGTTTCGTCGCGATCCTCGCCGCCGAATGGACCAACCCGGCGACGCTCGGCCCGATGAGCCTCGGCGACAAGCTGCTCAACGGCGCCTTCCATTCGGTGTCGCCGCGAACGGCGGGCTTCAACACGCTCGACATGGGTGCGTTGCGGGTCGAGACGCTGGCGGTCAATTACGTGCTGATGTTCATCGGCGGCGGCAGCGCCGGCACCGCCGGCGGCATCAAGGTGACGACCTTCTTCCTGCTCGGCCTCGTCGTCTGGTCGGAGATACGCGGCGAGCGCGACGTCGCGATCTTCGGCCGCCGCATCGGCAATCATGTCCAGCGCCAGGCGCTGACCATCGTGCTGCTCGCCATCGGCCTGGTCGGGACGGGCACGCTGATCGTGCTCAGCGTCACCGATCTGCCGTTCGAGGACGTCATGTTCGAGACGATCTCCGCCTTCGCCACCGTCGGCCTGTCGACCGGCATCACCGCCAGCCTGCCGCCGAGCGCCCTCTCGGTTATAATCCTGTTGATGTTCGTCGGCCGGGTCGGCACGATCACCGTCGCCACCGCGCTCGCGCTCGGCGGCGGCCGCCGGCCCTATCGCTATCCGGAGGAGCGCCCGATCGTTGGCTAGACCCACCACCCGCAGCAGCGCCGTGCTCGTCATCGGCCTCGGCCGCTTCGGCGCCGCCGTCGCCGACTCGCTCACCCGAATGGGCCACGAAGTGCTCGGCATCGACGCCAATCCCGCCCTCGTCCAGAAGATGTCGGACCGGCTCACCCACGTCGTCCAGGCCGACACGACCGACGTCGACGCGCTCAAGCAGCTCGGCGTCGGCGATTTCGAGCGGGCGGTGGTCGGCATCGGCAGCGACATCGAGGCGAGCGTTCTGACCGTGCTTGCGCTGGCCGAGCTCGGCGTTGCGGTGATCTGGGCGAAGGCCACCAACGAGCGCCACGGCCGGATCCTGGAAAGCACCGGCGCCCGCCACGTCGTCTATCCGGAGGCGCGGATGGGCGAGCGGGTCGCTCACATGGTGACCGGCAAGATGATCGATTATATCGAGTTCGACGACAATTACGCGATCGTGAAGACCCGGGCGCCGGCGCAGATGGTCGGCCAGACGCTCGCCGGCTTCGGCGTGCGAAGCAAGTTCGGGGTGACGATCGTCGGCATCAAGCGGCCGAAAGAGGATTTCACCTATGCCCGGCCCGAGACCCTCGTCGAGGAGGGCGACCTGCTGATCGTCTCGGGCCGCACCGATCTGGTCGAGACCTTCTCGGCGATCACTTAGGGAGAGTCGAATTACGTATTCCATTTCGGAAGTTAAACGAAAGCGATCAGCAAATGCTTGCTCATGATGGCGTTTGACATGCTCAAAATCGCGCGTTAGCCATTCGGGAATAAGCCCGGTTCCGGACTTATGTAGTAAACCAGAAATAGTTGACCTTAGGGGGGATTATGAAAGCTCTGATTTGTTCCGCGATTCTTGCATGCTCGGTCGTGGCGATGCCGGCCAATGCGGTGTCGACGCCGCTTTCTTATGACGATCTGGCGCCGGGGTGTTTCCAGCTATTCCCGACGGGTCCGATCATCTGCCTCGACATGCCGATCGGTCCGTAAGTAACGGCAGCATCCTGAAAACACCTATAGGGGCTGGAGATTGGCGATCTCCGGCCCCTTTTTCGTTGTCAGGTCGGGCCGAGCTCGGCTTCGGTCTTCGCGGTCGGCAATATCTCGACGACGCAGTCGCCCGGCCTGAGCGATTGGGCCTCGGGCTCCCAGAAGCCGTGGGGCCGGCCGTCGCGGTAGATTCGGACGCCGAGGCCGGTGGCGACCGCGGCGAGCGGCTTGCCGCATTCCTCGGGCGTGACCACTCGCTCGTGGAGCTGGACCCGGCCGCTCGACGAGGCGAGATCGGCGATATAATCGGCGATATGGGCGCCGTCGGTAGAGCCGGCGAGCAGCAGGCCGGCGAAGCTGACCGGGTTGATCACCGTGGTCGCGCCGGCCTGGCGGGCGAGCAATTCATTATCCTCGTTGCGGACCGCGACGCTGATCGTCAGCTTCGGCGCGAGATGGCGCGCGGTCAGCGTGATCAGGATCGAGGTGTCGTCGCTGCCGGCCGAGACGATCAAGGCCTTGGCGCGGTCGACATGGACCGCGGCCAGGGTCTTGTCGCGGGTGGCGTCGGCCTGGAGAATGGCGCAGCCGAGCGATTCGGCCCGCTCGAGCGCCTCCTCCTCGCAATCGATGACGACGATGTTCGAGGCCCGGTGGCCGCGCGCGATCAGCTCGTCGACCGCCTCGGAGCCGCTGGTGCCGTAGCCGGCGATGACGATCTGCCCGCTCAGGGTCTTTTGAAGCCTTGCCATACGCCATTTGTCCCATGTCCGGCGGAATACGAAAGTGTAGGCGGTGCCGATGAAGATCAGCACGAAGAAGATGCGGATCGGAGTCACCACCAGGGCGTCGAAGAGGCGGGTATTGTCCGCCACCGGAACGACGTCGCCATAGCCCGTCGTCGTGATGCTGATCATCGTGAAATAGATGACGTCGAGGAAGCTGACATGGCCGTCATAATGGTCGCGAAGGCCCGTCGCGTTCGATCCAGTGGACGGACGATGGCGAAGGCGAGCAGGCCGAAGACGAGGACCAGGCGCCAGCCGATCTGAGCCCAGACCGGAAGCGGGCTCTTGCGCGTCAGGGTGAGGCGATCGGGTCCGCGCGGGCCGATGCCGAGGCGCGGCCGGACCCGCATCAGGCGTAGAGCGCCCCGAGCCGGCCGAGCGACTCCTCGTGGGTCAGATCGAGGTGGAGCGGGGTCACCGCGACATAGCCGTCGGCGATCGCTTCGAGGTCGGTGGCGTGGCCGGGCGTGTGGATCATCGGGCCGAGGCCGAACCAGTAATAATCGATAGCCGCGCGGGTCGGTACGCTGGTCGATGCGCAGCCGGCCGTAGTCGCGCAGGCCCTGGCGGACGACGCGGACGCCCTTGACCTCGCCGGGCGGCAGCGCCGGGAAGTTGACGTTGACCAGGGTGCGGGGCGCCATCGGCGTCGCGATCAGCGGCCGAAGCACCTGCTCGGCCCAGGCCTCGGCGGCGGCGAACGGCACGGTGTCGCCCATGCCTTCCCTGGCGTAGCTCTGGCTGAGCGCGATCGAGGGGATGCCGGCGAGCGCGCCTTCCATCGCCGCCGAGACGGTGCCCGAATAGGTGACGTCCTCGCCGAGATTGGCGCCGCGGTTGACGCCGGAGAGGATGAGGTCGGGCGCCGTCGTCCTTCATGATGTGGGCGAGGCCCATCATCACCGCGTCGGTCGGCGTGCCGGTGACGCAGAAGCGGCGCTCGCCGAGCTTCCTGCAGGCGGACCGGGACGGTCAGGGTCAGCGAATGGCCGGCGCCCGATTGCTCCTCGGTCGGGGCGACGATCCAGATGTCGTCGGAAAAGACGCGCGCGATCTTCTCGAGCACCTTCAGTCCGGTCGCGTTGACGCCGTCGTCGTTGGTGAGGAGGATGCGCATCGCTCAAAGCTATGGCCGACGCCCGCGGAGGCGGCAACCATCCTGATGGCCGCCGCGTTCAATGGCGCGAACCAGCATGGAGCGCCAAGATGCAGATTCCCCATGACAGCTTCGTCCTCGTCGCCGACGGCCGCAAGAGCCTGTTCTTCCGCAACGAGGGCGACGGCGACTTCCCGAACCTGATCGTCGAGGAGAAGGAGGTCCATCCCAATCCCGCCCATCACGAGCAGGCCAGCGATACCGCCGGCCAGTCGATGAAGACGGTGGACGGGCGCGGCGGATCGATGGAGGAAGTCGATTTCCACCAGCAGGAGGAGGACCGCTTCGCCGCCGAGACCGCGGCGATGCTGAAGGCGCGGGCGCTGCGCAGCGACTATGAAGCGCTGGTCGTGGTGGCGCCGCCGAAAACGCTGGGCGAGCTTCGCAAACATTATCACAAGGAGGTCGAGAGGCGCCTGGTCGCCGAAGTGCCCAAGGACCTGGTCAACCTGCCGGTGCCCGAGATCGAGAAGATCCTGAAGGCGCAATAAGGGAGAGACGGCCGAGATGTATTCCGTCATTCCAGCGAAAGCTGGAATCCCGTTTCTTTCCTCGGTCCCCTGAAAAAGTGAGATTCCAGCTTTCGCTGGAATGACGGGCAGTCACGAAAAAGGCCCCGCCCGGACGGACCGGACGGGGCCTCTCGCGTATCGGAACGCTCAGTCCTGCTTGCGCTTGCCGAGGCGGCGGCGGGCGACGAGGGTCGCGGCCGCGGCGCCGAACAGGAGGATCATCGGCGGCGCCGGCACCTGGGTGCCGCCGGTCGAGCTGGACGAGCCGCCCGACGAGCTGGAGCTGCTGCTGGTCGAGCTGGACGCGCTGCTGCTCGACGAGGAGGAGCTGGAGCCGCTCGTGCTTCCCGAGGAGCCGAAGCTCGACGAGCCGCCGGTCGCGCCCGAGCTGGTCGAGGTCGACGCGCCCGAGCTGGTCGACGAGGTGCTGGTCGACGCGCCGGAGCTGGTCGAGCTCGTCGAGGTGCCGTTGGAGCTCGAGCTCGAGCTGCCGTGGCTGGAGCTGCCTTGGCTCGACGAGCCGTGGCTGGAGCTGCCGTGGCTGGAGCTGCCGTGGCTGGACGACCCATGGCTGGACGACCCATGGCTGGACGACCCATGGCTCGATGAGCCGTGGCTCGACGAACCCGACGAGCCGTTCTGATTCTGGTTCTGGTTTTCGTTCTGGTTCTGGTTTTGATTCTGGTTCTGATTCTGGTTCTGGTTCTGGTTCTGGTTCTGGCTGTTGCTGTTGTTGTTCTGGACCGTCACGATGTTGGCGCCGCTGCTGGCGCTGCTGCCGACGAAGCCGCCCGAGAAGAAGCCGCCGCCGAAGCCGAAGCCGCCGGACGAGCCGCCGACGACGACGAGGCCGCTGCTGCCGCCGCTCGACGCCACCGCCACCGGGGGCGGGGGAGGAGGCACGAACATCGGCGGGATGATGGTGCGGGTGGTGACCGCGGCGGGCGCCGCGCAGGCGACCCGGCGGACCGTGCGCCGGATGACGCGCCGGTGGCTGGCGCGGCGGACGTGGCTGCGCGCCTTCGCTTTCGCCTGCTTGACGATCGCGGGCCGCTCCGGCGGGTTCTGCGCGACCTGGACCGCGCCGCCGCCGATGATCGCGCCGCCGCAGGTGCAAGCGCAGAGTTTCGCCAAAGCCATTCTTACCGACATAACAGCATCCCTGTTCCTGGCCGTGCAGCTGATGGATGGGAGGATGCCCGGTCCATCGCCGGTGTGGCTGTAGCGAGCGAATGCAAACGATCCCTTTAAGCGCAAGCGCGTTAACCATTTTGGGCCCGAAAAACGGCCCGATTCGGGGTGCTTGCGGCGCTTTCGTCCCAATGCTGGACAGCTTGGCGAAGGGGGTGAACGGGCCGCCGCCGCGCATTTTGCCGGATCGGGGTTAATGGCGGCCGCGATTCTCCGATTCGCGCCCGAGTCGCGGCCGGTCCGGCGGACCTCGACCTGGCGGCGGTGCGGAAAATCGCCGCGCGGCCTCTTCAAATCGCATAGTTTTCCACAGCGTTTGAGTGACTTGTGCTTGACCCAAGCCGTAGCTATAGGCGCGTCTGGGGTGGGAGGCTTAGACCAAGGCCATAGAGCAGCCCCCGCTCCAGGTTTCGACCCCCGGTTTCGGCCGGGAGACGAGGAGTGGAGGGGTAATGGCTACGCTTCATAGTGACGCTTTAAGTCCGCAACACGGTCCGCGATTCGCGACCGGCTATCGACCCAGCGCCAACGAAGAATTCATGAATGCCGAGCAGCTCGCCTATTTCCGGCAGAAGCTGCTCGAGTGGAAGGACGGCATCGTCCGCGAATCGCGCGAGACGATGTGCCAGCTCGCCAGCGGACCGATGCAGGAGGCCGACCTGACCGACCGCGCGTCGAGCGAGACGGACTGGGGGATTCATCTTCGCACCCGCGACCGCCAGCGCAAGCTGATCGCCAAGATCGATTCGGCGCTGCGGCGGATCGACAGTGGCGATTACGGCTTTTGCGAGGTGACCGGCGAGCCGATCAGCCTCGCCCGGCTCGAGGCCCGGCCGATCGCGACGATGACCGTCGAGGCGCAGGAACGCCACGAGAAGAACGAGCGCATCTCGCGCGACGACTGATACGAAAACGCCGCCCCGGAAGCCGGGGCGGCGCTTGAAGTCAGCCGTCACTCCGGCGAAGGCCGGGGTCTCAGCGAGACCGCCGAGACTTCTTGTCACGGGATACCGGCCTTCGCCGGTATGACGTGGTGAGATTGGAAGGGGTCGAGCCGCTCTCTAGAGTCTGTCCCGTTCACATTGAACCGTCACCCAGCGAAGGCTGGGGTCCATGCCGAGCTTGTGCCGATCGCCGGCACCGCATGGATGCCAGCCTTCGCTGGCATGACGAGATTCAATCAAGTCAGGACGCTCTCTAGTGCGGCGCCTGGTCGAGGCCGCTCATCTCCTCCTTGATCTTGAGCTTTTCCTTCTTGAGCCGGGCCAATGTGGCCGTGTCCGGCAGGGGGCGCTGGCTTTCCTCGATGATCCTGGCTTCGAGGCCGGCATGCTTGGCCTGGAGGGCCGAGACGTGCGCCTGGTGCATCCGCATCTCCTTTTGCTTGGTGCCGCCACCTAACCACGCCGCCTCGCGATTGTCTCCCCCGGAGACGGCGACCCAACACATATGTACGACGGACCGTCGAAGGTTTATTAAGAGCGCCGGAAATCCGGACGAGGAGCGAGGGTGCTTATGGATAGCCAGGACTCAGCCGCTCAGGATCCGGCGTCGCGACTCGCGGCGCTTCGGACCGAGCATCGGGACCTCGACAGCGCGATCGACGCACTGAGCAACATGACGACCAGCGACGACGTCCAGCTCGCGCGACTGAAGAAGCGAAAGCTGAGGCTGAAGGACGAGATCAAGATCCTCGAGGATCGGGCGATCCCGAACATCATCGCCTGACGAGCGATTTCGAGCCGGGCTCGCGCCCGGCGACTCGGAAATCGCGGCAACAAAGGCTCCTGGAGTGCCGCGTTTCGGCACAGAGTCGAAGCGCGATTCCCTTTACCTTCTTTTGCCATAGGCGGCTCCGCGCCGCTGTGGCAGTCTCGCGCGATGGCAGACATTGAACGCCACGGGCAGCTGACGCCCAAGCTCGTCGACGGGCTCTATGTCGAGGCGATGGTGCTGGCCGACGAGGCGCGCTCCTATTTCGACACGTCCGGCCGCGACGACCGGCTCGCGCTCGACCCGATCGACCGGGTCGGCTTCTCCTGCGAATCGCTCAAGGTGACGACTCGGCTGATGCACGTCATCGCCTGGCTGCTCACCCAGCGCGCGGTCGCCGCCGGCGAGCTGAGCCCGGTCCAGGCGGGCGACGCCGAGCGCCGGCTCGGCGAGGCGCCCGACACCGACGCCGCCCTGTTCCCGCGCCTGCCGCCGGCCGCGGCCGAGCTCGTCCAGGCGAGCGAGGAGCTGTACGGCCGAGTCGCCCGGCTCGACTCCGGAAGCTTTGCGGCCGGCCCGGCCGGCAGCCCGGCGCGCACCCTGCTTAACCGGCTGCAGCGCTCGCTTTGACGTGACGCGCGCGACGCGCCGGATTAAGCAGGCCCGGTGCAGGCCTACGAATTCCATTACGGACCGAAGCTGATCGCCGGGCCCGGCGCCGCAACCCGGCTCGCCGAGCTGCTGCCGCCCGGGCCCTGCCTGTTCGTCACCGACTCGACCGTCCGCGCGCTCGGCCTGGCCGACGCGGCCCTGGCCGCTTTGCCCGAGGCGGTCGCCGTTCGACGCGGTCGAGCAGGATCCGTCGCGCGAGACTCTGATGGCGGCGGTCGCGGCCGGCGAGGGCTGCCGATCGGTGGTCGGCTTCGGCGGCGGCAGCCCGATGGACGTCGCCAAGCTCGCCGCCTACCTGATCGCCACCGGCGAGGATCTCGACACGCTCTGGGGGCTCGGCAAGGCGACCGGCGCCAAGCTGCCGCTGGCGCTGGTGCCGACCACCGCCGGCACCGGATCGGAGGCGACCCCGGTCACCGTCATCACCGTCGGCGGCGACCGAGAAGAGGGGGGTGAGCAGCGCCGCCTTGCTCGCCGACTGGGCGGTGCTCGATCCCGATCTCACCTTGAGCCTGCCGCGCGCGGTCACCGCCGCCACCGGCATCGACGCGATGGTCCACGCGATCGAGGCCTATACCTCGGCGCGGCTCAAGAATCCGATGTCGGACATGTTCGCGCGCAAGGCTCTACGGCTCATTTCCGACAATCTGCTGCGCGCCTGCGACCGACCCGACGACATCGAGGCGCGCGGCAAGATGCTGCTCGCCGCTCATCTCGCCGGGATCGCCTTCGCCAATGCGCCGGTCGCCGGCGTGCACGCGCTCGCTTATCCGCTCGGCGGCCATTTCCACGTGCCCCACGGCCTCTCCAACGCGCTGATGCTGACCCATGTGCTCGGCCACAATATGGAGGCGGCGCGGCCGCTCTACGCCGAGCTCGGCGCGATGCTCGATCCGTCGGTCAAGGATATCGGCCAGCAGGGCCAGGCGCAGGCCTTCGTCCAGCATCTCGCCCGCCTCTCGCGCGCGGCCGGCGTGCCGCAGCGGCTGTCCGAGGTCGGCATCGGCCCCGAGCATCTCGATCTGCTCGCCGCCGAGGCGATGAAGCAGGAGCGCCTGCTGATCAACAATCCCTGCCCGATCAGCGAGGCCGACGCCCGGCGGCTCTACGAGGCGGCGCTTTGAACCGCGAGGCGATGAAGGGGAGGGCGGCCTATAAGGTGTGGCGCGAGATCGCCACCCGCTGGGCCGACAACGACGCCTACGGCCATGTCAACAACACGGTCCATTATGCCTGGTTCGACACCGCGGTGAACGGCTGGCTGATCGAGGCGGGGCTGCTCGACATCGCGCATGGCGACCCGATCGGCCTCGTCGTCGAGACCGGCTGCCGCTATGCGCGGTCGCTGACCTATCCCGAGCCGGTCGAGATCGGTCTCGGCGTCGAACGGCTCGGCGATTCCAGCGTCACTTATCGGCTCGGGGTTTTCGCCAAGGGCGCGGAGGATGCGGCCGCGGAAGGGCATTTCGTCCACGTCTATGTCGGCCGGGAAAGCCGGCGGCCCGCCGAACTGCCCACAGCGTGGCGCGAAGCCCTGGAAGCCATTCGCTTGATCGCTTGATATCAAAGTGCTATCACTCGTTCATGGCTCAGGCCCTGATCCGCAACATCGACGACGAGCTGCTCGACGACTATCGCGACGCGGCCAAGCGTAACGGCCGCTCGCTCGAGGCCGAGCTTCGCGAGGCGCTGCGCGTGATGCAGCCGATGACCCCGAGGCGGCGCAGCGCCCTGCTCGAAGAGGCCCGACGCATCCGGGCGATGACGCCCGATGTGCCGCAAACGCCGAGCGAGCAGCTGATCCGCGACGATCGCGACGGATTCCGCGAGATTTGATCAGCGTCGTCGACAGCAGCGTCGCCGTTAAATGGTACGTGGCGGAGGCAGACAGCGACATTGCCGAGATATTGCTTCAGCGACCGCTGATCGCGCCCGATCTGATCCGAGCCGAGGTTGCGAACGCGCTCAGGAAGAAGGTCTTGAGAGGCGAGCTGGAGCCAGCACAGACCGTGGCGGCGTTGCCTCATCTTGCACGATCGGTGAGGCTGATGCCGTCGGAAGCGTTCGCCGAGTCGGCGCTCGAACTGTCGCTCGATCTCGTCCATCCGGTCTACGATTGTTTCTTCCTACTTCTCGCGCAGACTCTCGACTTCCCGCTCGTCACGTCCGACAGGAGATTGTGGAAGCGGACGCGGGGAACGCCATTTGCCGAACGCGTCGTGATGCTGAGCGACTGGGAGCACGGAGATGGCTGAAGTAATGAGCGGCGGCTGCGCCTGCGGCCGGTTGCGCTACACGGTCCGCATCGACAATGACGAGGCCTATCTCTGCCATTGCCGGATGTGTCAGCGGGCGACCGGGGGCGTTTCGATTGCGTTCAAGAACGTCAGAAAGGCGGAGGTCGCCTGGGCGAGCGAGCCGGACTGGTATCATAGCTCGCCGATCGCGCGGCGGCCTTATTGCCGCGACTGCGGCACGCCGCTCGGCTTCGAATATCCGGACAGCGCGAACATGGACCTCACCGTCGGGTCGTTCGACGATCCTTCGCGTTTCCGCCCCAAGCACCATTTCGGGGTGGAGAGCCTGCACCGCGCCTGGATCAACACCGAGGGGCTGCCGGAATATCGGGTCGAGGACAACAAACCTACGGTCGAGCGCTGGATGGAAGCAGTCGGCAAGATGCCCGACTGACGATGCGCTTCCACCATCCTGCCGTCCCGATCGTGCTGACGGTGCTGCTGCTCGATTCGATCGGCTTCGGCATCGTCCTGCCGGTGCTGCCCGACCTCATCGTCCATCTCGGCGAGGTCAGCCTTGCCGAGGCGACCCGGATCGCCGGCTACATGCTGGTCGCTTATGCCGGCGCGCAATTCTTCGCCGGGCCGGTGCTCGGCAATCTCGGCGACCGCTTCGGGCGGCGGCCGATCCTGCTCTTTTCGACGATCGCCTTCGCGCTCGATTATTTGCTGATGGCGGCGGCGCCGACCTTGGCCTGGCTGTTCGCCGGGCGGCTGATCGCGGGCGTCGCCGGAGCCACCTATGGGCCCGCCTACGCGGTGCTCGCCGACGTCACCCCGCCGGAGAAAAGGGGCGCGACGTTCGGCCTGATGGGGGCGGCGTTCGGGCTCGGCTTCATCCTCGGCCCGGCGATCGGCGGGCTGATGGCCGGGTTCGGCACTCGCGCGCCGTTCATCGTCGCGGCGGCGCTTGCGGCGGCCAACGCGTTGTGGATCGCCGCTCGCCTGCCCGAGACTCTGCCGTCCGAGCGGCGCCGTCCGTTCCGCTGGCGCGACGCTCATGTTCTCGGCGCGTTCCGGCCGCTGTTCCACGCCGGCGGCGCCACGCCGCTGCTGGTCGCCGCCTTGCTCTGGCAGGTCGCCCATTTCGTCTATCCCGCGACCTGGGCGTTCTGGGCCGCGCTCGCCCTTCACTGGGACGCCGCGAAGATCGGCTGGTCGCTCGCCGCCGCCGGCCTCGCGATGGCGCTCGCCCAGAGCCTGGTCACCGGCCGCGCCATCGCCCGCTTCGGCGAGGCGCGCACGGTGGTGATCGGGATGGCGGTCGGCGGGCTCAGCTTCCTCGGCTATGTGTTCGTGACCCGGGACTGGATGGTCTATGCGATCATCTTCTTCAGCGCGCTTCAGGGCCTCGTCTGGCCGTCGCTGAACGCGCTTCTGTCGCGGATGACAGACGCCTCGCACCAGGGCGCGCTTCAGGGCGGGATGGCGAGCATCGCGAGCGTCGCCGCGATCGCCGGGCCGCTGGCGCTGACCCAGGCGCTCGCCTTCGGCGCCGAGCATGGCGAGCCGGGCGGCGCCTTCCTGCTCGCCGCCCTGCTGGTGCTTTGCGCGCTGTCGATCGTTGTCTTCGGCGTGGTGCGCAAGCTGAAGTCAGTCGCGGAGACGCCATGACCCTCTCCAGCCATCGCTTCACCACGCCCGACGGCGTCGCGCTCGCCTGGCACGAGCTGGGGCAGGGGCGGCCCTTGCTGCTGCTCCACGGGCTGTTCTCCGACGCGCGGACCAACTGGATCCGCTTCGGCCATGCCGCCGAGATCGCCGGCCGCGGCCTGCGCGTGATCATGCCCGACCTGCGCGGCCACGGCGCGAGCGACAGGCCGCACGACGCGGCCGCCTACCCGCCGGACGTGCTCGCCGACGACGGGCTCGCGCTGGTCGCCCATCTCGGCCTCTCCGATTACGATCTCGGCGGCTATTCGCTGGGCGGGCGGACGGCGGTGCGGATGGTGGCGAAGGGGGCCGCGCCCGGCCGGCTGATCGTCGCCGGCATGGGCCTCGAGGGGCTGCTCGGTACGAACGCGCGAAGCGCTCACTTCAAGACGATCCTGACCGGCCTCGGAACGCACGAGCGCGGCTCGCCCGAATGGCTGGCCGAAGCCTTCCTCAAGACCACCGGCGGCGATCCGAAGGCGCTGCTGCCCTTGCTCGACAGCTTCGTCGACACCGAAGAGGAAATGCTGCGCAGCATGACGATGCCGGTCCTCGTCCTGTCGGGCGCCGACGACGACGACAATGGCTCGGCCGAGGCGCTCGCCGACCTGCTTCCCCAAGGCGAATATGTCGAGGTCCCCGGCAATCATATGAGCGCGGTGACCAAGCCGGAACTCGGCCGCGCGCTCGCGGATTTTGTCGCCCGTTGACCACCACAAAAGGCGGGTCCATGAGCGGCACGCCCAAAAAACAAGACCGAGGATGCCCCGTTATGAAGAACAGCGTTTCCGCTTTTGCCATCGCGATCGTTCTCAGCCTCGGCTCGATCGGCGCCGCCGCGGCGGTCGGCCAGTCGACTCCCGCCGCGCCCGCCGCGGCGCCCGCCGCGGCGCCGCCGACCAAGGCCGAAGCGGAGGCGTTCATCGCTCGGGCGGAACGGGAGCTTTCCGAATTCTCGGTGATCAACAGCCGCGCGCAATGGGTGAACGCGACCTACATCACCCAGGATACCGACGCGCTCGCCGCCTATTTCGGAACGATCGGCACCCAGATGGGGGTGCGCCTGGCCGGCGAGGCGGCGCGCTATGCGACCGCGCCGGGGATCAGCGCCGACACGAAGCGCAAGCTCGACGTACTTCGCCTCGGCCTCACCCTGCCCGCCCCGACCACCGAGGGCGCGGCGGCCGAGCTGAACCGAATCTCGACCGATCTTTCCTCGCAATATGGCCGCGGCCGCGGCCGCATGGGCAGCGAGACGCTGACCGGAAACGAGATCGAGGCGCGGATGGGAACGGTCCGCGATCCGGCCCAGTTGCGCGAGATGTGGACCAGCTGGAACGACAATGTCGGCTCGCCGATGCGCCAGCCTTATGCCCGAATGACCGCGATCGCCAATGAAGGCGCGCGCGAGCTCGGCTTCGCCGACACCGGCGCGATGTGGCGCTCCAATTACGACATGCCGCCCGAGGAGTTCGCGGCGCTGACCGAGCGGCTGTGGAACGAGGTCAAGCCGCTCTACGAGCAGATCCACTGCTTCGCCCGCGCCGGTCTCAATCGCCAATACGGCAATGAGGTCCAGTCCGCCACCGGCCCGATCCGCGCCGATTTGCTCGGCAATTTGTGGGCTCAGGAATGGGGCAATATCTACGAGGTGGTCGCCCCGCAGGCGGCCGGGCAGACCGCGCAGCAGGCCTACGACCTCACCCAGTTGCTCGAGCGCGCCAGCTACACGCCCGAGCGGATCGTCCGCCAGGGCGAGGCCTTCTTCAGCTCATTGGGCTTCGCGCCGTTGCCGGCGAGCTTCTGGGAGCGGTCGATGATCACCCAGCCGCGCGACCGGGAAGTGATCTGCCACGCCTCGGCCTGGGACCTCGACAATGTCGAAGACCTCAGGATCAAGATGTGCACCAGGGTCAACGCGGACGATTTCATCACCGTCCATCACGAGCTCGGCCACAATTATTACCAGCGCGCCTACAACCGCCAGCCCTTCCTCTATCTCAACAGCGCCAATGACGGCTTCCACGAGGCGGTGGGCGATACGATCGCGCTTTCGGTGACGCCCGAATATCTGGTCCAGATCGGCCTCCTCCAGCAGAGCCAGCTGCCGACCCCCGACCAGGACCGGCAGCTGCTGCTCCGCCAGGCGCTCGACAAGATCGCCTTCCTGCCCTTCGGCCTGCTGATGGATCGCTATCGCTGGGGCATCTTCTCGGGCCAGATCGCGCCGGGCCAATATCAGGCGGCCTGGGACGAGATGCGGCTCAGATATCAGGGCATCGTCCCGCCGAGCCCGCGTAGCGAGCGGAATTTCGACGCGGGCGGCAAATATCACACCGCGGCGAGCGTGCCCTACACCCGCTATTTCCTCGCCCGAATCCTCCAGTTCCAGTTCTACAAGGCGGCCTGCGACATTTCCGGCTGGCGCGGCCCGCTCCACCGCTGCTCCTTCTACGGCAATCGCGAGGTCGGGCGGCGCCTCAACGAGATGCTCGCCATGGGCGCGTCGCGGCCCTGGCCGGACGCGCTGGAGGCGTTCACCGGCACGCGCGAAATCTCGGCCGAGCCGATGGTCGAATATTTCCGGCCCTTGCTCGGCTGGTTGAGGGAGCAGAACAGAGGGCGCAGATGCGGCTGGTAACGCGGATCCTCATCGCCGCCGCGGCACCTGCGCTTGCCGCGGCTCCGGCTGCCGCGGCCATCGGCGACGGCCCGGTTTCGACTCAACCGCTGGCGAGAGCCGAGGTGTTGCTCGAACTGACGGCTGTCGGCACCGCGCGGCAGCGCGCGGACTTGGCAACCTTCAACCTGTTCGTGGTCTGCGCTGGAGCAACGGAGGCCGAAGCGATCCGCCTGATGGAGCAGCGCATCGCGGCGATCAGGGCAGCCGCGCGGGCGCTTGGCGTGCAGAACAACGAGATCCGGGTCCAGGGTGCGTCCACCGTCGACCCCGCGGATGCGCTGGAGGGGCTCGATGCGGTTCCGCCCGAGGGCGCCGAGGCCCCGACGGCAGGACAGCAGCACGCGGTCCGAAGCAGGGTTGAAATCAGGTTTAGCGACATCGATCGCGTTTCCCAGTTCCAGGGCAGATTGCCGGGCTTGGGAATCGCCGACATGGGTGGGCCGGCCTATTCGCTCACCAACGACCGGGAGGCCCGGCGCCGTGCTCGCGAAGACGCGATGCGGACGCTTCGCGCCGATGCGGAGGCCTATGGGGCGAGCCTCGGCCTGCGCGTCATACGGCTCGTGCGCGTCAGCGAGCGGCTGGGAACGGATTTCTTCAGTCTGATGGCCGGGAATGGGCCGGCTGCGCAGCGGATGACGGTCGGTGCGAGCCCCACCTCCGAGGTCGAGGTTTCCGCGTTCGTCTCCGCTGATTTCGCGCTTGCCCCGCAATAGCCACGGCTGGCCGATCCGCGGCGGCCGCGGACGTGCATCGGCAGTAGAATCGGGGAAAGGACAATCATTCTTCTGTCGGGAGAAGATCATGCGAGCCGCATTTGCCGCGCCCATTCTTTCAGTGATTTCGGCCGGCGCGCTTGCCCAGTCGCCGGCCCGCTTCAACCCCGCCGCCCCCGAGAACCGGCAGGTCCTGCCGTCGTTCAGCTACGCGACCGTGGAGACCGTGCTCACCCAGATCGGGGCGCGGTTCGAGCGGCGCGGGACGACGGACCGGCCGATCCTCGGAATCACCTTCCCCAACAACCGGCGGGCGGCGATCGTGTTCGGCAATTGCGAGCGCCAAAGCGGCGCCTGCAAGGCGATCTCGATCCAGGCGGTCTGGAACCGGCCGGCGGGCGCCGCCGCGGCCCGGCTCGCCGACGCCGTCCAGGCGCTTCAACCGGCGCTACGCCTTCTCCCGCGCCTATCTGACCGCCGACGGCCGGCCGGCGCTGCAGCGCTATCTGACCGCCGATTACGGCTTCATCCGCGGCGACCTCGCGGTCAATTTGCTCGTCTTCGCCACCCAGTCCGACCGGTTCGTGGCCGAGGTGGTGCGGTGATCGCAAGCCAGCGCACGCGCCGTCGCCGCCGTCTTCATCACCGGGTTGAGCGGCTTGCCGAAGGCCGCGGCGTTGCGCCGCGCGATCTCGGCCGCGCTCCGTTTCGAATCGGGCATGCTGGCTCCTCAACGCTTTGAGCGAAAAGGATTCAATGCGTGGCGACTAGCGAGGTTGCCCGGCTTGGGGCGAGCAGACTGCCGCGCGCGACCGGGCGCTTATCGAAGCCGTTCCCCGGCGAAAGCCGGGGTCCGGCGGCACGGACGCAAGACTGGACCCCGGCCTTCGCCGGGGAACAGATGTCAACCGATCGGCCCAGCGTCAGAGCTGGCCGAGGATATAATCCGCGCTGGAGACGCTGAACGCGCCCGGCTCCTCGACGTTGAGCTCGCTGACGATTCCGTCCTCGACGATCGCCGACCAGCGCTGGCTGCGCTTGCCCATGCCGAATTTCGAGAAATCGGCGGCGAGGCCGAGCGCCTCGGCGAAATCGCCATTGCCGTCGGCGAGCATCGTCACCTTGCCCTCGGCGCCGGCCTGCGCGCCCCAGGCCTGCATGACGAAGGCGTCGTTGACCGAGACGCAGGCGACCTCGTCGACGCCCTTCGCCTTGAGCTCGCCGGCCTTCTCGACATAGCCGGGCAGATGGCGGGCCGAGCAGGTCGGCGTGAACGCGCCCGGGACGGCGAACAGCGCGACCTTGCGGCCGGCGAAATAATCGTCGGTCTGGACCGGCTGCGGGCCCGTCCGCGGTCACCTTGGTAAGGGTCGCGCTGGGAATGCGGTCGCCAACCTTGATCGTCATGTCACTCTCCTCGGAATCGCGTCGGCTCGGCCCTTAGCAATTGTCGCCGCGCCCGCCAAACGCCTATAGCCGGAGGAATGGACGCGCCGCGCTTCCTTTCCGGCCAGTTCCTGCTCGCCATGCCCGGCATCGGCGATCCGCGCTTCGAAAAAGCGGTGATCGCGATGTGCGTCCATGACGAGGACGGCGCGCTCGGCATCGGCCTCGGGCGGGTGGTGCCGCGTCTCGGCTTCCACGATCTCTTGAAGCAGCTCGACATCGCGCCGGGCGCGGCGCCGAACGCGCCGATCCACCATGGCGGACCGGTCGAGCCGCAGCGCGGCTTCATCCTCCATTCGCTCGATTGGGGCGGCGCCGAAAGCATCCAGGTCGGCGAGCCGCTGGGTGCTGTCGGCGACGATCGACATCTTGAAGGCGATCGCGGACGGCAAGGGCCCGGCGCGCTGGGTCGCGGCGCTCGGCTATGCCGGCTGGGGCGCGGGTCAGCTCGAGCAGGAGCTGGCCCGGCACGGCTGGTTCGCGACTCCGGGCGACGAGCATCTGCTCTACGACTGCGACGTCGAATCGCGCTGGGCCGCGGCGTTCAGCGCGGCGGGGATCGATTCGCGCCTTCTCACCGCCGAATATGGCACCGCCTGAGCCGGTCGCGAGCGAACTCGACTGAAGAAGTTGGAGTCTGTACAGGTGAGGATGACAGATTTGGCGTGGGGCAGTCCGCCATGGCGTATTTGGACACCGTTTACGACTTGGATCCGGAACGGGCCGAATGGGAGATCGATCTCTATTTCTTCCAGCTCGACACATCCCAGCTTCCCGGAGGCGTGGTTGCCGCGGCGCTGACCGCGCTTTTCTTTTTCTATCTTATCTATGTTCCGGGCGACATGCTCGACTTGGCCCTGTCGAGCGAGACGATCCGCGAAGGGCGGATCGCAACGTTGTTCACCCACATGGCGGCTCATGCTGGGTTTATCCACTTGTGGCTGAACGTCATGGCGCTCCTCGCTTTCAGCCAGTTCCTGATCCGCCGGTTTGGAGTCGGCGTGCCGGTGTTGTTCGCCTATGCCGCCTTGCTGATCCTGGCCGGCTTGACGGGCGGGTTGCTGTTCCTCGCGATCAATCCATACGGCACCGTGCCGATGCTGGGCGCATCGGGTGCGATTTGCGGCCTGCTGGGCTTTGCCGCGCGCCTCGACCCCGGAAAGCCGGGCGCTCGTTCCTCTCAGGTCCGTCAGGGTCGGCAGCGCGCTGGTTCATTTCGCGAAATGGAATCTCGTTCTCTTTCTCGCATTGTATGTGCTGGTCTGGATCTTGGGCGCAGCGGGGGGCCTCGCATGGGAGGCGCATTTCGGCGGTTTCGCCGTAGGGCTGCTCGGAGCGCCGCTTTTCCTCGACTGGGCTTCGCGCGGTGTAACCGTCGAGGAAGAGCTTCCGCCGGATGCTTCCGGTCAGGCCACCGAACATGGCACGGCTTAAGTATCTTTCCCGCCACAGTTTCATCGCGGAAATTTACCTCTCGGCAACCACTCTCATGAGAGCCTCCCACTCGACCGGAGCGCAAGATGCGCGCGGTCGAGTGGGGAGTGGACAAGATGAGTGGACAGATGAAGAAAGGCGGCGTCCTTGCGGCGACTGCGATGATGCTGTGCGCGGCCATGCCGGCCAATGCGGCGATGGGCTGCTGGAACCAGACCCAGGTCGCCGCGGCGCAGGTGCGGGACCTCTAGTCGCGGCTGATGGTGGCGACCTTGCGCTGCTCGGCGATGGGGGTCGACGTGACTCCGCGCCTATAACCGCTTCGTCGCCGCCAACCGGACGACGATCCAGGGCGCCAACGGCGTGCTGATGGCGGCGTTCCGCGCCGGCCATGGCGGCGAGGCGCAGGCCCATTACGACCGCTTCGCGACCGCCTGGCCAATCTCTACGGCGACGACGCGACCGACCGCGAGGTCTGCGCCGAGACGGCGTCGGTGGCCGAGGAAGCGGCGGCGGCGGCGGGCGACATCCGCCTGCTGGTGACGATCGCCCATCGGCTCGGCGACGCGCCGGCGCTGCCGGGCGGGCAGTGCGGGATCACTTTCGCTTCGATGAGCGACGGCAACTGAGCACATATAAAGATATCTTTATATTTGCATTTGCGGGCGGCCGCGGCTAGGGAACCGGCACGCGACCGCCTGATTTTCGCATCGGCGGTCTTTCGCATTTCTTCAGGAGACCGCACGTGGCGACCCAGCCCAAGAGCACGACCAGCGATTATGTGATCGCCGACATCGGCCTCGCCGACTTCGGCCGCAAGGAGATCGAGATCGCCGAGACCGAGATGCCGGGCCTGATGGCGCTGCGCGAGGAATTCGGCGCGTCGCAGCCGCTGAAGGGCGCGCGGATCACCGGCTCGCTGCACATGACGATCCAGACCGCGGTGCTGATCGAGACGCTGACCGCTCTCGGCGCGCAGGTCCGCTGGGCCTCGTGCAACATCTTCTCGACCCAGGACCATGCCGCCGCCGCGATCGCCGCGACCGGCGTTCCGGTGTTCGCGGTCAAGGGCGAGACGCTCGAGGAATATTGGGATTATGTCGCCCGCATCTTCGATTGGGGCCAGGACGAGACCTGCAACATGATCCTCGACGACGGCGGCGACGCCACCATGTTCGCGCTCTGGGGCGCGCGCGTCGAGGCCGGCGAGGCGCTGTTCGAGCCGACCAACGAGGAAGAGGAGATTTTCGCGGCGACGCTGAAGCGCTTCCTCAGCCGAGCGGCCCGGCTACCTCACCAAGACCGTCGCAGACATCAAGGGCGTGTCGGAGGAGACGACGACCGGCGTCCACCGGCTCTACGACCTCGCCAAGAAGGGCAAGCTTCCCTTCCCGGCGATCAACGTCAACGACAGCGTCACCAAGTCCAAGTTCGACAATCTCTACGGCTGCAAGGAGAGCCTGGTCGACGCGATCCGCCGCGCCACCGACGTGATGCTCGCCGGCAAGGTCGCCTGCGTCGCCGGCTTCGGCGACGTCGGCAAGGGCTCGGCCCAGTCGCTTCGCAACGGCGGCGCCCGCGTCCTCGTCACCGAGGTCGATCCGATCTGCGCGCTGCAGGCGGCGATGGAGGGCTTTGAGGTCATCACGATGGAGGAGGCGGTCGACGCGCGCCGACATCTTCGTCACCGCGACCGGCAATGCCGACGTCATCACCCTCGATCACATGCGCGCGATGAAGAACATGGCGATCGTCTGCAACATCGGCCATTTCGACAGCGAGATCCAGATCGGCGCGCTTCGGCAACATGAAGTGGACCGAGATCAAGCCGCAGGTCGACGAGGTCGAGTTCCCCGACGGCAAGAAGATCATCGTCCTGTCCAAGGGCCGGCTGGTCAATCTCGGCAACGCCACCGGCCATCCGAGCTTCGTGATGAGCTCCAGCTTCACCAACCAGATGCTGGCCCAGATCGAGCTGTGGACCGGCGGCGACAAGTATAAGAACGACGTCTACGTCCTGCCCAAGCATCTCGACGAGAAGGTCGCCGCGCTCCACCTCGACAAGCTCGGCGTCAAGCTCACCACGCTGACCCAGAAGCAGGCCGATTATATCGGCGTGCCGGTCGAGGGGCCGTTCAAGCCGGATCATTACCGCTACTAGGACTGACGCTCGCATCGTCGCCACTTGAGGAGTCACCCCGGCGAAAGCCGGGGCCCATGAACCGAAGAGCATGCCGTCAGCTTGCGCGCTTTCGCGAGCGGCGGTGTTCATGGCTTCCGGCTTTCGCCGGAATGACTCTTGTTGCGGCGCGGGTGCTTCCGCACGCCGCCAGCCGCGTCTAGACAAGGCGCGATGCCGGCTGTGTCGCCCTCTCTCCTCATCGTCGTGGCGCTGGTCTCCGGCGCCTGGCTCGCGGTCGCGGTCTGGGCGGCAGCGGCGCGGCGCGCGCCGGCGCCGCGCGAGCCGCCGTCGGTGATCGACGACAACGACCGGCTGGCGGCGCTGCTCCAGGCGGGGCCGGCGATGCCGCTGGTCGTCGCGCCGGACGGCACGATCAGCGGGCCGGACCGGCTCGCCGGCGCGCTCGGCCTCGCGACGCTGCCGCCGCGCTGGATGGGCGCTGTTCGGCGACGAGCGCGCCGTTCCCGCCGGCCGAGGCGGCCGCGCTCGGCGCGCCATGCTCGCCGAGGCCGCCGCGGGCGGCCGCTTCCGCCTGCCGCTGCGGCCGGCCGGCTCGGCGCGGATCTTCCGCGATCGACGGCGGCCCGGCGCCGGCCGGCTTCGCCGAGCGCTCGGCCCTGCTCTGGTTCGTCGACGTCACCGAGGCCGAGGAGCAGGCGGCGGCGCTGGCCGCGCGGCTCGAGCGGCGCTCGGCCGCGCTCGACGCGCTGTCCGGCCTGATCGAGGCGGCGCCCTTCCCGATGTGGCACCGCGGCCCCGACCTCAGGCTCGCCATGGTCAACGGCGCCTATGTCGCGGCGGTCGAGGGCGAGGATGCCGCCGCGGTGGTCGCGCAGGCGGCATCGAGCTGATCGACGAGGCCGACGGCCGCGAGCCCGCTCGCGCGACGCCGCCTCGGTGCGCGACCAGCAGCAGGCCGTCGCGCCGCACCGTGCCGGCGACGGTCGCCGGCGAGCGGCGGATGATGCAGGTCGTCGAGGTGCCGCTCGGCCAGAGCGGCGTCGCCGGCTATGCGATCGACGTCGAGGACCAGGAGCAGGCGCGCGCCGATCTCGACCCGCTTCGTCCGCGCCCAGCGCGACATGCTCGACCGGCTGTCGGCCGGCGTCGCCCAGTTCGGCCGCGACCGCAGCCTGATCTTCTTCAACCAGCCCTTCGCGCGCCTGTTCTCGCTGACCGCCGAGTTCCTCGCCGACCGGCCCGAGTTCGACCGGGTGATCGACGCGATGCGCGAGGCGGGCAACCTGCCCGAGGTGCGCGACTTCCCCGACTGGAAGGAGGAGCATCGCGCGCTGGTTCACCAGCGGCCTCGCCGCCGACGAGGAGGATTGGCTGCTGCCCGGCGGCAAGCATCTGCGCGTCGTCGCCCAGCCGCTGCCCGACGGCGGCCTGCTGACTCATCTTCGAGGACCGGACCGAGCAGATCCAGCTCGCCTCGGCGCGCGACACCCTGCTGCGGGTCCGCACCGCGACCTTCGACAATCTGTTCGAGGCGGTCGGCGTGTTCGCCTCGGACGGCCGGCTGCAACCTGTGGAACAACCGCTTCCGCGAGTTCTGGGGCCTCGACGAGGAGCAGCTCGCCGGCCATCCGCGCGTCGACGCGCTGACGCCGCTGCTCGCCGCCAAGCTGAAGCGCGCCAGCCATGCCGGGCTGGTCCGCGAGCTGGTGCGCAGCGCCACCGTCGAGCGCAAGCAGCGCGTCGGGCCGGGTCGTCGCTGATCGACGGCCGCGAGTTCGAGTTCGCCGCGGTGCCGCTGCCCGACGGCAACGCGCTCTTCACCATGCTCGACATCACCGACAGCCGGAAGGTCGAGGCGGCGCTGCGCGACCGCAACGAGGCGCTCGAGGAGGCGGACCGGCTGAAGACCGCCTTCGTCTCCAACATGAGCTACGAGCTGCGCACGCCGCTGACCTCGATCGCCGGCTTCGCCGAGATGCTCGCCGCGGGCTATGCCGGCGAGCTGCCGCCGACCGCGGCCGACTATGTCGCGGCGATCCTCGACAGCGTCGGCCGGCTCGGCGCGCTGATCGACAATGTCCTCGATCTGACCCAGAGCGACACCGGCAGCCTGCTGCTCGCCGAGGACGAGGTCGACCTCGCCGCATCTGTGCGCGCGAGGCGGCCGAGGACGGCGCAGGGCCTGGCCGGCGCGCGCAGGGCATCGAGCTCGCGGTCGAGATCGAGCCGTCGCGTCGGCATCGTCACCGGCGACCGGCGGCGGCTCGGCCAGGCGCTCGGCAACGTCGCTCAAGCAACGCGATCGCCTACACCGACGCGGGCGGCCGCGTGCTGCTCCGCGCCGACGGCGACCGCGACGAGGCGCGGATCATCGTCTCCGACAATGGCCGCGGCATCGCGCCGGCCGACCAGGCGCGCGTGTTCGACCGCTTCCAGCGCACCGCCGAGGCGCGCAGCGGCGAGGAGGCGGCGGTCGGCCTCGGCCTGCCGCTCGCCAAGCAGTTCGTCGAGGCGCATGGCGGCACGATCGAGCTGCAGTCGCGAGCCGGGGCGAGGGGACGACGGTCACCATCCGCCTGCCGCGCACCGCCGCGCAGCGCGCCGACTATCCGCTGGCGCAGGTCGCCGGATAAGGATGACGATCCGCCTTGCCGACGCCGCGGCGACCGAGGCGTTCGGCGCGCGCGCTGGCGCCGGCTGCTGCGCGCCGGCGACGTCGTCGCTCTGTTCGGCGCGCTCGGCGCGGGCAAGACGACGCTGGCGCGCGGCATCCTGCGCGGGCTCGGCCATGACGGCGACGTCGCCAGCCCGACCTTCCCGATCGTCCAGGCCTATGCGCCGCCCGACACGCGCCTTCCGCTCTGGCACGTCGATCTCTACCGGATCGAGGATGCCGGCCGAGCTCGAGGAGCTCGGCCTCGACGAGGCGCGGGGCGAGGCGGCGCTGCTGATCGAATGGCCCGAGCGGCTGCCCGCGCTCTGGCCCGAGGCGCTGCGGCTCACCCTCGAAGTCGCAGCCGGACGGCGCGCGCGCCTTGACAGCCTCGGTGCCGCCCGCTTGGGGGGCGCGATGGCCGCCCCGATGATTCCGCCCGCTCACGCGCCCGACTTTCTCGCCGCGCATGGCTGGGAGGGATGCGAGATCCGGCCGCTGGCCGGCGACGCCAGCTTCCGCCGCTATTTCCGCGTCGTCGCCGGCGCGCGGCCGCGCCGTGCTGATGGACGCGCCGCCGCCGCACGAGGATCCGCGCCCCTTCGTCGCGGTCGCGCGAATGGCTCGCCGCGGCCGGGCTTTCCGCGCCCGCCATCCTCGCCCGCGATCTCGACCGCGGCCTGCTGCTGCTCGACGATTTCGGCGACGACCGGCTGCGCGAGACGCTCGACGCGGCGCCGGAGCGCGAGGCCGAGCTCTACGAGCTCGCGGTCGATCTGCTCGTCCATCTCCACGCGCAGCCGCCGATGCCGGGCCTGCGGCCGCACGGGCTCGACCAATGGCTCGACGAGCTGCAGCTGTTCCCCGACTGGTATTGCGCCGCGCTCGGCCTCGAGGTCGACGCCGACGCCTATCGCGCCGCCTGGCGGGCCGTGCTCGCGCCGGTCGCCGGCGACGGCTCGGCGCCGGTCACCGTGCTGCGCGACTATCATGCCGAGAATATCATGCTGGTCGCCGGCCGCGAGCGGCATCCGCCATTTCGGCCTGCTCGATTTCCAGGACGCGGTCGCCGGCCACCCCGCCTACGATCTCGTCTCGGTGCTCGAGGATGCGCGCCGCGACGTCGCCCCGGCGGTCGAGCGGGCGATGCTCGACCGCTATCGTGGAGGCGACCGGCGCAGGGCGCCGAATTCGAGACGCGCTTATTGGGCGCTGGCGGCGCAGCGCAACACCCGCATCCTCGGCATCTTCACCCGGCTGTGGAAGCGCGACGGCAAGCCCCATTACACCGCCTTCCAGCCGCGCATGTGGGGCCTGTCTCGAGCGCGATCTCGCCCATCCGGCGCTGGCGCCGGTCGCGCGCCTGGTTCGACGCCAACGTGCCGGCCGACAAGCGCGCCGCCGCCTGGGCCGGCGAACGGCGGCATGAGCCGGACCAAGCAAGCCGCTCGCGCTCCGGCCCGATCCCGGCGCCGCGGTGCCGGCGACGGCGATGGTGATGGCGGCGGGCCTCGGCAAGCGCATGCGGCCGCTGACCGCGACCCGGCCCAAGCCGCTGATCGAGGTCGCCGGGCAAGCCGCTGATCGATCATGCGCTCGACCGGCTCGCGCGCGGCCGGCGTCGCGCAAGGCGGTGGTCAACGTCCATTATCTGCGCCGACGCGCTCGAAGCGCATCTCAAGCAATCGCGTCGAAGGCATTGAGATCGCGATCTCGGACGAGCGCAAGCAGTTGCTCGAGACCGGCGGCGGGCTGGTCAGCGCGCTGCCGCTGATCGACGCCGATCCGTTCCTCGTCGTCAATTCGCGACAATCTCTGGATCGACGGGCCGGTCGATACGCTGCGGCTGCTCGCCGTCGGGCTGGGACGAGGCGCGGATGGACGCGCTGCTGCTGCTGGTGCCGCTGGCGCGCGCCCATTGCCATAAGGGCCGCGGCGATTTCCACATGAGCGCCGCCGGCGCGCTCAGGCGGCGCAAGCCGAACGGCGTCGCGCCCTTCGTCTTCACCGGCATCCAGATGCTCTCGAAGCGGCTGTTCGCGGGCGAGCTGCCCGGACGGGCCCTTCTCGACCAACATCCTGTGGGACCGCGCGATCGCCGCCGGCCGCTGCTTCGGCATCGTCCACCAGGGCCTGTGGTTCGACATCGGCGCGCCGCCGAACATCAGGAAGGCGGAGGCGATCCTCAAAGGGGCGTAACGCCAGGAAGCCAGGAAGAGGGCTTCGACAGGCTCAGCCCGAACGGTAATCCCCACTCCGTTCGGCCTGAGCCTGTCGAAGGCCATTCCTTCCCCCTGGGATGGCCGCTACGCTGCACATGTGATCCCCGCCGTCTTCACCATCCCGCCGCACCGCGCCTTCGCCGACGCGCTCGCGGCCGGGCTGATCGCGCGCTTCGGCGCGCGAGAAGACCGGGCTGGCGCGCGGGCATCGTGCTCGTCCCCAACAACCGCGCCGCGCGGGCGATCCAGGACGCGTTCGTGCGCCGCTCGGACGGCGGGCTGCTGCTGCCGCGGCTGGTCCCGGTCGGCGATCCCGAGCTCGACGAGCGGATCGGCGGCATGCTCGAGCCGCTCGACGAGGACGAGCCGATGCCGCCGGCGATCGAGCCGGCGCGGCGGCTGATGCTGCTCGCCCGGCTCGTCCAGCTCCATCTCGGCGCCGACGCGGCCGAGGCGCTGCGCCTCGCCGCCGATCTCGCCCGCACGCTCGATCAGCTGCTGATCGAGGAGGTCGATCCCGCCCGCCTCGCCGGCTTCGCCGCCGATCTGCCCGATCTGTCGCTCCACTGGCAGAAGTCGCTCGACCAGCTGCGGCTGATCCTCGCCGACTGGCCGGCGGTGCTCGCGCGACCGCGGCCGGATCGACCTCGCCGACCGCCGCAACCGGCTGCTCGACGCGGTCGCGCGGCGCTGGCGCGAGCGCGCCGCCGGCCGGCTTCGTCTGCGCCGCCGGCATCACCACCGCCGCGCCCGCGGTCGCGCGGCTGCTCGGCGCGGTCGCGCGGCTGCCGGACAGGGCATGGTCGTGCTGCCCGGCGCTCGACCTCGACATGCCGCGAGGAGGAATGGGACGCGCTCGGCCCGCACGAGCCCGACCGAGGCGACCGGCCGCCGGCCGCCCGTCGATCGAGACCCATCCGCAATTCCATCTCAAGCTGCTGCTCGACCGGATGAGCGTCGCGCGCGGCGAGGTGGCGCGCTGGCGCTGGGGCGGCGGCCGCGACGCGCCGGCGGCGCGCAGCCGCGCCATCGCCAACGCCATGGCGCCGGCCGCAGCTTCACCGCGCAAATGGCAGAGCCTGCAGCCCGCCGAGCGGCGGCTGACCGGCGTGCGCGCGCTCGAGCTCGCCGATCCGGCCGAGGAGGCGCAGGCGATCGCGCATCGCGCTGCGCGAGGCGCTGGAGGAGCCGGGCCGGACCGCCGCTCTGGTCACGCCCGACCGCGGCGCTCGCCCGGCGCGTCTCGGCGCATCTGCGGCGCTGGGGGATCGAGGCCGACGACAGCGCCGGCCGGCCGCTGTCGCAGACGCCGCCCGGCACCCTGCTGCTGGCGCTCGCCGACCGCGGCGGCCGAGCGGTTCGCGCCGGTGCCGCTGCTGGCCTTGCTCAAGCATCCTCTGGTCATGGCGGGCGAGCGACCGGCTCGGCTGGCTCGACGGCGCGCGCCTGCTCGACCTCGCGCTGCGCGGCCCGCGCCCGCCGGCGGGGCTCGCCGGGCATCGCCGCGCATCTCGCCGACCGGAGCGGCCGCGACGCCGGGCTGCGCGCCGCGGCCGCCGCCTGGTGGCCGGACGGCGTCGCCGCTGCTCGCGCCGCTGGAAGCAGGCGTTCGCCGCGCGGCGACGAGCCTGCCGGCCCTGCTCGCCGCGCTGCGCGAGGCGGCGTCGCGGCTTGCCGGCGACGCGGCCTGGGCGGGGCCGGCCGGGCGCGCCGCGGCCGAGCTGCTCGCCGAGCTCGAGGCGGCGGCGGGGGAGGGGCCGGAGCGGGTCGACGCCGCGCCATCTGCCGGCTCTGCTCGAGCGGCTGATGGCGGACGTCGCGGTGCGCCCGCCTTACGGCCAGCATCCGCGCCTCTTCATCTGGGGCCTGATCGAGGCGCGGCTGCAGCATGCCGATCTGCTGGTCCTCGGCGGGCTCAACGAAGGCGTCTGGCCGGCGCTGCCCGCGCCCGACCCGTGGCTGGCGCCGCGGCTGCGCGCCGAGCTCGGCCTGCCGTCGCTGGAGCGGCGGATCGGCCTTGCCGCGCACGATTTCGCCACCGCGCTCGGCGCCCGCGCAGGTGCTGGTCACCCGCGCCCGCCGCGACGCCCGCGCGCCGGCGATCGCCTCGCGCTTCTGGCTGCGGCTGGAGGCGATGACCGGCGGGCTGACCCGCGCGCCGCAGCTGCGCAAATGGGCGCGGGCGATCGACCGGCCCGACGCGTATCGCCCGGCCGGCGCGCCCGGCGCCCGCGCCCGATCCGAAGCTCCGGCCCGCGCCGATCTCGGTGACCGAGGTCGACCGGCTGAAGGCCGATCCCTATGCCTTCTACGCGCGCAAGATGCTGGCGCTGATGGCGCTCGATCCGGTCGACGCCGATCCGACCGCCGCCTGGCGCGGCAGCGCCGTCCACGACGTGCTCGAAGCCTGGATGAAGGAGGACGATTGCGACCCGGCGAGGCTGCGCGCCGCGCGCCGAGGCTCTGCTCGACTGCGCAGGACGCGCATCCGCTGATGCGCGCGCTCTGGCAGCCGCGGCTGATCGAGGCGATCGACTTCATCGCCGGCCAGGTCGAGGCGCAACCGCGCCGCGGGCCGCCGGCCGCTCG
The DNA here is from genome assembly GCA_963824825.1 of uncultured Alphaproteobacteria bacterium. Taxonomy (GTDB): domain Bacteria; phylum Pseudomonadota; class Alphaproteobacteria; order Sphingomonadales; family Sphingomonadaceae; genus Allosphingosinicella. The sequence continues at coordinate 1,101,263 of CAWGQM010000003.1, forward strand.
CCGCCGAGGCGCGCGGCACGATGCGAGATCGCCGGCGTCAAGCTTCAGCGGCATCGCCGACCGGATCGACCGGCATGGCCGACGGCAGCCTCGCCATCGTCGACTACAAGACCGGCAGCCCGCCGAGCGGCAAGGCGGTGGCGCGACGGCTATTCGCTGCAGCTCGGCCTGCTCGGCCTGATCGCCGAGCACGGCGGCTTCGCCGGCATCGAGGGCGCGGCCGCCTGCTTCGAATATTGGAGCCTGGCGCGCGACCAGCGCTCGGGCCGGCTCGGCTATGTCAAGAGCCCGGTCGGCGGGCGCAGCGGCCTCGACGCGGACGATTTCACCGCCCTCGCCGCGCGCAATTTCATCGCCGCCGGCGGCGCACTGGCTGACCGGCGCCGAGCCGTTCACCGCCAAGCTCCACCCCGAATATGCGCCTTATGGCGATTACGACCAGCTGATGCGGCTCGACGAATGGTACGGGCGGGAGTGACTGTCCCTAGGCGAGCGCGCGCCAGATGCCGTAGCCGCTGGTCAGCGACGAGCACGATCCCGACCATGATCAGCAGGGCGCGGGCCGGGATCCGCTTGGCGACATAGCCCGCCGAGCGGCGCCGCCGCGATGCCGCCGATCAGGAGGCCGACCATCGCCATGGTGAACGCTTCGAAGCCCAAGCGAGACGATGAAGGTCGCCGAAATGGTCACCGAAAGGAAGAATTCGGCGGTGTTGACCGTGCCGATCACCTTGCGGGGATGCGCGCCCTGGACGAGCAGGTTGCTGGTCACGACCGGCCCCCAGCCGCCGCCGCCGGCGGCGTCGAGGAAGCCGCCGATGAAGCCGAGCGGCTCGACGATCGCGCGGCTTCCTCTCCTTGTGGCCGTGGCGGAGCCCGCGCCACAGCAGATAGAGGCCGATCCCGACCAGATAGGCGAGGACGAACGGCCGCGCGCTTTCCATCGGCCCGGGTCAGCGACATAGGCGCCCAGAACGCCGCCGATCACGCCGGGAATGACGATCCGCCGGAACAGCTTCCAGTTGACGTTCTTGTGCAGCGTGTGGCTGATTCCGGAGGCGCCGGTGGTGAACACTTCGACCGCGTGGACGCTGGCCGAGGCCGCCGCCGGGCGGCACGCCGAGGGTGATCAGCAAGGTGCTCGAAATCACCCCGAACGCCATGCCGAGCGCGCCGTCGACGAGCTGCGCCGCGAAGCCGACCAGGATGAAGGGCAGCAGGTCGGCGAAGGTGAAGGCGCTGATGTCCAACGAACGAAGCTCCCCGCGGGGCGTGACGACCCGGTCCCGTCCACGCCCATAGCGTTGCGCCGGTCCGGTGCAAATGCCGGGCGGCCGGATTGGTTGCGTTGCGCGCTCACGGCCGCGGTTAGGAAATCGTAAACCTCCTGGGCGGAAAATGCGCGGGCCGGGCCGAACGAGTCCGGCCGATGTCGGAAAGCGCAAGCGTGGAGACCGTCTATTCCCTGTCCGGCGACGTTCCGCCGGTGGAAGCCGGCGGCCGAGGGCGACGAGACGTCGGCCTGTGGCCGGGCGCGCTCACCTCGGGCAGCATCCGCCAGGTCTGCTCGGTCCGCAAGATCAGCGCCGGCGGCGCCGTCCTCCATGTCGACCATCCGGTCGAGATCGGCGAGCGGCTCGAGCTCGAGCTGATGACCGGCGAGCAGCTCGACGGCATCGTCGCCTGGCGGCGCGGCGTCGGAGGTCGGCCTTCGCTTCGACGCGCCGGTCGACGTGTTCGCGATCATCGCCCAGGACATCGTCAGCCAGCCCGGCGAGCGCCGGCGCATGCCGCGGGTCGAGCTGATCTGCCCGGCCCTGCTCGAGACCGCGACCGGCACCGAATATGTCACCACCCGCGACATTTCGCAGGGCGGCGCCAAGATCGACGTGCCGTTCGCGCTCGAGCCCGACGTGCGGGTCACGGTCACGCTCGACGGCCTGCGGCCGGTCGAGGGCGTGGTGCGCTGGTCGCACGACCATGTCGCCGGCATCGCCTTCCTGCCCGAGCTGCGCTGGCAGGAGCTGATGCTCTGGCTCAAGGAGCGGCGCGCGCGCGAGCTGCGACGATCGCTGTGCGCGCCCGGCGCGGACCGGCCCGCGCCGCCGCCGCCGCGCCCAGCGCCGAGAGCGGGCGTCCAGCTCAACCTGCCGGCGCGGGTGCGCGAGGGGACGCGGCGCTGGTCGATCGAGGTCGCCTCGATCACCACCCGCTCGGTCGCGTTCGACTGCTTCGCGGCGCTGGGCATCGGCTCGCTGCTCTGGGTCGTGCTGCCGGGCCTCGAAGGCTGGCCGGCGCGGATCGTCTCGGTCGAGGGCTATCGCTTCACTTGCGAGTTCACCCAGCCGCTCCACCCGGCCGTGCTCGAGCGAATCCTCGCTCTCGCCAAGGAACCGCACGCCGACCCGGTCCCGCGGCGCTAGCTCTTGTCGGTTTTCCGGGCGCGATTGGCGTAGAGCAGGGCCGCGACCAGGGCGGCCGAGCCGATGCCGATCGCGGCGCCGGTGATCAGCTTCTTGCGTCCGCCGGCCGGAGCCTTGGCGGCTTTCACCGCGGCGGCGGCCCGGCTCGCCTGCGATTCGGGCGGCCCCGCGACCGGCGCGTCGTCGGGGTAGGAGGGTTCGTCGGCCATCGGCTTTTCTTAGCCTGTCGTCTTGCCGATGCAAGAAGGACGGCGGCTTTCGCCGCCGTCCTCCTCTCGGCATCGCGATGAATCTAGTTGTGCCGGCCGCGCCCGCAGCGGGCGGGATCCGCCCAGGCGCCGCGGTCGCTGTCGGTCAGTCCCCGAGCAGCGCCCCCGGCGCCGGCCGCGGCCGTTGCCGGCGGGATCGGCGTTGCTGCCCGAATCGCGGTCGGTGAACCCGGTCCGGCGCCGGCCACGATTGCCGCGGCCACGCCCCGGCGGATCCGAATTGGGGCCGCTGTCCGATCGCTGAAACCCCTGCTGCCGCGTCCGCAGCTGCGGCCACGGCCGCCCGGATCGGAATTCGGGCCGGAATCGCGAATCGCTGCAATTGCTGCCGCGGCCACGCCCGGCCGGATCGGAATTGGGCCCGCTGTCGCTGTCGCTATGTTGCATCGCCTCGGCGTCGCCGCTCAATGTGACCAGAGCACCGCCGCCGACCACGGCGCCTCCCGCGACGCGTCCCAGGAACGAGCGCCGGCTCAACTTACGCGTGGGCTTCATCTGACTCTCCCCATTGGCCGGTCCGGGCCGGCGCCTGGCAGCCTATCTCCAGGGGCGTCGTCCTATCCGGTCGGGAAAGAGGGTAAACGGGGCGGAGGAGGTGTCAAGCAGTTACGAACCCGATACGAGCGGGAAAACGAGAAGCGCCGGCAAGGGCAATCGGCTAGACGTGCGGCATGAGCGACACCGGTTTCACCCTGTTCGGCACGCCGATCGGCGCCTGCGGCATCGCCTGGGGCCCCGACGGCATGATCGGGCTCCAGCTTCCCGGAGGCCAGCGAGGCGGCCGCACTGGCCCGGCTTCGGCGGCGGTTTCCGGGCTTGGAACGGAGGCAGCCGCCGCCCGCGATCGAGGCGGCGGCTCGGCGGATCGCGGCCTTCCTCGGCGGCGCCGGCGACGATTTCGCCGATCTGCCGCTCGACCTCGCCCGAGTCGGCGCGTTCGACCGCTCGGTCTATCGCCGCGGCGCGCGCGATCCCGGCCGGCGAGACCTCGCACCTACGGCGCCATCGCTGCCGGGCTCGGCGATCCTGGCCAGGCCCGCGCGGTCGGCCAGGCGCTCGGCCGCAACCCCTGGCCGATCGTCATCCCCTGCCACCGAGTCACCGCCGCCGACGGCCGGACCGGCGGCTTCTCGGCACCGGGCGGGCGGGCGACCAAATTGAGGCTGCTCGAGATCGAAGGCGCGCTCAGGGCGGAGACTCTGCCCTTGTTCGGCGGAACCTCTTGAAACTCTCTGCTCGTGTATTATCTCTGTAACACACCGGTCATGGTGACCGGGGGAGGATCGAGATGGATATCAGAGCCATACAGCCGCGCGACTGGATGATCGCAATCGCCGCCTTCATCGCGGGTGCGTTTATCTTCTGACGCTGTCTGCGCCGTTACCCGGCCTTGAGCCCGGATCGCCACCTGACCGCCAGTCGAGGCGTGATAGCTGGTCGCATGGGCGGTATGAAACGGAGTCCCCTTCCGACGGATTTTGTGACACTCTTGGCCAAGAGATCGAGCTTCTGGGGGGTTGATGGCGCAACCGCCGACCATCGACGAGTCCGCTCCGACCGAACCGCGGCGCAAGGTCGCGGAAGGGCTGGTCGTCGAAGCGCGCTCGCGGATCGCCGCAACCAACCGGATCCTGATCGCCCTGTTCCTGCTGATCGTCTGGACATGGCTCAGCAATCTTTCAGGAATTGATCTGTCCGTAGGCAAGATCGGGTCGCCGCAAACCCGGTTCGATGCGATCACCAATGCGGCCAAAACTCTCGAAGATGACTGCCGCTGTCAGGCCGACCATTTCGTCCAACGGAGGCAGAGGAATGTCAGTAGCTGCGTGGCCCGACCACAGGCCGGGAACGCCGGCGCGTCAACGCAGCAGCGCAGTGGCGCTGCCGTCCGCCAGAAAGCCGCCCGCCAATCTTCGGTTCAGGGCCGCACGAATGTCGCGCCGCCGCCGGGCGCCGCCAACACGCGTCCCGCGCAGCGCCCCGCCGGCGTCTCGCCAACGCAACCGCCGGGCGGTACCGCGGCCTCGGAGCAGTCTCAGGGAGAGCGGCGGCAGCGGGAATGCCGTGAAAAGCAACGCAGGTTAATTGCTAATCTTCAATCGTTAAGTACAAGCTTCGATATCCTCATAATTCGTCTTCCGGACGTCCACTTAAAGTACCATCCGTTATTGCTTATAGTAATGATTGGTATCACTTTTGGATATGCGATGTGGAATCGTTACAAAGTAAGAGCGATGGTCGCAGATGCGGTAAATATCTATAAGCTCGAAATAGGATGGAAACGTAATTTTACAGGATTAATTCTACATTCTGTCCCAATTTGGCTATGGCCTCTTTCTTCCAGGCAGGAGACCTTTCCGACTGATGAAGACCTGCTGGAATATCTGTCGGTTAACCCAAAGAGCAGGGTGCGATCGCTCGGCTTTGCCATCATGGTCGCCGTTCTGGCGGCGATAACCTTCCATACCATCTGGATGCAATCTATCTTCTCGTCCAGGCCGGAGCTCGGATTCAGTCAGGAAGTTATCAAGGGCCCATGGCGCGACTCGCCGTTCGACACCTATGAGCGATCAGAAATCTGGCGAAATCATGCTCAGCTCAGCTTGACGGGCAGCCGAACGCTCGATGTCCTGATTCTGCTCATTCCCCTGTTGCCGGCGCCGATCTTTCTCTGGGCGAGCGAATTGGTCGCCGGCTTCTCCGGAGAGAAGCTGAGGAACGCGCTCCGGGTGGGACGCGCCCGCTTCTCTGGAGAGAAGCTGAGGAGCGCGCTCCGGGCAGGACGCGCCCGCTTTTCCCGGGAGCCGCTGAAGAAACTGCTCCTGGTTCGGATCGGCAGCTTTTCCCGGGAGACGCTGATGAACCTGCTATGGGTTCGACGCGACTGGTCCTTCGGGGAGAGGCTGAGCAACATTTTCCGGAGGCCGCTGGGAATCCTGTCGTTCGATCGCCGCACAGTGATCGCCGGCGGCCTGGCTGCCGCATTCGCCACTCTCATGATACCGTCGATGCAGAATGGGCTGCGCGGCCTCGCTCTGCCCTTGTGGCGCCGGCCGCGGTACAAGGCCAATCGCGGCCCGCCGGGCATTCCGGGTCAGCTTCCGCCGCGAGAGAGGCAGATTCTGGCGATGCTGGCCCGCGATCCGAGGGGCGCTATGGCCCTGCTGAGCTCGATCGTGCTGTCCCCACGGAATCGGTTGCTCAATCCAGCCTCTCACCTTCGGCTTCACGACCTTCTCGCCGGATTGGCCGTCCGCTATGGCGGCCCCGAACATCTGGCACGGCTGATCGACGGCATCGTCGCATGGCGAAGGGACGCCGGCGACGGAGCCGATCCCCGCCTCGTCGAACTGTTCGCCGTGCGCGTGGCGCGCTGGCGTTCCCAACAGGGCAAATGGCGCAGGGGATGGACTAACCCGAGCCGTACATGGCATGGCATTCGACTTCCTTCCATGGTAAACTCCGACGGTGCGGGGCGTCTTCCAATGTAGGATGGCGCGAGCCGATGTCGGTTCGAATCCGGCCGCTCCGCACATTCTCCACCGATCGCCTGGAGTCAAAGCCGGGCCGAATGTGCTTCCTTAGCAGCGTGACGAGTTTCGCACGGGTTGCTACCCCCGGCGCATGCCCAATCGCCTCCGCCCCCTCGCCGCCTCGAAGGCGACCAGCTCCGCGCCTCGCACCCGCGCGACCATGCCGCGCTGTCGGCCTCGGCCGGCACCGGCAAGACCCATGTCCTGACCGCGCGCGTGCTGCGGCTGCTGCTGTCCGGGGTCGATCCGGCCTCGATCCTCTGCCTCACCTTCACCAAGGCCGGCGCGGCCGAGATGGCCGAGCGGATCCACGCGCGGCTCGCTTACTGGGTGCGGCTCAAGGACGCCGATCTCGGCGCACGAGCTGTTCGCGCTCGGCGAGGATCCGGGGCCGGAGGCCGCGCGCGGGCCCGCACCCTGTTCGCCCGCGTGCTCGAGGCGGCCGGCGGCGGGCTGCGCATCCAGACCATCCACGCCTTCGCGCAGAGCCTGCTCGCCGCTTTCCCGTCGGAGGCCGGGCTGGCGCCGGGCTTCCGGCCGCTCGAGGGGCGCGAGGAGCAGTTGCTCGCCCGCGCGACGCTCGCCGAGCTGCTCGTCCGCGCCGAGCAGCGAGGGCGACCTCGGCCGCTGATCCGCGATCTCCAGGCGCTGAGCCTGCGGCTCGGCGAAAGCGGCGCCGAGCGCTTCCTCAAGGCCTGCGCCCGGGCGCCGGAGGCGATGGCCGCGCTCGGCCCGCGCGAGGGGGTCGAGGCGCGGCTGCGCCTCGCCTTCGGCCTGCCGCTCGGCGACGTCGACGAAGTCGTGGCGCGCGAATGCGACGTCGTTCGACCCCGCGCTCCTGGCGCGCGGTCGGCCGACGCCAACCGCGCCTGGGGCACGGCGACCGGCCTTGCCGCCTGCGACGTCGCTCGCCGCCTGGCTCGGCGCGGAGCGGCGCCGAACGGGCGGCGACGCTCGCCGATCTGGCCGGCATCGTGCTCACCAAGGACCGGCGATCCGCGCAAGGTCGCCGACCGGCCTGCTCAAGGCCGATCCCGATTACGAGGCGCATCGCCGCCCGGCTCGCCGAATGCTGCGCGCCGGCTGCTCGCGATGCGCGGCCTCGGCCGCGCTGGTCGCGGCGCTCGCGGCGGGGCTGCGCGCCGGGCAGAGCTTCGCGCTGCGCTTATGGCGCGCGCCAAGCGCGCGGCGGGCGCGGTCGATTTCGACGATCTGATCCGCGCGGCCGAGCGCGCTGCTGCTGACCCCCGGCATGGGCGATTGGGTGCGCTACAAGCTCGACCAGCAGACCGACCATATCCTGGTCGACGAGGCGCAGGACACCAACGAGCGCCAGTGGAACATCGTGCGCGCGCTGGCCGGCGAATATTTCGCCGGGCGAGGGCGCGTCGCGGCGCCACCGGACGATCTTCACCGTCGGCGACTACAAGCAGGCGATCTTCGGCTTCCAGGGCACCGATCCGGCGAGCTTCGACGTCGCCCGCGCCTGGTTCGCGCGCGAGGCGGCGGCGATCGACCGCGACTTCCTCGATCTGTCGATGGACAAGAGCTTCCGCTCGTCGCCGCCGATCCTCGCGGTCGTCGACCGCGTGATCGGCGATCTCGGCCACGAGGCGCTCGGCCTGCCGCGCCGGCCCAACCCGCATCGAGAGCCACCACGACGGCCGGCCGGGCTCGGTGACGCTCTGGCTGCCCTTCTCCGACGAGAGCGGCGCGGACGAGGATGCGCGGCGAGGAAGGCTGGATCGGCGACGCCGCGCCGGCGCTACGCGGCGCGGCTCGCCCGGCAGGTCAGGGCCTGGCTCGACGCGCCCTTCCACGTCGAAAGCCGCGGCCGGCCGCTCCGGCCCGAGGACATCTTGATCCTCGTCCGCCGCCGCGGCGAGCTCGCCGCCTTGCTGGTCGCGCGGCTCCATGCCGAGGGCGTGCCGGTGGCCGGCGTCGACCGGCTGCTGCTGTCGGCGCCGCTGGCGGTGCAGGATCTGCTCGCCGCCGCCCGCTTCGCCGCCCAGCCGCTCGACGATCTCAACCTCGCCAGCCTGCTCGTCTCGCCCTGTTCGGCTGGAGCCAGGAGGAGCTGTTCGACGCCGCGTTCGGGCGCGAGCGGGCCGCTCTGGCCGCATCTGCGCGCCGGCCAGCCGGCCGCGCGGCTCGACGGGCCTGCTACGCGATCCTCGCCATGGCCGATTACGCGACGCCGCACGCTCTTCTTCGAGACGATCCTGTCGGGGCCGCTCGACGGGCGGCGCAAGCTGCTCGAGCGGCTCGGCGCCGAGGCGCGCGACCCGATCGAGGAATTGCTGTCGAGCGCGCTCGAGTTCGAGAGCGAGCGCCTCGGCCTCGCTGCAGGCCTTCCTCGACTGGTTCGCGCGCGGCGACGTCGAGATCGTCCGCGATCCTTCCGCGCCGCTCGACGCGGTCCGGGTGATGACCGTGCACGGCGCCAAGGGCCTGCAATCGCCGGTCGCTGATCCTCGCCGACGCCTGCGCCGATCCCGACCGCGCCGGGCCCGGCGGCCGCCTCGCCGCGCTGCGGCTCGAGGAAGGCGGGCCGGCCGTCCCCGTCTTCCGGCCGCGCAAGGACGAGCTGGCCGAGCCGCTGCAGGAGCGCAGATCGAGCGCCAGGACCGGCTCGACCGCGAGGAGCATTGGCGGCTGCTCTACGTCGCGCTGACCCGCGCCGAGGAGCGGCTCTATGTCGGCGGCGCGCTCGGCGCGCGCGACCGCGAGCGGCCCGCCCGAGGCGAGCTGGTACCGCGCGGTCGAGAACGCGCTCGCCGGGCTCGGCGCCGACTGGGCGCGATTCGCCGCTCTGGGGCCGCGAAATGCGCTTCGGCATCGCTCGAAGTCGCTGCGAGGACCGCGCGAAAGCAGCTGCGCAAAGACAACGATGTTTCTCCGGACTGGCTCCGCCGCGCCGGCGCCCGGCGGAGGAACGGCCGCCGCGGCCGCTCGCGCCGTCGTCGCTCGGCGAGGACGACGTCGCCGATCCGCCGCCGGGGCCGGCGCAGCGCGCGGCGGCGCGAGCGCGGCCGGCTGCTCCACGCCTTGTTCGAGCGGCTGCCGGGCGCCGCGCCGGCCGAGCGGCGGGCGCTGCGCCGCCGACTGGCTCGAACATTCGGCCGGCGTCGCCGACGCCGCAGCGCGCGCGGCGCTGGCCGACGATGCCTGCGCGGATCATCGACGATCCCGCGCTTCGCCGATCTGTTCGGCCCCGACGCGCTCGCCGAGGCGCCGATCGCGGCGGTGATCGCGGGCGGCGCGGTCGTCGCCGGGACGGTCGACCGGCTGCTCGTCGCGCGACGACCGCATCCTCGTCGCCGACTTCAAGACCGGGCCGCAACGCGCCGGCGAACGCTGGCGGACATTCCCGCCGCCCATCTGCGCCAGATGGCCGCCTATCGCGCCGCGCTGCGGGTGATCTTCCCCGATCGGCCGGTCGAGGCGGCCTTGCTCTACACCGCCGCGCCGGTGCTCCATCGCGCTGCCCGACGCGCTGCTCGACGCGCATACTCCCGCCGGGTGGTTGAGCGGCGCGGCCCGCGCATCCTACATCGCTGCCGACACCCGTTCAGGAGATTTCCCATGGCCACCATTTCCGTCACCGATTCCTCCTTCGAGGCCGACGTGCTCGGCGCGCTCCAAGCCGGTGCTCGTCGATTTCTGGGCGGAATGGTGCGGCCCGTGCCGGATGATCGCGCCGGCGCTCGAGGAGATTGAGCGACGAGCTCGGCGACCAGGTCACCATCGTCAAGCTCAACATCGACGACAATCCCGAGGCGCCGGCCCGATATGGCGTGCGCGGCATCCCGACGATGATCCTGTTCAAGGACGGCGCGCCCGCCGCGACCAAGGTCGGCGCCGAGCCCAAGAGCCGCATCCAGGCCTGGCTCGAAGGCGCGCTCTAGGCAGCGGCGGCCGGGCCGGGGGAGGCCGCGATGGGCGCGGGCATTCGTGCGGATCGTCACCGATGCCAGCTTCGAACGCGACGTGCTCCGCTCGGGCCGCCTCATCCTCGTCGCGTTCGGCGCGTCGCTGGTGCGGGCCGTGCCGGCTGCTGAGCTCCGGGCTTGCGCGCGCTCGCCGCGACGCAGAAGGATCGGCTGACCGTCGCCAAGCTCGACGTCGACGCCAATCCGGCGACCGCCGACCGCTACGGCGTCGAGACGCTTTCCGACCTGCATCCTGTTCGATGCGGGCGAGCCGGTCGCTGCGCCTCGACGGCTATATGCCGCTGCGCAAGATCGAGGCGGCGCTCGCAGCCGTATCTGCGACCGAGCAGTGAGCAGTCCGGCTCTTTCAGCGCGCCGCGCATCGAAGGCATGGACCTTGGCGCCCCGCGCCACTATGTCGCTCGCGCGATGGAATTTCTGCTCATCCTCTCCGCCATGCTGAGCGCCGTCACCGGCGCCTTCGCCGGCGCGCGCGGCCCCGAGGCGCAGCTCCACCGGGCCGAAGCCGCGGCGGCGGCTGAGATCGTCCGGCCGTCGCCGAACCGGCGGTGCGCGGCGGACCGAGCCGGTCGCCTTCGCCGCCGTCGCCGGTGGCGGCGGAACCTGTCGCCCTGCCGCTTTTCGCCCTGCCGGCGCAGGCGGCGCCCGAGACGGACCGGCTGATCGAGTGACGCTGCGCCGGCCGCTCGCGGCCGGCCGTCTCCATCCGCATCTCTCCCGCTCCGGCCCGCGGCCGGCGCGCCCTCTTTCAAGATCAGGATTCCACCATGCTCGGCGGATTCGCCAAAGCCATTTTCGGGTCGTCCAACGACCGCTACGTCCGCTCGCTCGCGCAAGATCGTCGACAAGATCAACGCGCTCGAGCCCGACCATCGCAGGCGATGACCGACGAGGAGCTGCAAGGACCAGACCGCGCGTCTTCACGCGCGCGGCTCGACGACGGGCGAGACGCTCGACGACATCCTCCCCGAAGCCTTCGCCACCGTCCGCGAGGCGGCGCAAGCGCACGCTCGGCCAGCGCCATTACGACGTCCAGCTGATCGGCGGCATCGTCCTCCACCGCGGCGAGATCGCCGAGATGCGCACCGGCGAGGGCAAGACGCTGGTCGCGACGCTCGCCGTCTATCTGAACGCGCTCGAAGGGCAAGGGCGTCCACGTCGTCACCGTCAACGACTATCTCGCCCGCCGCGACGCCGACTGGATGGGCCAGATCTACCGCTTCCTCGGCCTGACCGTCGGCGTGATCGTCCCCAACCTCACCGACGCCCAGCGCCGCGACGCCTATCATTCGCGACATCACCTACGGCACCAACAACGAGTTCGGCTTCGATTATCTGCGCGACAACATGAAGTACGAGCGCGCGCCAGATGGTGCAGCGGCCGTTCAATTTCGGCATCGTCGACGAGGTCGATTCGATCCTGATCGACGAGGCGCGCACGCCGCTGATCATCTCCGGCCCGACCGACGACAAGTCCGAGCTCTACATGGCGCTCGACGCGGATCGTGAAGGAGATCGCCGCCCGAGGATTACGAATATGACGAGAAGGACAAGCGCGTCCTCCTGACCGAGGACGGCACCGAGACGGATGGAGCGGCTGCTCGAGGCGCAGGGCCTGCTGGTCGGCTCGCAACCTCTACGATTTCGAGAACACCCAGGTCGTCCACCACCTCAACCAGGCGCTGCGCGCCAACGTCGCGTTCAAGCGCGACATCGATTATATCGTCAAGGACGGCAAGGTCATCATCATCGACGCGTTCACCGGCCGCATGATGGACGGCCGGCGCTGGTCGGACGGCCTGCACCAGGCGGTCGAGGCCAAGGAAGGCGTCGAGATCGAGCCCGAGAACCAGACCCTCGCCTCGATCACCTTCCAGAATTATTTCCGCATGTACCCCAAGCTCTCGCGGCATGACCGGCACCGCCGCGACCGAGGCGGCGGAATTCTACGACATCTACAAGATGAACGTCGTCACGATCCCGACCAACATGCCGGTGCGGCGCGCCGACGACGAGGACGAATTCTACAAGAACCAGGACGACAAGTTCGCCGCCATCGTCAAGGCGATCAGGGAGAAGCAGGAGACCGGCCAGCCGATCCTGGTCGGCACCGTCTCGATCGAGAAATCGGAACTGCTCTCCGAATATCTCAAGAAGGCCAAGGTCAAGCACGAGGTGCTGAACGCCCGCTACCACGAGCAGGAGGCGCATATCGTCGCCCAGGCCGGCCGCCTCGGCGCGGTCACCATCGCCACCAACATGGCCGGCCGCGGCACCGACATCCAGCTCGGCGGCAATGTCGAGTTCCGCATCGACGACGAGCTCGCGCGACGATGGAGCCGGGGCCCGCGCGCGACGCGGCGATCGAGAAGATCCGCGCGCGAGGTCGCCGAGGAGAAGGAGAGGGTGATCGCCGCCGGCGGCCTGTTCGTGCTCGGCACCGAGCGCCACGAGAGCCGGCGCATCGACAACCAGCTGCGCGGCCGCTCGGGCCGCCAGGGCGATCCCGGCCTGTCGCCGCTTCTATCTCAGCCTCGACGACGATCTGCTGCGCATCTTCGGCCCGCAGACGATGTTCGCGCGCCTGATGAACAAGAATCTCGCCGACGGCGAGGCGATCATCTCGCCCTGGATCTCCAAGGCGATCGAGACCGCGCAGAAGAAGGTCGAGGCGCGCAACTACGACATCCGCAAGCAGGTCGTCGAATATGACGACGTGATGAACGACCAGCGCAAGGTCATCTACGAGCAGCGCGCCGACATCATGGACGCCGAGACGGTCGGCGACGTCGTCGAGCGACATGCGCGCCGAGACGGTCAACGCGATCGTCGGCGAGGCGATGCCCGCCCAATTCCTATCCCGAGCAATGGGACATCGAGCTGCTCAAGGAGCGGATCGACGACGTGTTCGGCCTCGACGCCGCCGTTCGACGAGTGGGTCAAGGAGGAAGCGGTCGAGCCCGAGATGTTCGTCGAGCGCATCCAGGCGCTGGCCGACGCGCAGATCGCGGAGAAGATCGCGCGACATCCCGCCCGAGGACTGGATCCAGGTCGAAAAGAGATCCTGCTCCAGTCGCTCGACCATCACTGGAAGGAGCATCTCGCGATGCTCGACGCGCTGCGCCAGGTCGTCCACCTGCGCGCCTATGCGCAGAAGAAGCCGATCGACGAATATAAGCACGAGGCCTTCGCGATGTTCGAGCGGATGCTCGGCGCGATCCGCGAGGACGTGACCGGCCCGCTCGCGCGGGCGCGCTTCTCGATGCAGCCCGACGACCTGCCGGAGCTGCCGGATTTCGTCACCACACCATATCGATCCGTTCACCGGCGACGACGACACGTACGACATCGACGCCGGCACCGGCGCGATCCTCTCGCGCCTGCCGCCGCTGCAGATGCCGCAGCCCGAGCATGCCCGGCGTCGGGCGGCACGGTGGCCGCGCCGGCGAGCCGCAACGCGCCCTGCCCGTGCGGCTCGGGCCGCAAGTACAAGCATTGCCACGGGGCGATGGTGTGAGGGCAGTCCTGACTTAATTTGAATCTCGTCATGCCAGCGGAGGCTGGCATCCATGCGGAGTCGGTATGGACCCCAGCCTTCGCTGGGGTGACAGTTCAATGTGAGCGGGACCGAGACTAAGCGAGCTTCATCCCTTCGCGGTGGACCGCCTGGGTGAGCCTGGCGTTCTGCTCGTCGTCGAGCTGGGCCTTGAGCGCCGGGAAGACCTCGTCCTCCTCCATCCGCATATGCTCCTCGAGCATGGCCCGGAAATCGCGGATCCGGGTCAGCCATTCGGGGCTGGTCCTCGGCATGTTCTCGAGCTCGTAGAGATAGGTCTTCACATAGCCGTGCTCGGCGTTGAGAGCGTCGGCGTCGTGGACGCTGTTGGCGCGCCGAAGCGCCGGATAGACGACGTTCTCCTCCTCCAGCGAATGCTTGCCGAGCGCGTTCTTGAGCTTGGCGAGCAGCTGGCTTCGGGCCGCGCTTTGCTTGTCCGAAGTCGCCTCGATCTTGTCGAACAAGGCGAGCACCATCTGGTGCTCGGCGGCGAGCGCGGCGGCCCAGTCGCCGGACGCGCCGGCCCTCCCCTGGACGACCATCTTGCGCCCGTAATTGGCGGCGAGGCCGATCGCGGCGCCGGCCATGGCGGCGGCGGCGAGTACGCCGGTCTGGCCGCTGCCGAGGGCAAAGGCGGAGCGGCCGGCGCCGTCCTTGCGGGTCGATTTCGAACGCGATCTGGTCGCCATTGCAGCCTCCTTCGTGGTTCGCCTTTCAACCCGCCGAAGCGCCGCGCGGTTCCGTGGCCGGTCCGCTCAATCTGTTGGAAACCAAGTCTTTCTTGCGCGGCCGAAACGAATGTCATCACCGCGTCCGGGGGCAAGACGGGACGGCGCGGGCGGTGAAGGAATGGCTCCCCGGGACGGATTCGAACCATCGGCCAACCGGTTAACAGCCGGTTGCTCTACCGCTGAGCTACCGGGGAGCAGCCTTTCGGCGAGGCGCGCCTATAGCAGCGGCCATTCGTGGGATGCAAGCCACCTGGGGAAGGTTTCATCCACTCCGTTCGCCCTGAGCCTGTCGAAGGGCTTCCTTGTTTTTCCGGTGTTTGAAGGAAGGGAAGGGAGGGCTTCGACAAGCTCAGCCCGAACGGGAATGGGTCAGGCTATCTTGTCAGACCGCGAACTGCTCCATCGCGATGCGCTCGTCGAGCGCATGCTCGGGATCGAACAGCAGGGTCAGGACGTCGATCGCGGTCGACGCAGACCTCGACCGTCGCGACGTCGCGGACCTCGACCTGGTCGGCGACCGCGCGAGACCGGCCGCTTGACCGGGTCGAGCACCCGGAACGAGATTTTGAGATCGTCGGGGAGCAGCGCGCCGCGCCAGCGCCGCGGCCGGAACGGGCTGATCGGGGTCAGCGCGACCAGCTTCGATCCCAAGCGGCAGGATCGGGCCGTTGGCGGAGAGATTGTAGGCGGTCGAGCCGGCCGGCGTCGCCACCAGCACGCCGTCGCAGATCAGTTCGGGCAGGACGACCCGGCCGTTGACCGAGACCTCGATCCACGCCGTCTCGCGGGTCTCGCGGAGCAGCGAGACTTCGTTGATCGCATGGTGGATGACGGTCTCGCCGTCGACGCGTCGCCGCCTTCATCTCCAGCGGCGCGACCGTGAAGGCCTTGGCCCGGTCGAGCCGCTCGACCAGCCCGTCGAGCCGCCATTCGTTCATCAGGAAGCCGACCGTGCCGCGGTTCATCCCGAACACCGGGCAGACCTGGCCGCGGGCCAGCATCTCGTGCAGCGTGTGGAGCAGGAAGCCGTCGCCGCCGAGCGCGACGATCAGCTCGGCCTCCTCGAGCGGCGACGAAGTCGTAGCGCTCGCGCAGCATCGCGTCGGCCGCCTGCGCCGCTTCCGCGCTTGAGGCGACCAGCGCCATCGGCCGCTTGTCGTGCTCCGCCATGAGCGTAGCTACGAGGCAGCAAGTGCCGCCGTCAATGTGCCAAGCCGGGATAGCGTACGCGTCGAGCCGATTGGCGGCGGGCAGACGGGCCGGCTAGAGCATATGCGATGGGGGCCCCGCTCTTCATCCTTTCCTTCCGCCATCGCGACGAGCTGATCGCGGCTCGCCGAGAGCGCCGGCTGGCAGCCGATCGCGGCGCGCCGCGCCGACAATGCCGAGGCGCGCTTCGTCGCCTCCGGCGCGGCGGTCGCGGTGGTCGACGCGCGCGGCGCGCTCGCCGAAGGGCACGGAGGCGGTGCGCGCGATCGCCGACGCGGTCGAGGCCAATGCCGCCGCCTTGCTGGTCCTGCTCTCGCGCACCGACGCGGCCGCGCTCGACGCCTTCCACCAACATGGCGCGACCCATTTCCTGGTCAGCCCGTTCACCGAGCCGCAGCTGCTCCACGCCCTCCAGTTCGCGCGCCGCCACGCCGAGCGGGTCGGCGGCGACTGGCGCGCCGGCCGCGACGCGGGGCAGGAGGCCGAGACCGCTTCCTGGCGCTGGCAGCCGGGCTCGCGCACCGTCGAGCTGAGCCCGGCGCTCGCGCGCCAGGCCGGGCTTGGGCGAGGAAGACGGGCGGCGGATCAGCCTGATGGAGCTGTTCCGCAAGCTCGACCCGGACGGGCGCCGCGCCGCCCGCGACGCGATCGACCGGCTGCTCGCCACCGGCGAGGCGACCGCTTTCGCCCATGGCGGCGAGCGGCGGCGGCCGCATCGCCCATCATGTCCGCGTCGCAGCGACGGCGCGATCGTCGGCCGCGCCGAGCCGATCCGCGGCCGGCGCCGCCGGCGGGCCGCGACCCGCTGACCGGCCTGCGCGACGGCCGCGCCGCGCGCGCCTGGATCGCCGATCGGCTCGCCAAGCCCGGCGAGGAGCCGCGGCTGATCGCTTGCTGCGTCTCGGTCAGCCGCTACGACGCGATCAACGCCGCCTTCGGCCGCGCCACCGGCGACGCGGTGCTGCAGGCGGCGGCGCGGCGGATCGAGCGCCAGGTCGAGGCCGACGGCGCGCCGCGGCTGGTCGCGCGCATGGCCGGCGCCGAGTTCGCCGTCCTGCTCGCCGCGCCGGCGACGCTCGACGACGGCCGCTTCCTCGCCGGCGCAGCTGGTCGAGGCGATCGGCCGTCCGTTCGTCTCGGGCGACCATGTCATCACCTTGGGCAGCCGGGCCGGCGTCGCCGCGCTCGCAGGCGGGCGACGATCCGGCGCGCCTGCTGCGCCGCGCCAGCGCCGCTCTCGCCGAGGCCAAGGGCGGCGAGAGCGCGCCGGTCCAGGTGCTCGAGGAGGGCGCCGAAAGCGCGACCGCGCGCGGCGACCGGCTCGAGGTCGATCTCAGGCGCGCGCTCGACCAGGACGAGATCGAGATCCGCTTCCAGCCGCAGGTCTCGGTCACCACCGGCGCGATCGTCGGCGCCGAGGCGCTGGCGCGCTGGAACCACCCCCAATATGGCGAGCTCGGCGCGCTCGACCCTGTTCAGCGTCGCCGAGGGCTCCGACTATCTCGTCCAGCTCTCCGACCATGTGCAGCGCAAGGCGATCGTCGCCGCCGCCGCCTGGCCGGAAGCGCTCGGCGCAGCTGCGCCTCTCGGTCAACATCACCGCCGCCGACATCGTCCGGCCCGGCTTCGCCGCCTCAGTTCCTCGCTCTGGTCGCGGGACAGCGGCTTCGCGCCCGAGCGGCTGACCGTCGAGGTCACCGAGGGCGGGCTGATCGAGGATCTCGGCGGCGGCCGCCGACCTGCTCGCCGAGCTGCGCGGCGGCGGCCTTCGCGTCGCGATCGACGATTTCGGCACCGGCTATTCGAGCCTCGCTTATCTGAAGGCGCTGCCGCTCGACTATCTCAAGATCGACAAGCGGCTGTGCCAGGACATTGCCGGCTCGATGCGCGACCGGATCGTGGTCAGGAGCGTGATCGACATGGCGCGCTCACTCGGCCTCGACGTGATCGCCGAGGGGGTCGAGACCGAGGAGCAGCTGGGCCTGCTCGCCCAGGAGGGCTGCACGCTCTACCAGGGCTTCCTCTGCGCGCCGCCGGTGACCGCGGAGGAGCTCGCGGCGCTGGTCGGCGCCCGCCCTTAATTCGTCACCCCGGTGAAGGCTGGGGTCCATGCGGCGTTGGCGCGGTCCCGGAAGCGGCATGGATGCCAGCCTGCGCTGGCATGACGAGAGCAGAAGCCATGATGCGGAGCAGATGCGCCCACTCACCTCGATACGCGCCCGTAAGGCATTGACTCCGCTGGCGGTTCGGACCGATGCTTCGGTCGGGCTCGGGACGGGAAGGAGAGGGCGGTGGCGAAGCCCGTATGGACCTGGGGTCAGATCGTCTCGCAGCTGACCAATTGGGAGCTGCGCTGGGACACGCAGACGCCGATCGCCTACGCCTTTTACAGCCAGCCTTATTCCTTCCTCGGCAATCCGCCCGGCTTCAGCTCCTTCTCGGAGCTGCAGCGCCAGGCGATGGCGAGGCACGCCGAGCTGATCGCCGACGTCGCCAACATCCGCTTCGTCGAGGCCACCGACAACGGCCAGCAGCCGGGCGTCGGCAACCAGCGCATCGCCTTCTTCAACATCAACCACAACAACGCGCCCTTCTGGGGCATCGCTCAGGATTTCGTCGCCGCCAGCCAGGAGCCGCCGATGGGCCGGATGTACGGCGCCACCTCGATCGTCAACCTGTGGCGCGCCAACGTCCAGGGCGGCTGGGCGATCGGCGAATCGAATCCGCGCAAGCTGATGCACGAGCTGCTGCACACGCTGGGGCTCGATCATCCCGGGCCCTATAATGGCGACAGCGCCAATTATGAGAGCCAGGCTCTGTTCTACCAGGACAGCCACCAATATACGGTCATGTCCTACTGGACGGCGGACGTGACCGGCGCCGACCACGAGGCGAACGGCCTCTTCTATTTCGCCTCGACGCCCTTGCTCTACGACGTCGCCGCTCTTCAGCATCTCTACGGCGCCAACATGACGACCCGGACCGGCGACACCGTCTACGGCTTCAACGCCACCGCCGGCCGCGCCGTCTACGATCTCGCCGCTCACCCGCAATCGGTGTTCACGATCTGGGACGCCGGCGGCCGCGACAGGCTCGACCTGTCGGGCTATGGGTCGGCTTCCTCGATCGACCTTCACGGCGGCGGCTTCAGCGATGCCGGCGGGCTCACCGACAATATCTCGATCGCCTATGGCGCGCGGATCGAGGATGCGCGCGGCGGCTCGGGCAATGACGTGATCGTCGTCAACCCGGCGTCGAACCACGTCTGGGGCGGGCCGGGGGCGGATCGGTTCGTCTTCCAGACGGCGGTGGACGGCACGGCCGCGGCGCGGCGCTCGGACGGCAAGACGATCATGCCCGACCGGATCGAGGATTTCGTCTCGGGCACCGACCGCATCGATCTGTCCGCGATCGACGCCAATCGGGCCACGGCCGGCGAGGACGCCTTCACCTTCATCGGCTCGGCGGCGTTCGGCCATGTCGCCGGCGAGCTGCGCTGGGAGACTCGAGGGGGCCGCGCCCACATCCTCGCCGACCTCGACGGCGACGCCGTCGCCGACATGCACATCATCGCCTCGGCGCCGGCCGTTGGGGCCGCGGATTTCATCCTGTGACCGACAAGCCGATCATCTCCGTCGAGGGTTATGTCGATCAACTGACCCGGCTCGGCATCTGGAACGATTCCCAGCGGCAGATCGCCTACGCTTTTCTCGATCAGCGGCCGACCTACACTCAGGCCCCGCCGAACTTCGCCCCGTTCACCGCGGCCCAGCGCGCCGCCACCGAGCGCGCCTTCGCGCTGATTTCGGAAGTCGCCAATCTGAGCTTTGTCCAGGTATCGGACAACCGGCAGGAGCCGGGCCCCCAGAACCAGCGGATCACCTTTTATGCGGGAAGCTGGGATGCGCTCGTCTCCGGCGCCACCAGCCCTTATCAGCTGGGTGGCGCGCCGCCGATCTACGGCGCCGACATCTTCCTCAACAATTTCCACATCGCCCGGCGCACCACCAACGAGGGCTTCTTCGATTTCAACTTCTACGTCACCCTGCACGAGGCGCTTCATGCGATCGGCCTCTCCCATCCGGGCGAATATAACGGCCCCGGCTACAATTATGCCGACCATGCCCAGTTCGCCCAGGACACGCGGCAATATTCGGTCATGTCCTACTGGAACGCTTTGGAATATGGCGCGGACCATTATATCGGCTCGACCCAATATATCGCCCAGACGCCCCTGCTCCTCGACATCCTGTCGCTTCAGACCCTCTACGGTGCCAATCAGGCCACGCGCGCCGGCGATACGATCTACGGCTTCAACTCCAACACCGGCCAGTCGCCGTTCAACTTCGCGGTCAATCCCAACCCGGTGGTCGCGATCTGGGACGCGGGCGGGACCGATACGCTCGATCTTTCCGGCTATCCGTCGGGCGTTCGGATCGACCTGCACAGCGGCGGCTTCAGCGACACCGCCGAGCTGACCCGCAACGTCGCGATCGCTTATGGCGCGCGCATCGAGAATGGCGTGGGCGGCGCCGGCAACGACGTGATCCTTCTCGGCGGCGGCGCGAACCGGGTCTGGGGCGGCGCCGGCGCCGACGTCTTCGCCTTCCAGGCCGCCAACGACGGCGCCGCCGCGCCGCGCCGCCCGGACCGCAAGACCGCGCCGCCCGACAGACTCGAGGATTTCGTCTCGGGCAGCGACCGGATCGATCTGTCGGCGATCGACGCCGACCGCACCGACGCGGCCGACGACGCCTTCGCCTATATCGGCTCGGCGGCGTTCAGCCACGTCGCCGGGCAGGTCCGCTGGGAGGCGCGCGGCGGCCGCGCCCACATCCTCGCCGACCTCGACGGCGACGCCGTCGCCGACATGCACGTCGTCACCTCGAGCGCGACCCTGCAGGCGGCGGATTTCATCCTCTAGGCGCGGCCGGCACGCGCCCGCGCCCCGGGGTGTCAGTGACCGGGCGTCACCCGAGGATCTTCGCCAGCCCCTTGCTGAGCTGAAGCGCGCCGTTCAATCGCGCTTCGGCGTCGGGCCAGGCGCGGGTGATGACGAGCTTGGAATCGGGCCTGAGCCTCGCCGTGCCCTTGAGCCGCTCGACATAAGCGAGCAGCCCCGGCAGGTCCGGGAAGCTGTCATTGTGGAAATGGACGAGCGCGCCCTTCGGCCCGACGTCGAGCTTCGCCACCATCGCGGCGCGCGCGTTCATTTTGATCTCGATGATCTTGAGCAGGTTCGCCGTCTCCGCTGGCAGAGTGCCGAACCGATCGATCAGCTCGGCCGCGAACGGA
Organism: uncultured Alphaproteobacteria bacterium; assembly: GCA_963824825.1. GTDB lineage: Bacteria > Pseudomonadota > Alphaproteobacteria > Sphingomonadales > Sphingomonadaceae > Allosphingosinicella. The sequence goes on from CAWGQM010000003.1 coordinate 1,122,232, forward strand.
TCGATCTCAGCCACCGTCTCGAACTCGTTCATTCGCCGGTAGAGGCCCATCCGAAGGTCGAGATCGGGCACATAATCGTCGGGGATCAGGATCGGCGCGTCGACTGTGATCTGCGGCGAGAAGGTCTCCGGCCGAGCCTCGATCCCGCCCGCCTTGGCCTCGAGGATCGCCTCCTCGAGCATCGACTGGTAGAGTTCGAAGCCGACCTCCCTGATATGCCCCGATTGCTCGTCGCCGAGCAGGTTGCCGGCGCCGCGAATGTCGAGATCGTGGCTGGCGAGCTGGAAGCCGGCGCCGAGGCTGTCGAGCCCGGCCAGCACCTTGAGGCGCTTGTCCGCGGTCTCGGTCATCAGCCGGCCCGGCGGCGTGGTGAAATAGGCATAAGCGCGAATCTTCGCCCGGCCGACCCGGCCGCGCAACTGATAGAGCTGGGCGAGGCCGAACCGTTCGGCGCGGTGGACGATCAACGTGTTGGCGGTGGGGATGTCGAGCCCGCTCTCGACGATCGTCGTCGAGACCAGCACCTCGTACTTGCGGTCGTAAAAGGCCGACATCCGCTCCTCGACCTCGGTCGGCGCCATCTGGCCGTGGGCGACGACGTACCGCACCTCGGGCACCTCCTCGCGCAGGAATGTCTCGATGTCGGGCAGATCGGCGATCCGCGGCACGACGAAGAAGCTCTGCCCGCCGCGATAATGTTCGCGCAGCAGCGCCTCGCGGACCACCACCGGGTCCCACGGCATGACGTAGGTGCGCACGGCGAGCCGGTCGACCGGCGGGGTCTGGATCACGCTAAGCTCGCGAAGGCCCGACATCGCCATTTGAAGCGTTCGCGGGATCGGAGTCGCGGTCAGGGTGAGGACGTGGACGTCGGCCCTCAGCGCCTTCAATTTCTCCTTGTGGGTGACTCCGAAACGCTGCTCTTCGTCGACCACGACGAGGCCGAGCTTCCTGAATATGACGCTTTTCGACAGGATCGCGTGGGTGCCGATGACGATGTCGATCCTGCCCGCCTTCAGCCCCTCCTTGGTCGCGCTCGCCTCCTTGGCGGGGACGAGGCGGGAGAGGCGGCCGATCTCGATCGGAAAGCCCTGGAAGCGCTCCTTGAAGGTGTTGAAATGCTGGCGGGCGAGCAAGGTGGTCGGAGCGATCAGAGCGACCTGAAGCCCAGCCATGGCGGCCATGAACGCGGCCCTCAGCGCCACCTCGGTCTTGCCGAAGCCGACATCGCCGCAGACGAGGCGGTCCATCGGCGTACCCGAGCCGAGGTCGCCGACGACGTCGGCGATCGCCCGGTCCTGATCCTCGGTCTCCTCATAAGGGAAGCGGTCGGCGAAGGCGGCATAGCCGGTGTCGGGCTCGACCATTGCGCCGGCCCGCAGCGCGCGTTCGGCCGCGACCTTGATCAGATCGCCGGCGATCTCGCGGATTCGCTCCTTCATCCGCGATTTGCGCCGCTGCCACGCCTCGCCGCCGAGCCGGTCGAGCGTCACGCCCTCGCTCTCGCTGCCGTAGCGCGACAAGATGTCGATATTCTCGACCGGCACGTAGAGCTTGTCGCCGCCGGCATATTCCAGGGCGACGCAATCGTGCGGCGCGTTGCTCACCGGGATTTGAGTCGAGCCCGTCATAGCGGCCGATGCCGTGGTCGGCATGGACGACGAGATCGCCCGGAGTCAGCGTCGCCAGCTCGCTCAGGAACGCGTCGGCGCTTTTCCTGCGCTTGCGGCGTCGAACCAGCCGGTCGCCGAGCATGTCCTGCTCGGTGAGCAATGCGATTTCGGTCCCGGTGAAGCCGTGATCGAGCTGGATGACGGCGAGCGCCGGCGCCGCGGCGCCCAGCGCCTGCTGCCAGCTGTCCACTTCGACCACTTTGGTCAGCCCATGCTCGGCGAGCAGCCCCTTCAGCCGCTCGCGCGAGCCGACCGAATAGCTGACCAGCACCACTTTCTTCTTCGCCCGCCGAAGCTCGGCGACATGATCGACCACCGCGTCGTAGAGGTTGACGCCCTGGGCCCGCTCCGGCGCGAAATCGCGCGGCGGCGCCATGCCGAAGTCGATCACCGACCCGCCTTCGGGCTCGTGGAACGGGGTCAGCTGGTGGAGCGGCCTTTCCGCCACGAGCGCGTCCCATTCGCCCCGCGCCAGATAGAGCGTCTCGGGCGCGAGCGGCCGGTAGCTGCCGGGCTCCCTGGTCTGCGCCCGCTGCCGATTCTGGTAATAATCGGCGACCGCCTCGAACCGCGCCTCGAGCGCGCCGGCGTCGCCGGTGTCGCGGACGACGATGTCATCGGCGGCGAGATGATCGAACAGGGTCGCCAGCCGCTCCTCGAACAAGGGCAGCCAGTGATCGACCCCGGCGATCCGCCGCCCGTCCGACACCGCCTGGTAGAGCGGGTCGCCGGTCGCATTGGCGCCGAATAATTCGCGATAGGCGGAACGGAAGCGCCGAACGCTGTCCTCGTCGAGCAGGGTCTCGGAAGCGGGCAAAAGGGTGAAGCCCGCGATCCGGTCGATGCTGCGCTGGGTCGCCGGATCGAAGCGCCGGACGCTCTCGATCTCGTCGCCGAAGAAGTCGAGCCGCAGCGCCTGCTCCTCGCCGGCCGGGAACAGGTCGACGAGGCCGCCGCGCACCGCGAACTCGCCGGGATCGCGCACGGTCTCGGTCCGCCCGTAGCCGTTCGCCTGGAGCAGCCGGGTCAATTGGTCGAGATCGATCCGCTCGCCCGGCGCCAGCCGAGCGACGAGCTGCCGGACCCGGAACGGAGTCAGAGTCCGCTGGGTGGCCGCATTGACCGTGGTGACGAGCAATTGCGGCTTGCTCGCCTTGCGCTGAAGCGCGTGCAGCGTCGCCAGCCGCTCCGACGTCGAGCGCAGCGACGGCGAGCTTCGGTCGTAGGGCAGGCAGTCCCAGGCCGGAAAGCTCAGTATTTCCAGCTCGGGCGCGAAATAGGCCGCGGCGTCGGCCAGCGCCCGCATCGCCGCCTCGTCCGGAGCGACGAACACGGCGCGCGCGCCTACCGCTTTTTGGCCTGCCGCCCGCGCCAGATCGGCGGCGAGCCAGGGCATGAACCCGCCGGGCACGCCGGCCAGCGTGATCGGCTGCTGCGCCGTCAGGATTTTCCGGAGGCCGCTCACTTATTTCGGATGCTTGATGTAATCGGTGGTCTTGAGGCGGCTCATCATCGGCCCCTGCCAGCGCATCGGAACGGCGGCGGTTCCCATCGCCCAGGCGACGATGTCGACGTCCTGCTCCTCCAGCAACGCCTCGAACCAGTCGGTCTCGGCCGCGCTCCACGCTTCGTGCCAGCGGTCGAAATAACCGCCCACGAGCATGTCGGCCTCGCGAATGCCGCGATGCCAGGCGCGAAAGCGCAGTCGTTTCAGGCGGGCGTCTCGGTCCATCGGCTCCATGCGGGAATGGCCGCGCTGGAGAATCCAGGGCGGCTTCGGTCGGGGCAAGATGTAGGCGGCGCGGGTGTGAGTTTGAACCCTCTTTCGTCATGCCAGCGAAGGCTGGCATCCATGCTGACTCCGCGCCTGCATGTGCGGCATGAAGGGAGGCTGGGCCTACGGCCTCACCCGCTTGGTCTATACGGTATCCAAGGAAATCGACGTTCCGCCTCATCGGTGGCGGAGTTTGCCGGTATATCGGGGTGGTTGTACTCCGTTGGCCAAACGTTGGTAGGCAAATCGGCCGGAGAATGGTTGGAGAGAACGAAACAGCTTGAGGATAAGCGCCAGTGGAACTCTTCATTGCGACAGTGGCGGTGGCGATAACGGTGAGCTTGCCGCGCATAGTCTGGGCGTTCAGATGCCCCAAGGACAGCCCGCATTACACCTGCCCGTCGATCCTGCCAACTCGGCTGAAATGAGGCGGCATCGGCCTCATCGATCCATTTTGTGGGTGCGGTAGCTTGTCCTTGAAGTCGTGCTTGGTGGCCCGCCGTGCCAAGGCTTCGCTAGTCGATCGACACTGAGTCAGCATGGACCCCAGCCTTCGCTGGGGTGACGCGAGGTGGCAGCGGCCAGCGACTCCCCCTGCTCACGTCGACTTGCTACCACCCCCGCATGCGCCCCGACATCCTCAACCCCCTGTTCGCCGAAGTGGAGGTGCTGAAGGGCATCGGCCCCGCGCTCGCCAGGCCGCTTCACCGGCTGAAGCTCGACCGGGTCGTCGACATCCTGTTCCACCTGCCCGGGAGCTGGATCGACCGCCAGCGGGTCGCGGCGCTCGACGAGGCCGATGTCGGCCGAACGATCATCGTCACTTTGACCGCGCGCGACTATCGCCAGAGCGGCGGCCGCGGCCCGTTCCGGATCTTCGCCGAGGACGGAGCCGGCAATTACGTGACGCTCACCTATTTCAACAATCCCGGCTGGGGGAAGAAGCAGCTCCCGCTTGGCGAGCCGCGCATCGTCTCGGGGCGGCTCGACCGCTACGGCCAGGAGCTTCAGATCGTCCATCCGGATTATGTGCTCAAGCCCGATGAGGCCGCGCTCATTCCCGAGCGCGAGCCGGTCTATCCGCTCTCCGAAGGGCTGACCAACCACCGCCTCGCCGATCTCGCCGGCCAGGCGCTGGCCAGGGCGCCGGCGCTCGGCGAATGGATCGAGCCGAGCCTCAAGGCGCAGCAAGGCTGGCCGGACTGGGGCGAGGCGCTCGAAACCGCCCATCGCGACCCCGCCGCGGCGCCGGCGCGCGAGCGGCTCGCTTATGACGAGGTGTTCGCCAACCAGCTCGCACTGATGCTGGTCCGGGCCTCATCGCGCAAGCGCCGCGGCGTCCCGCTCCACGGCGACGGCAGTCTGCGCGACAAGCTCGAGCTTCCCTACAGCCCGACGTCCGCCCAGCGCGGCGCCGTCGCCGAGATCGAGGGCGATCTCGCCCAGGACGTGCCGATGCTCCGCCTCCTCCAGGGCGACGTCGGCTCGGGCAAGACCCTGGTCGCCCTGATGGCGATGCTCACCGCCGTCGAGGCCGGCGCCCAGGCGGCTTTGCTTGCCCCGACCGAGATCCTCGCCCGCCAGCATTACGGCACTCTGTCGCGGCAATTGGCCAGCCTGCCGGTCAACGTCGCCATCCTCACCGGCCGCGAAAAGGGGCGCGCGAGAGAATCGTGCCTGATGGGCCTCGCCGACGGCTCGATCCACATCCTCGTCGGCACCCACGCCATCTTCCAGCAGGCGGTCGGCTACAAGCGCCTCGGCCTCGCCGTGGTCGACGAGCAGCACCGCTTCGGAGTCGCTCAACGGATGATGCTGTCGCAAAAGGCGGAGCGCCCGCCGCACCTGCTGGTGATGACCGCGACCCCGATCCCGCGCACCCTGACGCTCACCCATTATGGCGAGATGGACGTCAGCCGCCTCGACGAGATGCCGCCGGGCCGCTTGGCCGTCGAGACTCGGGTGGTCAGCGAGGAGCGTCTGCCCGAGGTGGTCGACGGCCTCGGCCGCCATCTCGCCGCGGGACGCCAGGCCTATTGGGTCTGTCCCTTGGTCGAGGAAAGCGAGACCTCCGATCTCGCCGCCGCCGAGGAGCGGGCGCGGATGCTGGCCTTGCGCTTCGGCGACGCGGTGGGGGTCGTCCACGGCCGTTTGAAGGGGCCCGAGAAGGACGCGGTGATGGAGGCGTTCGCGGCCGGCCGGATCGGCGTGCTGGTGGCGACGACGGTGATCGAGGTCGGAGTCGACGTCGCCAACGCCTCGCTGATGATCGTCGAGCATGCCGACCGCTTCGGCCTCGCCCAATTGCACCAGCTGCGCGGCCGGGTCGGCCGCGGCGACCAGCACAGCATCTGCCTGCTGCTGCGCGGCAACGCGCTCAGCGAGACCGCCCGCGCCCGCCTCACCTTGATGCGCGAGACCAATGACGGCTTCCGAATCGCCGAGGAGGATCTGCGCCTGCGCGGCGCCGGCGAGATCCTCGGCACCCGCCAGTCCGGCGAGGCCCAGTTCCGCCTCGCTTCGCCCGAGCAAATCTCGGAACTGGCGCCAATGGCGATGGACGACGCGCGGCTCCTCATCGACCGCGACGGCGGCCTGGAGGGCGAGCGGGGCAAGGCGGCCCGAATCCTCCTCTATCTGATGGAACGCGACGCGGCGGTGGGCTTGCTGCGCGGCGGATGAGGAACACAGCGAAAGCGCGGTTCAGCCCGATCGTTGCCTCAGCGGACGAAGATCCATCCATTGCCCGCGCCCGTGCCGTTCTGGGCATTGCCCCATGCGGCGACGGATGAGCTCCAGAAAGCGCCGTTCTTGTAGTTCACCTCGTGCTCGCCGCCGCCCATGATGAATCCGCTCCAACAATCGCCATGCCACCAGGGGTTGCGATAATAGGCTGCGCAATTGGTCGTCGCATGCGAATCGTTGTCGACGTCGAGCGCCGAGAATGGGCGCCCGGTGCTGTAGGTGAAGAAGCCGGGCAGGCCGTTCGGCGCCGCGCAATTGGCCGAGTTGATGGAGATCGTCCAGTTGGCGCGCTCGTCGAGATCGAAGGCGCAAATGGCCTGCCGGTCGATTCGTCTGCCGACGCTGAAGTCGGCGGCCCATTGATAGGCTATTTCTCCGCTTCCCGGTTGATCCTGGTTGATGATCGCCTTCCACCAGCGGATTCCGGCAAAGGCCTCGAAAAGCTGCAGGTCGGCGGCGGGGGAAGCGCCGGGCAGGTGCCTGATCCTCATTGCGGAGCCGATCGCTTCGCCCCAGCGCAGATCGGTGCTGATGTTGCCGCGGATGCTCCGCAAATGGCTCCAGACCAGGGTCCAGCCGCCGGTCCGGCCGCCATGGGCGAGCCTGTTCTCGCAAAAGACGGCCTGCTCGGCGCCGTCGATGGCGACCCGGTAGAAGCCGGACGGCTGGTTGGTGTTCATCAGGCTGATGCAGCCCCGGATGGGGGAACCGGTCAGATTTTGAACGACCGGCGGCGGCGTGTCGGCTTGGGCACGAGCCGGATAGGAAAGTAATGCTGCACAAGCGACGCCCAAGCAAGTTGCGAAAGGCCTATTCATTGCAATATGCCCCCTTCATCAACTCCGAGTCGTCAAGCTGAGGAGCAATCTATATTGAGGATAGTAAATCGAGTCTACATGCGATGTAGATATTGGTAAGTAGAATCTAAGTCATCTCAGCGCAAATCGCCTGAGCTGATCTTCATGGGATCAAGATTTTTCCAGTCACCCCAGCGAGGCCGGGGCGATGTCAGGGCGTCAGCAGCCCATGCTTCTTCTTGCCCGCCGAAACGCGGACGTCGCCGGCCACCGCGATCGCCTTATCCTCGCCCGCCGCCTCGCCGTCCACCCGCGCGCCGCCCTGCGCGATCAGCCGCCGCGCCTCGTTCTTCGAAGCGACCAGCCCAAGCCCGACCAGGGCGTCGACCAGCCCGATCTCGCCCGCCACCTTCAGCGTCGGCAGCGCCTCGCCGGCCGCGCCCTCCTCGAAGGTCCGGCGCGCCGTCTCGGACGCCTCCCCAGCCGCCGCCTCGCCGTGAATCATCGCCGTCGCCGCGTCGGCGAGCGCCTTCTTGGCGTCGTTGATCTCGGCGCCCTGGAGCGCCTCCAGCCGCGCGATCTCGCCCTCCGGCAAATCGGTGAACAGCTTGAGGAACCTGCCGACGTCGCCGTCCTGCGTGTTGCGCCAGAATTGCCAGTAATCGTAAGGCGAGAGCTGGTCGGCGTTGAGCCAGACCGCGCCCTGCGCCGTCTTGCCCATCTTGCCGCCGTCCGCCGTGGTGATCAGCGGCGTGGTCAGGCCGTAGAGCTGAGTCCCCTCGATCCGCCGCGCCAGCTCGATGCCGTTGACGATATTGCCCCATTGGTCCGAGCCGCCGAGCTGGAGCCGGCAATAAGCGCGCCGCGACAGTTCGAGGAAGTCGTAGGCCTGGAGGATCATGTAATTGAATTCGAGGAAGGTGAGCGGCTGCTCGCGGTCGAGCCGCAGCCGGACGCTGTCGAAGGTCAGCATCCTGTTGATCGTGAAATGCGGGCCGATGTCGCGAAGGAACGGGATATAATCGAGCGAGTCGAGCCAGTCGCCATTGTCGACCATGATCGCGTCCGTCGGCCCGCCCTCCTCGCCATTGGGGCCGAAGGTCAGCAGGCGCTCGAACACGCGGCGGATCGAGGCGATATTCTCGCCGATGCGCTCGTGGGTGAGCAATTGCCGGCTCTCGTCCCGGCCCGAAGGGTCGCCGATCTTGGTCGTGCCGCCGCCCATCAGCACGACCGGCTTGTGCCCCGCCTGCTGGAGCCGGCGAAGCATCATGATCTGCACCAGGTTGCCGACATGGAGCGAGGGCGCGGTCGCGTCGAACCCGACATAGCCCGGGATGACCTGCGCCTGCGCGAGCGAGTCCAGCCCTTCAGCGTCGGTGACCTGATGGATATAGCCGCGCGACGAGAGCAGGCGGAGAAGTTCGGATTTGTACTCGGTCATGGCTCGGCGGTTAGCACGCGTGCCGGTCAACACAAAACCGTTCGGGCTGAGCTTGTCGAAGCCCGCTCCTTCTCTTAGTCGGTCGGAGGGAAAGGGAGGGCTTCGACAGGCTCAGCCCGAACGGAGTTGCGCGATTGCCCATCCGCCTTCCCATGCAGCGACACCCGGACGGCCCTTCCGTCGATCTTGAGATAGAAGTGACCGTTGAGCGGACCGGGGTCGGACTCCTTTCCTTGGATTACCGGGTGGTAGGGAATGAAACCCGACTTCGCATCCCGAAACGCACGGCCGCCGAGCGCGTCGATGGGCTCTGGGCACATACCTGCTTCGAAGCGTTCGTCCGCACACCGGGGCAAGAGGGCTATTGGGAGTTCAATGTCTCCCCGTCGAGCCAGTGGGCCGCCTACCGGTTCGAATCCTATCGGAGCGGCATGCGCGATGCGGACCTTGCCCCGCCCCGGATCGCGCTGGCCGAAAATCGGGATGTCTTGGAAGTTCGGGCTGAGATCGAGCGATTGCCCGCGGATCGCTCCTGGGAACTCGGCCTCGCCGCCGTGATCGAGGAGGAGGACGGCACCAAATCCTATTGGGCGCTGGCCCACCCGCCCGGCGAGCCCGATTTCCATCACCCGGATTGCTTTGCGCTCAAACTCCCGGCACCCGAATGATGCTTCCGTCAATTCGTCATTGCGAGGAGCGCAGCGACGCGGCAATCCACGCATACGCGCTCCCGCTCCTCTGGATTGCTTCGCTCCGCTCGCAATGACGACTTTAGTGAAATTCGGCATCGATCGCCTGCTCGCCGATCCCGCACTGCGCAAGCCGCTGGAGGGAAGGCGAGTCGCTTTGCTCGCCCATCCCGCCTCGGTCACCGCGGATCTCACCCACAGCCTCGACGCGCTCGCCGCCCGCGGCCTCAACCTCACCGCCGCCTTCGGCCCGCAGCACGGCCTCAGGGGCGACAAGCAGGACAATATGGTCGAATCGCCGGATTTCACCGATCCGGTCCACGGCATTCCGGTGTTCAGCCTCTACGGCGAGGTGCGCCGGCCGACCGGCCAGGCGATGGGCACGTTCGACGTCCTCATCGTCGACCTGCAGGACCTCGGCTGCCGAATCTACACCTTCATCACCACCTTGCTCTACGTGCTCGAGGCCGCGGCGGCGCACGGCAAGTCGGTCTGGGTGCTCGACCGCCCCAACCCCACCGGCCGCCCGGTCGAGGGCCTGACCTTGCGCCCCGGCTGGGAGAGCTTCGTCGGCGCCGGCCCGCTGCCCATGCGCCACGGCCTCACGCTCGGCGAGCTCGGGGCGTGGTTCGTCAACCATTTCAAGCTCGACGTCGACTATCGAGTCATCGAGATGGAAGGCTGGCGCCCCGACGACGCGCCCGGCTTCGGCTGGCCCACGGACGAGCGGATCTGGATCAACCCGAGCCCCAACGCCGCCAATCTCAACATGGCCCGCGCTTATGCGGGCACGGTAATGCTCGAAGGCACCACTTTGAGCGAGGGCAGGGGCACGACCCGCCCGCTCGAGCTGTTCGGCGCCCCCGATCTCGACGCCCGCGCAATCATTGCCGAGATGCGCGCGTTAAACGGGGACAGTCCCCATTTTCCGGACTGGCTGGCGGGCTGCGCGCTGCGCGAAGTCTCGTTCGAGCCGACCTTCCACAAGCATGCCGGCCAACTCTGCAGCGGCGTCCACATCCACGCCGAAGGCCGTTTCTACGACCATGCGTCGTTCAAGCCCTGGCGCCTCCAGGCGCTGGCCTTCAAGGCGATCCGCCGCCTCCACCCCGACTACGATTTGTGGCGCGATTTCCCTTATGAATATGAGCACGGCAAGCTCGCCATCGACGTCATCAACGGCGGCCCGGGCTTGCGCGAATGGGTCGATGATGTGGCGGCGGCGCCCGAGGAACTGGATGCGCTAGCTGCCCATGACGAGCGCGCGTGGGATGAGCAGCGGCAAGGCTATCTGCGCTATCCTTGACAGAATAGATTCTGCGCATATTTTATGCGCATGATTTATGGAGGTCTCGATGCCCCTGAACCGCAGCTCGGCCGCTGAGGCCAATCCGGCGCGGCGCGCGGCCAATATATCCCTGGATGCCCGGATCCTGGCCGAGGCGAAGGAGTTGGGGATCAATATCTCGCGGGCTTGCGAGCGAGGCCTCGAAGCGCAGATCGCCCGGGTGCGCCGCGAAACCTGGCTCTCGGAAAACCGGCAGGCGATCGAATCCTCCAATGCCTATGCCGAGGCCAACGGCCTGCCGCTGGCCGCCCTTCGTCGCTTCTGATGGCGAAGTTCGACGTCTTTCGGCGCCGGACCGGCGCCGGCTATCTGCTCGATTGCCAGGCGGACCTGCTGAGCCAGCTCAACACCCGCTTCGTGGTCCCGTTATTGCCGGTCGAGCAGGCTCCAAAACCGGCGGCGAGGCTGAATCCGGTGTTCGAGCTGGAGGGCAAATCCCATGTCATGATGACCCAGTTCGCCGCCGCGGTCCTGGTCAGCGAACTCGGCGAGAAGGTCGCGTCGCTTCGCGGTCGCGACATGGAGATCGTCAATGCGCTCGACATTCTGATCAGCGGCGTTTGACCGAACTGACATCGGCTCCCCGCTCACATTGAACCGTCACCCCAGCGAAGGCTGGGGTCCATAAGGGCGGTCATGCCGGGCTCCGATTCAACATGGATGCCAGCCGTCGCTGGCATGACGGGGTTCAATCAAGTCAGGACAGACTCTAGCTCTTCCGGCTCAGCGACCGCATCGCCTCGTCCAGCCCCTCGAGCGTCAGCGGATACATCCGCTCCCGCATCAAGGTCCGGACCACCTGGATCGAGCTGGTATAGTTCCAATATTGCTCCGGCACCGGGTTGAGCCAGGCCGCGGCCGGATAGGTCGTCGTCAGCCGCTGAAGCCAGGCCGCGCCCGCCTCCTCGTTATAATGTTCGACCGAGCCGCCCGGATGGGTGACTTCGTACGGGCTCATCGAGGCGTCGCCGACGAAGACGAGCTTGTAGTCGTGGCCGTATTTGTGGAGCACGTCCCAGGTCGCCGTCCGCTCGTTGAAGCGGCGCCGATTGTCCTTCCACACCGCCTCATAGGGGCAGTTGTGAAAATAGAAGAATTCGAGATTCTTGAACTCGGACGTCGCCGCCGAGAACAGCTCTTCCGTGAGTTTGATATGCGGGTCCATCGATCCGCCGACGTCGAGGAAGAGCAGCAATTTGACCGCATTGTGCCGCTCGGGCCGCATCCTTATGTCGAGCCAGCCCTTGCGCGCGGTGCCGTCGATCGTCTCGTCGAGGTCGAGCTCCTCGGCCGCGCCCTCGCGCGCGAAGCGGCGAAGCCGCCTCAGCGCGACCTTGATGTTGCGGGTGCCGAGCTCGACCTTGTTGTCGAGGTTGCGGAACTCGCGCTTGTCCCAGACCTTGAGCGCGCGCCCCTGCCGCCCCTCGCCGCCGATCCTGACCCCTTCGGGATTGTAGCCCGAATTGCCGAACGGCGAGGTGCCGCCGGTGCCGATCCACTTGCTCCCGCCCTGGTGGCGCCCCTGCTGCTCGGCGAGCCGCTGCTTCAGCGCCGCCATGATCTCGTCCCACGAGCCCAGCGACTTGATCTCGGCCATCTGCTCGGGCGTCAGATAGAGCTCGGCGACCTTCTTCAGCCATTCCTCGGGCAGCGGCACGGCGTCGGCGCCGTATGTCGTCTCCAGCCCCTTGAAGACCTTGCCGAACACCTGGTCGAACCGGTCGAGCAGCCCCTCGTCCTTCACGAAGGTGGCTCGGGCGAGGAAGTAGAAATCCTCCGGGCTCGCGCCGATGATGTCGGCATCGAGCGCCTCGAGCAGGGTCAAATGCTCCTTCATCGAGGCCGTTATGCCCGCGGCGCGCAATTCGTCGACGAAGGAGAAGAACATGGCGAAGGGCGCTGTACCGCGTCCAGAGCCCATCGTCACCCCGCCGCCGTCATCGTCGCCCCGGCGCAGGCCGGGGTCCCAGCGAGACGTGCGGCGTCACCGCCCCTTCCGTCACCCCAGCGAAGGCTGGGGTCCATGCCGACTCCGCATGGACCCCAGCCTGCGCTGGGGTGACGGTGAAGATGCGCACGCGCCTCGTCAGGCCGAACTTACATATCGAGCCCGACCCCTGCATAATCGAGGCTCAGAAGAAGGAGAGTCGAAATGACGACAGAGGCAAAGGAGACCAATGCGCTGATCTCGGTTCTCGGCGCGCTTTGGTTGTCAGCAGGCGCCGGTGTTGCGTCCACGCAGATGATAAACGAAAGACGAGATGTCATTATGACAGGGGTCTTGGATGGCACGCGGCTCTCCATGTTTCATCGCAACACGATTCTTCATGACGATTGGCTGCCCATGGTGATCGGAATGACCTTGATGAATCTGGTCTTCACCGCGTTCTTTCTCATGGTGCCGCTGGTTCTCAAGCTGAACCGTAATTACAAGATTCTGTGCTTTACCTGCGCCACCATTCCCGTGCTTGGATTGGTCAGCTGGGCTGCGGGCGGAATCGTCGAATACGACATGATGCGCTCCCTTCTTGCGGACGAAGCCGGAGCGACCGCCCGATCGGCGGGTTAGCCGTGCCGCCACGGCGCCGTGGTTAACGTCCTTTCAACCAATTCCGCTTAGCCCTTGCCGCGACAAGAAAAACCAGGGGCATCAGGTGGCGACGAGCGCGAGCGAGAGGACCGACGGCGAGGCGATCAACCAGGTGGCGCGCAATTGCGGGTCGTTGGCGATCGAATGCAGCGACGTCGCCGGCTATGTCGCCGGAGTCAACGAGCGCATCTCGGCCAATCTGCGCATGCTCGATTCGCTCGAGGCGGTCACCACGCGGCTGCTCGCCGATCAGGCCCAGGTCTCCGACGCCACCGACGAAGCGCGGGTCCTCGCCGAGCAGGCGCGCGGCAAGCTCGATCAGGGCCGAGGCGCGATCGAGGACACGATCGCGATCTTCTCCGGGCTGACCGACCTCGTCGTCCAGCTGGGCGACCGCATGGCCGGCTTCGCCGAGGCGATGAGCGAGGTCCAGAAATGTTCGAGCGTGATCGAGACGATCGCCGGCAAGACCAACATGCTCGCGCTCAACGCCACGATCGAGGCGGCCCGCGCCGGCGAGGCTGGCCGCTCCTTCGCCGTCGTCGCCGCCGAGGTCAAGAAGCTCGCCCACGACACGCGCACCGCGACCAGCCAGATCGCCGGCACGATCGGGCTGCTCACCCGCGAGGCCGAGGCGGTCACCTCCGAGATCAAGGCCGGAGTCGAGAAGAGCCGGGTCGCTCAAGGCAGCTTCTCGAAGATCAACGAGACCGTCCGCGACGTCGCCGACATCGTCGCTCTGGTCGACCGCCAGACCGACGGCATCGCCCAGTCGACCAGCCATATCCAATTGAGCGTCGACAGCGTGAAGAGCGGCCTTTCCTCCTTCGCCGCCGACGCCCGCGCCAATGGCGGCCAGCTCAAGGAGACCCACGACAAGCTGACCAAGCTCGAGCTGCTCTCCAACGAGATGCTCGACCGGCTCGCCTCGTCGGGAGTCCGCATCGACGACACGCCGTTCATCGAATTCGCCCAGCAGGCCGCGCTCGAGATCAACGCGATTATCGAGGCCGGCAGTCGAGCGCGGCGAGATCGAGCTCGAAGCGGTGTTCGACACCGATTATGTGCCGATGCCGGGCACCGACCCGATCCAGTACGAGACCCGCTTCTGCGACTTCGCCGACACCCATGTCCGCCCGGTCCTCGACCGGCTGATGGCCGAGGAATCGCGCGCCATCGCGACCGCGATCACCGACATCAACGGCTATCTGCCGACCCACATCTCGGCCCGCTCGCAGCCGCAGAGCTCCGATCCGCAATGGAATGCCGAATATTGCCGCAACCGGCGCAACTTCATCGACGACATCACGCGGCGGGCGATCGCCAGCGACAAGGAGGCGATGCTCGCCACCTACGGCATGGAATTGGGCCAGGGCCGCTATCTGCCGGTCAAGAACGTCTTCGTTCCGCTCTCCGTCTGCGGCCGCCGCTGGGGCAATTTCGAGCTCGCCTATCGCGACGAGGGCGTGCGCTGAGCAAGCTCCATCGTGACTCGCCGGAAGCGGGTGAAGGCCGGTTGGGGTGGGATTGCACGCCATGGCCGTGCTATATGCGCCTCATGAACGGCGCGGCTTCCATCGAACGGCTGCACAGGCTGGAACCGGCGCTCCGCTCGGCGGGGTTGACGGCCCTCTACCTCTTCGGCTCGACCGCGCGCGATGAGGCGGCGATTGGCTCGGACATCGACCTGCTGTTCGAGGCGGACGAGGCGGCCGGGCTGAGCCTGATCGATCAGGCGCGGCTTCAAAAACAGTTGAGTGAGGCTCTGGGTGCGCCGGTCGACCTGATCGAGCGAGCGGCGCTACGCCCCGGCATCCGCGATCGGGCGGAAGCCGAGATGCTGCGCGTGTTCTAATGGCGGCTGAACCGCGCGATGCCGTTCGTCTCGAGCTGATCCAGGAACTGATCGGCCATATCGATCGGAGGATGACAGGCATAACCCTGGCCTCCTTCGCCGCGGACCGCGACGAAGTGGATCTGACCGCCTATCGCCTGGCGGCGATCGGCGAGGCCACGAACAAGCTTTCCGGCGCTCTGAAAGCCAGGCATCCGCACATCCCGTGGGACGCGATTTACGGCATGCGCAACATCGTATCGCACGATTATGGCGGGGTAGTTCCTGAGCGTGTGTGGAACGTAACGGGCGCTCCGCTCGAAAGTCTCGCGGAGGTTTGCCGGCGGGAGCTTGGGCCTGACTGACCTTTCGCGTTGCCGCCAAGCGTGCGCTGAATAACTCGCTCGCCCCGGAGGGGAGAGGGCTTTATCCGCCCGTTCTTCGCGACATGAACGCGAGCCGCTCGAACAGCATCACGTCCTGCTCGTTCTTGAGCAGCGCGCCGTGCAGCGGCGGGATCGCCTTGGCCGGGTCCTTGGATTGAAGCACCTCGAGCGGCATATCCTCGTGGAGCAGCAATTTCAGCCAGTCGATCAATTCGCTCGTGCTCGGCTTCTTCTTGAGGCCGGGCACCTCGCGGACCTGGTAGAAGATGTCCATCGCCTTGCTCACAAGCAGCTTCTGGATGCCCGGGAAATGGACGTCGACGATCGCCTGCATCGTCTCGCGGTCGGGGAATTTGATATAGTGGAAGAAGCAGCGGCGCAGGAAGGCGTCGGGCAGCTCCTTCTCGTTGTTCGAGGTGATGACGACGATCGGCCGCTCCACCGCGGCGATCGTCTCCTTCGTCTCGTAGACGTGGAACTCCATCCGGTCCAATTCCTGGAGGAGGTCGTTGGGGAATTCGATGTCGGCCTTGTCGATCTCGTCGATCAGAAGGACGGGCAAAGCAGGCGAGGTGAACGCTTCCCAGAGCTTGCCGCGGCGGATGTAATTGGCGATGTCGTGGACCCTGGGATCGCCGAGCTGGCCGTCGCGAAGCCGGGCCACCGCGTCATATTCGTAGAGGCCCTGATGAGCCTTGGTGGTCGATTTGACGTGCCATTCGATCAAGGGCGCGCCGATCGCTTCGGCGATCTCGTGGGCGAGGATGGTCTTGCCGGTCCCCGGCTCGCCCTTGACCAGCAAGGGCCGCCTGAGCGTGACCGCGGCGTTGACCGCGACCTTGAGGTCGTCGGTCGCGACATAGGATTTGGTGCCTTCGAAACGCATCGGTGCGGCATAGGTGGCGGGCTAATGGCGCGCAAGCGCCGAGCCCGTCATCCCGACGAAAGTCAGGATCCATGACCAGCGCAGGGCAAGCTTTCGCGGGCCTTCGTTCATGGATCCCGGATCAGCTCCGGGATGACGACAGCGTCAGTAATCGCCTCGTGCCTGGTGCCGAGCCTCGAGCAAATCCCAGAGCGCGCGGTGCTGGAGGGCGAGCTGCTGGGCGCCGAAGAGGAGCGCCCGCTCGGCGGTCCGGCCGGCTTCGTCGGCGACCGCGGCGAGCACGTCGGGGCTGCCGAGCCGGTTCGGCGGCAGCTCGAAGCCGAGCTTGCGGCCGGCGCCGTCGAGGATGGTACGGATCGCGTGCCAGTCCGCCGCGAAGGCGAGCGCTGCGCCGAGCGCGCAGCCCCTGCGGTCCGATTGGGCCAGGGTGGCGAGGGCGCTGCGCTGGGCGAGGATCGCGGTTTCGCTGCCGGCGCCGCCCGGAGTGCTCGGCGCCGGCCCGGCGGCGACCGAAAGGCGGGTGAGATGATGCCGTTCGGCGGCCATCGCGTCGACCGCCTCGGCGAGCCAGTCGCGGGCGCCGGGCTCGACGATTCGGCCGGCGGCATGATCGACGATGCCGGGATGGCGGCCGTGAAGGGCGCACAGGAAATGGATCGCGTCGGCGAGGTTGCGGGTCGCGTCGGGCCCGGCTTTCAGCGCGGTACCGCCGAAATAGGCATGGGTCGCGCTGCCATGTTCGGCGACGCAGGCGACGAGAAGCGCGCCGGTGCGGACGCCGCCTGCCGTATCGACCGAGAGTGAAGCCATTCCATCCTCCGGGCGCGAGCGAACCCGCGGTAGCGGCGGGCATACACCCCACGGCGTAAAGAGGAGGTTTACGCCGAGGCGCCCGCGCGTAAGACGGGATTGCGAAGCAATCGCGGCTTAGGCGCGGACAAAGCGCCCGGCCGGCCGGCGGGGCGGCTTTAGCCGAGCCCGTCCGACGTCACGGGACAATGGTCCCGTGACGGCCCTTGTTCTTTCCATCTGAGAGAGGAGGGAGGCCGTCACGGAAGTAAATTCCGTGACGTCAGACCTGTCCGCCCGCCGGATCATATCCGGCGTGCGGCAGGCTGGCCGGCCTGAGCGCTCTCTTCGCGCTGCGCGACGATTGCTGCGCAATCGCTGCACTGCGCTCGGGCGCTCGGGCCTCAGTCGGCGAGGTCGAAAAGGGGGCTCCAGGCGGCAAAGCCCTTCGCTTCGGCGAGAGCGATCACCTCGGCCTCGTTCAATACCTGCGTTCCGACGACATATTGGCCGCGAAATTCGCGTCCCTCGATGATCCGGTGATAGACCGGCCGGTGGGTCTTGCGCAGGTGCTGCGCGGCCTCGCTGGCGAGGCCCGGGCTGATCGCGGGGACGAGCTGCTTGGGCAAGGCCGCGCTCGCGAACGGGCGGATCGCGGCGGTGCAGCCGGTCTCCTTGCGCCAGCGAGTCACCGTCTTCTCGCCGACGCCGTATTTCTCGGCGAGCTGGCGGTTGGTCTTGATCGGCGCGTGGTCCGTGAAATCGGAGGGGCAGGAGAGGGGAGCGGGCATGGTTCGATTCTATGATGTCGGGCGCCGTCGAGAAAGAGGCGCGGCTCGCGCTTATCTGGAGAGCGACGCGCGAGAGTCAAGGGGGAGTGGGCCGTCGCGTCATAGGGTCTTTTTCCTATTGGCCGCCCGTTCTTATCAGAATGGCGCCCGAGCCTGGGATGATGAAGTCAGCAGGATCAATCCTCAAGGCTTACGACATTTTGGAAACCATGTCGCTCATACTGCCCTTCGCCACCATGATCACCGCGCGCCTCGCCGGCCACGCCGGACCGGGCTCGGCCGGCGGTTGAGGGTCGCCGTTGCCATGTTGAGCTCGTTGACGCGCCGGTGGACCTGCGCGCGCACTCCGCTATCCCTCTCGCGCCGCAGGTGGGCGAGAGCGACCTTCCTGAGCGCGGCCGACCCGGTCTCCATCGCGGCGACCAGCGCCATGCTTCTCGCCAGCGCATCCCGGGAGCGAAGGATCGACTTCAGGTCGGCCGTACCTCCCTTCGGAGCCGATGCAAAATAGGAGCTGATGGCGTTGAGGCGCGTGCGGCGATCCTCGTTCTCGTCGATCGCCATGGCACGCAGGAGCGGAACCGCCTGCTTCAGCTTGAGGGCGCCGGCGGCCGCCGCCGCCGCAGCTCGCAAGCTCGAGGACAAAGGCGATTCGGATTCGGTCAGCATCTTCACCAGCACCAAATGATGCGCGCGCGTGAGCGCGAAGGTCGCGTCGCGGCCATGCGCGTCGGAGCCGCAGATTCTGAGGCGAGATTCGAGCTCGAGCCTTGCCCGGACGATTTCAGGAAGCCTCTCCAGGCGGAATCTCGCGGTTCGCGGCACCACATCCTGCCACAACATATCGACGGGTTCGTTGAAATAGCTCGGTTTTTCGATAGTCATGCCCCGCTCCTCAGATATCGCCGGCGATCCACTTCATCATCCCGTGCTGCTTGATCACATTCCATTGGTCCCATGTCAGCTCATGGGGAGCCCCTCCTCCGCTCTTCTCCATGAGATTGTTGGCGTCGGTGGAATGGTCGAGGCCGAGATAGTGGCAAATCTCGTGCGCGATCGCGACGCCGAAGAATTGCTGATCGTTCTCGTCCATCAGCACGAGCGAGCCCGACTTGCGGCGATCGTCGTCCTTGGGGAACGGCCCCATGATCGTCGAAAAGCCGCCGACGTTTCGCTTGTCGGCCGGAACTTCGCTCCGATAGGCGAAGGCGAGCGGGATGAATATGTCGAGGCGGTCCTCTTCCGGGCCGGAGATCGCTTCGTACATGTCCTTGGCTTCGCTGAAATCCCACGAGTTGTCCGTCCAGCCGACGTCTATCGTGCTGAAACGATCCCTGTTCTCCCGGCTGCTGATGATGCGCCAATTGGGGCCGGCCAGGGTGACGTCGCGGTCCTCGAGGATCTCGGTGGCGATCGCGACGGCATTGCTTTCTGCCGCTTCCTGCCCGGCGCTGAAATCGGTGGTGTCGATGACGTTGATGGGGACCGTCGACATCGGCCTGTAGGCCGCGTCGTCCGAGATGCTGGTCCCGCCGTCGGCGATGTAGGTGAACTCGAGGGTCAGGTCCCAGCGTTGATTGAACTTGTCCCAGACGACGTTGCCCTTCGGATAGCGGGTATCGATGGTCCGGTGGGCGGATTGGCCGGGGTTGACGGTGAACGGTCCGACGTCGAATCCGAAGCTGTCGATCAACGATCCGCCGACGCCCCCGTCGGTGACCCGCACCTCGCAACGCCGATAGGTGCGCGCGACCGTCGAGCCATTGGTGATTGTGCCATAGGCTCGGCAATGGAACTCCTCTTCGTCCCAGTCATATTCGACGCGGCCGGCCCGGCCCGAAACCAGCCAGACGCGCGGGCTGATGACCAGCTGGTCCGGGTTTTCGGACAGGAGAATGGCGAGCGACGCGTCGTCCAGAGCGGTTCCGTCGACGAGATAGACGCGCGCCGAGACATAGAGGTCGCCGGCGGCGTCGCTCTCGAACGGCCCGATGGTCAGGCAACCCGCATTGCCCGCATCGGGAACATGGTCGATCGCCTGGATGTTGCCCGAAGGGAAGCGGACCTCCAGCCGGACCAGCGCGATCCCGGCCCGGTGCGCGCGCGAAGCTTCGATCCGTACGTCGAAAGGCTTGCGGCGAACCGGCTTGGCGGGAACGAATGAGAGGAAACGCGGCGTTGAGGCCTGCTTGCCCGGCCTGCGCCCGCCTTGCAGGAAGGCCAGCCGTTTTGTCGCCGTCTGGGTCCGGAAAGCCGGACTGCCCCCGAGCAGATGCGGGAAGCGCAGGACACGAAGCTCCGGGTCGGTCCCGGCTTCGATCATGCGGGCCTTTTTCCGTTTGCGCGACTGGAGGCTCGATTCGCTCATGTTTCCCTCCGATGCTGGAGAGGAACGGATGACACGGGCGGGACGCCGGCCCGCGTGACGCAGATCACGCCGGGCCGCTGGCCCTATTGGTCCAGAAACGACCTCATCTTCCGCGACCTTGACGGATGCTTCAGCTTCCCGATCATGTGGACCGGGATGCCGCCCGAACTCGTGCACGGCCCTGGTCATTCGGCCTTGCGCCCAAATTGGGCGCATGGTAGCAGGCTTCATGCGGATCATCGCCCGGCGCACGTTGCGCGAATTCGTCGCGACTCGGGCGGGCCGCAAGGACCAGCCTGCGTTGAAGGCGGCGCTCGACGCATGGTTCGCGGAGGTAAGCAAGGCGGCCTGGGCCAGCACCGCCGATGTCAGGCGGCTCTACGCGACCGCGAGCATCGTCAGCGCGGACAGGATCGTCTTCAACATCAAGGGCAACGACTATCGCCTCGTCGCCGCTGTGGATTTCGAGAAGGCCATCCTCTGGATCAAGTGGATCGGCACCCACAAGGATTACGACCGGATCGACGTGAAGGAGGTTGAGCATGGGCAATGAGGTGAAGCCGATCCGCGGCGAGGCGGATTACGAGGCGGCGCTCGCCGAGGTCGCCGAATTGTGGGGCGCGCCCGGCGGGACCGCGCGCGGCGACCGGCTCGACGTGCTCGCTACGTTGATCGACGCCTATGAAGCCGCCCATCACCCGATCGATCCGCCCGATCCCGTCGAGGCGATCAAGTTCCGCATGGAGCAGCAGGGCCTGACCCGCAAGGACCTGGAAGCGATCATCGGCACGCGCACCCGCATCGCCGAAATCCTGGGCCGCAAGCGCGGCCTGTCGATCGCCATGATCCGGCGCCTGCACGACCGGCTTGGGATTTCGGCCGAGGTGCTGATCCGGCCGACTCGGAAGGAGGCGGCGTGAGGCCATAGCGCCGAGCCTAAACGAGCGTATGCGCAGCAAACGCTCGTTTAGGCGCAGAGACGCGAAGGCCCGGCCGGCGGGGCGCGACCCCGGACTGGATTCGGGGGAGCGAAAGTAATTGCAGTCAGAATCGAGGCTCCTTCTCCACTTCCTACTTTGGCAAAGCATTCACTCACTTAGGCGCAGCCAGCCAAACGTCCTGCCGCCATCCGTACAACAAGGGCGTGAAGCTAAAAGGTTGAAACGTCGACGCCACTACCGGAGAGATAAGAAAATAGAAGATGCCTGCTGAGATCAGAACCACTTTCTCCACCGGTGATGACATCGGGCGCATTCATAGCCTACGGAAAATGCCTTCTTGGCCAGGAAAGACCCCGCCATGAGCGCCAACCGCATCATTGCTTCCTGAGGACTTCTTGGGGGGGTTGAGGTGATTACGAACAACCTGATGTCCGTATACCCCCATGTCCCAATCGCTCTCGCGCGCCATGCGCCCGCACTTAGGACAATCCATTGGGGGTCTCCGAAAAAAATCGGTTCAGTATATATTTTTCGCCGGCGGCGCGGAGAGGGAAATCAGAAAAAATGTATACTGTCTCTTTTTACATTATCTGTCTTTGGATGCAGAGGTGACGGGTACGCACCTGTCACCGACAGCCAAACCGTCCTTCCGCCACGTTTGCGATTCATCAAACGCCCAATTGCTTAAAAAATGCCTCGTTTCGTAGCCGTGCATCTTTCAGAACATACTTATAACTGAGCACCTGCACGAATGCTTTGTATTCCGAATTATACCCATAGAATCCACCGCCTCCGGGAAGTGGGACGTTGATCTGAGCGATACGGAGCCACGTCCGCAGCTTGGGTGTTAGGTCGGCGACAATGTAGCAAAAGAACGGCGTGGCATCCGTCACCTCCTGAATCTGAGCACCGTTTCGATCCAAGACTTTGCCACCGCGCATCTCTTCGACATATGCGTAAATTTGAGAAAATGGGTTTTCGTCATCTGAGTAGTCATCTCGCACAGGCCGCTTGAATTCGATCAAGACCACGGGTTGGTCCGTCCCCGGGCGATGAAAGACCGTCCGACCACCAAATAGGAGGACATCGGGCCGATCAGAAGAAGCTGAATCCTTCAGCGTCTTTTTCAAAGCGCGGTCTGATGCCCAATACTCGTAGTACGTGAGTTTATCATCAACGATCCACAAATTATGCTTTTCCACACTCACATCGTGAGCCTCTGCTCGCATGGGGAGGACGAAGCTATGCAGTGCCTCTTCAGCTTCATGCTTCATCGTTCCGTCAGGGCGATAGCCGAGACGGCGGTCAAGTAGGTCTAAAACAACCTTTCGCCTAACCGTATAATCAGCCAATACAGAGAATTCTTGCTCAGTGAGCTTCTCAAGAATCGCGTCAACACCGGCTTGAATCGCGCCATCATCTTCCGACGTCTTGGAAATGCTCTCAACCCTACGTTCTATGTCGCGATGTTCGCGAAAATCATAAATCGCTAAGTGCTGGTAGATTTGCTCCGCTGTTCGATAGTTTCTCGGAACCTTTTGCTCCGCGAACGTCCTAGGGTTCTCAACGAGGTATGCAAATCTAGGATATTTCTTGACAACGGAGGTGGTGAGTTCGGCTTGCCTCGTGATGACTTGTTCTACCTGAGCCGCAAGCGCTTCGCGCACAGTTTTGATTGCGGCCGCCTTGATCTGCCCTATGACACTTTCGTCGAGGTCAAAAGCAGTTCGCTCGCTGTTGACCGTTTCGTCGAGAAGATCGCCGGAGACCACGCCAGCGTAGACGTATCGGCCTCCGTCGCGTTCAATAAGAGTTTTTATGCCTAGGGGCGTTCCAATGTCGAACTCCAGCACATTCCGATTGTGAGCGGTGAAGAACAATTTGTGCGCCCACGGGTCCTCAACAACCGACTTCTCAAGGAGGTTGTGTTCAATCTGCACCGTCGACGTGCCATCGACCGCAATGTTCTCCTCACCTAGCCTTATCTCTCTGGACGCTAAGAAATCAACCAGATCTACGTTTTCGTCATCGGAGGAGACGATAATAGATGGTCTACTAGGAGTTACGAGATATGAAATAAAGTGACCGACTAGCTTGCGTAGGACGGTATCGAACGTGACAGGGACATGCTGCGCATAGACCGGCCGCATCGAGATCAAGCGCACCGTAGTTCCGGTGTCCGATGGCCCCACGTCGACAAGTTCATATTCCCGTATCGGCTGGTCGTTATCTAAAACGAGCTTGAACTTGCGGGAGGAAAATCGTCCATCTGATTCGAAAACACTGCTCACCAAGGCATGGTCGAACACCTTGAGCCATGAAAGGCGGCCTACGCCCTTACCGCCGCGCTTCGCTTTGAACGGGCTATCGTACGTGCGAAAAGATCTGAAGTTGTCGGCATCGAGGCCAACACCATTATCGGAGATTCGTACGTCAATTGCCCGCTTGGATAAGCCAGTAAAAGCCACCTCCATGCGGGCGCGGTTTTCCCAGTCCGCGTCAAATCGGTCATTGACTGCATGAAGAGCATTGTAGAGCGCCTCGAAGACCGGCACGAGCGCATTTGAGGGAGTACGAGGTCCAAGGGCCAGATTATGCACCCTACGAACTAAGTTGGATTCGAACTGAAGCTCAGGGTCGACCGTCAAGGTAACACCATTGGTCCTTCCTTCGCGCCCTTTGCGGCTTCGCGTGAAACCAAAATACCGGGCGTCGGCACCTACTCAAGCGTTGGAGATTATCTCACGCAAAGACGCGAAGCGCAAAGGAGAAGGTCCTACTGGTCGAGGAACGACCGCATCTTCCGCGACCGCGACGGATGCTTCAGCTTCCGAAGCGCCTTCGCCTCGATCTGCCGGATCCGCTCGCGGGTCACGCGAGAACTGCTGCCCCACCTCCTCAAGCGTATGATCGGTGTTCATCCCGATCCCGAACCGCATCCTCAGCACGCGCTCCTCGCGCGGGGTCAGGCTCGCGAGCACGCGCGTGACCGTCTCCTTGAGGTTGGACTGGATCGCGGCGTCCACCGGGATCACCGCATTCTTGTCCTCGATGAAGTCGCCGAGGTGCGAATCCTCCTCGTCGCCGATCGGCGTTTCGAGGCTGATCGGCTCCTTGGCGATCTTCATCACCTTGCGCACCTTCTCGAGCGGCATGGAGAGCCGCTCGGCCAATTCCTCCGGGGTCGGCTCGCGGCCGATCTCGTGGAGGATCTGGCGGCTGGTGCGGACCAGTTTGTTGATCGTCTCGATCATGTGGACCGGGATGCGGATCGTGCGCGCCTGATCGGCGATCGACCGGGTGATCGCCTGGCGGATCCACCAGGTCGCGTAGGTCGAGAATTTGTAGCCGCGGCGATATTCGAATTTGTCGACCGCCTTCATCAGGCCGATATTGCCTTCCTGGATCAGGTCGAGGAACTGCAGGCCGCGATTGGTGTATTTCTTGGCGATCGAGATGACCAGGCGCAGGTTCGCCTCGACCATCTCCTTCTTGGCGATCCGCGCCTCGCGCTCGCCTTTCTGGACCTGGTTGACGATCCGGCGGAACTCGCCGAGGCTCATTCCGGTCGCCTGCGAGATCTCGCTGATCTCGGTGCGGATTCGCTCGATCGCGCCCGCTCGACCTCGCAGAAGGCGGTCCATTTCTTGTCGGTGCCGCAGACCCGCTCGGCCCAGCCCTCGTCCAGCTCGTGGCCCAGATAGGCGTCGAGGAAGGCGCGGCGCGGCACCTTGTGGCGCTCGGCGAGGCGGAGCATCTGGCCGCCCAACGTGGTCAGCCGGCGGTTGTAGCTGTAGAGCTGGTCGACCAGATATTCGATCTTGGCGCCGTGGAACTGGACGCTCTCCACTTCCGCGGTGAGCAGCTCGCGCAGCTTCTGGTACTTCTTCTCCTCGCCGGCGCCGAAGTCCTGGCCGCCGCTCATCGAGTCCATCCGGGTCAGCTGGAGCCTGGCGAACTTCTTGTAGAGGCCGGTGATCGCGGCGAACTTGTCGAGCGCGGCGGGCTTGAGCGTCTCTTCCATCTGGGCGAGGCTCAAGGTGTTGTCCTCGTCCTCCTCCTCGACCGGGCGCGGCGCCCGGCGCTCGACCATCGATTCCTCTTCGTCCTCCTCCTCGGCGGGCGCCTCCTCGGGCTCCTCTTCCTCCTTGAAGGTCGGGCCGGCGGTGCTCTCCGAGATGGTGTCGTCGTCGGCCTCGGCGCCTTCGACCTGCTCGGGGGTGGGGCCCTTGGAGAGCATCGCCTCGAGATCGAGGATCTCGCGCAGCTGCATGTGGCCGTTGTTGAGCGCGTTCGACCATTCGATGATCGCGTTGAAGGTGATCGGGCTTTCGCACAGCCCCCAGATCATCGTGTCGCGGCCGGCCTCGATCCTCTTGGCGATCGCGATCTCGCCCTCGCGGCTGAGCAATTCGACCGCGCCCATCTCGCGCAGGTACATGCGCACCGGATCGTCGGTGCGGTCGACGGTCTCCTTCTTCTTCTCGAGAACGAAGGTCTCGCCGGCGCCGTCGACCTCCTCGACTCCCGGATCGTCGTCCTTCTCGCCGTCCTCGTCGGCTTCCTCATTCTCGACGATGTTGACGCCCATCTCGCTCAACGCGGACATCACGTCCTCGATCTGCTCGGAGGACATCTGGTCCTGCGGCAGAGCGTCGTTCAATTCGTCATAGGTGATGTAGCCGCGCTTTTTGGCGCGGGCGATCAGCTTCTTCAACGAGGCTTCGTTGAGGTCGATGAGCGGCGCGTCGCCGCTCTCCGTCTTCTCTTCGGGTTCCGCCGTGTTCGTCTTCGCCATTCCAACGCCTTATGTCTGTTCTCGAAGCACTTAGTCCCCGTCGGCCTCGAACAATGTCGCCAGCTGCGCTATCCGCTTCGTTTCGCGCCGTCCGGAGCCGTTGCTGCTCCGCGGAACGCCGCTTCGTCGCCTTCGTCCTTCAATCGCGCCGTGGCCGCTCGCAGCGCCGCGTCCAGTCCGGGCCGCGCCGCCAGCGTCTCGATGACGAGCGCCAGATCGCGGCAGGCGCGTTCCGGCTCGACGTCACGTCGCGTGAAGGAAAAACCAAGTCCTCGTTTCCGGCCGAGCTCCTCCACCGAGAGCCGCCCCGCCACGTGTCGGCCAATATGGTATCGAGGCGCCTCGGGATCAAGCGCGGCGTTCGTCATCGCCGCTTCGAGCAGCAAATCGCGCAGTCGCGACGGATCGCCGTCGCCGAGCGGCAGGTCGGCGATCGCCTCGGCATGGTCGCCGATCAGCGCCGGGAAACGGACCAGCCCCTGGAGCACCGCGCGGCCCAGCTCGGGGCTGAGGCCGGTGCGGCCGACCGCCTTCGCCTCCGCCGAGGCCGGCCGCGGCGGCGCAGTGAAGCGGCCGCCGCGGGCCGGGCCACGGCCGCCGCTGCGGCGCCGGGTCGAGCGCGGCGAAGCGCTGCAGCAGATTCGTGGCGATATTGGTCGCGCACGTCGGGGTCCGCGATCGTCGCGACATGGTCCATCAGTCGCCGCCTCAGCCCGGCTTTCTGCTCGGGCGTCCTCAGCGGCTCGGCCGCCAGCTCGTGCCGCCACAAGCGTGTCGACCAGCGATTCGGCCCCGTCGAGCAGCGCGTCGAACGCCGCCCGTCCGCTCGCGCTTGATCAGATCGTCGGGATCCTGTCCCGCCGGCAGCGTGACGAAGCCGAGCGAGCGGCCCGGCCCGACATGGGGAAGCGCCCGCAACGCCGCCCGGATCGCCGCCTTCTGGCCGGCCGAGTCGCCGTCGAAGCACATCAAAGGCGCCGGCGAGAGCCGCCAGAGCAGCGCCAGCTGGGCCTCGGTGAGCGCCGTGCCCGAGCGGCGCGACGACCTCGGCGATGCCGGCCTGGTCGAGCGCGACGACGTCCATCTGCCCCTCGACGACGATCACGCGGCCGTTCGGCGCGGCTGGCCGGGCCCCGCCAAGTGGAGGTTGAACAGGGTCCGGCCCTTGTCGAACAGAGGCGTATCGGGCGAATTGAGATATTTGGCGTCTGGCCTGTCGGGCCGCCGGCCGAGGATTCGCCCGCTGAAGCCGATGCACCGCCCGCGCGCATCGCGGATCGGGAACATCAGCCGCCCGCGAAAGCGGTCATAAGGCTCTTTGCCGTCTTCAGGCTGGATGAGAAGCCCGGCCTCTATCAGCTTCTCAATGCCGAATTTCTTCAGCGCGCCTTGAGCTTGCCGCGGTTGTCCGGCGCCAGCCCGAAGCCGAACTTCCGCCGCGTCGCCTCGCCGATTCCGCGCTCCTTCAGATAGGCACGCGCCGCGGCACCTTCGCCAACATCCAGCTGCTCGGCGAACCAGTCGGCGGCCGCTTCCATCACCTCGTGCAGGCCCGCCGCCCGCTCGGCCCGCTCCTGCGATCTGCGGGTCGGGCGCCGGCACCTCCATCCCGGCCGCGTCGGCCAGCTCCTTGACCGCGTCCATGAAGGAAAGCCCGCGCTGGTCGGTCAGCCAGCGGATCGCGTCGCCATGCGCCTGGCAGCCGAAGCAATGGTAGAAGCCCTTCTCGTCATTGACGTAGAAGCTCGGCGTCTTCTCGTTGTGGAACGGGCAGCAGGCCTTGAACTCGCTTCCGGCCTTGGTGAGCTTCACGCTCCGCCCGATCAGCGACGGAGAGCGTGGTGCGCATCGCGCAGCTCGTCGAGAAAGGCGGGGGAGAGGGTCATTCCCCCTTGTCCATCAGGAAAGCCGCGCCTTCACGGCCTGGCTCGCCTTGGCCATGTCGAGCTGGCCGGCGTGGCGCTCCTTCACCAGCGCCATCACCCGGCCCATGTCCTTGACCGAGGCCGCGCCGGTCTCGGCGACGATCGCGTCGATCGCGGCGCCGAGCTCGGCATCGTCCATCTGCCTGGGCAGGAAGCCCTCGATCACCGCGACCTCGGCCGCCTCCGCTTCGGCCAGCTCCTCGCGGCCGCCCTGCTCGTACATGTCGATCGATTCGCGGCGCTGCTTGATCATCTTCTGCAGCACCTCGGTGACCAGCACGTCGTCCTCGGGCGGATTGGCGGCGCCGCGCAGCTCGATGTCGCGGTTCTTCAGCGCCGACTGGATCAGGCGGATCGCGTCCGCTGCGCGGCGTGTCGCCGGCCTTCATGGCGCCGACCAGCGCCTGCTTTGATGTTGATCGCGAATCATGGGCTCTCGACGGCCTTCGAATGGAAACCGCCAGCATAACCGGCCGGTCCGGCTTTTAATAGATTGACGGTGCCGGACGCGCTCTCTAGCGGTCGAGCCTTAGCGACATCGCCAGACCCAAGAAGGAGTGCCCGCCAGCATGGCCGACGCCAAGACCACGCCCGCGCCTGACGGGGCCACGGGCGTATTGGTGCTGGCCGACGGCAGCCTGATCTGGGGCAGGGGCTTCGGCGCGGAAGGCGAGGCGGTCGGCGAGATCTGCTTCAACACCGCGATGACCGGCTATCAGGAGATCATGACCGATCCCTCCTACGCGGCGCAGATCGTCACCTTCACCTTCCCCCATATCGGCAATGTCGGCGCCAATTACGAGGATCTGGAGGCGGACAATCCGTTCGCTCTGGGCTGCGTCGTCCGCGCAGGACGTCACCGCGCCGAGCAATTTCCGCGCCGCGCCGGGCTTCGCCGAATGGATGCGCGCGAACGGGCGGATCGGCCTTTCCGGCGTCGACACCCGGGCGCTGACCCGGCAGATCCGCACCGCAGGGCGCGCCCAACGGCGTCATCGCCTATCGCGAAGACGGCCGGTTCGACGTCGACGCGCTGCTCGCCAAGGCGCGCGCCTGGCCCGGGCTCGAGGGCATGGATCTCGCCAAGGAGGTGTCCTGCCGGCAGATGTACCGCTGGTCGGGCGGCAACTGGCGGCTCGGCGAGGGCTATGAGGAGCGCGCGCACGACGAGGCGCTCCCCCACGTCGTCGCCATCGATTACGGCTCGAAGCGCAACATCTTCCGCAACCTCGCCGACGCCGGCGCGCGGGTCACCGTGCTGCCCGCCACCGCGACCTTCGAGGAGGTGATGGCGCACGATCCCGACGGCTTCTTCCTCTCCAACGGCCCCGGCGACCCCGCCGCGACCGGCGACTATGCCGTGCCGGTGATCCGCCAGATGCTGGAGACCGGCAAGCCCCTGTTCGGCATCTGCCTCGGCCACCAGTTGCTCGGCCTGGCGGTCGGCGCGCAGCACCGTCGAAGATGCACCAGGGCCATCGCGGCGCCAACCACCCGGTCAAGCGCCTCGCCGACGGCCGCGTCGAGATCACCAGCATGAACCACGGCTTCGCGGTCGAGGCCGACAGCCTGCCCGCCAACGCCCGCGCGACCCACGTCAGCCTGTTCGACGGCAGCACTTGCGGGCTCGAGCTGACCGACCGAGCCGGCGTTCAGCGTGCAATATCATCCCGAGGCGAGCCCGGGGCCGCAGGACAGCACCTATCTGTTCGAGAAGTTCGTCGGGCAATTGTGATGATCGCGCTGCCTCAGCCGACTGACGAACAGACGATCAGAGGCCATCGCCGCCTGCGGAGTGCCTGCGGTCGACGTCCGCATCACCTGCGAGGACGAGCTGCAATCGGATGTCGTGACGATCAGTGAGCTGGGCACGGTCGACGAGCGAAATGCTCCGCTGCCTCACGGCAAGCCGATGCATCCTCTACATTCTTGAATTCGAGATCCCGGATCAGCGCGCCGCTGTCTTCTCGACTTTGTCGATCGCGAGGACCGTCAACAGGCTAGGGCAGAAGCCTTCGGATGGCTGTCGGAGCAGCGGAATGCTCGACCGGGTCCCGCAGCTATGATCCCGCTGAAGGACTGGAGGAGCTTGCCAAGGCGTTGCGAATCGGCTTGCTCGCTGGCGCACGGCAGCTGCGCTGGAGGTTTTCGGCTCATCCACTCTCACGTTTCGTCGAGATTTCCTCCAGCGAGCATGCACGACGGACTTCGGTGAGGACTACCTTTGTCTGGGCCGGATGCTCGCGGCTTCCAACGCCGATGAGCAGGGCATTCGCTTAATGCTGATCGCAAACGCCCCTGCGAGCGACGATAGTCGATAATGCCCCGCCGCACCGACATCTCCTCGATCCTCATCATCGGCGCCGGCCCGATCGTCATCGGCCAGGCGGCGGAGTTCGATTATTCGGGGACGCAGGCGGTCAAGGCGCTGAAGGAGGAGGGGTATCGGGTCATCGTCGTCAATTCGAACCCGGCGACGATCATGACCGATCCCGAGCTCGCCGACGCCACCTATGTCGAGCCGATCACGCCCGAGTATGTCGCGGCGATCATCGACAAGGAGCGGCCCGACGCGGTGCTGCCGACGATGGGCGGGCAGACCGCGCTCAACACCGCGCTGGCGCTCTTCAAGGACGGCACGCTGGCGAAATATGGCGTGACGATGATCGGCGCCGACGCCGAGGCGATCGAGATGGCCGAGGATCGGCTCGAAGTTCCGCGAGGCGATGGACCGGATCGGGCTCGAAAGCCCGCGCTCGGCGATCGCCCACAATCTCGATGACGCCATGGCGGCACTGGAGAGCGTCGGCCTGCCGGCGATCATCCGGCCGAGCTTCACGCTGGGCGGCACCGGCGGCGGCATCGCCTACAATCGCGACGAGTTCGCGGCGATCGTCGCCGGCGGGCTCGAAGCCTCGCCGACCACCGAGGTGCTGATCGAGGAATCGGTGCTCGGCTGGAAGGAATATGAGATGGAGGTGGTCCGCGACCGCGCGGACAATGCGATCATCATCTGCTCGATCGAGAATGTCGATCCGATGGGCATCCACACCGGCGATTCGATCACCGTCGCGCCGGCGCTGACCCTGACCGACAAGGAATATCAGATCATGCGCAACGCCTCGATCGCGGTGTTGCGCGAAATCGGCGTCGAGACAGGCGGTTCCAACGTCCAGTTCGCGGTCGATCCGAAGGACGGCCGGCTCGTCGTGATCGAGATGAACCCGCGCGTCAGCCGCTCCTCGGCGCTGGCCTCGAAGGCGACCGGCTTCCCGATCGCCAAGGTCGCGGCCAAATTGGCGGTCGGCTACACGCTCGACGAGATCCAGAACGACATTACCGGCGTCACCCCGGCCAGCTTCGAGCCGACGATCGACTATGTCGTCACCAAGATCCCGCGCTTCGCCTTCGAGAAGTTCAAGGGCAGCCGAGGCCTTGCTCTCGACCGCGATGAAGTCGGTCGGCGAGGTGATGGCGATCGGGCGCAGCTTCCACGAGAGCCTGCAAAAGGCGCTGCGCGGCCTCGAGACCGGCCTGATCGGCCTCGACGGCGTGCGCGAGCTCTACGGCGCGCCGCAAGGCGGAGATCGAGGCCGCGCTGGCGCGTGCCGGCGCCCGACCGGCTGCTCGTCGCCGCCCAGGCGCTGCGCGAGGGGCTCAGCGTCGCCGAGGTCCACGCGATCACCAAATACGATCCCTGGTTCCTCGAGCGGATCGAGGAGATCGTCCGGGTCGAGGAGGATATCTGCCGCGACGGCCTGCCCGGCGACGCGGACGGGCCTGCGCCGGCTGAAGGCGATGGGCTTCTCCGACCGGCGGCTGGCCGAGCTGAACCTCAAATCGGCCAATGTCGCCGGCGGCGGGGTCAAGACCCGGACCCGCTCGCACGGCCTGATCCACGACGCGGTCAAGGCGATGATCGGCGCCACCACCGAGGAGGAGGTGCGCGCGCCTGCGCCACCGGCTCGGCGTCCGCCCGGTGTTCAAGCGGATCGACACCTGCGCCGCCGAGTTCGAGGCGAAGACGCCCTATATGTATTCGACCTACGAGGCGCCGAGCTTCGGCGCGCCCGAGGACGAGAGCCAGCCTCAGCGACCGCAAGAAGGTCGTCATCCTCGGCGGCGGCCCCAACCGGATCGGGCAGGGGATCGAGTTCGACTATTGCTGCGTCCACGCCGCTTACGCGCTCGAGCGAGGCCGGCTATCGAGACGATCATGATCAATTGCAATCCGGAGACGGTGTCGACCGATTACGACACCTCCGACCGCCTCTATTTCGAGCCGCTGACCGTCGAGGACGTGCTCGAAATCCTCCATGTCGAGGCGTCGCAGCGGCACTCTTCACGGCGTCATCGTCCAGTTCGGCGGGCAGACGCCGCTCAAGCTCGCCGCGGCGCTGGAGAAGGAGGGCATCCCGATCCTCGGCACCTCGCCCGACGCGATCGACCTCGCCGAGGACCGCGAGCGCTTCGCCCGCGCTGGTCGACAGGCTCGGCCTCAGGCAGCCGCTCGAACGGCATCGCCCGCAGCCGCGACGAGGCGATCGCGGTCGCCGAGCGGATCGGCTATCCGGTGCTGACCCGGCCCTCCTACGTGCTCGGCGGCCGGGCGATGGAGATCGTCGACGGGCCCGGCCCAGCTCGACGATTATATCGCTCACCGCGGTCCAGGTCTCGGGCGACAGCCCGGTGCTGATCGACCAGTATCTGCGCGACGCGATCGAGGTCGACGTCGACGCGATCTCGCGACGGCCGCGACGTCGTCGTCGCCGGCGTCATGCAGCATATCGAGGAAGCGGGCGTCCATTCCGGCGACAGCGCCTGCTCGCTGCCGCCCTACAGCCTGGAGCCCGAGATCGTCGCCGAGATCGAGCGCCAGGCCAAGGCGCTGGCCGAGGCGCTCGGCGTCGTCGGGCTGATGAACGTCCAGTTCGCGGTCAAGGACGGCATCGTCTATCTGATCGAGGTCAATCCGCGCGCCAGCCGCACCGTGCCCTTCGTCGCCAAGGCGATCGGCGCGCCGATCGCCAAGATCGCGGCGCGGGTGATGGCCGGCGAGAAACTGATCGACTTTCCTGCCGCTCGACCGCGACGTCGCCCATATCGCGGTCAAGGAAGCGGTCTTCCCGTTCGCGCGCTTCCCCGGGATCGATCCGGTGCTTTCTCCGGAAATGAAGTCGACCGGAGAAGTGATGGGAATTGCAGATGATTTTCCCGACCGCCTTCCTCAAGTCGCAGCAGGGCGCCGGGCTCGATCTGCCGACCGGAGGGACCTTGTTCGTCTCGGTCAAGGACAGCGACAAGCCGATCATCGTGCCCGCCGGTCCGCGCCCTGCTCGGCATCGGCTTCAGGGCGATCGCGACCGGCGGCACCGCCGATTATCTGCGAGGCCGAGGGGCTCGACGGTCGAGCGGGTCAACAAGGTCGCGCAGGGCCGCCCGCACATCGTCGACCGGATCAAGGACGGCGACGTCGACATCGTCTTCAACACCACCGAGGGCTGGCAGAGCCACAAGGATTCGCGCCTCGATCCGCGCCTCGGCGCTGATGCAGAAAATCCCCTACTTCACCACCGCCGCGTCGAGCGCCGCGGTGGCGCGTGCGATCGCCGTGCTGCAGGGACGGCGGCCTTGAAGTGCGCTCGCTCCAGGACTATTATTCACGTTCCTGAGCATGATCCCCGCAATATCCGGCCGAGATCAGGCGATGCTCTTGCAGCGTCGCTCCGAACGAGTTTTTGACGAAAGGCACGAGTTGAAATGGCTACGGTCGACAAGCTGCCCATGCTGGCCGAGGGCTATGAGAAGCTGCAGAGCGACGTCCGTCATCTGAAGACGGTCGAGCGCCCGTCGATCATCGACGCGATCGAGGAAGCGCGCGCCCATGGCGATCTCTCCGAGAATGCCGAATATCACGCCGCCAAGGAGCGCCAGGGCCAGGTCGAGGCGCAGATCGCCGATCATCGAGGATCGGCTCAGCCGCGCGATGGTGATCGATCCCAAGTCGCTGTCGGGCGACAAGGTCGTCTTCGGCGCCACCGTCCACCTGCTCGACGAGAACGACAACAAGATCAAATATCAGATCGTCGGCGAGACCGAGGCCGACGCCAGGGTCGGACGGATCAGCTACGCCTCGCCGCTCGGCCGCGCCCTGATCGGCCGCATGAAGGGCGAGGAGGTCGAATTCTCCGCGCCGTCCGGCGACAAATATTACGAGATCAAGAAGATCGAGTTCGTTTGATCGCCGCCGAGGCGGCGGAGCGATTGAGCCATGCGGGTCCCCGATAGCTGGAACAAAGCGCCGCTGACGCTTGCCATCGCCGTCGCCACGGCGGTCTTGTGGGTCCTGCCCGCTTTGTTTCAGGTCGACGCCTGGGTGGCGGCGATCGCGGCGCGTTCTGGCCGCTGCGGCCGGCCGAGCTCGATCTCGTTCCGCTGTGGCTGACGCCGCTCACCGCGACCCTGATCCATGCCGGCCCGTCGCACATCCTCTTCAACCTGATCGTGCTGCTGTTTTGCGGGCGGCCCGGTCGAATCGGTGCTCGGCTCGCCGGCCATGGCGGTGCTCTACATCGTTGGCGCCTATGCGGCCGCGGGCGCTCAATATGCGATCAGCCCGGTCGCGGCGATGGTCGGCGCCAGCGGCGCGGTCTCGGCGGTGATCGGCGCCTATGCGATGCTGTTCGGGCGCAACAAGGTGAAGGTCGCCAGCGCCAGGCTCGCGTTGTGGCTCAACGCGCTCTGGCTGATGGTCGCCTGGGTCGTGCTTCAGATCTTCATGGGCATCGCCATGGCCGGCCCCGATTTCCTGTTCAGCGGCGACGGCGTTCAGATCGCGGTCGGCGCCCATATCGGCGGCTTCCTCGTCGGCGTGCTGCTCGCCAACCCGCTGCTGCTGTTCCGCTACCGCAAGGCGTGACGCAAACGTCATCCCGGCGAAGGCCGGGACCTCGTGGAGAAAGCCGTGACTTCTGGTCCTGGAATCCCGGCCCTCAGCCTCCGGCTGAGGTTTATCCTGAGCGCCTGCCTTGCAGGCAGTCGAAGGGCCGGGATGACGAGCCTTACTCCCCGCTCATCTCCGGCTCGAGCAGGCGGTGGAGGTGGACGACGACATATTTCATCTCGGCATCGTCGACTGTGCGCTGGGCCTTGCCGCGCCAGGCGTCGAGCGCGCTCGCATAATCGGGATAGAGCCCGACCATGTCGATCGTGGCGAGGTCGAAATCGAGGCCGCGCGGATCCTTGACCCGGCCGCCGAAGACGAAGTGCAACTTGCTCATGGGAGCCGGCCGACCTAGGCAGGATCGCCGCCGCGCGCAAGGCCGGCGGCGAGACCGTCAATGCTTGCCGCCGACGACGTCCGCCACGGCCTCGCCCACCTTCTGCGCCGCCTTGGCGCGGATGTCGTCGATCTGCTCCTTGCCGGCGTCGAGCCCGCGCTGGGCCGCGTCGCGCGCTGCGTCGGTGAGCCGCCGGCCGGTCTTGCCGAGCAGCTCCTCCTCGCGCTCGCGTCCGCGGCACCAGGAAGCCGACCAGAGCGCCGACCAGGAAGCCGCCGACCACCGCGCCGACCGGATAGATGGCGAGCTGGTCGGTCGCCTGGCGGGTGACGTCGCCGGCGCGGCTTCGCGCGGCCTCATAGGCCGAGGCGGTCCGCTCGCGCGCCGACCTGATAGGCTTCCGCGGCGCGGCTCCGCCCGCCGTCCTCCTTCGCCCCGTCCGGATCCGTGTTCGCAACCATCAACTCACTCCTTCCGTCACGCTCAACTCCGCGTCGTCCCGATCGTTTCCTTCGTCCGCCTCGTCGTTCGACAAATAGCGGCCGGCCGCCCTCG
Source organism: uncultured Alphaproteobacteria bacterium (assembly GCA_963824825.1). Lineage (GTDB taxonomy): Bacteria > Pseudomonadota > Alphaproteobacteria > Sphingomonadales > Sphingomonadaceae > Allosphingosinicella. The sequence continues at coordinate 1,157,845 of CAWGQM010000003.1, forward strand.
TCAGCGGCCCGCGCGCCAGGAAAAGGGCGAAGGCGCCGAGCGCCAGCGAAACCGTGCCCGGCCGCTTCTTGACCGCCTGCAACGCGCCGTCGGCAAAATCGGCGCTCTTGTCCTTGACCCCGTCCCAGGCTTCCTCGGCAAGGCTGCCCGGCTTGAGCCGGACGTTGAGCGAGGCGAGCGTGCTGTCGAGTCGCGCCCTCGCGCGGACCTGGTCGCGCTTGGCCTGCTCGATGGCCGCGAGGCTCACGGCCGCGTCTCCCCGCGGACGAGGGCCTGCTTTTCCTCCTCGTCGCCCTTGAGCGCGCGCAAGCGGGCGACTCCCGAGCGGACCAGCAGCCAGCCGGTCAGCGCCAGCGCGGCGGCTACCGCCAGCCCGGCGAGCCAGGGCCCGATCAGGATCGCGAGGCCGAGCACAGCGCCGACGATCAAGGCGGTCAGCGCGGAAAGCAGCAGCACCGCCGCCGGCGATCGCCGCGATCAGGCCCCTTTCGGCCTTGTCGGCGCGATGAAGCATGATCTGTCGATAGACGCCGATCTCCGCCTTGGCGTAGCTCTTGCCGTCGTCGATCAGGCGGCCGAACAGGTCGCGGATCGATTCCTCGCGCGGATCCTCCCCGGATGCGTCCAAGTCAGTCGTCGCCCTTGCGCCTGGGCGCCGCGCCGGGCCCCGATATCGTCGAGTCCGGTCTTGATCACCCGCATCAGCGCGAAGCCGGCAACGGCGGCGATGCCGATCGCCACCGCGGGGCTCTTGCGGACGAAGTCGCGGGTGTTGTCGACGATGTCGTCGACGCTCTTGTCGCGAACCGAGCCGGCGAAGGTGGAGACCGCGTCGGCGGCGCGGTGGGCGTAGCGCCCGTAATCCTCGCCGAGCCGCTCGTCGACCGACTTGGCAGCATCGGAGAGGACGCCGCCGAACTCGTCGAGCAGGCTGGCGGCGCGCGCCTTGCCGTCGTCGGCGAAGCCGCGCACCCGGTCGCCGGCCTGGCCGCGAAGCGTGGAGACCTGGTCGCGGACCTGCGTCACCAGCCGTTCCGTGCCGGCGCCGGTCCCGCCTTCGGTTCCGGCAAGGAGGGCGCCGCCGCCGTCGTCGCCGGTCGCGGAGGCGCCGTGGATGACCTGGTCGGTGCCTTCGGGAAGCTCGGGATCGCGACGCGGCATGGGAATCTCCATTTCACTGACTGGAACGCTGATTCGCTCGACAACACCGCCCCGCGTCATGCGTTCCACCGCGGTCCGAGGAAAGTTGCATGCGAGACGGCGGGCCGATATTCGCGCCCATGCTTCCTGCCATAACTCATAACGAGGCCGCAACAAAATGACCGCCATCGTCGACGTCCACGGCCGCCAGATCCTCGACAGCCGCGGCAATCCGACGGTCGAGGTCGAGGTGGCGCTCGAGGACGGCAGCTTCGGCCGCGCCGCGGTCCCGTCGGGCGCCTCGACCGGCGCTCACGAGGCGGTCGAGAAGCGCGACGGCGACAAGGCGCGCTGGCTCGGCAAGGGCGTCGGCGCAGGCGGTCGACGGCGGTGCGCGGCGAGATCGCCGAGGCGGTGATCGGCATGGATGCCGAGGACCAGGTCGAGATCGACGCCGCTGATGATCGATCTCGACGGCACCGACGAACAAGGCGCGGCTCGGCGCCAACGCGATCCTCGGCGTCAGCCTCGCCGTCGCCAAGGCCGCGGCCGACGCGCGCGGCCTGCCGCTCTATCGCTATGTCGGCGGCGTCTCGGCGCTGCACCCTGCCGGTGCCGATGATGAACATCATCAATGGCGGCGCCCATGCCGACAACCCGATCGACTTCCAGGAATTCATGGTCATGCCGGTCGGCGCGCCGAGCTTCGCCGAGGCCTTGCGCTGCGGCGCCGAGATCTTCCACACGCTGAAGAAGGCGCTGCACGATGCCGGCCTCGCGACCGCGGTCGGCGACGAAGGCGGCTTCGCGCCCAACCTCGCCTCGGCCCGCGACGCGCTCGATTTCATCATGCGGTCGATCGACGCGGCCGGCTACAAGCCGGGCGACGACGTCGTGCTCGCGCTCGACTGCGCGGCGACCGAGTTCTTCCGGGACGGCGCCTACCGGATGGAAGGGGAGGGGCTGACCCTCTCGCCGGACGAAATGGCCGACTATCTCGCCGACCTCGTGCGACGACTATCCGATCGCCTCGATCGAGGACGGCATGGCCGAGGACGATCTCGACGGGCTGGAAGGCGCTGACCGAGCGGCTCGGCGAGCGCAGGTCCAGCTCGTCGGCGACGATCTGTTCGTCACCAATCCGAAGCGGCTCGCCATGGGCATCGAACGCGGCCTCGCCAATTCGATCCTGATCAAGGTCAACCAGATCGGCACGCTGACCGAGACGCTGGAGGCGGTCGCCGCCGCTCACCGCGCCGGCTACAGCGCGGTGATGTCGCACCGTTCGGGCGAGACCGAGGACACGACGATCGCCGATCTCGCCGTCGCCACCAATTGCGGGCAGATCAAGACCGGCAGCCTCGCCCGTTCCGATCGCACTCGCCAAGTACAACCAGCTGCTGCGCATCGAGGAGGAGTTGGGCAGCGCCGCCATCTATCCGGGGCGGGCGGTTTTCGCAGCTCGAACTCGCTGAGCGGGCGATCTACCGTATTTTTGCCAGTCCCCGCTCAAAAGGCTTGATTCGACGCCGCTTTGCTGATTCTGTGACGAGACGATGACGGCGATCCGCAAACCGATGGAGCTGATCAGGCGGGCCGCGCTGGCCTGCGGCCGGCCTGCTCATCATCGCCTATTTCCTCGGCGCCGCGATCGTCGGCGCGAACGGCGTGCTCGCCTGGGGCGATTACCGGCGCGACAAGGTCGAGCGCAACGCCGAGCTCGCCCGGCTCGAGACCGAGCGCGCGCGGCTCGCCCAGCGCTCGCACCTGCTCGACCCGCAGAACGCCGATCCCGACCTCGCCGACGAGATGGTCCGCAGCCAGCTCGGCCTGGTCCGCCCCGACGAAGTGATCATCGAGCTTGGAGACGAGGCCGCGCCGCACGCCGCCGCCGCGCCCCGCCGCCCCTAGCGACCCGTCTCAGCCTCGCCCTGTTGCCCGAGCGCCCATGTTGCGCGGGTCCTCGTTTGCCGCCATAGAGCCCGCCAGCCAGCGACAAGGGAAAGGGCCGAAAGAGTGGCCAGGGCAGCATCGCCGGAACGCGCCGGATCGAAGGACAAAGCCGCCTCGGCCGCGCCGCCAGCGCCGAACCGCGAGCGCCCGCCCGAACCGAAGCGCTACGAGGCGAACAGGGACGAGCTGCTCGAATATTACCGCCAGATGCTGCTCATCCGCCGTTTCGAGGAGCGCGCCGGCCAGCTTTACGGCCTCGGCCTGATCGGCGGCTTCTGCCACCTCTATATCGGCCAGGAGGCGGTCGCGGTCGGCCTCCAGTCGGCGCTGGAGATCGGCAAGGACAGCGTCATCACCGGCTATCGCGACCATGGCCACATGCTCGCCTACGGCATCGATCCCAAGGTGATCATGGCCGAACTGACCGGGCGCGCCGCCGGCATCTCGAAGGGCAAGGGCGGCTCGATGCACATGTTCAGCGTCGAGCACCGCTTCTACGGCGGCCACGGCATCGTCGGCGCCCAGGTGTCGCTCGGCACCGGCCTCGCCTTCAAGCATAAATATGCCGACGACGGCGGCGTCTGCCTCGCTTATTTCGGCGACGGCGCGGCCAATCAGGGCCAGGTCTATGAGAGCTTCAACATGGCCGAGCTGTGGAAGCTGCCGATCATCTTCGTGATCGAGAACAACCAATATGCGATGGGCACCAGCGTCAACCGTTCGTCGGCCGAGGACCAGCTCTACAAGCGCGGCGAAAGCTTCCGCATCAACGGCCTCCAGGTCGACGGCATGGACGTGCTCGCCGTCCGCGGCGCGGCCGAAACGGCGCTCGAATGGGTGCGCGGCGGCAAGGGCCCGATCCTGCTCGAACTGAAGACCTACCGCTATCGCGGCCATTCGATGTCCGATCCCGCCAAATATCGTTCGCGCGAGGAAGTGCAGGCGGTGCGCGACAAATCCGACCCGATCGAGGCGGTGAAGCGCGAGCTGGAGAAGGCCGGAACGAAGGAGGACGAGCTCAAGGCGATCGACACGGAGATCAAGAAGATCGTCGTCGAGGCCGCCGACTTCGCCGAGCAGGCGCCCGAGCCCGAGGCGTCCGAGCTCTACACCGACGTGCTGGTGGGGAGCTACTGATGGCGATCGAACTGAAGATGCCCGCTCTGTCCCCGACCATGGAGGAGGGGACGCTCGCCAAATGGCTGGTCAAGGAAGGCGACAGCGTCGCCGCCGGCGACATTCTCGCCGAGATCGAGACCGACAAGGCACGATGGAGTTCGAGGCGGTCGATGAGGGCGTGATCTCGAAGATCCTCGTCCCCGAGGGCACGGACGAGGTCAAGGTCGGCACCGTTATCGCGCTGATCGGCGGCGAGGGCGAGGCGGCGGCGGAAGCGCCCGCCGCACCCGCCGAAGCGCCGGCCGCGACGCAGAAGGCGGAGGAATCCGAAGCGCCCGCGCCGAGGAAGGCCGAAAGCGGCACCGCCCAGCTGGTGAAGCCTGCCGCCCGCGCCGACGTCGCCGATCCCGACGTGCCCGCCGGCACCGAGATGGTGAAGACGACGGTGCGCGAGGCGCTGCGCGACGCGATGGCCGAGGAGATGCGCAAGGACGAGCGGGTGTTCGTGATGGGCGAGGAGGTCGCCGAATATCAGGGCGCCTACAAGGTTACGCAGGGCCTGCTCGACGAGTTCGGCGCCAAGCGCGTGATCGACACGCCGATCACCGAATATGGCTTTGCCGGCGTCGGCACCGGCGCGGCGATGGGGGGCTTGAGGCCGGTCATCGAGTTCATGACTTTCAACTTCGCCATGCAGGCGATTGATCATATTATCAATTCAGCGGCGAAGACCAATTATATGTCGGGCGGCCAGATGCGCTGCCCGATCGTCTTCCGCGGCCCCAATGGCGCCGCTTCCCGCGTCGGCGCTCAGCACAGCCAGAATTACGGCCCGTGGTATGCCGCCGTCCCCGGCCTGATCGTGATCGCGCCTTATTCGGCGGCCGACGCCAAGGGCCTGCTAAAAGCTGCGATCCAATCTGAAGACCCGGTCGTATTCCTCGAAAATGAATTGCTTTACGGCCAGAGCTTCGACGTGCCCAAGCTCGACGATTACACCTTGCCGATCGGCAAGGCGCGAATCGTCAAGGAGGGCCGGGACGTGACCCTGGTCAGCTATTCGATCGGCGTCGGAGTCGCGCTCGACGCGGCGGCGAAACTGGCCGAGGAGGGGATCGAGGCCGAAGTGATCGACCTGCGCACCCTGCGCCCGCTCGACAAGGCTGCGATACTCGCCAGCCTCGCCAAGACCAACCGCATGGTCTGCGTCGAGGAGGGCTGGCCGGCCTGCTCGATCTCGGCCGAGCTGATCGCAATCGCTATGGAGGAGGGGTTCGACGATCTCGACGCCCCGGTGCTCCGCGTCACCGACGAAGACGTGCCCTTGCCCTATGCCGCCAATCTCGAGAAGCTGGCGCTGATCAAGGTCGACCGACGTCGTCGCCGCGGCGAAGAAGGTGCTGTACCTCTGACTTTCGTCGCCCCGGCGGAGGCCGGGGCCTCAGGGAGGAAAGCCGTGCCTTCTTGTGCCGAGGCTCAATGACCCCCGATCTCGACCCCGACCGCCGCCTCGCCCTCGCCTACGTGCCGGCCGCCGCGCGGTCCGCGATCGACGCGCTCTGGCGTCTTGACGTCACGTTCGGCGCGGTCCTCGCCACCGGCCGCGAGCCGATGGTCACGCGAATCCGCCTGGCCTGGTGGCGCGAGGCGCTCGAGCAGCTCGACAGCGAACCGCCGCCGCCCGAGCCGGTGCTGCAGGCGCTGGCGGCGCATGTCGTCCCGGCCGTGAGCGGGGCCGAGCTGGCCGCGATGGAGGAAGGGTGGAGCGCGCTCCTCTCCGACGAGCCGCTCGCCGGCCATGGCGAGGCGCGGGGCGGCCTGCTGTTCCGCTACACGGCGCGGCTGCTCGGCGCGCCCGCCCCGGTCGAGCCGGCCGGGGCGCGCTGGGCGCTGGTCGATCTCGCCCGCCGCACCGCCAATCCCGAAGACGCGCGGATCGCTCTCGAAGCCGCTGCGTGCATCCCGGATGATCGAGGCTGGCCGCCGCGGCTGCGCCCGCTCAGCATGCTGGCGATGCTCGCCATGCGGGATATCGAACGGGGTGCGGGGACTTGGGAGCGGCAGGGCTCGCCGGCACGGATGCTGCGCCTGCTTCGCCACCGTCTCACCGGCCGCTGATCCGTTTCGGATGATCATTTCATCCGATCTGGACTTTTTCTCGTCCTGCGCTAGCCTGGTAGCGACGGGGAGGGCGGCATGCTGCGATTCCTTGCCGGCGCCGGATCGGCCTTGCTGCTGGTCGCCGCCGGCTTTTTCATCTGGACCGGCGCGGCGCGGGACGAGGAGGCCATCGTGCCCGCGCCGCCCGCCGGGACGGCCGCGACCCCGCTGAGACCCGGCCCGCCTGCGCGCCCGCCGTCGGCCGATGAGCGGACCAAAGAGCAGCGCCGCTTCGATCGCGCCGATCGCGACAATGACGGTCGGATCACGCTGGAGGAGCTGTTCTACCCGCGCCGGCGGGCCTTCCAGCGGCTGGACACGAACGGGGACGGCCGGCTCGCGTTCGAGGAGTGGGCGGTCCGCACCGCCACCAAATTCGGCGAGGCCGACGCCGATCGCAACCGTGCGCTTACTCGGCCGGAATATGCGACGACTGCGCCGCGTCCGCGTCCGTCGTCGCGGGCGGCGAACTGCAATTGCTGACCCATGTGCCCAGGTCTTCCTTCGCCCGCTTGGTGTAGAGCTGCTTGCGGTTCGCTTTCTTCATCCGCCCCTCGATCGGCGGGAACAGGCCGAAATTCACGTTCATCGGCTGGTAGCTCGCGGCGTCGGCGCCGCCGGTGATGTGGCCGAGCAGCGCGCCGAGCGCGGTGGTCGGGGGCGGGGGCGCCATCTCCTCGCCGCTCAGCTCCGCCGCGGCGAAGCGGCCGGCGAGAAGGCCGATCGCGGCCGATTCGACATAGCCTTCACAGCCGGTGATCTGTCCGGCGAAGCGGATGCGCGGCGCCGCCTTGAGGCCGAGCGTCGCGTCGAGCAGCTGCGGCGCATTGATGAACGTGTTGCGGTGAAGCCCGCCCAATCGGGCGAACTCCGCCTTTTCAAGGCCCGGGATGGTGCGGAACAAGCGGACCTGCTCGGCATGCTTCAGCTTGGTCTGGAAGCCGACCATGTTCCACAAAGTGCCGAGCGCATTGTCCTGGCGGAGCTGGACGACGGCGTACGGCCAGCGCCCGGTCTTCGGATCGTCGAGCCCGACCGGCTTCATCGGGCCGAAGCGGAGCGTGTCCTCGCCGCGCTCGGCCATCACCTCGATCGGCATGCAGCCATCGAAATAGGGCGTGTCCTTCTCCCACTCTTTGAATTCGGTCTTGTCGCCTTCGAGCAGACCCTGGCGAAAGGCGAGATAATGCTCCCGCGTCATCGGGCAGTTGATATAGTCCTTCGTATCGCCCTTGTCCCAGCGGCTCGCCATCCAGCAGATTTCCATGTCGATCGACTCGCGATGGACGATCGGCGCGATCGCGTCGAAGAAGGCGAGCGAGTCCGCGCCGGTCGCGGCGCCGATCGATTCGGCCAGCCGCGCCGCGGTCAGCGGACCGGTGGCGACGATGACGAGGCCGGCAGCGGGGAGGGCGTCGATCCGCTCGCGGACGACCTCGACATTGGGGTGGGCGGCGAGCCGTTCGGTCACCGCCGCCGAGAAGCCGTCGCGGTCGACCGCCAGCGCCGATCCCGCCGGCACCTTGTGAGCGTCGGCCGCCGCCATGATCAGCGAGCCAAGTGCCCGCATCTCGGCATGGATCAGCCCGACCGCATTGTTGTCGGAATCGTCGGAGCGGAAGCTGTTCGAGCAGACCAACTCGGCGAGCCCGTCGGTCTGGTGCGCCGGCGTCATGTCGCCGCCGCCGCGCATCTCGCTGAGCCGCACCTTGACGCCAGCCTCGGCAAGCTGCCAGGCCGCTTCGGCTCCGGCGAGGCCGCCGCCGACGATATGAACTTGGTATGTCACGGGGGCGTGCGTTAGTCTCAATTCGCGGCAGGAGGAAGGCCATGCTCGACCATGTCGGATTCGCGGTCGCGGACGCGGAACGCTCGCGGCTTTTCTACGAGGCTGCGTTGGCGCCGCTCGGAATCACGCTGATCATGAGCGTAACAGCGGAGCAGACCGAGGCCGGCGGTGTCGCGCACGGTTTCGGCTCGGACGGCAAGCCCTATTTCTGGGTCGGCGACAACGAGCGTGTGGGGGAGGGGACCCATGTCGCCTTCACCGCGGAAACGCGCGCCGAGGTCGACGCCTTCCATGCGGCGGCGCTGGCCGCCGGCGGCCTCGACAATGGGGCGCCGGGCCTGCGCCCGCATTACGGGCCGAATTATTACGCCGCCTTCGTCCATGATCCGGACGGACTGAACATCGAGGCGGTATGCCACAAGAATCTGGCGGAGGACCGTGAGGCGCATCTTCACCATCGGTTATGAGGGCGCGACCCAGAGCGAGCTGGTCGGCGCGCTCGAGGCGGCGGGAGTCGGACGGGTGATCGACGTCCGCGCCGTGCCGCTGTCGCGCAAGCCCGGCTTCTCCAAGAACGTGCTCGCCGCCGGCCTCAAGGAGGCGGGGATCGACTATGTCCACCTTAAGGCGCTCGGCACGCCGCCGGCGGGGCGCCAGGCGGCGCGCAGGGGGCGGATGGACGAGATGAGGCGCATCTACGCCGCCCAGCTCGACACCCCCGAGGCCGCCGCTGAGGCCGCCCGCATGACGGCGCTCGCCGAAGAGAAGCCCTCGGCGCTGCTCTGCTTCGAGCGCGACCCGGCGGCGTGCCACCGCACGCCGCTGCGCGAAGCGGCGATGGCGGATTGGGAAGCGGTCGACCTCTACGCCTGAGTGCTCGCTCGGCCCACGCACACTTCCCATGAGGCCGCGCCTCACGGGGAGAGTTCAACTCAGCGCCTGATCCGCTCGATCGCCTGGGCGAGCGCGACGTAGAGCTTGCCCATGTCGGAGGAGAGCAGGGTGATTCCGAGCGGCGTGCCGTCGCGGTCGGCGAGGATTCGCCGCAGCATCAATTCGAAATCGTGGATGTAGCGGTTCACCTGGTCGCGGAAGTCGGGTTCCTCCTCGTAATGGCGGAGGATCTCGCGCGCCTCGCCCGAATCGAGCAGGCGGACGGCGCGCCGCGTGAACACTCCGCGGTCGCCCTTGAGATAGGCGGCCCAGGCGGCGTCCGATGCTTCGTTCGACAGGATCTTGGTGACGTCGATCGCGGTCGAATTGAGCGCGTCGATGATCAGAGCGACCCGCCGGGACAGCTGCTCGGCCTCCTTCTCCTCGCGTTCGGCGCGGTCTTCGGCGATCCGGCCCTCGATCGCGGCCGCGGTCTCGCCGATGATCAGCAATTGCCGGGTCAGCCGCTCGCCGGCGGCCTTGGCCGTCGCCAACGCCAGATGCGAGGCGTTGCTGATTTCGTCGAGCTGCTCCTTGACCTGTGCCGTCACCGCGTCGCCGACCGCGCCGCGGCTCGCCTCGACCAGCGCCGAGACGCTGTCCGGGATCACCGCGGCGATCGCCTCGCGGGCGTGGCCGGCCGCCTGCGCGGCCGCCTCGCGGACCCGCACCAGCGCCTCGATCAGCGCCGGGCCGGTCTGTTTGACGAGCTCTGCGGCGGCGCCGTCGGTCTCGCCGACCGCGGCGCCGAGCGCGCGCAATCTCTCCTCGGCATCGCGCGCGCCCTCGCGCACCGTGGTGAGCAGCGCCTGGAGCGATTCGTGCTGGCGGGCGATGCTCGCCTCGCTCTCGGCGGTGCTGTCGGCGGCGAGCGCGGCGGCGGCCTGCATCGCCTCCATTTTGGCGACTAGGGTCTGGGCAGAGGCGGCGGTCCGCTCCGCCTGGATCTCCACGCCCGCCATCGCCGGCGGCATCTCGTCGCGCAACTGGGCGGTGACCCGGCCCAGCGCCGCGCTCATGTTCTGAGCGCGCGCAGTTAGCGCGTCAGATTGCGCCTGGCCGTGCTCGACCTCGCGCCGCAGTCCCTCGGCGCTCTCGCGCAGCGCCGCGAACGACTGCGAGAGCCGGCCGCTCTGGGCCTCGCCGCTCTGACCGAGCGTTTCGAACTGAGTCTCGATCCCGGCGAGCTGGCGCGCGAGATTGCCGAGCAGGGTCCGGCTCGCATTGTCCTGGGTCGCCAACCGCCCGGCCAGCATCTCGATCTTCTGGCCGGCCAGATCGAGCCGCTCGGCGAGGCTGCGCGTGGTCTCGGCCCCGGCCTGCTCGAACGCCGCCCGGCTCTGCTCGATCATCGCCAGCATTGTCCGGCCCTGCTCCTCGAGGCCGGAGCGCGCCTGATCGACCGATTCGGCCGCCCGAGTCATCGCGCCGTCGACGGCCGCATTCATCTGCGCCGCCGCGTGGTCCATTCGCTCGGCCGCCGCGCCGGCGCCGCTTTCGATCCGGGCGATATGGGCGCCGAGCCGCTGCGCCGCGCCGCCGGCCGTCTCGTCCGCCTCACGCCCTTTGGCGGCAAGCGCGGCGAGCTGGCTTTCGAGCCCCGCCGCCTGCTGGTGAGCGCCGAGCCCGGCCTGCTTCATCGCTTCGGCGACCGCGCGCGCCTGGCTCTCGGCCCTCGGCAGGTCGCTCATCAGCACGCCGATATCGACCCGCGCCGTCGCCGCGGCGGTGTCGAGCGCCTGCGCCTTGCGGTCGAGCTCGGCCGTCTCGCGCGCGATCGCGCCGGCTGCCCGGCCGAGCCGGTCCGACGCTTCCTCGCCGAGGCTCATCAGCCGCGCCGCTTCCTCGCCCAGCGCCGCGCGATTCTCCGCGAGCCGCGCCGCCATGCTGGCGAGCACCTCTTCCAGCGCCCGGCTCTCGGTCCGCATCGCAGTGACCGCCTCGGTGAAACGCCGGGCTTCGCGCCGCGGGGTTCGGCCGAAGATCGTCCAGATCAGGCCGATGAGGATCAGCGGCGCGCTGGCCGTCGCCGCCCAGCCGGCCCACGCCTGCAGGCTCGGCCCGGGCCAGGCCTGCCAGACCGCATAGCCCGCCGCTCCGAGCCAGCCCAAAGCGAGCAGGATCAGCAGCGCGGCGAGGATCCGCGCCGCGATCGGGCTCGGCTCGGCCGCTTCTTCATAATAGCCGGGATCGGCCGCGGCCTCCCACGGCTTCTCCCCCGTCCAATCGGCTTCGCCGCTCTGCGGCGCCTGCGCCTCGGCGCGCTCTGCCCCCATGTTCATTTCGCCATTGTATCACTTTGGGGCGGAGATGAAACGGCCCGTTAACGCGGTTCGGCCCATAACATGCACATGGTCTACGATCCCGGAGCCCTCAGCGCCTCGCTCGCCGCCGCCGTCGGCAATGACGGCGCGCTGATGGCCGAGCTCAAATCCGCCTTCGTCGAGAGCGCCGCCCGCCAGCTCGACCTGCTCGGCCGCTCGCGTTGCGACGCCAATTGGCTGATCGCCGGCGCCCGCCTCAAGAGCATCGCCGCCAGCTTCGGCGCCTCGGGCCTGGTCGCGCTCGCCGACGAGGCGCTGACCGGGGCACCGGGCGACCCCGCGGTGCTCAGGAAGATCGCCGCCGCGCTCGACGAATTCCTCGAAGTCCTGAGCCAAACGGCTTTGCAACCGCACGTCGCCGTGCTTACCTCCGCGATCGAGCGGAGGAACCATGGCGCTTGCGGCGCTGATCGCGGCCTATCACGAATCGGGCGAGCCGGGCCATTTGCGCGCGACGCTGCCGCTCGCCGGCCGCACCGTGATCGAGCGCCAGGCGCGGCTCGCGGCCTCGGCCGGCGCAGCCCCGGTCATCATCCTCGTCGAGCGCATGCCGGCGGCGTTGAGCGCGGCGATCGGCCGCCTTCGCCGCGACCGGGTCAACGTTCAGATCGCGCGCAACGCCGAGGAGGCGGCCGAGCTGGTCGACCCGTTCGACCGGGTGCTGCTCGTCGCCGACGGCGCCATCGCTCCGGCCGCCCAACACGCGCGCCTCGCCGCCGGCGAGGACGTGGCGGTGCTGACCGTGCCTGACGGCGGTTATGGCGAGCTCTACGAGCGAATCGACGCGACCACGCGCTGGGCCGGCCTCGCCGTGATCGACGGCGCGCTGCTGCGCGAGACCGCCGCCATGCTGCGCGATTGGGACATTCAATCGACCCTGCTCCGCCGAACGCTCCAGGCCGGTGCGCGTCACCTCGCCGCCGAGGGCGCGGTCGCCATCCTCGACCGCGACGCCGATCTCGCCGCGCTCGAGCGGCGGATCGTCGAGCAGGCGGACGGCGACCGCGGCGGCTGGTCGGATTGGCTGCTCGGCCCGATCGAGCGGCTCGCTACCGGCCTGCTCATGTCGAGCCCGATCTCGCCGCAGCTGATCGGCCTCGCCGCCGCCTTGCTCGCGGCGCTGGGCACCGCCTCCTTCTATGTCGGCTGGTACTGGATCGGCCTCGCCAAGCTGCTCGCCGCGACTCCGCTCGAAGGGATCGCCGCCCGCCTCGCTCGGCTGCGCATGCAGGACGGCGTCCGCCAGAGCTGGTGGAGCTATTTGCTGCCGCTCCTCTCCAGCGCCGCCCTGGTCATCCTCGCCTACGGCCTCGCCAAGGTGCACGGCTGGGGCATGGTGCTGCTCGCCTTCACCACGCTCGGCTTCCTGTTCGCGCTCGCCGTCGAGACCGAGCGGCGTCGGCCACGCGCCGCCTTGCTGCTCGCGGAGCGCAAGGGCATGGTTTGGCTGATGCTGCCCTTCGCCTCGTTCGGCCTGTGGCATGTCGGGCTCGCGGCCCTTTTCGCTTATGCCGCCGCCTCCTTTTTCTGGGCGCAGAGCGAGGTCCACGCCGCGCCGCCGGCGCGTCAGGATTAGCACCGGCTTAACCCTGTAGGCGCTAAGGGGAATCCATGGCCGAAGCCGGATCGAACGGTCGGGGAAATCAAAGCGATGCTGCGCGCCTGTTGCTGGCGGCGGCCCGGGAACGCTTTGCCGTCGCCGCGACCGACCTCCTGCTGCCCGATCAGGCCCGCCTGACCGAGTGGCAGCGGCTGACCGCGGCCACCTTGCTGGGCCGCCTGATCCACGGCATCGAGGACGCGCTGCGGGCCGGCCTCGCCGAGCGCTTCGCGGGCCATGCCGCGCTCCACGCGGCTTTGTCTTCCGCCCACGTCGCGATCGCGTTGCCGATCCTCGAGCGCGCCCAGGTGCTACGCGACTCCGAACTCTCCAACGTGCTCGTCCGCCGGGTCGAGGAGCATCGCTACTGGAAGGCGAACGCCCCCGCCGACGGCGCTGACGAGTTGCTCTTCGCTTTGGTCCGCGACTCCGACGAGGAGGTCGCCGCCGAGGCGATGGAGCTGGTCATTGCCCGCAGCCGCCGCTTCGACCGCTTCCAGGAGCCGGTCATGGGTGCGGTCGAGCTTCCCGCCGAGCTCCAGCACAAACTGGTCTGGATGGTCGCCGCCGCGCTCCGCCACTACATCGTCCAGCAGCACCATGTCGCCGCCGTCGATGCGGCGATCGAGGAGAGCGCGAGCGCGCTTGTCGCCGGCTATGACGAGGGCGGCACGCTGGAGGCGCGCGCCGTCCGCTTGGTCCGCCGCCTGCACCTCGCCGGCCGCCTCGACGGCGTCTTGCTCGCCCGCACCCTGTCCGAGGGCATGCTGCCCTTGTTCATCGCCTCTCTCGCGGCGCTCTGCGCGCTCGATTACGACGCCGCTTGGGAGGTGCTCGCCGATCCGCGCGGCCGCGGGCCGGCGCTGCTGCTCCGCGCCGCCGGCGCCGACCGCGAGGCGGCGGCCGCCATCCTGCTTCTGCTTGCCAGCCGTGGCCCGCTCGTCTCCGGAGTCGAGGGCGACGCCGTCGCCGCCCAGCTCGAATTGTTCGACACGATCGATGCGGCCTCCGCCCGAGACGTGCTCCGCCTGTGGCAGGCGCATCCGAGCTACCGGGTCAGCGTCGCCCGAATCTCGACCCGCGCCCGCGGCCAGGCGGAGGCGGCGTGAGCGCCGCCGCCGAGGCCGATCGGGCGCCGGTTGTCGGCCGAGTGGACGCCGGCGGCCGGCTGGTCGCGGCCGATCCGCCGCTGGCCGCGCTCCAGGCGCAGGCCGGAGGCGAGGAGGGCGGGGTCCTCGCTGTGCCCCAGATCGCCGCTCTGGCGCGGCTCGCCCGCCGGCTCGGAATCACCATATCGCGCGCCGCCATCGCCGCCGACGGCGATCACGATCTCGATCTGTGGGTCCGGGCCGAACCCGAGGGCGATGGGGTCGCGCTCGCGATCACCGGCTGGGCCGGCCGCCCCGCCCAGTCCGCCGCCCCGGCGCCTCCCCAGGAGCGCGAAGCCGATTTCCTGCGCGCCGCCGCCGACTGGATGTGGGAGACGGACGACGCGCTCCGTGTCACCGCGATCGCGCCGGGCGCCGCCGCCGCGATCGGGCGCAACCCGGCGGAGCTGGTCGGCAAGCAGCTCACCCGTCTGTTCCGCCTGCGCGAGGACAAGGACGGCGCGCTGCCGATCCTGACCGCGCTCGCCGAGCATAAGGCGTTCGACAACCAGCCCGCCGAATTGCGCGGCGGCCGCAAGGGCCGCTACAACCTGTCGGCCGTGCCGCTGATCGACGGCATAGGCCGCTTCGTCGGCTTCCGCGGCGCCGCCCTTGCCGTCCGCCCGCAGCCCGACGGAGCGCCGGCCAACGATCCGCCGCCCGGCCCGGAGCGCGACGGCTCCGCCTTCGGCGAACGGCTCGAGCAGGCGTTGCGCGCGCCGCTTTCGCACATCATCGACAATGCCGAGCGCCTGCGCGCCCAGCCCGAGGGGCCCTTGCGCCGCGATTATGCCGGCTATGCCGCCGACATCGCCACCGCCGGCCGCCATCTGCTCGCCTTGGTCGACGATCTCGTCGATCTGCAGGCGATCGAGCGTCCCGGCTTCCGGCCCGACATCGAGGCGGTCGACCTCGCCGACATCGCCCGCCGCGCCGCCGGCCTGCTCGCGGTCCGCGCCGCCGACGGCGAGGTGCGCATCGACGGCCCCGGCGCGGCCGAATCGCTGCCGGCGTCCGGCGACTTCACCCGCGCGCTGCAGATCATGATGAACCTCATCACCAACGCGATCCGCTACACGCCGGCCGGCGGCCAGGTCTGGATCCGCACCGAGCGGGAAGGGGATCTCGCCTGCGTCATCGTCGCCGATCAGGGCAAGGGCATCGCCGCCGACGACCAGGACCGAATCTTCGAAAAGTTCGAGCGGGTCGATCCCGCCGAGCCCGGCGGCACCGGCCTCGGCCTCTACATCGCCCGCCGCCTCGCCCGAGCCATGGGCGGCGACGTCTCGGTCGACAGCGCGCCCGGCCAGGGCGCCCGCTTCACCTTTACATTGCCTCTGAGGAACGGGGGCTAAGCGGCGGTTCTGGACAAGGGCCGGTCGTCCGGCCAATCTCCCCCGTTCAACCGGGGAGTCGGCGATGATCGAATTTAGCGAGGACCATTTCCGCGATTTGTGCCGCAGCGGCCGGGTCAGCGTGGAAATCTCGACGATCGAGGAGAAGCGAAAGGCCGCGGTCAAGACGTTCTGGCTCTATCTGCTCGGCGGCATCGCCCTTGCCGTCGCGATCGGCTGGTCGCTGGTCGCCGCCGACTGGCCGACCATGGGGTTCGTCCTCGCCTTCGCCGTCCTCGTCGTCGGGGTCATCCTGGCGATCGCTCCGCTGACCAAGGCGGGCGCGGCGCTCAAGCATCCGGTGCTCGAGACCCTCGCCGAAAAAGGCGGCCTCACCTATCTCCCAACCGGCTTCGATCCGCCGGTCTATCCCGAGGCGCGCAAGGCGCTGTTCGGCAACTGGCTCTCCGGCCAGACGTTCACCGACCTCTTCCACGGCACCGATGGCGAAGGCCGCCGCTTCGCGCTTTACGAAGGGACGCTGACCCGTAAGCAGGGCAAGAACACGGTCACCATCTTCTCCGGCCAGATGTACGCCTTCCAGCGCCGCTCGCGCGGTTCGGGCGAGGTCGTCATGGTCCCCGATCGCGGCCTGTTCAACTTCTTCAAGCCGCTCAGCGGCATGGAGCGGGTCAAGTTCGAGGGCGACCCGGAGTTCGAGAAGAAGTTCGAGGTCTATGCCTACAAGCCGCACGAGGCGATGAGCCTGCTCGGCACTGACCTCCGCCGCAAATTGCTGGATCTGCGCCAGGCCGGCCGAGTCTTCGCCTATGTCGGGCCGGAGGACGCCTTCGTCGCCGCCACCGCCAAGAACAAGTTCGAAGCGGGCTCCATGTTCCGCGCCACCGCAGGCGAGGCGCGGGTGCGCGCCATGTTCGACGACGTCTGCGCCTCGCTCGCCGTGCTGCGCACCCTCAAGGCGGGACTGGACTAGCGGCGATGGGCTTCTCCCGTCTCGGCGAGGAGGATTATCGGCGGCTCCGCGACAGCGCACCGGTCAAGCGGCGGCTGCGGCTGATCACTCCCGATCATAGCAGAGCGTTCGGCTGTTACCTGCTCATGCTGCCGGTCTGGGGCCTGGCGGCGATCTACGGCGGCTACGCACTCGACCGCGCCGGGCTGTATCCGGGGAACTGGTTCTTTTTTCTTCTGCTTTTTCTGGCGATCCTCGCGCCGCTCCTCCCGGTCGTTCGGGCTCACGTCCACCTGAAACGGCCCGTGCTCGACGAGCTCGCTCAACAGCACGGCCTCGACTACGCCTCGCACGATTTCGAGGTGGAGGCCTATAAAGAGGCGAAACCCTGCCTGTTCGGCGAAGGCGCCGGCGACGAGCTCATCGATCTGCTCGCTGAGGAAAGCGGCGCCGCCGCCATCTTTCGTGCCGAGATCCACGGCAAGGACGGCGCGCCGCTCTTCTCCGGCCTGGTCTACACGCTGCGCCGCAAAGCAGGAAACGGCTTGCGGCTCGTCATCCGCCCACACGGAGCAGCGGCCGGCGATGTCGCGCTGCCCCGGACGATGCAGCCGGTCGACCTCTCCTCCGATCCGGCCTTCGCCTCCTTGTTCGACGCCTGGTCGAATCGGCCGACCGACACCCCCGCTCTGCTCGACGACGAACTTCGCCGGACCCTCGCCGATCATGCCCGCCAGGGTCCGGTCTATCTCTTCCTCGACCGCAACGACGTGCTGATCGCCGGCGGCGGCCCCAGCGGCTTCGACCCGCCCTCCGGCCGGCGCGAGCGGCGCCTGCGCGCCATCTTCGACAATGCCGCCGCCGCCTTCGCGGTCCTGCAAGCGCTGAAGGCGAAGCTCGGTTGAGCGGCTAGCGCCGGTCGACCGGCACGTAATCGCGCTGCGTCGGCGCCGGTATAGAGCTGGCGCGGGCGGCCGATCTTCTGGTCGGGGTCGGCGATCATCTCGTTCCACTGCGCGACCCAGCCGACGGTGCGGGCGAGCGCGAACAAGGCGGTGAACATCGAGGTCGGAAAGCCGATCGCCGAGAGGATCACGCCCGAATAGAAATCGACGTTGGGATAGAGCTTCTTCTCGATGAAATAATCGTCCTTGAGCGCGATCTCGGCGAGCTCGCGGGCGGTGTCGAGCACCGGATCGGAGATGCCGAGCTCGTTCAGCACCTCCTCGGCGGTCTGCTGCATCACCTTCGCGCGCGGATCGAAATTCTTGTAGACGCGGTGGCCGAAGCCCATCAGCCGGAACGGATCGTCCTTGTCCTTGGCCCGCGCGATATATTCGGGGATGCGCTCGGGCCGGCCGATCTCGCGCAGCATGTTGAGCGCGGCCTCGTTGGCGCCGCCATGGGCGGGCCCCCACAGGCAGGCGATGCCGGCGGCGATGCAGGCGAAGGGGTTGGCGCCCGACGAGCCGGCGAGGCGCACCGTCGAGGTCGAGGCGTTCTGCTCGTGATCGGCGTGGAGGATGAAGATCCGGCGCATCGCATTCTCGATGATCGGATTGACCTCATAGGGCTCGGCCGGGACGCCGAAGGTCATGCGCAGGAAATTGCCGGTGTAGGTGAGGTTGTTCTGCGGATACATGAACGGCTGGCCGATCGAATATTTGTAGGCCATCGCCGCGATCGTCGGCATCTTGGCGATCAGCCGGTGGCTGGCGATCATCCTCTGCTTGGGATCGGTGATGTCGGTCGAATCGTGGTAGAAGGCGGAAAGCGCGCCGACCACGCCGCACATGATCGCCATCGGGTGGGCGTCGCGCCGGAAGCCGCGATAGAAGGTCGCCAGCTGCTCGTGCAGCATGGTGTGGCGCGAGATGGTGTGGGTGAAGCCGGCCAGCTCGTCCGCCTTCGGCAGCTCGCCGTTGAGCAGCAGATAGCAGACCTCCATGAAGGTCGAATTGCTCGGCGAGCTGGTCGATCGGATAGCCGCGGTGGAGGAGGATGCCGGCGTCGCCGTCGATATAGGTGATCTGCGACTGGCAGGATGCGGTCGAGGTGAAGCCGGGATCGTAGGTGAAGACGTCGGTCTGGGCGTAGAGCTTGCGGATGTCGACCACGTCGGGCCCGACCGTGCCGGACAGAATGTCGTATTCGTGGGAATCTGCCGCCGATCGCCAGCTGTGCCTTGTCCGCCATTACCCGTCCTTCCCCGTCATCGCGTCGGCAACGCGCGCGAGGCTTTCCTCGCGCCCGAGCAGAGCCAGCACATCGAAAATTCCCGGCGACGTCGCCCGCCCGGTGAGCGCGGCCCGCAACGGCTGCGCCACCTGGCCAAGCTTGACGCCTTCGGCCTCGGCAACCTCCCGCACCGCCTGCTCCGTCGCCTCCGCGGTCCAGTCCGTCGAGCGCGGACAGGGCCTCGTGGACGCGGGCGAGCAGGTCGCGCGCGCCGCCTTCTAGCAGGGCGGCGGCCTTCTCGTCCATGTCCAGCGGGCGCGTCCGGAACAGGAAGGCGGCGCCCTCGGCGAGCTCGTTCAGATCCTTCGCCCGCGGCGTCAGCACCGGCATGGCGCGGGCGAGCAGCTCTGCGTCCGCGCCCGCGATCTCGGGCGCGACCAGCGCCGCCAGCCGGGCCGGATCGGCCTCGCGCAGATAATGGCCGTTGAGGCTCTCGAGCTTCTTGACGTCGAAGCGCGACGGCGAGCGGCCGACATGGCCGAGATCGAACCATTTCACCGCGTCCTCGCGGCTGATGATCTCGTCGTCGCCATGGCCCCAGCCGAGCCGGAGCAGATAGTTGAACAGGGCCTCGGGCAGGATGCCGAGCTCGTCGCGATAGGCGTCGACGCCGAGCGCGCCATGGCGCTTGGAGAGCTTCGCCCCGTCCGGCCCGTGGATCAGCGGCACGTGGGCGTAGACCGGCTCGGGCCAGCCCATCGCCCGGATGATCGCCAGCTGGCGGAAGGCGTTGTTGAGATGGTCGTCGCCGCGGATCACGTGGGTGACGCCCATGTCGTGATCGTCGACGACGACCGCCAGCATGTAGGTCGGCGAGCCGTCCGAGCGGAGCAGCACGAAATCGTCGATCTCGCCGTTCTGGACCGTGACCCGCCCCTGGACCTCGTCCTCGATCGACCGTCTCGCCGTCGCGCGGCGCCTTCAGGCGCACCACGAAGGGCGCGTCCGGCGTCGGCCGGTCGCGGGCGCAGTCGCGCCAGGCGCTGTCGATCCGGAACGGCCGCCGCTCGGCTTTCGCCGCCTCGCGCTGCGCCGCCAGCTCCTCCTGGCTCATCCAGCATTTATAGGCATGGCCGCCAGCGAGCAGCTCGTGCGCCACCGTCGCGTGGCGGTCGGCGAATTCGGACTGGAACCAGGCCTCGCCGTCCCAGTCGAGCCCGAGCCAGTGCATGCCGTCGAGGATCGCCGTCGATCGCCTCCCGGGTCGAGCGCGCCTTGTCGGTATCCTCGATCCTGAGCAGGAACTTGCCGCCATGATGGCGGGCGTAGAGCCAGTTGAACAAGGCCGTCCGCGCGCCGCCGATATGGAGGAAGCCGGTGGGCGAGGGCGCGAAGCGGGTGACGACATTGCTTGCGCTCACGCGGGCTTTCTCCAAGGATGGGGTCATGGCGACCCGTGACGCGAGCGCCCCTAGCATAGCGGATGGAACGCGCGGAAGGGGCGCGCACCCCCGGCGTCATCTCCTCCGGAGTCATCCCGACGAAAGTCGGGACCCATGAACACGAACGTTAGCGGATTTACCGGAGAAGCCGGTGTTCATGGGTCCCGGATCAAGTCCGGGATGACTCCGTTGCTGGACGGCTCCCGTCGCCTCTCGCTCCGCCTCGAAAGTCTCGCCGAGGCCGAGCGCGACCAGCTCCCGCTCTGGCTGCCGGTCGGGCTGATCCTCGGCATCGGCGCCTGGTTCTGGCTGCCCGACCGGGCGCAATGGATCGCCTTCCTGCTCGCCGCGCTCGGCCTCGCTCTCGGCTCGGTGGCGCTGGGCGGAGGCACGCGGTGGGGGCGGAGCGCTTGCCATCTTCGCGTTCGTCGCCGCTTTGGGCTGCGGCCTGATCTGGTGGAAGGCGGAGCGCGCCGCCGCGCCGCGCCTCGAGCGCGATGGCATGATGGAAGTCACCGCCACGATCGAAAGCGTCCAGCGCTCGCCGCCGAGCGCGTGATCCGCCTCGTCGTCCGCCCGGCCGGCGCCGGCCTGCCCCACCGGCTGCGAGTCAATGTCGACGAGGACAAGGCGGTCGCCGGCCTCGACGCCGGCGCCACCGTGCGGCTGCGCGCCTGGCTGATGCCGCCGGCGCCGATGGCCGTCCCCGGCGCCTATGATTTCGCCCGCGTCGCCTGGTTCCAGCGGATCGGCGGCACCGGCCGGGCGCTCGGCATCGTGCTGGTCGAGCCGGCCGCCGGCGCAAAGCCTTGCGCGCCCGAATCGCCGGCTGGCGCCAGCGCCTTTCGGCCCATATCAGCGGCCGGCTCGGCGGCGCCGAAGGCGGCATCGCCGCAGCGCTCGCCACCGGCGACCAGTTCGGCATTCCCGAGGACGATGCCGAGGCGATGCGCCGCTCCGGCCTCGCCCATCTGCTTTCGGTCAGCGGCCTCCACCTCACCGCCGTGGTCGGCGCGGTGATGCTGCTGACCCTGAAGCTGCTTGCGCTCAGCCCGGCGCTCGCGCTTCGCTTCCGCCTGATCCTCGTCGCCGCCGCGACCGGGGCGCTCGCCGGCGTCGCCTACACCTTGCTGACCGGCGCCGAGGTGCCGACGGTCCGCGCCTGCATCGCCGCCTTGCTCGTCCTCGCCGGAATCGCGCTCGGCCGCGAGGCGATCACTCTTCGGCTGGTCGCGGTCGGCGCGCTCGTCGTGCTTCTGCTCTGGCCCGAATCGCTGCCCGGCGCGAGCTTCCAGATGAGCTTCGCCGCGATCGTCGCGATCGTCGCGCTTGCACGAAAATCCGCGCGCCCGGGCCTGGTTCTCGCGCCGCGACGAAGGCTGGCCGATGAAAGCGGGCAGGGCGCTCCTCGCCCTCGTCCTCACCGGCCTCGCCGTCGAGATCGCGCTGATCCCGATCGCCCTGTTCCATTTCCACAAGGCCGGCCTCTACGGCGCGCTCGCCAACGTCGTCGCCATTCCGCTCACCACCTTCGTCATCATGCCGCTCGAGGCGCTCGCCCTGCTGTTCGACCTGGTCGGCCTCGGCGCGCCGTTCTGGTGGCTGACCGGGCGGGCGATCGCGCTTCTGCTCTGGCTCGCTTATGCCGCCGCCGGCGCCCCCGGCGCCGTCGCCTTGCTGCCCGCCATGCCGCCCGCCGCCTTCGCTCTGATCGCCGCCGGCGGCCTGTGGATCTGCCTCTGGCGCACGCGCTGGCGCCTCTACGGCCTCGCCCCCGTCGCCGCCGGCGCGCTCTGGGCCCTGGCCACGCCCGCGCCCGACCTCCTCGTCACCGGCGACGGCCGCCACCTCGTCCTGCGCAGCGAGGGCGGCCAGCTGGCGCTGCTCCGCCCCAAAGCCGGCGACTATGTCCGCGACACGCTCGCCGAGCTCGCCGCCGCCGAGCCCGATTATCTCGACCTCGATCGCCTCCCGACCGCCACGTGCAGCCCGGACCTGTGCGCCGCCGACATCGAGAGCGGCGGCCGCCGCTGGCGCGTGCTCGCCACCCGAACCCCCCATTTCGTCCGCTGGGACGCGATGGTCCGCGCCTGTGGCGAGGCCGACATCGTCGTCGCCGACCGGCCGCTGCCGCGCGGCTGCGCGCCGCGCTGGCTCCGCGCCGACCGTCATTTCCTGCGCCGCACCGGCGGCCTCGCCGTCACGCTCGGCGACGAGCCGCACGCCGCCACCGTCGCCGGGCGAGTCGGCGGCCATCCCTGGGCCCGCTGAGGTCATGCGAGGCTTTAATTATTCTCGGTCGTGCGCCTCGCCGCCCGCTTCTAGGGTTCGCCCGACCTGAAGGGGACCGCCATGACCCGCCTACTGCTGCCGATCCTCGCTTTGTTCGCCATCGCCGCGCCGGCCCCGGCCCAGGACCGGGCGGCGATGAACGCTCCGGTCGCGCCGTTCCGGATCGCCGGCAATCTCTATTATGTCGGCACCGCCGGCATCGCTTCCTATTTGGTCACCGACCCCGCCGGCCACGTCCTGATCGACGGCGCGATGCGCGAGAGCGCCGAGCAAATCGCCGGCAATATCGGAACCCTCGGCTTCCGAGTCGAGGACGTGCGCATCCTCCTCTCCAGCCATGCCCATTGGGACCATGCCGGCGGCCTCGCCGCGCTCAAGCGCCTGTCCGGCGCTCGGCTCCTCGCCAGCGCCGGCGACAGGGGGGCGCTCGATACCGGCCGGACCTCCTATCGCGACGATGTCGGCACGTTCGAGCCGGTCGGAGTCGACCGGGCGATCGGCAACGGCGAGACGATCGAGATCGGCGGCACCCGGCTGACCGCTCACCTGACCCCGGGCCATACAAGCGGCGGCACCAGCTACGCGCTGACCGTCATCGAAGGCGGCCGCCGCCTCGACGTTCTGATCGCCTGCAGCCTCACCGTCGCCAATCAGCGGCTGGTGGGCGATCCGCTCTATCCCGACGCCGCGCGCGACTTCGAAACCAGCTTCACGCGCCTCGCCGCGCTTCGCGCCGACATCTTCCTCGGCGGCCACACCGCCTCGTTCGGCTTCGCGGAGAAACGCGCCCGGCGCGCGGCGGGCGACGCCTTCGCTTTCGTCGACCCGGCCGAGCTTTCCGCCCAGCTCGCCCGCGCCCGCGCCGCCTTCGCCGAGGAGCTCGCCAGCCAGCGCGCCGCGGCGGATTAGGTGGCCGAGCGAAGCGCCGCGCCGGCCAGCCGCCGCAGCAGCGCTGCATCCTCCTGCGGCAGGCCGTCGGGCACATAGGTCACGGCGGCGACGTCGCCGCCCGAGAGCCGCGCGTAGATGACCAGGGCAGTCAGATAGGCGCCGTGCAGCGAGGGATGGTTGCCGTCGGTATCGAGCCGGAAGGGCGGATCGACGGCCTCCACGGCGAGCCACACCTCGCCGACATTGGCGCGGCGGGCGTGGGCGCTCCGGGCGAGGCGCAGATGCTCGTCCTGGATGTGCCGGTGATAGGAGAGCCGCGCGCCGGCGAACATATCGCGGAAATGGCCGGGGCCGTAGGTCCAGCCGACGAACATCACCGGCCGGCCGCCCCGTTCGGCGACCTGGCGGACCAGCCGCGCACCGTAATCGCGAAATTCATGCACCCCGTCGCGGTTCCACAGCATGCCGCTCCGCTCCTGCAGGACGACGTCGTCCCAATGGCGGGCGAGCAGCGCCTGCACGTCGGGATCGCGCCAATGCTCCTGCAGCGAGCGGCCGGGCAAAGCGTGCATCCGGATCTGGTATTTCTCGGGCGCGGCGGCCGAATCCGCCATCTCGCGGACCATATAGGGCATGGCGTGCGGGTAGGTGCGGCTGTTGCCGATGAACAGGACCGAGCGCGCCGGCCGCGAATCGAAGCCGTCGAGCGCGAGCCCCGCCACCTCGCGCGCCGAGGCGCTGTTGAAGAAGGAGAACCAGACCAGGCCGGCGAGAACAGAGGCGAGCAGAAGAACCCGAACCGCGCGCATCCACGCCTCCACTCGACGGGCCGCTGCGCCCGACGGGAAAAGTCTCTAACTGCCGGGTGTTAAGCCTTGGTATGCGCGGTGCCCGGGTCCAGCCGCCATTCCGGCGAAGCTGAAATCCCGCTGTACCTTGGCCGGCCGGCGACAGGAAAAGAGATTCCAGCTCGCGCTGGGATGACGAGGAGCATCCAATCGATGAGCCGCGGAACCTAGCCCGGCTTGACGCAGGCGATCTCGTTGCCGCTCGGATCGAGGAACTGGAAGCGCCGGCCGCCCGGAAAGGCGAAGATCGGCCGAACGATCATGCCGCCGGCCTGGGTGACCGAGTCGAGCGCCGCTTCGAGGTCGTCGACCTCGATCACCGCCAGCGGCGTCCGGGTCGCCTCGCTCACGTCGCCCTGCAGGCCGATGTCGGTATCGCCGGTCGTCGTCGCCGCATAGGTCGGCCCGAATTCGGTCAGCGACCAGCCGAACGCGCGTTCGTAAAAGGCCTTGCAGGTGGCGACGTCCTGCACCGGCAGCTCGACATAGTTCAATCGCGCCATGGGTCCTCCTGTGCGCCTATCGTCGCGCCGGCGGCGGCGGCTCGGCCACGAAGCCGATCCGGACGCCGGCTCTTTGCAGTTCGTAGATGACCCCGCCGACACAGCGATAGGGGGTGTTCACGTCGAAGACCATCATGGCCTCGCGCCCTCGCCAGTTGCGGGCAAGGGCCGGCAGCTCCGCAGTGGCGATTCGCCGGCCTCCCGCCTCCGTCACGCATGGCGCGCCATCGTGCCCGCCGCGAACATGGACCTCGGCGACCGGGACCGCGGCCGCGGGCGGCTGGCCGCAGCCCGCCAGAAGCGCCAGGCCGAAGACGATCGCCGCAGGACGCATCGGCCGAGCGAGGACCTCAATAACGCCTGAGCAGCCCCGCCAGCCGGCCCTGGATCTGCACCTGCTCGGGCCGGTAGCGCTGCGGATCGTACTGGCGGTTGGCCGGATCGAGGCGGATCATCTGGCCCTCGCGGCGGAAGGTCTTCAGCGTCGCCTCCGCCTCGTCGACCAGCGCGACCACGATCTCGCCGTCGCGGGCGGTGTCGGTCTTGCGGATCAGCGCATAATCGCCGTCCAATATGCCCTCGTCGACCATCGAATCGCCGGCCACCTCGAGCGCATAATGCTCGCCCGGCCCGAGCAGCGCGGCGGGGACGGGAAGGGTGTCGGTGCCCTGCAGCGCCTCGATCGGCGTGCCGGCCGCGATCCGGCCGTGCAGCGGAATGTCGATGACGTCGTTGGCGGCGCGCGGCGGCGCGGCGGCGGCCTTGGCCTCGGCTCCGCTCCGGGTCTCGGGCATCTTCAGAACTTCGAGCGCCCGCGCCCGGTTCTTCAGCCGGTGGATGAAGCCGCGTTCGACCAGCGCCGAAATGAGGCGGTGGACTCCGCTCTTCGACTTGAGGTCGAGCGCCTCCTTCATCTCCTCGAACGACGGCGAAACACCGGTTTCGGCGAGTCGCTTGTCGATGTAGAGAAGCAGTTCGTGTTGCTTGGCGGTCAGCATCCCGGTTCTCCAGCTGGAACGTATGCGGAACGTGTACGGAACGTTTCGGAGGCTGTCAAGAGCCGCCGATTTCGCGGCCCCGGCTCAGTCGGGCACTATCTCATAATCGGTCACAAAACTGTCGACATTGAGCTCGAACAAAAGCCACTCATGATCCACGCCGAAGCCCCCGCCCGGCCCGAGTCGGTAGGCGAGCTCGCGGTCCGGCCAGCGGTCGGTCGGCGTCGGCGGGCCGAGCAGGTTGACGATCTGGGTCCGCGTCTTGCGGCGCAGCGGATAGCGCGCCACCAGATCGTCGACCATATAGGCGCGGGTCCGGCTCGCCGGCTCGGCGACGAGCCATTCGGCGCGGTCGAAGCGGGTGCCGGTGAACAGCCAATACCAGCCCGCGACAACCAGGATCGCGGCGACGAGGACCGCCTGGAAGCCGCGTCCGGTGAGGAAGCGCCCGAGCATGGCTCAGACCATAACATCGCTCCCGACGCGGAGAAAGTTGGCGAGCAGCACATGGCCGTGCTCGCTGGCGACGCTCTCCGGATGGAATTGCACGCCGTGGATCGGCAGGTCGCGGTGGCGCAGGCCCTGGATCGTGCCATCCTCGGCGGTCGCGTTGACGATCAGGCAGTCGGGCAGGCCGGCCACGCAGAGCGAATGGTAGCGAGTCGCCGAAAAGGGGCAGGGGAGGCCGGCGAAGACGCCGCTGCCGTCATGGGCGATGGCGCAGGTCTTGCCATGAACGACTGTCGGCGCTCGAGTCACCCGGCCGCCGAAATGCTGGCCGATCGCCTGGTGGCCGAGGCAGACGCCGAGCAGCGGCAGGCGCGCCTCGGCGCAGGCCGCGACCAGCTCGAGCGAGATCCCGCCTTCATCGGGAGTTCCCGGTCCCGGCGAGATCAGCACCGCCTCGGGCGCGCTCGCCAGCGCCTCGGCGGCGGTCAGCGCGTCGTTCCGCGCCACCCGCACGGCGGCGCCGATCTCCCTGAGATAATGGACGAGGTTCCAGGTGAAGCTGTCATAATTGTCGACGACCAGGATCATGGCGCTTCGCCATCGCAAGGCGCGGCACCGCTGGCAAGCCGCCCGCCGCGCAACGGCGCAAGCGCCCGGGTTCATCTGTGGACGCCCCCTTCAGCGCAAGGGGGTTTGGGAGATCTCGGCACTTTGTCGGTTGCTGCCATCTGTCCGGCCTCTTGATGCAGCGACAGGGCTGCGGGCCTGCATGGGAGTTCGCGGACCGGATCCAGATCACGCGAGCGTGCTCGAGGCACGGTGAACACCAACTGGTTCTTCCGATCCCGTCTCGCCGACTGTTGTGCCATGCTCTCCTTCGCTCTCTTGCGCTTCGACGGCCTCGCGGCGCGGCCCTTCAGGCGGCCGCGTCCGGAGCCTTGTAGACACCGCCCTTTGCGAGCAGCGCCCAGATGATCCGCGCGGTCTTGTTGGCCAGCGCGACGGTGACCAGCATCCGCGGCTTTCTCGCCAGCATCTTCGCCAGCCACGACCCTTCCGGCGCGCCCTGCCTGCTGGCTTGGCGAACGACCGCGGAGGCGCCGATGATCAGCAGCCTTCTCAGCGTTCGCTCGCCGGCTTTGGTGATGCTGCCGAGCCGCTCCTTGCCGCCGGTCGATCGCTGTCGCGGCGTCAGCCCCAGCCAGGCGGCGAAGTCGCGGCCGCAGCGGAACGCCTCGGCCGGCGGAGCCAGCGCCAGGGTCGCGGTGGCGATGATCGGACCGACGCCGGGGATCGTCACCAGGCGCCTGGCATCCTGGTCTTCCTTCGCCCGCCTCGCGAGCTCGCGTTCGAAGCCGTCGATACGCTCGTCGAGCGCCCTGATGCAGCTTATCATCACCAGGAACGCGCTTCGCGCCGCGGCGGGCAGCGCACAGCCGGGATCCTCGATATCGGCCATCAGCTGCGCCATCTTGAACCGACCCTGCGGCGCCACCCAGCCATGCTCGGCGAGAAGGCCGCGCAACGCGTTGATAAGCTGCGTGCGCTGGCGGACCAGCAGGTCGCGCGCCCGGAACAAAGCCGCGCTCGCCTGCTGTGCCTCCTCCTTCACCGCCACGAAACGCATGCCCGGCCGCTGCGCCGCCTCGCAAATCGCCTCGGCATCCTTCGCGTCGCTCTTCTGCCGCTTCACGAACGGCTTCACATAGGCCGGCGGGATCAGCCGCACATCATGACCCAGCCGCTCGAGCTCGCGGGCCCAGTGATGCGCGCCGCCGCACGCCTCCATCGCCACCAGACAGCGCGGCTGCGCGGCGAAGAAGGCAATCACCTTCGAGCGCGTCAGCCTCCTGCTGAACAGCGCAGAGCCCGAAGCATCCGCGCCGTGCACATGAAAAACCTGCTTTGCCAGATCGAGCCCAATCGTAGTAACCTCGCCCATGGACGCCTCCCTCACATGGTCGTTCGACACCACCATCCTGGCACATCGATGCCGTCGGGGGGCGTCCACCCCATCACGCGATCTTAAATGCGAGCCCGCCAGAAGGCCGGCAGGAGGCACGATGGTCGACCCGACCCGATTGAACGGCCGCGTGCGTGACGGCCTCGGCCGGCGCTTCGTCGAGTTCGGCGACCGCATCTATCTGCTGCCCGCGCGTGGGGCCGGCGGCTATCGCCTGTACCGCGGCGAGCGCGAATGGCTGATCGACGGCTGGCAGGCGCGCACCGCGCCAGCGCGGCGCTTCCTGTGGATCAGCGTCTACGGCAACATCCCCTTCGTGATGCTCGAGCTTTTCCTGACCGGCCATATCTGGGTGCTGAACCGGCTGGTCGAGCGCTTCGACGGGCTGGCGCTCGGCCTGCTGATGCTGACCGGCCTGCCGCTCGCTGGCCTCGTCCGCCATTTCCTCTCGATCCGCTCGGCCGATCGCTGGCTGATCGAGGCGGTGGGCGATCGCCCTCTGGTCGCCGATCCCCGGCTTCGCCGTCAGCCGCTGCTCAGCCCGTTCGACCTCGCCGGCATCGTCCTGCTCGCCTTGCGGCTCGGCATGGAGATCTATGCGCGCCTCACCCCCGATGCGATGGAACAGTTAGGGCCGTTGAGCCCCGCCGCTTATGCGCTCAACCTGGCGATCCTTGGCTGGTTCGTCGCCCGCTGGGTCAGCCGCCGCCGGGCGCTCGCCTGATCACTCGGCGGCGCCGGCGCCGCCGCCGGCCTGCTGGCGGGCGCGGCGGAGCGCTTCGTCGTTGCGGCTGATCTCGCTCTGCAGCTCGACGGCGCGGGCGAATTGCTGGGCGAGTTCCTCGCCGGTGGTGCCCGCGAACTCGCTCCGAGTCGTCTCGATCAGCTGCGGCACGCCGGCCGCGTCGCCGGGAGTGCGCCGTTCGTGGAAGACGACGAACCAGCCCGCTCCATTGGGCGCCGCGATGACCCGGGCGCGGCCCTGCGGCAAGGCGAACAAAGCCATGAGCGGCGGCGGCACCTGCTGGCCGGCTCGGCTGATGTCGAGCCGGCGCATCTCGGTCGTCTCCGGCGGCGGCAGCCGCGAGCCGGCCTCGGCGAAGGCGCGCGCCGCGGGGGTCCCCGCGTTGATCCGGCGCACGATCGTATCGGCGAGCGCGCGCGCCCGCTGGAGCGCGCGGCGCTCGATCAGCGCGGCCCGCACCCGATCGCGGATCTGGCCGAGCGGCGGCGGCGCGGCGGGATCGACCCGGGCGATTCCGAGCAAGGCGAAACGCGTGTTCGGCTCGAGCTGCTCGACCACCGGGTCGAGCTCCTCGGCGTCGATCTCGAACGCGCTGGCGAGCAGCGGCTGAAGCTCGGCCGGCGCCTGCCAGGGCTGGCCGCCGACCGGCTGGCCCGCCGCGGTGATCGGCGGCGTGGTGACGATTGCGAGCCGTTCGGCCCGCGCCACCTCGTCGAAATTCGCGCCGTCGGCGAGCTGGTCCTCGACTCTGGCGATCAGGTCGCCGAGCGCTTCGGTGCGCTTGCGCCGTTCGATCGCGGCGGCAATCTCGGCGCGCACCGCCTGGAGCGGCCGCGCCGCTATGGCATTGACCCGCTCGACCCGGACGATGTGGAAGGCGCCGCCGGCGCGGATCGGCCCGGCCACCGCCCCTTGCGCCGCTGCGAAGGCGGCCCGAGCCACCGGCTGGTTTGCCTGGCGCGCGAAGCCGGCCTCGTTCTGGTCGGCATAAGTGAGGTCCGAGGCCGCGAAGCCGAGCCTCGAGGCGACGTCGGCGAAGCTGGCGCCGCCGCGCAGCTGCCGCGCCGCATCCTGCGCCTGGCGCTCCTCCTGGAGGACGAGATGCTGAAGGGTGCGAGTCTCGCGCGGGCCGTAAAGGGCGCTGTTGCCGCGATAGGCGGCGGCGATCTCGGCCTCGGTGGCGGCGCCCGCCTGGGCGACCTGCTCCATGCCGATCAATGCATAGCGGACCACGCGCCGCTCGGGGATGGTGAAGGCGGCGCGGTTGGCGCGGTAGAATTGAGCGACCTCGGCGTCGGTGGGCGCGATCCCGGCCGCAAGCGGCGCGGCGGGGACCACTCCGATCGTCCCGCGCCGACGCTCCAGGAGCAGATCGGCATAGGCGCGGGCGATGCCCTGCGGCACCCGAACGCCGGTCGAGACCGGCCCGAGCAGCTGGCGCACCATCAGCGACCGGGCGATGTCGTCGCGGAACTGCGCCTCGGTCATGTTTTCGCTGGCCAGCGCCTGGCGAAAGGCATCCTGATCGAAGCGGCCGGTGAAGTTGCGGAATTGCGGGATGGCGACGATCTGACGGTCGATCATCTCGTCGGCGACGATCAGGCCCTGCGCCTCGCCGAACGCCTGGATGGCGCTGCCGACGATGAGCTGGTTGGCGAGCTGCTCGAACGCTCCCATCCGCAGGAAGGTGGCCATGTCGAGCGTCGGCTGCTGGCGGCGGGCGATGGCGAACTGGCGGTTGACGAGGTCGCTGACGTCGCTCGCGGTGACGGTTCGGCCGTCGACCGTCGCGATCGTCTCGCTGCCGGTGCCGCCGCCGGCGAGGCTGCCGAGGCCGCCGGTGCCGCCGGTGCCGAAGCCGGTGACGACGATCGCGACCAGGGCGATCAGCAGGACGAGGCCGGCGGCCCAGGATTTGAGCGACTTGCGAAGACCAGCGAGCATGGAAGGGGGATCCTGACGGGAAGTGGGTTTGCGCGGGTCATAGAAGCGCGCTAGGCGACCGGCAACCGTTAGCAGGACAGGCCCATGCACCTCCGCCGCAAGCTCGTCGTCGGCAATTGGAAGATGAACGGCAGCCTCGCCGCGCTCGCCGAGCTCCAGCCGATCGCCGCCGCCGCGCGCGAGGCGCCGGGAGTCGACGTCGCGGTCTGCCCGCCTTTCACCTTGATCGCGCCCGCGGTCGCCCGCTCGGGCGGCCTCGCCATCGGCGGCCAGGATTGCCACTGGGATGGGAGCGGCGCCCATACCGGCAGCGTGTCGGCGGCGATGCTGAAGGAAGCCGGCGCCCGGCTGGTGATCGTCGGCCACAGCGAGTGCCGCGCCGAGCGCGGCGAGGGCGATTCGGTGGTCCACGGCAAGGCGGTCGCGGCGCTCGCCCAAGGACTGCAGACGATCGTCTGCGTCGG
Source organism: uncultured Alphaproteobacteria bacterium (assembly GCA_963824825.1). Lineage (GTDB taxonomy): Bacteria > Pseudomonadota > Alphaproteobacteria > Sphingomonadales > Sphingomonadaceae > Allosphingosinicella. The sequence goes on from CAWGQM010000003.1 coordinate 1,189,036, forward strand.
CGAGAGCGACGCCGAGCGCCGCGCCGGCGATCAGCTTGTCGTTGTCGCCCGCCAGCTCGAAGGCTCGCTGCCCGACGATTGGAAGGACGGCGAGCTGGTCGTCGCCTACGAGCCGATCTGGGCGATCGGCACCGGCAAGGTCGCGACCCCGGCCGACGTCACCGCCATGCACGCCGCGATCCGCGAGGCTCTGGTTGGCCGCTATGGCGACCGCGGCGGCCGGCTGCGCATCCTTTATGGCGGCTCGGTCAAATCCGACAATGCCGCCGAGATCTTCGGCTGCGCCGAGGTCGACGGCGCGCTGGTCGGTGGCGCCAGCCTCGCCGCGGAACAGTTCGTGCCGATCGTCGCGGCGGCCGCGCGCAGTTGAACCTGCGCGCGTCATCCCCTAGATCGCCGCGACATCCTTTCCGAAAGCGCCGCCATGTTCACCTTCCTCCTCATCCTCCAGTCGCTGGTCGCGACTCTGCTCATCGTCCTCATCCTGATGCAGCGGTCGGAAGGCGGCGGGCTCGCCGGCGGCGGCAGCCCGGCCGGGATGATGAGCGCGCGCGGCGCCTCCGATTTCCTGACCCGCGGCACCGCGATCCTCGCCACCGTCTTCGTCGTCCTGTCGATCGTTCTGGCCGGAGTCGCCGCGGGCGAGCGCGGCGTTCGCGAGATCGACCCCAATCTGGCCGCCCCGACCGCGCCCGCCCCCGCGCCCGCCGCGCCGATCCCGGGCCAGCAGCCGGTCGGCGCCATCCCCGGCGCCGCCCCGGCCACGACGCCCGCGCCGGCTTCGGCTCCGGCCCCGGCGGGCAACGGCCAGTAGGCCAGAACGTCACCCCCGCGCAGGCCGGGGTCCCAGGACAAGAAGTCGCGGCGGGTCTCGCCGAGAACCCGGCCTTCGCCGGGATGACGAAGAAAAAGGTGATTCTCCGGCTTGCCGGACCGCGCCTTGGCCGTCTAACCGGTGATTCCCATGGCGCGGTTCATTTTCATCACCGGCGGCGTGGTCTCATCGCTTGGCAAAGGCCTGATGGCGGCGTCGCTCGCGGCCCTCCTCCAGGCGCGCGGCTACAAGGTCCGCCTGCGCAAGCTCGATCCCTATCTCAACGTCGATCCGGGGACGATGTCGCCTTACCAGCATGGCGAAGTCTACGTCACCGACGACGGCGCCGAGACCGATCTCGATCTCGGCCATTACGAGCGCTTCACCGGCGTCCCCGCCCGCCAGAGCGACAACGTCACATCGGGCCGGATCTACCAGGGGATCATCGCCCGCGAGCGCCGCGGCGACTATCTCGGCGCCACCGTCCAGGTCATCCCGCACGTCACCAACGCGATCAAGGATTTCATCCGCGCCGATATCGAGGCCGAGTGCGATTTCATCCTCTGCGAGGTCGGCGGCACCGTCGGCGACATCGAATCGCTTCCCTTCGTCGAGGCGATCCGCCAGTTCAGGAACGAGGTCGGCCGAGGCAATGCGGTCGCCATCCACACCACGCTCGTTCCCTTCATCGCCGCCGCGGGCGAATTGAAGACCAAGCCGACCCAGCACAGCGTGCGCGAGCTGACCTCGCTTGGCATCCAGCCCGAGATCATCGTCTGCCGCTGCGACCGCGAGCTTCCCGAGAGCGACCGGGAGAAGATCGCCTTGTTCTGCAACGTCCGCCGCGAGGCGGTCATCCCCGCGCTGGACGCCAAGAGCATTTACGCCGTTCCCGCCCAATATCACGAGGCCGGCCTCGACGCCGAGGTGCTGCTCGCCTTCGGCATCGACGATGCGCCGGAGCCCGACATGGCGCGCTGGGACGACGTCATCGACCGGCTGCTCAACCCGGAAGGCGAGGTCACGATCGGCGTGGTCGGCAAATATGTCGGCCTCCAGGACGCCTACAAGTCGCTGACCGAGGCGCTCGTCCACGGCGGCATGGCCAACCGGGTCAAGGTCAACATCAGCTGGCTCGACGCCGAATTGTTCGAGCATGAGGACGCCGAGGTCGCCGCAACCCTCGAGCCGCTCCACGCGATCCTCGTCCCCGGCGGCTTCGGCGAGCGCGGCAGCGAAGGCAAGATCGCCAGCGTCCACTTCGCCCGCGAGCGCGGCGTCCCCTTCTTCGGCATCTGCCTCGGCATGCAGATGGCCTGCATCGAGGCGGCAAGGAACACGGCCGGGCTGGAAGGGGCGGGGAGCAGCGAGTTCGGCGAGGTGGGCGAGCCGATCGTCGGCCTGATCACCGAATGGATGAGCGAGGAAGGGTTGCAGAAGCGCGCCGCGGGCGGCGACCTCGGCGGCACGATGCGCCTCGGCGCTTACCCTGCGGTGCTGGCGGGCAACAGCGTCGTGCGCAGCGTCTACGGCGCCGACACGATCAGCGAACGCCACCGCCACCGCTACGAGGTGAATGCGCATTACAAGGACGCCCTGGAGCAGGGAGGGCTGGTCTTCTCGGGGATGAGCCCGGACGGGGAGCTGCCGGAGATCGTCGAGCGGCCCGACCATCCCTGGTTCATCGGCGTGCAGTTTCACCCGGAGCTGAAGTCGAAGCCGTTCGACCCGCACCCCTTGTTCGCCTCATTCATAGAGGCAGCTGTCAAGCAGAGCCGCTTGGTCTAGCCTGAGCGCCCGGACCGAATGGTTTACAATTGAAAGTCGGAATGTCCTGAGCGGAGTCTGAGTGCAGCGGGTGGTCGCTTCCTTCAGGCGCTCTTCAACTCTCCGCCGCCGCGCCGCGTGATCGTCCGCCGCGCGACCTTCGGCTCCGCCTCGTCGCCCGCCGCCTCGTCGCTCCGTGCCGCGCTCAGCCGCCCCAGCGCCACCATCGCTTCGATCCGCTCCGCCGCAACCGGCCGTGAGAACAGATAGCCCTGCAAATGGGTGCAGCCGGCGCGCTGCATCGCCTGCATCTCCTGCTCGGTCTCGATGCCCTCGGCGACGACGTGCTTGCCGAGGATTCGGCCGAAATTGGCGACCGCCTCGATGATCGCCAGCGCGCGCTCCGAATTCTTGAGGCCGTGGACGAAGCTGCGGTCGATCTTGAGCAGGTCGAACGGGAAGTCGCGGATGTAGGCGAGGCTCGAATAGCCGGTGCCGAAATCGTCGAGCGCCAGCGAGAAGCCGAGCTCGCGCAGCACCTGCAGCATCCGGCTGGTATGGCCGTCGTTGGAGAGCAGGACCGATTCGGTGATCTCGATCGTGATCCGCTCGGGGCTGACGCCGAGCCGCTCGGTCGGCGCGATCAGATCGTCGAGGATCGAGACCGAGCGCAGCTGCGCCGCCGAGACGTTGATCGCGGTATGGAGCAAGGGCCAGCGCAGGCTGTCGGTCACCGCCCGCTCGATCACGAAGCGGCCGAGATCGGCCATCAGCCCGGCTTCCTCGGCGATCGGGATGAAGACGTCGGGCGGCACCGCGCCGTGGCGCGGGCTGGTCCAGCGGCACAAAGCCTCGACCGAGCTGATCTGGCCGTTCGAAGCGTCGACGATCGGTTGGTAGAGGACGCGAAAGCTCGCGCTGCGCGATCGCCTTCCTGAGGTCGACCTCGAGCATTCGGCGCTTCTCGATCTTCCTGGCCCATCGCGCTTTTCGAAGCGGACGTCGCGGCCGCGCCCGGCCGCCTTGGCCTCGTAGAGCGCGATGTCGGCCTCGCGCATCAGATCCTCGAACGAGCGGCCCGCCTGCGGCGAAGGCGATGCCGGCCGACGCGTCGGCCTCGACCAGATGGCCGGTGATCGGGAAGGGCGTGCCGAAGCAGCCGCGCACCGCGGCGAGCAGCGCGTCGCCGTCGGCATGGTTGCGGCAGTTGCGCAGGATCGCGAATTCGTCGCCGCCGAGCCGGGCGACGAAATCGTCGCTCGCGGACCGCCGCGCGCAGCCGGTCGGCGAGGCCGCAGATCAGCTGGTCGCCGGCCTGATGGCCGAGCGTGTCGTTGATGTCCTTGAACCGGTCGACGTCGACGCAGGCGATGGCGAGGCGCAGGCCGTCCTTCTCGGCGCTGCCGGGCGAAGATGGCGAGCTCGGATTCGAGCTTGCGCCGGTTGGGCAGCCCGGTGAGCGCGTCGTGATTGGCGATATGCTGGGCGGCCGCCTCGCGCGTTTCGAGCGCTCGCGATGCCGAGATCAGCCGGCGCGCCAGCGCCGAGACGACCAGGATCGAGATCGCCAGGCCGATCAGGATCAGCGGCAGCACGTTCTTCATCAGCAGCAGGCCCGGGCGGCGCGGCGTCCAGCTCAGCATGCCGAGCGCGACGCCGTCGTCGGTCCTGAGCGCGAAGCTTCCGCGCCGCTCGCCGCTCGGCCGGCCGAAGCCGAGATCGGGCAGCAGCATGTCGCGGCCGGCGGTCTGCCAATAGGCGTCGTCGAGCTTGATGAACGAGACGAGGAGGCGCGGCGTCGCGCTTTGCAGGCTCATTTCGACCGACGGCGTGATCGCCATCACCGAGGCCAGCTCGCCGTGGTCGCCGATGCGGACCACCGCGGCGGCGCTGCGCCCGTAACGGCGGTCGCTGAACTGGCTCTCGACGGCGTCGGAGGTCGCTTCGCGTGACCCGCGGCGAGACGTTGGCGCCGCCGCGCACCTGGGCGACCAGCGGCCGGACGGCGGCGAGGTCGTTGCCGAGCCGTGCGGCGTCGACTCGATTCTCGCCGGCGAAGCCGTAGACGGGGCGATTGCGCTCATCGAGGATCATGATCCGGTCGTGGTGGAAGCGACTGGGTCATGAAGATGCCGACCTCAAGGTCGAGCCAGTCGGGGTCGAACGTCGTGCCTCGGCTCTTGACGACCGCTTCGTCCCACCAGGCGACGCTGCGCAGCTCGCTCAGCGAGCGGGCGAGCCGGGCGTTGATCGAATTGTCGATCAGCTCGGTCTGCGACGTGACGACGTTCTCGTCCATCGTTCGCGCCGAATAAAGGATGACGGCGATCATCGCCGCGCCGACGAGCAGCATCAGCCCGGCCATCGGGATGATCAGGCGCTGGGCCGCGGCCAGGCCGGTTCGTTTGCTGTTGATTGCCATTGCCTCGCTGTCTTCGCCCCTCCTATCGAACCGGGGTTAAGGAAATCCTGACCCTGTTCCGCCCGCGCGAGCGGCGCGGCGGGCGGGCGCGCGCGATCGCGCCGCTTGTGGCTTTCGCGCCACGATTTCCGGCAATTCGTAAACTTTTTGATAACCATGCGACATTTGCGCGCGGCCATCGGGACTAGGGCTGAGGAAGGGGCGGGGGATCTGCTCCTCAGGCCGCACGAGAAAGCTGTTTGTGATCGTCCAACTCGCCATCCTCGCCGCACTCCTGCAAGCCCTCGGCTATTTCCTTTACGCCCGCCTGTTCCTGAAGAAGGCGATCCGGCCCAACGCCGCCAGCTCGCTGATGTTCGCCTACGGCACGGCGCTGCTCGTCCTGCTCGAATATGGCGACGGCGCGTCCTGGCCGGTGCTGGCGCTGCCCGCGACCTGCGCCGCGCTCAGCGTCGGCATCGCTTTGCTCTGCCTGCGCAAGGGTGCGACCGACCCGGTCGACCGGGTCGAGGCGACCGCTTTTTCGGCCGACGTCTGGCTGACCGTGCTGTGGGCGGCGATCGCCTTCGGCTACGGCACCATCTCGCCTTATTCCGCCGGCTTTCTCCTCGCCGGCAACGTCACCACGCTCACCGCCTTTTTCCCGGTGCTCCGCTCGACCTGGCGGACGCCCGAGCGGGAGCGGCCGGAGCCCTGGCTGGTGTGGACGGCGGCCTATTCCGTCCTCACCGTGGTGACGCTTCTTGCCGATCAGGGCCGCCATCCGGCGCTGCTCGTTTATCCGTTGCTGAGCGTCGCTTTGCACGGTAGCGTCGCGCTTATGGCATTGCGCGGGCGTGGATTTTCTCGCTGGGTCGATAAGGCCAAGTCGATCTATATCGGCCGCAGCCTTATTCATGGCGACGGCATGATCGCGGGCCGCCGCTTCGATGCGGGCGAGATGGTCTGGCGGATGACCGGCAAGCCGGTGTTCGGCGCGGTGACCGAAAGCGGCCCCAATTATATCGGCCTCGGGCCGGACGTGTGGGTCGATCCCGATCTGCCGCTCGACCATATCAACCATCATTGCGAGCCCAACGCCGCCTTCGGCCCGCGCCGCCAGCTGCTGGCGCTTCGCCCGATCGAGGCGCACGAGGAAATAACCATCGATTATTCGACGACCGAGGCCGATCCGCGCTGGTCTATGCCATGCAGCTGCGGCGCGGCCGGCTGCCGCAAGATGCTCTACGCGATCCAGCACAGCTTCAGCCATGCGCCGGCGCCGCCGCAGGCGAGCCCGCTGATGCAGCTGGTCTGGCGCCATCGCCGCTCGGCGGTCGATGCTCTTGCCCCGCTGCCGGCAGCGCCGCCGCGCTTCGATCCGGCCTTCGCCTTCACCCGCCGGCTGCCGCTGCTGCCCGCCTCGACGGCGCGGCGCCGCCTGTTGCGCGCCGGCCGGGCCTCGTCGCGGCTCCCTTGGCGCGTGCTCAGCGAAGCTTAGGGTTTACGCTTCGCTAACCGCGACCGGCTAGGAAGCGGTCATGATCCAGCGTCTTCTGCGCCTTGCCGCGCTCGCCGCCATCGCGTTCGCCGCCGTCGCCGCCGCGCCGGCGCTCGCCCAGGAAGAGGCGGGCGCGGACGAAGGTGCCGGCGAAAGCGGCGCGTTCGACATTTCGGTGACGGCGACGATCGTCTCGGATTACCGGTTCCGCGGTATCTCCTCGTCGGATCGCGACCCGGCCGCGCAGGGTTCGGTCGATTTCGCCTGGAACGGTTTCTACGCCGGTCTCTGGATGTCTTCGATCGCGCGCACCGCCGACACCAATGTCGAGGCCGACCTCTATGCCGGCTATGCGGGCGAGGCGGGCCCGTTCGAATATGAAATCGGGGCGATCGCCTATCTCTATCCGGGCGGCGACGGCACCGGCAACATCTACGAGGGCACGGCGGCACTCTCCTATACGTTCGGGCCGGCGACGGCGCGGCTCGAAGCCAATTACGCGCCCGACCAGGAAAATCTCGCCGGCGATAATTTCTATTTGAGCGCCGGTGCGCGGGTCGGCATCCCGACCACCCCGGTCACGCTTTTTGCCTCGGCCGGCCGAGAGCGCGGCTCCTTTTACGGATCCAAGTTCGACTGGTCGATCGGCGCCGAATTCACCCGCGGCCCCTTCACCGCAAGCCTCGGCTATCACGACACCGACCTCGACCCCGTCGCCTCTGGCCTCGGCCGCAACGTGCGCGGCGGGATCGTGGCGTCGGCGAGCGTCAGCTTTTAAGGGCGGCTGCTCTCCTTTGATAGGCTTTAAGACAAGCGGCGCATCTATCTGAAACAAGTAGGTTATATGCGCGGCGGGCGGCCATTCGGCGCGTCACAAAAATCTCTTTCGCGTCCGCTTTGTCCACTTAACGCCTGTAATCGCCGCCAGTGGCCGCGGCGCCGCAAAGTGGCTAAGCCCCGGCTGGGTTCGGCGCCCGCGCCGTGACCGGAAGGAGATGTCCGTGATTCTGCCCACCCTGCTCGGCCTCCTGCTGTTGGCCCAGGCGCCCGCGCCCGGCGCCGCGCTGGAGCGGTTCTTCGTCGGTCGAACCGAAGGGCAGGGAACGGTCCATATCGCGCTTTCCGGCCGGCATGCGGTGCGCGACCGTGGCCGCGGCCGAATCGACCGGGATGGGGCGCTGGTGCTCGACCAGGTCATCGAGGAGGAGGGCAAGCCGGCGCGGCGGCGGAGCTGGCGGCTGGTCCGCTCGGGCGCCAACCGCATTTCCGGCACGATCAGCGACTCGCGCGGCCCGGTGACCGGCGAGGTGAACGGCAACGTCCTCCATTTGCGCTATCGCAGCATGGAGGGGCCGTATGTCGAGCAGTGGATAACGCTCCATCCGGACGGCCGCACCGCGTCCAACCGGATGACGTTCCGGCGCTTTGGGCTCAGCGTCGCGACGGTGGAGACGGCGATCAGGCGAGTGGACTGAGCGGTATCCCGGCTCATTTCATCGCGAACTGCCCGGCCTCGGCGCCGAAATTCTCTTTGGCGTGGGTCCGTGCCGCGGTCGCGCTCTTGAAGCTTTCCTCGACCGGAGTCGCCGTCACCAGCGGATAGCCCTGGCTGTTGTAGCGGGTCTCGCGCACGGTGAGCCGGAACCGGCCCTCCTCGTCCTTGAGGATAAGATAAGGCTTCAATATTTCTCTCGACATGGGCTCGTCCGATCGTGAAGGCGCCCTCCGCTTGCGGCGGAGGGCGACGGGGTTAGTCGATCATCGCCGCGACCAGGCGGCGCAGCTCGTGCCGCGCCGGGCGCGGCGGAATGGCCGCCGCCAGCAAAGCCAGCGGCAGGTGGAGTTTGGGTCGTTTCTTGTCGTTCATTTCAGTCTCTGGCGGCCGATGCCGCCGGTTGGTTTCTGGGTCAGCGCCGGTACGTCCGCTTGCGCGGCCCGCCCGGCCCCTGGCCGGGCAGCTTCTCGCGGAAGATGATCCGGCCCTTGCTGAGGTCGTAGGGCGTCATTTCGACATGGACTCGGTCGCCGACCACCGATTTGATTCGGAAGCGCCGCATCTTGCCGGCGGTATAGGCGATAATCCGATGCTCGTTGTCGAGCATGACGCCGAAGCGGCCGTCGGGGTAGATCTCGTCGACCAGCCCCTCCATGACCATCAGCTCTTCCTTGGCCATGCCCTTAGGAAGCGTCGGCGAGGTTGACCGCGGAGGTCTTGCCGTCGCGGCCGGTCTCGAGCTCGTAGCTGAGCTTCTGGCCTTCGCGGATGGTGGCCATGCCGGCGCGCTCGACGGCGCTGATATGGACGAAGGCGTCCTTGCCGCCGGCGTCGTCGGAGATGAAGCCGTAGCCGCGGTCGGTGTTGAAGAATTTCACGGTGCCGATAGCCATATCGGGATCCTTTCATGCAAAAAATGCCCGCGCGCGAACGGCGCGGCGGGGCCGGTGAAGCTCGAAAGGGAAGAGAAGCCGCTAGGGCGTCAGGTTCGCTCGCAGGCGACGTCAGCACGAATGATATAGGCGCAGTTCCGTTAATTTACAATCCGTGAAAGCTGAACTGGGCGTGGCGCCCGAAACCTGTCCTCCGCCGCCCGAGCCGAAGCCGCGGGCGCCCGGAGCCGGAACCTTGTCCCGGCCCGGCGATTTCTGATCCTTGTGGAGCGGCGAGGGCCGCAGGAGGATGAGATGGCAAAGCTGTTCAGCAACGTTTTCGAGGTCGAGGAAGACCCCGCTCCCACGGTCGGGCCGCAGCCTGCCCCCGCCGCGGTCGACGAAGACCCTGGGCCCACGGTCGGGCCGGAGCCCGCCCCCGCCGCCGTCGAGGGGTCCGACGACTTCGCCGGCTAGGCGCCCGGTGTTTCGCTGATTCCCGGTCTTCGGGGTCGGAACGCTCCGGTCCGTCGCGCCAGCAGATAGTCGGCGAGGCTTGGTCCCTGCCATTCGGCAAGGCCAGTCGGCGGCAGAGTCTCGCCGCGCGGCGCGCGATAGGTGCCGAACAGGCGGTCGTAGATCGGCAGGACGCCGGCATAATTGGCGTTGAAGTCGGCGGGGTCGCGGCTGTGGTGGATGAAGTGGAAGCGGTTGTCGGCGATGATCGCGGCGAATCGGCCGTAATCGAGCGGCACGTTCATGTGGAGCAGCTGCCCCTGGATGGCGAAGAAGCCGGCGAGCAGGAACAAGGTGCCGCCGTCGGCGCCGACCAGGACGGCGGTCGGCACCGTGATCAGCATCAGGTTGACCAGCTTCTCGACCGGATGAGTAAAATTGTGGAGGACGTCGAGGTCGGCCGGGCCGTGATGGACGGCGTGGAATTTCCACAGCAGCGGGATCGCATGCTGGGCGCGATGCACCCAGTAGCGCAGGAGATCGGCGAGAGCGACGGCGAGCAGGAAGACCGACAGGGTCCGCAGCGTTGCCGCGAACGGCCCGGCCGCCTCGCCGGCGCCCAGCCACGGCCGGTCGGGGATGATCCCGAGCGCCCCGAAGGCGAGCGTGAGCAGGGTCGCCGCGGTGACGAAGACGCACTGGACAAGCCAGGCGAGCCAGCGGTCCTTGCGGCTGCGGCCGTGCGGACCGGCCCGGATCTCGATTGCCAGCAGGAGGGCGATCACCACCAGCGGCTGGACCAGCATCGCCGCGCCGGCCAGCGCGAGGTGGCGCAGGCCGGCGCCGTCGATCGTGCCGGCGGCGAGCCGCGCCGGAACGTCGTCGGGAAGCGCGATCGCGCCGGCGGCGAGGTTGGCGGCGAGGCCGACTGCGCTTGCCGCAAGCACGATTGCGAGCGTCGTCGCAATCCGGCGCGACCGGCTCCGCGACATGCTGTTGATCGAGACTGCCATGCTTCCTCCTCGCCGCCCTCATGCCGCCAGCGGCTCAGCGCGGCGGCCGCCTCGGCGCTATCCGTCCCAGCCGGTCGGCGCGCAACTCGGTGAACCACATCGCCCCGTCGGGGCCCCGCGTGATCCGGTGCATGACCGTGTCGCGGCTCGGCACCGGATAGAAAGTGAAATGCGCATCGCCGAGGGCCGCGGGAGCACCGCCAAGACCGGCCCGGTCGATGCGGACGATGCGGTCGGCGCCGCCCGGCTCGGGCCGGTTGTGGTCGACATATTGCTGGACCCAAAGATTGCCCGCGCCGTCGAACGCCAGCCCGCCGAGGATGACGTTTAGGTGCGGGCGCGGTACCGGGAATTCGGTGATCTCGCCACGCGGAGTAATCCGGCCAACCATCGATCCGGCCTCCTCGCTGAACCACATATTGCCGTCCGGCCCGGGCACGATCGCGATCGGCCGGGCATAGGGCGTCGGGATCGCGAATTCGGTCATCTGCCCCTCGGGCGTCACCCGCGCGATCTGGTTGCCGGTCAGCTCGGTGACCCACATGTTGCCGTCCGCGCCGGCCCTTATGTAGATCGGCGTGCTGCCGGCAGTCGGCAAGGCGAAATGCCGGATGCTGCCGTCGGGCGCGATCCGGCCCACCGTTCCGGTCGCCTTGCCGGTGAACCAGATCGTTCGGCCATCGGCGCCGATGCCGAGGCCGTGCGGATGGGTGTCGATCGGCACCGGGCAGTCCTGGCACTTGAGGCGGACGTCGCGGCTGGCGATCATCCTGCCGCGTCGGTCGAAGGCGACGATCCGGCCCTGGAATTCGAGAGTCACCCAGCGCCGTCCCGCGGCGTCGAATGCGATGCCGTGCGGGCCGCTGCCCGGCGGCATCTCCTGGAAGCCGATTTGGGGGCGTCCGCGGGCGTCGAGCGTGACGCGCGCCAGCGAATCGTGATTCTGGCCCGATATCCACAGCGCGCCGCTTCGCTCGTCAAAGACGAGCTCGTGGGTCGATCCCGGATGGGGCATGCCCCCCGGCGCGTGGACGCCGCGGCCGGGCGCGGGGGGATTGGGCTCGCCCGGATAAAGCAGTGCATATTCGGTCACCTCCTGCCCGTCGCTCGCCGGGTTGCAGCCGGCCAGGCACAGCGACGCGACGAGCACGCACGCCGCGAGCACGCCCTTGGCCCTCGGCGCGGATGATTCCTTTTCCATGTTCCCCCTTGGCGGCCTGATCGGCGGCGTCCGATCCGATAGCACGAATCGGACCACGGGACCGAGGCGGAATCGCTGGCTGTGGCGAACGGCGCTTTACAAATCCGGCCCGCCACGGCTCTTGATCCGCATGCAGCCGCTCGCCGCCCTCTATCGCACCATGGTGCCGCGCCGGCGCCGCCAGTTCGCGCTGGCGCTGGTGCTGATGGTGGTGGGCGCACTCGCCGAATTGCTCACCATCGGCGCGGCGCTGCCGTTCCTCGCCCTGATCGCCGCGCCCGATCAGCTCGCCCGCTTCCCCGCCGTCGGCCGCTGGGTTTCGATCATCGGCGGCGATCCGGTACTCGCCGCCTCGCTGCTGCTCGCCGCCGCCGCGGTCGCGGCGGCGGTCGTCCGGGTGCTGCTCGCCTGGTACACGCACCGCTTCGTCACCGCCGTGGGCCACGATCTCGCCTCGCGAATCTTCGCCCGAATGCTGCGCCAGCCTTATTCCGCTTACGTCCGCCGCTCGTCGAGCGAGATCCTGTCCGGCATCGAAAAGGTCCAGAAGGTGGTGCAGGATATCCTGCAGCCGGGCATGCAGGGCCTGACGTCGGGCTTCATCGCGCTGTCGATTATCGCTCTGCTCTGCCTGATCGACGCGTTCGCCGCGCTGAGCGCGGCCGCCTTCGTCACCTTCATCTATGCCGCGGTCAGCCTCGCCAATCGCGGCCGCTTGCGCCGCAATGCGCGTATCCTGTCCGAGGCCGCGACCGCGCGCGTCAAGATCGTCCAGGAGGGGCTGGGCGGAATACGCGACGTCATCCTCGATCGCTCCCAGCCCTTGTTCGAGGACGGCTTCCGCCGCGTCGACGCGCGCTATCGCCGCGCCCAGTCGGTCAACGCCTTCACCGCCGCCGCGCCGCGCTTCGTGGTCGAGGCGGCGGGCATCGTCGCGATCGCTCTGATCGCCTGGGCGATGAGCCGCCAGCCGGGCGGCATCCTCGCCGCCATCCCGGTCCTCGGCGCTCTGGCGCTCGGCGCCCAGCGACTGCTGCCGCTGCTCCACCAGACCTATGCCGGGCTCAGCCTCAGCACCGGTGCCTTCCACCTGCTCGGCGACGTTGTCGCCTTGATCGAGGCGCCGGTCGTCGAGGAGGCGCCCGCCGGGGCGGCCGGCCCGTTGCCCTTCGTCCGCTCGATCCGCTTCGAATCGGTGTCCTACCGCCACCCGGAAGGCAGCTTCGCGCTCGACTCGGTCGACCTCGATATTCCGCGTGGCGCGCGGATCGGCATCGCCGGGCCGACCGGCAGCGGCAAGAGCACCTTGCTCGACCTGCTGATGGGCCTGCTCGAGCCCGATGGCGGCGTGGTCCGAATCGACGGCGAAGCGCTCGACGGCGCCGGCCGCGCGCGCTGGCGCGGCCAGATCGCGCACGTGCCGCAGGCCGTCTATCTGACCGACGACAGCATCGCCGCCAACATCGCGTTCGGCGTCGATCCGCAGACGGTGACAGTGCCACGGCTCGTCGCAGCCGCCGCCGCCGCGCAGCTCGAGGCGTTCATCGCCGGCCTGCCCGACGGCTACGACACGCGCGTCGGCGAGCGCGGCATCCGCCTCTCGGGCGGCCAGCGCCAGCGGATCGGCATCGCCCGAGCGCTCTATAAAGGCGCGCCGGTGCTGATCCTCGACGAGGCGACCAGCGCTCTCGACGACGAGACCGAGGCGGCGGTAATGCGCGCGCTGATGGCGCTGGGCGAGGAGATCACCATCGTCATGATCGCCCACCGCGCCTCGACGCTGGCCGGCTGCGACCATATCGTCCGGCTGAAGGAGGGCAGGGTGGTCGCCCCCCAGAGTCATCCCGGCGAAAGCCGGGACCCATGAACACCGAGGTTCGAGGACGTGCGCGGACGCCCGCGCCTCATTCGCCATCTCTTCGGTTCATGGGTCCCGGCTTCCGCCGGGATGACTCCCGGGTGCGGGATCTACCGCCCCCCAAACGACAAGTGCCCGGCTCCGAAGAGCCGGGCACCCGTGAGACGGCTTGCGCCGTCTACCCCCTTGTGACGCTGTGGCCCGCGCGCTTGTCCTCACCTCGCAAGAGGAAAAGCGGGGCCGCAGCCTCCCCGAACCAGGCCTTAAGTCCTTGGTTGCGTGGAAATAGGGTTATGCGCGCCGGCGCGGCTTGTCATCGCCCTATAAGCCGCCGCCGCCGTTTTGCCGCGCCGCTGTTGCGAGTCGGCCACAGGGCGGCGCCGGCCGTTGCGTTGCCGCACCGCCCACCCTAGAGCAGCGGCGTCCTCGCCTTTCGAACGGATCCGATGCGCCTTTCCCGCTACTTCCTCCCCGTCGCCAAGGAGACGCCCGCCGACGCCCAGATCGTCAGCCACAAGCTGATGCTTCGCGCCGGCCTCATCCGCCAGACCGCGGCCGGCATCTACGCCTGGCTGCCGCTCGGCCACCGCGTGCTCAGGAAGATCGAGCAGGTCGTCCGCGAGGAGCAGGACAAGGCCGGCGCGATCGAAATGCTGATGCCGACCATCCAGTCGGCCGATCTCTGGCGCCAGTCGGGCCGCTACGACGCCTACGGGCCGGAGATGCTGCGCTTCCCGGACCGGCACGATCGCGAGATGCTCTACGGCCCGACCAACGAGGAGATGATCACCCAGATCTTCCTGGGCGCGGTCAAATCCTATCGCGATCTGCCGCGCACGCTCTACCACATCCAGTGGAAGTTCCGCGACGAGGTCCGCCCCCGCTTCGGCGTCATGCGCGGCCGCGAGTTCCTGATGAAGGACGCCTATTCGTTCGACCTCGACGAGGCGGGGCTCAAGGCGAGCTACGAGGCGATGTTCGTCGCCTATCTGCGCACCTTCGCCCGGCTCGGCCTGCAGGCGGTCCCGGTCCGCGCGCCGACCGGGCCGATCGGCGGCGACCTCACCCACGAATTCCACATCCTCGCCGACACCGGCGAGAGCGCGCTCTTCTACGACGCCGCGCTCGAGGACGTTTCCCGCGAGGAACTGCTCACCGCCGACGCCTCGACCATCGCCCGGCTCACCGGCCTCTACGCGATGGAGGAGGAGGAGCATGCCAAGGTCGCCGATTGCCCGGTGCCGGCCGAGCGGCTGCGCAGCCGCCGCGGCATCGAGGTCGGCCACATCTTCGCCTTCGGCACCAAATATAGCGAGTCGATGGGCTTCTCGCGTCCAGACCGCCGACGGCGGCCAGGTCCACCCGCACATGGGCAGCTACGGCGTCGGCGTCTCGCGGCTGATGGCGCGCGATCATCGAGGCGAGCCACGACGAGGCCGGCATCGTCTGGCCCGAGAGCGTCGCGCCGTTCCGGGTCGGCCTCGTCAACATGCGCGCCGACGACGGCAACGTCACCAGCGCCGCCGACGAGATTTACGGCCGCCTGAACGAGGCCGGGGTCGAGACCCTCTACGACGACCGCGACGAGCGCGGCGGCGCCAAGTTCGCGACGATGGACCTGATCGGCCTGCCCTGGCAGCTGATCGTCGGCCCCAAGGGGCTCGAAAAAGGCGTCGTCGAATTGAAGCGCCGCGCCACCGGCGAGCGTGAGGAGCTGTCGATCGAAAGCGCGCTGGCGAGGCTGACGGGATGAGGCCCTCCCACGTCATGCCAGCGAAGGCTGGCATCCATTCGGAGTCCGGCATGGACCCCAGCCTTCGCTGGGGTGACGAGTAGCTAGGCGATGCTGCTCAACCGCTACGAACGGATGGTCGCCCGGCGCTATCTGCTGCCGGGCAAGGGCGAGGGCTTCATCTTCCTTGTCGCCGGGATCAGCCTCGTCGCGGTCATGCTCGGCGTCGCCGCCCTGATCATCGTGATGAGCGTGATGAACGGCTTCCGCGCCGAATTGTTCGACAAGGTGACGGGCCTGAACGGCCACGCCGTCGTCCAGGGCTATGGCGGCCGTCTCGAGAATTGGCGCCCGATCCTCGACGCAGGCGCGGCGGACGCCGGGCGTCACCTCCGCCTCGGCGCTGATCGAGCAGCCCTTGCTCGCCACCCACGAGGGCCGCGTCGAGGCGATCCTGCTCCGCGGCATGCCGCGCGCGGACATCCTCGCCAACCCGACGATCCGCGACAACGTGCTGGCCGGCTCGCTCACCGCGCTCCGCCCCGACAGCAACAATGTCGCGATCGGCTCGCGCCTCGCCGAATTGCTCGGCCTTTCCGTCGGCAGCTCGATCACAATCATCTCGCCGCAGGGCCGCACCACGCCGTTCGGCACCGTCCCGCGCCTCGTCGACTATAATGTCGCGGCGATCTTCGAGGTCGGCCTCTACGATTTCGACAAGGCGTTCGTCGTCATGCCGCTCGAGGAGGCGCAGAACTTCCTGATGCTCGGCGATGCGGTCGGCATGATCGAGGTCGACACCGTCGACGCCGACCGGGTCGACGAAATCCTCGCCCCCTTGTCCGGCGCCGTCGCCGGCCGCGCCGTGGTCAACGACTGGCGGTCGATGAACTCGGCGTTGTTCGAGGCGCTCCAGGTCGAACGGGTGGCGATGTTCGTCGTGCTCTCGATCATCGTCCTGGTCGCGGTGTTCAACATCCTCTCCTCGCTGATCATGCTGGTCCGCGCCAAGACCCGCGACATTGCTATATTGCGCACCATGGGCGCCTCGCGCCGCGCCCTGATGAAGGTGTTCGTGACGGTCGGAATGACGATCGGCACGCTCGGCATCCTCGCCGGCCTGATCCTCGGCGCGATCTTCCTCTTCTACCGCCAGGCCGTGGTCTCCTTCATCCAGCTCGTCACCGGCCAGAACCTCTGGGACCCGTCGGTCCGCTTCCTCACCGAATTGCCGGCCAAGACCGATCCGGTCGAGGTCGCCGCGATCGTCGTCATGGCGCTGGTGCTGAGCTTCCTCGCCACGCTCTACCCGGCATGGAAGGCGGCGAGCACCGATCCCGTCCAGGTGCTTCGCTATGAATGACGTCCTCGAGGTCCCCGGCCTGCAGGCGCAGCTTCGAGCAGGCGGGGGTGCGCATCGACGTGCTGCGCGGCGTCGACCTCACCGTCGCGCAAGGCGAGATCGTCGCTTTGCTCGGCCCGTCGGGCTCGGGCAAGTCGACGCTGCTTCAGGCGGTCGGCCTGCTCGAAGGCGGCTTCGAAGGCTCGATCCGGATCAAGGACGAGGAGGCCGCCGCGCTCGACGAAGCCGGCCGCACCCGAATCCGCCGCGATCTACTCGGCTTCGTCTACCAGTTCCACCACCTGCTGCCCGATTTCAGCGCCGCCGAGAATGTCGTCATCCCCCAGCTGATCCGCGGCGCCACTAACGCGGAGGCGCAAGCCCGCGCCGAATCGCTGCTCGGCTCGCTCGGCCTGGCCGAGCGCCTGACCCACCCGCCGAGCAAGCTTTCCGGCGGCGAGCAGCAGCGCGTCGCCGTCGCCCGCGCGCTTGCCAACCGCCCGGCGTTGGTCCTCGCCGACGAGCCGACCGGCAATCTCGACGAGGCCACCGCCGACCTCGTCTTCGCCGAGTTCCTGAGCCTGGTCCGCGGCGAAAGCAGCGCCGCCCTCGTCGCCACCCACAACGAGCGAATCGCCGCCAAGATGGACCGGGTTTTGCGGCTGCACGAGGGCGTGCTGGAGTGAACGCGGCGCGGCGCTAGCCTCCCTCGGACGGCGGAGGCGGCGGGGCGGGCGGCGGCGGCTTCGCGCTCGAAAGGTCCCGGCGGCCCCGCCGGAATGCGACGAACACCCCGAAGATCGCCGCAATCAGGGTGGCAAGCGCGATCAGCACAACCTCGATCCGCCGCATCCAGGCCGGCAGGCCATCGAGCAGGTCCGCGAGCCACCCGCTCCAACCCACTTCCACTGTGACGACACGATTGAAGATCGTGCTTTTGAGCGGGATTCGCCTGCCGTCGGCGCCCTGGCCCTCGACCACGGTGGTCAGGGTCAGCGTCTGGGCGCCTTCGCTCAGCGCGGTGATCTGCCACTCCCAGCTGGTTTGGCTGTCCAGCGGCACTTCCTTAGAAACCGGTCCCACAGGCTCGATCCGGAAGCCATGACCGCGCAGCTCGGCGCTCATGAAGCGTCCGATCAGCGGCGTGATCTCGACGGTTTCGCCGGGCAGTTCCTCGATCGTCTCGCGCGGCGTCGGTACATGATGCCTGGGCGGGGGTTCGTCCTCCGTGGTGGTGAGCGTGTTGTCCGGCCTGTCCCCGTTGGCGCTGGAGTTCGCCGCCGTGTCACTGATATTGCCTGGGATAGTCTCCGTCGGCGGCGGCGGGGGGGGCGCGAGCACGAGATTGACCCGGAAGTGTTCTCCACGCTGCATCCGATCCGGCGCATTGAAAGCGCCGACGCCCTCGCTGGTTCGGCGCGCGAGCTCGGTGAAATACTCGCAATCTGGAATCGAGACCCGGCGCGAGACCTCCGGGCAGATCGGATACTCGCTGGCGGGTACCAACTGGCCATTAACAACAACGTTGCCTTCCTCTTCGAACGGCAGGGTGTCGCTCACGTTCGCCGAAGTATTATTCGTAGCTTGCATGTCCGCGCAGGCAGCAAGGCCGATAAAAAGCATTGCCGCAAGCGTAAGCTTTAGCTTTGCCATGGATACCTCCGACTCTGAACTTCCTATCACATCCGTCATGGTTCCTTAAGTTGGTTTGTTCGGCTGCTCTTATCCAAACGCCATCTCGGATGCCGCCGCGCCCGACACCGGGGCGCAGGCGCGAATTAGTTGTGGAAAAGGAGCACGGGAAACCTTCCCCGACTCGCGCGCAGCTCCCATAGTCGCGCGATGTCTCCCGCCGCGCCCTACGTCCCGTTACGCATCTTCTCCTGCTACACGATGCTCGAAGGCGCGATCGAGCCGAAGGCGATCGCCAGCCAGGCGAAGCGGCTCGATTTCCCGGCCGCGGCGCTGACCGACCGCAACGGCCTCTATGCCGCCATGCCGTTCACCGACGCCTGCATCGAGGCGGGGGTGCAGCCGATCATCGGCACCCTGCTCGGCGTCGCCCGGCCGGGGACCCAAAGCGGGGTGGGGGACAAGGACGCCAGGCCGCCGGCAATCGACTGGCTGGCGCTCTATGCGCAGGACGAAACCGGCTATCAGAACCTCTGCGCGCTCGTATCCGAGGCGCATCTCGGCCGGCCGGTCGAGGAAGAGCCCCATGTTCTGTTCGATTCGCTGGAAGGGCGAACCGAGGGCCTGATCGCTCTGACCGGCGGCGGGGAGGGGGCTCTTGCCCGGCTGATCGCCGAGGGACAGCCGGCGGACGCCATCGCCGATCGCCTTCAGGCGCTGTTTCCCGGCCGCCTCTACGTCGAGATCAGCCGCCGCGGCGATCCGGTCGAGCAGGCGGCCGAGGCCGCGCTGATCGACCTCGCTTATGCGCGCGGCCTGCCTCTCGTCGCGACCAACCCCGCTTCTTATGCCGACGCCTCGTTCCACCACGCCCACGACGCCATGCTTTGCATCGCCCAGTCGAGCCAGATCGACCGCGACGACCGCGAAACCTCCTCGCCCGAGGCGTGGATCAAGCCCGCCGCCACCATGCGCGCTTTGTTCGCCGATCTGCCCGAGGCGATCGACAACACGTCGGTCATCGCCCGCCGCTGCGCGGTCGGCGCGCCCAAGCGCCGGCCGATCCTGCCCAGCACCGCCGGCGATCTCGATGCGGAAGCCACGCAGCTCCGCGCCGACGCCCATTTGGGCCTGGAACGGCGGCTTGCCACTTATCCCGGTCTTGCCGAGGCCGAGCGCAAGGCCTATTTCGACCGGCTCGACTTCGAGGTCGATGTCATCGTCGGCATGGGCTTTCCCGGCTATTTCCTGATCGTCGCCGATTTCATCAAATGGGCCAAGGAGCGGGGCATTCCGGTCGGCCCGGGCCGCGGCTCGGGCGCCGGCTCGGTCGTCGCCTGGTCGCTGACCATCACCGATCTCGATCCGATCCGCCTCGGCCTGCTGTTCGAGCGCTTCCTCAATCCCGAGCGCGTCTCGATGCCGGACTTCGACATCGATTTCTGCGAGACCCGGCGCGGCGAGGTGATCCGCTACGTCCAGCAGCGCTGGGGTACCGACAAGGTCGCCCAGATCATCACCTTCGGCAAATTGAAGGCGCGCGCCGTCCTCAAGGACACCGGCCGGGTCCTGCAAATGCCCTACGGCCAGGTCGATCGGCTGGCGAAGCTCATTCCCAACCACCCGACCGACCCGTGGACTCTGGAGCGGGCGCTGAACGGCGTCTCCGAGCTTGCCGCCGAATATCGGGGCGACGCCCAGGTGCGCCGCCTGTTCGACCTCGCGATGAAGCTGGAGGGCCTGCCGCGCCACGCCTCGACCCACGCCGCCGGGGTGGTGATCGGCGATCGCCGTCTCGACGCGCTCGTCCCGCTCTACCGCGATCCACGCTCGGACATGCCGGTGACCCAGTTCGACATGAAATATGTCGAGGCGGCGGGGCTGGTGAAGTTCGATTTCCTCGGCCTCAAGACGCTGTCGGTGCTGCGCAAGGCGGTCGAGATGCTCGCGAAGCGCGGCATCCAAGTCGATCTCGACCGGCTGATGCCGTGGGACGATCCCGAAGTCTATAAATTGCTCCAGCGCGCCGACACGGTGGGCGTGTTCCAGCTTGAATCCGAAGGCATGCGGCGCACGCTCGCGGCGGTGAAGCCCGACAATTTCGGCGACATCGTCGCGCTCGTCTCGCTCTACCGGCCCGGCCCGATGGACAACATTCCGATGTTCGGCGCGCGCAAGAACGGCCGCGAGCCGATCTCCTTCCCCCATCCCTTGCTGGAAGAGGTGCTCAAGGAGACCTACGGCATCTTCGTCTATCAGGAGCAGGTGATGGAGGCGGCTAAGGTGCTCGCCGGCTTCAGCCTCGGCGAGGCCGATCTGCTGCGCCGGGCGATGGGCAAGAAGATCCAGACGGAAATGGCCGCGCAACGCGAACGGTTCTGCTCGGGCTGCGCCGCGAACGGCATCAGCATTCAACAGGCCAGCGATCTCTTCGCCTTGATCGACAAATTCGCCGGCTACGGCTTCAACAAGAGCCACGCCGCCGGCTACGCCCTGATCGCCTATCAGACCGCCTGGCTGAAGGCCCATCATCCGATCGAATTCTACGCTGCCTCGATGTGCTTCGACATCCATCTGACCGACAAGCTCGCCATCTTCGTCGATGACATGCGCCGCGCCGGCGCGGCCTGCCTGCCGCCGTCGATCAACCTGTCCGAAGCCGAATTCTCGGTCGAACCACTCCCCGGTGTTCCTGAGAAAGCAGGAACCCAGACCGCTCCTGAAGCTGGGCTCCTGCTTTCGCAGGAGCACAATTACGCCGTCCGTTACGCGCTCGGCGCTCTCAAGGGCGTCGGCGAGAAGGCGATGGAGCAATTGGTCGACGAGCGCCGCCTCAATGGACCGTTCGCCAGCCTCGACGATTTTGCCGCCCGAATCGATCCTCGCCTGGTCAACCGCCGCCAGATCGAAAGCCTCGCCGGCGGCGGCGCCTTCGACGGCATTGCCGAGCGCTGGGCGGCGTTCGCCGCGGCCGAGACCATCCTCGCCGCCGCCGCCAGCGCCGCCGAGGCGCGGACCAGCGGGCAGGGCGGCCTGTTCGGCGAGGGACCGGCCAATGTCGTCCCGATCCGAATGCCGGCCAGCGAGACCTGGTCGCTCGCCCAGCGTATGGCCGCCGAGAAGGACTCGTTCGGCTTTTATTTCTCGGCCCACCCGGTCGACAATTACCGCCACCTCGCCCTCGCCCACGGCGCCCGGCGTTTCGCCGATCTCGCCGCCTTGCCAGCGGCCGCCGACGGCGGCCGTACCGGCGCGGTCATGGCTGCCCTCGTCGAAGACACGCGCTGGCGAACCTCGGCCAAGGGCCGCCGCTACATGATGGCGACCCTGTCCGATTCGTCGGGTCAGTTCGAAGCGACCGTCTTCGACGACATGGCCGCCGATCAGGCGATCGCCTTCGCGAAGGCCGGCCAGTGCGTGCTGCTCAATGTGGAGCTCGACCGCCGCCCGGGCGAGGAGACTCCGCGAGTCACGATCCGCTCGCTGCAAAGCTTCGACAGCCTGTCGCGGCGGACCCGGCTCCAGCTCGAGGTCGAGGCCGACAGCGAAGCGGCGGTCCGCCGCCTCGCCGCCGAGGTCGCCGAGGCGCGCGGCGGCAATGGCCAGCTTCGATTGAGGGCCCGCTTCGCCGGCGGCGAGGCCGATCTCGTGCTCGGCCGCGACTTCGTCGTCGACGCCGAGCTCGCCGCCCGAATCGAGCGGGTCGACGGCATCAGTGCGGTCGCCCTCTCCGTCGCGGAAGCGCCGCGCCTGGCGCTGGTCTCTTAAACCGGCGTCACCCCAGCGAAAGCTGGGCTCTCTCTTCTTTTCCTCTCGACAGGACGGCAAAGAGATTCCAGCGTTCGCTGGAATGACGGGAAGGGCCCGCCTGAACGGAGGAGGGGTGTCATGATCGGCGGAATGCAGGACTTCGAATTGCGCATCCCGCGCCTTATCGACCATGCCGAGCGCGAGCATGGCGGGCGCGAGATCGTCACTCACTGGGCCGACGGCAGCGAGACTCGGACGAACTGGGCCGGCGTCGCCCGCGACGCGCGCAGGCTCGCCCAGGCGCTCGAAAGGCTGGGCGCGAAGCGCGGCGACCGAATCGCCACCATGGGCATGAACCACAGCCGCCACCTCGTCGCCTGGTACGGCGCGATCGGCATGGGCGGGGTCATCCACACCATCAACCCGCGCCTGTTCGACGAGCAGCTCGCCTACATCGCCAACCATGCCGAGGACAAAGTCCTGCTTTACGACAAGGTATTCCAGCCGATCGTCGACCGGCTCAAATCCCAATGGACGACGATCGACCATTATGTCTGCTTCGACGACGGACAGTTCGAAGCGCTGATCGCGGCCGAAGACGGCGACTATCAATGGGCCGAAGGGTCGGAGCGCGAGCCCTGCATGCTCTGCTACACCTCGGGCACCACCGGCAATCCCAAGGGCGTGCTCTACGAACACCGCTCCTCGGTGATCCACGCCATGGCCGAGGTCGCGCCTTCGTGCTTCGATCTCGCGCCGGCCTCGGTGGCGCTGCCGATCGTTCCGATGTTCCACGCCGCCGCCTGGGGCCTGCCCTTCGCCGGCGCGCTGGCCGGGATCAAGTTCGTCTATTCGGCGGTCAACGATCCTGTCGTTTTGTGCCGGCTGATGAACGCGGAGAAGGTCACTCACAGCGCCGGCGTGCCCACGGTCTGGCTCGCCATGTTCCAGCATATGGACTCGACCGGCGAGACGCCCGAGCATCTCAGACTCGTCACCATCGGCGGCTCGGCCGCGCCGCGGGCGATGATCGAGCGGCTGATGAAGATGGGCATCCGGGTCGGCCATGCCTGGGGGATGACCGAAACCTCGCCGATCGGAACGATCGGCTCGCCGCCGGCCAATTGGGACGAACTGAACTTCGAGGAGCAGGTCGATCTCGTCGCCAAGCAGGGCCGGGTGCCGTTCGGAGTCGAGCTGCGCGTGGTCGACGACGACGGCGCGGTCCAGCCGCGCGACGGCAAGAGTTCGGGCCGCCTCCAGATCCGCGGCCCGTGGGTGATCCGCCGCTATTTCCAGGATGAAAGCGGCGATTGCGCGCAGGGCGACAATTGGTTCGATACCGGCGACGTCGCCGTCCTCCATCCGTGCGGTACCATGCAGATCACCGATCGTTCCAAGGACGTGATCAAATCGGGCGGCGAATGGATCAGCTCGGTCGATCTCGAAAATGCGGCCGTCGGCTGCCCCGGAGTCGCCGAGGCCGCGGCGATCGGGGTCAGGCACCCGAAATGGGACGAGCGGCCGCTGCTCCTCGTCGTGCGCAAGCAGGGTTCGGACGTGACCGCCGCGGCGATCCAGGAGCATCTCATGCGCCATGTCGCGAAATGGTGGCTGCCCGACGAGATATTGTTCGTCGACAGCCTCCCCCACACCGCCACCGGCAAGCTGCTCAAGACCAAGCTGCGCGAGCAATATCGGGATTACGCTTTGGCGACGGCCTGAGCCCAACCCGTCACCCCAGCGAAGGCTGGGGTCCATACGGAGTCAGTTGGATGCCAGCCTTCGCTGGCATGACGGTTGGGGGCTTTTCGCCCACCATATTTTTACCTCTCGCCGCTAACGCGCGCTCATGGGTCCGGCAGGCCAAATCGCGGCGACGATGGAGCGGGCGGGGGCGTCCCCGGCTCGGCTCGAAACCGTGCCGGCGGGCGCCGGCGTCGACGTCTTCGTCCACCGCGCGCATGACGCCGTCGACGGGCTCGCCGCCGAATGGACGGCGCTCGCCGCTCGAGCGTCCGAGCCCAACGCCTTCGCCGAGCATTGGTTCGTCGCCGCGTCGCTGCGCACTTTGGGGGCCGGCCGGGACATTCGGCTGCTCGAGGTCCGCCGCGGCAGCCGGCTGATCGGCCTGCTGCTCGTGTCGGTGGAGACGGGCTATGCCCGCCTTCCCGTTCGCCATGTCGAGAACTGGCTTCATTCGCAGGCTTTCCTTGCCACGCCTTTGGTCGCGGCGGGGGAAGAGAAGGCCTTCTGGACTGCCGCCCTCGCGGCGCTGGACGAGGCCGACTGGGCGCCGAACTTCCTTCACTTGCGGGGTCTCGCGGAACAAGGCCCGGTCCGTCGCGCCCTGCCGGGCGAGACGGTTTATCGCGAGGTTCGCGCTTTCTTGCAGAGCGATCTCAGCCCACTTGCTTATTACGAACGCGCGGTTCGCCAGAAGAAGCGCAAGGAGATCCGTCGCCTCCGCAACCGGCTCGCCGAGCTCGGCCCCGTCGAAGCAAGGACGCTCGACGATCCGTCGGCGCTTGTCTCCTGGTGCGATGGCTACCTCTCGCTGGAGAAGGCCGGCTGGAAAGGCAAAGAGGGCAGCGCCCTTGCCGACCGGCCGGAAACGGAGCTGTTTTTTCGTCAAATTGTCGCTGCTGCCCAGGCCGAGGGACGCCTGCAATTCCTCCGCCTCGACCTTGGCGGGCGCCCGATCGCGATGCTGGTCAACTTCCTCACCCCGCCGGGCAGCTTCTCCTTCAAGACCGTGTTCGACGAGGAGTTCGCCCGGTTCTCGCCGGGGGTGCTGATCCAGCTCGAAAATCTCAACATCCTCGAACGTGACGACATCGGCTGGATGGACAGTTGCGCGGTCGAGGACCATCCGATGATCGACAGCCTCTGGACCGAGCGCCGCTCCATCGTCCGAGTGACGGTTCGGCTGCGAGGCACCCGCGCTTTCCTCATTTTCGCGCTTTGCCGAGCCCTGGAAAAGGGCTCCGCAGGCGTTCGTCGCTTGCTTCGAAAGGCCCGTTCATGAACATCTTCGACGACCCGGCTTTGGACATGTTGGGCAAGGCCTATCCGGCCCAGCCGACTTTGCTCAGCCACAATCTCACCGAGCATCCGTTGCTTCAGCTCGATGCGCTGGCGGCGCTGGCGCAGCGAATCCGGCCGGTCGACGTCGAATATTATCCCGGCGACACGCCGTTCGGAATCGACCCGCTGACCGCGCCGGGCAACGGCCTTTCCGTCCAGGAGACGATCCGCCGGATCGAGCAATGCGGTTCGTGGATGGTGTTGAAGTTCATCGAGCAGGACCAGGTCTTCCGCGATTTCCTGCTCGAGGCGCTGGCGCCGCTCGACTCGGTCGTCGGCGCGCGCACCGGCGCGATGCTCAAGCATCGCGGCTTCGTCTTCATCAGCTCGCCCGGATCGGTCACTCCGCTTCATTTCGATCCGGAGCACAATATCCTGCTCCAGGTCCGCGGCACCAAGACGATGACGATCTTTCCGCCCGACGACGATCATGTCGTGCCGGCTGAGGAGCATGAACGTTTCCATGGCGGCGGCCACCGCAACCTGCCCTGGCGCGACGATTTCGCCGGCCGCGGCCGCGATTTCGATCTCAAGCCCGGCGATGCGGTCCACGTCCCCTTCATGGCGCCGCATCTGGTCCGCAACGGCCCCGGCGTCTCGGTCTCCTTCTCGATCACCTGGCGCTCGGAATGGAGCTATAGGGAGGAATATGCCCACGACATGAATCGGCTGCTGCGCAACGCCGGCCTGAACCCGGCCCGCCCGAAGCGCTACCCGCACCAGAACCATCTCAAGTCGCTGGGCTACCGCGCCATCGACAAGGCGCGGCGAGTCACCGGGCTGGGCCGCTAGCCGGCCGCTCGGCGCGCGGGCGCTCGCCGCCGAACGAGTCACCGAAGAAGCTGCCCCGGTACCAGAGCGGCGCTTGTGCCCCGTCGGCGATCTCGCGCGCGATCAGGTAGTTGAGCCGGGCGAAGCGCGCGCCCGCCGCCCAGTCGAACGGCTGGCCGAGATCGTCGCCCGGGCCGTGATAGCGCTCGTCGAGGAAGGCGGCGAAGCGTTCGCGGCCGCCATTGGCGAAGCCGGTCATCAGGAAGACCGAGGGTACGCCCCGCTGGACGAAGCGATAATGGTCGGAGCGGGTGAACAGCCCCTGTTCGGGCAACGGATCGGGCGCCACCGCGACTCCCATCCGCGCCGCCGCGCGGGCCACGATCGGGCCGAGCGTCGAATGCTCGGCACCGAAGGCGGTGACGTCGGTGAACTCGTAGGTCAGGATCGGCATGTCGAGATTGACGACCGCGATCACGCCCCCTCGAGTCGCCGGATTGTGGGCGAGATAGCTGGCGCCCAGGAGGCCGATCTCCTCGGCGGTCACGGCGGCGAACAGGATCGGGCGGCGCGGCCGGTGGCCCAGCCGGCTCATCGCCCGAGCCACCTCGATCAGGGTGGCGACCCCGGCGGCATTGTCCATCGCGCCGTTGCGGATCCGGTCGCCTTGCCCCGCTTCGCGGACTCCGAGCCCGTCGAGATGGGCCATCAGCAGCACCGGCTCGCTGGCCAGCGCCGGATCGGTTCCGGGCAGCAAGGCGAGCACGTTGGCGCTGGCGAAGCGCTCGCTGCTGCTGCCCTGCTCGGCGCGAATATGCACGCCGAGGTCGAAGCCGCGCGGCCTGCCGCCGCGCTCCGCCGCGCGCAGCGCCCGCGCCAGCCGCGCCGCCGGGAACATCGCCGCCGCGGTGGCGCGGTCGATCGAGGCGATGAAGCTGAGGCCGGACGCCTCGCTGTACGGAGCGCCGTCGCGACCGATCCAGGTCGTTCCCGGCCGGGTCGCCGCGGCCGCGGCAGCGGCGGCGCTGCGCGGAGTCGCCGACGGCGCTCGGATCTCGATCATCCCGACCGCGCCGCGCAACGCCGCCATCTGCCGCTTGGCGGCGCTGAGGTGGGCGCCGACATCGCTCGCCGTGCCGCGCGGATAGCCGGCAAGCACGACCACGATCCGGCCGCGTACGTCGAGTCCGTCATAGTCGCGATAGCCGTGCGCCGGCATGTCGAGTCCATAACCGGCGAACACCGCCGGCGCTTCGACGCTTGCCGCCTCCGGCCTCGGCCGGAACGAGAGGCCCGGGCCCAGCGCGAAGTTGCGCCCGCCGACGGTAAGGGAAGGGGTGCCGCTCAGCCGGAAGCGAAGGAAATCGATCGGCTGCAGCCAGCGCCCGTCGGCCAGGGCGGGTCGAAGCCCGAGCGCCTCGAACTGGGTCGCGACGTAGCGCGCCGCGATGTCGTAACCGCGGCTGCCGGTGTCGCGGCCTTCGAGCAGATCGTCGGCGAGAAAGGCGACATGGGCGCGGAAGGCGTCGGCGCTGAAATCGGGCCCGGCCGGCTGCGCGGCGCCCGGCGTCGCCAGCGAGACGACCGCCAAGCCGGCCAACAACACCTTGAATCGCATGGAAAATGCCTCGCGCGCAGAAAAGTCGTGGCGCTCGCCTAATCCAGCTGATCGGCGCTGGCAATGACGCCGCTTGCTGAACGGCGGCCGACGGCCTTGGTCAGCTTCTGTTCAACTCATCTATGGAATACAACGGTTCGTCGCAGCGAAAGACTGCGGCCAAGGGAGTAGAAGTGATGTTGGTCCAGTTGTTCGGTCAGAAGCCCCATCCGCACGATCCCGCGCGCCGCGGCTATCATGTCGTCTATCGCGAGAGCGAGGCGAACCACTGCCCGGGCTGCGGCCGGTCGCACTGGTATGTCGGGCGGCTGTCGGCGGAATGCGCCTTCTGCGGCACCGCGCTGCCGCTCGCCGAAACGATGACGATGGGCACCGGCCTGTTCCGCAGCCGCGGCCGCGCGCTCGCCGATTTCGCGGCCGCCGCCTGATCAGGATTTGGAGACGATCGGCCGGTCGTCCCGCCGAGCGGCGCCGGTCAGCCAGGCATTGAGCGCGGCGATCGGCAAAGGCTCGGCGAATTCAATGCCGGCTTCGTCCCCTGAGCACCAGCGCACGATGCCGGCCGGCCGCGCGTCGAGCCCCTTGACGGTGATCCGGACGCGGTCGCCGACGCACAGCACGTCCTCGGCGAAGAGCTTCATTCCGCCCGTCGAGATGTCGCGGATGCGCCCGGCGATGCAGAGGCCGCCGACCTCGATTCGGGCATAAGCGTCGACCTCGACCCGCGGCAGAATGCGGCGGCCGCCGCTCGCCAGGATGGTGTCCAGCTCGACGGGATCGGCGCAGCGCATTTCGGCCCGGCGCCCGCCCAGCTTGACGAGCGTGCCGGCAATCGTCTCGCGGCCGATCTCGAGCACGGCCGCCTCGTCGGCTTCGAACGGCACGTCGATGTCGAGCGTCGCCGCCCGGTCGGAGATGGCGCGCACCAGGCACAGGCTCTGCCCGGCCCCGGTGACGAGCTTGCCGACCCGAAAGGTGGTGACCACGCGCGCCCCCGCACCGACGGACGCCATGGACGGGGACTGGGGTTCCTGGAGGCGAGCGGTGCGATACATGCAGCGTTGATACGGCCATGATGGTTTACAAAGCATTAGCCATATCTCTCGGGCTCTCTGCGCTCGGCGACTCCGCTTGCCCTCTCCACCCGCGCTGTTATAGACGCCGCCTTGCCGTGGCCCGCGGGCGTGGCGGAACTGGTAGACGCGCCAGGTTTAGGTCCTGGTATCGAAAGATGTGGGGGTTCGAGTCCCTTCGCCCGCACCAGCGCCCCCGCCCGGCACGAAAGCCGCACCGCTTGCTGAAGATTTGAAGGTTTGATCCCATCATGCAGACTGTCGAGACGTTGAATGAGGGCCTGAAGCGCGCCTACCGGATCACCATTCCCGCCGGGGACATCGATGCCCTGGTCGACAAGGAGCTGAAGTCGATCGCTCCGCAGGTGCGGATGCCCGGCTTCCGCCCCGGCAAGGTGCCGGCCAATCTGATCCGCAAGATGCACGGCGAGGCGCTTCAGGCGCAGGCGCTGCAGAACGCGGTCCAGGACGGCGTCCAGCAGCTGATGAGCGAGCAGAAGCTTCGTCCCGCCATGCAGCCCGCGGTCGCGCTCGAGGAAGGGGGGCAGGGCAAGGACGCGGTGGTCACGGTCGAGGTCGAGACCCTGCCCGACGTGCCCGAGGCGAAGATCGAGGGCCTCCGCATCGAGCGGCTCAACGTCCCCGCTTCGGAAGAGGCCGTCGACGCCGCCGTCGCCCGCCTCGCCGAGGGCCAGAAGAGCTACGATCCCGCCCCCGCCAAGCACAAGGCGGCCATGGGCGATCTCGTAATCATGGATTTCGAGGGCAAGGTTGACGGCGAGCCGTTCGAGGGCGGCAGGGGCGAAGGCATGTCGCTCGAGCTCGGCTCGGGCCGGCTGATCCCGGGCTTCGAGGACCAGTTGATCGGCGCCAAGGCGAACGACCAGATCGAGGTCAGGGTCACCTTTCCGGCCGATTACAATGTCGATTACCTCAAGGGCCGCGAGGCGACCTTCGACGTCCTCGTCAACGAGGTCCAGGTGGCCAAGGCGATGGCCGCCGATGACGCGTTCGCCAAGGCGATGGGCCTGGAGGGCATCGACCAGCTCCGCGACCTCTTGAAGGCACAGGTCGAGCAGGAGCTGAACGGCCTCACCCGCACCCATATGAAGCGCCAGCTGCTCGACCAGCTCGCCGCGTCGCACGACTTCCCGGTGCCCGAATCGATGGTCGAGGCCGAGTTCAACCAGATCTGGCAGCAGCTCGAGCACGAGGCCAGCCACGAGCAGGATCCGGCCGCCGCCCGCGCCGAGATGGAGAAGGAGCGGGACGATTATCATGCCATTGCCGAGCGCCGCGTCCGCCTCGGCCTGCTCCTGTCCGAGATCGGCCAAAAGAACGGCGTCCAGGTCAGTCAGCAGGAAATGAACCAGCTGATCATGCAGGCCGCCCAGCAGTACAAGCCCGAGGACCGGCAGAAGTTTGTCGAATATGTGCGCGCCGAGCCGATGGCCGCCGCCCAGCTGCGCGCGCCCCTGTTCGAGGATAAGGTCGTCGATCATCTCTTCGCCACCGCCGAGATCGCCGAGCGCGATTCGACCCGCGAGGAATTGGAGGCGGCGATCGAAGCCGAGGAGGGCGCCGCGCCGCACGTCCACGGCCCGGGCTGCGGCCACGACCATGAAGAGGCCAGGCCCAAGGCGAAAAAGGCCGCCGCGAAGAAGCCGGCCGCGAAGAAGGAAGCGGCGCCCGCCGTGGAGACCCAGGTCGAAAAGCCGGCGAAGAAGGCTCCGGCCAAAAAGGCTCCTGCCAAAAAGGCCTGACCCTGTGCGTCACCCCGGCGAAGGCTCGGGGTTCATGCCGCGTCGGAGCAGCCGAGGCCGTCTGGATGCCAGCCTTCGCCGGCATGACGGGTGCGGGATTGCACCAAGCCCGTTCGCGCTGAGCTTGTCGAAGCGCCTTCCTTCTCCTTAAAGGGAGGAGGGGCCTTCGACGGGCACGGGCCGAACGGAGTAGTGGGTCAGATATGAGCGAAGCCGCCAGCCCCCTCCGCATCGCCGTCCTTTTGCCCTGCTATAACGAGGAGGCCGCGATCGCGAGCACGGTGGCGGGCTTTCGCGCCGCGCTGCCCGGCGCGCGGATCTACGTCTACGACAATAACAGCGCCGACCGCACCCGCGAGGTCGCCGCCGCGGCCGGCGCCATCGTCCGCTCCGAAAGGATGCAGGGCAAGGGCCATGTCGTCCGCCGCATGTTCGCCGACATCGAGGCCGACATCTACGTGATGGCCGATGGCGACGCGACCTATGATGCCTCCGCCGCGCCCGCTTTGGTCGGCAAGCTCCTCGACGAGCGGCTCGACATGGTCGTCGGCGCGCGCCTGCCGGCGCCGGAAGGGGAGGCCTATCGCCGCGGCCATATGCTCGGCAACAGGATCTTCACCGGCCTCCTCTCCAGCCTCTTCGGCCGCAGCTTCAGCGACATCTTCTCGGGCTACCGGGTGTTCTCGCGGCGCTTCGTCAAGAGCTTCCCGGCCTTGTCGCGCGGCTTCGAGACCGAAACCGAGATCAGCGTCCACGCGCTAGAGCTCGCCATGCCGGTGGCGGAGGTCGAGACCGCCTACGGCGCCCGCCCCGAAGGCTCGCATTCCAAGCTCTCCACCTACGGCGACGGCTGGCGGATCCTGAAGACCATCCTCCACCTCTACCGGATCGAGCGGCCGGTCCTGTTCTACGGCAGCTTCGCCTTGTTCCTGGCGGCGCTGGCCGTGGTCCTCGCCGTCCCCCTCGCCATCACCTTCTTCGAGACCGGCCTCGTCCCCCGTTTCCCGACCGCGATCCTCGCCACCGGCCTGATGATCCTCGCCTTCCTGAGCTTCTTCACCGGCCTCGTCCTCGACACGGTCGTCCGCGGGCGTCGCGAGATGAGGCGGCTCCACTATCTGAGCCTGCCGGCACCGGGCTCGGAGTAAATGTAACACGAATGCAACGATCCGCCGAAATTCGGCGTGTCTATTTGCCTCCGCTTCCGTTTCTGCTTCCGCGAGCCCGCCGTCCCGGCCTAGCATTCTGCTCTGGGCGCAGGGATCCGCGATGAACGCGCCCGTTCTGGGAGGGCACGTCATGACCAATCTTGCTTCGCAACTCCGCCTCGGCAGCGCCGGCATCGCGCTCGCCGCCGCGCTCGGCGCCACGCCGGCTTTTGCGCAGGGCACGACCCCCCCGGCCGCCGATCCCGCGGCCGCCCAGGAGGAGCAGGCGGTCGTCGTCACCGGCTCGCGCATCCGCCGCGACCCGCTCGACCAGGACCAGCCGGTCGTGTTCGTCGACCGCGCCGATCTCGACCGCACCGGCCTCACCTCGACCGCCGAGGCACTTCAACGCCTGCCGGGCTCCGGCGGCGCGCTCAACAGCCGCTTCAACAATTCGGGCAATTTCGGCAATCCGCCCGACGGCGGCGGCGTCGGCGCCGGCGCGGCCGAAGTCGACCTGCGCTATCTCGGCTCGCGCCGCATCCTCGTCCTCGTCGACGGCCTGCGCTACGTCAACGGCGCTTCCGCCTCGGGCGTGCCGGGCTCGGTCGACCTCAACTCCATCCCCGAAGGGATGATCGAGCGGGTCGAGGTGCTGCAGGGCGGCGCTTCGGCGATCTACGGCTCGGACGCGATCGCCGGGCGTGGTCAACATCATCACCCGGCAGCAACAGGACGGACTGGTCGCCTCGGCGCAGCTCGGCGTGTTCGACGAAGGCGACGGCTTCACCCAGAATTATTCGCTGAGCTGGGGCGGCGGCACGAACGACGACCGCACCCGAATCGTCATCGGCGGCAATTACGTGAAGCAGGACGAGGTCAGCTCGGCCGACCGAAGCATCTCGCTCTTCCCGACCCCGGGGCCGACCGCCTGCGACGGGACCTGCAGCTCGGGCACGCCCAACGGCCGCTTCATCCTGGCCGGTTTCGGTCCTCCGGGCGGTCTGACGCTGATCGCGCCGGTGATCGGCCGCGCGCCGACGCTCGCGGACTATCGTGACTTCGCGTCGCCGGCGGACCGCTTCAACTTCGCGCCGTTCAACTTCATCCAGGTTCCGCTCGAACGCTATGGCGGCTTCGTCAACCTCACCCACGAATTCACCGACGACGTCACCTTCACGTTTCCGCGGCCTCTACAATCGCCGCAACTCCGCCAACCAGGCGGCGCATCTGCCACTCTTCGTCGGCCCGGCCGCCGGCAACGGCAATCTGCTCGACACGGATCACGATCGACGCCAGCAATCCGTTCAATCCGTTCGGCACTCTCCAGTCCGGCATGCAACCTCGACGGCACCCCGAACGGCGAGGTGGCCAATTACGATTTCATCGGCCGCCGCGTGGTCGAGAACGGGCCACGCCGCTACGACCAGCGTGTCGACACCTATTATCTCGCCGCGACGCTTCGACGGCCGCTTCGAGATGCTCGGCCATGACTGGTATCTGGGACGTCAACGGCGTCTGGGGCCGCAACAGGGCCGAAGCAGGAGGTGCACGGCAACATCAACGCCGCCAATCTCGCGCTCGCGCTCGGCCCGGTCGGGGATTGCCTGCACCGATGACGATTGCGTGCCGTTCAACATTTTCGGGGGGGAGGGGTCGATCACCCAGGCGATGCTCGATTATGTCGCCTTCACCCAGCGCGACAGCTCGAAGCAGCGGGTATGGGACGTGTCGGCGAACCTCTCGGGCAGCCTGTTCGAGCTGCCCGGCGGCCCGGTCGGGATCGCGATCGGCGTCGACCCATCGCGACCAGAGCGGCCGCTTCGACCCCGACCGGTCGTCGCCGCGCGGCCAGGGCTCGGACATCCCGGCCCAGCCCACCGCGGGCGGCTTCGACGTCGACGAAGCCTATGCCGAGCTGCGCCTGCCGCTGCTCCGCGACATCGGCGTTCTTCCACCGCCTCGAGCTGACCGGCGCGGCGCGCTATTCCGACTATCACACCAATTCGGGGCGCTCCTTCTCGTCGACGACGTTCAGCGCCGGGATCAACTGGCAGCCGATCGAGGACCTGCTGTTCCGCGGCTCCTGGGCCGAGGGCTTCCGCGCGCCGAGCATCGGCGAGTTGTTCGGATCGACGACTCCGCTTCGACCAGGAGGTCACCGACCCCTGCAACGCGGTCGGCGGAGTGATTCCGCCGGCGGTGCGCGGCCAACTGCATCGCCGACGGCGTCCCGCCGGCGGCAGCTACGTGCAGCTCAACGCCCAGCTTCCGGTCGTCACCGGCGGCAACGCGGACCTCGACCCGGAGACCTCGGAGAGCTGGGGCGTCGGCGCGGTCTGGCGGCCGAGCTTCGCGCCGCGGCTGTCGGTCGAGGTCAATTATTACAACATCCGGGTCGACGGCGCGATCGCGACGATCGACGCCGTGACCCTGCTCAGCCGCTGCGCGACCGCCGGCGACGCGCTGAGCTGCGACGCGATCGACCGCTCGGCGTCGGGCCAGGTCACCCAGATCCGCGGCCTCCTGCAGAACATCGCGCAGCATCGAGACCGACGGCCTCGACCTCACCTTCAACTACCGCAGCCCCGGAGACCGGCGCCGGCACGTTCAACCTGTTCTGGAGCCAGACCTTCCTGTTCAACTATACGGTGACGGTGCCGGCGACGGCCGGCGTCACCGTGATCGACCGCGAGGGCACCGAGCAGGGCAGCCCCGACCAGGCCTTCCCCAAGTTCAAGTCGACCGGGATCATCGACTGGACGATGGGCCAGTTCGGCGCCTCGCTGACCGGCCGCTACTATCGAGGGCGTCGAGGAATCGAACGGCAACAAGCTCGGCTCGGTGCTTCTACACCGACGTCCAGCTGCGCTGGAACCCGGACTGGATCGGCGAAGGCCTCGGCTTCGCGATCGGCGCCAACAACCTGTTCGACGTCGATCCGCCGTCCTGCTTCACCTGCGGCCTCAACAACATGGACCCGACCACCTACGACGTGCCGGGGACGTTCTTCTACGGAAGGATCACGTTCAGGATGTAGCCGAGGCTGTCCCGGCAATAGTGCGCGCACTATTGCCGGAGTCGAGCCCGGCCGGCCGACGGGGCGGCCGGCATTAAGCCGGGCGAACCCGATCGACGTCGCGGTACAATGGTGCCGTGACGCTCCGGGGGCATCAGTGACTGCTCGACAGGTGGGACCTGAGAAGGGTGGTTCACGCGAAGGCGCGAAGGACGCGAAGGCGCAAAGAAGGGCGGCGGGAAAATGGTGACTGTCACTCTTTCCCGCTCTTCAACTTGGAGGGAGCCGCGATGAGAGCCATCCTTCCGCTCCTGGCCTTGCTGGCGGGCTGCGCCGCTCGCGAGATGGATGCGGGCGAAGCGACCGAGGCCGCCAATAAGGAGATCGACCGGGTGCTGCCCGGCCTGGACCGGAGCGGGCGGACGATCCGGACGGCCGAAGCGGACGGCAAATGGCGCGTGACCTATGGGTCTCCCGACGACGTCAGCGCCGGCGGCCCGACGATCGTCGAAATCGACAAGCGAACGCGGCGGGCGGCGATCGTCCAGACGGCGCAATAGCTTTCGGGGACAGGTACGTACCTGTCCCCAACGATCCCTCTTGGCGGATGTCGCCTCCCCTCATGCTTGTGCCGGTAGCTACATCAGGGTTACGGCGCTTTCAGGATTGCATTGACACATCGCGGACCGATTGGGGTGTCCCGACGTGCAGCTGGGGGGGGCGGCATGGACGACGTCGTAGTCCTGACCATATTGAAGTTCATCGGTCTCGGGATCGGCTTAGCCGCGACGATTTGGGGTCTCACCAAGAACATCACGTCAAATGATTCCGACGGCAGGAAGCGTCTCACTCCGGCCGGCCATGTCGCGATTGCGTTGGCGCTTGGTGCGTTCATCGTCGCGGGCGCCTCTCAAGGGTTTGAGACTCTCGCCAAACAGGAACAGGCGCGGTCTTCCGCTCTTGCCGCCCTGGAAAGGGCCTCCAGGGACGCCGCAAGCGAGGCGCGGGCAATCAGGAGCGAGGATCGCGAGCGTCAAACGCTTGCGCTGGCGTCGCTCGCTCGAAGCGAGACCCTGGCCAGAGCCGCGGAACAACGGGCCGCCGAGGCCGAGGAACGTCTGCTGTTGATCCAGGCCGCGGCCGCGGCGCAGCGCCGGGACGTCGCGCTCTCCCGAGCCGTAAACACCGGCTCCCGCGCCATCCTGCAGCGGTCGGTCGCGACGCTCGCCCAAGTCGACCGGCTGCTGTTCCCAATCATGACGGCGGAAGCGGAGATCGAATGGTGGTTCGAAACCGAACAGGAAACCACCACGACGGACCTCACCAATTATTTCCCGTTCATCAACGTGTCGACCTGGATCGATGGCGGCGGGCGGCTGCGATCGAGCATGTACGAAAGGCAGGGTGCGCGGCCCCGCGAGGCCGTTCGCGCCACGGCCTGGTTCGTCAAGGGCTTCGTGGCGACTGTGGGATTCTTCGCTGCCCCGGCCGACTTGTCGTCGCTCACGCGAGAGGACGTCGAAGCCAGCGACTACAGCCTGGAAGTTCGCTTTCGGCCGTTGCCGCTCTTCTCCACATTCAGCGAAGGGCGAGGTACGTTCGGCTTCACCACGAGCCTGCAGGACATCAGCAGCATTCGACGATCCGACCGGGTCGCTTCCATCGTCGATCTCGAGCAGGCCGCGATGGTGATAACACCGCGCGTGCCCAATCTTCCCTTTTCCCGCTTCTCATATGACGGCTATGAGCGAATGGTGAGGACGTTGAGGCCCGCCAGGGTTGACGTTTCATTTTCCGGACGGCGTTTCACTGCCTCGAGCGAGGACATTCGACCGATCTCACCCGCGGGTCCGGATGTGCGCTGGGCTGTCACGCTTCGCAGGGTGCCGACGCGCTAACGGCAGCTCGATCCTCCCTCCTTTCCTGAGGAACATCACTCAGCGCTTCGCGGTGACGAGGACGCAGACCTCGCCAAGCGACGCATTTCGCCTGAGCCCTCGAGCCCATAGACGATGGCCGTCGCCCGGCTGGAAGAAATGGGGACGCAAGGTGGGACGCAAGGGGACGGTCACCGGTCACTATCCCATCCGATCAAGATTGGCTGGGATTCCGCTACGCACCCGTCAACATCCCCGCAACCGGCTCGATTTCCTTTGCACCTTCGCGGTCTTCGCGGCTTCGCGTAAAAAAGAAGAAGCTTGTCTCACGCGAAGGACGCGAAGGCGCAAAGAAGGGCGCCGGCCATCTCGCGGCAGTGCACCTTTTACGAAAACCACCGCGACAGCCGTGCCACATCCTCCTCCAGCACCTCCAGCGGGCAGCGGGGCATCCTGTCCAATTCCTCAAGCGCCTGCTCGCGCATGACGGCGATCTTGGCGCGCAGCGCCTCCAGGTCGGGCGCCGGGGTGAGGGCGAGCGCCGCGGCGGCCTTTTGCATCGGGGCGGTGCAGCGCTTCCAATAGGCGTCTTCGGCGGCGTCCAGGCGGCGCCAGATCGCGGCGCAGAGCGGCTTGCCTTCGGGACGGTTCCTGGCTTCTTCCAGCCGCCGAAGCGGGCGTTGATTTCGGCCTCCTCGCGGCTGTGCTGCTCGGAGGGGACACATACGTATGCGTCCCCAACGTTTCCGCCGGCGCGTCGGGGCGGCAGCCGGTGGGATCAAATCACATCGAAAGCGATGACCCCGCGGTCGAGATACTTCCCGACATCGTGCAACGACAGCTGCAGCAGGCATGCGTTCGCGAAATAGCCGGTCTTCTCGATGCCGGCCGGGATCTTTATCGCGAATGACTGGCTCATCGACGCCAGCGGGGCCAGAGAGAAGCCGAGCGGCGCGGGCTTTGCGTAGGTCGGGAATCGAGCATCGAACGTCGTCATGAATTCATCGTTGCTGACGATCGCGTTGCGATTGCCGATCGAAATCGAGATCACCAAGGCCCCCCAGGCGACCGGATCGGGGTTAAAGACGCCGACGTTGTAAGGCATCGTCCCTCCCAGCGGCGCCGTGCCATTCCAGCCTTGCGAGGAGATGAACGGCGAGTTCGCACGCTTCATCTTCTTCTCGAACTCCTCTTTCGTCAGGCCGCTGAACATCTCTCCCTTTTTCTCATGATTCTTTCGTTCCCGGGCGATGTCCGCCTCGACCGTTTTCCACGCCTTGGCCACATCCGCGGCTGAACGAACTGCCATGTCATTGCTCCTTGATTATGGATTTTAGAGGTAAGTACCATATGTCTTCTTGAGCTCGACGGCAAGGTGTGAGTGAACTGCCTGCCGACTACTACCGCCATCCTGGAGATTGACTCCCATCCACCACAGTCGATACTTGAAAACGCGGCAAATAGTACCGGCCGAACCTTCGCAATGAGTCGAAGGCGGCTATCGGCTCCACGCCTGAGCGAACGTCCGATTTGGGGAAACCTGGCCGCCGGCTTCGATAACCGGCATGGGAAAAGAGTGACAGCCGCTCTTTGTCCGCGCTGCCACTCGGCGGCGGCGGGCGAAGTTGGAAAATGGTGGCTGTCACTCTTTATCTGTAGTAGGGCAAATCCTATAGAGGTTGGCGATTTGCGCTGATTTTTGAGGGAGATAGCCCCTAAAAACAGCGCGTTGATCCATTTCGGAGTAGATAGGGCATATCCTATTAGTTCATTTTATGTTCTAATACCGCAATGGACGACTCGAAACCGAAGAACAAAGGCGGCGGCAGCAAGCCCCAGATCGGCGACGAGGCGATGTGCGTCTTCCTCAACGCGCTGCGCGGCGGCGCCCGCCATTCGGAGGCGGCGCGCGAGGCGGGCTTTTGCCGGTCCTCCTTCTATCGGCTGAAAAAGCGCGATCCCGCCTTCGCCGCCGGCTGGGCCGAGGCGGTCTCGCACAGCTCCGGGCTTCGCTACATCTGCCCGGGAGAGGGAAGGCAGCTCCAGCTGCGCCGGATCCGAAGCGTCCGCTTCACCCCGGAACGGCAGGAGGCTTTCCTCGACCATTTCGCCGGCACCTGCAACCTGGCCGATTCCGCCGCCGCGGCCGGAGTCAGCGAGGCCACGATCTTCGCCCACCGGGCCAAGGATCCGGACTTCGCCGCCCGCTTCCAGACCGCGCTCGAACAGGGCTATGCGCGGCTCGAGGCGATGGTCGTCCAGCGCCGGATCGAAGGCCAGAAGCTGCTCAGGCCGATCGAGCCGACCGGCGAGCCCGAGCCCGAATTCGAGCGGGCGCTGAAGCTTCTCCAGCGCTGGGAGCGGAAGGACGGCAGGCTCGGCCCGCGCGAGAACGGCCCCGGCCGGCAGCGGCGGATGAGCTTCGACGAGGCGATCGCCCTGCTCGAACGCAAGCTTCGCCACATGGAGGTGCCGATCCCGCTGCCGGCGCCCGAGGACGAGCCGCCGCCGCCGCCGCCCGCGGACGAGCGGTGAGGCGGGCCGAGGCCCGCGCCGTGCTGATCGCGCTTCGAGCGATGAGCCCGGAGGCGCGGCGCAAGGCGTGGCAGGCGCTGCCGCCGACCGCCCGCCGGGCGATCGAGGAGGAATGGTGGTGGCAGGCGCGCGGCGGCCAGCGCGAACCGGGCCGATGCGCCGACGGATCGGACTGGCGGATCTGGTCGATCGTCGCCGGCCGCGGCTTCGGCAAGACCCGGGCCGGCGCCGAATGGGTCTGGCAGCGCGCCCGCGACCATCCCGGCGCCCGGATCGCTCTGGTCGCGGCCAGCCTCGACGAGGTCGCCAGGGTGATGGTCGAGGGCGACAGCGGCCTGATCGCCGTCGCCCGCTGCGACGAACGCCCGCGCTGGATCGCCGACCGACGGCATCCTCCATTTCCCGTCGGGCGCCGACGGCCTTCGCCTACACCGCCGAGCGGCCCGGCAAGCTGCGCGGCCCGCAGCATCATTTCGCCTGGTGCGACGAGCTCGCCAAATGGCCCCATGGCGACGAGACCTGGGACAATGCTGATGATCGGCCTTCGCCTCGGCGAGCGCGCCGCGCACCATCGTCACCACGACGCCGCAGCCGGTGCCGGTGCTGAAGCGGATCCTCGCTCTGCCGCGCTGCGTCGCGACCCGCGGCCGCACCGACGAGAACCCGCACATGCGCCGCCGATTTCCGCGCCGCGATGGCCGAGATGTACGGCGACACCCGGCTCGGCCGCCAGGAGCTCGACGGCATCCTGTTCGACGACCCCGAAGGCGCGCTCTGGACGAGGGAGATGCTGGAGGCGGGGAGAGCGGAGCGAGGGGAAAGTCGCTTTCAGGCGCCGGGCGGACGCCTGGCCTCGCGATGCTTCGGAAAGCGACCGTCCCCGTCTCGAGCGGCGTGCGTGGTCGGCGTCGATCCGCCCGCCTCGGCGACCGGCGACGCCTGCGGCATCGTCGTCTGCGGGCTCGGCGCGGACGGCATCGCCTGCGTGCTCGCCGACCTCACCGTCGCCGGCCTCTCGCCCCGAAGGCTGGGCCCGCCGGGTCGCCGCCGCCGCCGAGCAATGGGGCGCGCAGCTGCGTCGTCGCCGAGAAGAACCAGGGCGGCGACATGATCGAGAGCGTGCTGCGCGGCGTCGACAGCGCGCTCCCGGTCAGGCTGGTCAGCGCCACCAAAAGCAAGGCGGCCCGCGCCGAGCCGGTGGCGCTGCGCTTCGAGACCGGCAGGGCGAAGCTCGCCGGCACTTTCCCGGAGCTCGAGGACGAGCTCTGCGCGATGACCTATGGCGGCTATCAGGGCCCGGGCTCGCCCGACCGCGCCGACGCCATGGTCTGGGCGATGACCGAGCTGATCGGCCCGGCGCGGGGGCCGCGGATCCGGGGGCTCTGAATCCTTCCCGGAACGGGGCGACCATGCGCGGCGTGGCGGAGCGGCCGCGCGAAGCGCGACGGTTTATCAGCCATAGCCTCCGAGAAGATCGGGACACGTACCTTTTCGCGAAAGGTACGTGTTCCAAACAAGCGTGAAGCAAGACTTTGCCGGTCCGGCCTGTTATCATGCATGACGTCTCGAATTCGAATGTTTGGAGGCTGTCATGAATGGCCGGGTCGACGTGGAAGAAGCTTATCGGCGAATCCGCTCATGGTATCAGGCAAACGTGCACGCAATCGAGGCCAAGGGTACCGACTATGCGGAAAGGTCATCCAGATTGATCAAGGCGCTGCCGCCGGCTGAGGTGCCACGCGAGCCGAAATGCAAGCCGTCTTCATGCATGTCATGACCATGTATCTGGAGTGGGGCTATACGGCGACGGATGGCGAGCATCAGATGCACGAATATGTCAAGATGGCCGTTGGCAGAGACTTCTATCCGAGCGATGCCCAGAAGGAAGAGCTGACCCGAAGCCCACTTTGGCCCTATTTGCAAATCGACGACTAAGCAAAACAGAGCGACAGGCACGCTTCAGGAGCGGCGAAGAGCGTGCCTGGGGTGGAATAGGGGAGACGTACTTTTTCGCGAAAGAGTACGTGTCCCCGAGACTCGCAAAGGATGCCAAGGCGTGAACAAAGGCGGTTGGAGCGCCGGGCCGGGAGCGATAGTCTGCGCGCCATGACGAGGCCGGTTCCCTGGACCCGCGGGCGGGCGCTGACGCTCAGGCTCGATGCGCTGTTCCTGGTCGTTTCGGGAGGTTTCGGCCTGGCCGCCGACCTAGCCTCCTATCTCGCCGGCGCCGGGCCGTTCGGCGCCGTCTTCCGGGGCGATGCGACGGTGATCGGCGTCGTCGAAGCGCACGGCCTCGCCGTCCTGACCGGGATCGCCGTATGGGCCGTCGGCACCAACGCGTCCGGCCGCTACTGGCACTGGCACCTGGCGGCGACTCACGCGCTGCTCGGCGGCGCCAACGTCGCCTTCTTCGAGGTGTTCGAGCAGGTCGGCGCGCGCGCCGGCGGCATCGCAGTGACGGCGGTGCATTTCCTGTTCGTCATCGCCCAGGCCGCGGCGGCGATCCGGCCGGCGCCCCGCTAGCCGCCGCAATACCCGCGTCGGTGCTCTTCGCGCCGTCGCGGCCGTCGGACGCCAGCCGATTTCGCGGCCGGCGTCGCGCCTGCGACAGGGTCCGAAGGGGATGCATACGTATGCGTCCCCAAATTCTCCGAATTCGTGATAATATCGCCGCGCCGACTCGGTTGATCGCCACGCCGGTCGGGGGGGGCACAAGATGAAATCCACCGCGACATATTATCGGCACCGGCTGCCGTCTTGGCCTCAACTCGGACGGTTCGGCCCGGATCGCGCTTTGGCGCTCGCGTTGCTGGCCATGGTCGCGGCGTGCAGCGGCGAGCCGGCGCCGTCTCCGTCCGACGACTTGGCGAACATCGAAACGACAATGGATAACGGGTTCGATGCCACCGTCACCGAGCTCGCCACGGCCGACGCCACGAATGGCGAGGGCAATACGGCCGGGCCGGACGAGGGAAATGCGGCCGGACCGATCGACGGCGATATGAGCGCGGCGGCCGGGGGCGGCGCCAGCGTCGACGATCCCTACAGGGAACCCTACAGGGTTGTGGCCCCCGACCATAGCGGCAGGCAGTTGATGGCGCCGAACGGAGTCCCCTGGCCCTCGGGCGCCGGCTACGTCTCGGGCTACGGCGTCCTGCGCGGCGGCGGTTTGTCGAGCGTCACGGTCGACAACAGCAGGAACGGCGACAATGTGTTCGTCAAGCTTGTCGCCGTCGACGCGGGCGGGACGACGCCGGTCCGCCATATCTTCATCCCCGCGCACGCGAGCTTCACGATGGCGAGCGTGTCGGTGGGCACCTATGACGTGCGCTTCATGAACCTGAGCAACGGCGGCCTTGCCCGTACCGAGCAATTCACGCTGACCGAGACCGCCACCGCCGGCGGCACCCAATATCGGGATGTGAGGATGACGTTGTTCAACGTCACCAACGGCAATGCGCGCATCTATCCGCTCGAGCCGGGCCAGTTCTAGCGCGGGCCGTTCATGTCGGCGCTCGGCAACCCAGTCTCCATCCCGTCGACGGGGAAGGGGGCATAAAGTATGTGTCCCCAAAGACGCTCGGCCGCGTCGCCGCTGATCCGATGGCCAGGCAGCCGTCAGTCCCGCCGCGTCGTGGCGGGGACGGCGGGCGTCCGCGGCAATGGCTGCCCGTCGGGACAGACCAGGCGGTAGAGCGGGTCGTGCCCCGGCTCGCCCGCGAACATCGGATGCGGCCGGGGGCGGTCGTCCTCGATCGTGCGCAGAATCTCCCCCCGGGCCCCGAACGTCCGCCCGCGGAGGATCGTGACGGTCCGGGCGGCGCAGTCGATCTCATGGTCGAGCAGAGCGCCGCTCGCGCCGGCCCGGTCCGGGACCGCATTGGCCAGCCGCAGCGTGAACCGGACGATCGCCCCCGTCCTTCGGGCGCTCTCCCGGTCGAAGGCCATAATGCCGTCGCCGCTCTGCTCGACGATCACCCAGCGCTCCGGCGGCGCCGCGAGGCCAGGCGCGGGGAGAGGAAGCGAGGCGGCGAGCGAAGCGGCAAGAAGGGGCAGGCTGCGGACCATCATAGGCTCCCGTCGCGGCAAGCCGAACGCTTCGCACGGACGCGCACAGGTCCGCAATGGGCCTCGCCGGCCGGGGCTCGAACCTCTCCCGCTCCCGAAACGGGACAGTCACAGTGACTGTCCCCCGTTGCTCCCGGCTCTCGGCCGCGGCCCGATCGTTCCAACGCGTCCTTTCCTGCCCGAAGTGGACGAAGTGGACGCCTGGGAGGAGTCTTTCCCCGCCCGAGGTCCACGCCGCCAAGCGCAAGGCCGCGCGGGCCGAGCCGGTGGCGCTGCGCTTCGAGACCGGAAAAGCGAAGCTGGCGGGCCACTTCCCCGAGCTGGAGGACAGGCGCCTCTAAATCCTCGCCGGAACGGGGCGTAAGGGCGAAAATGGGGACAGTATATATTTTCCGCGTTAGGCCGGCCGGGCCGAAGAGCCGGCGTTCGGAAAATATATACTGTCCCCCATTCAAGCCCGGGCGACGACGACGCGCCTTCAGTCCGGTAAATAATAATGCTATTCTCCCGGCTCCGTCGGGAGCGCGCAGATGAGTACGCTCGTCTTACAGAAGGGCAATCGTTTCGCCCAAACCATCCAGATGGTGTTTCCGGAAGGCGGCATGTCCGAGCTTGCGCATCAGGGCCTCGGCATCGTTTCAAGCATCATGGGCGGGACAGGTGTCGATACTAAGCTGATGTCCGTGTCGCTCAAGGGCCAGGAGCTTGTTCAGAAGGCGCTATTTGGCGGATTTTGTGTGCCCGGGACGCTCTATCTCTATACCGACAAGTTACGGTTCGATACGATCATCCCCCAATTCCTGATGCCGCTGTACAAGGGGATCGAATCCGTCTCGCTG
Organism: uncultured Alphaproteobacteria bacterium; assembly: GCA_963824825.1. GTDB lineage: Bacteria > Pseudomonadota > Alphaproteobacteria > Sphingomonadales > Sphingomonadaceae > Allosphingosinicella. The sequence goes on from CAWGQM010000003.1 coordinate 1,232,668, forward strand.
GACTACGCACAGATTGTTTCGATCGAAAAGAAGCGGATCAGGTTGATCTACCCGGTATTGGACATCACGCTCAAAGAGGGAAGTTGCCGCTTCATCGCGATGTTCGGAGGGCAGGAAATCTGCGATACCATCAACCGGCATCGGTAAGCCGCCGCCAGCCGGCCCGGGGCCGGCGCGCGGCCATGCCCGGCCCGGGCGACGCCGCGGACGGCGTCGAAGGGCGCGCGTTCGCACCGCCCACCGGCAGGCGCCTCGCGAAGCAAATTCTCGAAAGGGCTCAGGCGAGCGGCCTGATGATCCGAAGGGGACACATACGTATGTGTCCCCAAATTCCACGCACGGAGCTGTTCGAAAAGGCGAGGGCGGAGCCGCGGATCAGGATGCTCTAAATCCAGCCGTCAGTTGCGCTGCGTCGGGAAGGGGACGGGGGATTGCTCGGGCAAGGGCCGCCCGTCGGGGCAGACCAGGCGGTAGAGCGCGTCGTGCCCCGCCTCGTTGACGAACATCGGCCGCGGGCTCGGGGGGCCTCCCCCGAGCCTGCGCAGCGTCTCCCCTTGGGCTCCGAACGTCCGCCCGCGGAGGATCGCGATGGTCTGGGCGGCGCAGTCGATCTCATGGTCGAGCAGAGCGCCGCTCTCGCCGCGCCAGTTCGGCGCCGCGTTGACCAGCCGCATCGTGAACCGGACGATCGCCCCCGACCGTCGGGCACTCTCCCGGTCGAAGGCCATAATGCCGTCGCCGCTCTGCTCGACGGCCACCCAGCGCTCCGGCGCCGCCGCGAGGCCAGGCGCGGCGAGAAGCGGCGAGGCGGCGAGCGAAGCGGCGAGAAGGGGCAGGCTGCGGACCATCTTACGCTCCCGTCGCGGCAAGCCGAACGCTTCGCACGGACTCGCGGCGGTCGGCAACGGCGCTTTTCGGGCGGGGCTTGAACCTTCGCCCCCTCTTCGGCCCCATGTTGCTGACACACCCCCACAGACAGGACCCGCTCCCCGCCCTGGACCATGAAGACATCGTCAACCGGCTCGTGCCCACCGTCATCGAGCAGTCGAACCGCGGCGAGCGCTTAACGGATCGGCCGGACCTCGACGCCGCTGTCCTGCGCGATCGACGCCCACCGCCGATCCGCGGTGAGAGCCGGCCGGTCGAGCAGTCGCGCAAGCGCCAGGCAGCAGCGATCGCCCAGCGATAGTCCTGCCCGTCGGGTCAAAGGATCGAGGCTTGCCGCGTGCGCGGCTTGATTGAGATCAACGGCGATGATCGTCAGGTCGAGGGCAGCCAGCGAAGCTTGCGCCTGTTCCAGCGTCCCGCCCTCCCGGAGCAGCACGGTCAGGATTTCGCTCGCGTTGACCGCCGACAGCGCGGCGCCCTTGACGGCGGCGGCGACCTCATCGGCCCCGCGCTCGCGAAACAGCAGCGCGAGCACGGCCGACGTGTCGAGAACGACGCTCACAATTCGCGCGCGGCCTCGGCGCGCTTGTCGCGCAGGAAGTCGTCGACGCTGTAGTTACCAGTCCTGAAGCCCGCAACGATCTCCTGCGCCCGCCGGATTCGCTCACCGATATCGTCGTGGTGGCCGCTCTGCCGCGCAGCCTGCGCGGCGGGACGGTCATAGACCGCGCCGCTCGAGAAGAGGCGGCCGGAGCGAAACCCCTTGCGCTTGCGCGGCCGCCAGCCGCGGTCCGCCAGCACGTCGCGGATCCAGCGGCCGACATGCTTCTTCTCGGTGTCGTCGAGCCCGATCCCCTCCGGCAGCGCCCGGTCCACCGCCAGCACCGCAGGCTTGCCCTCGCGGGAAAGGGCTTCCATCCTTTCGATGGTCTCCGGGCGCGACAACAGTTCGCCGACCGGCCGCCCTTTCTCGGAGGATTGGAAATCCTGAAGACTTTGCCGGGTGCGCATGCTCCACTCCTTTTCCCGTATGAGGTTGTGCACATATCTAGGTGCAGTCTTCGCCGATGTCAACCTTTATACGTACACGTATCCTGCCCCTTGAACCTTCGCCCCGATCCTCCGATGTAGCATGTGCAGACCAACCCACAGGACCCGCCCCCCGCCATGGACCATGAAGACATCGTCAACCAGCTCGTGCCGATCGTCATCGAGCAGTCGAACCGCGGCGAGCGAAGCTTCGACATCTATTCGCGGCTGCTTCGCGAGCGGATCATTTTCGTCACCGGCGGGGTCGAGGACCATATGGCGACGCTGATCACCGCCCAGCTCCTTTATCTCGAGAGCGAGAATCCGAAGAAGGACATCTACATGTACATCAACTCGCCGGGCGGGGTGGTGACGGCGGGAATGGCGGTCCACGATACGATGAACTACATCCGGCCCAAGGTCGGCACGGTCTGCATCGGCCAGGCCGCCTCGATGGGCGCCTTCCTCTTGTGCGCCGGCGAGCCCGGCATGCGGGTCGCGCTTTCGAACGCGCGGATCATGATCCACCAGCCCTCGGGCGGCGCCCAGGGCATGGCCTCGGACATCGAGATCCAGGCCCGCGAGATCCTCCGCATCCGCCACCGGATGAACGAGCTGATGGCCCAATATACCGGCCAGCCGATCGAGGAGATCGAGAAGAACGTCGAGCGCGACAAGTTCTTCTCCGCCCACGAGGCGAAGGATTTCGGGCTTGTCGACGAGGTGTTCGACCGGCGGCCGACGCCGGCGGAGGACGAGGGGACGGCGGTCAAGGCGGCCTAAGGGCCTGAGACAGGGTGCCTTCGGCTGCTGCGTGCCGCCAGGCCGCCTCTCGATGCCGGCAAGTTGCTGAATGCTAATGGATTAGCAGTCGGTCGAGCCGCGCCACCGGCGTGGGTCGAGGCCAATTCTTAAGTAGGGCGGGCCAAGATGTTCGAATGCCCGGATTACCTGGAGGTCGAGGGCGAGGTGGGCATCGGCTTGGACACCGTCGCCGGCCGGGTGACTCGGGAGACTGCCGAAACGCTGCTCGGCCGCCGTCTCCTTGATCGGACAGATTTTCAGGCTTGGATCGAAGCGAACCGCGCCCCGATCCTGCATGCGGCATTTCTAAAGAGGCTGAGCAAGCCTGTCTTTGCTCCCGGCGAGGATCGGACCATGATCATCGAGTTAGGCGATCTGCGCCCCGCCTAAGAGACGAAAAGCATCAGTCCGTCATCCGCTCGTTCACTACCCTTAAACGTGGGGTTGGTGCACCTCCCGCGGATCGCCGGGCGGGGTGACGATCACATGCACCTGCCGGTGGAGCTTTTGCAGGATGGACATCAGCCGGTCGGCGGTGAATCCGACGAGCTTTGCGTTGCGGATGCGCGAGAAGTCGGCCGCGGAGGTCCCGGTCAGCTTCTCCGCCGCGCGGGTGGACAGGCCTTCGGAGTCCAGCGCCTTGATGATCTCCGCCGCCAGGCTGGCCCGAAGCCGGCGCATGTCCGCGTCGGGCACGCCGAAATCGGCAAACACGCTGCCGCTGCCCCGGACCAGCTGTGTCGGGATTCCGCTGGTGGAGGGCTTGGTTCGCATCGTCACCCCGGACTTGATCCGGGGTCCGCCTTCTTCAACCCGGCGCAAAGGAAGCGAGGTGGATGCCGGATCAAGTCCGGCATGACGGACTGGTGGTAGGCTGCGCGCGGGCCGGAACGATCCACATCTCACAACACTTGCAAGAGAATCGCTGCCTCAAGCCATTCCATCGAGCTGAGAAAGGGCTGTGAAGCTGGGGTCTTGCCTCGACGCAACAGCGGGACCACATGACGGGCCGGAGGGGCTTAACCTTTAGGCCATTGTCCTCGTGTAGATTTGCCGCCAGAATAAGGGCGGTCGAGCAGGAGAGCGGGCGCGGGGCGCCCCAGGGATGTTATGACGAAATTGAGCGGCGGCGACAGCAAGAGCACCCTTTACTGCTCGTTCTGCGGGAAATCGCAGCACGAGGTCAGGAAGCTGATCGCCGGCCCGACCGTGTTCATCTGCGACGAATGCGTCGAGCTGTGCAACGACATCATCCGCGAGGAGACCAAGTCCGCGCTGGTCAAGACCCGCGACGGCGTGCCCGACGCCGAGCGAGATCTGCAAGGTGCTCGACGATTATGTGATCGGCCAGAGCCACGCCAAGCGCGTGCTCTCGGTCGCGGTCCACAACCATTACAAGCGGCTCGCCCACGGCGCCAAGGGCGCCGACGTCGAGCTCGCCAAGTCGAACATCCTGCTCGTCGGCCCGACCGGCTGCGGCAAGACATTGCTCGCCCAGACGCTGGCGCGGATCCTCGACGTGCCCTTCACCATGGCCGACGCGACGACGCTGACCGAGGCCGGCTATGTCGGCGAGGACGTCGAGAACATCATCCTGAAGCTGCTCCAGTCCTCCGACTACAATGTCGAGCGGGCGCAGCGCGGCATCGTCTATATCGACGAGATCGACAAGATCAGCCGCAAGTCCGACAATCCCTCGATCACCCGCGACGTCTCGGGCGAGGGCGTCCAGCAGGCTTTGCTGAAGCTGATGGAGGGCACCACCGCGAGCGTGCCGCCGCAGGGCGGGCGCAAGCATCCGCAGCAGGAATTCCTGCAGGTCGACACGACCAACATATTGTTCATCTGCGGCGGCGCCTTCGCCGGGCTCGAGAAGATCATCGGCGACCGGATGGAGGGCAAGTCGATCGGCTTCGGCGCCCATGTCGCCGCGCCCGACGAGCGGCGCACCGGCGAGGTGCTGCGCCACACCGAGCCCGAGGATCTGCTGAAGTTCGGCCTGATCCCCGAATTCGTCGGCCGCCTGCCGGTGATCGCGACGCTCGAGGATCTCGACGTCGACGCTCTGGTCAAGATCCTGCAGGAGCCCAAGAACGCCCTCGTCAAGCAGTATCAGAAGTTGTTCGACATGGAGGACGTCAAGCTCACCTATACCGACGACGCGCTGGTCGCCACCGCCAAGAAGGCGATCGAGCGCAAGACCGGCGCCCGCGGCCTCCGGTCGATCATGGAGAACATCCTGCTCGACACGATGTTCGACCTGCCGACGATGGACGGGGTCGACGAGGTGCTGATCGACAAGGACGTGGTGATGGGGACCAAGGACCCGGTCCGGGTCTATGCGGAGAAGGCCGAAGACGCCGCCTGAGCGCTTCCGGCTTGATTCAACTCGTCATGCCAGCGAAGGCTGGCATCCATGCTGAATCGGAGACCGGATGGACCCCAGCCTTCGCTGGGGTGACGGTTTGGGAATAGGGCGGCAATCACTCTTTTTCGGGGTGGCGGTTTCAGGCGGCGGCGCGTGCGCGTCGGCTCCACATCAGCGCCGCGTAGAGCAGCCCCGCCAAAGCGAGGCCGATGAACCAGGCATAAGCATAGGCCGCGGCCCAGCCGGCGCCGATCCACTGGAAGGCGTCGGGCGCGGCGGTCTTGAGGAAGCCGGGGAGGTTGGGCAGCACGCCGGCGGCGAAGGCGATCAGCGCCGCAGGATTCCAGCCGTCCCGATAGCTGTAGGCGCCCTTCGTTTCGTACAGCGCATCGACGTCGAGCCGGGTGCGGCGGATCAGCCAGTAATCGGCGATCAGGATGCCGGCGATCGGGCCGAGCAGAGCGCTGTAGCCGGCCAGCCAGACGAAGATGTAGCCGCCGGTCGTCTCGAGCAGCTTCCACGGCATGATCAGGACGCCGATCGCCGCGGTGATCATGCCGCCGGTCCGGTAGGAGATCTTCGCTCGGCCAGAGCGAGGAGAAATCGTAGGCGGACGGAGACCAGGTTCGCGGCGATGTTGCACGAGACGGTGTCGACCGCGATCACGACCAGGCCGAGCAGCACGAACGGCCCGGCGAGCGTTCCGGCGAGCTCGACCGGGTCCCAGATCGCGCGGCCGTAGATCACGACGGTCGCCGAGGTCGTGATCACGCTGGCCAGCGCGATCAGGCCCATCATCGGCGGCAGGCCGAGCGTCTGGCCGACGAGCTGGTCCTTCTGGCTCCGGGCGAAGCGGGTGAAATCGGGGATGTTGAGCGCGAGCGTCGCCCAATAGCCGACCATCGCGGTCAGCGCCGGCCAGAAGACCAGCCAGAACTGGCCCTCCCTGGCGCCGCCGGGCGCGAAGGCGGACGGCGCGGCGAAGATCGGGCCGAGGCCGCCGGCGCGGTCGACCGCCCACCAGACCAGCGCGACGCAGATCAGGATCTTGAACGGCGCGGTCCAGGTCTCGAGCCGGCGGATCGTCGATCAGCCCCTTGCGCACGAAGAAGAGCTGGATCGCCCAGAAGGCGGCGAAGGCGAGCAGCTGGCCCGGGCCGATGCCGAGCAGCGGCAGCGGCGCGCCGCGCAGGTCCGCGCCGAGGAAGATGCCGAGCAGGGTCAGCAGCGCCTGGCCGCCGATCCAGGTCTGGATGCCGTACCAGCCGCAGGCGACCAGCGCCCGGGCGAGCGCCGGCAGGCGCGCGCCGATCGTTCCGAACGAGGCGCGGGCGAGCACCGCATAGGGAATGCCGTGCCGGGCGCCGGCATGGCCGATCAGGAGCAGGGGGATCAGGACGATGACATTGCCGAGCAGTACGGTCGCCGCCGCCTGACCCGCCGACATGCCCTGTTCGACCAGCCCGGCGGCGAGCATCCAGCCGGGCACGGCGACGATCATTCCGATCCACAAAGCGGCGTAATGATACCAGGCCCAGGTCCGCTGCTCCGGGCCGGTCGGCGCGAGATCGGGATTCCAGAGCGAACCGGCGTGGCCATCGGACATGTCGTTTCCCCGCGGTTGCGGGGCGGTTGTCCCGTGTCCCGGGGGACGGCGCAAGTGCGGAATTTCGTGCCGGAGTCTGTTTCAACGGCTAGGCGGACGAGGCTGGGCCCCGGCCTTCGCCGGGGAACGGGTCAGGGCGTTCGGTTGACGACGTTGTAGCGGCGCACCTCGGCCTGGGTCAGGCAGCGGCGGGTCGAGCGGTTGCTGCGCGTCGCCGACGGCGCTCTGCCGGTACATGATCTCGGTCAGCAGCGTCGCGCGAGACGCCCATCCGGATCAGGAAGTCGTTGTCCTCGCTGGCGAGCAGCGCCGATTGCTGCTCGATCTCGCCGATCAGGCCGACCGTGTTGTCCTCGCCGCGCGCGACTTCGTCGCGGATCGCCTGCGCGGTCGCCGGTATGGGTGAACATGTGGACGATGAACAGGCCGCCCGGATCGACGTAGCGGGCGACGCCGCCCATGAACAGGAAGTTGCAGGCCGAAAAGCAGGCCCAGCCCGCCGGGATCCGGGTCGTGCAGGTCGTTCTCGCGGATCAGCCGGCCCGCCTGGTTGCCGATCCGGGCATTGCCGCCGGGCGAGCGCAGCCAGATCTCGTCGCCCTGGAAGGTCGCGCAGCGCCGCCTGCAGCCGCGGGATCAGATTGTCGTCGATCATGCCCTTCGGCGAGCAGCACCGGGCGGCCGTTCACCTCCTGGACGGTGAAGCGCATCTCGCGATAGGTCGACCAGTTCGGGTTGGCCGGGCAGGTCGGATTGTCCGGGTCCATCCGCCGCCTGCGCCTGCGCCGCCTCGGCGCGCGAGCAGGGCCGCGGCCGCGGCGAGCGGGGCGAGCAGGCGCGCAACGCTCTAGACGCGGACATAGCGGTTGTTCGGCGGACGGCGGCACATCCGCTTGGGCGCGCTCGTCTCCTCGCCGTCGATGATGACGATGTCGGTCACGGTCATGCACTGCGCCGTCGGCCGGCACTGGCCTCGACCGCGGTCACGGTCGAGGAGCCGCTGACGTTGGCGCGGGTCTCGCTCTGCCAGCTCGTGGTGGCGCCGACGCCGCCGCGCTCGGCGCGGTCGACCGCCTGCTCGGTCGCGGTCGCCGCCTGCTTCTGCTCGTCGCAGTCGAGCAGGCTGGCAGATCGCGTCGCCGAGCAGCGAGCCGACCGGGAGGACGGATGTAACGGTGCCGACCGGGCCGCCGATGAAGCCGCCGGCAAGGCCGCCGAGCACGCCGCCGATGCCGCGCCCGCGCCGCCGGCGGCGCTCGCCCTGCTGCTCGCAATTCTCGCCGGTCCGCGATTGCGCCTCGTGCCGCGGCCGGAGCGGGCGCCGGCAGCGCGACCGGCGCAAGCAGCAGCGGAAGGGCGATCGCAAAGCGCACGCAACATCGGGCAACACTCCCCGTTTCACGGGCGAAAATCTCTAGTCGCGCGCCCTTGCAGGGTCAATTGCAAAGCATCGGCTTAGCATCGGCGTGAACGGCGCTTCATTGATGCGGCCCGCGCTTTGCCCCATATAGGGCGCGAGCCGGGTCCATTTGGCCCGGCCTGTGGAGTATCCATGAGCGAAACCTATCCCGTCCTGCCGCTGCGCGACATCGTCGTCTTCCCGCACATGATCGTGCCGCTGTTCGTCGGCCGCGACAAATCGGTGGCCGCGCTCGAAAGCGCGATGGCGGCGGACAAGAGCATCTTCCTCGTCTCGCAGCTCGATCCGGCCGAGGACGATCCCGACCGCGAGGCGCTCTACGATCTCGGCGTCGTCGCCACCGTCCTCCAGCTCCTGAAGCTGCCCGACGGCACGGTGCGCGTGCTCGTCGAGGGCCGCCACCGCGCGATGCTGAAGACGCTGCGCCAGGAGGCGCACCCACCTCACCGCCGAGGTCGACGCCGGTCGAGACGGTCGAGCCCGAGGGCGTCGAGGTCAAGGCGCTGGTCCGCTCGGTGATCGAGCAGTTCGAGAATTATTCGAAGGTCAACCGCAAGCTGCCCGCCGAGACCGCGGTCCAGCTCGGCCAGATCGAGGAGCCGTCGAAGCTCGCCGACGCGGTCGCCGCCAACGTCAACATCAAGGTCTCCGACAAGCAGGCTTTGCTCGCCGAGCTCGATCCCGGTGCGCCGGCTCGAAATGGCCTTCGCCTTCATGGAGGGCGAGCTTGGCGTGATGCAGGTCGAGAAGAAGATCCGCAGCCGCGTCAAGCGCCAGATGGAGAAGACCCAGCGCGAATATTATCTCAACGAGCAGTTGAAGGCGATCCAGCGCGAGCTCGGCAATGCCGGCGAGGAAGGCGAGGGCGACGAGCTCGCCGAGCTCGCCCGCAAGATCGAGCGCACCAAGCTCTCCAAGGAAGCGCGGACCAAGGCCAATTCGGAGCTCAAGAAGCTGCGCGCGATGGCGCCGATGTCGGCCGAGGCGACGGTCAGCCGCAACTATCTCGACGTCCTGCTCGGCCTGCCCTGGGGCAAGAAATCGAAGCTGAAGCACGACATCGCCGAGGCCGAGCGGATCCTCGACGAGGACCATTACGGCCTCGAGAAGGTCAAGGAGCGGATCGTCGAATATCTCGCGGTCCAGGTCCGCACCAACAAGCTGAAGGGCCCGATCCTCTGCCTGGTCGGCCCGCCCGGCGTCGGCAAGACCTCGCTCGGCCGCTCGATCGCCCGCGCGACGGGCCGCGAGTTCGTCCGCCAGTCGCTGGGCGGGGTCCGCGACGAGGCCGAGATCCGCGGCCACCGCCGCACCTATATCGGCTCGCTGCCGGGCAAGATCGTCACCAACCTCAAGAAGGCCGGCACCTCCAACCCGCTCTTCCTGCTCGACGAGATCGACAAGCTCGGCCAGGATTTCCGCGGCGATCCCGCCTCGGCTTTGCTCGAGGTGCTCGACCCCGAGCAGAACAGCCGCTTCCAGGACCATTATCTGGAGGTCGATTACGACCTTTCCGACGTGATGTTCGTCACCACCGCCAACTCGATGGACATGCCGCAGCCGCTGCTCGACCGGATGGAGATCATCCGGCTCGAAGGCTATACCGAGGACGAGAAGGTCGAGATCGCCAAGCGCCACCTCATCCCCAAGCAGATCGAATCGCACGGCCTCAAGGACGGCGAGCTGACGCTGACCGAGGAGGGCCTGCGCGCCCTGATCCGCCATTATACCCGCGAGGCGGGCGTCCGCACGCTCGAGCGCGAGATCGCCAAGGTCGTCGCGCAAGGCGCTGCGCCAGATCCTCGAAGGCAAGGCGGAGAAGATCGAGATCGACGCCGACAATCTCGGCGACTTCCTCGGCGTCCGCCGCTTCCGCCACGGCATGAGCGAGGAAGAGGACCAGATCGGCGCGGTCACCGGCCTCGCCTGGACCGAGGTCGGCGGCGAATTGCTCACCATCGAGGCGGTCACCGTCCCCGGCAAGGGCCAGATCAAGACCACCGGCAAGCTCGGCGACGTCATGCAGGAGTTGATCCAGGCCGCCTTCTCGTTCGTCAAGGCGCGGGCGCCCAGCTACGGCGTCAAGCCGAGCGTGTTCGGCCGCAAGGACATCCACGTCCATCTGCCCGAAGGCGCGGTGCCCAAGGACGGCCCGTCGGCCGGCATCGGCATGGTCACCGCGATCATCTCGACGCTGACCGGCATCCCGGTCCGCCGCGACGTGGCGATGACCGGCGAGGTGACGTTGCGCGGCCGGGTGCTGCCGATCGGCGGCCTCAAGGAGAAATTGCTCGCGGCGCTGCGCGGCGGCATCACCAAGGTGCTGATCCCGGCCGAGAACGAGAAGGACCTCGCCGAGATCCCGGCCAACATCAAGGACGGGCCTCGAGCTCGTCGTCGTCGCCCATGTCGACGAGGTGCTCGCCCAGGCGCTCGCGACTCCGGTCGTGCCGATCGAGTGGACCGAGGCCGACGAGCTCGCCGCTCTGCCGCCCTCGGAGCTCGCGCGGCGCCCGACGACGCCGGCAGGGGTTTCGGTTCGCCACTGATCTCGACCGGAAAAGGGCGCGTTTTTCCGCGGAAACGCGCCTCTTTCCTTTTGACTCCTGCGCCGGCGTGCTGGCATTTAATCGCTGCTTCGTGGGCGAGGCGGCCGCGAGTTCTTTCAACAGGGGTTCGGGACAGATGAACAAGCAGGAGCTTATCGGCCAGGTCGCCGACGCGACCGGCCTCGGCAGGGGGGATGCGTCGCGGGCGGTCGAATCGGTGTTCGACACGATCAGCAACGCGCTGAAGCGCGGCGACGAGGTCCGGCTGGTCGGCTTCGGCACCTTCTCCTGCTCGCGCCGCAAGGCCTCGACCGGCCGCAACCCGCGCACCGGCGAGCCGATGCAGATCAAGGAATCGACCCAGCCCAAGTTCAAGGCCGGCAAGGGCCTGAAGGATTCGGTCAACGGCTGAGGGATGGGGGGAGCCCATCCGTCACCCCGGCGAAGGCCGGGGGCTCGTGGAGACCCACCGTGACTTTCCGACCCGAGATCCCGGCCTTCGCCGGGATGACGCGCGGCGGGGCGTCTGGACAGCAAAATGGGCTGCCGCTATGGGCCGCCTTCCGCCAGCGCAGGCGTGGGCGCGTAGCTCAGTGGTAGAGCACCGTGTTCACACCGCGGGGGTCGCAAGTTCAATCCTTGCCGCGCCCACCACGCCTCTTGCTCCTGCGTTCCCCGGCGAAGGCCGGGGTCCGGCGGCACGGTCGGAAGGACCGGGCCCCGGCCTTTGCCGGGGAATTGCTGGGTGACGGCCTTCCTCGACATCGTCCATGTGACCAAATTTCACGGCGGCCGTGCGGCGCTCGACGATGTCAGCCTCGCCGTCGACGCCGGCCGGTTCGTCGCTCTGGTCGGCCCGTCCGGATCGGGCAAGACGACGCTTCTGAAATCGATCAACCGCCTGATCGAGCCCGACACGGGCACGATCGCGGTCGACGGGCGCGACGTCCGCGATCGCCCGGTGGCCGAGCTTCGCCACGGCATCGGCTACGTCATCCAGACGATCGGCCTGTTCCCGCACATGACGGTCGCCGAGAATATCGACATCGTCCCGAAGCTGACCGGCGCTGACGGGCAAGGCGGCCGAGTTGCTCGAGCTGGTCGCGCTACCGCCCGATTTTGCGGGCCGCTACCCGCGCGAACTCTCCGGCGGGCAGCAGCAGCGGGTCGGCGTCGCCCGCGCGCTCGCCGCGCGGGCCGAAGCTGATGCTGATGGACGAGCCGTTCGGCGCGCTCGATCCGGTCACCCGCGACGAGCTCGGCCGCGCCTATCGCGCGCTTCACGAGCGGCTCGGCCTCACCACGCTGATGGTCACTCACGATATCGCCGAGGCGCTGCTGCTCGCCGACCGGGTCGTCGTCCTGATCGACGGCCGGATCCGCGCCGACGCCGCGCCCGCCGAGCTGCTGAAGAGCACGGACCCGCAAGTCCATGCGATGATCGACGTGCCGCGCCGCCAGGCCGAGCGGCTGGCCGCCTTGTGAGCGAGCTGATCGGCCTTGCCCAGTCGCATCTGCTGCTCAGCGGCTGCGCGGTCGGCATCGGCGTTCTGATCGGCCTGCCGCTGGCGATCGTCTCGGCCCGCAGCCCGCGCCTGCGAAGGCCGGCGCTCGGCCTCGCCGGCCTGATCCAGACCATCCCGGCGCTGGCCTTGCTCGCGCTCTTCTATCCGGCGCTGCTGATCCTCGGCCGGGCGACCGGCCTCGCCATCCCCGCTCTGGGCTTCCTGCCGGCTCTGATCGCGCTCAGCCTCTATGCGCTGCTGCCGATCCTCAGGAACGGCGTCGCCGCTCTGAACGGCGTCGATCCCGCCGTGATCGAGGCGGCGGACGGGCTCGGCATGACCCGGCGCCAGCGCCTTACGCTCGTCGAGCTGCCGTTGGGCGCTCCGGTCATCCTCGCCGGCATCCGCACCGCCGCGGTCTGGACGATCGGCGCCGCCACGCTCGCCACGACCGTCGGCCAGCCGAGCCTCGGCAACCTGATCTTCTCCGGCCTGCAGACCGAGAATTGGGCCCGGGTGCTGACCGGCTGCGCGGCCGCCGCGGGCCTGGCGCTTGCGGTCGACGGCCTGCTCGCTCTGGTCGAGAGCGGCCTCGCCCGCCGCTCGCGCCCGCGCCTGTGGCTCGGCCTCGCCGGCCTCGCTCTGGCTCTCGCCGCGGCGCTGGTGCCGGCGCGGGGCGGGGGCGGGGAGACGTTGGTGGTCGGCGCCAAGAATTTCTCCGAGCAATATATATTGGCGAGCGCGATCGAGCGCCGGCTCCAGGCCGCCGGCTACCGCACCGAGCGGCGCGACAATCTCGGCTCGACGATCGCCTATCAGGCGCTCGCGGCCGGCGATATCGACGTTTACGTCGACTATTCGGGGACCTGTGGAGCAACATCCTCCAGCGCACCGACATCCCGCCGGCCGAACGGATGCGCGCCGAACTGACCAGCGCGCTGCGTGCCCGCGACGGAGTCGTCGTCCTGGGCGCGCTTCGGGTTCGAAAACGCCTATGCGCTGGCGATGCGCCGCGCCCGCGCCGAGGCGCTCGGCATGCTCACCCTCGACGATCTCGCCCGAGCCGCGCCGCGGCTGACATTGGGCGCCGATCTCGAATTCCTCTCCCGCCCCGAATGGCGCTCGGTCGAGTCGCGCTACCGCCTCGATTTCGCCGCCCGGCGTTCCTACAGCCCGACCTTCATGTACCGCGCCGTCGCCGACGGCTCGGCCGACGTGATCACCGCTTTCTCCTCCGACGGCCGGATCGCCGCTTTGGACCTGGTCGTTCTCGCCGACCCGCGCCGGGCGCTGCCGAGCTACGACGCGCTGCTGCTGCTCGCGCCAGGCACCGACGCCCGGGCCATCGCGGCGCTCCGCCCGCTGATCGGCGCAATCCCGGTCGAGCGCATGCGCCGCGCGAACCTGATGGTCGACCGCGACGACGACAAGCGCACGCCCGAAGAGGCGGCGCGCTGGCTCGATCCGTGACCCCTGCTCGTCATCCCGGCGAAGGCCGGGATCTCAGCGAGGATAAGTCTCGGCGTGTCTCCACGAGACCCCGGCCTTCGCCGGGGTGACGCATGAGCGACCATCCTTGACGCCCGGGGCCGCCCGCCCCTATGTGCGCGACCGCATTCATCCATGCGTGGCGATCGTAGCTCAGTTGGTCAGAGCACCGGTTTGTGGTACCGGGGGTCGCGGGTTCAAGCCCCGTCGATCGCCCCATTTCTTGCCGACGACAGGACCCGCTTCGAATGGACTCGCTCTGGGATTTTCCCGATTTCGACGAGCATGAGCTCGTTCATTTCGTCACCGACCCGAAGACCGGCCTGAAGGCGGTGATCGCGGTCCATTCGACCCATCTCGGCCCCGGCGCCGGCGGCACCCGCTTCTGGCATTATGCGCGGCCCGCCGACGCCATCGCCGACGCTCTGCGCCTGTCGCGCGGGATGAGCTACAAGAACGCCATGGCCGGCCTGCCATTGGGCGGCGGCAAGGCGGTGATCCTCGCCGACGCGGCGCGCACCAAGACGGGCGAGATGCTCGCCGCCTACGCCCGCGCCGTCGAGCGGCTGTGCGGCGCCTATGTCACCGCCGAGGATGTCGGGATGAACGTCGCCGACATGGTCGCTCTGGCGAAGGAGACCAGCTACGTCGCCGGCCTGCCGGTCGCTGACGGCGCGGTCGGCGGCGATCCCGGGCCGCACACCAGCTACGGAGTCTATCTCGGCGTCAAGGCGGCGGTGAAGCGCGGCCTCGGCAAGGACAGCCTCGCCGGCCTCCACATCGCCGTCCAGGGCGCGGGCAGCGTCGCCGGCGGCTTCGCCCGCCGCGCCGCGGCCGACGGCGCCCGCCTGAGCATCGCCGACGTCGACCAGGGGCGGGCGCAGGCGCTCGCCGCCGAGACCGGGGGGACAATGGTCGCCGCGGACGAGATCATGAGCCTGGAGGCCGACCTGCTCAGCCCGAACGCGCTCGGCGCCATCCTCGACGCCGAATCGATCGCCGCCCTTCGAGTCCCGATCGTCGCCGGCGGCGCCAACAACCAGCTCGCCACCCGCGACGACGGCGACCGGCTTCAGGCGCGCGGCATCCTCTACGCCCCCGATTACGTGATCAACGCCGGCGGCATCATCAACGTCTCGACCGAATATCTGAAGGACGGCGACCAGGACACGGTGCGGCGGCGGATCGAGGCGATCCCCGGCAAGCTCGACGAGATCTGGCAGGAAAGCGCCGCCACCGGCCGCAACCCGGCGCGGGTGGCGGGCGACATGGCAAGGCGGCTGATCGGCCGGAGCTGACACCCCTCGTCACCCCGGCGGAGGCCGGGGTCTCGTGGAGACAGCCGCGACTTCTCGTCCTGGGATCCCGGCCTTCGCCGGGATGACGGGAGGGGGTTAGAGCGGCTCCGGCCTGACCTTGTCCCGCCCGAGCTTGTGCTCGCGGTAGAGGGTGTAGAGGCCGCTGGCGACGATGACGGCGGCGCCGGCCCAGGTGCTCGCCGGCGGGCGCGTGCCCCAGAGCGCCCAGCCCAACAGCACCGCCCAGAGCAATTGGCTGTAATCGAACGGCACCACCACCGGCACCGGCGCGAAGCGAAGCGACGAGGTCAGGAAGAGCTGGCCGACGCCGCCGAACAGGCCGAGCGCGATCAGGATCGCCCAGGTCGGCCCGTCGTGAATCGCCCCGAAGAAGGGGAGCAGGGTCCCGGTCGCCGCCATCGAGAAGAGGGTGAACCAGAGCACGATCGTCGGCGTGCTTTCGGTCCGCCCGATCGTCCGGATGGTGATCGTTACGCCGGCAACGCCGAGCGCCGCGGCAAGCGCCAGCGCGAGCCCCACCGGCGGCAGATCGCCGCCGCTCGGCTGCATCACGATCAGCACGCCGATGAAGCCGAGGGCGACCGCGCTCCAGCGGTGGCGCCCGACCGGCTCCCTGAGGATCAGCGCCGACAGGATCACCGAGAAGAGCGGAGCGACGAAGCCGATCGTCGCCGATTCGGCAAGCGGCAGGAAGGTCAGCGCAGCGAACGCCGTGACCATGGTCGAAAGCCCGATCGCTCCGCGGCCGAGATGGGCGAGCGGCCGCTTCGTCCGCCAGGCGCCGAAATTGCCGGTCATCGCCATCCAGACCAGCAAGGGCGGCAGGCCGAAGGCGAAGCGGTAGAAAGCGAGCTCGGGCAGGCTGACGCCCGCTTCGTCGCCGAGCTTGATCATCGCCGCCATGAAGCCGAAGCAGGTCGCCGCGCCGATCCTGAGCCCGATGCCGAGCAGCCGGTTCTGAATCACCGCGGTCACCGGCCCGGCTTAAGCACAAGCTTTCGCCCGCGCGAAGCCTAAGCTACACGGCAGGGCGAACATGCACGTCTACGCGAATCCGGCTCGCTTCCTCAAAATCGCTCGACCCCTCACGGCCTGGCTCGGCTGGGCGGGGGCGGCGCTGATCCTCGGCGCGCTCAGCTACGGCCTGACGCTCGCGCCGCGCGACCAACTCCAGGGCGAGAGCGTTCGAATCCTCTACGTCCACGTCCCCGCCGCCTGGCTCGGAATGGCGGGCTGGACCGGAATCGCCGGAGCGAGCCTGATGCAGCTCGTCTGGCGCCACCCGCTCGCCGCCGTCGCCGGCCGGGCGATCGCAATCCCCGGCGCCGTCTTCACCGCGATCTGCCTCGTCACCGGCTCGCTCTGGGGCCGGCCGACCTGGGGCACTTATTGGGAATGGGACGGCCGGATGACCTCGATGCTCGTCCTGCTCTTTCTTTATTTCGGCTATGCCGCTCTCGCCGGCGCCGAGAAGGAGAAAGGCGGGGAAGGGCGGCTCACCGCCATTTTCGGTCTCGCCGGAGCGGTCAACCTGCCGGTCATCCATTATTCGGTGATCTGGTGGAACACGCTTCACCAGGGCGAGAGCATCAGCTTCGTTCGCGGCAGCTCGACGATCGACGGGTCGATGCTCCGGCCGCTGCTGGTCTCGGCGCTCGGCTTCTCCTTGCTGTTCGGAGCGATCGTGCTGATGCGGATGCGCGCCGAGCTCGCCCGAAACAAGGTCGAGGCCCGGCTGAAGCGGATGGCGGGCGAATGAACCACTGGCCGTTCATCCTCGCCGCTTACGCCCTCGCTTGTTCCGGCGTGCTCGGCCTGACGCTGTGGAGCCTCGCCGCGATGCGACGGGCCGAGGCGGAGGCCGAAGCCCTAGGCAAGCGGCCGTGAAGCCCAAGAACCAGCGCCTCGTCCTGCTGCTGCTCGCCCTCGCCGCGGTCGGCGGCGCGGTGCTGCTCGCGATGAGCGCGATGCGCGACCAGGCCGCCTTCTTCTACGCGCCCGCCGACGTCGCCCGCAAAGGCCTGCCGCTCGACCGTGCGGTTCGAATCGGCGGCATGGTCAAGGGCGGATCGATCCGCCGCCATGGCGACGGAGTCACGATCGACTTCCTGGTCGGCGACGAGACCGAAGCGACGATCCCGGTCCGCTTCACCGGAATCACTCCCGATCTGTTCCGCGAGAATAGCGGAGTCGTCGCCGAAGGCCGCTTCCAGCCCGGCGGCCTGTTCCTCGCCAGCGAGATCCTCGCCAAGCATGACGAGAATTACATGCCGCCCCGGCTCGGCCCCGACGGCCGGCACAAGAGCGAGTCGCTCGAATGATCGCCGAAGCGGGGCTCGCGGCCTTGTGGCTGGCGGCGGCCTTGTCGCTGCTCCAGCTGCTGCTCGGCGCGGCCGCGGTCCGGCCAGGCGACGAGGGACTGCTCCGCTCCGTTCGCGCCGTGGCGGTCGCCCAGGGGGTGCTCGCGGGCCTCGCCTTCCTGATCCTGATCCGGCTGTTCCTGAGCACCGATCTTTCGGTCCAGCTCGTCGCCGCCAACAGCCATTCGGCCAAGCCCTGGCTCTACAAATTCGCCGGCGCCTGGGGCAATCACGAAGGCTCGATGCTGCTCTGGGTGACCGTGCTCGCGCTCGCCGGCGCGATCGTCGCCTTGCTCGAGCGCCGGCTGCCGCGGAGCACGCTCGCCGCGACCTTGGCCGCCCAGGCGGCGATCGGGCTCGGCTTCTACGCCTTCCTTCTCTTCGCCTCCAATCCGTTCACCCGCCTTTCGCCGGTCCCGGCCGAAGGCAACGGCCTCAACCCCCTGCTCCAGGATCCGGGCCTCGCCTTCCATCCGCCGACCCTCTATTTCGGCTATGTCGGCATTTCGGTCGCCTTCTCCTTCGCGGTCGGCGCGCTCGTCACCCGCGACGTCGGCCCCGCTTTCGCCCGCGCGATGCGGCCCTGGGTGCTCGGCGCGTGGATCTTCCTCACCCTCGGCATCACCGCCGGCTCCTATTGGGCCTATTACGAATTGGGCTGGGGCGGCTGGTGGTTCTGGGATCCGGTCGAGAACGCCTCGCTCATGCCGTGGCTCGCCGCCACCGCTCTTCTCCACAGCGTCACCGTGCTGGCCACCCGCGACGGGCTTCGCGCCTGGACTGTGATGCTCGCCGTCGTCGCTTTCTCGATGTCGATGATCGGCACCTTCCTGGTCCGCTCCGGAATCCTGACCTCGGTTCACGCCTTCGCCGTCGATCCGCGCCGCGGCGCCTTCATCCTCGTCCTTCTGCTCTTCTATATCGGCGGCGCTCTGGCGCTTTATGCCTTGCGCGTCGGCACGGTGAAGGAAGGGTCGCGCTTCGACCTCGTCAGCCGCGAAGGCGCGCTCGTCGCCAACAACCTTCTCCTCTCCGCGATCCTCGGCATCGTCTTCGTCGGCACGCTCTATCCGCTCGCCGTCGAAGCGGTGACCGGGGACAAGCTCTCGGTCGGCCCGCCTTATTTCAACAGCGCCGCCGGCCCGATCGCCCTGGTCCTGGTCGCGATCATGGGGGTCGGCCCGCTGCTTCGCTGGCGCCGCGACCGGCTCGCCAGCCTTGCCAACCGGGTCGCGATCCCGGCGCTGACCGGCGCCGTCATCCTGCTCGCTTTGACCCTGCTCGCACCGGGCCTGCGCTTCCTGCCGATGCTCGGCCTGACCGTCGCGATCGGCATCGGCGCGGCCAGCGTCGCGCCCTTGTGGGGCCGCAACCTGCGCCGCACGCCGCTCTTCACCTGGGGGATGGTGACCGCCCATCTCGGCATCGCCGTCGCTCTCGCCGGCATGGCGTCGGAAAGCGCGTTCACGAAGGAGACCCTGGTCGCCGCCAGGCCGGGCCAGTCGATGAGCGCCGGCCCGTTCAGAGTCCGCTTCGAGGGCGTCGAGCCGGTCGCCGGCCCGAACTGGACGGCGATCGAGGCGCGGCTCGTCGTCCGCCGCGGCGACGGCGCCGAATTCGAGCTCCGCCCGCAGGCGCGCCTGTTCAGCTCGCCGCCGACTCCGACCAGCGAGGCGGCGATCCAAACCTTGTGGGACGGCCAGCTCTACGTCGCGATCGGCGAGGAGGACGAGCAGGGCCGCTGGCAGCTTCGCCTGTGGTGGAAGCCGTTCGTCACCCTGATCTGGCTCGGCGGCGCGCTCGTCGCTTTGGGCGGCCTGCTCGCTTTGGTCGGCCGCCTCCGCCGCGAGCGCCGGGTGGGGCCGCGCGAGGAGGCTCTCGCATGAGGCGCCGGCTGATCCTCTGGGTGCCGCTCGGCCTGTTCGTCCTCTTCCTGGGCTTCGTCGCGGCCGGCCTCTACGCGCCGGCGGAACGCAATATCCAGTCCGCCTTGATCGGCGAGCCAGTCCCCGATTTCGATCTGCCGCCGGGCCTGCCGGGCCGGCCGGGCCTCTCCAGCACGTCGCTCCGCCAGGGGCAGCCGCGGGTCGTCAACATCTTCGCCAGCTGGTGCCTGCCCTGCCGGGTCGAAGCGCCGCAGCTCGACTCGCTCGCCCGCCGCGGCGTGCCGATCGACGGCATCGCGGTCCGCGACCGGCCGCAGGACCTCGCCCAGTTCCTCGCCGCTTACGGCGACCCGTTCCGAAGCATCGGCGCCGACGCCGACCGCCGGGTCCAGATGGAGCTCGGCTCGGCCGGAGTGCCCGAGACCTTCGTCATCGACGGGCGGGGGATCATCCGCCACCAGCATATCGGCGCGATCACGGAAGGCGACATGGCGGGGATCATCGCCGCCTACGAGGCCGCGCGATGAGGGGATTGTCCACTTGTTCCCCGGCGAAGGCCGGGGTCCAGGGCTACCGCCCTCCTGGGCCCCGGCCTTCGCCGGGGAACGGCGGGTTTCTTGTCCTCGCCTTCCTCTCATTCGCCTTTGCCACGCCAGCCCGCGCCGATTCCCTCCTCCCCGCGGCCGAATATGCGAACCGCCAGCTCCCCGATGCTCGCCAGGAGGCGCGGGCCAAGGCGCTGATGGAGACGGTCCGCTGCCTCGTCTGCCAGGGCCAGGCGATCGCCGACAGCGACGCCGAGATGGCCGGCGACATGCGCTCTTTGATCCGCACCCGGATCGCCGCCGGCGAGAGCCCGGATGAGATCCGCGCCTGGCTGATCTCGCGCTACGGCAATTGGGTGAGCTACGATCCGCCGCTCGAGCCGATCACCTGGCCGCTCTGGGCGGCGCCGGTGCTGCTCATCCTCGCCGGCGCCTGGCTGGCGCGCGGCCGCTTCAAGCGCAGGAGGGGCTGATGGGCTGGTTCGCGACGATCGGCCTCAGCCTGGTCGCGGGCGCCGGCCTCGGCTGGTTCCTTCGCCGCGACAAGGGCGCTCTTCAATTCCTCGGCGCGGCCCTGCTGCTCGCTCTGGCCGGCTATGCCTGGCAGGGCCGGCCCGGCTTCGCCGGAGCGGCCAAGCGGGCGGTCGAGCGCCGGCAGCTCCCCGACAGCGCCTTCGCGCAGGACCGCGAGGCGGTGCTCGGCCGCTTCGACCGCGCCTGGTATTGGCTGAACATGGCCGAAGGCTATCAGCGCCGCGGCGACACCGAAGGCGGGGCTCGGCTGCTCGCCCAGGCGGTCAGGCAGAATCCGCGCAATGCCGATCTCTGGGTCGGCCTCGGCAACGCTTTGGTCCTTCACGGCGGCGGAATGATGAACCCCGCCGCCCAGCTCGCCTTCGCCCGCGCCGAGCGCCTCGCCCCCGGCCATCCCGGGCCGCGCTATTTCTACGGCCTCGCTCTGGCCCAAAGCGGCAATTTCGACGAGGCCGAGCGGATCTGGCGGGCGCTGATCGCCGAAGCCCCGCCCGAGGCCGGATATCGGCGAATGGTCGAGGAGCGGCTCGCCCAGCTCCGGCAGGCGCTGGCGGCGGGACAGGTACCAGGCCCCGCGCCGGGGCCGCAGCCGCCGCGCTAACCCGAGTCAACCCGGCGAAAGCCGGGGCCCATGAACCGAAGCGATGGCAGGCGAAGCGGGCGCGCTTTCGCGCTTCCTTCAATAGCGGTGTTCATGGGTCCCGGCTTTCGCCGGGATGACTTCTGCGACCTAAACCGCCGGCTCGTAGGAGAGACCGAGCGCCTCGGCCACCGCCGAATGCCGGATCTTGCCCCCTGAAACGTTGAGACCGTTTGCGAGGTGTGGATCGGCTTTCATCGCCGCTTCAGCTCCTTGGCTGGCAAGTTTGAGAACGAATGGCAAGGTCGCATTGTTGAGCGCGAAAGCCGAGGTCCGCGCCACCGCGCCCGGCATGTTGGCGACGCAATAATGGATCACGCCGTCGATCTCGTAGGTCGGGTCGGAGTGGGTGGTGGCCCGCGAGGTCTCGAAGCAGCCGCCCTGGTCGATCGAGATGTCGACCAGCACCGACCCCCGCTTCATCGTCTTCAGCATGTCGCGGGTGACGAGCTTGGGCGCCGCCGCGCCCGGGATCAGAACCGCGCCGATCACCAATTCGGCCTTGGTCACCGCATGGGCGATCGCCGCCCGCGACGCGTAGGCGGTCTTGATCTGGCTGCCGAAGAACATGTCCAATTCGGCGAGCCGGGCGTTGGAGATGTCGTAGATGGTGACGTCGGCGCGCATCCCGACCGCCATCTGCGCCGCGTTGACTCCGGCGATGCCGCCGCCGAGGATCATCACCCGGGCCGGAGCGACGCCCGGAACGCCGCCGAGCAGAACGCCGCGGCCGCCCTGCTCCTTTTCGAGATAATGGGCGCCGACCTGGATCGACATCCGCCCGGCGACCTCGCTCATCGGCTTGAGGAGCGGCAGCGAGCCGTCATTGGCGGTCACCGTCTCATAGGCGATGCAGGTCGCGCCCGATTCGACCAGGCCCCTGGTCTGCTCGGGGTCGGGGGCGAGGTGGAGATAGGTGAACAGGAGGTGGCGCGGCTCGAGCAGGGCGATCTCGCTCGCCTGCGGCTCCTTCACCTTGACGATCATGTCGGCCCCGGCGAACACCGCGGCGGCGCTGCCGGCGATCGAAGCGCCGGCCGCGACATAATCCTCGTCGGCGAAATCGATGCCGAGCCCGGCCTTGGTTTCGACGATCACCTCGTGGCCCGCCGCCACCAGCTCAGCCACCGACGCCGGCGTCAGCCCGACCCGATATTCGTGGACCTTGATCTCTTTCGGCACGCCGACGCGCATCTCGCTCTCCCGGGCTGTTGTTTTCGGGCGCCCCTATAACGATCCAATATCGCTTTGTCGCCGTTGCGAAGGCAAAGGCGCGGTGCTAAGCCGCGCGCCGCCTTGGGCCTCCGGGGCGGCAGAAGAGGAAATGGGACATTTTCGTCCTGAGCGATGAGCGATAGTCCCGCCCCCGAGCCGCCCGCGGAGCCCTCCGCGGAGCCCTCCGCCGGGCATCATCCCCAATCGGGCATCGTCAAGCTCGCCGCGGGTGCGATCGGCATCGTCTTCGGCGACATCGGCACCAGCCCGATCTACGCCTTCCGCGAGACCTTCCGCGGCCATCATCGGCTCGATGGGACCGAGCTCGAAATCCTCGGCGTGCTGAGCCTGATCTTCTGGTCGATGATGATCGTGGTGACGCTCAAATATGTCGCGATCATCATGCGCGCCGACAACAAGGGCGAGGGCGGCAGCCTGGCTTTGCTTGCGCTGATCAACCGTTCGAGCGGCAGCGGCAAACGGCGCTGGAGCGCGGGCATCGTCCTGCTCGGCGTGTTCGCCTGCGCGCTCTTCTACGGCGACTCGATGATCACGCCGGCCATTTCGGTTCTCTCGGCGGTGGAAGGGATCACGACGGTCGAATCGTCCTTCGCGCCTTATGTCGTGCCGGTCGCGGTCGGCATTCTCGTCGGCCTGTTCGCCATCCAGTCGCACGGCACGGCGCGGGTCGGCGCGCTGTTCGGCCCGATCATGATCTGCTACTTCATCACCATCTCGGTGCTCGGGCTGATCCAGATCGCGGGTTCGCCGTGGATCATCCTCGAGACGGTCAATCCGATCAACGCCGTCCAGTTCTTCGTCACCGACGGCTGGAAGGCTTTCGTCGCGATGGGATCGGTCGTGCTGGCGGTGACCGGCGCCGAGGCGCTTTACGCCGACATGGGCCATTTCGGGCGCAAGCCGATCGGCGTCTCCTGGCTGTTCTTCGTCATGCCGGCTTTGATGCTCAACTATATGGGGCAGGGGGCGATGATCCTCTCGCTGGACGCGGCGGCGGCCGACGCGGCGCTGAGCAACCCGTTCTTCTTCCTCGCGCCGGAGATGATGCGGCTGCCGCTCGTCATCCTCGCCACCTTCGCCACCATCATCGCCAGCCAGGCCGTGATCTCGGGCGCCTTCTCGGTGACCCAGCAGGCGATGCATTTGGGCTTCATCCCGCGCCTTCGCATCCAGCATACCAGCGAAGCGGCGATGGGGCAGATCTATATTCCGGTGATCAACTGGGCGCTGATGGTGATGGTCATCCTGCTCGTCCTGTTCTTCCAGAATTCGAGCAACCTCGCCGCCGCCTACGGCATCGCCGTCACCGGCGCGATGTTCATCGACGCCTGCCTGCTCACCGTCGTCCTGCTCTCGCTTTGGAAATGGAGGCCCTGGCTCGCCATCCCGGCGCTCGCCGTCTTCTTCATGGTCGACATCGCCTATTTCGCCGCCAACCTGATCAAGGTCCCCGACGGCGGCTGGTTCCCATTGCTCGTCGGCCTGTTCGCCTTCACCCTGCTCACCACCTGGGCCAGGGGCCGCCAGCTGATGATCAAGCGAATGAACGAATCGGCGATGCCGGCGAAGATCTTCATCAAGTCGGCGGCGTCGAGCGCCACCCGAGTCCCCGGCACCGCGGTGTTCATGACCACCGCGGCCGACGGCGTCCCGCACGCGCTGCTCCACAATCTCAAGCACAACAAGGTGCTTCACGAACGGGTGCTGCTGCTCACCGTCAAGATCGAGGACGTGCCCTATGTCGAGGAGGAGAAGACCTTCCATCTCGACGAGCTCGGTTTGGGCTTCTACCGGCTGATCGTCCGCTACGGCTTCATGCAGGAGACCAACGTGCCGGCGGCGCTGGCCCGGGTCGACAGCTGCGGCCCGCAGTTCAGGATGATGGATACGAGCTTCTTCCTCGCCCGGCAGACGCTGATCGCGTCGCCGGAGCGGCCCGGAATGGCGCTGTGGCGCGAGAAGCTGTTCGCCTGGATGCTGCAGGAACGCCGAAAGCGCGATGGAATTCTTCAAGCTGCCGCCCAACCGAGTCGTCGAGCTCGGCAGCCAGGTCGAGATTTGACCCCGGTTTCGATCGGGGCTCCGATCGTCGTCACCGCCTTGTTCGGCGACGGCGACAATGGCTGGCTGCAGGAGCTGCGCCGCGCTCATTATCCGGCCGAGCGCAACCGGGTCCCCGCCCACCTCACCTTGTTCCGCCAGCTGCCGCCGGGCGCGGCGGGCGAGCTCTCGACCCGGCTCAAGGCGGCGGCCGCGGCGCCGCCGCCGAGCGCGGCGATCGCCGGAATCATGGATCTGGGGGAGGGGACGGCGCTCCGGGTCGAGAGCGAGGCGCTCGCCGCGCTCCGCGAAGAGCTCGCCGCGGCGCTTCACGGCCTGCTGATGCCGCAGGACCAGGCTCCCTGGCGGCCCCACGTCACGATCCAGAACAAGGTCTTGCCGCGCGACGCGCGGCGCCTCCAGCGGCAGCTCGGCGCCACCTTCGAGCCGCGCCCGCTCAGCGTCCGCGCGCTGGCGACCTGGCGCTATCTCGGCGGGCCATGGGCGCCGATCCGGAACTACGCTTTCCGCGGCTGACCTCATCCACAAATGACGTCATCCCGGCGAAGGCCGGGACCTCGTGGAGACGCGCCGTGACTTCTTGTCCCGAGACCCCGGCCTTCGCCGGGGTGACGGTGGCGCCTCAATCGATCTGGCCGACGCCGTCGCAGCTATAGTCGAACGCCGCCAGCCCCGCTTCGAGATAGCCGGCGAGCAGCGGCATATCCATCAGCTCGTCGATCTTGTCGTCGCCGCCGAGCTCGTTCGCCTCGGCGAAGGCGTCGTCCCATTCGCTGGAATCGTAGGTGCCGCGCCCGACCCAGGCCAGGGCGACGATCTCGGCGAGCTGGTCGTCGGCGAGATCGTCGAGCAGGGCCTGGACCTCCTCCTCGACGCCGTCGTTGAGCTCGTCCTCGAGCACCGACAGCGCCTGATCGCCCTCGTCGTCGAGATCGTCGACATTGTCGGGCTCCTGGTCGGGGTCCTGGGCCGGCACCTGCGCCTCCAGCTCCTTGGCGCGAAGGATCAGCCGGCAGATCGTGTCGAGGGGCGTGAGCAAGTCCATGCCATCGTCTCCATGCCCGCCCGCCATCCGAAACGAGGCGGCGCGCGGCCGGTTCCGGCCCTTGAATTTCGTGTCGGTCCGCTCCAGTTGACCGGTCGCGCACCGCTTCCTATAGCGCCGCGTCGCCTTGGGGCGGAGTAGCTCAGCTGGTTAGAGCAGCGGAATCATAATCCGCGTGTCGGGGGTTCAAGTCCCTCCTCCGCTACCATCCTATCTCGAAAATGGGACCGGCCAGTCGGATGGCGCCGCGTGCGGCTTGCAAATGGGCCTTGGCCGGGGGTGATCAAGCGAGGGGGTGCTGGCAATGGCCCTGATCGCAGCTATAAATAGGCTAAAATACACACGTTTATACACACTTTTCTATTGGCAATTTTGTCAATCATGTGTATAATGTATGTATGAAAAGTAGAGATATCATCAAGAAACTGAAGAAGGCTGGGTGGATCGAGGCTCGCCAGTCTGGCAGCCATAAGCAGTTCCGTCACCCCGGCCATAAGGGAACTGTCACCGTCCCTCATCCAGACTCGAACATGGCGCTCGGGACGATCAAGAGCATCGAGAAGCAGAGCGGGGTTAAGCTCCGATAGAGGGTTGACAATCGACATAAGTGTGTATAGATACTTATCTGTCGAGAGGGAGTAGGTCAGTGGCCACCGTCATGTATCCAGCGATCGTTGAGCGTGCCGGCGATGGGTTTAGCGTATTTTTCCCCGATCTTCCGGGATGCACCTCATATGGTGCTACCGTGACCGAGGCGGCTCTCAATGCCGAAGAGGCTCTGGACGGCCATCTACTCGTCTCGGTTCAGCACGGGGATCAAGTGCCTGACCCTTCAGCCTTGGAGGATATAGAGCAAGATCCAGAGGTGGATGAGGTCGCGCGTCTTTTGGTAAGGGCCGATAAGCCCGGAAAGGCCGTGCGTTTGAACATCACCATGGACGAAGGGCTCGTGGCAGCGATCGACAGAGTGGCGAAGAACCGATCAGGCTTTTTATCGGAAGCCGCTAGGGTGGCCCTTGCTGCGAAACGCGCATTACAGGTGGCTTAGTCGGGACAGCTGACCGCTGCCCTGCTCGCCTGCCTGGACCCTGCCACATAGCCTTCCTTTTTTCGGGGACCTGGGCTGGAGAGGACAACCAGAAACCCTGTCGCCCGGACCGAGGTGAGGCCGCACTGCCTTTCGACCGACCTGTCCCGCTCCTTCATAAAAGGTTGGCGCAAGGGCCGCGCCCCGCCATAGGCGAAGGGCGATGCTGAAGCGCTGGGACGGTGGGGAAGCGACTATGGCGGCGGCCGGCGCCGGTCCGCGCCGCCGGCTGGTCCTGATCGGCCTCGACGCCTGCGATCCGCTCACCGTTGGGCGAATGGCCGCCGCCGGCAGGCTCCCCCACATCGCCCGCCTCCTGGCCGAGGCGGCGCGCTGCCGGGTGCGCAACCCCTACGGCCTGTTCGTCGGCGCGACCTGGGCGAACTTCGCGACCGGCGTCGCTCCCGATCGGCACGGTTTCTATTGCTGGAACGAGATCGACCGGTCGAGCTACGCCTGCCGGCTCAAGCCGCCGGAAATCCGCCATCCCTTCTTCTGGGACCGGGTCGGAAAGGCCGGCCGCCGGGTCGCGCTGATCGACATTCCCCATGCCGGCTTCCCCGCCGCGGTGAACGGCGCCGCGATCGCCGAATGGGGCTGCCACGACCGCCATTACGGCTTCCATGCCCAGCCGCCCGGGCGCGCGGCGGAGCTGGCCGCGCGCTTCGGGCTCCATCCGGTGCTCGGCGAGGACCCCTATAAGGCGCGCGAGTTCGCCCCCGACGACCATGTTCACCGCGTCGGCCGGTCGCGCACCGTCGCCGAGCTGAAGGCGCTTCTCGACGGCCTGATCGCCGGGGTTCGGGCCAAGTCCCGCTTGGTCTCGGCGCTGTTCGAGGAGGAAGCGTGGGACCTGTTCGTCGCCGTCTTCGGCGAAGCCCATGCCGCCGGCCACCAGCTCTGGCATCTCCACGATCCGCTCCATCCGGCGTTCGACGCCGAGGCGAGGGCCGCGCTCGGCGGCGACCCGATCGAGGCGGTCTATCGAGCGCTCGACGAGGCGGTCGGGGCGCTCGTCGCGCGCGCCGATCCGGCCGCCACCTTCATGCTCCTCTTGAGCCACGGCATGGGCCGCCACCATGACGGCACTCTGGTGCTCGCCGAAGTGCTTCGCCGCCTCGAGATCGCCTATCGCGGCGGCGCCGGGCGGCTCGCGCCGCGCGACCTCTTCAGGCGCGGCTCGCAGGCGCTGCTGCCGGCGGCCGACCGCGCCGCCGCGGCGCTTCGCGTGCCGCCGGGGCTGCGCCGAAGCCTCGGCCGCAAGCTCGGCGCGCGCCAGTTCGGCACCGCCGGCGAGCGCCGCCGCCAGGCGTTCTTCGCCGCGCCCAACAACCATGTCTATGGCGGAGTCCGCTTCAACCTCGCCGGCCGCGAGGGCCAGGGCTGGGTGACGGAAAGCGAGATGGCGGCGCTGGCCGAGCGGATCGAGGAGGATCTGCGCGCGCTGGTCAATCTCGACACCGGCCGTCCGGCGGTGCGCTCGGTGACCCCGACGGATCGCTTGTTCAGGCGCACGGCCGGCGATTCGATGCCCGATCTGTTCGTCGACTGGAACCGGGCCGCGCCGATCGAAGCGGTCCATTCGGCGAAGATCGGAACGGTGCGCGCGCCTTACGATTGCTGGCGGACCGGCGATCACCGGCCCGGCGGGCTGCTGCTTGCGCGGGCGCCCGATCTGCCCGCCGGCCGGCCGCTGCCGCGAATCGCGATCGAGGATATTCCCGTCACCGTCGCCGCCCGGCTCGGAGTCGCGCTCGACGATGTCGACGGCGCCGTCATTCCCTGGCTGGCGGGCCCGCCGCTTCAGCCTTCCGCGGCCGCCGCCGCCTCGCCGGAGCGCGAGCGCCATTCATAGGGGACGCCGTCGCGAAACTCGCTCGCCATCCGGCGGTTGCGGCGCCGCAGCCGCTTCCTCAGCACGTAGCGCAGGGTCCGCGCGCTGACGCTGCCCCACAATACGATGATCCAGATGATCGCCGATTCCCGGTCCCTGGGAAGCGAGGCGTGGCGAATCATCCGCCCGAGGATGCCGGGCGAGGCGCCGGACCAGATCCGGCCGACCGTGCTCGACAGGAAGACGAGCGGCCGCGACCGCGCCGCCAGCGGCCGCCCGCGGGCCGGGTCCGCCAGCAGCGAGTCGTAATCGTCGCCGCGCTCGTAACGGTCGCGGCAGCGAAGCATGAGCTCGACCGCCGCCTCGACCCGCGCTTTGGCCGAGGTCAGCCGGGTGCTGGTATCGGCGAACCGGTAGAAATAGAGCGCGTCGGGCAATACCAGCACTCGCCCGACCGAAGCCATGCGCAGATAGAGGTCGATATCCTCCCAATATTCGCATTCCAGGCGATAGCCGCCGACCCGCTCGAAGGCGGCGCGGCGGTACATGATCGAGCCGTGGGCGAAGGGCGCGTTGAAGCCGGAAAGGCCGATCACCCAGCGCGTCTGCTCGCGAACGACCCGGCTGTGGCGGTCGATCCCGATCGGCGGCGAGCCGGTGAGGACGGCGTCGGGATGGTCGGCGAGGAGCTGAAGCTGGCGGCGGAGCCGGTCGGGATGGGCGACGTCGTCGGCGTCCATCCGGGCGATCAGCGAGCCGCGCGCTTCGCCGACCACCCAGTTGGAGCTTCCCGCCGGCCCGAGATTGTCGCGCCGGCTCAGCAACCTGATCCGCGGATCGAGCGCCGCCCACTCGCTCAGCCGTTCGGTCGAGCCGTCGGTCGAGCCGTCGTCGCCGATCACGAACTCGAAGTCGCAGTGGGTCTGGTCGAGGATGCTTCGCACCGCCTCGTCGAGATAGGGCAGAGTGTTGTGCACCGGCATGACGACGCTCAGCGTGCGGGCCGCCGCGCTCGCCTTCCCACCGTCCGATTCGTCGCGCAGGGGACTCACTCCCTTCCGGTCGGCGGCATTGTGCACGGATCGGCGCCGGAGGGAAGCCGGGGCGGCGTTCCTTTCCCGTTCAGGCAAAAGCCTCTATCAGCGCGCGCGTGATCCCCGCTCGCTTGCTCCGCCAGGCCCTCCTGTGGCCGCTGCTGCTGCCGCCCGCTCCGGCGCTGGCGCAAGCCGCGCCCGCGCCGGCCGAGCCCCCGGCCGGCGAGACCGGCTTCGAGAGCCTGTGGACGGGCTGGACCGGCGCCGCGCGCGATTCGATCCGCGCCGAATCCCGAGCCGCCGAGGCCGGGCGTTCGCCCGCCGCGGACGGGCGCCGCCATTACCGGGCGGGCAGCGTGGCGCTCGGCGAGCGGGTCGGCGAGGTGGTCCGCCAGGGCGATTGCGAGGAAGGCGAGCGGCTGGCGCGCGAGGCCGGGGATTTCCCCCTGGTCGAGGCGGTGCGGACCCATTGCCGGCCGCCGCGTCCCAGATCCGTTCGAGATAGCCGTCCGGCCCACAACGTCCGGATCAGCCCGTCCGGCTTTTCGCAGGCGAGATCGGCCGCGGCGAACGGCGCTCCCGACAGCGCGACGTCGAGCGCATCGCCGTCCTCGGCGGCGAATTCGAGGTCGCCGCCCGGGCCGATCAGCACCAGCTTGCCGTCGTCGTCGGCGACGTTCCACGGCACGAACCGGCGCCGCCGGTAGCGGTCGCCGGGCTGCGGCAGCGCCGGCGGCCGAGATGACCCCGGCGACGTTGGGCCGCCGCCCGCGCAGGAAATTGTCGGCGAGCAGATCGAAGGCGCCGTCCATCTCGGCCTTGTCGGCGATCAGCTGCCTGAGCCTGTCGAAATGGCGCGCGCGCCTCCTCGCGGTCGAAGTCGCGGCCGGCGAAGCCCGCCGGCAGCGAGCGGCGGAATTCGGGCGAGCTCGAGCGCCAGCTCGGAGATCGATTCGAGCAGCAGATCGGCCCAGGTCTTGGTGATCAGGCCGACGGTGATGTGCAGCGACGGCTCGTCGCCGACATTCTCGGCGTCGTGCATCAGCCCGCGCGGCAGATAGAGGCAATCGCCGGGATTGAGCGTGAACTGCTGGGTGACCTCGCCCGCCTCGTGCTGGCCGAGCTCGAACCGTTCGCCGCGGAACGGCGTTTCGACCGGCGCGCCGTAGAGCCGCCACGCCTTGGCGCCGGAGACCTGCATCACGAACACGTCGTGATTGTCGTAATGGGGCGGGAAGCCCTGGTTGCCGCCGCGACGGCGTCAGATAGATGTTGGTCTGGACGTGGCAGGTGAACACCTCCTCCAGCGCCCGGCAGAACTCGCCCAGGTTGAAGGTCGAATTCGTGGAATTGCGGCAGGATGATCGTCGCCCCGCGCAGATATTCCTCGGCGACGACGGCGCGGCTGATCCGCCCGTCCTCGTCGACATAGGCGTCGCGCTCGATCCGGTCGCGATGGTTGGTGAGGTCGATCATCCCCTCGCGCAGGTCGGCGCTGTTGATGAAATGATCGAGCGATGTCGAGGGTCAGCAGGTCGGCATAGCGTTCCGGCTCGCCGCGGAGGCCGATCAGCGCCTCGCGCTCGTAATGGCGGTCGAGGAACTCCTCGCGGAGTCGACCGGCGCGATCAGGAAGCCGAGCGCATCCTCCTCCCAGCGCGGCGACGCGTCCGCCGCCTTCGCCTGCTCTCCACTGCAGCGCCTGCTCATTGCCGTCTCCCCGAGGTGCGGCCGAACTCTATCGGCGGCGGCGACGGCTCAGGAAGCGCTTATTTGCCCCGCGGCGGCGGCACCGCCGGCAGGTCGCCGCGATAGGGCTCGAGCGCGGTCTCGAGCAGCCGCAAGCGTCGCCATGGCCGGCGCCGGCAGCCGGCGCTCCTCGAGCGGCTCGCGAAGCGCCGCGAGCACCGCCCGGGCGGCGGCGGCGAGCAGGATCTCGCGCGGCGAATAGCCGTCGTCGGGCGTCATGGCTCGCCGGCTCGAGTCGTCTGCGGGTCGGCGATGTCGACGCGCCGCATTTGGGCGCGACAAGAGGGCTCGTCATATGCGATGCGGTCTGCGGGGATGAATTCGCCGTCTCGTTTCACCGCTTTCCACTGAACTGTCAAGCAGGACTTTTCAAAAGAGATGAGTTTCGGCACGCGACTGGCTGAAGAACGCAAGAGGCTGGGCCTTAAGCAGGCCGAGTTCGCCGATCTGGTCGGCACCGACGTTCCCAAGCAGAGCCTCTACGAAAATGACCGGCGCGAGCTGCGCGCCGATTATCTTGCCCGACTCGCCGAGGCCGAGGTCGACATCGTCTACGTCCTGACCGGCCGGCGAAGCGAAGGCGAATGGCTAGGCCGCGGCCCGAGCGAATTGCTGTCGGCCTATCTCTCGCTGCCGCCGGACATGCAGGACGCGCTCGCCGACCTTGACCCTCTCGCTGCGCGACCAATTTTCCGCCCGGCGCGACGGCGGCCAGCGCTCCATTCGCGCCGGCTCGATTACAAGACGGGAACGCGGGCCGACTGACCCCGCCGCCGACTGTGGCGCGGGGCCGGCCTGTCGCCGGGTCTGATTCGAATCTCGTCATGCCAGCGGAGGCTGGCATCGCAAGCTCGCTCAGCGCGCTGTCCTCGGCTTCGAGCTTGGACCCAGCTTCGCTGGGTGACGTTCAATCGTTGATTAGGACGCGAGTCCAGACCTCGAACCCGATCAGCCTGAATCGTTCGCCCGGGTGCATAGCCTGGAAAGCCTTCGGCTCCTGGACCGCAGGCCCCTTCGACTGCAAGGCAGGCGCTCAGGACATGCTTCGCCGGGGAACAGCTGTACAAAGCTGACCGAATTCGACTCTAGAGCGCTGAAGGATCAGTTCGAATCACCGCCGCATCCGTTCGCCCTGAGCCTGTCGAAGGGCCTTTCATTCTTGTTCTTACAGGAAAAAGTAGAGGGCTTCGACAAGCTCAGCCCGAACGGAAAAGGGTAGAACTAAGCACCCAACGCTCTAGGCGTCCGTCCTCGCCGGGATCACGCCGCGCCTGATCTGGTCGAGCTCGATCAATTCGAACAGCGCCTTGAAATTGCCCTCGCCGAAGCCCTCATTGCCCTTGCGCTGGATGATCTCGAAGAAGATCGGGCCGACCATGTTCTCGGTGAAGATCTGCAGCAGCAGGCCCTCGCCGGTCTCGGGCGAGCCGTCGATCAGGATGCGGCGCTTGCGCATCGCCTCGACGTCGTGGGCGTGGCCGGGGATGCGCTCGTCGATCATGTCGTAATAGGTGTCGGGGCTGTCCTGGAAGCTGACGCCGTTGGCGCGCAGCCTGTCGACGGTGGCGAAGATGTCGTCGGTGGCGAAGGCGAGGTGCTGGATGCCTTCGCCCTTATATTCCTTCAGATATTCGGCGATCTGGCTGTAATCGTCCTGGCTCTCGTTGAGCGGGATGCGGATCTTGTCGTCGGGCGCGGTCATCGCCCGCGAGAGCAGGGCGGTCTGCTGGCCCTCGATGTCGAAATAGCGGATCTGGCGGAAGTTGAAGATGCGTCTCGTAGAAATTGCGCCCAATGGTCCATCCGCCCGCGATTCACATTGTGGGTGAGATGGTCGAGCGTGTGCAGGCCGACGCTGTTGTCGTCGCGCGCCGGCGCCCGGCACCGGCTCGAAATCCGACGTCGTAGATCTGCTCGGCGCCGTAGCGGTCGACCAGATAGAGGTAGGAGCCGCCAATCCCCTCGATCGCCGGGATGTCGAGCTCGCCGGCCCGCGCGGGCTCTCGACCTGCGGTCGCGCCGCGCTCGACCGCCAGCTCCAGCGCCTGCTTCGGCATCGCGCGACCCGGAACGCCATGCCGTTCGCCGACGGGCCGTGCGCCTCGCGGAAATCGGCGGCCTGGCCGGCCGGCTCCATGTTGAGGATGAAGTTGATGTCGCCCTGCGCATAATGGCGGACGTTCTTCGAGCGGTGGTTGCCGACATGGGTGAAGCCCAGCTTGGTGAACAGGCCGCCATCGCCTCGGGATCGGGGCTGGTGAACTCGACGAATTCGAAGCCGTCGAGGCCGATCGGGTTTTCGCGGGCGGTCATGGCGTGCATCCTCTGGCGAAGGAGCGGAATCGGCGCGGCTTCTATCAGCGCCTGTGGATAGCCGCAAAAGCGCCATTGCGCGGGGCGAGGGCGGCCTCTTACGTCGCTATCATGACCGCGACCCACTCCTCCCGCATGCTGATCCTCGGCTCCGGCCCGGCCGGCCTCTCCGCCGCCATCTACGCCGCCCGCGCCGGCATGGCGCCGATCGTCGTCCAGGGCATCCAGCCCGGCGGCCAGCTCACCATCACCACCGACGTCGAGAATTATCCCGGCTTCGCCGACGTCATCCAGGGCCCCTGGCTGATGGAGCAGATGCAGAAGCAGGCCGAGCATGTCGGCACGCAGATGGAATGGGACCATATCGTCGAGGTCGACCTCATCCGAGCGCCCGTTCCGGCTGACGGGCGACAGCGGCACGCTCTATCTCGGCGACACGCTGGTCATCGCCACCGGCGCCCAGGCGCGCTGGCTGAACCTGCCGAGCGAGGAGCATCTGAAGGGCAAGGGCGTCTCGGCCTGCGCGACCTGCGACGGCTTCTTCTACCGCGGCAAGAAGGTGGTGGTGATCGGCGGCGGCAACACCGCGGTCGAGGAAGCGCTCTACATGACCAACCACAGCCATGACGTCACCCTGATCCACCGCCGCGATTCGCTGCGCGCCGAGAAGATCCTGCAGGACCGGCTGTT
Source organism: uncultured Alphaproteobacteria bacterium (assembly GCA_963824825.1). Taxonomy (GTDB): domain Bacteria; phylum Pseudomonadota; class Alphaproteobacteria; order Sphingomonadales; family Sphingomonadaceae; genus Allosphingosinicella. The sequence continues at coordinate 1,266,658 of CAWGQM010000003.1, forward strand.
CGCCCATCCCAACATCAAGGTGATGTGGAACCGCGAGGTCGCCGAGTTCGTCGGCGGCGGCGAGCCCGAGGGGCTGGTCGCGGTCGACCTCAGGGACACGCAGACCGGCGCGATCGAGCGGCTCGACACCGAAGGCGCCTTCGTCGCGATCGGCCATTCGCCGGCGACCGAGCTGTTCAAGGGCCATCTCGACCTCGACGCGGACGGCTATATCCAGGTCGAGACCGGCACGCACCCGGACCAGCGTGCCCGGCGTCTTCGCCTGCGGCGACGTGATGGACAAGATCTACCGCCAGGCGGTGACCGCCGCCGGCACCGGCTGCATGGCCGCGCTCGACGCCGAGAAATTCCTCGCCGAGGCCGATTTCGAAGCGCGCGCCGGCGCGCAGCGCTTCAGGACGAGCCTGCAGCGATGCGCCTAGCTGCTGCCGAAGCGCTAGCTCCAGCGCCCGCAGCACGTCGCCGCGCAGCAGCGCCGCCTCGTCGCCGGGGCGGGCGAAGGTGTGGGAATCGCTGTCGATGGTCTCGCGTGCCCTCGATCAGCCCTTGAAGGCGGCGCGCCTTCAGCTCCGCTCGGCGGCGATCGCGGTGGCGTCGCCCTCGGCGAGGATCAGCCAGGCGCGGCAGGCCGCCGGCGCGCCAGGCGCCGCGGCCGTCTCGCGGGCCAGCGGCGCGCCCTCCTGGCTGCGCCGAAATCCTGCTGAGGCCCTCGAAGAGCTTGCGGTAATCCACTGCGCCGGAAAGGATTTTCTTCCAGCCCTCGCAGGCTGAGCAGCCGCCGCCGATAATGCGCGCGGATCGCCGCCGGCGGCGGCTCGCCGGCCTCGGCCTCGACCAGCCAGGGATTGACCAGGATCAGCCCGTCGAGCCCGGCCTGCCGGCCGAACAGGGCGAGCGCGGTGGCGCCGTCGCACAGGCCGAAGCCGATACACGCCGCTCGAGGGCCGGGCATTCGCGCCGGAAGGCGGCCGCCGCGGCCGCGAGATCGGGCCCGCTGCCGCGGAAGCCCGGATCCTCGCCGGCGCTGTCGCCGACCCCGCGCCGGTCGAAGCGGAAGCAGGAATAGCCTTTCTCCGCCAGATGCTTGGCGAGCCTTTCGTACATGCGGTGCGAGCCGATCCGGGTCTGGCTGCCGCCGGTGACGAGGAGCAGGCCGGTCGCGCCGCCGGCCGCAGTCGAGGCTGCGCGGCCAGCTCGGCGCCGTCGCAGGCGAAGGTCGATCAGCCGGCGCATGTCGCGGCTCCATTCGGCAAGGTCCGCGGCGATCGCCTCGGCGAGCGCGGCGCGAGGTGCCCGGCTCGGAGCGCCGCCACAAAGCCGGGCCCGTCGATCTTGGCATCGGCCTCGGCGCGGTCGGTCGCGAGGCGGACGGTGCGCAGCGGCGCGACCGGCGGCCGGCGTCGCCGCCTCGAGCGCGGCCTTGAGCGCGTCGGACGGCGCGTAGCCCGCCCATTCGACGCCGCCGGCGAGGCCCGGCGCGGACCATGTCGCGCGCCAGCGCCGCGCCGTCCGACGGGCGCGAACCGCCACCAGCCCCGCGCCGCGGCGCGCATCGTCGACCAGGGCGCCGCCGCGCAGGCTGGCGATCAAGCGGCTTGCCGCGCCTTTTCAGCGACATGGGCGGCGGCGGCAGTGACGTCATGACGCCAGTCGTCCCAGGTCGACCTCGGCCAGGTCGCGCTCGCTTTCGCCGGTGCCGCCGAGATCGAGCAGCCAGCAGCCATGGCCCCGCTTCGCCAGCCGCCGCATCACCGCGACGATCAGCGCGCGGGTCCGGTTCATCTCCTCGAACAAGGGCGGCACGAACAGGATCGCCGGCGCGTCCTCGGCCGGCCGATCCGCATCAGCCATTCCTCGCCGATCGTGACTCTCGAAAGCGCTCGAAGGCGAGGCCGGTGCGCTCACCGCAGCGCCTTGGCCCGGGCGAAGGTCGAGCAGGGCGCCGAACGTCTCCATCATGTCGGCGTCGACCTCATGGTCCTCGATCAAGATGCCGAGCCGTTCCTCGAGCTCGGTCAGCAGGCCCGCCACCGCCATCGAATCGAATTCGGGCAGGGCGCCGAACAAGGGCGTCTCCTCGCGGAACGCCGCGACCCGGGCGCGGATCGAGGCCGAGCACGTCGGCGAGCACCGCGCGCAGCGTCTTCTCCACCTCATGGGCATCGTCGGGCGCGGTCGCCATAACTTCCCCTGTCTCGCTGCCGGTCGGTCGCGGACCTAACGGCTCCGCGACGCGGCGGACAAGCGCCGAGGCCCGGCGCGCGCGGCGCCGATCAGGCCGCGCAAGGTGCGCGGGATTGAAGGCGTGCGAGCCGCCAGAGCGGCCGCCGCTCCGCCATCCAGTCCTTCTTGTAGCCGTCGTCGCCGGTGCCGTAGTCGATCGCGCGCGACCCGGTCCTCGTCGAGCGCGCGGCGGAACATCGCCATGCCGAGCAGGGTGCCGGGCGACATCGCCTTGGCATCCTCGGCATAAGCGAGCTTGTGGATGGTCGCTTCGCCATTCTCGACCAGCCAGAGCTGGACCGCGACCGGCCGCCCGTCCTTGCGGGCGACGCCGAGCCGCAGCGTGCCGGCCGCGCCCTCCTGCTCGGCCAGCGCGCGCAGGAAGGGGAAGGAGCCTTCCTCGGGCTTCCAGCTCGCCCGGTAGACCGCTTCGTAATCGGCCCAGGCGCGCGTCGTCGAAGCGGTCGTGGATCTCGATGTCGAGCCCGGCCGCTCTTGCCGCGCCGCTTGGCGGTGTTGCGCAGCTGCGCCGGCCGCGCCGCCCAATAGGTCGTCGAAATCCATCGCCGTCGGTGGCGATCCGCCAATTGCCGGTCTTCTCGGTCACGAAGACCCGCCAGCCCGCTTTGCGCGAAGGCCGCGCGAAGCGGCCCGGGATCGGCGATCGGCGCCAGCTCGACCTCGGCGAGGCCGCCGTCGCGAAGCGCTGCGGCGAGCGACGTCATGACGTCACTCTCGCGGTCGCCCGACCGCGTCGAAGCGCAGCGAATACCAGGCGGCATAGGCGCGCGCCGTGCGGCCGTCGGCGGCGAGGAACAGCCAGGCCTGTCCGCTCCCCGTCGCGGGCCGCGCAGGACGGCCAGCCTGCCCTCGGGCGGGCAATGGTCGCGGATCAGCCGGAACCAGTCGAGGCGCGCGAACAGGCTCGGCTGGGCGGCGCGGTCGAGCGCGCCGGCGGCGTCCGCCGCGACCGCGTCGAGATCGTCGAACAGCGCAATGTTAACCGTCACGCTTTATGCCCCTTCGCGCCCGCCCTATCATGACGTCTTTTAAGCAGGAATGAAGTTGGAAACGCCCGATCCCGACGCCCCGCCCGCTCGACCACCTGACGCTGCGCGGCGCTCCGGCCGCGCCGGCGCTGACTGACGCGCGAGGGCGCGCTCGATTATGCCGGGCTCGAAGCGGCGGTCGGCGCGCTCGCCGCCGGCGCTGAAGGCGAGGGGCCTCGCTCATCGGCGACCGGGTCGCGAGCTGGCTGCCCAAGAACCGGCTGACCAGCCTGCTGCCGCTCGCCTGCGCCCGCGCCGGCCTGATCCACGTGCCGGTCAATCCGCTGCTCAAGCGGATGCAGGTCGCCCATATCCTCGCCGACAGCGGCGCCGCGCCTGCTGATCAGCGGCGACGCGCGGCTGGCGACGCTCGAAGCCGGACGACATCCCCGCGGGCTGCGCGGCGATCGGCGAAGAGGAGAGCGCCGCTCTTTGGTCGGCGGCCGATCCACTGGCACCGTCGGACCACGATCCCGACGATCTCGCCGCCTTGCTCTACACGTCGGGCTCGACCGGCCGGCCCAAGGGGGTGATGCTGAGCCACGCCAATATGTGGCTCGGCGCGGTCAGCGTCGCTCATTATCTGCGGCTGGCGCCGCGACGACCGGGTGCTCGCCGTGCTGCCGCTCAGCTTCGACTACGGCCAGAACCAGCTGCTCTCGACCTGGGCCGCGGGCGCCTGCGTCGTGCCGCTCGACTATCTCACCGCGCGCGACGTCATCCGGGCGGTCGAACGCCATCGAGATCAGCACCTTGGCCGGCGTTCCTCCGCTCTGGGTTCAGCTGATCGAGGCGCCCTGGCCGGCCGCGGCCGCGCTGTCGCTGCGCCGGCTGACCAATAGCGGCGGCAAGCTCGCGCCCTCGGTGGTCCGGCGGCTGCGCGAGGTCTTCCCGGCCGCCGACATCTATTCGATGTACGGCCTCACCGAGGCGTTCCGCTCGACCTATCTCGAGCCCGCTCTGCTCGACGACCATCCCGAATTCGATGGGCAGCGCAATCCCCTTCGCCGAGATCATGGTGTCGGCGCCGACGGCGCCGAGGCGGCGGAGGGCGAGCTGGTCCATGCCGGGCCGCTCGTCGCCAAGGGCTATTGGCAGCGATCCCGAGCGCACCGCCGAGCGGTTCAAGCCGGCGCCGGCCGGCTCGGCCTATGGCGGCATGGCGGTCTGGTCGGGCGACCGGGTCCGCCGCGACGCGCACGGCCTGCTCTATTTCGTCGGCCGCGAGGACGGCGATGATCAAGACCTCGGGCAACCGGGTCAGCCCGACCGAGGTCGAGGAGGCGGCGCTCGCCTCCGGCCTGGTCGCCGAGGCGGTCGCGCTCGGCTATCCCGACGAGCGGCTGGGCGAGGCGATCGCCCTCGTCGTCCGCCCCGACCGGCGCGGCGAGGAGGAGGCGCTTGCGCGCTTTCCTGAAGCGGCGCTTACCCAATTTTATGCAGCCCGGGCCTATCGTCTGGCGCGACGAGCTGCCGCGCAGCCCCAACGGCAAGCTCGACCGGGTGGAGCTGAAGAACGAGCTGATGGCATGAGCAAGCCGATGGGCCCGATCCCGGCCGGTTTCGCGGCCGACGCGGACGGCATGCTGCTGATCGGCGGCCGCCGCGCCGACGCGCTCGTCGCCGAGGCCGGCGACACGCCGCTCTTCGTCTACGATCTCGGTCTGGTCGACGCGAAGATCGCGCGCTTCCGCGCCGCCTTTGCCGGGCGTCGACTTGCATTATGCCATAAAAGCAAACAGCTATCGTCCGCTGCTTGACGCACATTGCGAAGCAGGTCGACGGCCTCGACATCGCCTCGGGCGGCGAGCTGCGCTTCGCGCTCGAGGCGGGCGCCGATCCGGCCGACGATCAGCTTCGCCGGGCCCGGCAAGCGCGACAGCGACCTCGAGGCGGCGATCGACGCCGGCGTCACCCTCAATTGCGAATCCGAAGGCGAGGTCGAGCGCGCGCTCGCGATCGGCGCGCGCGGCCGCCGCGGCTCGCGGTCCGGGTCAATCCCGATTTCGAGATCAAGGGCTCGGGCATGCGGATGGGCGGCGGCGCCAAGCCGTTCGGGGTCGACGCCGCGCGCGTGCCCGCGCTCGTCCGCCGCATCCTCGACGCCGGCGCCGACTGGCGCGGCTTCCACATCTTCGCCGGCTCGCAGGCGCTCGATGCCGAGGCGCTGATCGAGGCCCAGGCCGCGACGATCGCGCTCGCCGCGCGAGCTCGCCGACGAAGTCGGCGCCACGCCGCCTCTGGTCAATCTCGGCGGCGGCTTCGGCATCCCCCATTTCCACGGCGAGCAGCCGCTCGACGTCGAGAGCGGTCGGCGCGGCACTTTCGCCGAACGTCTGGCGGCCCGCCCCGCCATCCTTCGCGACACCCAGTTCGCGATCGAGCTCGGCCGCTGGCTGGTCGGCGAATGCGGCGTCTATCTGACCCGGATCGTCGACCGGAAGGTCAGCCACGGCAAGACCTTCCTGGTCACCGACGGCGGCATGCAGCACCAGCTCGCCGCCTCGGGCAATTTCGGCCAGGTCGTGCGCCGCAACTATCCGGTCGCGATCGCCTCGCGCTTCGGCGCCGCGCCGGAGGAGGAGGTCAGCATCGTCGGCTGCCTGTGCACGCCGCTCGACCGGCTCGCCGATGACGTCATGATGCCGCGCGCCGAGGTCGGCGACCTCGTCGCGGTCTTCCTCGCCGGCGCCTACGGCCTCTCGGCCAGCCCGCAGGCCTTCCTCGCCCAGCAGCCGGCGCGCGAAATGGCTCGTCGGCGGCGGCGATTAACCCCTCGACGGCTCCCGGTCCCGATCCGGGACGCGCCGCTAATGACCGCCTTGTTCCTAACGGTAATTTTACCTCTTCCCCCCATAGCAGTGCCCAAATCCCGCGCCCGCATCCCGCTCCGGGACGGGCGGGGCAGGATGGAAGCGAGTGAAGAGGGATCGAACATGCGCGTATCCGCCAAGTCCTGGGCCACCCTTGCCGCCACCGTCAGCGCGCTCGCGCTCGCCGGCTGCGCCGACCGCCGGCCGCACCGGCAACGTCCTTCCGGCGGCCAGCTTCGTCGGCGACGGCGGCGCCGACCAGGTCAGCGAGAATTACATCATCGGCGCGCTCGACGAGATCACCATCTTCGTCTGGCGCAACCCCGAGCTGGGCGCCCGCGTCCAGGTCCGCCCCGACGGCCGCATCACCACGCCGCTGATCACCGACATGGTCGCGGTCGGCAAGACGCCGGCCCAGCTCGCCGACGACATCCGCACCGGCGCTCGTCCAATATATCCAGGATCCGCTCGTCTCGGTGATGGTCGATCGGCCGCAGGGCACCTTCTCGCAGCAGATCCGCGTCGTCGGCGCCACCGAGCGGCCGGCGGCGATCCCCTATCGCGCCAACATGACCCTGCTCGACGCGATGATCGCGGTCGGCGGCCTTTCCGAATATGCCGCCGGCGACCGCGCCCGGCTGATCCGCGTCGACCGCGCGACCGGCAAGCAGCGCGAATATGATCTGCGCATCGCCAGCCTGCTCCGCCGCGGCGACGTCCGCGCCAACGTCCGGCTCGAGCCGGGCGACGTCATCATCATCCCCGAAAGCATGTTCTGAGCTCCGATCGGCCACGAAGGACGTATCGCCGATGGACGGACTCTACGATCAGCTCGGATCGCCCTGCACCAGGTCTGGCGCCGCCGCTGGCTGGCGATGGCGGTCGCCTGGGGCGTCGCCGTCCTCGGCTGGCTGGTCATCGCCCTGATCCCGAACAGCTACGAGGCCAAGGCGCGGCTGTTCGTCCAGACGCAGTCGATCCTGCCCAACCAGATCGGCATCACCCCCGACGAGCGCAACAACCAGCTGCTGCGGCTCAAGCAGACCATCACCTCGAACGACAATCTGGTCCGCGTCGTCCGCCGCACCGATCTCAACAGCCTCGTCGCCAGCGAGCGCGACCTGTCCGGCGTCGTCGCCGGCGCTGCGCGCAGCGGATCACGATCACCGCCCAGCCCGACGGCGCGCTCGAGATCAAGGCGAGCTCGAACATTTCCGGCTTCTCCAACGGCCAGAACGCGCGCACCGCCGCCGCCACCGTCCAGGGCCTGATCGACCTGTTCGTCGAGCAGAACCTGTCCGGCGACCGCCGCGAGACCGGCCAGTCGCTGCACTTCCTCGACGAGGAACTGCGCCGCCGCGAGGTCGCGCTGCAGCAGGCCGAGCAGCGCCGGCGTCGAGTTCGAGCAGCGCTTCATGGGCGTGCTGCCCGGCGCCGGCTCGATCGGCGACCGCATGTCGGCCGCCCGGGTCGAGCTCGCCAATCTCGAGCAGCAGATCGCCGCCGCCAACGGCGCGCTCAATTCGATGCGCGGCCAGCTCGCCGCCACGCCGCAGAGCCTTCCCGGCATCGGCGACGGCGGCGGCACGGCGAGCGGCCAGCTCGCCCAGCTCGAAGGCCAGATCAACCAGAACCTCGCCCGCGGCTGGACCGAATCGCATCCCGACATCGTCTACGCCCGCGCCAGCAGATCGCGCGCCTGCGGCCCTATGCCGCAGGCCGAGCGCGCGCAGCGGCACCGGCGGCATGCCCAACCCGAGCTACGTCTCGCTGCGCGCGATGATGGCCGAGCGCGAGGCGCCAGCTCGCCGCCGCGACCGCGCGCCGCAACCAGCTCCAGTCCGATCTCGCCCAGCTCACCTCGCGCCAGTCGACCGAGCCCGGCCTCGCCGCCGAGCAGAGCCGGCTCACCCGCGACTATGACGTGCTGAAGCAGCAATATGACCAGCTGCTCGGCAATCGCGAGCAGGTGCGGCTGCGCAGCGACGTCCAGAGCCGGACCAGCCCGCTCAACGTCCAGGTGGTCGAGCCGCCGAGCGTGCCGAGCGTGCCGGCCGCGCCGAACCGGCCGATCTTCCTGACCCTGGTGCTGATCGTCGCGCTCGGCGCCGGCGTCGCCGCGGCCTTCGTCGCCGGCCAGCTCCAGACCACCTTCCCGACCCAGCAGCGGCTCGCCGCGGTCACCGGCCTCACCGGTGCTCGGCACGGTGAGCGAGGTGGTGACCGCGCCCGAGCGCGTCCGCCGCCGCCAGCGCCTGCTCTGGCTCGGCGGCGCCGGCGCGCGCGCTCGGCGCCAGCTGGGCGGTCCTGATCCTGGTCGAATTCTGGCAGCGAAGCACGGTGGCATGAGGAACGACATGACCAAGCACATTCCCCAGTCGCTGCTCGAGCGCGCCGCCGAGCTCTACGATTTCGGCGCCGCGCTCCGCGCGCCCGCGCCGGTCGCCGCGCCGGAACGGGCGCCGGTCGCCGAGCCCGCGCCCGTCGCGGCGGCGCCCGCTTCCGGCTCCCGCGCCAGCCGCAGCGCCGGTCGATCGCGTCGCTGCGCGCCGTCGAGCCGCGGCCGGCCGCCAGCGCCGTCGGCCGACGCGGTCGCCGAGATCGACCGCGCCGCGCTCGCCGCAAGCCGGCTTCATCGTTCCCGAAGCGCCGGTGACCGGCCTCGCCGAGGAGTTCCGGCTGATCAAGCACCAGCTGCTCGCCGACATCGAGGGCCGCCACGGCAGTCGCCGACGAGCGGCCGCCGCTCGGTCCTGATCTGCTCGGCCCAGCCGCGCGCGGGCAAGACCTTCTGCGCGATCAACCTCGCGCTCGTCGCTCGCCGGCGAGCAGCGACGTCGAGGTGCTGCTCGTCGACGGCGATTTCCTCAAGCCCGACGCGCTCGCCACTGCTCGGCATCGAGAGCGGGCCGGGCTTCGTCGACGCGCTCGCCGATCCCGGCGTCGACCCCGAAGCCTTCGTCATCCGCACCGACGTGCCGGGCCTTTCGGTCCTGCCCGCCGGGCGCAAAGCCAATAATGTGCCGGAGCTGCTCGCTTCGGATCGAACCCGGGAGGTGCTGGCGAAGCTCGTCGCCGGCGACCGGCGTCGGATCATCCTGTTCGATTCGCCGCCGGCCTTGATGGCGTCCCACGCGACCGTGCTCGCCGGCCATGTCGGCCAGGCCCTGGTCGTCGTGCGCGCCGACCAGACAACCGAAGCCGATCTGCGCGAGACGATCGGCCTGCTCTCGGGCTGCGACCATGTCAGCCTGATCCTCAACGGAGCGGGCCTCGCCGTCACCGGCCGCAAGTTCGGCGCTTATGATGGATATGGCCATGAAGCATGAGCTTCACTCTGACGCGGACGCTTGCGCCGGCATCGCGCTGGCGATCGGCCTCGCGCTCGCCGCCGCGGCCGCGCACGCGCAGGCCGCTGCCGCCCGCCGGCGATCGCGCCGCCGTCCGCCGAGGCCGAGCAGGACGCGGCGCGCGCGCCCGAATCGGCGCCGCGCCGCCGCAACAGCCGCGGCGAGATCCAGCCCTATCTCGAGGTCGCCCAGGTGCTCAGCGCCGATCTCGACGGCGGCGAGACGCTGACCTACACCAGCGTCGCCGCCGGCGTCGACGGCCGGATCGAGACCCGCCGGGTCACCGCCCAGATGAGCTATCGCTACGAGCGCCAGATCGAATGGAACGGCAATGTGCGCCGACCAGGACGTCAGCATCGCGGCGTCGCCATGGTCAACGCCCAGATCGTCCCCGGCGTGCTGTCCGCTCGACGCCGGCGCGCTCGCCACCCGCACCGGCGGCGAAGGGCGCGCGCTCGGCGTCACCCAGCGCGACGAGGCGGTCAACGTCTACAGCGCCTATGCCGGCCCGACCCTGTCGACCCATGCCGGCCCGCTCGCGATCAACGCCTCCTACCGGCTCGGCTACGTCAAGGTCGACGACGACCGCATCGCCGGCGGCGCTCGACGACGATTTCGACGAGCGCGTCGCCCACAGCGCCACCGCCAGCGTCGGCATGGCGCCGGGCCGGCTGCCGTTCGGCTGGACGGTCGGCGCCGGCTATGCCCGCGAGGATTCGGGCGGCCGCTTCGACCAGCGGTTCGAAGGCACCTATGTCCGCGGCGACGTCGTCGTGCCGGTCGGCCCGACGCTCGCCCTCACCGCCGGCGTCGGCTACGAGGACATCGAGGCGAGCCAGCGCGACGTCCTCCGCGACGCCAACGGCGTCCCGGTCATCGACGCCGGACGGCCGTCCGGTCCCGGATCCGAGCCGCGCCGCGGCTGCTCACCTACGATGTCGACGGCGTCGATGTACGATGCCGGCGTGCATCTGGCGGCCGAGCCCGCGCACCGAGCTGCAGGCCCGCGCCGGCCACCGCTACGGCGGCACCACCGTCATCGGCTCGCTCAGCCACCGGTTCAACGAGCATGCCGGGCGTCAACGTCGCAGGTGTTCGACACGGTGCGAGACGTTCGGCCGCTCGCTGACCAACGATCTCAGTCAGCTTGCCGGCCAACTTTGACGTCAATCGCGATCCGCTGACCGGCGGCCTCGGCGGCTGCGTGTTCGGCGGGCAGGGCGGCAGCGGCGTCTGCCTCGACCGCTCGCTTCAGGCGATCAACGGCAACAGCTTCCGCGCCCGCGGCGCCAGCCTCGTCTTCTCGGGCGGCCGCGGCCTGTGGAGCTACGGCGTCGGCGCCGGCTATGCCCACCGCCGCTACCACCGGCCCGGCCGGCACTCGGCTTCGACGCCTGTCGCCGGCCGAGGACGAGAGCTTCAGCCTCTACGGCTCGGTCGGCCGCCAGCTGAGCCGCACCTCGGAGCTGAACTTCGACGCCTTCGCCAGCTGGTACGACAGCGACCTGGCGGGCGCCGACGACGTCACCACGCTCGGCGCGACGCTGAGCTACAACCGCTCCTTCCTGCTGGAGCGGCTGCAGCTGCATGGCGGCGCTCGGCCTCTACAACAGCGACGACGGCCTCGACAGCGCCACCACCGCCTCGGGCCTGGCCGGCCTCCGGTACACCTTCTGGTAAGCGCCGGCCACGGAGACGAAGCAGATGTACACCGAGCATTACGGCCTCACCGGGCAGCCCTTCCAGCTGACGCCCGACGCGCGCTTCTGGTTCGACAGCCGGACCCACAGGAAGGCGATGGCCTATCTCGGCTACGGCCTCGCCCAGGGCGAGGGCTTCATCGTCGTCACCGGCGAGATCGGCGCCGGCAAGTCGACCCTGGTCGCCCACCTGCATGGCCAGTATCGACCGCGCGCGGCTCGAACGCGATCAGCCTGGTCTCGACCCAGGTCGAGGGCGACGACATGCTCCGCCTCGTCGCCCAGGGCCTCGGCCTCGCCACCGAGCGGTCGAGAAGGCGCGGCTGCTCGACGCGGTCGAGCAGAGGCTCGACGAGGAGCTGCGCGCCGGCAAGCGCACCCTGCTGATCGTCGACGAGGCGCAGAACCTGCCGGTCTCGGCGCTCGAGGAGCTGCGCATGCTCTCCAACTTCCAGGTCGGCGGCCGCGCGCTGATCCAGACCGTGCTGCTCGGCCAGCCCGAATTCCGCGACAAGCTCGCCGGCCCGGGCCTCGAGCAGCTGCGCCAGCGGGTCATCGCCACCCACCATCTCGACGCGATGGGCGCCGACGAGGTCGAATCCTATATCCGCCACCGGCTGACCCGGGTCGACTGGCAGGGCAATCCGGAGTTCGACGCCGGCGCCTTCGACGCGATCCACCGCCACAGCGGCGGCATCCCGCGCCGGGTCAACCAGCTCGCCCACCGGCTGCATGCTCCACGCCGCGGTCGAAGGCGCCGCAGACCGATCGGCGCCGACGCCGTCGACGCGGTCGCCGCCGACATGGGCGCCGACGCCGCCGCGCCGTCGCGCCGGAACCGGCGCGCGAGGAAAAGGTGCTGCCGCTCCGCTCGGCCCGCGCTCGCCGCGGTGCCGCGCGAGCCGGCGCCGCAGCCCGTCGTCGCAGTTCCCGATCCCGCCGCTCGAGCGCCGCCTCGCCGCGCTCGAGGCGCAGCGTCGAGGAGCAGGAGGCGATGCTGCGCCGCGTCCTGACCCTGCTCGTCGACTGGGTCGAGAACGTCCCCGAAGCCGGTTACCGCACCCACGCCGCCTGATCACGGAGGGCCGATGCAGAATGCCCTCTCCGTCGATGTCGAGGACTGGTTCCAGGTCGGCGCCTTCGAAACGGTGATCGCCCGCGACGCGTGGGAGACGCTGCCGCGCCGGGTCGAGCGCAACACCGACGCCGTGCTCGCCCTGTTCGACGAGGCCGGGGTCAAGGCGACCTTCTTCACTCTGGGCTGGGTCGCCGAGCGCCATCCGGCCCTGATCCGCCGCATCGCCGACGGCCGGCCACGAGATCGCCAGCCACGGCTGGGACCATCGCCGCGTCTTCACGATGAGCGAGGCCGAGTTCCGCGCCGATCTCGTCCGCGCCCGCGACGCGATCGAGGATGCGTCGCGGCCAGCGGGTCACCGGCTATCGCGCGCCGAGCTTCTCGATCGACGCCGCGCACGCCCTGGGCGCACCCGGTGCTCGCCGAGCAGGGCTATGCCTATTCCTCGAGCGTCGCGCCGATCCGCCACGATCATTATGGCTGGCCCGAAGCGCCGCGCTTCGCCTGGCGGCCGGTCGCCGGCGCCGACCTGATCGAGCTTCCGGTCACCACCGTCGAGCTCGCCGGCCGCCGCTTCGCCGCCGGCGGCGGCGGCTTCTTCCGGCTGCTGCCCTACGCGCTTCTCCAACTGGGCGATCGCGCGGGTCAACGACGAGCGAGGAGCGGCCGGCCATCTTCTATTTCCACCCCTGGGAGATCGATACCGGCCAGCCGCGGGTCGCCGACGCGCCGCTCAAATCGAGGCTGCGCCATTACACCAATCTCTCCGCGATGCGCCCCAAGCTGCTGAAATTGCTGAAGGCGCATCGAGTGGGGCCGAACCGACGAGGTCGCCGCCGCCGAGCAGGCGCGGCTGCAATGAACGCGCTCTCGCCCGCGCCTGCGGTGACCGTTCGCGCGGCCGATCCGGTCGCCGAATCGGCGCGGATCGACGCTTTCGTCGCCGGGCCATCCCGACGGCACGCTCTTCCACCGCCCGCAATGGAGCCGGGCGGTCGAGCGCGGCTGCGGCCAGCGCGCGCCATTATCTGGTCGCCGAGCGCGGCGGGCGCGATCGTCGGCTGCCTGCCGCTCACCGAGGTCCGCTCGCCCTTGTTCGGCAACGCTCTGGTCTCGGCCGGCTTCGGCACCGGCGGCGGCATCCTCGGCGACGAGGCGCGCCGAGGCGCTCGCCGCGCCGCCTGGGCGCTGGCCGCGCTGGGCTGCCGCCAGCGTCGAGCTGCGCGGCGGCCCGATCCCCGAGGGCTGGACGGCGCAGCGCGGGCGTCTATGCCAATTTCGCCCGCGCCTTGCCCGGCGACGCCGACGCCCTGCTCGCGTCGATCCCGCGCCGCCAGCGCGCCGAGGTCCGCGCGCGCCTGGCCTTCGGCCTCGAAGCCACGGCCGGCAACGACCGCCGCCATCGCGACGCGCCATTTCCGGGTCTATGCGGAAAGCGTGCGCAATCTCGGCACGCCGGTCTTCCCGCGCGCCTGTTCGCGGCGGCGCTCGACGAATTTGGCGACGATGCCGACATCCTCATCGTCTGGAAGGACGGCCGCCCGCTCGCCGCCTTGCTCAATTTCTATTTCAAGGGCGATCTGCCAGCCTTATTGGGGCGGCGGCACCGCGCGCCGCGCGGCAATGGCGGGCCAACGACCTCATCTATTACGAGGTGATGCGCCGCGCCATCGCGCGCGGCTGCACCCGCGCCGATTTCGGCCGCTCCAAGCTCGGCACCGGCGCCCATGCCCGCAAGAAGATCTGGGGCTTCGAGCGAGACCCCGCTCGTCTACGCGGTCCGCACCGCCGACGGCGCCAGGCCGCGCGCAGGTCAATCCGCTCAGCCCGCAATACCGCCTCAAGGTCGCCGCCTGGCAGAAGCTGCCGCTCTGGCTCGCCAACCGGGTCGGCCCGCTCATCGCGCGGGGGCTCGGCTGATGACCGAAATCCTCTTCCTCGCCCACCGCATCCCCTTTCCGCCGGACCGGGGCGACAAGATCCGCTCGTGGCACCTGCTTCGGCATCTCGCGTCGCTCGGCCGGGTCCATCTCGCCTGCTTCGCCGACGACGAAGCGGACGCCGCCCATCTGCCGCGCTTGCGCGAGGCGCTCGGCGGCGGCCTCGGCGAGGCCCATGTCGAGGTGCGGACGCGGGGCAAGGCGGCGGCCGGCGCCGCGCGCTCTGGTCGAGGGGCGGCCGGTGTCGCTCAGCCTGTTCGACAGCCCGCGCCTGCGCGCCTTCGTCGAGCGCATGCTCGCCGGCGGCGCGATCGGCACGGTCTTCGCTTTCTCGGGGCAGATGGCGCAGTTCGTCCCGCACGGCGTCCGCCAGCGCTTCGTCATGGACTTCGGCGACGTGGATTCGGCCAAGTTCGCCCAATATGCCGACGACGGCGCCGGCCCGATGCGCTGGGTCAACCGGCGCGAGGGCGAGAAATTGTTCGCCTTCGAGCGCGCGACCGCCGCGCGCGCCGATCTCTGCCTGTTCGTCAGCGAGGCCGAAGCGGCGCTGTTCCGCGCCAAGACGGGCCTCGCCAATATCCGCGCCCTCTCCAACGGCATCGATGTCGATTTCTTCGATCCCGGCGCCGATTTTCCGCGCCTGGCCGGCGAGATCGGGGGCGGGCCCGCTGATCCTGTTCACCGGCCAGATGGATTACGCGCCCAATGTCGAGGCCGTGACCTGGTTCGCCCGCGAGGTGCTGCCGCTGCGTCGCCGGCGCTCGCTTCGCCATCGCCGGCCGCAACCCGGCGGCCGCGGTGCGCGCGCTGGCCGGCAAGCAGCGTGACCGTCACCGGCGCGGTGGCCGACATGCGCTCCTGGCTCGCCGCCGCCGACGTCGTCGTCGCGCCGCTCAAGCTCGCCCGCGGCATCCAGAACAAGGTGCTCGAGGCGATGGCGATGGCGCGGCCGGTGGTCGCCTCGCCCGCCGCCTTCGAAGGGATCGAGGCGGTGCCCGGCCGCGATCTCCTCGTCGCCGACGACGCCGCCGCCATGGCCGAAGCGATCCGGAGCCTGCTCGCGGATCCCGACGACGCGCCGCCGCGATGGGCGCGCGCCGCCCGCCGGCAGATGGAGACATGCTATCGCTGGGACGCCGGCTCGCGCCGCTCGCCGCGATCGTCGATCCGGCCGGGCGCAGGAAAGCGGCATGACCGCGCTCGCCCTCCCGGCCGAGCGATGCCGCGCGCTCGCCTGGCGAACGCATCTCGCCGCGCTCGGCCTCGCCGCGGCCGCGATCCTGCTTCTCTTCTCCCGCGACGCCGCCGACATCGCCGCGATCTGGTGGAACGAGCTCGACCTTCAACCATTGCCTGCTGATCCCGCCGATCATCGCCTGGCTGGTCTGGCAGCGGCTGCCCGCAGCTTGCGCCAGCTCCGGCCCGCCGCCTGGGCGCCCGGCCTCTGTCCTGGTCGCGCGCGGGCGCGTTCGGCTGGCTGCTCGGCGAGGCGAGCGGAGTCGCTTTCGCCCGCCATCTCGGCCTGCTGCTGATGCTCGCAGGGCGCGGTCGTCGCCATGCCTCGGCAAGGCGGTCGCGCGCGGCCTCGTCTTTCCGCTCTTCTACGCCTTCTTCCTGGTCCCGGTCGGCGAGGAGATCGTCCCGGTCATGCAGACCGTCACCGCCGAAGATCGCCGCGCTCCTGCTCGCGCTGACCGGCGTCCCCGCCCATCTCGAGGGCATCTTCATCACCACGCCGAGCGGCTATTTCGAGGTCGCCGAGGCCTGCGCGGGAGTGAAGTTCCTGATCGCCATGGTCGCGTTCGGCGCGCTCGTCGCCAATCTCTGCTTCCGCTCCTGGCCGCGCCGGATCGCCTTCCTCGCCGCCGCCATCGCTGATCCCGGTCCTCGCCAACGGCATTCGCGCCTGGGGCACGATCTACATCGTCCACCTGAGCGGCAGCCTCGATTTCGCCGCCAGCTTCGATCATGTCGTCTATGGCGGCATCTTCTTCGCGATCGTCATCGCCCTGATCCTCGGCATCGGCTGGCGCTTCTTCGATCGCAGCCCCGACGAGCCCTGGTTCGATCCCGACACGCTGAGCAACGGCAGGGACGCGCCGCTCGCCCGAATGACCGGCGCCGCGCTCGCGCTCGCCGCCTTGCCGCTGCTCTGGTCGAGCGCGGTCTCGGCCGCCGGGACCGAAGCCGTGCCCGAGATCGCCATGCCGGACGTGCCCGGCTGGCAGCGGACGCCGGCCGGCGGCGACTGGCGGCCCCATTTCGCCGGCGCCGACCGCCTCGCCATGGCGCGCTATCGCGACCGGCAGGGAAGGGCGGTCGATCTCGCCATCGTCGTCTTCGCCCGGCAGAGCGAGGGCCGCGAGCTGGTCGGCTTCGGCCAGGGCGCCGTCGACGCCCGAGGGCCGCTGGGCCTGGACCGGCGACTCGCCGGCGCCGCCGGGCGGACGTGCGGAACGGATCGCCTCGCACGGGGTGGTGCGCGAGGTCGTCAGCTTCTACCGCGTCGGAGAGATCGTGACCGGGAGCGGCCTGGGGGTGAAGCTGGAGACGATGAAGATCCGCCTGCTCGGCGGCCGGCAGCGCGCGGTCGCCCTGCTCGCCTCGTCGCGAATCGCGCCCCGCGATCGACGGTTTCCTGGCCGCGCTCGGGCCCGTGGCGCCGCTCGCCGACCGCGCCGCCGGCGTCCGATTAGCGCCATGTGCGGCATTGCCGGCATCTTCCATCCCGACGTCCCCAAGCCGGTCGATCCAGCGCGGGTCGAGGCGATGACGGATGTGCTCGCCCATCGCGGCCCCGACGGCAGCGGCGTCTGGACCGCGCCCGGCATCGGCCTCGGCCACCGCCGCCTGTCGATCATCGATCTGAGCGACGCCGCCGCTCAGCCGATGCTCTCGCCCGACGGCCGCGAGGCGGTGAGCTTCAACGGCGAGATCTACAATTTCCGCGAAGTCCGGGCCGAGCTGGAGGCCAAGGGCTTCGTCTTCCGCACCGAAAGCGACACCGAGGTCATCCTCGCCGCCTGGCGGCAATGGGGCCCGGAATGCCTCGCTCGCCTCAACGGCATGTTCGCGATCGCCCTCTACGACGCCGCCGAGGACTCGCTCTTCCTCGCCCGCGACCGGCTCGGCGTGAAGCCGCTTTTCTATGCCGAGCTCTCCGACGGCGCCTTGATCTTCGCCTCGGAATTGAAGGGCCTGCTCGCCCACCCGCTGCTGCGCCGAACGCCCAGCGTCCAGGCGGTCGAGGATTTTCTCGCTTACGGCTACGTCCCCGACGACAGCTCGATCGTCGAGGGGGTCAGGAAGCTGCCCGCCGGCCATTATCTTCACCTCCGCCGCGGCCGTCCCGTGGCCGAACCGGCGCGGTGGTGGGACGTGGATTTCTCGAACCCGGTCCGCAAGCCGCTGAAGGCGCTCGAAGAGGAAATGATCGAGCGGCTCGATGCGGCGGTCCGCTCGCGGATGGTCGCCGACGTGCCGCTCGGCGCCTTCCTCTCCGGCGGAGTCGACAGCTCGGCGGTCGTCGCCTTCATGGCCGAGGCGAGCCGAGGCGCGGTCGAGACCTGTTCGATCGGCTTCGACGAAGCCGAACATGACGAGACAAGCTACGCCGCCGAGGTGGCGCAGCTGTTCGCGACCAATCATCGCATGCGCCGGGTCGCCGCCGCCGATTTCTCGCTGATCGACACGCTCGTCGACGCCTTCGACGAGCCGTTCGCCGATGCTTCGGCGCTCGCCACCTATCGGGTCTGCGAGCTCGCCGTCGAGAAGGTCAAGGTCTCGCTCTCCGGCGACGGGGCCGACGAGATTTTCGCGGGCTATCGCCGCTACCGGCTGTTCGCCGCCGAGGAGAAGGCGCGCCGGTTGCTGCCCGGCCCGCTCGGCCGCGCCGCCGGGGCGCTTGGCTCGGTCTATCCGAAGCTCGATTGGGCGCCCCGGATGCTTCGCGCCAAGACGACTCTCGAGGCGCTGGGGCAGGGGAGCGGACTTGCCTATGCCAATGGCGTCGGCGTCACGCCGCCCGCGATCCGCCGCCTTATCCTGACCGCGCCGCTCCACGGCCATGTCGCCGAAGAGCGCTACGTCAAGGCGATGAGGGACGCGCCGGCGCGCGACTCGCTCTCCCGCGCCCAATATGCCGATCTCAAGATCTGGCTGCCGGGCGACATCTTGACCAAGGTCGACCGCTGCTCGATGGCGGTGAGCCTGGAGGCGCGCGAGCCTTTGCTCGACCATCGCCTCGTCGAATTCGCCGCCCGCCTGCCGGCGGCGATGCGGCTTCGCGGCGGCACCGGCAAATGGCTGATGAAGCGCTCGCTCGCCGCGCGGCTGCCCGCCGAAATCCTCCACCGCCGCAAGATGGGCTTCGTCACCCCGGTCTCGGCCTGGTTCCGCGGCCCGCTCGCCGCCGAAGCCGCGGCGATCGCGCGCGGCTCCGCGCTCGCCGAGACCGGCTGGTTCGACGCCGAGGCGATTGCCGGCCTCGCCGCCGCTCATCGCAGCGGCCGTTCCGATCACGGCCGACTGCTCTGGCAGCTGCTGATGCTTGAAAAGTCGCTCCAGAAGGTCTTCGGAATCGGGACAGCTGCTAGTAGCGCGCCTCGGCGAAATAGAGTCCGTCGGGCGGCGCGTTGAAGCCGAGAGCGGCGCGGTCGCGTGCGTCGAGCGCGGCCTTGAGGTCCTCTTTGGTCCATTTGCCGCGCCCGACCAGCTCCAGGCAGCCGACGATCGAACGCACCTGGTGGTGGAGGAAGGAGCGCGCCGCCGCCTCGATCTCGATCGTCTCGCCGAACCGCCTTACGGTCAGCCGGTCGAGCGTCTTGACCGGGCTTTCCGCCTGGCAATGGGCCGAGCGGAAGGTGGTGAAATCGTGGCGGCCGACCAGCACCTGCGCGGCCCGGTTCATCTCGTCGGCATAGAGCACCACCGGCACCCGCCACGCCCGCCCGGTTTCGAGCGCGAGCGGCGCCCGCCGGTTGGCGATCCGGTAGAGGTAGCGCCGGCCGATGCACGAGAAGCGGGCGTGGAAGTCCTCGTCCACGACCTCGGCGGCGAGGATCGCGACCGGGAGGGGGCGCAATTTCGCATTGGTCCCGTCGGCGAGCCGGTGCGGATCGATCGGCTTGTCGATGTCGACATGGGCGGTCATCGCCAGCGCATGAACGCCCGCGTCGGTCCTTCCCGCCGCATGGAGGGTCGCCGGCTCGTGGGTGATCGCCCCGATCGCCTCCTCGATCGCCTGCTGGACCGAGGGGCCGTGCGCCTGCCGCTGCCAGCCCATGAACGGGCGGCCGTCATATTCGACGGTGAGCCGGAACCGGGTCACGCCAGGGTCGCGCCCGCGGGGATGACGAAGCCGCGCAGCAGCTCGGCGGTCGTCATCGCCCCGCGGCCGGCGCGCCGGACCAGGCTCGGCACGATCGCGCCCTCGCCGCAGGCGATCGCGAGCCCGTGATCGAGGACCGTTCCCGGTATTCCGCTCAATTCCGAAACTTCAGCCGCAAGCACCTTGATCCGCTCGTTTTCATATTCGAAATAAGCGCCGGGCGCCGGATTGAACGCCCGAACCTGCCGCTCAACCGCTGCCGCAGGCTGCGAGAAATCGAGCTTCGCCTCATGCTTGGCGATTTTCGGCGCATAAGTGGCCCGCGCCTCGTTCTGGGGGATGCTGCCTCCCCCGTAGATCGTCTCCAGCACCCGCACCATCAGCCAGGCGCCGATCCCGGCCAGCTCGGCGCTCAGCTCGCCCGCCGTCTTGCGCCCGATATCGGCCGGCCAGGCCGCGAGCATCGGCCCGGTATCGAGGCCGCGCTCCATCTGCATGACGGTGATTCCGGTGCGGGCGTCGCCGGCGAGGATCGCGCGCTGGATCGGCGCCGCGCCGCGCCAGCGCGGCAGAAGCGAGGCATGGACGTTGAGGCAGCCCAGGCGCGGCGCGGCGAGGATCGGCCCGGGCAGGATCAGCCCGTAGGCCGCGACCACCGCGACGTCGGCCTCAAGCGCCGCGAACGCCGCCTGCTCCTCGACGCCCTTGAGCGAGACCGGCGTTCGGACCGCGATCCCGGCCGCCTCGGCGCGCTTCTGCACCGGGGAGGGGGAGAGCGCCTTGCCGCGCCCGGCCGGCCGCGGCGGCTGGGTATAGACGGCGGCGATTTCGTGCCCCGCCGCGAGGAGGGCGTCCAGCGTCGGCACTGCGAAATCCGGCGTTCCCATGAAGGCGATGCGCATCGCCTTGCTCTAACTGATGCTTGCCCGCCTTCTCTACCCCCCTTAGACCCGGTCGAAATGCCCCCCGGGCATTTCTGCGGCTTGCGGGGCAAGCCGCAACGGCTCTAACCCCCTCCCATGGCTTCCACCGAAATCGAAGCGCTGACCCAGGCGCTCGCCCGCCTTCCCGGCCTCGGCCCGCGCTCGGCGCGGCGCGCGGTCCTCCACCTGATGAAGAAGCGCGAGACGGCGCTGGCGCCGCTGCTTCGGGCGCTCGAGAAAGTGAACGAGAATCTCTCGGTCTGCGGGACTTGCGGCAATGTCGACACGATCGATCCCTGCGGCATCTGCGCCGATCCGCGCCGCGACTCGCGACTGCTCTGCGTCGTCGAGGAGGTGTCCGACCTGTGGGCGCTCGATCGCTCGCGGCTGTTCCCGGGCCGCTTCCACGTGCTCGGCGGGCGGCTTTCGGCGCTCGAGGGCATCCGCCCCGAGGATCTCGGCATCGACCGGCTCGTCGCTCGAGTCGCTGCGGGCGGCATCGACGAGGTCGTGCTCGCCATGAACGCGACCCTCGAAGGTCAGACCACCGCCCATTATCTCGCCGAGCGCCTCGAACGCTTCCCGGTCCGCCTCACCCAGCTCGCCCACGGCCTGCCGGTCGGCGGCGAGCTCGACTATCTCGACGAAGGCACGCTCGCCCAAGCCTTGCGCGCAAGGCGTCCCATCCAATAGCGCCGCTGCGGGCGAGAAGGCCGGTCTCATAAATCCTCCCCTGTGGGCCGGCCGCCATGCCCCCGGCATGGCTGCGGACTGCCGGGGGCAGTCCGCACCGGCCCACTTCGAGGGGAGGGGGACCAGCCGCAGGCTGGTGGAGGGGCTTCTTGCGCTTAAGAGGCCCCTCCACCGCACTTCGTGCGGTCCCCCTCCCCTGCAAAAGCAGGGGAGGAATGCTTGAAGAATCGGCGCTTTCCTCTTATTTTCGGCGCATGGCCCTGCTTCCGATCCTCGAAGTCCCCGATCCGCGCCTTCGGCAGGTCTCCACCCCCGTCGAAGAGGTCAATGACGAGATTCGCGCGCTGATCGCCGACCTGTTCGAGACGATGTACGCGGCGCCGGGCATCGGCCTCGCCGCGGTCCAGGTCGGCGTGCCCAAGCGGCTGCTCGTCATCGACCTGCAGGAGCCCGAGGAGGAGGACGGCGAGCCGGTCCGCGATCCGCGAGTCTTCATCAATCCGGAGATCCTGGCCCGTTCCGACCAGGAGGTGCCCTATACCGAAGGCTGCCTCTCGGTCCCCGACCAATATGCCGAGGTCGACCGCCCCGACCTGATCCGCGCCCGCTGGCTCGACGGTGAGGGCGTCGCCCATGAGGAAGAGATAGACGGCATGCTCGCCGTCTGCCTCCAGCACGAGATGGACCATCTCGAAGGCGTGCTCTTCATCGACCATTTGTCCCGCCTCAAGCGCGAGATGATCCTGCGCAAGATCGCCAAGGCGAGGCGCGAGCAGGGCAAGAAGGCGGCCTGACCGCGCGGAAGCAGGGACAGTCCCCTATTCATTCCCCTCACCTCGTCATGCCAGCGAAGGCTGGCATCCATTCTGACTTAGCATGGACCCCAGCCTTCGCTGGGGTGACGACCGTGTGCGCTCGGGTGACGAACGTGGTTGAGCGCGACTTCGATCTGCCCTAGGGTTCGCACTTCGTTCCGCATGGACAAGAGCGCATGGATCCGCTGACCCTTCTCCTCGTCGCCGCCCTCGTCGCCGCCGGCATCGCGCTCGGCTGGGTCGTCGGCCGCGGCCGCGCCGGCGCGGTCGCCGAGGAGCGCGGCAAGGCGGCCGATCTGCTCCGCATGACGCTGTCCGAAGTCACTAAGGAACGCGACGAGGCGATTCGCGACCTTGCCGGGCTCCAGGCCGACGCCCGCAATTTCGAGGCGCGGATGAAGGAGCTGATCGAGGCCAAGGAAGCGCTGACCGCCCAGTTCCACGAGGTCGGCGCCAAATTGCTCGGCGAGGCTCAGAAGCAGTTCCTCGAACGCGCCGACGCCCGTTTCAACCAGGCCAGCGAGAAGAGCGACGCTCAATTGAAGGCGCTGCTCCAGCCGGTCGAGGCGACTCTGAAGCGTTACGAGGAGGGCCTCAGCAAGGTCGAGAAGGAAAGGGTGGGCAGCTACGAGGCGCTGCGCGAGGCCGTCACCCTGCTCCACGCCGGCCACACCCAGGTCCGCGACGAGACCGCGCGGCTGGTCAGCGCGCTTCGCCACAGCCCCAAGTCGCGCGGCCGCTGGGGCGAGCAGAGCCTCAAGAACGTGCTCGAACAGGCGGGTCTCTCGCCTTATGCCGACTATCAGTCCGAGGTGTCGGTCGACACCGACGACGGCCGCCTGCGGCCCGACGTGATCGTTCGCCTGCCCGGGCGGGCGCAAGCTGATCATCGACGCCAAATGCTCGCTCAACGCCTTCCTCGACGCCAGCGAGGAGGTCGACGAGGCCGTGCGGACCCAGCATCTCAAGGCTCATGCGGCCTCGATCCGGATGCACACCCAAAAGCTCGGCTCGAAGAATTATTGGGACCAGTTCGGCGACTCGGCCGATTATGTCGTCATGTACATTCCCGGCGAGCATTTCCTGACCGCCGCTCTGGAGCAGGACGACAATCTCTGGTCGTGGGCGTTCGAGCGCCGGGTCCTGCTCGCCACGCCGACCAACCTCGTCGCCATCGCGCGCACCGTCGCAAGCGTCTGGCGGCAGGAGAAGATCGCCGAGGAAGCGGCCGAGATCGCCCGGCTCGGCAAGGAGCTCCATTCGCGCCTCGCCACGATGGGCGGCCATGTCGCGCGCATGGGCCGCAACCTCGAGCTCGCCACCGGCGCCTACAACGCCTTCGTCGGCAGCCTCGAGACCCAGGTCATGACCCAGGCCAAGCGCTTCGAGACGCTCGAAGTGTCGAGCGGGGCCAGGGAGATCGAGGCGCTGCCGGTGGTCGAAACCGGCACCAGGCCGCTGACCAAGCTCTTTCCCACCGAAGGCGACGGCCAGCCCAACTAGCTGCGTCGGCGCGTCACTCCGCGGCCGCCGTCACCTCGCCGCCGCAGCCGGTGACCGTGGCGGCGCCGATCGTGACCCGCACGGTGTCGTGATATTCCTCCCCGCTGGCGGCATCGCAGCGCTGGAAATTGTTGACGGCGACCGTCATCTCCGGCGTCACGTAGCGATAGCCGGCGCGGGTCGGCTGCTGCGGCGGCGTCGCCACCGTGACGTCCGGGCCGTCGGCCGAATCGTAGACCATCTCGGCGTCGGTGACGGTCAGCGACCAGAACGGCTCGCTGCCGCTCGCCCGGTAGGCCGCGGCGTCGGCGGTGGCGTTGCCCTCGGCGGGCGGCGCGGCTTCATTGCCCGGCGGCGGGGCAGCCTCGTTGCCGGCATCCGCCGCGGCTTCGACGTTCGCGGCGGCGTTGCCCTCGCCGGCCGAGTCGTTTCCCGCCGGAGCGGAGCAGGCTGCCGTGGCGGCGGCGATCAGACAAACCGACCATTTCTTGACCAGGTAGCGCATTGCTTTTCCCCTTCCCACAAACTCCGCGACCATCTTCTCAGCCGGATCATTTCACGAATGCGTGGGCAAGTTAAGCAATTATATTTGCGATGTGCCTGAGACGTGCGGTGAGCATTTATGATTATTCGCGATGAACTTGATGCTCGCGCGCCCTGTACGGAGATCAATGGGTCCTGCGCAGCCGGATGGTGCCGCCATTGCCGGTCAGCACCAGCGTGTCGCCGTCCGGATGGCTGATCGCGACCGGCCCGCCGAGCAGCCGCATCGCGCTTCGCTCGTGGCCCATGCGCGGCTCCGGGCAGGCCATCCGGGTCGCCATGATCGGGCCCGCGGTCAGCCGGTCGCCGGCGACCGAATAGGGGCCCGAAAAGCGGTTGCAGCCGGCCTGGCCGGTCAGCCGGCCGGCGCCGAATTGCAGGACGTAATTCGATCCCGAGACGCTCTCGCCGTCGATTTCGACGATCGCCCAACTCGTCTCGGCAAGCGTTTCCGGCGGCAGGGCGCCGCCGCCGCAGCCGTTCAGCGTGCGCCCGTCGACCATTGCGCGCACCGTCTGCGGGTAAAGATTGTCGCTCATCCCGTCGCTGCATTCCTGATTCGAGGACTGAAGCGTGATCCGGCGCGTTTCCCAGATTCGCCCGTCGCCGAGCTCCTGCCCTCGCGACGTGGGGACGGAGAAGCCACCCTCGGGTGAGTCGTAGGTCATCCGTCCATTCGCGATGACGATCGACCAGAACGGCTCGGTACCAAGCGCGCGATAGCTTTCGTCCGCCGCCGCCGGCACGGTCGCGCAGCCGGCGAGGGCAAGCAGCGGAACAAATATCTTCATCTGCGCCTCCATTGGTTGATCACCTCATAGGCCATCACCGCGGTCGCCACCGCCGCGTTGAGGCTGTCGGCCTTGCCCAGCATCGGCATCTTCACCAGCAGGTCGCATTCCTCCTCATAGGCCTCGGGCAGCCCCGCCTGCTCGTTGCCGACCAGGATGAAGGCGGGCTTGTCGTAGCGCTGCTCCTGATAATCCTGCGTCGCGCTCAGGCTCGTCCCGATCAGCTGACCCGGCCCTGAACGCAGCCACGGCACGAACTCCTCCCAGCGCGCCGCCGCGATCTTCTGGGTGAACGTGGCGCCCATCGACGCCCGCACCGCCTCGACCGAGAAGGGATCGGCGCACTCGTCGATCAGGATCAGCCCGCCGGCGCCGACCGCGTCGCCGGTCCTCAGTATGGTGCCGATATTGCCGGGATCGCGCAGCGCCTGGGCGACGATCCAGAGCGGCGCCGAGGCGCGGTCGATCGCGCCGAGGCCGGTCTCGAGGGGCGCGATAGACGCCGAGCACGGTCTGCGGATTGTCCTTGCCGCTGATCTTGTGGAGGATGTCGGGAATTGTCTCGATCGCCTCGCCGCCGGCAGCCTTCCGTCTCGGCGATCATCGCCTGAACGAGGGGGTGCGATCCGTCGCGAAAAGAAGAGCGTTTCGGGCAGCACGCCGGCTTCGCGCGCCTCGGTCAGGATCCTGAGCCCCTCGGCGAGGAATCGCCCCTCGCGCGCCGGTTCTTCTTGTCGCGCAGGCCGCGCGCCGCTTGACCAGCGGATTCGAGAAGGCGGTGATCTGCCGCGGCATTGCTCACTCCTTCCCCTCTTTCGTCATGCCAGCGAAGGCTGGCATCCATTCAGCATCAGCGCCCATCCGCCGCTTGGACCCCAGCCTTCGCTGGGGTGACGGGAAATACGGGGCACGGCGTCACTCCTCGTGGAAGCGCGCCTCGACGAGCTCCGCCAGCCGCTCCACCGCCTGCTCGGCGCCGAAGCCGGTGGCGCTGATCGTGATCGTGTCGCCCATCGCCGCGCCGAGCATCATCAGGCCCATGATCGAGGTGCCGCAGACTTTCGTAGCCGTCCTTCTCGACCTCGATCGCGGCGTCGATCCCGGCGGCCAGGGTGACGAACCTGGCGCTGGCGCGGGCGTGGAGGCCGCGCTTGTTCCGGACCTCCACGCTGCGGCTGGGCATCACGCTGCAGCTTCGCCCAATATTTCGGAGGCGACCGAGATGTACTTGCGCCCCGCCTCGCGCGCGGCGGCGACCGCGCCGCGGACGTCCATCGTCTTGCGGGCGCCGTCGAGCCGGATCAGCATCGGCAGATTGACTCCGGCGATGACCTCGATCTTGTCCGATTTCATCAGGCTGATGGCGAGGTTGGAGGGCGTGCCGCCGAACAGGTCGGTGAGGATGATGACTCCGCTGCCGTCGTCGACCTTGCCGATCGCCCGGGCGATGTCCTTGCGCCGCCGCTCCATGTCGTCGTCGGGACCGATGCAGATCGCCGCGATCCGCTCCTGCGGGCCGACCACATGTTCCATCGCCACGATGAACTCCGACGCGAGCCGCCCGTGGGTCACCAGCACCAAACCGATCATTCATTCACCTTGAACAGCCGTTCGTCCCACGCCCGGCGATCGCTCGATCCGTCGCGCGGCGGCGTGGCGAGGTCGCGATGCGCTACCGTTATAGAAAATCCCGCCGCGCGCAACCGTGCCGCGACCTGCTCGGCGACATGGACCGAGCGGTGTCTTCCCCCGGTACAGCCGAACGCGACCGAGACCGGGGCGCGGCCGGGCCCGAGCAGGCTCAGCAGCGCCGCCTCGATGCCGGACACCGCTTCGGCATAAGCGGGGTCGCCGGCGATATAGGCGCCGACCTCGGCGTCGCGCCCGTCGCGCTCGCGAAGCCCGTCCTGCCAGTGCGGGTTCCTGAGGAAGCGCATGTCGCACACCAGGTCGGCCGGCGGCGGGTCGCCGAGCGCATAGGCGAAGGAGGTGACTCTGAGCGCCGGCCTCATCCGTCCGGCCGCCCGGCCAGCCGCAGCGCGGCCTCCACCTTGATCGGCGCCGACGCCTCGAGCCCGGCCAGGCTGATCGTCGGGATCGGGACTCCGGCCACAATCCGCGACTCGCCGGGCTCGGGGAGGCGCGCCGGCGCCTCGTCGAGGTCGACGAACAGAGCGACCGGCACGTCCTGCGCGGTCTCCATCTCGACCAGGCCGACGCCGCGCATCTCGATCTTGCCGAGGATTGTAGACGGAGCGCTGGCCACGGCCTTGCCCTCGATTCGCCGGACGAACGTATAATCGTCGCTGACCAGCCTGGCGCCGCGGTCGATCAGCCGCAACGCGAGGTCGGATTTGCCGCGGCCGGGCAGGCCGCCGATCAGCACCGCGCGGCCGCCGATCGCGACCGCGCTGGCATGGACGGTTTCGGACGACAAGGACGGCGCGCTCATGCTGTTGCTCCCGGAAAGCGGACCAGGAAACGAGCGCCCGTTCGCCCGTCCGCCCGGTCCTCGGCCTCGATCCCGCCGCCATGCCCTTCGACGATCGCCTTGGCGATGGCGAGGCCGAGCCCCGAATGGCGGCCGAAATCCTCTTCGGGCCTGATGCTGTGGAAACGGTTAAAGATCGCCTGCCTCGCTTCCGCGGGAACGCCCGGGCCGTCGTCCTGGACGCTGACCAGCACTTCGTCGCCGGCGCTCGCCGCTCGGATCTCGACGATACCGCCGGGGGGCGAGAAGGAAAGGGCGTTGTCGACGAGATTGTCGATCAGCCGCGCCAGCCGCGATTCGTCGCCCGCCACGATCGCCGTCCCGACCCGCGGCCGGGCGAAGGCGATCTCCACGCCCTCGCGGCTGCGCCCTTCCCAGAGCGGCAGCATCGATTCGATCAGCCGGCCGATGTCGACCGGCTCGAACCGGGCCCGCGACAGCTCGGCGTCGAGCCGCGAGGCCTCGGCGATGTCGACCACCAGCCGGTCGAGCCGGCCGACGTCCTGCCGAACGACGTCGAGCATCTGCCGGCGAAGCGCCGGATCCTCGACCCGCTCCAGGGTGTCGACGGCCGATCTCAGCGAGGCGAGCGGGTTCTTCAGTTCGTGGGTGACGTCGGCGGCGAACGCGTCGGTGGCGTCGATCCGCTGGCGCAGGCTCTGGGTCATGTCGTGAAGCGCCCGGGCGAGCAGGCCGATCTCGTCGCGCCGCGCCGGCAGCAGCGGCACGTCGACCTCGCGGGCGCGGCCGAGCTTCACCCGGTGAGCGGCCAGCGCCAGCCGGCGCAGCGGATTGGCGATGGTTCGGGCGAGGAATCGCGACAGAAGCACCGAAAGCAGCACGGTCGCGGCCAGGATCAGAGCGAGGGAGAGCCGTTCGGCGCGCACCACGCGGCGGACGTCGCGCGCGTTGACGGTGACCAGCAGAACGCCGGCGCCGTCCCCGATCCGCATCGCGGACGAGACATAGGGCGTGCCGTCGGGCGCCCGCCGAAGCTCGGTCGCGGGCGCGGCGCCGGCCAGCGCCCGGCGCGCCTCCGGCCATGCGGCCAGCGCGTCGAGCGCCGGCGGCACATAATCGGGCGGCCGCCGGGCGCCGACGATCGCATCGAAGCCGTTGTCGAGCGCCAGGGCGACGCTCCGGTACCAGGGCTCGTCGGCGGGATCGCGCAGCGTATAGGTCGGCGGCGCCCCGGCCCAGCTGTCCGTCCGCTTGGTTCCGTCGCGGCCGTAGACGCGCAGCCTTGTGCCCGAATCCCGGCCGAGCCGGACCAGGATCTCCTGCCATCGCGCCGGCGGCACCGCCGGCAGCATATGGGCGATCATCACCGCTTCCGACTGGGCTTGATCGAGCCGGGCCTGGGTCAGGCGGCCGCGGAAGCCGTCGAGATAGAAGAGGCTTCCGGCGAGGAGCGCGATGGCGAAGATGTTGACCGCGAGGATTCGCTGGCGGAGCGAGAACCGCCGCGACCAGGTCAGGCCGAGCTCCCTGTCCTCATTCCTCCGCAAAGCGGTATCCGACGCCGTAGAGCGTGTCGATCGCGCCGAAATCGTCGTCCACCGCGCGGAACTTGCGCCGCATCCGCTTGATGTGGCTGTCGATGGTTCGGTCGTCGACATAGATGTCGTCCTGATAGGCGACGTCCATCAGCTGGTTGCGCGATTTAACCACTCCGGGCCGCTGAGCGAGCGCTTCCAGGATCATGAACTCGGTGACGGTCAGCGTCACGTCCCTGCCGTGCCAGCGCACCCGGTGCCGGGCCGGGTCCATGACGAGACGGCCGCGGACGATCTCGGCCGCCCGCTCTTCCTCGCTCTCGGCGGCGGGGCGCGCGCGCATCTCGGTCCGGCGAAGCACCGCTCGGATACGGGCGAGGAGCAGTCTTTGGGAAAACGGTTTGGCGATATAGTCGTCGGCGCCCATGGCGAGGCCGAGCGCCTCGTCGAGCTCCTCGTCCTTGGAGGTCAGGAAGATGATCGGGAAATCGCTCTTCTCGCGCAGGCGGCGGAGCAGCTCCATGCCGTCCATCTTCGGCATCTTGATGTCGAGCACGGCAAGATCGGGCGGGTTCTCGACCAGCGCCTTCAGCGCCGCCTCGCCGTCCGAATAGAGCCGGGTGACGAAGCCTTCCGACTGAAGCGTCACCGAAAGCGAGGTCAGGATGTTGCGGTCGTCGTCGACAAGCGCGATCGTTATCGACATTCGCTACTCCGCCTCCCCGGGCCCTTCTTCGTCATGCTGACGAAGGTCAGCATCCATGACCACATTCGCGCGAATATTGTCACCTGCGTGTTCATAGATCCCGGATCAAGTCCGGGATGACGTTGATGAAGTCCGGAACCCCTTGCGGGCTTTAGCCAAGCCCGCTTCACCGCGCTACCCTTTGACGAACAAGCGCCGCTTCGATATGGGCGCGGCATGATGGCCCCGCCGCCCGGGGCCCGAACCATGCAGCTTAGGGGAATAGAGGTGGCGACCAGAGTGCCGTCTTTCGATTTGTCTTATCAGGGCATCGACACGCCCGCGACGCTCCACTGGAATCTCGGCCCGGCCGAGCTGGTCGAGCATGCGATCCGCCGCGGCGAGGGCGTCCTCGCCAAAGACGGGCCGCTCGTCGTCAGGACCGGCAAGCACACCGGCCGCTCGGCCAAAGACAAGTTCATCGTCCGCGACGCCGAGACGGAAGGCACGATCTGGTGGGACAATAACGCGGCCATCGCGCCCGACCGTTTCGCCGCGCTGAAGGAAGATTTCCTCGCCGCGCTGGCGACACGCGAGACGCTCTACGTCCAGGATCTGTTCGGCGGCTCGCAGAGCGAGCACCGGGTCCGGGTCCGGGTGATCAACGAGCTCGCCTGGCACAGCCATTTCATCCGCACCCTGCTGGTCCGGCCCGAGGCCGAAGAGCTGCGCGGCTTCGAGCCCGAATTCACCATCATCGATTTGCCGAGCTTCCGAGCCGATCCGACGCGGCACGGCACGCGCTCCGAGACGGTGATCGCGGTCAACCTCAGCGAAAAGCTGATCCTGATCGGCGGCACCGCTTATGCCGGCGAGATGAAGAAATCGGTGTTCGGAATCCTCAACTATCTGCTGCCGCCGAACGGGGTCATGCCGATGCACTGCTCGGCCAATATCGGCCCCAATGGCGACACCGCCGTCTTCTTCGGCCTTTCCGGCACCGGCAAGACGACGCTCAGCGCCGACGCCAGCCGGACCCTGATCGGCGACGACGAGCATGGCTGGTCCGACACCGCCGTGTTCAACTTCGAGGGCGGCTGCTACGCCAAGATGATCCGCCTCTCGCCCGACGCGGAGCCCGAGATCTACGCGACGACGAAGCGCTTCGGCACATTGCTCGAGAACGTGATGATCGACGAGGAGACCCGCGCGCTCGATCTCGACGACCCGAGCCTCGCCGAGAATACGCGCGGCGCCTATCCGATCGATTTCATCCCCAATTCGTCGGCCGACAATATGGGCCCGGTGCCGAAGAACGTCGTCTTCCTCACCGCCGACGCGTTCGGCGTTCTGCCGCCGATCGCCCGGCTGACGCCCGAACAGGCGATGTACCATTTCCTCTCCGGCTACACCGCCAAGGTCGCCGGCACCGAGATCGGAGTGACCGAGCCCGAGGCGACCTTCTCGACCTGCTTCGGAGCGCCGTTCATGCCGCGCTTCCCCTGGGTCTACGGCAACCTCTTGAAGGAGCGGATCGCCAAGGGCGGCGTCCGTTGCTGGCTGGTCAACACCGGCTGGACCGGCGGCAAATACGGCACCGGCAGCCGGATGCCGATCAAGGCGACCCGCGCATTGCTCAACGCCGCGCTCGACGGCTCGCTGAACCATGTCGAATTCCGCACCGACCCGAATTTCGGGGTCGAGGTGCCGGTCAGCGTGCCCGGAGTCGACGCCAGGATCCTCAACCCGCGCGACACCTGGGCCGACAAGACCGATTATGACGCGACCGCGGCAAAGCTGGTGACTTTGTTCACCAACAATTTCGCCAAGTTCGCCGATCATGTCGACCAGAACGTCCGTGACGCGGCGCCGCGCGCCGGCGGCCAGCAGAAGCAACGCATCCAGGAGACCGCGATCACGGCCTGACGCCCGAACACAACCGCCTTTTTCAAGGGAGCGTGCCGGGGTCCGGCGCGCTCCCTTTTTCTATCGGAAGGACAAGACATGACGACCGACCATCTGCCCCGCCTCTGGCCGAACGACGACTCGATCCGCCGGGTCGGCGAGGGCTTCCTCAGCCGCGCCCTGGCGAAGAGCGAATGGACCCACGAGGCGCATATCTCGACGACGAGCTGGATCATCCTCGAACGGGCGGACATCCTTCCCGAGCGCGACCTGCCCGCCCTGATCCGCCGCTACAATGAGAGCGTCGGCGGAGTGAACAGCGATAGCGAGGGCTATCACGAGACGATCACCCAGGTCTTCATCCGGACGCTGCGGCTGAGCCTGGCGGGCGGGGAGGGGAGGCCGCTGTGCGCGCGGGTCAACGCGCTGCTGCTCGCGCCGGAGGGGCGGCGGGACTGGCCGCTGCGCTTCTATTCGCGGGAGTTGCTGTTCTCGAAGGAGGCGCGGTTGGGGTGGGTAGAGCCGGATTTGGCGGCGCTGGGGTAAAGGAGGGTTCGCGCAGAGGCGCAGAGGCGCAGAGAGTCGGAGTCAGATCTCCGCGAAGCAAATCTCTCTCGATGACAGCCACCGGAATTGTCCGCTTCGCGGGGACGGCGTTGCGCACCGGCCCCTCTGCGTCTCTGCGTCTCTGCGCGATATAAGCTGATCGCCACCCGCGCGAACGCCTGTTCTGGGGGAGCCGGAATTGGCGAGGCTGCCTTGCGGCGGGTTTCCTGATGCTATACATGTATAGCAAGGAGACGGACAATGCTGGCTGTGCGCCTGGACGAAGCGACGGAAAAGCAACTCGAAGCGCTGGCGGCGCGGACCGGGCGCACCAAGACCTATTATGCGCGAGAGGCGATCGAGGCCCATCTCGATGATCTCGAGGATTTCTATCTCGCCGAGCAGCGGATGAAGACCTTTCGCCAGGGCGATGCCATCCCGCTGGAGCAATTGAAGTCCGAGCTCGGCCTGGGTTGAGGGGGCGTGCCCTGGCGAATCGAGTTCCACCCCGACGCCGCGAAGGAGCTCAGGAAGCTCGACCGCGCCGTCGCCGCGCGCATCGTCAAGACGCTGGAAACCCGAATCGCTGCGCTCGACGATCCGCGAACGCTCGGCGCGCCGCTCAAGGGGGAACATGAGGGCTATTGGCGCTGGCGGATCGGCGACTACCGCGTAGTGGGCGGGATCGAGGACGAGCGCATCACGATCCTTGTCGTGCGTATCGCGCATCGGCGAGAGGTCTATCGCTAGCTGGCACGCAGCGAGGGCGGGGGCCAGCGGAGCGTGTCAATGCGCTGCTGCTGGCGCCGGAAGGGCAGCGGAGACTGGCCGCTTCGGTTTTACTCGCGCGAGTTGCTGTTTTCGAAGGAGGCGCGGCGGGGGTGGGTGGAGCCGAATCTGGCGCCGCTGCCGGCACGCCTCTCATGTCCGGTGTCGGGTGAAAGCGGACGCCGGGCAGCCGGCCCGTGACGCGCGCAGTCGGTGGAGGCGGATGGCTTCCGGGTCAGTGCCCTGAAAACACCGTGCCGGCATCGACCAGACAGATCGGATTGCCGAACGGATCGTCCGCATAAAAGGAGCGCTCGCCCCATGGCCTCGGCGCGATCTCACCCATCGGCAGGCCGCCGTCCCCAATCGCCTCGCGGAGACAGCCGAGCGATTTCGCGCGCAGGAAATGAGCGTCGAGATCGGTGACCGCCAAATAGATGTGATCGAAATTGGCATAAGGGATGCGGTCGTCGCCGTCGGCGGCCGGCGAATATATGGCCAGCGTCACGCTCCCACAGCTGAAATAGTGCCGTCCCGGCGAAACGCGCATTCCCGGCTGATCGAGCAGGCTCGCGTAGAATTGCGCCGAGGCTTCGATATCGGCCGCGGGCATGATCACGCGGAAGAGTTGCTGGTCGTCCATGGCCCGGGTTGATAACAGGGCCGGACGAGGTGCCGCAACGAGGCACCTGCCGGTTCCTGCTTTCCCAAGGAGAGAGGCGATGCCAAGCGCCCAGGCGGAGCGAGCCGGATGCCCGCTCTACACCGCGATCGGCGTTATCGAGGGACGCTGGAAGCCGATGCTCTTCCAGCGCCTGGCGGAGGGCCCGTGCGGATTCGGCGCCCTGCACCGCGCTCTCCCCGGAGTATCGCGAAAGGTGCTGACCGAGCAATTGCGGCAGATGGAGTGCGACGATCTCGTGGTGCGGCGTGAAATCGGCGACCGGCTCGGCTCGGTTCACTATGGGCTGACACCCTATGGCGCGACGCTCGGGCCGGTCTTTCTCGCGCTGTGGGAATGGGGCGTGCGGCATCTCGGGCGTGAGGATTCCGTCCGGGGTACCTTGGTCAAAGCCCCGAAAAGCCGGTCCGGCCCGCTCGACGCGCGCTGATCCTCGCTTCTCCCTAAGCCGGGGCCGCGGCCGCTCGGTCCCATTGGTCGCGGTCCACGCCTTTGGCGAGCATCCAGATTGTCACGGCGAGGGCGTTGACGAACATCGGCGCCAAGAGCAGGTTCGACGAAAGAGCGGGGGCGAGCACCTGGGTGATCGTCTTGGCCACGAAGCCGAGGCCGGCCAGAGCCATCAGCGCGCCCAGCCAGCGCGGGAGATAGGCCGACCGGAAGGTGAGCCAGCCGCGCAGCATCCAGGCGGTGCCGTAGAACAGCATCGAGACGCCGCTGATCCCGGCGTAGAGCGACAGGAACAAAGCGGCCAGGGCATCGGCCTGCTCCGGCGGGAAGGCGGTCAGATAGCGGTTGCCGCTGAGCAGGATCGGCGCGGCGAAATAGAGCAATTTGGTCACCGCGAAGACCAGCATCGAAACGAGGCCGAAGAAGGCCGCGAGCAAGGCCAGATCGCGGTGGACCGGCTTCAGCAGCACGTAGAACAGCCAGGCGATGACGATGTCGCTGAACGCCTCGACGAGATAGGCCGCGAAGCCGAGCCGGAACAGGCCGTCGTGAAGCCTGAGCTGGGCGGCCGTCGTCGCGGCGTCGCCGGTCAGCATCAGCGACGGGACGTACATCTCGCCGAACCACCCGCCGACCATCGACAGGATCAGGAAGAGCGCCACGGCGCGGCAATAGGTCGTCGCGGAAGTCTGGATCATGGTCGTTCGCCCCTTTGCTGCTCCGCCGGGGCGCCCGGGGGCGCCGCCGCAAAGCCTTACTGTATTGCCAGACTAACACACGCCGCGCGAAGTGCAAGCGGGTAACGGCGGCGAGGCCGTCCCAGCCATAGCGCCGCGGACGCGAAGCGGCCCCGAAGCTATGGCCGGAGTCGGCCCGCCCGGCCGGCGGGGCGGTCGGCCCGAAGCCGACCGAACCCGTCCGACGTCACGGTACAATGGTGCCGTGGCGGGACTGCCGTCCCCCGGCGAGCGTCAACGCGCTGCTGCTGGTGCCGGAGGGAGAAAGGTATTGGCCACAGCGGTTTTGCAGCTGGGAGCTTCTGTTCTCGAAGGAGGTCAGGGATGGCCGGTTCTGGCCGATTGCGGACCGGCGGCTTTTGGCGTCACGTTGCATAAGGCAGACATTGCGCGTTGGCGATCAATGCGTCCCTGACGCTCGATGCTTCTCGACGAATCCCGATCGTGAACGAGGCCAGGTCGCATCGCCGGACAGGTGCCCGGGGTAAAAGCCGGCGCCGATAGCGCGCTATAGGCCGATCTGCTTGCGGAGCTCCTGGGCGAAAGCGCTATGTCCCGGTTCCGGAAAGAGGAGTTCCGGCTTCAGCAAGGCGATGGCTTTTTCGCGATCAGGTTTCCTGTCCTCGGTCTCGCGAGACTTCGAATCGAGGAATGCTTGTCTGCAAAGCGCATTAATGTGGGCCATCGGACCTTCCAGCTTCGCATCGCGCGAGGCGAGCGCCTCCACCTGAGCCTTCAGTACCGAGTGCTGGTCGGCAATATCCAAGTGACTGCCCTCGGACCCGACTAGTTCCAGCAGGTTCCAGACCATACCGGGCACGAGGCGGTGCCCCCCCTGCGCCAAGAGGGTGGCCATCGCCGCGATTGCGTCAGCCGCGGGCATGCCCCCAATCTGCGCATCGAAACAGAATCTGAGGGCGTTCGACACGCACTCTCTGTCTGACGGATAGAAGATCATATGGAAGCAGAAGGTCTCGCTGCTCCACAAGGACGCTAGATCGAAACGCCTGGCTCGGCGATACAGCGATGCGAGGCCTCGGCACTGATGGCTGCAACTGATCTCCTTGCGCAGAAGTCGTTGGATCAGCCGATATGCATGGTAAGCACGCCCGGCACGATCCGCACTCTCGATCATCTCGCATTGAAGGCCGTCATGATCGGGATAGTATAGATAGGCTGCGGCCAATAATTCATAAGCCTCGGCCGGATCGAGCTGAGTTCGCCAATGCCGAAGCACTTGGTTCAGCGCGTGCGCACGTTCTTCGCTAAGTT
Source organism: uncultured Alphaproteobacteria bacterium (assembly GCA_963824825.1). Classification (GTDB taxonomy): domain Bacteria; phylum Pseudomonadota; class Alphaproteobacteria; order Sphingomonadales; family Sphingomonadaceae; genus Allosphingosinicella. Next base: position 1,302,443 of record CAWGQM010000003.1, read on the forward strand.
CGAGCTCGCTTAAGGCCGAATGCAGTTGAGGCGCCTGATCGACCTGTGCTTCTCCGAGCATGGTCCTCGCGGCCCTCGCAAGCTCCGAATCCCGCCGCAACCGGTCAAGCAAGCTGGCGACGGACTCTTGGTCGAACAATCGACCCGCCGCACCGCGGGCCGGGCCAAGCGCCTCATCATCTTGCCAGACCCCGTCGCAAAGCAACGCATATTCTCGACATCTTCCTGACTCGCGGAATGAAGCGAGCTCACGAAATTCTTCCGCAAGGTCCATCTGCCTCGGGCCTCCCGTGGGCGCCGACCCGGAAGCCAAGTGACGTAGCTGCCCGATTGCGGTCCGAACGATCGGCCGGCGACTGTCGGGCTCGATGCGCTCCAGTACATCCAGGCAGCGCTTGGCGAACAAGGAAAAGCCCGCCGAAAGGGTCGCGGAAAGGAGAGCCTCGGCCTCGTCGGCAAGCTCGGGCACTGCCGGGCGGCGCGAGCGCAGTTCGATCTGAAGGACCTCGGCGGCCAGGATATGCTCGCGGACCTGCAATTCCGACGCCATATCCGCGGCCATGGCACATGCTTCTTCCGCTCCCTCAAGGTCACCGAGTTCCATGAGAACACGCCCCACCATCTCAAAGACCATGCTCCGCACGCCAGGCTGATTCGAATCATGAACGATCCGCAGCGCCTCGCATGCGAAAAGCAGAGACGCGCGGTGATAGCCGGCGCCAAGGATTCCAAGCGCCATATTGCGATGGGACAAAGCGTTGCTGATCAGGATCGGGGCTCTGTGATGCTCGGGCGCCTTGGCCATGATCTGAAACGCTTCATAGTCTCTGTGGAGGATCCCGATATCGTCCCGCCAGGTTCGGTACATCGCCCTCTGGGCCGTCCGATAGGCTTCCGGAGTCCTTCCCAAGGCAAAATAGGCGGTTGCTCTGATACCCAGCGTCTCGCCATCCCCGGCATCTTCCAGCGAGAGGGCGAGGGCCTCAGCCGGCCGGCCCGCGAACCCCGCCAGTTCCGCCGCGTGCCAGGAGAGTGGCGCGCCCTTCAGCGTCCCGGTCTGCTGCAGATGCGCGGCCGTTATTTGGCTGATGAGCGATCCTTGGAGGCGAAGCTCGCCGAGCTTGAAGCGCAATGGCTGAAGGATTTTCGCGGAGAAGAGGTCGGCAGCGTCATTTAGCGCCCCCCTTCGCACCAGGCTCTTGTAGCGTCCGATCGCCCGACGGAGCTCGAGCACGGATTCGATCGGCATGACCGACTCCTGATAGTCGACATCGCCGTAGAAGCGACCCACGCGAAGTTCCGGGCCATAGTGTTCGTCGACTGCAGCATAGGCTGCGTCGGCAACGGATTTCGGCTGCGATTGCAGGAACATCTCGGCGGTCAATTCATGCATCTCATAGAGATCGCCGGCTCCGCGGGAGGCAAGGCCGAGTTCCAGGATTTCACCTACCGCGACGTCGAACCAGTCCGGTGCGCGACCGGCCCCTTCGTGTGAACGGACCTCGTTCAGCGCCGAAGCCGCGCTTCGCCATTCGTCGATGGAAACATGCTGGGCGAAAGCGGCCAGAACGGCCAGAGCGAGCTCAGCAGCCGGCGTCAGATTGACGAACAGATGCGCGGAAACCGCCTTTTGATATTGCGGATCGGTGGACAAGGTCTCCAGGAAGCGTGCATTCGTGTCCAGCCAGCTCCTAACGCTTCCACCTGCGCCGCGCGCTGTCATCCGCCGGGAGGCCAGGCGGATGAGCAGCGGGCTTCCCCTCAAGAATGCAGTCGCCGTCGATAGGTCGCTTTCGCCGCCGGTGACTCCAAGGCTCTCCCAGAGCAAGTTGGCATCGCTGGTCTCCAGTGGTTTCAGCTCGCTGTAGGTCGTCGCCCTGGCAAGATAGGGGTCGTCGAACAACGCTGGCTTGAGCCGGGCAGTGGCCAGGACGCGCGAATTCGGATGATCGAGGATCTGGCGGATTAGCGCCTCGATCCCGGGGTCAGAAATCGTGCGTTGAGGAAAGCTGAGGATGTCGAGCAATTGCCCGCTGGCGCCAAACAGACTGTCCAGCCCGTCAAGAATGACCAGGCTCCCCTCAAGCGCGGGAGCGGACAGATCCGGATCGCTCCCCTCAGGGCAGTCGAGCTCCTCGAGGATTTCTCGCAGGCCCTCATAATGTGAGCCGCCCGCCGCAAAGCCGTGCCAGAACAGTTTTAGGGGGGAAGGCGACGACCGCGACCGGAGCGCCTCGAAAAAGGTCCAGACCAGCGCACTCTTTCCCTGCCCTCCCGGCCCGGTCTGGCAATGCAGCTTCGACTGTCCTCGTTCAAGCCAGTCGCTCAGTGTCTTCAGCTCGGCGAGGCGCGCACAAAGCGGGACGGAGCCAAGATGGACATGTGGATTGCGTGCCCGGACCGCATTGAGGCCAAGCGAATTGCGCCGCGCCGCCGCAAATCGCCCATCGATCTCATGGAACTTTCGATTTTGCGGAAGGATGAGGTCCGCGGCCTCTTTGGGGATCGCGAAGAACGGGACCATGAAACCACCGTTCCTTTCGCCGCGCCGGCGCGATTCCGTGACGCCGCACACGGCGCCGGTCCGCAGGTTGAGCACTGGTCCTCCGCTCATCCCGTGAAGCACGTCCCCCTCATCCAGCTGCAAATAGGTCGCATCGGCTTCAACAAGGGGTCCATCGAGGCGGAGGGGCGCGGGCGTTTCCGCAATCGCGCCTCGCGTGTGCACATCTTTGGAGTAGCCGATGGCATATAGTTCGTCGCGCGAGGGGGCGTAGTGGGGTTGGCCGAAATCCAGGACCGGGCACGAATGGCGGGAAAATGGGTCCTCGGTCTGCTGGTCCCCGGCTTGCGTCACCTCCAGTAGGGCCAGATCCGGAAAGGGCCAGAAGGCGACTGCGTCATCGAGTTCATCGAGATCTGGAAAGCGTCGGATCACTGCCGCTTTAGCGCGATAGCCCTGCCATTCAATGTCGGCTTCCGGGAACAACTTGCCTCGGCGCTGGGTGACATGCGCACAGGTGAGCAGGCGCCGTGGGCCGACGAAGAACCCGGTGCCCGAAAACTCGCCTTCGATATCGATCCTGACGATCGTCTGGCGCAATAGATCCGAGAGCCCGTCTTGGCCGGTCGGATCAGTCTGCGGGATTCTTGGCACGGCCCGCCCATTCGAGGCTGACGTTGAGGGTACCCTTGCCTTCGCCTTCCACTAGAATCGCAATCAGCTTGCCGGACTTTACGGCGATCTCGAACCCCAGGCTGACAACTGCCTTGTCGGGCTTCGCCCGTTCGAAGACTGAGCCCATCGCTTCGGCTATTCCGGCGATAGAGTTCGCAACGTCGGTGAAGTTCAACTTATCCACGAACGACACTTTGTCGGCGCCGCCCACCCAATCCTTCGCCCCACCGGGGTTGGTTACACGGACAGCGACGATAGCCCCATTTGGCAAAATGATCTCTGTCAGTTCTTCCATCGCAAGTCCCCGCGCCCGAAGATTGAACGAATAATTCAAGGATAGCGCCGATGATCCGCAGACAAAAGGACCGAGTTATCTGCGCAGCAGAAGCCTCGCAGTAACCTGCGTGGCCCTCGGAAAGCGGTCGGCACACCGTCGCCTGTTGCACTGCTGGGCAGTCCTAGCGCAACCGGGAAGGGAACTCCCTGCTTAATCAATGCGCAGACCGCCCCCGGGTTCAGGTGAACAAGAGACCTGATAGTTCAGCAACGCCGCATGCGACCTGCCTCCACCTTGCCCCGACGGGTCATTCGCGAGCCGGAACGAACTGCGTAAACCTGACTGAACGGCCGCTTGTAGGGTCGACATCTCGTACGCCGAACGACCGCAATGACCGCAAACCCACCCTCACCCAAACAACTCAACCCTACCCGCCCTCACCCCCCGGCCCCCCCAGCACCACCGCCGGCGCCACGCTCAGGCAATTGCCCTGCGCCCCCGTCACCGTCACCCGGCTGCCGGCGGCGGCGTCGGGGCCGCGGGCGGGCCAGACGCTGTCGCCGACCTTGACCCGGCCCTCGCCATGCTCGATCGCGGTGACGACCGTCACGGTCTGGCCGATCAGCCGGGCGGTGCGGTCGTTGAGCCTCGGGTCGTCGCTCTCGACCGGGTTGCGGTCGTAATGGCGGCGGCCGCCATAGACGGCGGCGATGGCGAGAAGAGCGAAGACGGCGAGCTGGAAGGGCAGGCCGATCCCGGTCACCGCGACGACGATGCCGGTGACCGCGGCGGCGGCCGCCATCCAGACCAGGAAGATGCCGGGGACGAACACTTCGAGGATGCCGAGCGCGGCGGCGGCGAGAAGCCACCACCAATGGGCGTCGAGGCCGCCGAAATTCATTGCCGGTCTCCCTCGAACGGGCCGCGCCGGGCCGGCAAATTGTCGCCCGCGCCGCCGCCGGCGCCGCCGCCCGCGCCGCCGCCCGCCTTGCCGAGCGCGTCGCGGGCGAGCTCGCCGATCCCGCCCAGAGTGCCGATCAAAGCCGTCGCCTCGACCGGGAACAGGATCGTCTTGGCGTTGGGCGAGGTCGCGAACCGGCCGATCGCCTCGACATATTTCTGGGCGATGAAATAGTTGATCGCCTGGGCGTTGCCGCCGGCGATCGCGTCGGAGACGACCTGAGTCGCCTTGGCCTCGGCCTCGGCCTCGCGCTCGCGCGCCTCGGAGTCGCGGAAGGCGGCCTCCTTGCGGCCCTCGGCCTGGAGGATCTGCGACTGCTTCTGCCCTTCCGCCTTGAGGATTTCCGACGCGCGCAGGCCCTCCGATTCGAGGATCAAAGCCCTCTTTTCACGTTCCGCCTTCATCTGCCGGCCCATCGCGTTGACGATGTCGGCCGGCGGGCGGATGTCCTTGATCTCGACGCGGGTGATCTTGACCCCCCAGCTCTCGGTCGCCTGATCGACCACGATCAGCAGCCGGGTGTTGATCTCGTCGCGCTTCGACAGGGTCTCGTCGAGGTCCATCGAGCCCATCACGGTGCGCAAATTGGTGGTGGTGAGCTGCATGATCGACAGATAGAGATCGCTGACCTCATAGGCCGCCTTGGCGGCGTCGAGCACCTGGAAGAAGACGACTCCGTCGGTCGAGACCATCGCATTGTCCTTGGTGATGATCTCCTGCCCCGGAATGTCGAGCACCTGCTCCATCATGTTGATGCGGCGGCCGACGCGATAGAAGAAGGGCGGGTAGAAATTCAGCCCCGGGCGAGCGACCGTGGTGAAGCGGCCGAAATATTCTATCGTATATTGATAGCCTTGGCGGACGATCTTCACGCTCGCAAACAAATAGAGCAGGACGAAGACGACGACGATGCTGAGGATCAGTTCCACGGGCGTTCTCCCCTCCGCTAGAGCGCCGATACCATGTAGACAAACCGGCTTCGATCCAAGAAGAATCGGAGCGCCATGGACAAGACCGATCTCAGGCTGTGCCGCTCGCTGCTCTTCCTGCCCGCCGCCAACGGGCGGGCGATCGGGAAGGCGCGGACGCTCGCCGCCGACCTCATCGTCCTCGACCTCGAGGACTCGGTCCGCGAGGAGGACAAGGCGGCCGCCCGCGAGGCGGCGATAGCGGCGACTCGCGAGGGCTATGGCGGCCGGCCGGTGGCGATCCGGGTCAACGCCTTCGGCACGCCCCATTATGGCGAGGACGTCGTCGCGGTGCGCAAGGGCGCCGCCGATTACGTCGTCCTGCCCAAGGCGGTTTCGGCCAAGGAGGTGCACGATGCGAGCTGGCTGATGGCGAAGCCGGTGCTGGCGATGATCGAAACGCCGCAGGCGGTGATCGAGGCCGCCGCGATCGCGCCGGCAAGCGCCGGCCTGATCGCCGGCACCAACGATCTCGCCGCAAGCCTCGGCCTTCGCCCCGGCGAAGGGCGCGGCGGCCTCGTCTACGCGCTGCAGCGGATCGTGCTCGCCGCCCGGGCCGCCGGCGTCGCCGCGTTCGACGGCGTCTATAACGGGCTCGAAGCCGATGACGGCCTCGCCGCGGAATGCGCCGAGGGGCGCGGCTACGGCTTCGACGGCAAATCGGTCATCCATCCCGGCCAGATCGAGACCGCGAACCGCCTCTTCGGCCCGAGCGCGGACGAGGTGGCGGCGGCCGAGCGGCTGATCGCAGCGGCGACCGGCGGCGCCGAACGGCACGACGGAAGGATGATCGAGGCGCTTCACGTCAATGAGGCGCGCGCCCTGATCGCCAAGGCGCGCCGCTGAGCCGCTTAGAATCATCCCGGCGCAAGCCGGGACCCATGAACGCCGTCCTTGACGAGCTGGATTGGCGCTTGTGTTCATGGGCCCCGGCTTTCGCCGGGGTGACTCAGTGGGAAAGCCGCGAATCGCTTGCCAGCCCGAAACGCGCTCCCTAAGCAGCTTTATGTTCAAGCTTGCGCTTCGCGGCGCCGCGCCGCTCATCCTCGCCTTCGCCTCGACCGCCGCCGCCGCCCAGGCCGATCCGCCGGTCACGCCGGCCGAGATGATGCGCCATATCGAGCGCCTCGCCGGCGACGATTTCCAGGGCCGAGCCCCGGGCACCGAGGGCGAGCGGCTGACCATCGACTATATCGCCGGGCAGCTCCGCGCCCGCGGCGCCGAGCCGGCGGGCGAAAGCGGCAGCTGGTTCCAGCCGGTCCGGCTGGTCGAGCGGCGCCCCGAGACCAGCGAGGTGCGCTGGACCGCGCGCGGACGCGCCGTCGAAATGCCGGCGGACGCCATGATCCTGATGGGCCGCGAGGCGTCCGAACGGGTCGCCGACGCTCCGGTCGTCTTCGCCGGTCACGGCGCGCGCATCCCCGGCCGCGGCGTCGACCAGCTCGCCGGCGCCGACCTCGATGGGGCGGTGGTGCTGATCCTGCTGCAGGGGCCGGACGTCCCCGGCTTCCCGTCTCTGGCGGTGCGCTCGCGCACGGTGAGCGAGGCCGGCGCCGCCGCGGTGATCGCGGTCGTCGGCGACGACGTGCCCTGGGCCGCGGTCGCCGCCCAGTTCGGCTCGGGCACCGTCCGGCTCGATTCGACGCCGGTGGCGCGGATCACCGGCGCGATGCCGGCCGCCGCGGTGCAGCGCCTGATCGCCGGCGCCGGCGGCGATTTCCGGCGCCTGCTCGACGCTCAGCCCGGCTCCTCGTTCCGCGCCGCCGCGCTTCCGATCCGAGTTTCGATGGACGTCGCCACCGACGTCCGGCGCTACACCAGCAACAATGTCGTCGGCCGAATCCGCGGCAGCGGCGCCACCGGCGAGAGCCTGCTCTATCTCGGCCATTGGGACCATTTCGGCCTCTGCCGGCCCGAGGGCGAGGCCGACCGGATCTGCAACGGCGCGGTCGACAATGCCAGCGGCATCGCGATGATGCTCGAAGTGGCGGGCCGCCTCGGCCGCCCGCCGCGCCCGGCCCGCGACGTCCTCTTCCTCGCCACCACCGCGGAGGAGGTCGGCCTGCTCGGCGCCGAATATTTCGCGACCCACCCGGTCGTTCCCCTCGATTCGATCGTCGCCGCGATCAACATGGACACGGTCGCCATCCACCCGGCGGGCGAGCCGGTGGCGATGATCGGCCGCGGCTTGCCCGCGCTCGACGCGATCGTCGATTCGACCGTGGCGGCGATGGGGCGCCGGCTCGACACCGACAACGAGGCCGCTCCCTTCGTCCAGCGCCAGGACGGCTACAAGCTGGCCCAGGTCGGCGTCCCGGCGATCATGGTCGGCGGCTCTTTCTCCGACATGAGGCTGCTCAACGCGTTCCTCTCCGGCCCCTATCACCAGCCGTCCGACCAATTGGGCGGGCGGATCGTGCTCGACGGCGCCGCCGAGGACGCCAATCTGCTGGTCGCGCTCGGCCGCCGCCTCGCCGATCCCAACATCTACCAGCGGCCGCGAAGGACGGCGCCGTGACCGCGCGCGAGATCCCGCTCGGCCTGACCTTCGACGACGTCCTGCTTCGCCCGGCGCGCTCCTCGGTGCTGCCGAGCCAGGCCGACACCGGCAGCCGGGTCACCAGGGAGATCGCGCTCAACATCCCGGTCCTCTCCTCGGCGATGGACACGGTGACCGGCGCCGACATGGCGATCGTCATGGCGCAGCTGGGCGGCCTCGGAGTCCTCCACCGCAACATGGAGATCGAGGAGCAGGCGGCCGCCGTGCGCGCGGTGAAGAGGTTCGAAAGCGGAATGATCGTCAACCCGATCACCCTGTCGCCCGACCAGACTCTCGCCGACGCGCTCGAGCTGATGGCGAAGCACAGGATTTCGGGCATTCCGGTGACCGAGAAAGGAGGGCGGCTGGTCGGCATCCTGACCAATCGCGACGTCCGCTTCGCCGGCAATCCGCGCCAGCCCGTTTCCGAGCTGATGACCAGCGACGATCTCGCCACCGTCCGGCCGGGCGTCGGCCAGGACGAGGCGCGCCGGCTGCTCCACCAGCGCCGGATCGAAAAGCTGCTCGTCGTCGACGAGGAGGGCCGCTGCGTCGGCCTGATCACGGTCAAGGACATGGAGAAAGCGGTCGCCTATCCCGCCGCGACCAAGGACGGCACGGGCCGGCTTCGGGTCGCCGCCGCGACCACGGTCGGCGACAAGGGCTTCGAGCGCTCGCAGGCGCTGATCGACGCCGAATGCGACCTGATCGTCATCGACACCGCCCACGGCCACAACGTCGAGGTCGCCGCCGCGGTCGAGCGGATCCGCAACCATTCGAACCACGTCCAGATCGTCGCCGGCAACGTCGCCACCGCCGAGGCGACGCGGGCGCTGATCGGCGCCGGCGCCGACGCGGTGAAGGTGGGGATCGGACCGGGGTCGATCTGCACCACCCGGGTCGTCGCCGGAGTCGGCGTTCCGCAGCTCACCGCCATCCTCAATTCCGCCGAGGCGGCGGCGAAGACCGGAACGCCGATCATCGCCGACGGCGGCCTCCGCACCAGCGGCGACGTCGCCAAGGCGCTCGCCGCCGGCGCCTCGGCGGTGATGATCGGCTCGCTTCTCGCCGGCACCGAGGAGGCGCCCGGCGAGACCTTCCTCTACCAGGGCCGCGCCTACAAATCCTATCGCGGCATGGGCTCGGTCGGGGCGATGGCGCGCGGCTCGGCCGACCGCTATTTCCAGCAGGACATCAAGGACCAATTGAAGCTCGTGCCGGAGGGGATCGAGGGCCAGGTCCCCTATAAGGGCCATGCCGCCGACGTCATCCACCAGCTGGTCGGCGGGGTGAAGGCGGCGATGGGCTATACCGGCGCCGCGACCATCGCCGAGCTTCAGCAGGCCAGCTTCGTTCGCATCACCAACGCGGGGCTGCGCGAAAGCCACGTCCACGACGTCGACATCACCCGGGAAGCGCCGAACTATCCGTTGCGCTGAGGGGCGATCGGTGGACTTTCTTTCCCGTCATTCCCACCTTCCCCGTCATTCCCGCCTTTCCCGTCATTCCCGCCTTTCCCGTCATTCCCGCGAAAGCGGGAATCCAGCTTTTCTTTTCGAGGCCCGACGCCGAGAAGGCAGCTGGATTCCCGCTTTCGCGGGAATGACGAAGAGAGGGTCAAGCCTTCACCAATGAGTGACTGCCGCTCTTTTCGGGCGCGGCGATGACGCCCGCCGCGCGAGTCCAGGCCGCGATCGAGCTGGTCGATGCGATCATCGAATCCGCCGCGGCGGGCGGCGCCGCGGCGGACACCTTGATCGCGCGCTACTTCAAGGCCCGCCGCTACGCCGGATCGGGGGACCGCCGCGCCGTCCGCGAGCTGGTTTTCCGCGCCGTCCGCCGCGCCGGCGAGCGGCCGGCCTCGGGGCGCGCCGCCTTGCTCGGCCTCGCCGACGCCGCGACTTTGTTCGACGGATCGCCGCACGGGCCCGCCCGCGCGGCGCCGGAGGAGCCGATCGCCGAGGCGGGGATCGCGCCCGCCTGGCTGCTGGAGCGGTTCGATCCGCTGGTCGGGCGCGACGAATGGCCCGCTCTGCTCGAGCGCGCGCCGCTCGACGTCCGGATCAACCGGCTCAAGGCGGCCGAGGTCTCGATTCCCGGCGCCGAGCCGACGCCTCATGCCCCGTTCGGGCTGCGCCTGCCGGAAGGGACGCGGATCGAGCCGGGCCCGGTCGAAATCCAGGACGAGGGGAGCCAGCTGGTCTGCGTCGGCTGCGCCGCGGCGCCGGGCATGTTCGCCATCGATCTGTGCGCCGGCGCCGGCGGCAAGACGCTTGCGCTCGCCGCCGACATGGCGAACGAGGGCCGCCTGCTCGCCTGCGATGCCGATCGCGGCCGGCTGTCGCGGCTGCCGCCCCGCCTCGCGCGCGCCGGAGTCGCGATCGCCGAAACCCGGCTGCTCGACCCGGGCAAGGAGGAGGACATGCTCGCCGACGTCGCCGGCCAAGCCGACCTCGTCCTCGTCGACGCGCCCTGCTCGGGGAGCGGCACCTGGCGGCGCAATCCCGAGACCCGCTGGCGGATCACGCCCGAGCGGCTCGAACGCCTCGCCGCGCTCCAGGCACGCCTGCTCGACATCGGCGCAACCTTGCTTCGGCCGGGGGGTCGGCTCGTCTATGCGGTCTGTTCGCTTCTCGCCGAGGAGGGCAGGGCGCAGGCCGAGGCGCTGACCGGCCGTTCATCGCTGGTTCCGGAGGCGCCCCTTATGCCGACCGGGCGTCCGGCCGGCGCGGGGCTGATCCTGACCCCCGCCCGCGACGGCACGGACGGCTTTTTCGTCGCCTGCTGGCGAAGCCCATGCTAAGCCGCCCGGCGACATGCTATTGGAGTCTCTGATGCGCCTCTTGCCGATTGCAGTATCGCTCGCCATCGCCGCCGCGACGATGGCCAGCGCCGGTCAGGGCCAGCGGCCCGACGACCAGATCGACCCGCGCTCGACCGCTCTGGTCGAGCAGGCGCGGGCGCAGAGCGGCGCCGGCCGCCACAACGAGGCGATCGACCTGCTCGAAACCGCGCTCGCCGTCGATCCGCGCAACCGGGGCGCCTATATCGCGCTCGGCCGGGTCGCCCAGGCCCAGCGCCTGCCGGGCAAGGCGGTCCGCTATTATGCCGATGCGCTGAGGTTGGAGCCCAACGACGTCAACGCGCTCACCGGCCAGGGCGAGGCCTTCGTCCAGCGCGGCGCGGTCGAGCGCGCCCGCCGCAACCTCGAGCGGGTTCAGTCGCTGTGCGGCAATCCCTGCCCGCAGGCGCAGCAGCTCGCCGCGGTGATCCAGCGCGGCCCGCCCGCCGAAGTGCTCGCCGCCCAGCGCCCCGAGCAGGGCGCGCCGCGCACCGAGCCGCCGACGCCGCGTCCGAACTGAGTAAAGAACCTGACGATTGGGAGTCATCCCGGCGAAAGCCGGGACCCATGAACACGGTCACTGAGAGTGAGGCGAATGCGCTTGAGCACCCCGGCGACGAGGGTGGTCATGGGTCCCGGCTTTCGCCGGGATGACTCCGGGGGGAGAGCAGCCGGGCGATCGCCACAAAATCACCGACGGCGAGCGTCTCCGCGCGCCGTTCCGGATCGATGCCGAGCGTCTCCAGCGCTTCGAGCGCGCCGGGCAGGCCTTTCAGCGCACCCCGCAGCATCTTGCGCCGCTGGCCGAACGCCGCGCCCGTCAGCCGCTCCAGCACGGCCGGGCCGACGCCCTCGGGCTGGGCGCCGGGCACGATATGGACGATGGCCGACATCACCTTGGGCGGCGGAACGAAGGCCGAGCGGTGCACCTTCATCGCCAGCTTCGGGACGGCGCGCCACTGGGCGAGCACCGCCAGCCGGCCATAGGCGCCGCCGCCCGGCTTCGCGACGATTCGCTCGGCCACCTCCTGCTGGAACATGCACGTCAGCGACTTCCACCAGGGCGGCCAGGCCTCGCCGCCCAGCCAGCGGACCAGGAGGGCGGTGCCGACATTGTAGGGCAGGTTGGCGACGACATGAGCCGGCCCGGCGGTCGCCGCCTCGTCGATCGTCATGGCGTCGGCGTCGAGGATCGTCAGCCGGCCGGGGAAGGCCTCGGCCAGCTCGCCGAGCGGCGCCAGGCATCTTCTGTCGCGTTCGACCGCAATCACCTCGGCGCCCGCCCGCAGCAGGGCCCGGGTCAGGCCGCCGGGGCCGGGCCCCACTTCATAGACGCGCTCGCCGGCGAGCGGCCCTGGGACGCGCGCGATCCGATCGAGCAGCTGCTCGTCGAGCAGGAAGTTCTGGCCGAGCGCCTTGGACGCGCTGAGGCCGTGCCGCGCAATGACCTCGCGCAGCGGCGGAAGACGTCACGTCAAAGCGAGCCGGCGCGCGCATTCGGCGGCGGTGCGGATCGCGGCGATCATCGCGCGCGGATCGGCCATGTCCTTGCCGGCGATGTCGAACGCGGTGCCGTGGTCGGGCGAGGTGCGCACGATCGGCAGGCCGAGCGTGACGTTGATGCCTTCGTCGAAATGGAGCGTCTTGAGCGGGATCAGCGCCTGATCGTGATACATGCAGAGCGCGACGTCGTAGCCGCGCCGCCGCCGTTCGCTGGAACATGATGTCGGGCGCGTGCGGCCCGCTCACCTCGATAGCCTTCCTCGCGCAGCCGCTCGATCGCGGGCATGATCAGGTCGATCTCCTCGCGGCCGAGCGCGCCGTCCTCGCCGGCATGGGGGTTCAGGCCGGCGACGGCGATGCGCGGCGCGGCGATGCCGAACTGGCGCTGAAGCCCGCGCGCCGCTGCCCGGCCCTTGGCGAGGATCCCCTCGACGGTGAGCAGCGCCGGCACGTCCCTGAGCGGGACGTGGGTCGTGACCGGCACCACCCTGAGCGTCGGCCCGGCCAGCATCATCGCGTAGAGCTCGCTCGAAATCCCGCAGCGCTCGGCGACGAACTCGGTCTGGCCGGGATGGGAGAAGCCGATCGCGTACAGTTGGGTCTTGGAGACGGGGCCGGTGACGACGCCCGACGCCGCGGCGGAGCGGGCGAGCCCGACCGCGAATTCGAGCGCGTCGAGGCTGTTGCGGGCGCCCTCCAGATCGGGGCGGCCGGGGATCACCTCGCTGTCGCTCTTCACCCGAACGATCGGCAGAGCGACGTCGAATTCGGCGCGCGCCTGATCCGGCCCGTCGACGACGGCGATCGGGCCGCCCCAGACCGCGCGGACCGCGGAGACGCTGCCGACGGCGAAGAAAGGCGGCAGCCGTTCCGCCGTCCGCCTTTCCCAGCTTTTCGCGATCACCTCCGGACCGATGCCCGCCGGATCGCCGAGCGCGACGGCGAGCGGGATCTCGGAACGCTCAGCGATAGTCGACCACCGCGTCGCGGCGAAGATCGCGCAGATAGCGTTGCGCGCGCTGGCCCACCCGCTCGATCGTTGATCTGCGAATAGACCTGATCGAAGGTGGGGCCGGTCGCCGCCTGGGGATCGTCGCGGCCGCACAGGACGAGCACGCTGATCCGTTCCGCCGAGCCGAAGGCGGGCGAGGCCTGGCCGACGCTGAGGTTGAGCAGCAGTTGCTGGAGCTGCGGCGGCAGCTCGCGGACCCGCACCTGATCGTTCGAGATCAGCTCGGCGCCGATCCGCTGCGCCGCCGCGGCCGCGCCGCCGCAGCCGCCCATCGCCTGGGTCGCCTCGCCGAGCACGCCGGCCCGCGCCCGCGCCTGCGCTTCGCCGGTCCCGGCCGGCAGCGTGATCGACATCTGCATCAGGCTGAGCACCGCGTCGCGCGGGTCGGCGACGAGAATCTGCCGCGAATCGCCGAGCGCGACGATCGAAACGCCGCCCGGCACCGGGATCGGGTCGCTGATCGCGCCGACCGGCATCTCGCGCACCAGGGCGGCCAGCTCGTCGGGCAGCTGCTCGGCGCGAACCCAGCCGAGATCGCCGCCGAGCGCCGCGGTCGAGGCCTCGGAAAATTGGCGCGCATAGGCGGCGAAACTGGCGCCGGCGCGGATCTGCTGGACGATGCGCGTCGCGTTGGCGGTCACCTCGGCGGCGGTTTCCGGCGTCGCCGACAGGAAGATTTCGGCGACGCGATATTCGGCGGTGCCGCGCGACGCGTTGAGCCGGGCGATCACCGCCTCGACCTCCTCGTCGCCGACGTTGACGAACGGCTCGATCTGGCGGCGCTGCAGCCGCTGCCAGGCGAGCTCGCCCCGGATCTGGCGCTTCAGCGACCGCTCCGACGAGCCGATCGAGCGCAGATAGGCGGTGAACGCTTCGCGGCGTCCGCTGCGAAGCTCTGCGCGAAGCGCTGGTAATAGGTGTCGACGTCGCGGTCGGCGACGGTGATCTCCTGCTGCGGCGGCGGCCTGGATCTGCAGCGTCTCGTCGATCAGGTTGCGCAGCACCTGGGCGCGGAACCGCTCGACCTCGTCGGGCGGCAGCTGGATCTGGTTGGAGGCGATGATCAGCGCCATGCGCTGATCGATGTCGCTGCCGGTGATGACCTCGCCGTTGACGATCGCGGTCGCCTTGCGGACGCCCGGATCCTGCTGCTTGCCGACGATGCGGACGTTGTCGGGGATGTCGAGCTGCCCGGAAGGCGCTCCGCTCTGGGCCGCCGCAACCATCGACAGCAGCGGCGCGATCAGCACGATCCCCGCCCTTGGTAACCAACCGAGCTTCATCATTCCTCCAGTGAAAGCAGGCATATGTCCCTGCGCCGACCGAGCTGAACCGCAGCTTAGCGGCTTTCTCTAGCGCCCCAAATTCCTCAGCGCCACCCGGATCAGGAACGTGTTGCCCGCGCCGCGCGTCGCCGCTCGTTTCATAGTCGCGCCGCCAGGTCAGGCCAAGCTCGAGGCAGTCGTCGTCATAGAGGATGCCGAGCCGGTGGCGGATCGGCTCGAAGCCGTCGGCGATCGACAGCGGATCCTCCTGCCGGTCGGTGAGGTCGATCACGGTCGAGCCGAAGATCGACCAGTAGCGGGCGAAGCGCGACCCGGCCGCCGAACGCGGATCTCCTCGCGGTCGCGCAGATCCTCGATCGCCGGATCGATGTCGCGGTCGAGCCGCAGATAGCCGATCGTCGCATAGGTCCGCCGGCCGCCGATCACGGCGTCGATCTCGTTGCGGCGGATCGCCAGGCTGTCCTTGTCGATCCGGAAGCGGTGGGTGAGGCTGACGAGCCGGCCGACGCGCAACGTCGGTCCGGCCGACGATGTCGGAGAAGCCGGCCGGACAGGCCGGTGCCGGGCGGCAGGATCGACGGCTGGCGGTCGAGGCGGTAGCTCTGGCCGATCGTGGTGCGGACCGAGACGCCGGGCAGGTCGACCGCCCAGTCGACGCCATAGGTGATGCGCACGCCGTCCTCCCAGCGGTCGTAGCCGGGGAAGCGGTTGAGCGCGAACAGGTTGCGAATCCTCGAGGTCGACCGCGCGGGCATCCTCGTTGGGGATGTCCAGATTCTCGGTCGGCGGCGAGGCGACGAACTGGAGGCGCGGCGTGAAGCGCTGGGTGCCGCCCAGGAACGCGCCGACCAGCGGCCATCGCAGGTCGGCCGCGACCGCGCCGATGACGCGCGCCGTTCCAGCCTTCCTCGCCGCGATAGCTGACGGTCTGGGTCAGCAGGGTGTCGTTGGCATGATAGACGTCGCCGCGCGCATAGCGCGGTCAGCACCAGCTCCTGGCCGAGCGGGGTGATCGCCGCGCCGCTCCCAGCGCGCGCTGGCGAAGGCGCGCTGGCTGTCCTGGCCCTCGGGGCGGAGGATCGCCAGGCTGTTCGCCTGGAGCTCGACCCGGCCGCCGAACAACGGATCGGCCAGCCGCCAGCGGGCGTCGATCGCCGGCAGGGCGATCGGCTGCATGCCTGGGACGTCGGTGATCCTGCAGGCCCTGGAACGCCCAGCCGGCGATCGAGATGTAGCTGTCTGCGGTGATCCGCTCGGCATCGACGAACGAGCGCAGCCGGTCGTCGCGCGAAATGTCGTAGCGGCGCATGAAGGTGCGGTCGGTGACGTAGCGGCCGTGAGCGGTCACGCTCCAGGCCGGGCTCAGCACGAACCGGCCATTGCCTTCGATATAGGCGCGGATGCCGTCGTCGGCCGGAGTGCCGGGCGGCGCGTCGAGCGGCAGGCGCGAGCCGTGGGTGACATAGCCGCGCGACCTGGAACGCGCCGAGCGAGGTCAGCTGGCGGTATTCGGCCTCGAGCATCGGCGCGACCTCGGTGTAGACGTGCGGCGTGACCGTGGCGTCGCGATTGGGGCCGAGCCGGATATAATAAGGCACGCTGAGCTCGACGCCGTTGCGGCGGCCGAAGCGGATCTCGGGGACGAGCACGCCGCTGCCGCCGCCCTGGCTGCCGTCCGGGTGGGAGAGGCCGGGCAGGCCGAGGATCGGCATGCCGAACAGGTTCAGGGTCGCGCCTTCGTAGCTGATCCGGTGGCGGACCGGATCGTGGACCACCCGGACGCGCGTTGATCTGCCAGGTCGGGTCCTTCGGGCAGCCTTCCGGCGTCGATCACCGCGCAGGCGGTGTAGGCGGCGCGGTCGAGGGTCGTGACGCCGTCCTGCCGCGTCGCCCGCCGCGCCGCGAGCCGGCCGCCGTCGGCGAGCACGAGCAGCAGATTCTCGACCACGCCGTCGCGCAGCGTGTCCTCGAGCAGGACGCAGTCGCCATAAGCGACGTCGCCTTCCGGGCTGACCACGCGGACGTCGCCCTCGGCGCGGACCTCGCCGGTCACCCGGTTCCAGCTGACGCTGTCGGCGCGCAGGTTGTAGCCCTCGCGGTTCATCCGGACCTCGCCGGTCGCGGTGACGATGTCGGCGCTCTCTGTCGTAGATCGAGCTGGTCGGCGCTGAACGCGATCGTCGGCGGCCGCGTCGTCCGGCGGCGGCGGGCGGCTCCTGCGCCAGCGCCGCATGGGCAAGCGCAGAGCAGCAGCGGCAGCGCGGTCCGGCAGATCGATCGAAACGTCTTCACAAATCAGCTGCCCATAGCCCGACGCGACGCCTGAGCCTATTGCACCTGAGCGCCGCTCCCTGCAATGGCGCTGCAATATTCGCCGGGAGATCCTGCAGTGATCAAAGTCAGTTTCGCCGCCAGGCGCCCCGAGGGCGCCTATGCGCTCGCCATCCCGGTGCGGGGCGAGGACATGCTCGCACGACCGGCTGAGCGGGCTTCGACGAGGCGGCGCGCGCGCTCGCCGTCCGCGCCGCCGACGCCCAGCGCTTCGAGCGCGAGACCGGCGCCGATCGCCGAGACCTTCGTCGAGGACGGCGACGCGGTGCGGCGGCTGCTGCTGGTCGGCCTGGCGGCGCAGCAGGCCGAGGACGCGCTCTACGAGCGGATCGGCGGCGCGCTCACCGCCCGGCTGCTGACCTCGGGCGAGACCAGGCTGGTCGTCGATCTCACCGGCCTCAGGCCTCGCGCGCCGCGACGCGGCCCGGCTCGCCTTCGGCGCGGCGGCGCGCAGCTGGCGCTACGACCTCTACCGCACCAAGCTCGGCCGCAAGCAGAAGCCGACGCTCGACCGAGCTCGTCGTCGTCGGCGCGCCCGACGGCGCCGAGGCGGAATGGGCGCACGAGGCGGCCGTGCTCGAAGGCCTCGACCTCGACCCGCGTCGCTGGTCACCGAGCCGGCCAACATCGTCTATCCCGAAAGCTTCGTCGCGCGCTGCCGCGCGGCGCTCGACGGGCTCGGCGTCGAGTTCGAAGTGCTCGACGAGAAAGCGATGGCGAAGCTCGGCATGGGCGCCCTGCTCGGCGTCGCGCCAGGGCTCGGTGCGGCCGCCGCGGCTGCTCGTGATGCGCTGGAACGGCGGCAGGCAGCGGCGCCAAGCCGGTCGTCTTCATCGGCAAGGGCATCACCTTCGATACCGGCGGCATCTCGATCAAGCCGGCGCTCGGCATGGAAGCGATGAAGTGGGACATGGGCGGCGCCGGCGCGGTCGCCGGCGCTGATCAAGGCGCTCGCCACGCGCAAGGCGAAGGTCAACGTCGTCGGCATCTGCGCGCTGGCCGAGAACATGCCCGACGGCAACGCCCAGCGCCCCGGCGACGTCGTCACCTCGATGTCGGGCCAGACGATCGAGGTGATCAACACCGACGCCGAAGGCCGGCTCGTGCTCGCCGACGCGATGACCTGGGCGCAGCGCGAGTTGAAGCCCGAGGTCGATGGTCGATCTCGCCACCCTGACCGGCGCGATGATGATCAGCCTCGGCCACGAATATGGCGGCATGTTCTCCAACGACGACGGCCTCGCCGACAAGCTGTTCGCCGCCGGCAAGGCGAGCGGCGACAAGTTGTGGCGGCTGCCGATGGGCGAGGCCTATGACAAGATCATCGATTCGCCGATCGCCGACATGAAGAACAGCGCGTCGCGCGAAGGCGGCTCGATCACCGCCGCCTGCTTCCTCGGCCGCTTCGTCGAGGAGGGCGTCAAATGGGCGCATCTCGACATCGCCGGCATGGTCTGGGCGGACAAGGCCGAGCCACCTCTACGACAAGGGCGCGACCGGCTTCGGCGTGGCCTGCTCGACCGCTACTTGGCCGACAATCACGAGGCCTAGGATCAAATCCTCCCCTGCATTTGCAGGGGAGGGGACCGTCCGTAGGACGGTGGAGGGGCGACTTGAGCCAAAGAGGCCCCTCCACCGCACTTCGTGCGGTCCCCCTCCCCTCGAAATCGAGGGGAGGAATAGGGGAATGAGTGGCGCTTGCCCTCCTCGGCCCCCGCGTCTAGGGAGCCGCCAAATCCACCCCTTCACATACGGAGCTCCAGCGGGCCATGGCCACGACACGCACCTTTTCGATCATCAAGCCCGACGCCACGCGGCGCAACCTCACCGGCGCGATCACCGCGATGCTCGAGGAGGCGGGCCTGCGCGTCGTCGCCTCGCGGCGAATCCGGATGACCAGGGAGCAGGCCGAGGGCTTTTACGCCGTCCACCGCGAGCGCCCCTTCTTCAACGATCTCGTCGCCTTCATGACCTCCGGCCCGGTCGTCGTTCAGGTGCTCGAGGGCGAGGATGCGGTGGCGCGGAACCGCGAGGTGATGGGCGCGACCAACCCGGCCGATGCCGACGAAGGCACGATCCGCAAGGTCCACGCCGAATTGATCGAGGCGAACAGCGTCCACGGCTCGGACAGCGACGAGAATGCCAGGATCGAGATCGACTTCTTCTTCAAGCCCGACGAGATCGTCGGCTGATATTCCTCCCCTGTATTGCAGGGGAGGGGACCAGGCGGAGCCTGGTGGAGGGGCCCCTTTGGCCGCAAGGGAGCCCCTCCACCATCCTTCGGATGGTCCCCCTCCCTCGAAATCGAGGGGAGGATTATTCGTCCATCTCCCTGAGCGCCCGGCAATATTCGTCGAGCGCGATCGGATAGAGGCGGTGCTCCTCCTCGAGCACCCGCTCGGCGAGGCTCTCGGCGTCGTCGCGCGGCAGGATGCGCACCTTCGCCTGGGCGAGGACCGGGCCCGAATCGAGGTCCGCGGTGACGAGATGGACCGAGCAGCCGGCAAATTCGTCGCCGGCGACGAGCGCCCGGCGGTGGGTGTCGAGGCCCTTGTGGAGCGGCAGCAGGCTCGGGTGGACGTTGAGGATCCGCCCGTCCCAGCGCTCGACGAAGCCGTCGCGAGAGCAGCCGCATATAGCCGGCGAGCGCGATCAGCTCGACCCGGTCGTCGCGCAGCGCCGCATCGAGCGCCGCGTCGAACTCCTCGCGGGTCCATGCCCTCGTGGCTCTTCGACCAGGTCTTGATGCCGAGCCGCTTGGCGAGGACGAGGCCGCGCGCCTCCGGCACGTTGGACGCGACCAGCACGATCTCGTAATTCCGGTCCGGGTCGCGGCGCCGATATTCGGACAGAGCGAGCATGTTCGAGCCGCGCCCCGAAATCAGGACCGCGACCCGGACCTTCTCAGCCATGATGGGTCGCCGCCCAGTCGCGCGGAGTCGTCCAGCTGCCGGCCGGCCCGCCGACGGTGCAGCCGCGTTGCCCGGCGGTCAGGCGACCGATGCGATAAACCATCTCAGCGCTGGCAAGTAAATCATTGAAGACACTAGTCTCGTCCTCGGGACTGACGATCAGGGCCATGCCGATGCCGCAGTTGAACGTGCGCGCCATTTCTCCAGGTTCGATATGGCACCTGCGCCTGCAGGAAAGCCATGAGTCGGGGGCAGCCGCCAGTTGATCGGCGCGCACGAAGGCATGGACGGCCTCGGTCAGCACCCGCGGAATGTTCTCCAGAAGGCCGCCGCCGGTAATGTGCGCAAGTCGCCTTGATCCTGCCCGATCGAATGATCGGGAGCAGCGATTTGACGTATATTCGGGTCGGTTCGAGCAGCGCCTCGATCAGCAGCCGCTCCGGGTCGAACGGCGCCGGCCGGTCGAGCTTCCAGCCTTTGTCCGCGGCGAGCCGGCGGACCAGCGAGAAGCCGTTGGAGTGAACTCCCGACGCGGCGAGGCCGAGGATGACGTCGCCGGCCTCGACCTTGTCGCCGGTCAGCGCCTCGCCGCGCTCGACCGCGCCGACGCAGAAGCCGGCGAGATCGTAATCGCCCGCCGCGTACATGCCCGGCATCTCCGCCGTCTCGCCGCCGATCAGGGCGCAGCCGGCCAGGCGGCAGCCTTCGGCGATGCCGGCGATCGACCCGCTCGGCGATGCCGGTGTCGAGCTTCGCGCAGGCGAAATAATCGAGGAAGAAGAGCGGCTCGGCGCCCTGGACGATGAGATCGTTGGCGCACATCGCGACGAGATCGACGCCGACGCCGTCATGGCGGCCGGGATCGATGGCGAGCTTCAGCTTGGTGCCGACGCCGTCATTGGCCGCGACCAGCAGCGGATCGGAAAAGCCCGCCGCCTTCAGATCGAAGAAGCCGCCGAAGCCGCCGAGCGACGCGTCCGCCCCCGCCCGCGCCGTCGCCTTGGCGAGCGGAGCGATCGCCCTGACCAGCGCGTTGCCGGCGGCGATGTCGACGCCTGCTTTGGCGTAGGTGTAGCTCTCGTCCTCGCTCATCGCGCCCGCCCGGAATTCGCAATCATCCGTCATCCTGACGAAAGTCAGGACCCATGAACACGGAGCGCGAAAATCTCCTCCTCCGTGTTCATGGATCCCGGATCAAGTCCGGGATGACAGGTAACGGACGTACCGCTAGCCACAACCCGCTTGGATTTCCACGGCCAACTCGCCAAAAGACGCGCGTGACGCGTTTCCGCCTGCCCGCTTTCGCGATTCCGCTCGCCTTCGTCCTGCTTCTCGTCGGGGGCGGAATCCTCTACGCTCAGCTCGAAGGCGCCGACCGCGGCATCGCGCCGGTCGACAGCACCAGCAATTTCGAAATCCTCGGGGTCGAGGTCGACGTCGCCGCCGAGAGCGCGGAGAAAGCGCGCATCGAAGGCTGGCGCCGGGCCCGGCTGCAGGGCTGGAAGATGCTCTGGGCGCGGACCCACGGCCGCCCGGTCGCGCAGGCGCCGACCCTGCCGGAATCGGTGCTCGGCGGGATCGTCTCGGGGATCATCATCGAACAGGAGCAGATCGGCCCGACCCGCTACATCGCCCGCCTGGGCATCCTCTTCGACCGCGCCCGAACCGGCCAGATGCTCGGCGTCCAGGGCCTCGTCCGCCGCTCGGCGCCGATGCTGGTCATTCCGGTGATGCGCACCGGCTCGGGCGCCTACAGCTTCGAATTTCGCAACGAATGGCAGCGCGCCTGGGCTCAGTTCCGGACCGCCGGCAGCCCGATCGACTATGTCCGGCCCACCGGCTCGGGCATCGATCCGCTGCTGCTCAACGTCGCCCAGACCAAAAGGCGCGGCCGCGGCTGGTGGCGGATGCTGCTCGACCAATATGGCGCCGCCGACATCGTCGTTCCCGAGGTCGATCTTCGCCGCGCCTATCCGGGCGGGCCGGCTCTCGGCATCTTCACCGCCCGCTACGGGCCCGACAATCAATATCTCGGCCGCTTCGTTCTTCGGGTGCGCAACGGCGCCGCCATCCCGCGCATGCTCGACGAGGGGGTGCGAAGGCTCGACCGGCTCTACGCTTCGGCGCTCGACCGCGGCCTGCTCCGGCCCGATCCGAGCCTCGTCATCATCGCGCCGCCCTTGCCGCCGCTGCCCGAGGAGGAGATGGAGGATCCGCTGCTCGAGGAGGGCCTGCCGCAGGTCCCCACCGGCGCCGTCGTCGTCAGCTACAATTTGCAGGTGCCGACGCCCGACGCGGGCGCGGTCCAGCAGGCCGAAATCTCGGTCAGCCGGGTCGACGGCGTCACCTCGGCGATCACCACCAGCCTCGCATTGGGCGGCACCTCGATCATGCGGGTCGGCTTCGTCGGCGACGCCGCCGCGCTCCAGGCCGCGCTCCAGGCGCAGGGCTGGCGGGTCGAGCTGGTGAGCGGCAACACCCTGAGATTATCGAGGTAGGGAAGGGGCGATGGACCAGATCGCCCTCCCGCTCGCCTGGCCGGTGGCCGACAAGGAGGAGGACTTCCTCCTCTCCGAGGCCAATCGCGCCGTCTTCGATCATCTCACCCGCTGGTCGCTGTGGCCGGTCATGGCGAGCCTCGTCACCGGGCCGCGCAAGTCCGGCCGCAGCCTCTTGGGCCGGATCTTCGTCCGCAAGACCGGCGGCCGGCTGTTCGACGACGCCGAGGATCATGACGAGGAAGCCCTGTTCCATGCCTGGAACGACGCCCAGGCGCGGCGCAAGCCGTTGCTCATCGTCGCCGCCGTGCCGCCGCCGCGCTGGAAGGTCGCTCTGCCCGACCTTCGCTCGCGCCTCGCCGCCACTCCGCAGGTCGAGATCGGCCCGCCCGACGACGCCCTGCTCGGCCAGCTCATCCTCAAGCTGCTCGGCGACCGCGGCATCGCCGCTCCGCCCGAGCTCGGCGATTTTCTGGTCCCGCGGATCGAACGCAGCTATGTGGCGGTTCTCATGATCGTCGACATTCTCGACCGGGTGATGCTTTCGCATCATCGCCGGATGACCGTCCCGCTCGCCAAGCGGGCGCTGGAGGAGGCGGGGATGATCGGCCGGGCGAGGAAGTCGAGCTGATGGCCACCGCCGCCAACGACCGCGAGCTGCCGGCCGCCGCCGCCGCCGGATCGCGCTACTTCAACCGCGAATTGAGCTGGCTCGCCTTCAACCGCCGAGTCCTCGAAGAGGCCTGCAACCCGGCCCATCCGTTGCTCGAGCGGCTCCGCTTCCTCTCCATCTCGGGCAGCAATCTCGACGAATTCTTCATGGTCCGGGTCGCCGGCCTGAAGGGCCAGCAGCTCGCCGGAGTCGAGGAGCCGTCCGACGACGGCTTGAACCCGAGCCAGCAGCTCGCCGCCATCGCCCGCGAAGCCGACGCGCTGACCGCGAGCCAGCAGCAGGTCTGGTCCGATCTGCGCGAAAGCCTGCGCGCCGCCGACGTCGCCGTGCTCGGCGATGCCGAGCTCGAAGCCGACGACTCCACCTGGCTCGAACATCATTTCCAGGGCCATATCTTCCCGGTGCTGACTCCGCAGGCGATCGATCCCGCCCATCCCTTTCCGTTCATCCCGAACAAGGGTTTCTCGCTGATCTTCGATTTGCGGCGGATCGCCGACGGCGAGCCGATCCGCGAGCTTTTGATGGTGCCGGCGACTCTGCCGCGCTTCGTCCGCCTGCCCGGCGCGGCGGCGCGCTACGTCGCGATCGAGACCGTGATCCGCCGCCAGATCGCCACCCTCTTCCCCGGCTACGAGCTGCGCGGCGGCGGCGCCTTCCGGATCATCCGCGACAGCGACATCGAGATCGAGGAGGAGGCCGAGGACCTCGTCCGCTTCTACCGCAGCGCCCTGAAGCGGCGCCGCCGCGGCCGGGTCATCCGGCTGAAGCTCGAGGCCGACATGGCCGACGAGCTCGTCGCTCTGGTCCGCGAAGGGCTCGACGCCAGCGAGGCTTTGGTCTTCGAATCGACCGGCTTCCTCGGCATCGCCGACCTTGCCCTGCTCGTCGACGAGGACCGGCCCGACCTCAAATTCCCGCCCTTCACGCCGCGCTTCCCCGAGCGGATCCGCGAATATGACGGCGACTGCTTCGCCGCGATCCGCGCCAAGGACATCCTCGTCCACCATCCCTATGAGAGCTTCGACGTCGTCGTCGAGTTCCTGCGCCAGGCCGCCGCCGACCCCGACGTGGTCGCGATCAAGCAGGCGCTCTACCGCGCCGGCAAGCAATCGGCGGTGATCAACGCTCTGATCGCCGCCGCCGAGGCCGGCAAGTCGGTCACCGCCGTCGTCGAATTGAAGGCGCGCTTCGAGGAGGAGCAGAATTTGAAATGGGCGAGCGCGCTCGAGCGCGCCGGGGTCCAGGTCGTCTACGGCTTCATCGAATGGAAGACCCACGCCAAGATGTCGATGGTCGTTCGCCGCGAGGAAGGCAGCTACCGCACCTATTGCCACCTCGGCACCGGCAATTACCATCCGGTCACCGCCCGCATCTACACCGATTTGAGCTTCTTCACCGCCGATCCCCGGGTCAGCCGCGACGTCGGCCACATCTTCAACTACATCACCGGCTACATCGAGCCGCGCAGCCTCGAATTGGTCCAGATGTCGCCGCACAGCCTGCGCGCCAACCTCTGCGCGCTGATCGACGCCGAGATCGCCAACGTCCGCGCCGGCCGGGAGGCGGGCATCTGGGCCAAGCTCAACTCGCTGGTCGACGCCGCGATCATCGACAAGCTCTACGAGGCGAGCCGGGCCGGGGTCGAGATCGACCTCGTCATCCGCGGCATCTGCTGCCTCAGGCCCGGCGTTCCCGGCCTGTCCGACAATATCCGGGTCAAATCGATCGTCGGCCGCTTCCTCGAGCACAGCCGGATCTGGTGCTTCGGCAATGGCGAAGCGCTGCCCAATCGCGGCGCCAGAGTCTATATCAGCTCGGCCGACTGGATGCCGCGCAACTTCGACCGGCGCGTCGAATATGCGCTGCCGATCGAGAACGAGACCGTCCACGCCCAGATCCTCGACCAGGTGATGGTCGCCAACATCATCGACAACGAGCAGAGCTGGCGGCTCAATGCCGACGGCAGCTCGACCCGGATCACGCCCGGCCCGGGCGAGAAGCCGTTCAACCTCCACCATTATTTCATGACCAATCCGTCGCTGTCGGGCCGCGGCGCCGCCCTGCACGCGAGCGGCGCCATCCCGCGCACCCTGACCCTGCCGCGCGGCCAGCATTAGATGGGCGGGCGCTAGATGTTCGCGGAGGCGCCGGTCGCGATCATCGACATCGGCTCCAATTCGGTCCGCCTGGTCGTCTATTCGGGCGCGACCCGAATCCCCTCGATCATCTTCAACGAAAAGGTGCTGGCCGGCCTCGGCCGCGCGGTCGGCGCGATCGATCGCGGCGGCGGCGGCGCGGGCGCTGGCGGCGCTCGACCGCTTCCGCATCCTGACCGGCCAGATGAACGTGGTCCGCACCCGGGTCGTCGCCACCGCCGCGGTCCGCGAGGCCTCGAACGGCGCCGCCTTCCTCGCCCGGGTCCGCGCGCTCGGCTTCGATCCCGCAGGTCCTCTCCGGCGAGGAAGAAGGAAAAAGAGCGGGGCAGGGCGTGATCTCGGCCATTCCCGACGCCGACGGCATCGTCGGCGATCTCGGCGGCGGCAGCCTCGAGCTGGTCGAGGTCTCGGCCGGCAAGGTCGGCCGCCGGCGCCTCGCTGCCGCTCGGCGTCTTCCGCCTCGACGCGGTGATCGAGCGGGAAGGGTCGTTCGCCAAGGCGGTGGCGGCAGGCGGTCTCCGACGCCGGCTTCGCGGGCGCGGCGGCCGGGCGGCCCTTCTACCTGGTCGGCGGCAGCTGGCGAACGCTCGCCCGGCTCGACATGGCGCTCACCGACCATCCGCTGCCGATCACCCACCAGCACGTCATGCCGGTCGATCGGCCGCGCGCGCTCCGGGAGGTGCTCGGCAAGGTCGACAAGGCCGAGGTGCGCGACATCCCCTCGATCTCGCTGTCTCGCTTCCCGACCCTGCCCAATGCCAACCGGCTGCTCGACGCCTTGGTCAGGATGCTCGAGCCCGGGCAGCCTGGTCGTCTCGAGCTTCGGCATTCGCGAGGGGCTGCTCTACGACGAGCTGCCGTCCGATCAGCGCGCCCTCGACCCGTTGATCGAGGCGACCCGCGAGGCGGGAGCGGGGCTCGGCCGCTTCGCCCAGCATGGCGACCTGATCGACGCCTGGATCGCGCCGGCCTTCGACGATTCGCCGAGCCAGGCGCGCCTGCGGCTCGCCGCCTGCATGCTCGCCGACATCGCCTGGACCGCTCATCCCGATTTCCGCGCCGAGCGCGGCATCGACATGGCGCTGCACGGCAATTGGGTGGCGATCGACGCGCCGGGCCGGGTGATGCTCGCCCAGGCGCTGTTCTCAAGTTTCGGCGGCGGCCGCGAGCTGCCCTATCCGGCGATCGCCGCGCTCTGCGGCCCCGGCGAGCTGAAGCGCGCCGCGACCTGGGGCTTCGCCATGCGCCTCGCGCCAGCGGCTCAGCGGCGGCGTCGCCGGCGGCCTCAAGCGCAGCCGGCTGCGCCGCGACGGCGATGCGCTTCGGCTCGAAGTGGAGGGCAGGCGACGCGGCCCTGCTCGGCGAGACGGTCGAACGCCGCCTGAAGGCGCTGGCCGGCGAGATGGGGCTCAGGGCCGAGACGGCCATTTCATAGAATCACGAAAGGGCCTCAGCCGCAGCTGAAATGCTCGACCCGGTCCTGCGCGTCGAGATGGATGTTCAGCCGGTCGGTCCGGTAATCCATCGTCACCGCATCGCCGGGGCGGATCCAGCGCAGCCGCCCCGCTCCGCTCAGCCGCTGCGCCTCGGCGCCGAGCGCCTCGCTCCGCGCCCGCCCGACCAACGGGCCGAGACGCGCCATGGCGCACGTCGCCTCGCCCGGCCCGAGCGTGGGATTTCGTGCTTCCACCGTGGTGCAGGCCATGGCGGCCAGCCCGCAGCAGACGCGATCCTCATGCCTCGGTCTCCAGCTCGGTGCGGGTCATGACCAGCTTGCCGTCGCGGATCGCGAAGGCGAGCCGGCCTTCGACGAGGTCGAGCGCGTCGCGGCCGAATTCCTCGAACCGCCAGCCTTCCAGGATGGCGAGCCCCTCGCGCCGGCCGGCGGCGAGCAGCTCGAGCTCTTCGGAGCGCGCCACCAGCCGCGGCGCGACATTGCTCTCCCGCGCCCGGATCTTGAGCAGCAGCTTCAACAGGTCGGCGACCAGCGCGCCTTCGCGGCCGAGGCCGGGGCCGCGCTCCTCGCGCGCCGGCAGCTCGGGGGCGGGCAGGGGATCGGCATTGGCGAGCGCCTCCATCATCCGGGCGCCGATATCGTTGCCGCGCCACGCCGCCGAAAGGCCGCGCACCTGGCCGAGCGCCTCCTGGGCTGCGGGCGGGTGCATGGCGACGTCGGCGAGCGTCTCGTCCTTCATGATCCGGCCGCGCGGCAGATTCTTGCGAGCGCGCCTCGAGCTCGCGCCAGGCGGCGAGCGCCTTCAGGCGGCCGAGCGCGTCGGGCCTGCCGGGTCTGGATCTTGACCCGTTTCCAGGCCAGCGCCGGATCGTTGATGTAATTGGCCGGATCGGCGATCCGCTCCATCTCCTGGTCGAGCCAGGCGCCGCGCCCGGTGCGCCGCAGCCGTTCGAGCATCTTGGGGAACAGTTCGGCGAGGTGGGTGACGTCGCCGATCGCATAATCGATCTGCCTCTTGTCGAGCGGCCGCCGCGCCCAATCGGTGAAGCGAGCGCCCTTGTCGAGCATTCGGCCGAGCAGGCTCTCGACGAGATTCTGGTAGCCGACCTGCTCGCCGAGCCCGAGCGCCATCGCCGCCACCTGGGTATCGAACAGGGGATGGGGCGTTCCGCCGGTCAGGTTGAAGACGATCTCGATATCCTGGCCGCCGGCGTGGAAGACCTTGAGGACATGCTCGTTATTGACCAGCAGGCTCATCAGCGGGGTGAGGTCGATGCCGTCCGCCTTGGGATCGATCGCCGCCGCCTCCTCGCCATTGGCGACCTGGATCAGGCACAGCTCCGGCCAATAGGTGTTCTCGCGCATGAACTCGGTGTCGACCGCGACGAAGTCCGAGCGGGCGAGCCGTTCGCAGAGCTTTTCGAGGGATTTCGGAATCGCTGATCAGGGGATGGATACGCATTTGCCGGCCCTCATAGCGGCGCCTCGGCGCGAAGACAAAGCGCGTTCGCAGGCGAGGGCGTCGCGCGCCCGATTTTTCTGTGGACGAAGGCGGGCCGCGCCGCCCCGCGGCCGCCGGCGGCGGCGAGAGCTGCAATGACAAAAGCGCGATTTCGCATTATGCTGCGCCGGCATTGGCTCTAACTCGGGGGAGAAGCCATGAAAAAGCAGCTCATGCGGATCGTCGCGAAGGCCGTTCCCTGGCTGTTGCTCGGCCTGGCAGGCTATGCCGGCTATCTCATCGCGAAATGCGGCGCCTCGCTATTTGGAGACCGGCCGATGCTGATCGGCGCCTCCATCGTCGCCACGATCGCGGTGCTGAGCCTGTTCGGTCAATATTTGAGCGGCACTTCGGATTATTTCCTGTCGATCGAGAATCCGCGTCCGCTGGACGAAGAGGAAGACATCGTCACCATCATGGGGTGGGGGTTCGCGAGCCAAAGCTCGCGCAGCTACGTCGCCGGCCTCGCCGGGCAGGGCTTTGCCGACATCCGGCTGTTCGCGACCCGCAAGCAGCTGCTCAAATCGCTGGCCAGCTTCGGTTTCGAACGGCCGGTCACCATCGCCTGGCGCGGCAATGCCGGCCAGCACCCGCTGGGGCAGGCGTGATGCCCGTCGACGAGATCATCGAGGACCCGCCGCGCGAAGAGTGGGTCAATTATCACAAGACCGGCTCCTCGACGCTGAAGAAAAGATTTTCGTTGCGCAGCGCCGAGCTGGACCCCGGCCGCGCCGACGTCGCCGAAGGGGCGCGGGCGGTCCGGCGCTGGCTGTTGCGGGCGCAGGCCGAAAGCGTGCCGGTGCGGCCGGTCGGCGGCGCCTGGTCGCCGTCGAACATCCAGACCGTCCAGGGCGGCTGGATGCTCAACACGCGCCGCTTCAACCGCTGCTTCAGGGTCGCAAACGGCGACCTCGCGGAGGGCGCGACGGCCGATCCGGCCGCGCTCATGCTGGTCGAGGCCGGCACCCAGATCGACGAGATCAACGACAAGCTCGAGAGCAAGGAGATGCGCCGCAGCCTGAGGTCCACCGGCGCCTCCAACGGCCAGACGCTGGCCGGCGCCTGCGCGACCGGCACCCACGGCTCGGCGATCGCGGCCGGCGGCATCCAGGATCATGTCGCGGCGATCCAGATCGTCACGCCCGGCGACATCTGGTGGATCGAGCCGGCGGCCGGGCTGATGGACAACGCCTTCATCGCCGAGACCGGCTCCACCCGGACGCTGCGCGACGACGAGGCCTTCGCGGCGGCGCTGGTCGCGGTCGGCTCGCTCGGCATCGTCACCGCGATGGTGATCAGGACCGAGCCGATCTTTCTGGTCAGGCCGGTCCTCAAGGTCATCGATTTCAGCGGCGAGGACCTCAACATGCTGGCCGCCGGCGACTTTGCGGGCTTCTCGAAGAAGCACGGCGAGGACCCGGCCAAGGGCCCCTATGGCGAGCTCTATTTCGTGATGGTCATCTGCAACCCGCACGCGCCGCTGCGCCGCAAGGCCACGGTCCGCTTCCTGTACAAGGAGAAGTGGAGCGAGGACCATGTGCCGGAGAAGGAGCCCGGCAAGCTCGGCCAGGGCTACGATTCCTTCACCATGCTCGGCTGGGTGCTGCGCAACTTCCCCTGGGCCCGCGGCTGGCTCATCCAGACGGTGATGAAGGTCGCGGTCGGCAAGGGGATCACCGATCCGGTCTACGGGACCTGGGGCGAATCGACCGAAGCGCACAAGCCGCTCGCCAATATCTTCACCGGCGCTCTGTTTTGCGACCGCGCCGATTTGCCGCGCGCCTTCGAGCCCGCCTGCAAGGCGTTCACCGACGCCGGCGGCTCGACCGCGGTGACCTTGCGCTTCATGAAAGGCGGCCACGGCCTGCTCTCGCCGGCGCGCTGGGAGCATAGCGCCGGGATCGATTTCGACGGCCCGCACGGCGAGACGAGCGAGGATGCCTATCGGAGCGTCGCCGCCGCGCTCGACGCCATTGCCGTCAAGTTCACCCGCCATTGGGGAAAATATAACCGCCTCGACGCGGCGCGGGTCGCCAAGGATTATGGCGGCGACCTCGGCAAATGGAAGACGGTGCGCGACAGCCTGCTGCCCGATCCCGCCGACCGGCGATTGTTCGCGACAGCGGAGCTCGACGCGCTCGGGCTCACCTCGTAGCTCAGGCTGTATTGAGCTTATCCGCTCATCGTGAGGAGGGACTGACCCCGGACTTGATCCGGGGGAAGGCCCGTCTCGAAGGACCGTCCTTCGAGACGCCGTCTCGACAAGCTCAACGGCTCCTCAGGATGAGCGGGGAGGTAATTCAACCTGAACAGCCAAGGCTGTAGCGCCGCCCGAAACTTGACAAAGCGGTGCGCCGCCGCGAAGCGCACGCCGCACTCCTGACAATAAGACAATGACGGAAATCGGCCCGATGCACGCCTATCGTACCCACAATTGCGGTGAATTGCGCGACAGCGCGGTCGGCGGGCAGGTCAGGCTGTCGGGCTGGGTCCACCGCAAGCGCGACCACGGCAACCTGTTGTTCGTCGACCTGCGCGACCATCACGGCATCACCCAGATCGTGACCGACGTCGACGACGAAGCGTTCGGGGCGCTCGAAGGCGTGCGCGTCGAATCGGTGGTCACGGTGACCGGCAAGGTCGTCCGCCGCGCCGCCGAGGCGGTCAATCCGAACCTGCCGACCGGCGAGATCGAAATCCACGCCGGGGAGGTGGCGATCCAGTCGGCGGCTCAGGAGCTGCCGCTGCCCGTCTTCGGCGAGCAGGACTATCCCGAGGAGATTCGGCTGCGCTACCGCTATCTCGATTTGAGGCGCGAGCGGCTGCACGCCAATATCGTGCTGAGGAGCGAGGTGATCGCCTCGATCCGCCGGCGCATGATCGACTCCGGCTTCACCGAATTCCAGACTCCGATCCTGACCGCCTCAAGCCCGGAAGGGGCGCGCGACTATCTCGTCCCGTCCCGGGTCCATCCCGGCAAATTCTACGCGCTGCCGCAGGCGCCGCAGATGTTCAAGCAGCTGATCATGGTCGCCGGCTTCGACCGCTATTTCCAGATCGCGCCCTGCTTCCGCGACGAGGACGCGCGCGCCGACCGCTCGCCGGGCGAATTCTATCAGCTCGATTTCGAAATGAGCTTCGTCACTCAAGACGATGTTTTCGAAGCGATCGAGCCGGTCCTTGCCGGCGTGTTCGAGGAGTTCGCCAACGGCAAGTCGGTGACCCCTGCGGGCGAGTTCCCGCGCATCCCCTATAAGGAGGCGATGCTCAAATACGGCTCGGACAAGCCGGACCTTCGCAACCCGATCCTGATCGCCGACGTCTCGGACCATTTCCGCGGCTCGGGCTTCGGCCTGTTCGACCGGATCGTCGGCGAAGGCGGCGCGGTCCGCGCCATCCCCGCGCCGGGCACGGCCGGCAAGAGCCGCAAATTCTTCGACGACATGAACGAATGGGCGCGCTCGGAAGGCCATTCCGGCCTGGGCTACATCACCCAGAAAGGCGGCGAATATGGCGGCCCGATCGCCAAGAATCACGGCGAGGAGGCGACCCGGAAGCTGATCGCGGAGCTCGGCCTCGGCCCCGACGACGGCCTCTTCTTCGCCGCCGGCAAGGAAGGGCAGGCGGCGAAGCTCGCCGGCGCCGCGCGCACCCGGGTCGCCGAGGAGCTCGGCCTGATCGAGCAGGGCTCGTTCAAATTCTGCTGGATCGTCGATTTCCCGATGTACGAATATGACGAGGAGGCGAAGAAGGTCGATTTCAGCCACAACCCCTTCTCGATGCCGCAGGGCGGGCTCGAGGCGCTCGAGAGCAAGGACCCGCTCGACATCCTCGCCTTCCAGTACGACATCGTCTGCAACGGGGTAGAGCTGTCGTCGGGCGCGATCCGCAACCATCTGCCCGAGATCATGTACAAGGCGTTCGAAATCGCCGGCTATTCGCAGGCCGACGTCGACACCAATTTCGCCGGCATGATCAACGCCTTCAAGTTCGGCGCGCCGCCCCACGGCGGCTCGGCGCCGGGCATCGACCGGATCGTCATGCTGCTCGCCGGCGAGCCCAATCTGCGCGAGGTCGTGCTCTTCCCGATGAACCAGCGCGCCGAGGATCTGATGATGAACGCGCCGGGCGAGGTGACGGCGAAGCAGCTGCGCGAGCTGCATTTGCGCGTGGTGCCCCCCGCGGGCACGGCGGCGAAGGACCCGGCCAAGGTCGTCGCGCCCGAATAGAAAGGTGCTCCGACACAGGACAGTAGCCAAATTCCGTCCGGGCTGAGCTTGTCGAAGCCCTTTCCTTTCTTCAAACGAAGGGAAGGGATGCCCTTCGACAGGCTCAGGGCGAACGGAGTGCAGGACGCATGTCCATCAACCTCTGGGACTATGAAGCGGGGGCGCCCTATGCGGGCGATTACAAGCAGGACCTGAAGGCGCTTCAGGAGCGAGTCTCCCGCCTGTTCGTCGCCAACCACGTTCACAGGCGCAAGGCGGTCATCGTCTGCGAGGGCTGGGACGCGGCGGGGAAGGGCGGGGCGATCCAGCGGCTGACCGCGACCTGCGACCCGCGCGCCTACCGGGTCTGGCCGATCGCCGCGCCGAGCGACGAGGCCAAGGCGCATCACTATCTCCGGCGCTTCTGGCAGCTTATGCCAGGGGCCGGCGAGATCGCGATCTTCGACCGGTCGTGGTACGGCCGCGTCCTCGTCGAACGGGTCGAGGGCTTCGCGTCCGAGGCGGAGTGGCGCCGCGCGTATGACGAGATCAACGAGCTCGAGGCCCAGCTCGGCCATGACGGCGCGATCGTGATCAAGCTCTTCTTCCACATCACCGAGGAGACCCAGGACGAGCGGCTCGAGGCGCGGCTCGACCATGTCTGGAAGCGCTGGAAGGTCGGCCCCGAGGACTTCCGCAACCGCGCCCGCCGCAAGGACTATCTCGCCGCGCTCAACGACATGTTCGACCATACCGACACGCGCTGGGCGCCCTGGACGGCGATCGACGGCAACGACAAGAAAGCCGCCCGGATCGCCGCCCTGAGCCGGGTCGCCGAGGCGCTTGCCGGCGCGCTGCCGAAGGATCCGCCGCCGATCCGTCCCGAAATGGAACGGCTGGCACAGCGTTTGCGGAAAGATCGAGACTAAGCCTCTCGCCCGGCGGCGCTTTGCGTTAAGCATGACGGCTCACCTTGGGGAGACGGTCGATGCGTCGGCACTCACTCTTGGCGGTCATGGCCAGCCTTTCCGCCTGCTCTTGGGGCTATGACGGCGATTACGGTCATGACGGCTATGCCTATCGCGGCGACGCCTGGGCGGGCGATGAGCGGCGGCCCCATCGCGGCGAGCTGACCGGCCCCGGAGTCGAGGTCCTCGACGACTGGCTCAAGGAAACCGCCGAGGGCCGGGCGATCGTCACCCTCGGCTTCCGCGACGCCGGCAACGGCGAGGTCAGCGAGGACGTCGCCCACCGCGCCAACATCTGGTTCCGCCGCTATGCCGACGGCGACCGCGACATGATCCTCACCGATCCCGAGATCCGCACCGCTCTGGTCGCCGCCGCCGGCCGCTACCTGAGATAGGCTTCGTCCTCAGCGCCGCCGCGGCCGCCCCGGCAGCGGCCGCATCACCCGATCCAGCACCATCCGCGCGGCGCGGCGGCCGATCCGGTCGCCGGCGTCGTTGGAGAAGCGGTAGTGGACGCCGCCATAGATGCGCGAGTCGGACACCTGCTGCGCCCACTCGTCCCAATTGGGCAGCACCTGCACCGCGGAAAGCGGAATGGCCTGGGAACCGACCCGGACGCCGCCGGCAGGGGCGCGCCCGACCTCTGCCGTCATCACCTCCGCAGCGGCGGCTGCCACCGTGCAGTG
The DNA here is from genome assembly GCA_963824825.1 of uncultured Alphaproteobacteria bacterium. GTDB lineage: Bacteria > Pseudomonadota > Alphaproteobacteria > Sphingomonadales > Sphingomonadaceae > Allosphingosinicella. The sequence continues at coordinate 1,336,398 of CAWGQM010000003.1, forward strand.
GCCGCACGGATATTCCGGGAAGTTCGGGGTCGTGAGCAGCGGCGTCCAGGCTGGATCGGCCGGGGTCGCGTCGTTGCCGTCGGCATTGCCGTTGCGGATGGCGGTGATCGGCCGCCAGTAATTGTAGTGGAACTTGGCGACGATCATCGCCAGCGCGGCATCGTCGAACGCCATCTGATAGAGCGCGAACATGCGCGCATTCTGCACCGGCCTGCGCCCCGGCGCGTCGGCGGTGAGGCGCATCGACGGGGTCAGGTCGAACGCCTGCCTGTAGCGGGCAACCAGCGTCTGCTGCGGCGTCCGCTCGGTGCTGGTCCGGCCGCCCAGCCGGCGCACTTCCTCATAGTCCCGAGTCCAGACCGGGCTGGCGAGCGGCGGCGGCGGCGGCGGCCGCAGAGCCTCCGCGCTCGGGATCACCCAGGGGCGAAAGGCGGACATATGGGGTTCGATCTGCGGCAAAGGCGTCGAAATCCACTCGCCGGGCGTGGTGCGGGGGCGATAGGGTAACTGGACGATGGCGGGATCGATCCCGCCCGCCGCGATCGCCGCGGTCGCGGCGGCCTCGCCGATCAGCCGGCCCGCTTCGCGCGCCCGTTCGTCGCGGACCTCTGCCATCGCAATGGCATAGCTTTCGTCGAGCGCGGTCTTCTGCGCCGGATAGTGGTGAACGAGGACGCGATAGGCCGCCGTCGCCGCAGCGGCGTCCTGCGAAGCAGCGGAATCGCCTGCGGGAAAGTCGAGATAGGATTCGTAGCGCCGGTCGATCGCATTCAGCGCCTCGAACATGGCGAGCGCGGTCCGCGTGGTGGCGCGCTCCTGGTCGGGCGTGCGCATCCCCGAGCCCTGCATCGAATTGGCGATGCGGGTCGCAAAGTCCCACCAATCGGTGACCGGATCGGCCTGCGCAGGCTGCGTGAAGACCAGAGCCAGGACCGCGGCGGCTGCGAGATAGTATCGACGCATCATATTCCCTCCCGGTGGTTGATTGTCGTGTTCGCTCATGCGCGCGCCGGACGCCGGGGCGCGAATTGCCTGAACGCCTTGGAGAAGCGCACCCGCAGCAGCCAGAACGCCATCGCGATCAGCGTCGCCAGCGGCGGCAGGAACCAGACGAACGCGCCCTGCCAGGCGGCGGGAAACTCGTCCTGCTGGCCGAGAAAGAAGGAGGCCGCGGCGATGAACAAGGCGGCGCACATGCGCCACAAATGGCGGGCGATGCGCTGCACGCCGGAAAGCTGGCCGCGCAGGATGAAACTGAGGTCGAGGGCGGCGGCGAGCGCCATCAGCGCCGCGAACGGATAATGGGCGGCTGCCGGCAGCGAATCGAACCGTCCTGTCGGGCTGTTGCTCGCCTGCAGCCCGAAGGCGAACATCGCGGCCGCGCAGGCGAGGGCGACGGCAAGCCCGTAATGCTCGAACCGTCCGGCCTTGCCGTCGCGGCGCCGCGCCGTCGCCCAGGACGTCGCGACCAGATAGCAGGTGAGCAGGCCGATGACCGCGGTGCCGCGTTCCGGCGCCAGCGCCGCGATCACCGAACCGGTGCCCCCCAGAACCAGCATCGCGACGAAGAAGACGGTGCCGGACCGGGCATGAAGCCGCGAGCCTTTGCGGAATGAGAGCGCCGCCGCTCCGGCGAGCAAGGCCGCGCTGCCACCGGCGACATGGACCAGAGTGAGAAGGTTCATACGAGCTCCTTGCGCTTCACCGCGATGAGGCGTATTACTTCAATAGAACACCTAGGCCCATGATTGCGGGGGACAAAAGCATGCTCGCCGGTTGCATCGAGAAAATGACCCACCAGTCCTGCGGAACCTGCGCGCGGCGCGACGACTGCGCCTTCGTCCTGCCCGAGGCGCTGGGCTTCGTCCTCTCGTCGCTGCGCCGCGGCGCGCAGGCGGGCGAGCGGCCGGCGCCCGCCAGGCATCCGTTCCTCGATTTCCTCGGCGAGGTCGCCAGGGGCATCGAGCGCAAGCGGGCGCCCCGCGAAACGCCGTTCCGCGACCTGGTCGAGCGGCATCTGGAGCCGCTGCTCGCCTCGGGCCCGGTCCGGATCGAGGAGGTCGCCCGAGCGCTCGGCTACAGCCGCCAGACGCTCTACCGGCGGCTCAAGGCCGAGGGCGCGACCTTCGAGGAGATGCTCGACGGCCTTCGCCGCCGGGTCGCGCTTCGCCTGATCCGCGAGGAAGGCGTGGCGGTGAAGGAGGCGGCCTGGCGGCTCGGCTTCTCCGACCCCGCCGCCTTCTCGCGCGCGTTCAAGCGCTGGACCGGCAAAAGCCCGCGCGCGTCCCGCTAGGAGCCGTGCCGCTCGTGCAGGAAGCCGGCGACCCGGTGGGCAACCGGCGCGTCTCGATTGGCCAGGACGACAACGATCTCGCCGGTCCCCGGATAGGCCCGGATGTCGGCGTTGATACCGGGATGGCTTCCGCCATGTCCCCAGCGGAAATCGCGCAACGGAATATCCGGGCCGTAATCGGTCGCGAAAAAGCCCAGGCCCATGAATTCCCTGTGCGTGCGCGTGGCCTCGGCGAACAGCGCCGAGGGAATGAGCCGACCCGTTTGCAGTGCCCGAACGAACCGAAACATGTCGCGCGCGGTCGAGACCTGGCCGCCGGCCCCGAAGCCGCGAAGCGGCGACGAGTCGCAATTGGAGCGCTGTGCGCCGTCGACGATCTCGTAGCCGGCCGCGAGATCGGCTGCGCGCTGCCTGCAATCGAGAAAGCTTGTCCGCGTCATTCCGGCAGGATGGAAGATATGCCGCGTGACATAGGTTTCGAAGTCCTGCCCTGACAGAACCTCCACGATCCGCGCCATGACCACGAAGCCGAAATTGTCATATTCCTGCCGCGATCCCGGCGTGAAGGAGGGCGCGCGGCTGCCATGCAGCGCGACCATCTGGGCATGAGTGCGCGCTCGGTCGCGGTTGGCTTCATTCTCCCGGCCGAACAGATCGATTCCGCCGGCGCCGGCGGTGTGGGTCAGAAGGTGGCGGATGGTTACGGTGTCGGCGAAGGCACGATTGGGATAATCGGTCAGCACTTCGCCGACCTTGGTGTCGAGCGTGATCCGCCCGGCCGCGATCTGCTGAAGAATTGCTACGCTCGTGAACATCTTGCCCGCCGATGCCAGATTGTAGCGCGTGTCGGCGGTCGCGAGCGCCTCGGCATTCGCATCCACCCTGCCATAGGCTCTCTCGAATAGAATCTCGTCGCCGCGCGCGACCAGCACCACGCCCGAAAACTGTTCGGAGGCCGTCAATCCCAGCACGAACCCGTCGAGCCTTGCCAGTGCGACCGCGTCGGGGGCAGGCACCGCCTCTGCAACCGCCGGCCTCTGCGCTGCCACAGAATCGGGTCCGAGCGATGCCAATAGAAGCGAACAGGCCGTGCTCAGGAAGGGCCGGCCGCGCTTAAGTAGCGTCGTCGGCCTCTGCAAGGGTCGAGCCTCCAGGAGGATAAGTGATCGCCACCACTTCGTACTCCTTTTCGCCGCCGGGCAGCAACACGCGACGCGCGTCGCCGACCGCGGCGCCCCGCACCGCCCGGGCAAGCGGGGAATGGAAGCTGATCCGCCCCGCGCCGGCGTCCGCCTCGTCCTCGCCGACCAGGGTGACGATCCGTTCATTGTCCTCCTCGTCGGCGAGAGTCACGGTGGCGCCGAACCAGGCGCGGCTCTTGTCGGGCTGATGCGCCGGATCGGTGACCTTCGCCGCCTTCATCCGCTTCGACAGAAAGTTGATCCGCCGGTCGATCTCCCTGAGCCGCCGCCGGCCATATTGGTAATCGGCATTTTCGGAGCGGTCGCCGTTCGCCGCCGCCCAGGCGATCACTTCGAGCAGCTTCGGCCGCTCGCCGCCGAACAGCGCCTCATACTCCACCCGCAGCCGCCGGTACCCTTCGGGGGTGATGTAATTGGGGCGGTCCGACACGTGCCCCTCCTACGTCATTCCCGCGACAGCGGGAATCCAGCTTTCTTTCTTGCAGGAGGTGAAGCTGGACCCCCGCTTTCGCGGGGGTGACGGAGAGGGGGCGGGGGGTGACGGAGAGGGGGGCGGGGGTGCCAGAGAGGGGGGCGGGTGTGACGGAGGGGGGGGCGGGGGTGCCGGAAAGGGGCGGGATTCAGCCCGGCCGGCTCTGGCCCAGATAATGAGACAGCCCGCTGCGTTGCGGCCCGCCGCGATTGTTGATCAGATCGTAGACGACGGCGTTTTCGATCACCCGCTGAACGTAGTTGCGGGTCTCGGAGAAGGGGATCTCCTCGATCCACCGCACCACGTCGGCGCCGGGCAGGCGCGGATCGCCATTGGCCGCGATCCATTGCGGCACCCGCCCGGGCCCGGCATTGTAGGCGACGGCGGTGAGGACGAGATTGCCGGCGAAGCGATCCATCAGCATCGAGACATGGCTGCTGCCGAGCAGGATGTTGTAATCGGGGTCCTCGGTCAGCCGCGCGAGACTATAGGGCACGCCGACCCGCCGCGCCTCGATCTGGGCGGTGCCCGGGATCAGCTGCATCATGCCGCGCGCATTGGCCGAGCTGATCGCGCCGCGATCGAACGAGCTTTCCTGGCGGATGATGCCGTGAGCGGCGGCCCAGTGGCTGCGATAGGCGGCCGGAATGTTTACTTCGGGGAAGGCGCCGCGGGCGTAGAAGGTCTCGCCCCGGTTGCGCGCCTCGCGCGCCACCCAGACGCCGAGATCGAGGCGGCCGACCTGCCGGCCGAACTCGGCCGCGACATTGCGCTCGCGATCGTCTTCGAGCGATTCCGCCAGCGCCCGGACGAACAGGGTCTGGTCGCTCCGGCGCCCGGTCATGCCGAGATAGCGCACCGCCTCGGCGAGCGGCCGGCGCGCGAAGGCGGCGCGGGCGGCGGCGCTGCTCGGCGGCGACAGCGCCGGCGGCGGCGGCGTCCGGCCGAGCCGCTCGAGCGCGAGCAGGCCGTAAAATTGGTCGGGGCTCGCCGCCGCCTGCTCGAGCCAGGCGGTCGATTGGGCGCTCTGACCCGCGGCGTTCGCGGCGCGCGCGGCCCAGTAGAAGCCCCGCGCCCTGGTCTGCGGCGAACGGGCGGCACGCGCGTAGAGATCGAACAGGCGGGCCGCGTCGGCGGGCCGGCCGAGCCGGTGCAGCGCCGTCGTCGCGCCGAGCCAGACCAGGCTGGTATAGGCGTCGCGCTCGCCGAACGGGCGGGCGCTGACGTCGGTCCCTGCCGGATAGAGGTCGTCGAGCTTCGAGGCGATGCCGTAGGCGATCGACCAGTTGCGGTCGTTGGCCGCGCCGCGCGCCAGGGTCAGCGACGATTCGAGCCAGGCTTCGGCGTTGGCCGGCGGCCGATCGAGCCGGGTCCGGCCGGCGAGGAACGAGCGCGCCGCGGCGCTCTGGCCGGTGTTGCGCAGCCAATTGGCGCGGTCGACGATCAGGCCGGGGTCGCGCTGGGCGGCGGAATCGAGCAGCGACCCCCTGGCCGCCGCGTCGGCCGCCCGGGTCTGAAGCGCGAGCCTGGCCTCGAACAGCGCCCGCTTCGCCGGCGGCGCCCAGATCAGGCTCCGAGCCGCGCTCTGCGTGTCGCCATTGCCGAGCAGCGCCTCCATCCGCCGATCGTGGTGGTCGGGGCCGAAGGCGGCGCCGAACGCGGTGAACAGCCTTTGCTCGACGTCCTGGGTCATCGCGCCGCCGGTCCAGGCGCGCCGCGCCGCCTCGCGCGCCTCGCCGCCGCGCCCGTTCGCCTGCAGAGCGAAGGCGTGCTGGGCATGGCCGCCCGGAGTCAGCGGCGGGAAGGCGGCGAAGAAGCGAAGCACCTCGCCGGGGGAGGCCGCCTCGCGGGCCAGCTTCTGCTCGGCGGTGCGGCGCAGCGCCGCTTCGCCGGGCCAGCCGCGATGGCCGGCGAGGAAGGAGGCGTAGGACGAGAAGGGCAGGGAATCGCTCTGCCTGAGGCTGTGCCAGCGCGCGACGTCGGCCGCGACCGGGCTCGATACGACCGGGGCGGGAGGCGGGACCTGGCTCTGCAGCACGGCGCCGACCGAGCCCAGCACCGCCAGCCGGACACGCGGCAGCATGTCGGGCGCCGCGCTATGCGCCGCGACTCCGGCGGCGGAGACGCCGAGCAACAGAATCAGGCCGGCTTTTCGATGCATGCTGGACAGAATGACGCCCCCCTCCTTATCAGGCCATGAACATCCCCCGCGATGTCCGGTCGCCGACCCTAGGTCAGGCAGCGTCCCGAGGTGAAGGAGATAAAAATGTTGAGGGGGTCGATCCCGGCTCTGGTGACGATTTTCCGCGACGAAGCGTTTGACGAGGGCGCCTGTCGGGATTTCGTGGCCTGGCAAATTGCCGAAGGGAGTCATGGCCTTGTGCCCTGCGGCACGACCGGCGAAGTCGGCCACGCTCGATTCGGCCGAGCATCGCCGGGCGATCGAGATCTGCGTCGCGGCCGCGGCCGACAAGGTGCCGGTGATCGCCGGCTGCGGCTCGAACGACACGCGCCGCGCGATCGAGCTGACCCGGGCGGCCGAGCAGGCCGGCGCCGACGCCGCGCTCGCACGTGCCGCCTTATTACAACCGGCCGAACCAGGAGGGGATCTACGCCCATCTCGCCGCCATCGCCGACGGCGGTCGATATCCCGATCGTCCTCTACAACGTGCCGTCGCGGACCGTCACCGACATTTCGGTCGAGACGATGGCGCGGCTCGCGAAGATCGCCAACGTCGTCGCGGTCAAGGACGCGACCGGCAACCTCGCCCGCGTCTCGGCCCAGCGGCTCGCCTGCGGCGCCGATTTCATCCAGCTCTCGGGCAATGACGACATGGCGCTCGGCTTCAACGCGATGGGCGGATCGGGCTGCATCTCGGTCACCGCCAATGTCGCGCCGCGGCTCTGCGCCGATTTCCAGGAGCCTGCCTGGCCGGCGACTGGGCGGGCGCGCTCGAGCTCCAGGACCGCCTCTATCCGCTCCACGCCGCCTTGTTCAGCGACGCTTCACCGGGCCCGGTCAAATATGCGCTCAACCGTGTCCGCCCCGATTTCTCCGCCGACCTGCGCCTGCCGATGACCCCGCCCTCGGAAGCGAGCCGCCGCGCCGTCGACGCGGCGCTCGAGCATGCGGGGCTGCTATGAGCATCGTCCTTTTCGTCATCCCAGCGAAAGCTGGGATCTCACTTCCTTCCCGACGGCAGCCGAAGAACAATGGGATTCCAGCTTTCGCTGGAATGACGGGGGGCTGATGGCACGCCCGCGCCCCACCGAGTTCGACAAGAAGAAGATCGTCGCCGAGAATCGGCGGGCGCGGTTCGATTATGCGATCGAGGACAAGTTCGAGGCGGGGATCGCGCTGACCGGCACCGAGGTGAAGTCCTTGCGCTTCGGCGAGGGCTCGATCGCCGAGAGCTATGCCGAGGTGAAGGGCGAGGAGGTCTGGCTGATCAACGCCAACATCCCCGAGTTCAGCCACGGCAACCGCCACAATCACGAGCCCAAGCGGCCGCGCAAATTGCTTCTCCACCACCGCCAGATCGCCAAGCTGCACGGCGCCGTGGCGCGCCAGGGCATGACGATCGTGCCGCTCTCCGTCTATTTCAACAGCCGCGGGCGGGCGAAGATCGAGATCGCGCTGGCGCGCGGCCGCAAGGCGCACGACAAGCGCGATTATGAGAAGGAGAAGGACTGGAAGCGCGAGCAGGGCCGGCTTCTGAGGCAGCATGGCTGAGCCGAAGAACTGGCTGGCGCGAACGATCGCCAGGAACATGCCGAGCCGCGAGCAGCTCGCCGAGAGCCGCTGGATCAGGCCGTTCGGCCAGCGCGTGCTTCATTCGGAATTCTGGCGCTTCACCCGCCGCTCGGTGCCGCGCGGAGTCGCCGTCGGCCTGTTCGTCGGAGTCTTCTTCCTGATCCCCGGCATCCAGATCATCGCCGCCGCTTTGTTTTCGATCCCGGTGCGCGGCAACATCCCGATCGCGGCGGCGATGACCTTCCTCACCAACCCCTTCACCACCCCGTTCCTGATCGTCGCCTCGATCCCGGTCGGCAATTTGTTCGGCTTCCACGCCGACAAGGCGGCGATCATGGACCTCTACGCGCGCAACGCGCCGGCCAGCGAATGGCTCGCCTGGCTGGCGTCGGACGCCGCGCCGGCGATGATCTCCGGCCTGTTCATCATCGCCGTGGCGAGCGGCGCGATCGGCTATCTCGTCGCGGTCCTGTTCTGGCGCTGGTGGACCGGCCGGAAATGGCGGCGGCGCGCCGTTCGGGTCGCCCGTTCCGATTGAACGCGTCCGGCGCCCTGCTATGCCTGTCCGCATGGCAAGCGCGGCCCAGCATCCGACCGGCGTTACGAAGCGCGATTTTTCGCTGCTCCTGTTCGGCGCCGCCGCTTTGGCCTCCGCCGCGCTTCTGCTCTGGGCGGCGCGCGACCCGATCTTCGCCGCCGCCTTCCTCGCCGGCCTGGCCGGAGCGGGCGGCCTGCTCTTCCTCGTCGGGCGGCGCGGCAAATCGGCGACGGCGGCCGACATTACGGCCGCAGCGCCCGATCCCTCTTTGCTTCGCGCCGCGCTCGACAGCGCGCCGCCGACTCTGGCGCTTGCCCTGACCGACGGCGAGGGCGGCACGATCTGCGCCAACCGGGTGTGGACCGACTGGTTCGGCGCCTCGGCCGTGCCCAGGGTGCTGGCGCCGGCCGCCGCCGTCGCCCGGCGCGATCTCGCCGCGACGATCCCGCCGCTCTCTCTCGGCGGCCACCAGGTTCAGGGCGCGATCGACATGGTCGGCGGCGACGGCCATTTGCTCTGGCGGCTGACCCGAAGCGGCGACGACGATCTGGTCCGCGACGCGAAGCGGCTCGTCGCCGGCGACGCCGGCCGCCGAATGGGCGAGGCCGGAATGATGGCGGCGATCGTCGACTCCGCCGGGCATATCCTCGCCGCCAATCCCGCCTTCGCGCTCCGCGTCGCCGGGCCCGACGGCGAGGGCCCGGCCGAAGGCACCCAGCTCGTCGATCATCTCGCCGCGACGTCGAGCGGCCAGTTCCAGTTCGCCGCCGAAGGCAAGGCCGGGCCGCCGCTGCGCATCCTCCAAATCCCGGCCGGCGACGCCGCCGATTCGCTTTCGGTCTTTCTGCTTCTCGACGACGTTCCCGGCCCGCGCGGCGAGGACGAGAACGCCCATGTCCACGCTTTGCTCGACAGCCTGCCGCTCGGCCTCGCGCTCGCCGACGGCGACGGCCGCTTCATCTTCCTCAACCAGGTCTTCCGCAAGGCGGCCGGCCTCGGCCCCGGCGAGCGCCCGGCCTGGCCCGGCGATCTCGTCGTCGACGAGGACAAGGCGGCGGTCTCGGACGCGGTCCGCCGCTTCGGCCGCGGCCGGCCGATGTCGGGCGACCTCGCGGTGCGGCTCAAGACCAATCCCGAGGAGCCGGTGGCGATGACCGTCGCCGGCGCGCGCGGCCTCGGCAACGCCGCCGTCCTGCTTTCGATCAAGGACAATAGCGAGGAGGCGCGCTTGAAGCGCGAGATCGCCCAGGCGACCAAGATGCAGGCGGTCGGCCAGCTCGCCGGCGGAGTCGCCCACGATTTCAACAACATCCTGACCGCGATCCTCGGCACCTGCGATCTCATGCTGATGCGCCACACGCCCGGCGACAGCGACTATGACGACATCCAGCAGATCCGCTCCAATTCGAACCGCGCCGCCAATTTGACCCGCCAGCTGCTCGCCTTCTCGCGCCAGCAGACCTTGCGGCCGCAGGTGCTCCAGCTGCCCGACGTCGTCGCCGAGGTCTCGCACCTGCTCGACCGGCTCTTGGGCGAGCGGATCAAATTCGAGGTCAAGCACGGCCGCGGCCTCGGCGCGGTTCGCGCCGATCCGGGCCAGCTCGAGCAGGTCATCGTCAACCTCGCCGTCAACGCCCGCGACGCGATGCTCGCCAAGGACCCGACGGGAGGCGGCACGCTCGTCTTGCAGACGTTCGGAGTCTCGGCCGAGGACGTCCGCCGGATGGGCAGCGACGTTCTGCCGATCGGCGATTATACCGGCCTCAAGGTCACCGACACCGGCACCGGCATCCCGCAGCATCTGCTCGGCAAGATCTTCGAGCCCTTCTTCACCACCAAGGAGGTGGGAAAGGGGACGGGCCTCGGCCTCTCCACCGTCTACGGCATCGTCAAGCAATCGGGCGGCTTCATCTTCGCCGAGAGCCAGCTCAGGAAGGGTACCGCCTTCACCATCTACCTGCCCGTCCATCGCGCCCAATCCGGCGAGGCGCCGGCCCGGGCGAAGGCGAAGGAGAAGGCAGGCGAGCTCTGGGGTACCGGCACCATCCTCGTCGTCGAGGACGAGGTCATGGTCCGCGCCGTCGCCGAGCGCGCTTTGACCCGCCACGGCTACACCGTTCTGGTCGCCGAAAATGGCGAGGCGGCGCTCGAGATCCTCGCCCGCGAGGACAGGATCGACATGATGATCTCGGACGTCGTCATGCCGACCATGGACGGGCCGACCACGGTCCGGCAGGCGCGCAAGACTCATCCGGACCTGCCGATCCTGTTCATCTCCGGCTATGCCGAGGAGCAGCTGCGCAAGTCGATCGACATCCCCAACGTCGCCTTCCTCGCCAAGCCGTTCTCGGTCCAGGAGCTGGCCGAGACGGTGAGGGACACGCTGGCGGGGAAGTAATCTCCTATTTCGTCATCCCCGCGGAAGCGGCGATCCAGCTTCTTCGCTGCCGATTGCAAGGGAAGCCGGATTCCCGCTTTCGCGGGAATGACGACGATGTTGGGCGCCGCGCGCTCTCCAGCCGGCAAATATTCCCTTTTCCTTTGCCCGACAGCCGCTAAGGCAAGCGGCATGCCGGGGCCGAGGTCGATCCTGATCGTCGAGGACGAGCCGCTGATCGCGATGATGCTCGAGGATTTCCTCGAATCGCTCGGCCACCGGGTCGTCGCCAGCTGCGAGTCGGTCGAAGAAGCGCTCGGCCATGTCGAGGCCGGCGGCTTCGACGTCGCGATCATCGACGTCCAGCTCAGGGACGGCAAGCAGGTCTGGCCGGTCGCCGACCGCCTCGCCGCGGCGGGCACGCCGTTCGTGCTCGCCACCGGCGGCCATCTCGAGCCGCCGCCGGCCCAGCACGCCGCCGTGCCGGTCCTCTCCAAGCCCTATACGATCGACGCCATCGCACCCGCGATCGAACAGGCCTGCGGCGGCTGAACGCGGCGGGCATGAAGCGGAGGCGCCTGATGTGGTCGCTGCTCCTCATTCCGCTGCTCGCCTGGCTCGCCTTGTGCGCCGCCCTTTATTTCGGCCAGACCGCGATGCTCTTTCCGGTCGGCCAGGCCGGGTCGCCTGATCCGTTGCCGGCGCGAGCGCAGCGGCTCGAGCTCGCGGCCGAGTCCGGCGAGCGGCTGAGCGGAGTCCACATCCCGCCGGCGCGGCGTACCGGCGAGCGCCTGCTGATCCTCGGCTTCGCCGGCAACGGCTGGAACGGCCAGTCGGCGGCGGTCTTCATGGCGGAGATTTTCCCGACGGCCGACGTCGTCGTCTTCCACTATCGCGGCTATCCGCCGAGCGAGGGACGGCCGAGCGCCGCCGCCTTGCTCGCCGACGCGCCCCTGATCCACGACTTCGCCCGCGCTCGCCTTCGCCCGGCCCGAACGATCGCGGTCGGGTTCAGCATCGGCAGCGGCGTCGCCGCGGCGCTCGCCGCTCGACGGCCGCTCGACGGGCTGATCCTGGTCACGCCGTTCGATTCGCTGGCGCGGGTCGCCGCCGGCCACTATCCGTGGCTGCCGGTGCGGCTGCTCTTCGGCCACCCGATGGAGCCCGCCGCGGAGCTTCGGCGAGTCGCAACCCCGGTCGCGATCCTCGCCGGCGGCCGCGACCGGCTGATCCCGACCGCCCGCACCCACAAGCTTCGGCTCGCCATTCCCAGCCTCGCCTTCGACCGAACGATCGAAGGCGCCGGCCACAACGACATCTACCGCCATGCCGATTTCGCCCCGACGATGAGCGAGGCACTGCGCAGGCTGACGGCGCGGCCGCGGCGGAGCGGGGACCGCTAGTGTGCTGAATTTGAAGTTCGCCCCATTATCGGATCGCGCTCGGAGCGAACTTCAAATTCAAAAAGCACACTAGAATCATTAGTTTGCTAGTGTGGCTGGAGATTCGGAAATTCGCTCCGAGCCCTCCATCCGATCTGGCGAATTTCCGAATCGCCACACTAGATCACGGTGAAATCGCTCGCCGAGATGATCGGGGCGCCGGCCAGCACCGCGAACTGGACCTGGGCGCCGGAGCCGCTGCCGTCGGCGTCGAAGAACAGGCGGCCGGTGGCCTGGTCGTAGACGATCCGGTCGCCGGCATCCTGGGCGGCGGTGCCGATCACGAACGCGCTCGCCGGCAGGGCGCCGCCCGAAAGGCCGACGAACACGCCATTATTCTCGAGCGCGATCGTGTCGTCCGCCGCGCTGAAGCCGTGGACGATGTCGACATTGTTCGCGCCGAGGACGGTGGTGAAGGCGAAAATGTCCGCGCCGCCCTTGCCGTGAAGGACGTCGTTGCCGCCCCGGCCGTCGAGCCGGTTCGCGCCGGCATTGCCGAACAGCTGGTTGGCGAGGCCGTTGCCGGTCAGGTCGATCGCGTTGGTCAGCTCCCAGGTGATCGTCGACAGGCTCTCGATCTCCTGGCCGTCGGTCAGCGTGTAGCTGACCGAGGTGAAGACCAGGTCGGTGCCGCCGCCGACGCTCTCGAACGCCCTGTCGCCGGCATTGTCGACGAAATATTTGTCGTTGCCGGCGCGGCCGATCATGGTGTCGGCGCCGGCCTTGCCGTTGAGCTGGTTGGCGCCGTCATTGCCGAAGAGATGGTTGGCGAGGCTGTTGCCGGTCAGGTCGATCGCCGTCGTTCCTTCCCAGGGGATCGTCGACAGGCTCTCGATCTCGGAGCTGTCGTTGAGGCTGTAGCTGACCGACGTATAGACGACGTCGCTGCCCTGGCCCGCAGCTTCGATCGGCCGGTCGCCGGCGCTGTCGACGACATAGGTGTCGTTGCCTTCGCGGCCGTACATCACGTCGTTGCCGCCGCCGCCGTCGAGCCGGTTCCGACCGGCATTGCCGAAGAGCTGATTGTCGAGGCCGTTGCCGGTCAGCTTGATCGGATCGGTCAGCTCCCAGGTGATCGTCGACAGGCCCTCGACCTCGCTGTCGTCGTCAAGCGTGTAATTCGTATAGGTGAAGATGACGTCATAGCCCTCGCCCGGCGCCTCGATCACTCTCTCGTTGGGATTGTCGACGATATATCTGTCGTCGCCCGGCCCGCCCATCTGCACTTCGGGAACGAAGATTCGGGCGACGATGTCCAACGTGGCGCCCAATTCGTCGGTCCAGGTGACGATCAGCTCGCCGTCCGAATTGGCGGCCAGATGCGGGCGGCCTCCGCCCGAGCTGCCGGGCGTCGCGACGAACTCCTCGCCGATCCTGATCCCGTCATCGGTGAAGAACTGGACTCGAACGGCGGCGGGGGAGCTGCCGCCGAATTCGCCCAAATCGCGCCAGGCCACCGCAAACCCCATTCCGGGCACGGCGATGACGGCGGGCTGGTGCTCGAGGGAGCCGGCGGTCGTGCTGTTGACCTCGAAGGGAGTGCCGACCGGATCGCCGTCGGCGTCGAAGAGCTGGGCGAGGATCACGTCGGGGTCCGTGTCGCCGCCTTGGGTCATCGCCGCCCAGGCGAGAACATAGCCGCCATTCTCCAGGCCGGCGACGGCATGGTCGTCCGGCTTCAATCGGCTCGGCGAGTTGGCCTGGCCGTGGTCGCCGACGCGGGCGCTGTTCGAGTCGAAGGCGTGGGACAGGATCACCGACGGATAATCCTCGAACGGCGAATTGATCGTCCAGCTGACGACGAAGCCGCCCGATGCCATCGCGGAGACGTGGGGGATGTCGCCCAGGTAGTCCGCGATTCCGGCCGCCGGGCCGATTCTCGCCCCGGTGGCATCGAATTGCTGCGCCAGGATGCCGGGCGTGACGGGATCGTTGCTTGCGACCTGCTGCTCCCAGACGATCACGACATTGCCCGAATCGAGCGCGGCGATATCCCCGATGTGCGAGACGCGGCCCGCGTTGGAGACCCTGAATTCGGCGCCGACCTCGTCGCCGTCCGGGTCGAAAATCTGTGCCCAGACCTCGCCCGCAAAGCTGTCGGACCAGGCAATGATGAAGCCGCCGCCGGGCAGCGGAGCGACGCAGGCCCCGGTCTGGTCCCCGGCCGTGGCGCCGATCTGGAATTCGTCGCCGGCGGCCGTGCCGGTGGAGTCATAGGCCTGGCCCCTGAGGTCGGTGCTCTGAGTGCCGGACTGGCTTCTGTCCGACCAGACGATGACGAACCCGCCCGACTCGAGATAGACGACCCGGGAATGATCCTGAGTGTCCGCCGTGGTCGTGTTGACCACGAAGGCGTCGGCGGGGACATAGGGCATGGTGGGTTTCCTTGCATTGGCCTGCAGAAGAAATACGACCTTAGCCTAACCCCAAATTTTTGAAAGGGAAGCGGTTCGATCCTGATCTTGCGACCAAAGCTCTCCGAGCCGCTGTTTTCCTCTTGTTCCGTAAGAACAAACGCGGTACACCCCGATCACGCGTTGAACCAGGCGCGCGGACGCAATACGGGAGATCAGGCGATGACGGCATCACTCAAGGTCGTATCCGACAGGAGCTCAATGGACACGGACAAGCAGAAAGCCCTCGACGCCGCGCTGGCCCAGATCGACCGCGCCTTCGGCAAGGGCTCGGCGATGCGGCTCGGCTCCAGGGAGGCGATCGAGATCGAGACCATTTCGACCGGCTCGCTCGGGCTCGACATCGCCTTGGGCATCGGCGGCCTGCCGCGCGGCCGGGTGGTCGAGGTCTACGGGCCGGAAAGCTCGGGCAAGACCACGCTCGCCTTGCACGCGGTCGCCGAGGCGCAGAAGGCCGGCGGAGTCGCCGCCTTCATCGACGCCGAGCACGCGCTCGACCCGATCTACGCCCGCAAGCTCGGAGTCGACGTCGACAATCTGATCGTCTCGCAGCCCGACACCGGCGAGCAGGCGCTCGAGATCACCGACACTCTGGTCCGCTCCAACGCGGTCGACATCCTCGTCATCGATTCGGTCGCCGCCCTGGTGCCGCGCGCCGAGATCGAGGGCGAGATGGGCGACAGCCATGTCGGCCTCCAGGCGCGGCTGATGAGCCAGTCGCTGAGGAAGCTCACCGGCTCGATCTCCAAGTCCAAATGCCTGGTCATCTTCATCAACCAGCTGCGCATGAAGATCGGCGTCATGTACGGCAATCCCGAGACGACGACCGGCGGCAACGCGCTCAAATTCTACGCCTCGATCCGGCTCGACATCCGCCGCACCGGCCAGATCAAGGACCGCGACGAGATCGTCGGCAACGCGACCCGGGTCAAGGTGGTCAAGAACAAGCTGGCGCCGCCGTTCAAGCAGGTCGAGTTCGACATCATGTACGGCGAGGGCGTCTCCAAATTGGGCGAGATCCTCGATCTCGGAGTCAAGGCCGGGCTGGTCGAGAAATCGGGCTCATGGTTCAGCTACGATTCGATCCGAATCGGCCAGGGCCGCGAGAACGCCAAATCCTATCTCAAGGACAATCCCGAGGTCGCGACAAGGATCGAGCGCGCCATTCGCGGCCACACCGATCAGGTCGCCGACGCGCTGATGGTCGGGCCGGACTCGGAGGACGATCTCTGAGGCGGGGAGGGGAAGGGCAACTTCCCCTCCTTAGCGTCCACTTCGTCCAATTTGGCTGGCGAAAACCCCCTTCTCGCGTCCACTTCGTCCACTTTGGCGCGCGCCGGTCAGAACCCGGCCGCCTTGCTTTCCGGGACGTGCGGCGGCGCGCCCTTATTGGCCCACAAGGCGACGAGCAGCGCCAGCGTGCCGCAGAGCGCGAAGCCGGTCACCAGCGGCACCGTCGTGCCGTCGAACAGCTGGCCGATGACGAGCCCGATCAGCGCCCCGCCGCTGGTCGTGATCAGGCCCTGAAGCGCCGAGGCGGTGCCGGCGATATGGCCGAGCGGCTCCATCGCCAGCGCGCCGGAATTGGCGCCGACCAGGCCGAAGCAGGCGGTGGTCAGCGCCTGCAGGACGACGAAGGCCCAGAGCGTCTCGCCCCAGGTCAGGACGATGAAGAGATGGACCAGCGAGATGGCGGTGAAGGCGACGAGCGCCCCGGTCAGCAGCCGCCTCGCCCCGAGCCTCATCACCAGCCTCGAATTGGCATAGGAGGTCGCCGCCATCGGCCCGGCGATGCAGGCGAAGACGAGGCCGATCAGTTCGGGCCGGCCGAACACGTCGAACACGATCTGCTGGATCGAGCCGATGAACGCGAACAGCCCGCCGAAGGCGAGGGTGGCGGCGAGCGTGTTGCCGATCGAGGCGCGGGTGCCGAGCGTCTCGGCCACGGCGCGGCCGATATGGCCGGCGGACAGCGGCCTGCGGTCCTCGGTGGCGAGCGTCTCGGGGATTCGGAGCCAGCCCCACAGCGCCAGGATGAGGCCGTAGACGGCGAGCGCGATGAAGATGTGCCGCCAGCCGGCGACGGCGAGCACGAGCTGGCCGAAGGCGGGCGCGACGACCGGGACGACCATGAAGATGATCATCACCAGCGACATCACCTGAGCCATCGCCGAGCCGTGATAACGGTCGCGGACGATGGCGACGACCAGCACCCGGGTGCCGCCCGCCGCGACGCCCTGCATGAAGCGGGCGGCGAGCAAGAGGTCCATGCTTCCCGCCAGCCCGGCGAGCGCGCCGAACAAGGCGTAGAAGGTCATGCAGCCGATCAGCAGCGCCTTGCGCCCGAAGCGGTCGGCGATCGGGCCGTAGAAGATCTGCGACAGGCCGAAGCCGAGCAGGTAGGAGGTGATCACCAGCTGGCGGCGATTGTCTTGGGCGACGTCGAGCGCCTCGCCGATCGCGGCCAGCGCCGGCAGCATGGCGTCGATCGCGAGCGCGTTCGACGCCATCAGCGCCGCGATCAGAACGACGAATTCTTTCTTGCCCGGCGCTCGGGCCTCAATGGGCTGCATATCGGTCATGCTTCGCGGAAAAGGGCCTGCCCCTCTGCCCAAGGCCGGCGGCGCGGGCAAGTTCCAATCGTCGCTCGGTCCGGCTAGGAGGCGGCATGACCGAGACTCTGGAATGGCAGGGACGCGTCGGCGAGGCCTGGGCCGAGGAATGGCGCCGGACCGATCGAACGCTGGCGCCGGTCAACCGGGCGCTGGTGGCGCGGGCGCTTCGCTTCGCGCCGGCGCGAATCCTCGACATCGGCTGCGGCGCCGGCGCCACCAGCCTGGCGCTTGCCGATGCGCTGCCCGACGCCGCGATCACCGGCATCGATCTTTCCGACGCCCTGATCGGGCAAGCGCGCCAACGGGCGAGCGGACGTCCCGCGCTTCGCTTCGAGACCGGCGACGCCGCGTCGTGGCGGGCGGGCGCGGGCGCGTTCGATCTGATCCTCTCGCGCCATGGCGTGATGTTCTTCGACGATGAAGCGGCCGCCTTCGCCCATCTCCGTTCGCTGGCCGCGCCGGGCGGCGGGCTCCTCTTCTCCTGCTTTCGCGGGCGCGGGGAGAATGACTGGATGGCCGCGCAGCGTCCGGTCCTCGAGCGCTTCGCGCCCGAGGCGCTGGGCGCGCCCGAGCCGCCCACCGGCCCGTTCGCCTTCGCCGATCCGGCCCGCATCGAATCGCTCCTGCGCGCGGCCGGATTCGCCGCGCCGGCGATCGAGCCGTTCGATTTCGACTTCGTCGTCGGCGCGGGCCCGGATCCGGTGGCCGACTCGGTCCATTATTTCAGCCGGATCGGGCCCATCGCCCGTTTGCTCCGTGAGCTGGACCCGGAAGATCGGCGACGGGCGCTCGACGAGGTCGCCGGCATCGCCGCGGCGCGGCTTTCGGACGGCCGAGTGGCCTTTCGCGCCGCCGCCTGGATCGTCGCCAGCCCCGTTTCGGAGGAAGCCGAATGATCGTCGTCCACCATCTCGAAAATTCGCGCTCGCAGCGAATCCTCTGGCTGCTCGAGGAGCTCGGTCTCGACTACGAGGTCAGGCGCTACGAGCGCGACCCCAAGACGATGCTCGCGCCCCCCGAGCTGGCCCGGGTCCACCCGCTCGGCAAGTCGCCGGTGATCGAGGATCAGGGGCGGGTGATCGCCGAGACCGGCGCGATCGTCGAATATCTGGTCGAGAAAGCCGAAGGCCGGCTCGGCCCGCCCGCCAATCGCGATTCGGTGCTGCTTTACCGCCAGTTCCTCCATTATGCGGAAGGGTCGATGATGCCGCCTTTGCTCGCCTTGCTGGTGGTCAATCGCCTCGGCCTGCTCGGCAGGCCGGCGCGCGCGCCGGTGCAAAAGATGCTCGACGGGCATCTCGACTGGCTCGAGGCCGAGCTCGCCTCGCGCGACTGGTTCGCCGGCGACGAGTTCAGCGCCGCCGACGTCATGATGAGCTTTCCCCTGGAGGCGAGCCGAGCCCGCGCCGGCCTCGATTCGAGCCGGCCGCACCTGACCGACTGGCTGGAGCGGATCCACGCCCGCCCCGCTTATGCCGAGGCGCTGAAGAAGGGCGGGCCTTACGCCTATGCCTGACGTCGCGCGCTGAGCGCGAGCTGGACGGCAAGCGCGCCCATCAGGGTCGCCGCGAACCAGCGCGCCGCCCGCCCCAGCCAATCGACATGGCGAAGCCGTCCGGCCGCGCCGGCGGCGGCCAGCGCGACCGCGATGTTGACCAGGGTCCCGGCGAAATCGAACCACAGGCCGAGGCAGAGGATCTGAAGCGCCGGCAGCGCCGCTTGCGGATCGACGAATTGCGGCAGGAAGGCGAGGAAGAACAACGCGATCTTGGGGTTGAGGATATTGACCAGCATTGCCGCCCGAAACAGGCGGAGCCCCGAGCCGGGCGGACGGACCTCCTGCCGGGGCGCGCCGCCGGAGCGGATCAGCGAGAAGGCGATCCACAGCAGGTAAGCGGCGCCGAGCCACTTGATCGCGTTGAACGCCGCCTGCGACGAGGCGAGGATCGCCGACAGGCCGAGCACTGCGGCGAAGATGTGGACCAGAGCGCCGGCACCGACGCCGAGCGAGGCGATCACCCCGTCGCGGCGGCCGCCGCGCGCCGCGCTGGCGATGATGAAGGTCATGTCCGCGCCCGGCACGACGTTGAGCGCGAGGCCGGCGAGCACGAAGCTCAGGAAGATTGGCCAGTCCGGCAGCAGTTCGATGCCGCTTATCTCGATCATCGCTCGACCTTAGCACAGGCCGGCCGGCAAGGAGAGGTTGACTTTTCGGCGGCTGCGCGCCCCGATGCGCGGCGAAGAGCCACAAGGGGATCGAACCATGGAAACGGCCGTGCCGCGCCGAGTCTCGTTGCAGATGAAGATGCTGATCGGCTTCCTGATCGGCCTCGTTCTCGGCCTCGCGGTCCATTCGAGCCAGGCCGACGCGCCCTGGGTGGCGGTCGTGACCGATAAGGTGACCGGCCCGATCGGCGACATCTTCCTGAACCTCTTGTTCATGTTGGTCATTCCGCTGATCTTCTCGGCGTTGGTGGTCGGCATCGCGGAGATGGGCGACGTGCGCTCGCTGAAGCGGGTCGGCCTCAAGACCTTGTTCTACACGATCCTGTTGTCGTCGATCGCGGTGCTGATCGCGCTCGGCGCCGCCAATCTGTTCAAGCCTGGAGCCGGTGTCGAGCGCGCCCAGGCCGACGCCCTGCTCGCGCAGGGTGGCGAGCGGGCGAGCCAGATCGTCGCCGCATCGCGCGAGCAGGCCAGCATCGTCGACACGCTGGTCGGCATCATTCCGAGCAACGTCGTCACCGCCGCGGCCGAGAACAACATCTTGGCGGTGATGTTCTTCGCGCTCTTTTTCGGCATCGGGCTGCTCTTGGTGAACACGCCCGGGGCGCAGCGCCTGCAGGAGGCGATCCAGGGCATTCTCGATGTGGCGATGCGCCTCATTGGCATCGTCATCCGGATGGCGCCGCTCGCCATCGCCTGCTTCATGTTCAACCTCGCCGCGGTGTTCGGCTGGGAGCTGCTCGCCCGCCTTGCCGCCTATGTCGGCGTGGTGCTGCTCGCGCTCGGCCTGCACATGTTCGTAACCTACCCGCTGGCGCTGGCGCTGCTCGGGCGGAAATCGCCGCTCGCTTTCTTCCGCCAGGTGCAGGAGGCGATGGTGGTCGCCTTCTCGACCGCGTCGTCGAATGCGACGCTGCCGACCGCGCTCAGGGTCGCCGAGGAAAATCTCAAACTGCCGCGGCGGGTCTCGCGCTTCGTGCTCACCATTGGCGCCACCGCCAACCAGAACGGCACCGCGATTTTCGAGGGCATCACCGTCCTCTTCCTCGCCCAGTTCTTCGGCATCGAGCTGGGCCTGTGGGCGCAGGTCACCGTGCTTTTGATCTGTATCCTCGCCGGCATCGGCACGGCGGGCGTTCCGGCCGGCTCGCTGCCGGTGATCGCGATCATCCTCGCCTCGGTCGGCGTGCCGGCGGAAGGGATCGGGCTGATCCTCGGCGTCGATCGGCTGCTCGACATGTGCCGAACCACGCTCAACGTCACCGGCGATCTCGCCATCGCGACGATCGTCTCGCGCGGCGAGGAGGACGTGCCGGCGGCGGCCGTCGATCAGGGCGCCGCCGTGGCGGAGGCGCATCCAAGCTAACGCCAAGCCCTATTGCGGCTGGGGTTCTTGCTCCGGCTCGGTCGGCCGGGGCCGGCGCGGCGGCCTCGCCTTCGGTGCGGGCTCGGCCGGCGGCGCAGTCGTCGGCCGGGCCGTGCGTTGCGGAGGCCGCGTCGTCGATGGCGGACGGGTCGGCACGGCGGTCGCCGGCTGCGTCGCCGATGGCGTCCGGCCGGCCGGCGGACGCGTGGCCGGCGGGCGTTGCGGGGAGCGGTCGTCAGGCACGGCGCGCGGCGGGCGGCGATCCGGCGTCCGGTCATCGTCAGGCCGGGTGCGCGGCGGCCGCGTGTCCGGCGGGCGGCGGTAGGGCGGGCGGGTATAAGGCGGGTCGATCGGCTGCTCGGGCCGAAGCACCGGCCGCCTCGGCCTGGGCCTCGCAATCGGCGGCGGACCCGGATCGGGCTTGTCGACCACCGGCGGGGGCGGGGGAGGAGGATCGTAAACGACCGGCGGCGGGACCGCGGGCGGCCTCGACTGCGGTGCCCGCTGCGTCGGCGGCGTCCGCACCGGCGGCGCGGCCGGCACGGCCTCCGGCGCCAGTGGCGGCACCGGCTCGGGCTCGGCCATCGGCTCGACCGGCTCCGGCTCCACGATCGGGGCGCGCGCCCGCGCCTCGATCTCGCTCATCCTCAGCGCCAGCGCGTCGCGCTCGTCGATCACCCGCTGCACCTCGGTCGCGGCCCAGATGGCGAGCCCGGTCGCGCCGGCGGCGGCGACCAGCTGGAAGGCGAGCAGCAGCCAGGCGGCGCGGACGAAGCGCCGGGAGGTGGGGGAAGCGCTCACCGCCTCGAGCTCATGCTGATCCGGACCAGGGTGAAGGCGGCGAGGGCGAGCAGGATCGCGGCGGCCGCAAGGCCGAGGAGGGTGAGCCCGCCGAAGGCCGCCGGCGAAAGGCTTCCGCCCGCGGCCAGGATGACCGCCACCGCCATCACGGCCGCGACCGCGATCGCTGCCCAGCCCAGCAGGGCGACGCGGCCGAAGCCCTGCAGCGCCGGGCCGGGCGAGGGCTCGCGTTCAATGGCCGCCGGCTCGCCGCTCAGCATCGCCGAGACCCGCGTTTCGAGGTCGCTCCACGGCGATCCCCGCCACGCGCCCTGCCAACGGCTGAAGTCGAGGAAATGGAGCATCGTGAACGGCAAAGGCAAGCGGCTCCGATCGAGGTTCACCTGCACCAGCTTGCCCGCATCGAGCGCCTCGTTGGCCTCGGCGCGCACCCACAGCGACCGCCGCGCGGTTTGCGACCAGGCCACGACGACGCAGGCCGCCGCGTCGATCTCGGCCTCGATCAGCATCGCATAATCGTCGGATGCGTTCAGCCGTTCGTCCCACCACAGCGAATGGCCGCCATTTTCCAGACCGCCGCTGATCTGCGCGACGCGGTCGTGATCCCGGCGCGAATAGGAGACGAATATGTCCGCCATGGCGCGACCCTATCATGCCGCCGCCGCCTTGTCAGTTCGCCCGCTCGCGGGCCGCCCGGGCGCGTCAGACGAGGGCGAAGCCGATGGCGCCGTTCACGAAATCGCGCACCGCGCTCAGGATCGCGTTGATCGCATTCTGGATCGCCAGCATGGTCAGCTCGGTCATCGCGGCGATCACCGCGATGGCGCCGTTGATCTGCATATCGAACAGCGCCTTGGCGCCGGCGGGGGTGAACTCGGTGATGTTCTCGGCGATCGCGCCGATCTGCACGGCGATCTTCTTGAGCTCCGGAATCGCGAAGGTGCTCATCTTCCCCCAGATGTCGCCGGCCAGGCCCTTGCCCGCCTGGATCATCTGGTTCGCGAGATTGTCGACGTTGATCGCCATCATGTGCCTCCCGAGCCTGCATTGCCGCGCTTGGCGACCTGGATCATGATCCCGGCCCGGAAGGCCGCGCCGAGGCCGCCGTCCATGATGATCGGCCGCGCTACTTCCGGTATGCCGCGGGCGCCCTGGGCCTGGTGGAAGGTGCGCATGTTGCCGAACGCCCGCTTCAGCGACTGGAGCACCACCACCTCGCAGCCGCCCTCCGGGACCGTGCCGATCTCCTGGCGCATCGTGGCGGGCATGTTCACCGCCGCGAGAATCCGTCCCATCACCCGGGTCGTCGGGCAATTGTCGAGCACCTGGTTCGCCTCCGCCCGCGCGATCAGAGCGTCGATCCGGCCGCCGCCGTCGCTGTAGAATTGCTGGTTGGCCTCATAGGTCCCCGCCGGCGTGCCATGCAGGCTGATCATCCTGTCGAGGAAACTGCTGGTCTCGGCATAAAGCTCGGTGAGCCCCCGATCGATCTGCTCGTCATAATCGGAGACGAGCTTGACGCTCATGCAGCCCGACACCGCCGCCGCGAGGACGAAGGTCAGCAGCAGCTTCAGCAGCGAGGACATTTCGAATCTCGGCATATGCCCCCCTTCGATGCGATTTGGGAACCTCGCACGGAATTGAGGGCACAGTCAACTCGCAAATAGTCCCGCTCCCGGTTCGCGAACCATCGCGACCAACAGGAACCGAGACGGACCGATCAGGCCGGCTCCAGCTCCTTGTGCACCACCTTGTCGGCCAGCGAGCCGTTCAATTCGGCGAGGTGATCGTACTCCGCTTCGTAGGTGGCGAGGCCCTGGCTCAGCGAGCGCAGCTCGGCGTCGAAGCCCTGCATCTCCGCTTCCGGGATCAGCGCGTCGACCTGGTCCCAGCGCGACCAGCCTTCGCGCGGGCCCATGCCGAGCATCTGCCCGCGCCGGCTTGCGATCGCCGAGGTGACCCGCGACGTCGCCCCGCTCGGCGCGACCACCTTCACCTTCATCACCGGTTCGAGCAGGTGCGCCGCCGCCTGCGCGAGCGCTTCCGACATGCCGATCCGCCCGGCGGTTCGGAAGGCGAGCTCGGAGCTGTCGACGCTGTGATAGGAGCCGTCGATCAAGGTCACCGCGACATCGACGACCGGGAAGCCCAGCGGCCCCTTGACGAGCGAATCGCGGACGCCGTCCTCGACCGCGGGGATCCACTGTTTGGGGACGACGCCGCCCGAAATCTTGTCGGTGAACTTGAAGCCTTCGCCGCGCGGCAGCGGCCGGAGCTCGATGACGCAGTCGCCGAACTGGCCGTGGCCGCCCGACTGCTTCTTGTGCCGGCCGCGCTGGGTGACCGACTTGCGGATCGATTCCTTGTAGCCGATCGCCGGCGCCCGCGAATCGATCGCCACCCCATAGCGCCGCCTCAGCCGGTCGACCGTCACCTTGAGATGCTCGTCGTTGACGCCACGCAGGCGGGTCTCGTGCATCGTCTCGTCCTGCTCCCATTTGAGCGCCCGATCCTCCTCGGTGAGCTTGTGGAGCGCGGTCGACAGCCGGACGTCGTCCTTGCGGTCCTTGGTCGAAATGGCGAGCGCGAAGTTGCGCGCCGGATCGGGCACTTGCGGAGACGGCGGCGCCTTGCCGCCGGCCAGCCATTCGCCGGCATGGACGCCGTCGAGCTTGGCGACCGCGACCACGTCGCCGGCCTTGGCTTCGGCGAGCTTCGCGGTCTTGTCGCCCTGGACCGCGAACAAGGTGCCGACCCTTACCTCCTCGCCGCCGCTGCTATCGAGCTCCGCGCCTTCCTTGAGCGCGCCGCCGAAGACCCGGGCGTAGGACAGGCGCCCCATCGCGCCGCCGTGGCTGACCTTGAACACGAACGCGCAGCTGCCGGCGGCGCCGAGCCGCTCGGCCGCCGCGCTCGGCGCCGGCGCCTCGTGGCGCAGCGCCTTCATCAGCCGGCGAACGCCCTGCGCGCCCGTCGCCGAGCCGAACAGGACCGGGACGATCTGCCCTTCGCCGGTATCCTTGGCGAGATCGGCGAACACGGTCTCGCGGTCGGGGATCTCGTCCATCAGGAGCTGCTCGAGCAGCGCGTCGTCATGGTCGGCGAGCTTCTCGAGCATCTGGCCGCGCTCGAGCGCTTCGCGGTCGGCGAGGTCGGCCGGGATCTCCTTCTGCTCGGATTCCTGGCCGGGCCGGTAATAATAAGCGCGTTCGAGCGCGATATCGACGAAGCCGGTGATCTTCTCGCCGTCGCGGATCGGGATCCAGCGCGCGACCAGCGGCGATTTCGACATCGGCTGCAGCGCTTCGAGCAGATCCTGGATCGAGCCGCGCGCAGAATCGATCTTGTTGACGAAGATCATATGCGGGATGCCGAGCGCTTCGAGCTGGCGAAGAGTCGGCTCGGCGAGCAAAGCGCGGTCCGGATCGGGATCGACGACGACCAGAGCGAGGTCCGCCGCCGCCATCGCCAGCCCGCCGTCGGCGGCGAAGCCCACCGATCCCGGGCAATCGACCAGCGCGTAGCGATCGCCCATATAATCGTAATGCATCAGGTTGAGCTCGGTCGAGCCGCCGCGCGCCCTGGCTTCCGGGCTGGCATCGCCGACGCTCGATCCGTCCGCCACCGAGCCCTGCCGGCCGATCGCGCCGGCCGCAAAAAGAAGGGCCTCGGCTAGGCTGGTCTTACCCGCCCCGCCGGGGCCCACGAGCGCGATACTTCTGGTGCCTGCAGCTCTGGTGGGCATGTGCGTCTCCTTGCGTCCTTGCCGCACGGGTCCGCGAAGAAGACGCGGCCGCGCGCCTCATGGGGAAAGGTCCAGCCTTCACCCTTCCGGGAAGAAGTTCAAGGGGGGTTATGGACGGCTCGTCCCGCCCAAGGGCAGGACCCGTCGCTTGCCGCAATGCAGCATGTGCCTTACATCGCCCGCCATGACCTCGACCAACGACATCAGGCGGGCCTTCCTCGATTTTTTCGGCCGCGAGGGGCACGAGATCGTGCGCTCGGCGCCGCTCGTCCCGCAGAACGACCCGACCCTGATGTTCGTCAATGCCGGCATGGTGCCGTTCAAGAACGTCTTCACCGGCCTCGAGACACGGCCTTATTCGACCGCCGTCTCGTCGCAGAAATGCGTCCGCGCCGGCGGCAAGCATAACGATCTCGACAATGTCGGCTATACCGCGCGCCACCACACCTTCTTCGAGATGCTCGGCAATTTCTCGTTCGGCGATTATTTCAAGGAGCGGGCGATCTCTCTCGCCTGGGACCTGCTGACGAAGGAATGGGGCCTCGCTCCCGACCGGCTGACCGCGACCGTCTATCACACCGACGACGAGGCCTGGGACCTGTGGAAGAAGATCGCCGGCCTGCCCGACGAGCGGATCATCCGCATCCCGACCAAGGACAATTTCTGGGCGATGGGCGACAGCGGCCCGTGCGGCCCCTGCTCGGAGATCTTCTACGACCATGGCGATCACATCCCGGGCGGGCCGCCGGGCAGCCCGGACGAGGACGGCGACCGCTTCACCGAGATCTGGAACCTCGTCTTCATGCAATATGAGCAGGAGGACAATGAGATAATCCGCGAGCTGCCGAAGCCGTCGATCGACACCGGCATGGGGCTGGAGCGGATCGCGGCGGTGCTTCAGGGCGTCCACGACAATTACGAGACCGACACCTTCAAGGCCTTGATCGCTGCTTCATCCGAGCTGACCCGAACCGCGGCGGGAGGCGATCAAAAGGCGAGCCACCGGGTCATCGCCGATCATCTGCGCGCTTCCGGCTTCCTGATCGCCGACGGCGTGCTGCCCGGCAACGAGGGCCGGGGCTATGTGCTGCGGCGGATCATGCGCCGGGCCATGCGCCATGCCCAAATCCTCGGCGCCGCCGACCCGCTCATGCACCGCCTCGTGCCCGCTTTGGTCGCGGAGATGGGCGCCGCTTATCCCGAGCTGGTCCGCGCCCAGCCGCTGATCGAGGAGACTCTGAAGCTCGAGGAAACCCGCTTCCGCCAGACCCTCGACAACGGCCTGAGGCTGCTCGACGAGGCGACGGCCGCGATGAGCCCGGGGGACACGCTGCCCGGCCAGGTCGCGTTCAAGCTCTACGATACTTACGGCTTCCCCTACGATCTCACCGAGGACGCGCTCCGCGCCCAGGGCCATGGCGTCGACCGCGCCGGCTTCGATGCCGCCATGGCGGAGCAGAAGGCGGCCGCCCGCGCCGCCTGGAAGGGCTCCGGCGCCAAGGCGTCGGAGGAAATCTGGTTCGATATCGCCGAGGAAGCGGGGGTGACCGAGTTCACCGGCTATCTCGGTCATGACGGCGAGGGCGTCGTCGTTGCCTTGGTCAAGGACGGTGCCCGCGTCGAACGCGCTTCGGCGGGCGACAAGGTCGTCATCCTGACCAATCAGACGCCCTTTTACGGGGAAAGCGGCGGCCAGATCGGCGACACTGGAAAGATCAGCTCGGATAAGGGCATGCAGGCCGACGTTGAGGACACGTCGAAGCCGCTCGGCAAGCTCCACGCCCATCATGCCGTGATCCGCGAAGGCGCGCTCGCCGTCGGCGATCCGGTCCACCTCGCGGTCGACGCCGAGCGCCGGTCGCGCGTCCGCGCCAACCACAGCGCCACCCACCTGCTCCACGCCGCGCTGCGCAAGCGGCTCGGCGGCCACGTCACCCAGAAAGGGAGCCTGGTCGCGCCCGATTATTTCCGCTTCGATTTTTCCCATCCCAAGCCGATGACGCGTGAGGAGATCGAGACGGTCGAGGCCGAGGTCAATCGCCACATCCGCGAGAACAATCCGGTCGGCATCCGCCTGATGAGCATGGACGATGCGATCGGCTCCGGGGCGATGGCGCTGTTCGGCGAGAAATATGGCGAGGAAGTCCGCGTCCTCTCGATGGGCCTCGACGAAGAGGACAGCTATTCGGTCGAGCTCTGCGGCGGCACCCACGTCAACGCGCTGGGCGATATCCAGCTGCTCAAGATCACGTCGGAGAGCGCCGTCGCCGCCGGAGTCCGCCGGATCGAGGCGCTGACCGGAGAAGCCGCGCGCTTATGGCTGACCGGCCGCGAGGACCGGCTCAAGGAAGCGGCCGCCGCGCTCAAGGCGTCGCCGGACGAAGTCCCCGCTCGGGTCGCCGGCCTGCTCGACGAGCGCCGCCGCCTCGAGCGCGAGCTGGCCGAGGCGAAGAAAGCGCTGGCGCTGGGCGGCGGCAAGGCCGAAGCCGCCGGCCCCGAACAGGTCGGCGGCCATCGCTTCATCGGCCAGGTGCTCGACGGCCTCGACCCCAAGGCGCTGCGCGGCCTGGTCGACGAGGCCAAGGCGCGCGTCGGCTCGGGCGTAGTCGCCCTGGTCGCGGTCAATGACGGCCGCGCCACCGTCGCGGTCGGAGTCACCGACGACCTGACGTCAAGCCGCAACGCCGTCGACCTCGTCCGCAAGGCGGTCGAGGCGCTGGGCGGGGAGGGCGGCGGCGGCCGCCCCGACATGGCCCAGGGCGGCGGCCCCGACGGGGCCAAGGCGGCGAATGCGCTGGCCGTTGTGCGTGATGCCCTCAGTGCGGAACCTGTTGCGGCTTGAGGCTCACAACGTGGAAATGGAAACCTCCTGCTTCGACATTGCAGCTCTGCAGGAGTTCTATGGTCGCCTGTCCAGCGAAGGCGGCATGGCTATCGCCGACTTCCAAGCCGATCTCGCCGAACTCTTCCGGCGAACCCGACCGACGGACGAACTCAATGACTATCGACTGGGTAGAGCGGACTGGAAAAAGCTGCGTGACGAAGTTTCGCCAGTTTCCCACTTCCTTCGGTTTCGCGGTGTGGCCACCGGTCGGATACGATTCCCCCTCAACAGCGAGGCGCCTGATTGCTGGTTCTGGCAGGACGGCGATCCAGACCGGCGCGGAATCGAAGTTACGGTCGCTCTCGGAAGGGCAGGTCATCACCTCGGCTTGGAGCTGATAGAAAAGGGCATAGGACGGGGATTCCTAGGTCTTCAAGATGACGCACCCAAGGAAGCCTTCACAACCGCGATGGCTCGCGAACGCATCATGCACTCTTCTGAAGGGCTACTTTCGACTACGCGCGACGGAATCCTTCGGTGTCTAACACGAAAGAATCGGCCAAAGTTTGCTGGTTTTACCCTTTTGATTCAGGCCCAACTCCCACTTCCGCCAGAGCGCTGGAATGCGGCTATTGTGGACCTTCGCTCCGCTGCCGCACCGCTGCCATTTGATGAGATTCACGTAATCAGCGCCAGGGATTCCGAGCCCTGGGGCTTCCAGATCAAGTGATGCGACGAGGCCCCTCCCCCTTGATGGGGGAGGGTTAGGGTGGGGTGAACGTCTCCACCGAGACAGCGTGGGTCTCGAAGGCCACCCCACCCCAAACCCCTCCCCATCAAGGGGAGGGGTCTACCGCATCAGCGCGTCCCGCAGCCTCTTCCCACGCTCCACCGGCGCCTGCGCCATCTCGCCCATCTCCATGATCTGCGCGCGCAGCTCGGCCCGCTTCTCGTGGATCGAGGCGATCACCGGGCCCATCGCCATGCCGAGATCGACGAGCACCGCCTCGGACAATTGCAGCGAGGATTCGAGCGTCTCCGGCACCGCGTCGGTGGCGCCGGCCCGGTAGAGCTCGGCGGCGTGCTCGGGATCCCGCGCCCGCGCGACGATGGTGAGGTCGGGGCACCAGGCGCGCACCCGTTTCACCATCCGCACCACCTGGACCGGATCGTCCATGGTCAGGATCAGAGCGCTGGCATGGCCGAGGTTGAGCCGATCGAGGAATTCCGGTCGCGAGGCATCACCGTAGATCAGCGGGAAGCCCTCGGCGCGCGCCGCCTTCACCATGTCGATGCTCGAATCGACGGCGACATAGGGCTTGGAGTGGACCGCGAGCATCTCCGCCACCAGCCGCCCGACCCGCCCGAAGCCGAGGATCACCGCGCGCGGTTCCTCGCGGGTCGGCGCCAGATCCTGAGCGCCGTCCTCGGCCCGGCCCTCGATCCGCCGCGCCGCGTCGCGCCCGAGCCGCGCCAGCAGCGGCGTCAGGGTCAGCCCCATCGCGGTCACGATGGTCCAGAAATCGCGGACCGGCGCGTCGATCAGCCCCGCCGCCGCCGTCGCGCCGAGCACGATCAATGTGGTCTCCGAGGGCGAGGCCATCAGCACGCTCGCTTCGGCCGCCACCGCCCGCCGCTTGCCGCCGAGCCGAAGCAGCGTCGCGGTCACCACCGTCTTGGTCACCATCACCCCGACCAAAGCGAGCAGCAGGCGCGGCCAGTTCGCCATGATGAAATCGAGCTCGAGGCTCATGCCGACGGTGATCAGGAACACGCCGAGGCCGAGGCCGCGAAACGGCGCGGTCATCACCTCCACCTCGCCATGATATTCGGTTTCGGCGATCAGGATGCCGGCGACCAGGGCGCCGACGATCGGCGACAGGCCGGCGGCGGCGGTGGCGAGGCTCGCCGCGATGACGACGAGAAGGCTCACCGAAAGGAACAGCTCGGGACTCTTGGTCCGCGCCGCCTGGGCGAACAGGCGCGGCAGCACGAACCGGCCCAGCACCAGCATCGCGAGGATCACCAGCCCGCCCAGCCAGAGCGTATCGAGCAGCCCGCTCATCCCTTTGGCCTGAGCGTGGGGCGCGAGCGCGCCGAGCGCGAAGATGATCGGCACGATCGCCAGATCCTCGAACAGAAGCATGGCGAAGGCGGAGCGGCCGACCGGGCTCGTCGTGCCGACCAGCGGCAGCACCACCGCCGTCGATGACAGTGCGAGCGCGACGCCGAGCGCGAGCGCCGGGATCCAGCCATAGCCGCCGATGTAGATGCCGAGCCCGATCAGAAGCGCGGAGGTCAGCAATTGCCCGGCGCCGACTCCGAAGACGAGCCGCCGCATCCCCCAGAGGCGGCGGAAGCTCAGCTCCAATCCGATCGAGAAGAGCAGCAGGATGATGCCGAGCTCCGCGAACGGCTCGATCGCGTCGGCGTTGGAGATGGTGATGTAGTTGAGCCACGGCAATCGGTCCGACATCCCGCCCAGGCCCGACGGGCCGACGAGGATGCCGATCAGGATGAAGCCGATCACCGGGCTGATCCGGATCCGCGCGAAAGCTGGAATGACGATCCCCGCCGCGCCGAGGATGACGAGCGCGTCGCTGAAGCCGGAGGTGCTGAAATCGCCGTGGGTCATCGAGGCCCTTATGCCGCATCCGCGGCGATTGTCAGCAGTTTCGGCGCCTCAGGCGGGCTGCGTCTCCGCCGCCATCGCCGCCTCGAGATTGTGGACGATCGCCTCGAAGAACTGCTCGGTCGTCATCCAGCTCTGGTCGGGCCCGATCAGGATGGCGAGGTCCTTGGTCATCTTGCCTTGCTCGACCGTCTCGATGCAGACCCGTTCCGAGAGTCTCGGCGAAGCGCGTCACCGCGGGCGTGTCGTCGAACTTGCCGCGATATTTGAGCCCGCCCGTCCAGGCGAAGATCGAGGCGATCGGATTGGTCGACGTCGCCTTGCCCTGCTGATGCATCCGGTAATGCCGGGTCACGGTGCCGTGCGCCGCCTCGGCCTCGACCGTATTGCCGTCCGGGGTCATCAGGATCGAGGTCATCAGGCCGAGGGAGCCGAAGCCCTGCGCGACCTGGTCCGACTGCACGTCGCCGTCGTAATTCTTGCAGGCCCAGACGAACTTTCCGCTCCATTTCAGAGCCGAGGCGACCATGTCGTCGATCAGACGATGCTCGTAGCTGATGCCGGCCTCGCCGAACCGCTCCTTGAACTCGGCCTGATATATTTCCTCGAAGATGTCCTTGAACCGTCCGTCATAGGCCTTGAGGATGGTGTTCTTGGTCGAGAGATAGACCGGCCAGGCGCGGTTGAGGCCGTAATTGAAGCAGGCGTGGGCGAAATCGCGGATCGATTCGTCGAGATTGTACATCCCCATCGCGACGCCGGGGCCGGGATAGTCGAACACCTCGTGCTCGATCGCCGCGCCGTCCGCGCCCTCCCATTTCATGGTCAGCCTGCCCGCCCCCGGCACGACGAAGTCGGTCGCCTTATACTGGTCGCCGAAGGCGTGGCGGCCGACGACGATCGGGTCGGTCCAGCCGGGAATGAGCCGCGGCACGTTGTCGATCACGATCGGCTCGCGGAAGACGACTCCGCCGAGGATGTTGCGGATCGTGCCGTTCGGCGATCGCCACATCTTCTTGAGGCCGAACTCCTCCACCCGCGCCTCGTCGGGCGTGATCGTCGCGCATTTGACTCCGACCCCGCGGCTTTGATCGCATTGGCCGCCTCGACCGTGACCTTGTCGTCGGTGGCGTCGCGATGCTCGATGCCGAGGTCGTAATAGCGGAGGTCGATGTCGAGCCAGGGCAGGATCAGCTGCTCGCGGATCCACTGCCAGATGATGCGGGTCATCTCGTCGCCGTCGAGCTCGACGACGGGGTTCTTCACCTTGATCTTGGCCATGGCGGCTGCGCGCTTTCCTGTCAGGAGATCGGGTTGGGCGCCGTCCTAAGCGGTCGCGTTCCCCTGTCAACCGCCGGGCTTTCGGTTGTCTCGCCTGGCCGCACCGCCTAAAGGGCGCCGATGCCTTCGCTTGAAAAAGACAAGAACGAACTGGTCACCACCACCGTCCGCTACCGGATGCCGAGCGTGCACCCGGAAGGGCGCAAGTTCGTCGTCATCGCGATCGCCGTCGCGATCCTGTTCTGGTGGGTGATCGACTGGGACTGGCTCGGCTGGATCGCCTTCGGCCTGACCTTGTGGACCGCCGCCTTCTTCCGCGACCCGATCCGCACCACGCCGGAAGGCAAGGGGCTGATCATCGCCCCGGCCGACGGCATGGTGACGATGATCGCGACGGTGGCGCCGCCCAGAGAGATGCAGGGAGAAGGCGGGCTCGGCGACGAGCCGGTGGTCCGGGTCTCGATCTTCATGAGCGTGTTCGACGTCCATATCAACCGAACCCCGATCGCCGGCACCATCCTTCGCGTCGTCTACATCGCCGGCAAGTTCCTGAACGCCGATCTCGACAAGGCCAGCGAGGACAATGAGCGCCAGCACATATTGGTCGAGGGCGACGACGGAACGAAAGTCGCCTTCACCCAGATCGCCGGGCTGGTCGCGCGGCGGATCGTGCCGTGGGTCAAGGCGGGCGACCGGGTGGCGACCGGCCAGCGCGTCGGCCTGATCCGCTTCGGCAGCCGGGTCGACGTCTATCTTCCCGCCGGCACGTCGAGCCAGGTGCTGCTCGGCCAGCGCACCATCGCCGGCGAGACGATCGTCGCCCGCGCCGGCGTTTCCGAGCTGATCGAGGGCGTCGCTCAATGAACGGCGCGGCATGAGGGAGGAGCGGCGGGCGCAGCCGAGGCGCGGCATCCCGCTGCGCGCGGTCGTGCCCAACGCGGTCACCGCGCTCGCGCTCTGCGTCGGCCTGACCGGGGTGCGCTTCGCCATCGCCGGCGAATGGGACCGCGCGGTCGCGGCGATCGTCATCGCCGCCGTGCTCGACGGCATGGACGGCAGGATCGCCCGGGCGCTGCGCGGCCAGACGCGGTTCGGCGCCGAGCTCGATTCGCTGTCCGACGTGATCGCCTTCGGAGTCTCGCCGGCGATCATCCTCCATTTATGGTCGCTGCAGCACTGGCCGCGCTTCGGCTGGATCTTCGCGCTCGCTTATGCGGTGTGCATGGCGCTTCGCCTCGCCCGCTTCAACGCCCAGATCGACGTCGAGGAGCAGCCGCACAAATCGGCCGGCTTCCTGACCGGCGTGCCGGCGCCGGCCGGGGCAGGGCTGCTGCTGCTGCCGATCTTCCTGTGGCTGGCGAGCGACCGGCAATTGGGCTGGCTTCAGGATTATCGGCTGATCGCGCCCTGGGCGGCGCTGATCGCCTTCCTCGCCATCTCCAGCGTCGCCACTTTCTCCTGGGGCTCGCTCAGGCTGCGGCGCAACGTCCGGCTCGAGGCGATCATGTTCATCGCCCTGGTCGGCGCCGCTCTGTTCACGGCGCCGTTCGAGACGCTGAGCGTCGTCGCGATCCTCTATCTGGCGTCGATCCCGTGGAGCATCTTCAGCTATGCGCGGGTCAAGCGACAGCGCGCCCGCGCGGCGCCGCCGCTGCCGCTCGGCGAGCCGCTGGCGGCGCTGCCGGCGGAACGGCCCGCAAGGCGGAAACGACCGCCGCCCAATGCGCCTTCAGAGTGACTTCGACGATGACGGCCAGAGCCACCAGCAGGCCGAAGAAAAAGATGATCGAGAGCAGGTGAGCCACGGCTTTTCCCCTGATTATCCACAGCAAAATCCCCAGGGACGATTTTTGTTCCAGGGACGAGATTAGTGTTCGCTTTTTGTTCTGACGTCAAGGGTGGCAAGGCGTTTTTGCGGCCTTAAAATGCTAGAACATTGGAAGAACGCGATAAATAAGCGGGTGACGGCCACGCCCCGCGAGACGGCTGGGCTCGTCAACGGGTCCGACCGGCGTTTTCGGTGGGCAGCGGGTGGGACTTGAACCACACATACTTCCGGTATTGCACAGTGCACTTTCCGGTTGTGCTGCCGCTGCCCGGCCACGGCTGTAACCGAGCGGCCTGCTTCCCGAAAGGCCCGCGGCTTCGCGGCAGGCAGTGACGATAAAAGGCCCGCGGCTTCGCGGCAGGCAGTGACGATAATCGCCTGTCCCCGGCAAGCCTCAGAGGCGGTTGTTCCGGCTGCGCCGCCGGCGGCGCCAGCGGCCCCAAGCGGGGCCGATCGTGCCGGGCCCGAATAGAGCGGCAAAAATGCCAAGAAGCACGGCGGCTGTGATGAGATATACGATATTATTTCCCATAAGCCCCTTTAGGCTTTCCTGCCGAATTAGGCAATCGTTCGCAAGACTTCGCGCTCGCATTTGGGGGAACATACTTTTCGGCGAAAAAGCAGCTGTCCCTCCGCGGACGATTTCCCTATCGCGACATCTATCGCCGGCCATCCCGGCTTCCTATATGCATGACGCAAGGCAGGGGGGTCGCATGTCATATTACCTGGTGAAGTTCAGCAAGGGGGGAAAGCAGCACCGCGACGAGTTCGAGAAAATGATGATCGAGGCGAGCAGCGTCTCGGGCGCGCAGGGCAAGGCCGACGAGGCCGCGCAAAGCGGCGGCGGCGGCAAGACCAGCCTCCAATTGTTCAACGAAATCGGCCTCGTTGCCACGCGCACCGCGGAAGGGCGATGGAGCGCCTGAACAGTCGTCGATGACTGTCCCGGTGAGAACCGTTCCCTCGAATGGATGCCAGCCTTCGCTGGCATGACGTGCGCGAGATATGCGCGAGAGATCGACTACGTAGGCAGGCTAGCCGCTTGATTTCCGCTTCAACCGCCTCTATCTGCGCGCTCATTCCACATGCAGGGCCATCATACCGGTGCTGGATACGTCCAGTTCTCGGCCCCGCAGAGGCATAACCGGAAGGAGAAAGACCATGGCGTCCACCGACGTCACCATGCAGCAATTGCTCGAGGCCGGAGCGCATTTCGGCCACCAGACCCACCGCTGGAACCCCAAGATGAAGCCGTACATCTTCGGCGACCGCAACGGGGTTCACATCATCGACCTGTCGCAGACCGTGCCCTTGTTCGCGCGCGCTCTCGATTTCGTCCGCCAGACCGTCGCCGCCGGCGGCAAGGTGCTGCTCGTCGGCACCAAGCGCCAGGCGCAGGACCCGATCGCCGAGACCGCGCGGCGCAGCGGCCAGCATTTCGTCAACCATCGCTGGCTCGGCGGCATGCTCACCAACTGGAAGACGATCTCCAACTCGATCAAGCGCTTCAAGAGCCTCGAGGAGCAGCTCGCCGGCGACACCGCGGGCCTGACCAAGAAGGAGGTGCTCCAGCTCACCCGCGAGCGCGACAAGCTCGAGCTGAGCCTCGGCGGCATTCGCGACATGGGCGGCATCCCCGACGTCATGTTCGTCATCGACGCCAACAAGGAAGAGCTCGCGATCAAGGAAGCGAACGTGCTCGGCATCCCGGTCGTCGCCATCCTCGATTCGAACGTCAGCCCGCAGGGCATCGCCTTCCCGGTCCCCGGCAACGACGACGCCAGCCGGGCGATCCGCCTCTATTGCGACGCGATCGCCGAGGCGGTGCTCGCCGGCAAGTCGGGCGGCGCCGCCTCGCGCGGCGAGGATCTCGGCGCGATGGACGAGCCGCCGGCGGAAGCGGCGCTGGCCGAAGCCTGAGATCAAGGAGAGGGGGCACCCTCTCCGTTCGGGCTGAGCTTGTCGAAGCCCGTTCCTTCTCTTCTTCCGCTGAAGAAGGAAGGCCCTTCGACAGGCTCAGGGCGAACGGTGTTTTTACACCAACCGAGAACGGTTTTTTTAAGCGAACTCAAGAGGATAGAAGACATGGCTGAGATTACGGCCGCGATTGTGAAAGAGCTGCGCGAGCGCACCGGCGCCGGCATGATGGACTGCAAGAAGGCGCTGGGCGAGACCGATGGCGACATGGAAGCCGCCATCGACTGGCTGCGCACCAAGGGCCTCGCCGCCGCCGCCAAGAAAGCGGGCCGGACCGCCGCCGAAGGCCTGGTCGGGGTCGCCGTCGACGGCGACAAGGGCGCCATCGTCGAGGTCAATTCGGAAACCGATTTCGTCGCCAAGAACGAGCAGTTCCAGGAGTTCGTCCGCACCGCGGCCGAGATCACGCTCGGCACCGGCAGCGACATCGCGGCGCTGAAGGAGGCCTGCTGGCCGGCGGGCGGCACCGTCGAGGAGAAGCTGACCAACAATATCGCGACGATCGGCGAGAACCAGTCGATTCGCCGCGCCGCCTTGCTCACCGTCGAGCAGGGCGCAATCGTCTCCTACGTCCACAATGCCGCCGCTCCGGGCCTCGGCAAGATCGGCGTGCTGGTCGCGCTCGAGAGCGAGGGCGACCGAGCCGCGCTGGAGACGCTCGGCAAGCAGCTCGCCATGCACATCGCCGCCGCCAATCCGCTGGCGCTGCGCGGCGAGGAGCTCGACGCCGGCCTGGTCGAGCGCGAGCGCGCCATCGCCCGCGAGAAGGCGGCCGAATCGGGCAAGCCCGCCGAGATCGTCGAAAAGATGGTCCAAGGCGCGATGGCCAAGTTCCGCAAGGAGAACGCGCTGCTTTCGCAGCTGTTCGTGATCGACAACAAGACCAGGGTCGAGGACGTCGTCGCCGCCGCCGGCAAGGAGGCCGGAGCGCCGGTCACGCTCAAGGCCTATGTCCGCTTCCAGCTCGGCGAGGGCATCGAGAAGAAGGAAAGCGACTTCGCCGCCGAGGTCGCCGCCGCGTCCGGCGTCGGCAAGCCGGAGCCGGTCGCCTGAGTTTTGGGGCCTGGGTTTTCGGGACTGGGGACTGGGCGAACCAAGTCCCAGTCCCCAGTCCCTAGCCCCCAACCCCATTGGCACCACCTGGCGTGATCACTAAGGTACCCAGCGCCTCTGACAACGGACGAGCCAACCGCATGCAGCGCCCGCGCTTCAACCGCATCCTCCTGAAGCTGTCGGGCGAAGCCCTGATGGGCGACGAGCAGTTCGGCATCGATCCCGCCACGGTGGCGCGCATCGCCGAGGAGATCAAGGCGGCGGCCGAGGCCGGCCATTCGCTCTGCCTGGTGGTCGGCGGCGGCAACATCTTCCGCGGCCTCGCCGGCGCCGCCAAGGGTTTCGACCGGGCCAGCGCCGATTATATGGGAATGCTGGCGACGGTGATGAACGCGCTCGCGCTGCAGAACGCGCTCGAGAAGATCGGAGTCGACACAAGGGTCCAATCGGCGATCCCGATGGCGACCGTGTCCGAGCCCTATATCCGCCGCCGCGCCGTCCGCCACATGGAGAAGGGCAGGGTGGTGATCTTCGCCGCCGGGACCGGCAACCCGTTCTTCACCACCGACACCGCGGCCGCCCTGCGCGCCGCGGAAATGGGCTGCGACGCCTTGTTCAAGGGCACCAGCGTCGATGGCGTCTACGATGCCGATCCGAAGAAGGTGGCGGATGCAAAGCGTTTCGAAACAGTGACTTTCAACGAGGTCCTCAACCGAGACCTCAAGGTGATGGATGCGACCGCCGTGGCCTTGTGCCGCGACAACAGCATCCCGATCGTCGTGTTCAACGTCCGCGAGCAGGGCAATCTCGTCCGAGTGCTCGGCGGGGGCGGCACCGCGACGATCGTCCAGAACGAGGGAGGAAGAGATGCCGGCTTATGACAGAGCGGACCTGCAGCGCCGGATGCACGGCGCCGCGGAAGCGCTGAGGCACGATCTGGGGGGCTTGCGAACCGGGCGCGCCTCGACCGCCTTGCTCGATCCGATCCATGTCGAGGTCTACGGCGCCAACATGCCGCTGAACCAAATCGCGACCGTCTCGGTGCCCGAGCCTCGGCTGCTCTCGGTCCAGGTCTGGGACCGCTCCAACGTCGGCCCGGTCGAAAAGGCGATCCGCAATGCCGGGCTCGGCATCAACCCGGTCACCGACGGCCAGAACATCCGGCTGCCGATCCCGGACCTCACCGAGGAGCGCCGCAAGGAGCTCGCCAAGCTCGCCCATCAATATGCGGAAAAGGCCAAGATCGCGGTCCGCAACGTCCGCCGCGACGGCATGGACGCGCTCAAGGCCGACGAGAAGAAGAAGGAGATCAGCGAGGACGAGCACAAAAGGCTCGACGCCGAGGTCCAGAAGCTCACCGACGAGGCGATCAGGGAGATCGACGAGGTCCTCGCCGTCAAGGACAAGGAAATCCTGCAGAAGTGAGCGCCGAGCCGGCCAGCGCCGGGCCGGACAGCGTCCGCATGCCCCGTCACGTCGCCATCATCATGGACGGCAACGGCCGCTGGGCGGCGGCGCGGGGCCTGCCGCGCGCCGCCGGCCACCGCGCCGGCGCGGAGGCCGCCCGCAACGCGTTGCGCGCCGCCGGCGAGGCCGGGGTCGAATGCCTGACGCTCTACGCTTTCTCGTCGGAGAATTGGCGGCGGCCGGCGCAGGAGATCAGCGATCTCACCGGCCTGCTCCGCTTCTACATCCAGCGCGAGCTCGACAGCCTTCACAAGGAAGGCATCCGCCTCAGGATCCTCGGCGACCACAAGGCGTTCGAGGCCGACGTCGCGGCGCTGGTCGACCGGGCGGTGGCGCGGACCGCGGGCAATCGCCGGATGACGCTCGCCATCGCGCTCAATTACGGCTCGCGCGCCGAGCTGGTGAGTGCGGCGCGAAAGGCGGCCGAGGCCGGCCCGATCGACGAGGCGGCGATCGAGGCGGCGCTCGACACCGCCGGTCTGCCGCCGCTCGACCTCCTGATCCGCACCTCGGGCGAGCAGCGGCTCAGCAATTTCCTGCTCTGGCAGGCGGCCTATGCCGAATTGCTGTTCGTCGACACGTTGTGGCCCGATTTCGACGGCGACTCGATGCGCGCCGCGCTCGCCGCTTATGGCCGGCGCGACCGGCGCTACGGAGGGCTATGAGCGAGACACCCCAATCCGATCTGCCGGCCCGCTTCGCCGCCGGCGTGGTGATGATCGCGGTGGCGGTCGCCGCCACCCTGCTCGGCGGCTGGCCGTTCCGAATCCTGGTCGCCGCCGCCGCCGCGATCATGCTGGTCGAATGGTCCGACATGAAAGGCGTCGAGCGGCGCTGGGCCTATGCCGCCGCCGCTTTGACCGTCGCGACTTTGCTCGGCGCGGCCGAAATTCTCTATCCGGCGGCGCAGCAGGTCGACGAAGTGCCCGAGGAGCTGACGGCTTTGCTGTTCGAGCCGCTCTGGCTCGGCTTCGCCGCCTTGCTCGCGCCGGCGGCGATCGCCGCGGCGCTGAGCCGGCGCGCCGCGATCGGCTGGGGCATCCTCTATATCGGCCTTCCGAGCTTCGCCCTGATCAGCCTGTCCTGGGTCTGGGAGACCCTCGTCCTGTGGCTGTTCTTCGTCACCTGGGCGACCGACATCTTCGCCTATTTCGCCGGCCGGGCGATCGGCGGCCCGAAGCTCGCGCCGCGGATCAGCCCGAACAAGACCTGGGCCGGCCTCGCCGGCGGAGTCGCCGGCGCCGCCGTTCTCGGCTGGGCGACCGCGACCTGGTTCGAGATGGAGCCGTTCTTCCTGTGGATGGGCGGCCCGCTCGGCCTCGTCGCCCAGGCCGGCGACCTCTACGAGAGCTGGGAGAAAAGGCGCGCCGGGATCAAGGACAGCGGCGCGCTGCTGCCCGGCCATGGCGGCGTGCTCGACCGGCTCGACGGCCTGCTCGCCGCATCGGCCGCCACCGCTTTGCTGCTGATGGCGGGGTTCTGGACCGCGTGACCCGGCGCACCGTCACCATCCTCGGCGCGACCGGATCGGTCGGCCGCTCGACGCTCGACCTGATCGGTCGCGAGCCCGACCGCTTCGAGATCGTCGCTCTGACCGCTCACCGGGACGTCGCCGGCCTCGCCGAACAGGCGCGGCTTTTTTCCGCGCGGCGCGCGGTGATCGGCGATCCCGCCTTGCTCGATGAGCTGAGGGAGGCGCTGGCCGGTTCCGGAGTCGAAGCGGCGGCCGGCGAGGCGGCGGTCGAGGAGGCGGCGGCTTCGGGCGCCGAATGGACGATGGCCGCGATCGTCGGCACGGCGGGCCTCAGGCCGGTGATGCGCGCGCTGACCGGCGGCGGCACCGTCGCGCTCGCCAACAAGGAGGCGCTGGTCTCGGCGGGGGCGTTGATGACTGAGGCGGCGGCGGCGAGCGGCGCCACCCTGCTGCCGGTCGATTCCGAGCATAATGCCGTCTTCCAATGCTTCGACCGGGCCCGGCCCGAGAGCGTCCGCCGGATCATCCTCACCGCCAGCGGCGGCCCGTTTCGCGACTGGCCGATCGAGCGCATGCGCGCCGCGACCCCGGACCAGGCGATCGCCCATCCCAATTGGTCGATGGGCGACAAGATCTCGGTGGATTGCGCGACGCTGATGAACAAGGGGCTGGAGCTGATCGAGGCGTTCCACCTGTTTCCGGTCGGCGCCGGCGCGCTCGAAATCGTCGTCCATCCGCAATCGGTGATCCACAGCCTGGTCGAATATGTCGACGGATCGGTGCTCGCCCAGCTCGGCTCCCCCGACATGCGGATCCCGATCGCCCATACCCTCGCCTGGCCGGAGCGGATGGCGACGCCGTGCCAGCGGCTCGATCTGGTCGCGATCGGCACGCTCGGCTTCGAGGCGCCCGATCCCGCCCGCTTCCCGGCTCTCGACCTCGCCCGCGCCGCTCTGGCCGCGGGCGGGGCCAAGCCCGCCATCCTCAATGCCGCCAATGAGATAGGCGTGGCGTCCTTCCTTGAAAGCGGGATCGGATTCCTCGATATCGCGACTCTGGTCGGCGAGGTGCTGACCCGCTATGACCCGCCGGCGCCGGCATCGATCGATGCGGTTCTGGAGATCGACCGGGAGGCCAGACGCGTGGCCGCCGAGCTGACTGGAAAGATCCTCAATTGAACAATCCCGGCTTCCTGTTCACCATCCTCGCCTTCCTGCTCGTCATCGGGCCGCTCATCTTCATCCATGAGCTCGGCCATTATTATGCCGGCCGCTGGTTCGGGGTGAAGGCGGACACCTTCTCGATCGGCTTCGGCCGCGAGATTTTCGGCTGGACCGACAAGAGGGGCACGCGCTGGAAGGTCGGCTGGCTGCCGCTCGGCGGCTACGTCAAATTTGCCGGCGACATGAGCCCGGCGAGCACGCCTTCGGACGAATGGCTGGCGCTGCCCGCGGCCGAGCGCGCCCAGACCTTCCAGGCCAAGAAGCTCTGGCAGCGCTTCATCATCGTCGCCGCCGGTCCCTTCACCAACTTCCTGTTCGCGATCATCGCCTTCATGGGGATCTTCGCGGTCATCGGCTATCCGACCGCGCCGGCCTCGGTGGGGGCGGTGACTCCGAACAGCGCCGCCGCGTCCGCGGGCTTCCGGGCCGGCGACCAGATCGTCGCCGCCGACGGCCGCGAGATCGAAACCTTCGCCGACCTGATCGCTTATGTCGGCCTTCGCCCCGATCAGGAAATCGCCTTCACCGTGCGGCGCGGGGGCGGCCGGATCGAATTGACCGCGAGGACCGGCGCGGAGATGCAACGCGACCAGTTCGGCAACGCCTCCAGGGTCGGACGGCTGGGCGTCGCGGCGGGCAGCAGCGAGCTCGAATTCGCGCCGGTGCCGCTGCAGCATCTGCCCGGGCGCGCGGTAACGATGACGGCCGACACGGTCGAGACCATGGTCACCGCGTTGGGCCAGCTGGTCACCGGCAGGCGCTCGCTCGATGAGCTTGGCGGGCCGCTGCGCATCGCCAAGGTCTCCGGCGAGCAGGCGAGCCTGGGCTGGCTCAACTTCTTTTGGCTGATGACCGTGATCTCAATTAATCTGGGATTCATCAACCTGTTGCCAATCCCGCTTCTGGATGGCGGCCACCTGCTGTTCTACGTCATTGAAGGAGTGAGGCGAAAACCGCTGAAGCCCGAAGCCCAGGAATGGGCGTTCAGGACCGGGCTCGCGGTGCTGCTGGCGCTGATGATCTTCGTCACTTTCAACGACCTGGCCTCATTTGGCCTCTTTACCAAGCTTGGCGGCTTGATCGGGTGAGCATGATCGGGCAGGGCAGGCGCTGACAGGGAATTCAGGCCGGGCGCAGCCCCGACCGTTTGATATAAGGCGGGGACGCGTGACGGCGAACGAAGTATTTCCCAAGGGCCGCAAATTGTGTTCCGCACTGCTGGTGGGGACGATGATCGGCGGCTTCGCCGTGCCGGCTTTGGCGCAGACTCCCACCGTCGAAACCGTGCCTCAGGTCGCGCCGCCGGCGCCGCTCACGACGACCCCGGCCGCGCCGACCCGCACCGTCGCCTCGGTGACCGTGCAGGGCAACCAGCGCCTGGAGCCTGAAACCGTCCTCTCCTATACCGCGCTGCGGATCGGCGAGCCCTATGACCAGGAGCGGCTCGACCAGGCGCTGCGCGAGCTCTACGCGACGGAATTGTTTGCCGACGTGGTCATCGCCGGCGCCGATACCGGCAATCTCGTCATCCAGGTGCGCGAGAATCCCGTGATCAACCGTATCGTGCTGGAGGGCAATCGCCGGCTCAAGAGCGACAAGATCAACCCCGAGATCCGGCTCGCGCCGCGCCAGATCTTCACCCGCTCGCGCGCCCGCGCCGACGTCGCCCGGATCATCGAGCTCTATCGCCGCCAGGGCCGCTACGCCGCCAGCGTCGAGCCGCAGATCGTCCAGTTGGACCAGAACCGCGTCGACGTCGTGTTCGAGATCAACGAGGGGCCGCGGTCGCGAGTCCGCCGCATCAACATCATCGGCAACGACGAGTTCGGCGAGGGCCGGCTGATCTCCGAGATGGCGACCCGCGAAGCGGTGTGGTGGAACATCTTCTCGTCGAGCGACACCTACGATCCGGACCGGCTCGCCTTCGACCAGCAGAAGCTCAGGCAATTCTATCTGACCCAGGGCTATGCCGACTTCCGCGTCGTCTCCGCCGTGGCCGAGCTGACCCCCGACCGCCGCGACTTCATCATCACCTATGTGGTGGAAGAGGGCGAACGCTATAAATTCGGCGAGCTCGCGGTGCAAAGCGACATCCGCGACTTCAATTCCGATCAGCTGCGCGCCGGCCTCAGGATGCAGACCGGCGAGTGGTACAACGCCCAGATGGTCGAGGATACGGTCACCCAGCTCAACGAGCTGGCCGGGACTTTCGGCTATGCCTTCGCCGACGTGAGGCCGCGGTTCGAGCGCAGCCGCGAGAACCTCACCATGGGGGTGACCTTCCAGGTCGCCGAGACGCCGCGGGTCTATGTCGAGCGGATCGACATCAGCGGCAACACGACGACCCGCGACAAGGTCATCCGCCGCGAGTTCCGGCTCGCCGAGGGCGATCCGTTCAACAATTTGCGCGTCCGCCGCTCGCGCGACCGAATCCAGTCGCTCGGCTTCTTCCAGGAAAATCTCGAAATCCAGCAGGAGCAGGGGTCGGCCGCCGACCGCGTCGTGCTCGGCGTCGAGGTCGAGGAGCGCGCCACCGGCCAGCTCCAGCTGTCGGCCGGCTTCTCCAGCCTCGAGCGCTTCCTGGTCAACCTGTCGGTCGAGCAGCGCAACTTCATGGGCCGCGGCCAGACGGTGCGCGCCTCGGTCAATTATTCGAGCTATTCGAAGTCGATCGAGCTCGGCTTCACCGAGCCCTATCTGTTCGACCGCAACATCGCCGTCGGCTTCGACCTCTACCGGCGCGATCTCAGCAGTTTCAACTTCTTCGGCGAGAGCCGAACCACGACCTTCGAGCAGGTCACCACCGGCGGCCAGCTCCGCGCCGGCATCCCGCTCACCGAACGGCTGTC
The DNA here is from genome assembly GCA_963824825.1 of uncultured Alphaproteobacteria bacterium. Taxonomy (GTDB): domain Bacteria; phylum Pseudomonadota; class Alphaproteobacteria; order Sphingomonadales; family Sphingomonadaceae; genus Allosphingosinicella. Next base: position 1,380,251 of record CAWGQM010000003.1, read on the forward strand.
GGCCGCGCTTCGCTACAGCCTCAATTATGACGAGGTCAGCCTCAACGAACAGGTCTACTTCACCGATCCGGACGGCGCCGGGCCGCTGCCCGCGGTCTGCGACCCGTTCATCGCCGGCCGCTATCTGTGCGACGTGCTCGGCAACCGCGTGACCTCGGCGGTCGGCTATTCGCTGGTCTGGGACACGCTCAACAACCGGCTTCGGCCGAGCTCGGGCGAGCGGATCATCTTCAGCCAGGATTTCGCCGGCCTCGGCGGCGACGTGCGCTACCTGCGCAACCGGCTCAGCGGGGCGAAATACTGGAACGTCTTCAACAATTTCATTTTCTCGATCAGCGCCGAAGGCGGCTACATCCACAGCTTCGAGGACGGCACCGCCACCTCCGATCCGGTGCGGCTCACCGACCGCTTCTTCCTAGGCAGCCCGCAGATCCGCGGCTTCGACATCCGCGGCGTCGGCCCGCGCATCCAGCGCGCGCCCTATATATTCGACACCGACGACGTCACCGGTGTCGCCAGCAACATCAGAGTGTCGGAGGATCCCAGCACGATCTCCGACGATGCGATCGGCGGCCGGCTCTATTATCTCGCCCGCGCCGAGCTCGAAATCCCGCTCGGCGCCGGCGTGCGCGAGCTCGGCCTGAGGCCGTCCATCTTCGTCGACGCCGGCGCCTTGTGGCGGGTTCGAGCGCCGTCGCTGATCAACATCGACCCCAACGATCCGCTGGCCTTTAACGAGTGCAGGGCGGCGGGCGGAACGGTCCAGCTCCGGCGCGACGAGTGCACGGCCGGCGAGACTCTGACGCGGCGCGGCATCGCGCCGTTCCGCGAATCGTTCCTCGGCAACTCGCCGAGCCCGCGCGTCTCGGTCGGCGTCGGGGTCAACTGGAACTCGCCGTTCGGCCCCTTCCGGATCGATATCGCCAAAGCGCTGCTCAGCGAACCTGGCGACGACACCAAACTCTTCACATTCAACGTAGGAACCGCATTCTGATGAACAGATTCTATTTCGGCTCGGCCATCGCCGCGCTTGCCGTCGCCGTCCCCGCCGCCTTGCAGGCGCAGGCGCTGCCCGCCGCCCAGATCGGCATGGTCGACACCGACCGGATCAGCCGCACCTGCGGCCCGTGCGCGGCCGCGCTTCAACAGCTCCAGACGCAGGAGCAGCAGATCGACCAGCGCCGCCAGCAGCTCGCCACGCCGCTCCAGACCGAGGGCAATGCGCTGCAGACCGCGATCAACGCCTTGCCGCAGGGATCGCAGCCCGATGCGGCGCTGCGCACCCGCATCCAGACCTTCCAGACCAACCAGAACAATGCCGAGACGGAGATCCAGCAGCGCGCCGCAACTCTGCAGCGCAACGCCGGCTTCGTCCAGCAGCAGATCAGCCAGCGCCTGTTGCCGGCGATCCAGCAGGTCGGCCAGCAGCGTGGGGCGACGATGGTGCTCGACCGGCGCGCCGTGCTGGTGCCGATCAATTCGGCGATCGACATCACCGATGCGGTGCTCGCCGTGGTCAACCAGAACACCGCGCCGCTCAACGTGACGGCGCCGCCGCCGCAACAGCAGCCGGCCCAGCCCGGGCAGCCGCAGCCGCAGCAACCGCCGCGGCCGCGTCCCCAGGGCCGCTAATGGCCGATCCGGCCAGCGCCGCCACCGCCCCGCTCGATGTGCGTCGGGTGATGGCGGCGCTGCCGCACCGCTTCCCGATGCTGCTCGTCGACCGGGTCGAGGAGCTGGTGATAAACGAGCGGATCATCGCGACCAAGGCGGTGACGATCAACGAGCATTATTTCGCCGGCCATTTCCCGGACCGGCCGATCATGCCCGGCGTTCTGATCGTCGAGGCGCTGGCCCAGGCCGCCGGCGTGCTCGCCGTCGAATTGCTCGGCCTCGCCGGCTCGGGCAAGCTGGTCTATTTCATGGCGATCGACGGCGCCAAGTTCCGCGCCCCGGTCGAGCCGGGGGTGCTGCTCCGCCTCGAGGTCGAATTCGTGCAGAAGCGCGCCACCGTCTGCAAGTTCAGCGGCAAGGCCTATGTCGGCGACAAGCTCGCCGCCCAGGCCGATTTCACGGCGATGATCGCGGATCCGCCGGCCTGACCGCCTCCCATCGGCCGTCGCGCCGTTCGACTCCGAATATTTCGGGTACGCTTTCCAGCCCTTCGGCGACGATCCGCCCGCCGCTCATCACCAATATCCGCTCGGCGTAGCGAGCCGCCGCGTCGAGATCGTGGATCGCCACCAGCGCCGCGCGCCCGCCTTGCGCGATCTCGGCGCGGACCAGCTCCATCAGCCTGAGCTGCCAGAGCGGATCGAGATTGGCGGTCGGCTCGTCGAGCAGCAGCAGCTTCGGCCGCGGCGCCAGCGCGCGCGCGATCAGCACCCGGCTGCGCTCGCCGGTCGAGAGCGTGTCGACTCGGCGGTCGAGCAGCGGCTCGAGCTCGAGCGCCGGGAAATCGCCGTCGCCGCCGCCGAGCGCGATCAGGTCGCGCGCGCTGAGCGGCCAGGGGATGTCGCGCCCCGCCGGCAGGTAGGTCAGATAAAAGGGGCGCGTGCGCGGGCCGAGCCGGCGCGGATCGACGCCGCCGAGCGAGACCGTGCCGCCCGGCGCGCCGATCCCGGCCAGAGCGTGGAGCAGGCTCGTCTTGCCGCTGCCATTGGGGCCGACCAGGCAAACGAGTTCGCCGGCCGCGATCTCGATCGAGGCATCGGCCAGGCGGCCGGGCAGCGACAAAGCCGAGGCGCGCAGGATCATGGCCTGAGCCGCCAGCGCATGTGAGCGACCAGCCACAGGAAGAAGGGCGCGCCGATCAAGGCGGTGACGACTCCGATCGGCAGCGTCCGCCCGAGCGGGGCGAGCCGCACCGCAAGGTCGGCCGCGGCGAGCAGCAGCGCGCCGATCAAAGCCGCCGGCAGGATCGCGCGCCCCGGCCGGCCGCGGGTCAGCCGGCGGGCGAAGATCGGCGCGATCAGGCCGATGAAGCCGATCGCGCCGCAAATCGCGACGCAGGCGCCGACCCCGAACGCGGTGAGGCAGATGATCCGGCGCCGCAGCCGGCCGACGTCGTCGCCGAGCGACTGAGCCACTTCCTCGCCGAGCGCCAGCCGGTCGAGCGCCGGCCCGAGCCGGAGCAGAAGGGCGATGGCGACCAATCCGGCGGCGCCGGCGAACGCCGCCTGATCGAGGCTTCGGTCGATCAGCGACCCCATCAGCCAGTCATAGGCGTCGTAGAAAGCGAAGGGGGAGGGGGCGAGAGCGAGGGCGAGCGTGGTCAGCGCGCCGGCCAGCGCGCTGATCGCGAGGCCGGCAAGGAGCAGGGTCGCGGTTTCCGCCTTTGGGCCGGCCAGAGCGAGCAGCAAGGTCAGCGCGGCGAGCGCGCCGGCGACCGATCCCACCGACAGCGCGGCCGGCGCTGCGAACCCGAACCAATAAGCGGTGATCACCGCGCCGAGCGCCGCGCCGCTGGTCGTGCCGGTGAGATCGGGCGAGGCGAGCGGATTGGCGAACAGGGCCTGGATCGCCGCCCCCGACGCGGCCAGGGTCGCGCCGTAAGCGAGCGCCAGCAAGGTCCGCGGCAGCCGCAACTCGATCAGCAGCGAGACCGCCAGCGCGCGATCCTCGCCGAACAGCGAGACCAGCGGCTCGAGCGGCAGCAGCAGCGAGGCGGCGAACGCGGCCGCCAGCGCCAGCACGAGCAGGGCCGCGGCGCGCGCCGTCATCGCGCCACCGAGCGCCGCAGCCGCGCGATCTCGTCGAGCAGCAGCGGCCCCATGCAGGTCCAGGGCCGCCCGTCGATGGCGATGGTGAGCGCGCCCCGGGGGCGGCGGGCGGCGGGGTGGGCGAGCCAGCGCTGCTGGTTCGAATATTGGCCTTGCCGATAGTCGCTGAGCAGCAGCACCGCCGGCGGCCGCGCGATCAGCGTCTCCAGCGGCACCCGGTCGCCACGCAGGGGACGCTGGCGGAGCCCGGCGAGCGCCATCCATTGCGCCTCGAGCCCGTCGGCGGCGACGGTGCGGCCGCCGCCGCCGAGCCAGATCGAGTCGTGGCGGCGCCGCGGCGCGCTTCGCATCAGCGCCGCCATCCGGCGCAGCACGGCCGCCCCTCGCGCCGGCCGGCCGAGCGCCAGCGACAGCCGCCGGACGCCCTCGGCGACGTCGGTCAGGCTGCGCGCGAAGGGCAGGTCGACGGTCGCGATGCCGAGCCGGGCGGCGATGCGCAGCCGATCGCGCGCGCCGCCGCCCATCGTCACCACGAGGTCGGGCCTGAGCGCCACGACCGACAGCAGGCTGCCGTCGTTGCGCCGGTAGCGCCGCGCCTGGCGCCAGAGCGCCGTCTCGGCCGGCGCCTGCGCGAGATGGGTGACGGAGACGATCTGCTCCGGCGCGGCGAGCTGAAGCACCAGCTCGTCGGTGCACAGGTTAAGCGACGCGACCCGGCGCGGCGCCGCGTCGGCGGCAGCCGCGGCCGCGGCCAGGCTAATCGCCGAAAGCGACGCGAACGCCCGCATGGACCGTCCTTCCCGGCGTGTTGTAGCCGACCACGTCCTGATAGTCGGCGTCGAGCCCGTTTTCGACCCGAGCGAACAATTCGAGCTGCGGCAGCAGGCGGTAGGCAATGTTGGCCGAGGCGAGGAGATAATCGCCGAGCGTCACCGCCGCCGCCGGGAACAGGTCGAAATCCTGATCCCGCCGCTCGCCGGCATAAGCGAGGCTCGCCCCCCAGCGGACCCGGCCCGCTATGCCGAACGCCGTCAGGCTGGCGCTGTGCCGCGGCCGCCGGACTTCGCGCACCGGCGCAGCGCCGGCGACTCGCTGCTCGCCGGCGTCGAGCCAGCTATAATTGGCCGACAGGGTCAGCGCCTCGCCGAGCCGGTAGCCGGCGGTCAGCTCGACGCCCTCGCGGCGGCTCGCGCCGGCGGCGTTCTCGGTGCTGGACAGGAAGGTGGCGGGATCGAAGACGTCGACGATCTCGTCCCTGAGCCGGGCCGAGAAATAGGTCGCGCCGATCGTCATTCTTTCGCTCCGCCAGGCGATCCCCGCCTCCCAGCCGCGCGACCGTTCGGGGCGCAGATCCGGATTGCCGGCGAACGAGCCCGGGAAGAAGCCGAACAGATCGTAGAAGGTCGGCTGGGCGATGCCCTCGCCATAAGCGGCGTGGAGGCTGAGCCCGCGCATCGGCCGCACCAGCAGCGAGGCGCGAAACGTCGTCGCATCGTCGAACGCGCTGAAGCCGTCGTGCCGCACCGCGACGTCGGTGGCGACGGCGTCGCTCCATTCCGCCCGCCATTCGCCGGCGAAAGCGGTCAGCTGCCGGCGCCGGTCCTGGTCGGTGCCGCCGAAGAAGGCGGTGTCGCGGGCGCGGAACGCCTCGCGCTGATGCTCGACGGCGGCGATCAGCCGGTGGCCGCCGATCCGCCGCTCGACCTGCGCGCCGAGCGTCAGCCGGTCGCCAGAGGTGCTGTTGAGCGGCGCGCCGTCGAGCCGGTTGCGGTTGGCGCTGTCGAGATAGGAGGCGTCGGCGCTCGCCGTCCAACCGCTCCAGCGGCCCTCCGCCCAGCCGCGCAGCGCCGAGATCCTGTTCCCGGTCTCGTCGAGCGTGTCGGCGCGAAGGAAGGTGGCCGGATCGAAGCCGTCATAGCGGCTGTCGGCCTCGATATGATGGCCGACCAGGCCGAGCCGGACGGCGGGGGAGGGGCGCGCCTCGATCTTGAGGCTCGCGGCGCGATTGTCGAAGCCGTCGCGGTCGCCCCCCGTTGCGCCGAACGAATCGACGCCGTCGCTGCCGAGCCATCCCGCCGACGCCATGACGCCAACATCGCCGGCGCGCAGCGCATAGCGGCCGGACAGGCGGGCGCTGTCGAGGCTGCCATATTCGGCGACGCCTTCGAAGCCGCCGCCGCGAAAGGGATCGGCGGTCTCGGCCGCGATCACGCCGCCCAGCGCCTCGCTGCCCCAGAGCGCCGATTGCGGGCCGCGCACGATTTCGAGCCGCGACAGCGCGTCGGTGGTGAGCAATTCGAAGCGCGCCTCGTTGCCCGCGGCGGGATCGTTGAAGCGGATGCCGTCGAGGAAGACGAGGGTGTGGCCGGCCTCGGCGCCGCGGATGCGGACCTGGGTCTGGGTGCCGCGCGGCCCGGTCGTCGCGACGGTCAGGCCGGGGGAAAGCCGCAGCAGATCGGGCAAAGCGGGCAGCGACAGCGCGTCGAGCGCCTCCTCCTCGAACAGAGTGGCGGAAGCGGCCGAATCCTCGGCCGCGACCGGGGTGCGCGACGCGGTGACGACGATCGATTGCTCGCCGGCCTGCCCGGCAAGAGATGAAAGTAAAAGTAAGAGATTCATTCTATCCTCCTGAAACGACACGTTCGCATGTCGCCTCGGAGGAACCGCGCGAGCCGAAACCCAGGCGGCGCCACGCACCGCAGGCTGGTCCCGGCCGGGCGCGGACGACGGCGAAGGCAGGTCTCCTGGCTCGCGGGTCTCGGCCTGGTCTTCCCACTTGCGGGAAGGGGCTCTCCGCTTACAGTTGCGGGCACAGCGCCGGTTTCGCACCGGCTTCCCTTTTCACCGCCTTTCGAGGGGCGGCACCTTCACGACGCGCAGGTTATTGCGCCGCGGCACGGCTTGTCAATCGCGGCGCCAGCTTGTAGAGCGCGCCTCTGCTTTTTCCACGAGGCTGGTCGGAACCAGCCAAAATCACGGAAGATCAACGAGATGAAGACCGATACCCATCCCGACTACCATTTGATCAAGGTGCAGATGACCGACGGCACCGTCTTCGAAACCCGCTCGACCTGGGGCAAGGAAGGCGACACGCTTCAGCTCGATATCGATCCGACCGCTCATCCGGCCTGGACCGGCGGCAATCAGAAGCTGCTCGACACGGGCGGCCAGGTGGCGCGCTTCAACAAGCGCTTCGGCGGCCTCAGCCTCGGCAAGAAATAAGCGCGCATGGGCGCGGCTCCGAGGCTGGAGACCGCGCGCCTGACCTTACGGCCCTTTCGCGAAAGCGATCTCGACGCGCAGGCGGCGGTCATGCGCGATCCCGAAACCATGCGCTATCTCGGCGTGACCCCGCAATCGCGCGAGGAGACGTGGCGCCGGATGCTCGCCGCGCCGGGGCTGTGGACGATGCTCGGCTACGGCTATTGGGCGGTCGAGCGCCTGGCGGACGGGCGCTTCCTCGGCCAGGTCGGCTTCGCCGATTACAAGCGCGACATCGCGCCCTCGATCGAGGGCATTCCCGAGATGGGCTGGATTTTCGCCAGCGACGCCGGCGGGCAGGGCTATGCGGCCGAAGCCTGCGCCGCGGCGCTCGCCTGGGCGGAAGAGGCGTTGGACGCCGACCAATATACGGCGATCGTCGACCCGGAAAACGCGCGCTCGATCCGGCTCGCCGAACGTCTCGGGTTCGGCGAGCGGCAAGAGGTTCTTTATCGCGGGGAGCCGATCCTGCTCTTCCGCCGGCCGATCAGAAGCCGCCGCGTTCCCGCCACTGGCGGGCGGTGAGGCAGACACGCTGGGAAAGGCGCGAACCGGCATCCTCGATCACCTGACGGCAGCTCACCCGCTCGTCCCGAGCGCGGCGGCGGGCGGCCGGACTATTGTCGCTCTCGCCCGCCGTCGGGGGTGTGGCGTTGCCGCCGACGGCCGTATCGGACTGAGCCTGCGCCGCGGTCGCCAGAAGCAAAGCAGAAAAAGCAACAAGACTGAACTTCACGAAATCCTCCCCCGTCCTTGATGGAATGGACCGTGATAAGGGACTGAGAGGCGGGTTGCAAGCGGCTGTTTAGGAAGTCTTTTCCTGCCCGTCCGGACGAGCGAGTCGCGGGCTTGCCGCTACGGAAACCTGGCGTTTTCCATCGATCACGATCGGCGAGGCGACGCCGGGAACTCCACCGCGTGCGATGCGCATCCCCCGTGCCACCACCTGCGGGTCGGCGAAGACCTGGGCGACGTCGTTGATCGGCCCGCCGGCGATGCCCGCGGCGGCGAGCGCGGCGAGGAATTCATCGCGGCGGCGCAGCGCGAGCGCCGGGGCGAGAAGGGCATCGAGCGAGTCCCGATTGCCGACCCGGCCGGCATTTGTCGCGAATCGCTCGTCGCACGGCACGCCGAGCAGGGCGCAGAGCCGCTCGAACTGGGTGTCGTTGCCGACCGCGACGACGACATGGCCGTCGGCGACCGCGAAGACCTGATAGGGCGCGATATTGGGATGGGCGTTGCCGAGCCGGTGTGGCACCGCGCCGCCGACCAGATAGTTCATCGCCTGGTTGGCGAGCACCGCGACCTGGACGTCGAGCAGGGCCATGTCGATATGGCAGCCCGTTCCGGTCGAGTCGCGGCCGCGCAGCGCCGCCAGGATCGCCGTCGCGGCATAGACGCCGGTGAAGATGTCGGCGAAGGCGACGCCGATCTTCTGAGGCTCGCCGGCGGGCTCGCCGGTCAGGTCCATGATCCCGCCCATCGCCTGGACGATGAAGTCGTAGCCGGCCCGCGCCGCATAGGGGCCGGTCTGGCCGAAGCCGGTGATCGAGCAATAGACGAGCCGCGGGTTGACCGCCGACAAGGTGGCATAGTCGAGCCCGTATCGGGCAAGGCCGCCAACCCTGAAATTCTCGATCAGCACGTCGGCGTCCCGAACGAGGGCACGCACCGCATCCTGCCCCTCGGGCGTCGCGACGTCGATCGCGACCGAAGCCTTGCCGCGGTTGCAGCCGTGGAAGTAAGCGGCGCTGCCGTCGGGGGCGAAGGGCGGGCCCCAGCCACGCGTGTCGTCGCCGCCGCCCGGCCGCTCGACCTTGGTCACCTCGGCGCCGAGATCGGCGAGCAGCTGCCCGGCCCAGGGCCCGGCAAGGATCCGCGCCAGCTCGACAACCTTGAGCCCGGCCAGGGGCTTATCCACGGCCCGTCGTCCCGGAGTCACCATTCGTCATCCCGGCGAAGGCCGGGATCTCAGCACGAGAGGTCACGGCGCGTCTCGACGAGACCCCGGCCTTCGCCGGGGTGACGGCTTGTGGGAGCCGTCAAAACGCCGCGATCCCCGTGATCGCTCGGCCGAGGATCAGCGCGTGGACGTCGTGCGTGCCTTCATAGGTGTTGACCGTCTCGAGGTTGGCGGCGTGGCGCATGACGTGGAATTCGGCCGAGATGCCGTTGCCGCCGTGCATGTCGCGCGCGATCCGGGCGATCTCCAGCGCCTTGCCGCAATTGTTGCGCTTGATCAGGCTGATCGTCTCGGGGATCAATTCGCCCTCGTCGAGACGCCGGCCGACGCGGAGCGCCGCCTGCAGGCCGAGGCTGATCTCGGTCGCCATGTTGGCGAGCTTCAATTGCACCAGCTGGGTCGCCGCCAGCGGCCGGCCGAACTGCTTGCGCTCGAGAGTGTAGGTCCGCGCCGCGTTGAAGCAGGCCTCGGCCGCGCCCATCGAGCCCCAGGCGATGCCGTAGCGGGCCCGGTTGAGGCAGCCGAACGGCCCGGCGAGGCCGCTGACGCCGGGCAGCAGATTGTCCTCGGGCACCTCGACCTCGTCCATCACGATCTCGCCGGTGATCGAGGCGCGAAGCGAGAGCTTCTCCCCGATCTTGGGCGCGCTGAGGCCCTTCATGCCCTTTTCGAGCACGAAGCCCTTGATCCGGCCGTCATGCGCGTCGGACTTGGCCCAGACCACGAACACGTCCGCGATCGGCGAGTTGGTGATCCACATCTTGGTGCCGGAAAGCCGGTAGCCGCCGTCGATCTTCTGCGCCCGGGTCCGCATCGAGCCGGGATCGGAGCCGGCGTCGGGCTCGGTCAGGCCGAAGCAGCCGACCCATTCGCCGGTGGCGAGCTTCGGCAGGTATTTCCGCTTCTGCGCCTCGGTGCCGTAGGCGTTGATCGGGTGCATGACGAGCGACGACTGGACCGACATCGCCGAGCGATAGCCGCTGTCGACCCGCTCGACCGCGCGCGCGATCAGGCCGTAGCTGACATAATTGAGCCCGGCTCCGCCATATTCGGGCGCGATCGTCGCGCCGAGCAGGCCCAATGCGCCGAGCTCGTCCATGATCTCGCGGTCGAAGCGCTCGTCGAGATAGGCGCTGGTCACGCGCGGCAGCAATTTTTCCTGGGCGAAGCCTTCCGCCGTGTCGCGGACCATGCGTTCTTCGTCGGAAAGCTGAGCGTCGAGCGCGAACGGATCGGCCCAGTCGAAGGGCAGGGTGGTGGGTTCGGCCATCTGGTCCTCGTGTTTTCTCGGCAGCCGCCTAGCCGTTCGGGAGCGGCGTGAGAAGATGGCGGCACCGCCGGCGTCAAGCCGCCGCGATGCTCAACCCCCACCCCCGAGCGAACGCGCGATGTCCGGCGGGAGCCCCGGCGCGTCCGACATGGCTGCGATCAGCGTCTCCGGCAAGGCCTTCTCTCGCGACGCGACGCCGGCGCGCGCCGCGACCGCGGCCAGGCTTCGCAGGTGATCGAGCGCGCGCTGCCTGGCGTTCCAACGCGCGATCTCCTCGCGGTGGCGGTCGGCGAGCTCCAGCGCCTGCGCGCGCAGGACGGGATCGGCGATCGCGGCGGGATCCGCGCCGCGGGGAAGCTGGACGCCCGCCGGCAGCTCGGGAGTCGCTGAAATCGAGTTCGGGGCCGCGCGCGGCCGCCGCGCACAGCTGCTGCCAGGCGAGCAGGAACAGCCGCTCGCCGCGCGTGCGCGCGTCGGGCTCGGCCGCCTCCCGGATCAGCGCGAGCAGGTGCCCGGCCGCGCAGCCGACCGCTTCGGCCAGCGCGGGATCGTCCCGGCCCAGAATTGCTTCGGACAGATCGAGCAGGGCGGCGCGATCGGCCGGCTCCGACTCCGAGTCGAGCGCCTCGAACATTGCCCGGACCGCCCGGTCGTAGCCGGCCGGCGGCAGGCCGCGCCAGGCGGCATCCTCTTGCTCGAGCAGCGCCGGGGCGGTTGTCCGGCTTGCGCTCATGGTGTCGGCGTCCGGGTCCGGGTGGCGCCGGCCTTGGACGTCGTCTCCTCCCCGGATGGACCGGTCATGACCTGGCTATGGGTATTGGTGGCGCAGACGTTGCCGTTTCCGGAGCCGCCGACAATGCGATAGGATTGCGGGATCGGCCAGGTGAACGATCCGGCGCTGAACGGACCCGGCATACCGGGCAGGGGCGACCCAATATCATCAAACGTCACGCGGTTATTGGCGGCGACCGTTGTCCAGAATGCGGTCTGCGGATGGGGAATGTTGTTCCAGGGGATAGCAACGGAATTATAATAGCCGGTCGCCACGGACATGACTGCTTCCTCGCGCACTTCGACGCGGGAGAAGCAAACGGTGAGGGGCGCGAGAAAAAGTTCGGCCCGGAATCCGGAACCTGACAGGTGCGCGGAGTAGACGCGGTCCGGACCCTTAGTGAGCGGAGCCCCACTCGGCGGGATCACGGTCATCGTCACGTTGCATGGGGCTCCGCTTGCCGGCGTTGCGGTGATCGTGGGGGTGGTGGCGGCGGCCGGAGCGGTCCAGGTGACGACCGTGCCGTTCACCGCGCTGAGGGTGCCGCCGCTGGCCGTCCACGCCGCCGAGGCGGAAGCGGTCATCGTCACCTGCTCGTTGACCCCGACGGTCTTCCTCGTGTTCGCGGCGCCGCTGGGAGCAGCCGCGACCGTCGCCGTCGTGATCGTGCACGGCACCGGCGGCGCCTGCACCGGAGGCGCCTGCACCGGAGGCGCCTGCACGGGAGGTCCCTGCACCGGAGGCGCCTGCACGGGAGGCCCCTGCACAGGCGGCGCCTGGACCGGAGGCGGAGGCCCGTTCGATGCTGGCCCGGCAAGCTTGCTCCCCGGACCCGGTGCGGACCTGCCCGAGCCGCCGGGCGTCGGCGACGGAGTGGGCGTCGGGGCAGGTGGAGGTGGCGTTGGCGTCGGCGCGGGCGCTGGTGCCGGTGGAGCTGGTGCCGGGGCTCGTGGCGGGGGCGGCGCGGCCGGCGTACGCGTCCGGCTGGCGCCGCCCTTGGACGTCTTCTCTTCCCCGGTCGGACCGGTCATGACCTGGACATGGAAGTTGGTGGCGAAATTGGCGCCGTTTCCGGAGGCGCCAACGACGCGATAGGATTGCGGGATCGCCCAGGTGAACGATCCGGCGCTGAACCGTCCTGGGTTGCCGGGCGCTTCCGTCCCGACATCGTCAAACCCGCCGTAGTTCCTGGCGTCGGTCCCTATCCAGCCTGCGGTCTGCGGATGGACGATGTTGTTCCAGCCGAGAACCGAATCATAATAGCCGTTCGCCACCGAGGTGGCGACTTCCTCGCGCGTTTCGACGCGGGAGAAGGAGACGGTGAAGGGCGTGAGAAAGAGGTCGGTCCGAAACCCCGAACCCGACAGGGTCGGTGAATAGACGCGATCGATCGTCCGGGTGAGCGGAGCCCCGCTCGGCTTGATCACCGTCATCGACACGTTGCACGGGGCTCCGCTTGCCGGCGTCGCGGTGATCGTGGGGGTGGCGGCGGCGGCCGGAGCGGTCCAGGTGACGACCGGGCCGTTCACCGCGCTGAGGGTGCCGCCGCTGGCCGTCCATGCCGCCGAGGCGGAAGCGGTCATCGTCACCTGCTCGTTGACCCCGACTGTCCTCCTCGTGTTCGCCGCGCCGCTTGGAGCAGCCGCGACAGTCGCCGTCGTGATCGTGCACGGCACCGCCGGCGCCTGCACGGGCGGAGCCTGCACGGGAGGCGCCTGCACGGGAGGCGCCTGGACCGGAGGCGCCTGAACCGGAGGCGGTCCCCCATTTGAGGTTGGCCTGGCAGGGCTGTTCAGGGATTCGAGCAGGGATCGGCTCAGGGGCATCCCCCGCGACAGCAGCTCACGGGGCGCGTGCGGCGGCCGAACCGATCGGATCTTGGCTGGTGAGGGCGGGCGGGAAGCACGCCGCAATTCTCGCCTTTCCGGGGCCATGAATTGTGTGGACATGCGCGCCTCCCTATTCGGATGGACAGATCCTGATGCGGACGAAAAGCCCGAACAGTCACCCTAGCGACAACCTGGAGAGACTTGGGCTTCTTCCTCGTCGGAATTGACGTTGCTAACGCATTGGGTGCCTGTACTTCAAGTCCGGGAGTCGTTGCTTCAGACGACATCGTCACGCGTTCCAGCCCCCCGCCCGGAGGGGGCGCTGGCGGACAGGGTGGGATTCGAACCCACGGTGGGCGTGAACCCACGGCGGTTTTCAAGACCGCTGCCTTAAACCACTCGGCCACCTGTCCTCGCCGCGCCGCTTATCGCGCGGCGCCGTTCGCGTGCAAGCGGTGCGAACTAGCCGCAGCTTCCCCGGCGCGGCGCGCTCGTGTCATAAGGGATTCGCGAGTGCGAGCGAGGGTGAAAATGCGTTTGGTATGCGGGTTGGCGGCGGCGGTCCTGTTGGCGGGGGCGCCCGCGGCGCGGCTCGATCAAGGCTTCATCGGCGAGAGCGCGGCGCAGCGCGCAGGGCGGCGGGCTCAGCCAGCGAGGGTTCGAGGACTATCTGCCGCGGCTGCGGGCCGAGGCCGCGCGCGCCGGCATCCGCCGCGCGACGCTCGACCGGATCTTCCCGACCCTGACCTTCTCGCCGCGCACCGTCGAGCTCGACCGCGCCCAGCCCGGCGGCCGGCCCGGCATCGACGCGCCAATCCGCCCTTCGCGCCCTATCGCGCCCGCCATCTCACCCCGGCCCTGATCGACCGCGGCCGCGCGCGCTACGCCGAGAACTGCGCCCGCCTCGACGAGATCGGCCGCCGCTACGGCGTCCCGCCTCAATATCTGATCGCGATCTGGGGCAAGGAGACCAGCTACGGCTCGATCATGGGCGATTTCGACCTGCTCAACTCGCTCGCCAGCCTCGCTTATGAAGGCCGCCGGCGCGCAGCTCTTCACCGACGAGTTCATCGCCACCCTGCGCATGGTCGAGCGCGGCTTCCCGCGCGACCGAGCTGCAAGGGCAGCTGGGCCGGCGCCGCCGGCCATCCGCAATTCCTGCCCAGCGTCTATCTCCGCCTCGCGGTCGACGGCGACGGCGACGGCCGCGCCGACATCTGGCGCAGCCATCTCGACGCGCTCGCCTCGATCGCCAATTATCTGCGCAACGCCGGCTGGCGGCCGGGCCTGCCCTGGGGGACGGCGGTGCGCGTGCCCGCCGGCTTCGACCGCGCCGCCGTCGCCAACCGCCTGCGCGCGCCGCGCTGCCCGCCGGTCTACGCCCGCCACAGCCGCTGGCTGACCGCCGCCGAATGGCGCCGCCGCGGCATCGCCAAGCAGCCTGCCGGACAGCGCGCTGGCCTCGCTGCTCGAGCCCGACGGCCCGGGCGCGCACCGCTTATCTGCTCGACCAACAATTACCGGGTGATACTCGACTATAATTGCTCGAACTTCTACGCGCTGACCGTGGCCCTGCTCGCCGATTCGGTGCGCGCTGACTTCAAGGACCTGCCTCAATCATGATCCGCAAGCCGCTCTATCTTCTTGCTTTCCGCCGCCGCCCTCGCCATGCCCGCAGGCGGCCGCCGCGCCGCCCTTCGAGACGCCGGCGACGGTCGCCTACATGATCGATCTCTCGTCCGGCGCGGTGCTCTACGCCAAGGATGCCGACCGGCGCATGCCGCCGGCCTCGATGGCGAAGATGATGACCACCCATGTCGCCTTCGACCTGATCAAGCGCGGCGAGCTGAGCCCGGACAAGATCTGCACGGTCCGCCCGGAAACCTGGCAGCGCTGGCACGGCCCCGCGGCGGGCTCGACCATGTTCCTGTCGCCCGGCGAGCAGGTCAGCGTGCGCAACCTGCTGCACGGCATCGTCACCCTGTCGGGCAACGACGCCACCGTCGTCCTCGCCGAGTGCATTTCCGGCACCGAGCCCGCCTTCGTCGCGCTGATGAACCGCCAGTCGCGCGCGATGGGCCTCGCCAATTCGCACTGGGGCAATCCGGTCGGCTGGCCCGACGACGGCGTCACCTACACGACCGCGCGCGACCTCGCGACGCTCGCCGCCGCGCACGATCCGCGACTATCCCCAGCTCTACCGCGAATATTACGGCATGCGCGAATTCACCTGGGGCCGCACGCTGGGCGCCAACCAGCCGATCACCCAGGCCAACCGCAACCCCTTGCTCGGCCGGGTCGCCGGCGCCGACGGCCTCAAGACCGGCCATACCGAGGAGGCGGGCTACGGCTTCACCGGCTCGGCCGAGCAGAACGGGCGGCGCATCGTCATGGTCGTCGCCGGCCTCGACCAGCTTCAACCAGCGGATCGAGGAATCGGTGCGCTTCATGGAATGGGGCTTCAACGCCTGGCAGTCGCGGCCGCTGCTGCGCCAGGGCCAGCGGATCGGCGAGGCGCGGGTCCAGCTCGGCGGCGTCGTCCACCGTCGGCCTGGTCGCGCCGCGCAACATCGCCGTCACCTATCCCGCCGGCCTCGGCCAGAATCTGCGCGCCCGGATCGTCTATCAGGGCCCGGTCAAGGCGCCGATCGCGCAGGGCCAGCATATCGCCGACCTCGTCGTCGAGACCGCCGACATGCCGCCCCAGACCATGCCGCTGGTCGCCGAGAGCGCGGTCGGCGAGGCCGGCTTCTTCGGCCGCATCTGGTACGGCCTGAAGAGCCTGCTCGGGCATGGCGTGACCGGGCGCTTCATCACGCTCGAAGGCGGGGAGGGGGTCGGCAAGTCGACCCAGCTGAAGGCGCTGGCGGCGGCGCTGCGCGGCGCGCGGCCTCGACGTCGTCGAGACCCGCGAGCCCGGCGGCAGCCCCGGCGCCGAGGCGATCCGCGGCGCTGCTGCTCCACGATCAGCACTGGACGCCCGAGGCCGAGGCCCTGCTCTTCGCCGCCGCCCGCTCCGATCATGTCGCGCGCACCATCAGGCCGGCGCTCGCAGCGCGGCAACTGGGTGCTGTGCGACCGCTTCGTCGACAGCTCGATCGCCTATCAGGGCGGCGCCGGCGGCCTCGGCTTCGACGCGATCCGCGCGCTGCACGAGGTCGGCAGCCACGGCTTCCTCCCCGACCGCACCCTGCTGCTCCAGCTGCCCGAGGCCGAGGCGCGACCGCCGCGCCCGCAGCCGCGACGCGGCGGGCGCCGACCTGATCGGCGGCCGCGGCGCCGACTATCATCGCGCGCGTCGCCGAGGCCTTCGCGCGCGCTCGCCGCGGCCGAGCCGGAGCGCTTCCGCGTGATCGACGCGTCGGGCAGCGCCGGAGGAGGTGACCGAGCGCCTGCTCGCCGCGCTCGAGGATCTGCTGTGACCCCGCTCTACGGCCATGACGCGGCCGTCGCCGCCTTCCGCGCCGGCGCTCGATGCGGGCCGGCTCCACCATGCCTGGCTGCTCGCCGGGCCGGAGGGCGTCGGCAAGGCCCTGTTCGCCGACAAGGCGGCGCTGCGCGTCCTCGCCGAAGGCGCGCGGGCCGCCGGTCGACACGCCCGGGCCTCGACGTGCCCGACGATCATCCGACCGCGCAGCTGGTCGCCGCCGGCAGCCATCCCGATCTGATGCGGCTCGAGCGGCTGACCAGGGAAGGCGGCACCGAGCTCGCCCGCTCGATCAGCGTCGATCAGGTGCGCGGCCTGCAGCGCCTGTTCGCGACCACCGCCTCGATGTCGCCGTGGCGCGCGGTGGTGATCGACGCGATCGACGATCTCGAGCGCAACGGCGCCAACGCCCTGCTCAAGAATCTCGAGGAGCCGCCGCCCAACACCGTCTTCCTGCTCGTCAGCCATTCGCCCGAGCGGCTGCTGCCGACGATCCGCTCGCGCTGCCGGCTGCTGCGCTTCGCGCCGCTCGACGATGACGCCATGACGTCGGCGCTGCGGGCCGCGCTGCCCGATGCCGACGAGGAGGAGATCGCGCGCGCTGGTCGAGGTCGGCGAGGGCGCGCCCGGCCGCGCCATCGCCTGGCGCGGGCTCGACATCGCGGCGCTCGACCGGGCGATGGACGCGCTGGTCCGCGAGGGCGATCCGGCCAACGCCCGCCGCGCCGCGCTCGCCCAGAGCCTGTCGCTCAAATCCGCCCAGCCGCGCTACGAGGCCTTCCTCGCCCGCGCGCCGTCGCGCATCGCCGCCGAGGCGCAGAGGGCGAAGCGGCGCCGCGCTCGCCGACGCGCTCAGGCTCTGGGAGCGCGCCACCGTCGCTCGCCGGCAGCGCCCAGCGCCTCTCGCTCGACCCGCAAAGCACGGTGTTCGAGCTCGCCGGCATGCTCGCCGCGCTGGCGCCGGGCGAGGGCAGCGCGCCGCGCCGCTTGAGCGCGCCTGCCATCCCCGCTAGTCGCACCGCCATGGCCGAGCCCTTCTACATCACCACCGCGATCAGCTATCCGAACGGCCGCCCGCATATCGGCCATGCCTATGAGGCGATCGCCACCGACGCGATCGCGCGCTTCCAGCGGCTGCGCGGGCCGCGACGTCTTCTTCCTCACCGGCACCGACGAGCACGGCCTGAAAATGGCCCAGACGGCGCGCGAGCGAGGGCGTGAGCCCGGCCGAGTTCGCCGAGGAAATGTCAGCTATGTTCAGGCAGATGGACGACGATCTCGAACATCTCCTACGATCGCTTCATCCGCACCACCGAGCCCGCCCATCACAAGGCCAGCCAGGCGATCTGGCAGGCGATGGCGGACCAGGGCGACCTCTATCTCGGCCGCTACGAAGGCTGGTATTCGGTCCGCGACGAAGCTTATTATGACGAGGAGGAGCTGGTCGTCGCCGACAGCGGCGAGAAGCTTTCGCCGCAGGGCACCCGGTCGAATGGACGGTCGAGGAGAGCTGGTTCTTCCGGCTCTCCGCCTATCAGGACCGGCTGCTCGCTCATTATGAGGCCAATCCCGACTTCATCCGCCCCGAGAGCCGCCGCAACGAGGTGCTGCGCTTCGTCGAGGGCGGCCTCACCGACCTCTCCATCTCGCGCACCAGCTTCGATTGGGGGGTCAAGGTGCCGGGCAGCGACGAACCATGTCATGTACGTCTGGCTCGACGCCCTGACCAATTATCTGACCGGCGTCGGATATCCAGACGATACAGAGGCTTACAGGAAATACTGGCCAGCCGATCTCCACATCATCGGCAAGGACGTGGTCCGCTTCCACGCGGTCTACTGGCCGGCTTTCCTGATGTCGGCCGGGATCGCGCTGCCGAAGCAGGTGTTCGGCCACGGCTGCCTGCTCTCGCGCGGCGAGAAGATGTCGAAATCGGGCGGCAACGTCGTCGATCCGCACGACCTGATCCGCGCCTTCGGCGTCGACCAGCTGCGCTATTTCCTGCTGCGCGAGGTCACCTTCGGCCAGGACGGCGGCTATACGACCGAGGCGATCGTCACCCGGGTCAATGCCGATCTCGCCAACAGCTTCGGCAATCTCGCCCAGCGCACCTTGTCCTTCATCGCCAGGAATTGCGACGGCGTGCTGCCGCCGGGAGGGAAGGGGGATCCGGCCGACGCGGCGCTGCTCGCGCTCGTCCGCGACGCGGTCGCGCAAGCGAGCTGCCCGGCCCATTTCGAGGCGCTGGCGCTCAGCCTCGGCATCGAGGCCTGGCTGCAAGGCCGTCTTCGCCTGCAACCAATATATCGACGCGCCAGGCGCCCTGGGCGCTGCGCAAGACCGATCCCGAGCGGATGACCGCCGTCCTCGCCACGCTCTACGAGGCGATCGCCGACCTCGCCATCGCCATCCAGCCGGTCATCCCGGCCTCGGCGGCCGGATTGCTCGACGCGATGGGCATTCCGGCGGGCGAGCGCGATTATGCCGCGCTCGCCGACGAGGGCCGCTACGCGCCGGCTCGCCGCGTCGGGCTTCACCCTCGCCGCGCCGGCGCCGATCTTCCCGCGGCTCGAAGCGCCGGCGGAGGGCTGATGATCGGCCTCGCCGCCGCGCTCGATGGCGCTTGCCGCGCAGGCACAGCGCCGCTCGCGCCGATTGCATCGACATCCGGCCGATGCTCGCCGAGGTGAGCCTGCGGGGCAGATCGTGCCGCGCATCGTCGAACGGCCGCTCATCGGACTGAACGGCGAGCGAATCCGCCGCCGGCCGGATCTACGACCCGCTCGACCGGCGATCTGCGTCGACGACGGCCATCTCGCCGATCCGGATGTGCGCCTGGCCGCGCGGCCGCTTACGTCCGATCGGGCGATCGTGCCGCAGGTGCACAATGCCGGCCGCCGCGAGCGATCCACGGCCGCGCTTCACCAGCTTTTCGCCGACGGCTATCGGCCGATCATGGTCGTCAACGTGCAGGCGATCGAGGCGGCGGACCGCTAGATGCGTCTGGCGGCTTCGGCGATGCTGGCCTTGCTGGCGGGGTGCGGCGACGAGGCTCCCTCGAAAATGGGCGGAATGCCGGGCATCCCGCGGTCGATATCGCGGCGCCGCCGATGGCCGCGCCCGCAGCGGACGAGGCCGCGGCGCCGGACATTCCAGACGATGCCGCTTGGCCGACATGTCGCCGCGCCAGCGCCGCGCCTATGAGCTCGGCTTTCGCGACTGCAGCGCCGGCCGCTACGAACCGGATCCGCATCCGGAAGCCTATCGAATCGGCTGCGGCGCCGCCCAGGAGACCAGAGCCGGCCGCCCGGAGGGATGACGCAGGGGCCGGCAAGCGCTACATGCCCGGCCATGTTCATCGATAGCCACTGCCATCTCAACTACAAAGGCCTGGTCGAGGACCAGCCAGGCGTGCTCGCGCGCGCCCGCGCCGCCGGCGTGTCGACGATGCTCAACATCTCGACCCGCGCCTCCGAATGGGACGCGGTGATCGCCACCGCCGAGCGCGAGAGTGACGTCATGGCGTCGGTCGGCATCCATCCGCACGAGGCCGACGTCCATCCCGACGTCGAGACCGAGACCCTGGTCGAGAAGGCGCGCGCATCCCAAGGTGATCGGCATCGGCGAGAGCGGGCTCGATTATTATTACGACCATTCGGACCGCGCCCGGCAGCGCGCAGAGCTTCCGCGCCCACATCGCCGCCGCGCGCGAGACCCAGCTGCCGCTGATCGTCCACACCCGCGACGCCGAGGAGGACACCTACGCGATCCTCGCCGAGGAGATGGGGAAGGGGCGCTATCCGGCGCTGATCCACTGCTTCACCGCCAGCCAGGATTTCGCCGACAAGGTGCTGGCGCTCGGCCTCTACGTCTCGATCTCGGGCATCGTCACCTTCAAGAACGCCCGCGACGCTTCAGGACGTGGCGAAGACGATCCCGCTCGACCGGCTGCTGATCGAGACCGATTCGCCCTTCCTCGCGCCGGTGCCGCACCGCGGCCGGCCCTGCGAGCCCGCCTATGTCGCCGACACCGCGCGCTTCCTCGCCGAGCTGCGCGGCGAGCCGCTCGAGACGCTCGCCGCGGCGACCAGCGCCAATTTCCACGCCTTTTCGCCAAGGCGGCGGCGTGAAGCTCCGCATCCTCGGCTGCGGCACCTCGTCGGGCGTGCCGCGGGTCGGCAACGATTGGGGCGCTGTGCGACCGCGACGAGCCGCGCAACCGCCGCCGCCGCGTCTCGATCCTGGTCGAGCTATGAGCGAGACCCGGATCCTGGTCGACACCGAGCCCGGACCTGCGCGAGCAACTGCTCGACGCCGAGGTCAGCGACGTCGAGGCGGTGATCTGGACCCACGACCATGCCGATCATTGCCACGGCATCGACGATCTGCGGCAGCTCTACCATCGCCCGCGGCCGGCCGGTGGCCGGCTATGCGCGGCAGGAGACGCTCGATCTGCTCCGCCAGCGCTTCGGCTATGCGTTCGAAGGGAAGGGCGGCTATCCCGCCGTCGTCGACCGGCCAGTCTGCTGCCCACCCATATCAATCTCGCCGGCATCTCGGTGCGCGCCGTCGATCAGCCGCACGGGCCGATCACCAGCGCCGGCCTGCGCTTCGACGCCGGCGGCGCGTCGATCGGCTATTCGACCGATTTCAACGCTTGACCGACGATATGGCGGCCCTGTTCGAAGGGCTCGACCTGTGGGTGGTCGATGCGCTGCGGCGCCGGCCGCACCCGACCCATCCGCATCTCGCCGATGACGCTCGAATGGATCAGCGCGCTGGCGCCGAAGCGCGCTATCCTCACCCACATGGACAACAGCATGGATTATCGGACCTTGCTCGCCGAGCTGCCCGCCGGGGTCGAGCCGGGCTATGACGGGATGGAGATCGACCTGTGAACGACGGCGATCAGGCCCTTCATTTCATTTATCTTCTTGGCTGCCTCGTGCTGGTCGGCAGCGCCTTGTGGTGCGCCGGCTGCCGATCGGCCAGAGGCTCAAGATGTTCGCTCGCCTGGGTGCTGATCTTCGCCGCCGCCTTCGTCGTCTTCACGCTGAAGGACGATTTCCTCGCGCTCGGCACCGGCTGATGCTCGAGGCGCGCGGCGGCACGGATGGAGCGAGGAGCCAGGGCGGCGAGTTCCGCATCCGCCAGGCGCACGACGGCCATTTCTGGGTCGACGGCGAGCTCAACGGCGCGCCGGTGCGCTTCCTGGTCGACAGCGGCGCCACCGTGACCAGCGCTGTCGCGCGCGCGACCGCCGAGCGCGCCGGCGTCGCGCGCGAGCGGCGGCTTCGGCACGATGGTCGCAGACCGCCAACGGCATCGTCATGGTCGACCGCGGCCGCGCCGAGCGGCTCAAGATCGGCCCGATCGAGCGCCGCGACGTTGCCGTCCACATCTCCGACGGCGTTCGGCGACATCAACGTCATCGGCATGAACTTCCTGTCGACGCTTGCGCGGCTGGGGCGTCGAGGGGACGGACGCTGGTGCTGCAGTCCATGAGGGGGCCTCCCTCCGCGTCTCTCTGTATTTTACATAATGTATATTATCGGACTTATGCGATGCCGCGACTGCCTGACGCCCCCTCTCTCGCCGAACTGGCCGAAATCATGGCCCGGCTGCGCGATCCCGAGACGGGCTGCGAATGGGACAAGGTCCAGACCTTCGAGACGATCGCGCCCTACACGATCGAGGAAGCCTATGAGGTCGCCGACGCGATCCGCCGCGGCGACATGGCGCGCGCTCAAGGACGAGCTCGGCGATCTCCAGCTCCAGGTCGTCTATCACGCCCGCATCGCCGAGGAGCGCGGCGCCTTCGCGCTCGATGACGTCATGGCGTCGATCTGCGCCAAGATGATCCGCCGCCATCCGCACATCTTCGGCGACGCCGCCGCCAGCCCGGGCTGGGAGGCGCTCAAGGCGGCCGAGCGCGGCGGCCGATCCGGACGAGAGCGCGCTGGCCGGCGTCGCCCTCGCCCTCCCCGCCCTGAAGCGCGCCGAGAAGATCCAGCGCCGCGCCGCGCGGGTCGGCTTCGACTGGCCCGACAGCGACGGGCCGCAGGCGCAAGATCGACGAGGAGCTGGGCGAGATCGAGCGCGCCGAGAGCGACGAGGAGCGCGCCGGCGAGCTCGGCGACCTGCTGTTCGCGGTCGTCAACTATGCCCGCCACCTCGACATCAACCCCGAAACCGCGCTGCGCGAAGCGACGGCGCGCTTCGAAACGCGCTTCCGCAAGGTGGAAGAAATGGCCGACAAGCCGCTGAAGGATATGAATATCGACGAGCTGGAAGCGCTCTGGCAGCGGGCCAAGAAGCTGGTCTAGCCGCCGCGCTCGCCTGCCGCCAGCGCCTGGAACCGCGCCCAATCCGCGTCGGACAGGCGCACCTCGAAGCGCGGTCTCCAGCCCCTCATGGTCGTGGCTCAGCACCTCGCCATTGGCGTGCAGCCAGGCGATCAGCTCGCCGTCCGACGCCGGCAGGGTGATCGTCGCGCACCTTGGCGTCCTTGCGCAGCCGCGCCGGACGCGCCGGCGAGCAGAGCCGTCCACCCCTTCCCCGGTCAGCGCGGAGAGCGACGACCACGTCCTCGCGCCGCGCCGCTTCGGCGCGCGACCCGCGCCGCCTCCTCGGCGCCGAGCAGATCGATCTTGTTCCAGGCCTCGATCACGGCGCCGCCCTTCGACGCCGATCTCCTTCAGCACCTGCTCGACATCCTCGCGCTGCGCGTCGCTGTCGGGGTGCGAGATGTCGCGGACATGGACGATGAGATCGGCCGAGACCACCTCCTCCAGCGTCGCCCGGAAGGCGGCGACGAGCTGGGTCGGCAGATCGGAGATGAAGCCGACCGTGTCGGACAGGATCGCCTTGTCGAAGCCGGGCAGCGCGATCTCGCGCATCGTCGGGTCGAGCGTCGCGAAGAGCAGATCCTCGGCCAGCACCTCGGCGCGGGTCAGCCGGTTGAACAGGGTCGACTTGCCGGCATTGGTGTAGCCGACCAGGGCGATCACCGGCCAGGGCGCGCGCTGGCGGCGGACGCGGTGCAGCGTGCGGGTGCGCGCGACCTGGTCGAGCTCGCTGCGCAACTTCGCCATGCGGTCGCGGATCAGCCGGCGGTCGGCCTCGATCTGGGTCTCGCCCGGGCCGCCGAGGAAGCCGAAGCCGCCGCGCTGGCGCTCGAGGTGGGTCCAGGAGCGGACCAGCCGCCCGGCCTGATAGTCGAGATGGGCGAGCTCGACCTGCAGCCGGCCCTCCGCGGTCGCCGCGCGCTCGCCGAAGATTTCGAGGATCAGGCCGGTGCGGTCGATCACCTTGGCCTTGGTCCCCTCCTCCAGATTCTTCTGCTGGACCGGCGTGATCGCGGCGTCGACGATCAGCAGTTCGGCCTCCGCCTGGCGCACCGCGTCGGCGATCTGCTCGACCTGGCCCGAGCCGAACAGGGTCGCCGGGCGCGGGCTGGCGGATGCGGAAATGGAGCCGGTCCTCGACCGCGACGCCGATCGCCTCGGCGAGGCCGGCCGCCTCGTCGAGCCGCGCCTCGGGGTCGCGCCGCGCCTCGCGCCCCAGATCGGGCAAGGCGATGACGGCGCGGGCGCCGCGGCTGACTTCATCGTCCGCATCCCGGTTGAAGACGCTCAGCCGCTCACTCCTCGGCCTGGGCTTCCTGGAAATTGACCGGATTTTCGGGCTGCACGGTCGAGATGGCGTGCTTGTAGACGAGCTGGCACAGGCCGTCGCGCTCGAGCAGCATGCAGAACAGGTCGAACGCGGCGATCTCGCCCTGCAGCATGACGCCGTTGACCAGGAACATGGTCACCGGCTCGCCCGAGCTGCTTGACCGCGGTCAGGAACACCTCCTGGAGCAGGGTCGGCTTCTTCTTCTCGAGCTGCTCGGCGAACGCCTCCTGGAGGCCGCCGAGATCGACCGGCTGGGCCGGCATGATCGTCGAGATGGCGTGCTTGTAGATGAGCTGCGCCTGGCCGTCGCGGCGCAGCAGCACCGAGAAATTGTCGAACCAGGTGATGATCCCCTGGAGCTTGACGCCCTTGACCAGGAACATGGTGACCGGCGTCTTGGTGCGTCTGCAGGCTGTTCAGGAACATGTCCTGGAGATTGTTGACCTTGTCGGGCATTTTCGCTCTCTCTTTTGGTCATATTGGCGGCGGGCCGCGCCGCCGCAATATCACGCATCGCGCGCCCCGCGCCAATCGCGCTATTCGCTCCCCTCCCCGCGCGTGTCGGCGAGGCCGAGCGCCTTCAGCTTGCGGTGCAGCGCCGAGCGCTCCATGCCGATGAAATTGGCGGTGCGCGAGATGTTGCCCGAGAAGCGGCGGATCTGGACGCGCAGATATTCGCGCTCGAACGTCTCGCGCGCTTCGCGGAGCGGCGTGCCCATGATCGCCTTGACCGCCTCGTTCGGGGTCAGCTGCGCCTGGTCGTTGAGGATTTCGGGCGGCAGCATGTCGATCTCGATGCAGCCGATCCGCTCGCCCGGCGCGAGGATGATGGTCCGCTCGATCACGTTGCGCAGCTGGCGGACGTTGCCCGGCCAGTCATAGGCCTGAAGCGCCGCCATGGCGTCGTCGGAGATGCGCGGCGTCGGCACCCGCTGGTCGGCGGCGTAGCGCGCGGCGAAATGGTCGACGATCTCGGGAATGTCCTCGCGCCGGTCGGCGAGCGCCGGCAGATGCACCGGCACGACGTTGAGCCGGTAATAGAGATCCTCGCGGAAGCGGCCGGCGGCGATCTCGTCGGGCAGGGTGCGCGCGGTCGAGGAGACGACCCGCATGTCGACCTTGACGGTGCGCTGGCCGCCGACCCGGGTGAAGCTCTGATCGGTCAGCACGCGCAGGATCTTGCCCTGGGTCGAGAGCGGCATGTCGGCGATCTCGTCGAGGAACAGGGTGCCGCCATGCGCCTGCTCGAGCAGGCCCGGGCGGGCCAGCTCGCCCCCCTCCTCCGCGCCGAACAATTCCTCCTCGACCCGCTCGGGCGTCATCCGCGCCGCGGTGACGACGATGAACGGCCCGTCGGCGCGCGGGCTCCAATTGTGGAGCAGCCGCGCCGCCACCTCCTTGCCGACGCCGGCCGGGCCCGGAGATGAGCACGCGGCTGCCGGTCGCGGCGACCCGCTTCAGCGTCGCGCGGACATTGTTGATCGCGGCGCTGGAGCCGGTCAGCTCCATCTCGTTGCCGATCTGCTGCCGCAGCGCCTCATTCTCGCGCCGCAGCCGCTCGGTCTCGGTCGCGCGCGCGACGAGATGGACGAGATGGCCGGCCTCGAACGGCTTTTCGATGAAGTCGACCGCGCCCTGCCGGATCGCGGCGACCGCGGTGTCGAGATTGCCGTGGCCGGAGATCATCAGCACCGGCAGCGTCGGATCGCGCCTCTTGACCTCCTCGAGCAATTGCAGCCCGTCGAGCTTCGAGCCCTGCAGCCAGACGTCGAGCAGCACCAGCGACGGCCGCCGCTCGGCGAGCGCCTGCAGCGCCTCGCCGCTGTCGCCGGCGGTGCGGGTCTCGAAGCCCTCGTCCTCGAGCACGCCCGCGACGAGCTCGCGGATGTCCTGCTCGTCGTCGACTATGAGGATGTCCAACGCCATATAATTTCAACCGCTTGCTGATGTTTCTTCAGAATATCTGCAGACCGTGCCGGCGAGCTGGGCGAGCGTGTCGCGGATCGAAGATCGAGCCGGACGAGCGAGCCGCCGCCGGGCGCATCCTCGAACTCGATCTGGCCGAAATGCTCCTCGACGATCTTCTTGACGATGGCGAGGCCGAGGCCCGGTGCCCTTGGCGCGGGTCGTCATATAGGGCTCGGTCAGCCGCGCCGCGCTCGGCCGGCAGGCCGATGCCGGTGTCGGCGACCTCGATCGACGACCTTGCTGCCCTCCTGCGCGGATCGTCGATCGCGATCCGGTCGGCGCGCCTTGCTGCCGCGCTTCCTCTCCTCGCGCTTCTGCTCGATCGCCTCGACGCCGTTCTTGACGATGTTGGTCAGCGCCTGGCCGAGCAGGCGGCGGTCGCAGACCAGGCGCGGCGACGGATCGGGCGCGTCGAGCGCGAAGTCGATCTCGGGATGCGCGACCTCGTGCAGGAACAGGGCCTGGCGGGCGATCTCGGCGAGCGGCTCCTCGGCGAAGGCGGGCTTGGGCATGCGCGCGAAGGAGGAGAATTCGTCGACCATGCGCCTGCAGGTCGCCGACCTGGCGGACGATCGTGCCGGTCAGCCGCTCGAAGGTCGCCGGATCGCTGTCGATCTCCTTGCCGTAGCGGCGCTGCAGCCGCTCGGCGGCGAGCTGGATCGGGGTCAGCGGGTTCTTGATCTCGTGGGCGATGCGGCGGGCGACGTCGGACCAGGCGGCGCGGCGCTGGTCGAGCAACTGCTCGGTGATGTCGTCGAAGGTGAGGACATGGCCGCCCTTCACCTTGCACCGTCTTGACCGCCAGCGTCCGCGGCTCGCCGCGCGAGGCGAGCTGGACGACGTCCTCGCGCTCCTCGCTGGTCAGCTGGCGGTCGAGCTCGGGCGCGAGGTCGGCGAGCTTCTGGCCGACCGGGCTCTTGCCGCCGGTCTTGAGCAGCGCCTCGGCCGAGCTGTTGATCAGCCGCACGACATGGTCGTCGTCGACCGAGATGACGCCCGCGGTCACGCCCGACAGCACCGCCTCGGTGAAGGCGCGGCGGCTGTCGAGCTGGGCGTTGGCGGTGACCAGCGCGCCGGTCTGCTCCTCGAGCCGGCCGGTCATCCGGTTGAAGGCATTGCCGAGCGTGCCGACCTCGTCGCTCGGTCCGCGACGGCGGCACGCGCGCGGAGAGATCGCCGGCGGTGACCCGCCGCGCCGCGTCGACCAGCTGGCCGACCGGCCGGACCAGCCGGTCGGCAAGCTTGAGCGCGATCCAGATCGCGAGCGCCGATCGAGCAGCAGCGAGACGAGGAGCAGGACGGCGTTGAAGCGGATCTGGAGGTTGCGCGGTGCTCTCCAGCGTCGACTGATAGTCGCTGGCCGCGCTCTGCGCCTGGCGGATGCTGGGCGATCGCGTCGGCGTTCGACGACGCGCGACGCCGTAGAAATAGATCGCCGCCTGCGGATCGAGCCGGACGACCGCCTCGACCCGGTCGCGGCCGAGGATCGACCCGCACCTCGCCGGCGCGCAGCGCGCGCAGCACCTGCGGGCGTGAACCGCGCGGTCGAGCGGCCGGTCGTCGAAATTGACCTCGATCTGCGCTGCGTACCTGCCCGTTCGGGTCGATCGCGCAGGACCGCGGTCTCGGTGAGCTGGCGGGCGGCGGTCTGGTAGAGGAAATCGTCGCGGAAGGCCTGGCTGTCGCTGCCGATAGCGGTTGATCCGGTCGACCACGTCGCCGCCCATCGCCTGGACGTCGAGCCTGCAGCCGGTCGCGATGCTCGCTCTGCGTAGATCTGCGCGACGTTCTCGGCGCTGCTCAGCACGGTCTGCGGCCTGGTCCGAGAACCAGAATTCGACGCCGCTCTGGAACAGCATCGAGGCGAAGATCACGACCAGCAGGGTCGGCACCGCGGCGATGATCGAGAAGAGCGCGACGAGGCGGACGTGCAGCCGCGCCCTTGCCGCCGATCGTCCGAGCGCGACCGCGCGGCGGATCGCGAGGCGCCGCGCGACCAGCACCATCAGCGCCATCGCCGGGACGAGATTGGCGACCAGCAAGGCCGCGACCAGTCTCGCGGCGTCAGCGGCGCTTCCGGCCGGCCGGTCGCGGGTGACGATCAGAATAGCTGACGACGGCGACCACCGCGAGCAAGGCGAGCGACGATCGCCGATCTCGACCGAGCGGCACCCAGCCGCTCGCGCCGCAGCATGACGCGAGAGGCGCCGCCGCCAGCGCGGCCGGGAGGACTCGACAGGGATCGCGGCTTCGGCGTTCACACTGCGGCTCTAGCACAACAATGTGGCACAAAGAACACAGTGAATGGCGCTCGGCCCGCCGCAGCAGCCGCGCGGACTCGGCCGCTCAGGCGGCCGCCTTCGCTCAGCCAGGGCGCGTAGAAATCGCGCAGCATCGCCTGCGCGCGCGCCGGGTCCGGCTCCTGGTTGAAGGCGTTGCGGAACTCGGCCGAGCCGTGCAGGCCCTTGGTGTACCAGCCGATATGCTTGCGCGCGCAATTGACGCCGATCTGCGGTGCCGTAGAGCGTCGAGCATCGCCTCATATTGCTCGACGATCACCGCATATTGCTCGTCGAGGCTCGGATCGGGCAGGCGCTCGCCGGTCTTCAGCCAGTGCATCGACCTGCCTGAGCAGCCAGGGCCGGCCATAGGCGCCGCGGCCGATCATCACGCCGTCGGCGCCCGACTGGGCGAGCGCCGCGTCGACATCCTCGATCGTGTTGATGTCGCCATTGGCGATGACCGGGACGGCGACCGCCTCCTTGACCTTGCGGATGAAGCGCCCAGTCGGCCTCGCCCTTGTACATCTGGCAGCGGGTGCGGCCGTGGACGGTGATCATCCGGACGCCGAGATCCTCGGCGATCCGCGCCAGCTCGGGCGCGTTGAGGCTGTCATGGTCCCAGCCCATCCGCATCTTGAGCGTGACCGGCACGCTGACCGCCTTCACCGTCGCGTCGATGATCGCGGCGGCGAGCTTGAGGTCGCGCATCAGCGCCGAGCCCGCCTCGCCGTTGACCACCTTCTTGACCGGGCAGCCCATGTTGATGTCGATGATCGCGGCGCCGCGATCCTCGTTGAGCTTCGCCGCCTCCGCCATCTCCCTGGGCGAGCAGCCGGCGAGCTGCATCGAGACCGGCTCCTCGATCGGATCCCAGACCATCTTCTGCAGCGACTGGCGGGTCTCGCGGATCGCCGCCTGGCTGGCGATCATCTCGGTGACGGTCAGCCCGGCGCCGTAGCGCTTGACGATCCGCCGGAACGGCATGTCGGTGACGCCCGTCATCGGCGCCAGGATGACCGGCGTTTCGATGCGGACCGGGCCGATCTGGATGGGCGTCGAGGCGGCGTCATGGGACGGCGCGAGATAGGGTGGAATGCGCTGGCGGGCAAGTTTGGCCTCGGCTAGGCGAAATGTGCATGGGACGCACAGTCGCATTGCTGGTCGCGGCCGGCAGCGGCAGCCGCGCCGGGCGGCGACGTGCCCAAGCAATATCGCCGGCTCGCCGGCAAGGCGCTGCTCGCCCATGCCGTCGACCATCTGCGCCACCCGCGGATCGACGCGATCCAGGTCGTGATCGGCGACGGGCCAGGAGGCGGCCTATCGCGACGCGGTCGGCGATCGCGCCCTCCCCGCCCCGATCATCGGCGGCGCGACGCGGCGGCAGTCGGTGCCGCAACGGGCTCGAGGCGCTCGACGGGCGCGGAGCGCGTGCTGATCCACGACGCCGCCCGCCCCTTCCTTCCCGCGCGCGGTGATCGACCGGCTGCTCGACGCGCTCGACGGCCATGACGGCGCGGTCCCCGCTCTTGCCGGTCGTCGACACGCCTGGCGCGGCGCGACGGCGAGGCCGGTGCCGCGCGACGATCTGGTGCGGGTGCAGACGCCGCAGGCCTTCCGCTTCGACGCGATCCGCGCGCGCCCACGCCGCCTGGCCCGGCGGCGAGGCGACCGACGACGCCCAGATCGCCCGCGCGGCCGGCCTCGACGTCGCGCTCGTCGAAGGCGATCCGGCGCTCGAGAAGCTGACCTACGAGGCCGATTTCCGCCGCGCCGAAGCCGCCCTGCTGAGCCCCGCGCGTCGGCTTCGGCTTCGACGTCCACGCCTTCGCGGCCGGGCGAGGCGCTGTGGCTCGGCGGCGTCCGCATCCCGCACGACAAGGGCCTCACCGGCCATAGCGACGCCGACGTCGTTCTCCACGCGCTGACCGACGCGATTCTCGGCGCGCTCGGCGCCGGCGATATCGGCGACCATTTCCCGCCGTCCGACCCGCAATGGCGCGGCGCCGCCTCGTCGCTGTTCCTCGAGCATGCCCGCGACCTGGTCGAGCAGGCCGGCGGCCGGATCGACCATGTCGACGTCACCATCATCTGCGAGGCGCCGCGGATCGGCCCGTATCGGGACGCGATGCGCGACGCGGATCGCGCCTGTTGCGGCTGCCGCAGTCGAGGGTTAGCATCAAGGCGACGACGACCGAGCGGCTCGGCTTCACCGGCCGCGGCGAAGGCATCGCGGCGCAGGCCGTCGCGACCGTGCGGCTCCCGGAGGATCGAATGACCGACACCCGCGACTATCGTCCTGCCCGCCGAGCTGGTCGACAACGCCCGCCAGGTGATCGAGGCGAATCGCGCCGCCGGCCGGCGGGTCGCGGTGGCGGAGAGCTGCACCGGCGGCCTGGTCGCCGCCGCGCTGACCGAGATCGCCGGCAGCTCGGACGTGTTCGAGGCCGGGCTTCGTCACTTATTCGAACGAGGCCAAGACCAAGCTGCTCCAGGTCAGCGAGGACGTGATCGAGACGTTCGGCTCGGTCTCGGTCGCGGTCGCCTGGGCGATGGCGCAGGGCGCGCTCGCCGCCTCGGGCGCCGACGTCGCGGTGGCGCTCACCGGCATCGCCGGGCCCGGCCGGCGGCTCGGACCGCAAGCCGGTCGGCACCGTCGTCTTCGCCCGCGCCGAGCGCGACGCCGATCCCAAGGAGATCATCGCCGACACCCAGAAGTTCGACGACATGGCCGCGGCGGCGTCCGCCTTCAGGCGGCGCTCTGCGCGCTCGAGCTGCTGCTGCCCGACGCGCCGGCGCCGTAGAGCGCGTGGGCGCGCTCCTCGAAGGCGCCGATCATCCGCCGCAGCGCGCGATCGAACATCTGCCCGGCCAGCGCCTCGAAGATCCGGTTCCTGAAGGCGAAATCGACGCAGAAATCGACCTCGGTGCCGCCCTCGCCGTCGGGCGCGGAACTTCCAGCTGTTGTGCAGATATTTGAGCGGGCCTTCGACATAGTCGATCTCGATCTCGGTCGCGGCCGGCGCTTGCGCACCTTCGAGGTGAAGGTCTCCTTGAGCGCCCGGAAGCCGACGACGAGGTCGGCGACCATCTCGGTCTCGCTGTCCGAGCGGACCCGCGTCGCCGCGACCCAGGGCAGGAATTCCTGATAGCGGCCGACGTCGGCGACCAGATCGAACAACTGCTCGGGCGTGTAGGGCAGGATCCGCTTTTCGGTGTGGCGCGGCATCAGGCCCTAGCGCGCCGCCGCCAGCTTCGCCTCGCGCGCCGCCCGCATCTTCTCGAAATCGTCGCCGGCATGGTAGCTCGACCGGGTCAGCGGCGAGGCGGCGACGAGCAGGAAGCCCTTGGCGCGGGCGATCGCGCGCATAGGCCTTGAACGCCTCCGGCGTGACGAACTCCTCGACCTTGGCGTGGCGCGGGGTCGGCTGGAGATACTGGCCCATGGTCAGGAAATCGACGTCGGCCGAGCGCATGTCGTCCATCACCTGATGGACTTCGAGCCGCTGCTCGCCGAGCCCGACCATCACGCCCGACTTGGTGAAGATCGACGGATCGTGCCGCTTGACGCTCTCGAGCAGCCGCAGCGAGGCATAATAGCGCGCGCCGGGCCGGATCGTCGGATAGAGGCGCGGCACCGTTTCGAGATTGTGGTTGTAGACGTCGGGGCGCGCCTCGATGATCTTCTCGACCGCGGCTTGCGACTTGTTGCGGAAATCGGGGGTCAGGATCTCGATCGTGGTCGCCGGCGTGTTGCGCCGCAGCGCCTCGATCACCTTGACGAACTGCGAGGCGCCGCCGTCGGGCAGATCGTCGCGGTCGACCGAGGTGACGACGATATGGGTGAGGCCGAGCTCGGCCGCGGCGACCGCGACATGCTCGGGCTCGAGCGGATCGACCGCGCGCGGCATGCCGGTCTTGACGTTGCAGAAGGCGCAGGCGCGGGTGCAGGTGTCGCCGAGGATCATCACCGTCGCGTGCTTCTTGGTCCAGCACTCGCCGATATTCGGGCAGGCCGCCTCCTCGCAGACGGTGGCGAGGTTGAGCCGGCGCATCAGCGCCTTGGTTTCCATGAAGCCGGCGCTGACCGGCGCCTTGACCCGGATCCAGTCGGGCTTGCGCTGGCGCGGGACGCTGACGGGGTCGGCTTCGCTCATGGCGCGCAGATAGCGATCCTTGGCGCGCACTTGCCACCCCTTCCCGCCTCGCCTAACGGCGCCGGCCATGGCCGATTTCAGCGCGCTGCTCGAAGGCTATCGCCGCTTCCGCGACCAGGGCTGGGGCGCGCAGCGCGAGCGCTGGGTCGGAGCTCGCCGAGGGCCAGAGCCCGAAGGTGATGGTGATCGCCTGCTCGGACAGCCGGGTCGACCCGGCCCAGATTTTCGACGCGCGGCCGGGCGAGATGTTCGTCGTCCGCAACGTCGCCAACCTCGTCCCGCCGTTCGAGCCCGACAGCGCACTATCACGGCGTCTCGGCGGCGCTCGAATTCGCGGTGACCCAGCTCGAGGTCGACGAGCTGGTGGTGATGGGCCACGGCTTTTGCGGCGGCTGCGCGGCGGCGCTGACCGGCCAGTTCGACGATGCCGACCATGGCGACGGCCATTTCATCGCCCACTGGATCGACATGCTGAGCGAGGCGCGCGAGCCGAATCCGCGCCCGCCATCCCGAGCTCGGCCGCCAGGCCTTCCTCGAAATGGAGCTGGAGGGCGTGCGCATCTCGCTCCGCAATCTGCGCACCTTCCCCTGGGTCCGCGAGCGCGAGGAGGCGGGCCGGCTCAAGCTGCACGGCGCCTATTTCGCGATCGCCGACGGCATCCTCCACATCTGCGACGAGGCGAGCGGCGAATTCGCGCCGGCCTGAGCTCGGCGCCGCGAACGCCGCCGCGCGGTGAGGATGCGGATGCGCGGGCGCGAGCATCTGGCCGCGCATCGCCCCCTCCCCTTCGGTCGGCGAGGTCGGCGCGGCGAGGATGCGGCGGACGACGTCCATGCCCTCGACGACCCGGCCGAACACGGCATAGCCCGAGCCGTCGCCGGCCGAGCCGGGCCGGCGTCGAGATAGGGCATGGCGCCGACCATGATCGATGAAATCGCCCGGCGCGGTGCCGGGCGCGAGCCGCGGCATCGAGAGCGCGCCGTCGACATGGGCTGAGGCCGGTCTGGCTGGTCGGCTCGTGCGCGATCGGCGGGAAGAGCCGGCGCGGATCGCGCACCCCGCCCTGGATCAGGCCGCGCGTCCGGCCCGGCCGCGCATCGCCCGGTAGAAGTTCGCGCCGTCGAAGCGGCGCGCATCGACATAGCGCAGGAAATTGGCGGCGGTGACCGGCGCGCGCGCCGTCGTCGAGCGCGACGAGGATGTCGCCCTGCGCCGGTGTGCAGCAGGACGCGGACCGTCGCCGGACCGGCGCCGGCTGCGCCAGCGCCGGCGCGGCGAGGCAGAGCAAGGACGAGCGAGGACGAGAGCGGCGCAGCATCAGGCCGCCTCCCGCCCCGCGACGCTTCGCCGCGCGCCGTAGAGCAGATAGATGACGATGCCGACGACATGCGCGCCGAGGAACCAGATCTGGGTGCGCTGCGGCAGGCTGTAGAGCAGATAGAGGCAGCCGAGGATGCCGACGATGCCGACCGGCCAGGCCCAGGGCGTCCGGAACCGGCGCGCGCGCATCGGGCGCGCGCCGGCGCATCACCAGCATGCAGACGCAGACCGCGATGAAGGCGGTGAGCGTGCCGGCATTGGCGAGCGCGGCCAGCTCGGCGAGCGGGATGAGGCCGGCGAGCACCGCGACGACGATCGCGGTGAAGATCGTGATCCGGACCGGCGAGCCGCGGCCCGAGACCCGCGCCAGGCTCGGCGGCAGCAGGCCGTCGCGCGCCATCACGAAGAAGATCCGGCTCTGGCCGTAGAAGAAGGCGAGGATCACGGTCGGCAGCGCGATCACCGCCGAGACGGCGAGATAATCGCGCCGCCCAGGGCTGGCCGATCTCGCGCAGGATCAGCGCCAGCGGCTCGGGGCTGTTGGCGAAGCGCGTGATAGGCGAGCGCGCCGATCGCCGCGGCCGGCGACCGCCATGTAGATGATCACGCAGACGACCATCGAGCCGACGATGCCGATCTTGAGGTCGCGGCCGGGATTCTTGGTCTCCTCCGCCGCGGTCGCGATCGCGTCGAAGCCGTAGAAGGCGAAGAAGATGATCGCCGCCGCCGCCATGACGCCGACCTCGGCGCCCGGCGGGCCGGACTTGGGGAAGCCGTAGGGCATGAAGGGCTCGAAATTGGCGGCGTCGAAATAAGGCAGGGTGACCGCGACGAAGACGATCAGCGCCACCACCTTCACCAGCGACCAGGACCGCGTTGACCGTCGCGCTCTCGCGGGTGCCGTAGATCAGCAGGCCGGCGACGACCGCGATGATGAAGATGGCCGGCAGGTTGATGATGCCGCCGAGCTCCGGCCCCTGCGTCAGCGCCATGCGGGAAGTCCGAGCCAGTGCTTCGAGCAAGCGGCGAGGCATAGCCCGACCAGCCGACCGCGACCGCGCTCACCACCAGCGAATATTCGAGGATCAGGCTCCAGCCGACGATCCAGGCGAGCAGCTCGCCGAGCACGACATAGGTGTAGGTGTAGGCGCTGCCCGAGGCCGGGATCATCGTCGCCATCTCGGCATAAGCGAGCGCGGCGGCGGCGCAGATCAGGCCGGCGATGGCGAAGGAGAGGATCACCGCCGGCCCGGCCTTGGCCGCGCCGACGCCGGTCAGGGTGAGGATGCCGGTGCCGACGATCGCGCCGACGCCGAGCGCGATCAGATGCGGCCAGCCCAGGGTCGGCTTCAGCCGGTGCTCGGGCGCCATGTCCTCGGCGGCGACGATCGTCTTCTTCGCGTTCCAGCCGGCCACTCCGCCCTCCCCTTCGCTTGTCGCCGCATCTTGGTCCGGCGCGGCGGCGGCGGCAAGCGTGGCCGATTCGGCACAGTCGGGAGCTTCGCCGGCATCTCGGCAATTCCGCCGGCGAGCAACGGAACCTTGGCCTTTGATCTGGGTTAAGATGGCCGCTATGGGGGCACCGTCATTCACCGTCACAGACCAGAGCCGGTCCGCATGACGCCTGTCGCCGCAACGCCCGAAGAGATGGTCGGACTGGCGCTGGCGGCGGCGCGCCACGGCGAGAGCGAGCTGCACGCGGTGCTCGAGACGCTGCCGGCGCCGATCTACACCACCGACGCCGACGGCTGGGTCACCTTCTTCAACCGCGCCTGCATCGATTTCGCCGGGCGGACGCCGGTGGTCGGCGAGGACCGCTGGTGCGTGACCTGGAAGCTCTACGGCGAGGACGGCGCCTTCCTCCCCCACGAGGATTGCCCGATGGCGGTGGCGATCCGCGAGAAGCGCGCGGTGCGCGGCGCGGTCGCCGTCGCCGAGCGGCCCGACGGCACCCGGGTGATGTTCACTCCCTATCCGACCCCGCTGATCGACGAGCGACGGCGAGATCGCCGGCGCGGTCAACATCCTGATCGACGTCACCGACCATCGCCAGGCCGGCGCGCTGCGCGCCCAGGCGATGCGCTGCCGCCGCCTCGCCCATTCGGTCACCGACCAGCGGGCGGTCGACACCCTGCTGCTGATGGCCGGCCGAATATGACGACAAGGCGCGGAGCCTGCGCCACTGCCTGATCGCGGCCTTGGTCGCGGCGCCGCCCGCGCAAAGCGCCTTGAGCCGCGGCCTCGCCGCGCTAAGACGGCGCATGACCGACGATCCCTCGCGCCACAGCCGCAACGTCGCGCTGCTGATCGACGCCGACAATGCCTCGCCGGATTCGCTCGATCCGGTGCTGACCGTCCTTGCCGAGCTCGGCACGGTCAACATCCGCCGCGCCTACGGCAATTGGCAGAAAGCCGGCGCTCAAGGGCTGGGCGAAGATCGATCCACCGCCACGCGATCGAGCCGCAGCAGCAGTTCGACGTCACCAAGGGCAAGAGCGCGACCGACATGAAGATGACGATCGACGCCATGGACCTGCTCTATCGCGGCCATGTCCACGGCTTCGGCATCATGTCGTCGCGACAGCGACTTCATGCCGCTCGCCATGCGCATCCGGCAGGACGGGCTGCCGGTCTACGGCTTCGGCACCGCCAAGACGCCGGAATCCTTCCGCCAGGCCTGCACCCGCTTCATCGACGTCGGCGCGCTCGGCCAAGGCGGACGCGGCCGAGGCCGGCGCCGCGCCGGCCGAGCGCAAGTCGGCGATCGACGAGGCGGTGGTCAAGCTGCTCGGCGACGCGATCAAGGCCGTCGAAGCGCGACGAGCGCGGCTTCGCCAGCCTCTCGGAGGTCGGCAAGCTGGCCGGCAACCGCTCCTCGTTCGACGCCCGCAATTACGGCTATTCGCGCCTGTCCGAGCTGATCGAGGCGATCCCCAATTTCCAGATCGAGAAGCGCGAGGGCGGCGCGGTCTACGTCAAGCGGGTGCGCTGAAGCGGTGATCGCGATCGCACCGCTCCGCGCGGGCGACCGCGCCGAATGGGAGGCGCTCGCCCGCGGCTACAAGGCTTTCTACGGCGACCCGCTTCCCGACGAGGACTATCAGCGCACCTGGCGGCTGCTGATCGCCGGCGAGGCGTCCACGGCCTCGGCGCCCGCCTCGACGGGCGGCTGGCCGGCATCGCCCATTATCTGTTCCACCCCCAGAGCTGGCGCGGCCAGACGCTGCTACCTCCAGGACCTGTTCACCGCCGAGGACGCGCGCGGCAAGGGCGTGGCGACGGCCTGATCGACGCCGTCGCCGAGCGGCGCGGGCGCGCGGCGCCACCGCTTATTACTGGCTGACCAAGGAGGACAACCGGCCGGCCCGCGCCCTCTACGACCGCATCGCGCGGTTCAAGGGCTTCCTGCGCTACGATTATCCGCTCTAGCCACTGTCCGTCATCGCCAGGCGCGCAGCGACGAAGCAATCCAGCCGGGGCGTGATTGCTTCGCTCCGCTCGCAATGACGCCGGAGCTGCTAGCGCGTCAGCTTCTTGTACGTCATCCGGTGCGGCCGGTCCGCCTCCGGGCCCAAACGCCGGCGCTTGTCTTCCTCATAGGCTTCGAAATTGCCTTCGAACCATTCGACATGGCTGTCGCCCTCGAAGGCGAGGATGTGGGTGGCGAGGCGGTCGAGGAAGAAGCGGTCGTGGCTGATGATCACCGCGCAGCCGGCGAAATTCTCGAGCGCCTCCTCGAGCGCGCGCAGCGTCTCGACGTCGAGATCGTTGGTCGGCTCGTCGAGCAGCAGGACGTTGCCGCCCTCCTTCAGCATCTTGGCGATGTGGACGCGGTTGCGCTCGCCGCCCGAGAGCTGGCCGACCTTCTTCTGCTGGTCCTGGCCCTTGAAGTTGAAGGCGCCGACATAGGCGCGGGTGCCGATCTCGTGCTTGCCGAAGCGGAAGACGTCGAGCGCCGTCGGAAATCTCCTCCCAGACATTCTTGTTCGGCGTCGAGTGGTCGCGCGACTGGTCGACATAGCCGAGATGGACGGTCGGGCCGATCTTGATCTCGCCGCCGTCGGGCTGCTCCGGCGCCGGTGATCAGCTTGAACAGGGTGGTCTTGCCGGCGCCGTTGGGGCCGATCACGCCGACGATGCCGCCCGGCGGCAGCGAGAAGCTCAGATCCTCGAACAGCAGTTTGTCGCCATAGGCCTTGCGAGACGCCCTTGACGTCGATGACGTTGCCGCCGAGCCGCTCGGGCACCTGGATCAGGATCTGCGCCTTGCCCGGGCGTGCGGTTCTCCTGCGCCTCGACCAGCTCGTCGAAGGCGCGGATGCGGGCCTTGGACTTGGCCTGGCGCGCCTTGGGCGAGCGGCCGGATCCATTCGAGCTCGTCGTTGATCGCCTTCTGCTTGCCCTGCTCCTCGCGCTCCTCCTGCTCCAGTCTCTTGGCTTTCTTCTCCAAGATAGCCGGAATAATTGGCTTCGTAGACGTAGTAGCGGCCGCGATCGAGCTCGAGCACCCAGTTGACGACATTGTCGAGGAAGTAGCGGTCGTGGGTGACGAGGATGACGTTGCCGGGATAGTCGATGAGATGCTTTTCGAGCCACTGGACGCTCTCGGCGTCGAGATGGTTGGTCGGCTCGTCGAGCAGCAGGATGTCGGGCTTTTCGAGCAGCAGCCGGGTCAGCGCGACGCGGCGCTTCTCGCCGCCCGAGAGGTTGTCGACCGGGCGTCGCCGGGCGGGCAGCGCAGCGCGTCCATCGCGATCTCGAGCTGGTTGTCGAGCGTCCAGCCGTCGACCGCGTCGATCTTCTCCTGCAAGTTCGCCCATCTCGGCCATCAGCGCGTCGAAATCGGCGTCCTCGGGCGGATCGGCCATCAGCGCGCGAGATCTCGTTGAAGCGGTCGATCATGTCGGCGACCGGCGCGGACGCCGTCCATGACGTTCTCCTTGACCGTCTTGGTCGGATCGAGCTGCGGCTCCTGCTCGAGATAGCCGACGCGTGATATGCTCGCCCGGCCAGGCCTCGCCGACGAACTCCTTGTCGCGGCCGGCCATGATCTTCATCAGCGTCGACTTGCCGAGCCGTTCGGGCCGACGATGCCGATCTTGGCGTCGGGATAGAATTGCAGGTGGATGTTGTTGAGCACCGGCTTGGGGGCGCCGGGGAAGGTCTTGGTCATGCCCTTCATGACGAAACTGTACTGGGCGGCCATCGGGCGCTCGCTTTCTGACGATGGAGATACGGGGTTGGCGGTTCCCTAGTGACGAAGCCGCCGCTTTGTCACCGTCATTCCGGCGCAAGCCGGATTCGCCCGTTCCTAAGACAATGCGATTCAAGCTTTCGCCGGAATGACGAAGTGGCTAGCGCAACGCCATGAAAAAACTCGTCCTGCTCGCCCTCGCCCTCCCCTCCCTCGCCTTCGCCCAGCCGGCCGCCGACCAGGCCGCCGCCCTGCGCGACGCCGCGCTCGCGGCGACACGCTCGCCTGGGACATCGTCGAGGGCCTGACCACCGAGGTCGGCCAGCGCCATGGCCGGCACCGAGGCCGAGGCGCGGGCGCGCGACTGGGCGGTGCGCGCGGCTGACCGCGCTCGGCTTCACCAACGTCCGCGTCGAGCCGTTCGACATGCCGGTCTGGGTGCGCGGCGAGGAGCGGGCCGAGATCGTCTCGCCCTTCCCGCAGCCGCTGGTCGTCACCGCGCTCGGCAATAGCGGCGCGACGCCGGCGCGCGGGCATCGAGGCCGAGGTGGTCGGCTTCGACAGCGTCGCCGCGCTGCAGGCGGCGCCCGACGCGGCGGTGCGCGGCAAGATCGTCTTCGTCACCCACACCATGCAGGCCGACCCAGGACGGATCGGGCTACGGCCCGTTCGGCGCGCCGCGCCGCGCAGGGCCCGACGATCGCCAGCCGCAAGGGCGCGGCGGCGATCGTCGTCCGCTCGATCGGCACCGACCATCACCGCAACCCGCATACCGGCGTCCAGAGCTTCGCCGAGGGCGTGCGGCCGATCCCGGCCGGCGCGCTCTCCATCCCCGACGCCGAGCAGCTCGCAGCGCATCCTCGCGCGCGGCGACCGGCCGGTGCGGATGCGGCTGACGCTGACGCCGCGCAACATCGGCCGCCGCCAGTCGGGCAATGTCGTCGCCGAAGTGCCGGGCAGCGACCCGGCGGCCGGCGTGATCGCTGATCGGCGGCCATCTCGACAGCTGGGATCTCGGCACCGGCGCGATCGACAATGCCGCGGGCGTCGCGATCACCGCCGCCGCGGCGCACCGGATCATGCAGGCGGGCCGGCCGCGCCGGACGATCCGCGTCGTCCTGTTCGGCGCCGAGGAGGTCGGCGGCGTTCGGCGGCGAGACCCATTTCAGCCGCCACCGCGCCGACGGCAACGTCGTCCTGGTCGGCGAATCCGATTTCGGCGCCGACCGGGTCTGGCGGGTCGAATTTCAGCCTCGCGCCGGCCAATGCGGCGCTCGCCGACCGGATCGCCGCCTTGCTCGCGCCGCTCGGCATCGTCCGCGGCCGCGATCGCGCCAACGCCGGCGCCGATCTCGGCGCCTGGGTCGCGCGCCGGCGTCGCCGGCGATCGACCTCAACCAGGACGGCACCCGCTATTTCGACTATCACCACACGCCCGACGACACGCTCGACAAGGTCGATCCGGCGCAGCTCCGCCAGAATGTCGCCGCCTGGACGGCGATGCTCGCCGCGGTCGCCGACGCGCCCGAGCGCGATCGAGCCGGCCCGCGGCCGGCGCGCTGACGCCGCTCGCCATCTTGACCTTTGCGGCGCGCGCACTCGACAAGCCGCCGACGCCGGGGGGCGATCCGTGAGGCCTTAGGTCGTGAACAATCGGCGGCTATCGAGCCTGCTCCTCGGCTCCGCCGTCGCCGCCTTTCCGCCGCCGCGCCGGCGGCCGCGCAGGACCCGACCGACGCTGGCGAGCCTGCAGGCGCAGTCCCGGACCTCTCCGCAGCTGTCGATCGAGGAGCTGGCGCAGCTCCCGGTCCGCTCGGCCTCGAAGCGCGAGGAGCCGCTGAGCGCCGCGCCGACCGCGCTCTACGTGATCACCGGCGACGGAGATCGCCCGCTCGCCGGCCACTTCGCTGCCCGAGGCGCTGCGGCTCGCGCCCAATCTCCAGGTCCAGCAGGTCAACGCGCCGCGAATATGCGATCAGCGCGCGCGGCTTCAACGGCTCGAGACCGTCGAACAAGCTGCTCGTCCTGATCGACGGCCGCAGCCTCTACTCGCACGCTTCATTCCGGCGTGTTCTGGGAACTGCGCCAGCCGCTGCTCGAGGACATCGAGCAGATCGAGGTGATCAGCGGTCCGGGCGGCACGCTCTACGGCCCCAATGCGGTCAACGGCGTGATCAACATCGCCACCCGCGACGCCCGCGACACGATCGGCGGCCTCGTGCGCGGCACGCTCGGCAGCAACGAGCACACGCTCGGCGCGCGCTACGGCTTCGCGCTCGGCGCGAACGGCGCGCTGCGCTTCTACGGCAACTGCGTTCGACCGCGAGGGCCTGCCGCGACGGCCTCGGGCCCGACGTCGACGACGGCTATTCCGGCTACCGGCCGGCTTCCGCGCCGATTTCGGGCTCGGCGCGAACACGCTGACGCTGCAGGGCGACCTGTTCGACAACGAGTCCGACGTCGCTGCCCGGCGACGGCGACCGCGGCGGCAATGTCACTCGCGCGCTGGCGGCGCGAGCTCGACGACCGATCCTCGCTCCACGTCCAGGCCTATTACGATCATTTCGGCGCCGCTTCCAGCTCGCCGCCGATTCGCTGTCGAGACGCTCGATTTCGAGGCGCAGTACAACCGCTCCCAGGGCGCGCACGAGATCGTCGCCGGCGTCGGCGTCCGCACGACCCGCGACGAGTTCATCAACAATGCCAACGTCTTCGCGCTCGACCCGACCAGCCGCCGGCTGTGGATCCTGAACGGCTTCGTCCAGGACCGGATCGCGCTGACGCCCGAGCTTTCGCTGATCGCTGGGGCTGAAGCTGGAACGATCGTCGTTCAGCGGCGTCGAGCTGCTGCCGAACCTGCGCGTCGCCTGGCAGCCCGAGCCCGAACCACCTGCTCTGGGCGGCGGTGTCGCGCGCCGTGCGGACGCCGTCGCGGATCGACCGCAATCTCGATCGCGGCGCCGTTCCTGGTGGCGGCGACCGACTTCCGTTCCGAGAAGCTGATCGCCTTCGAGGCCGGCTATCGCGGCCAGCCGAGCAGCACCACCTCGGTTTCGGTCTCGGTCTTCTTCAACCTCTACGACGACATCCGCACCGCCGAGATCATCGCCATCCCGGCTCCAGGTCAGGCTGAGCAACAGCCTCACCGGCCATAGCTACGGCGTCGAGGCGTGGGGGAACTGGCAGGCGCTGCCCTGGTGGCGGCTGAGCGCCGGCATCAACCTGCTCGGCAAGAGCTTCCGGCTCGAACCCGGCGCGACCGACACCACCGGCGCGCGGCGCTCGGCGACGATCCCGAGCTATCAGGTCCTGCTCCGCTCCTCGATGAACCTCGGCGATCCGGTGACGCTCGATGTCGGCCTGCGCGCCGTCGACGGGCTCGAGACGCCGGCGACGCCGGCCTATGTCGAGGCCGACGCCCGGCTCGGCTGGACGGGTCAGCGACCATCTCGAGCTGTTCGTCGCCGGCAGCAACCTGCTCCACCGCACCCATGCGCGAGAGCAACGACGCCAACCGCGCGCAGCTCGCCGAGCGCTCGCGTCCATGCCGGCACGAGGCTTCGGTTTTGAAGCCACGCGCGGCCGCCTCGCTCTCGCGGCTTGCGCTGTGCCTGGCGCTGGCCGGCGCCGGCGCGCGCCCAGCCGAGCGAGGAGGCGGTCAAGGCCGCCTTCCTGCCCCGCTTCGCGCGCTACGTCGTCTGGCCGCGCCGCGGCGGTGCCCGAGCCGGCGGCGCCGTTCCACCTCTGCGTGATCGGCCGCGACCCGTTCGGCCGGATGCTCGATCAGGCCGCCGCCGGCGAACTGATCGACGGCCACGGCGTCGCCGGTCCGCCGCGCCGCCTCGGCCGGGCAGAGCGCCGGCTGCCACCTCGCCTTCGTCCAGGGCGCGATCGCCGCGCGGAGACCGGCGCGGCTGCTGCTCGCCTTGCGCGCAACGCCCGTCCTCACCGTCACCGACGCGCGCGCCGGCGCCGCAGCGCGGCATGATCCATTTCACCATCGTCGGCGGCCGCGTCCGCTTCTTCATCGACGAGGCGGCGGCCGTCGGACCGCGGCCTTTCGATCAGCTCGCGGCTGCTCGCGCTGGCCGCGGGCGTCAGGCAGCGGCGCTGATGGCGCCTGCTCGAACGCTTCCCCGACCGTTGGCGCAACGCGCCGCTCGCGATCGTCGCGATGGTCGCGCTGCTGCTGCTCGCCGGGATCGGCATCATCCTCCAGAACGAAGCCGCCTATCGCGACCTGCAGGCGCAGGAAACGCGGGTCCAGGCCGAGATCCTCGCGGCCAGCGTCACCGCGCGCGCTCGATTTCGGCGACGCCCAGGCGGCGCAGGAAGCGGTCGATGCGATCCGGGTCAACCGCCAGGTGCGCACCGTCGGCGTCTACGACGCGGTCGGGCGCGCTGGTCGCCGGCTATGGCCGCGACGGCAGCGGCCCGGTGCGCGCGCTTTGCCGAGCCGCTGCCCGCCGCCGGCAATGCGGTGACCTCGTCGGTGCCGGTGACGAGCCGCGGCGAGCGGATCGGCACCGTCTTCCTCGCCTCCGACCCGGAGCCGCTGTCGCGCCGCCTCACCCGCTATCATCGTCATCGGCCTGCTGATCCTGATGGCGGTGCTGGTCGTCGTCGTGCTCGGCATGTCCCAGAATGCGCTGCGCCGGGTCAACCGCCAGCTCGAGGAGCGGGCCGACGCCCTCGTTCGC
Organism: uncultured Alphaproteobacteria bacterium; assembly: GCA_963824825.1. Classification (GTDB taxonomy): domain Bacteria; phylum Pseudomonadota; class Alphaproteobacteria; order Sphingomonadales; family Sphingomonadaceae; genus Allosphingosinicella. The sequence continues at coordinate 1,423,791 of CAWGQM010000003.1, forward strand.
GCCAATGCCGAATTGAAGGTCCAGATCAGCGAGCGGGCCAAGGCCGAGGACCAGCTGCGCCAGGCGCACAAGATGCAGGCGCTCGGCCAGCTGACCGGCGGCATCGCTCACGATTTCAACAATCTCCTGACCGTGATCCAGGGCTCGGCCGACATGCTGCGCCGGCCGAGCCTCGCCGAGGACAAGAGGATCCGCTTCGCCGAGGCGGTGGTCCAGGCCTCGTCGCGCGCCGCGGCGCTGACCGGCCAGCTGCTCGCCTTCGCCCGACGCCAGCCGCTGCAGCCCGAGGTGATCGACGTCAACGCGCTGATCCGCGGCATGATCGACCTGCTCGACCGAACGATCGGCGAGCGGATCGAGGTTCACACCGATCCTCGCGCCCGGCGCCTGCACGGTCGAGGCCGACCGCACCCAGCTCGAATCGGCCTTGCTCAACATCGCCGTCAATGCGCGCGACGCGATGCCCGAACGGGCGGCGTGCTCACCATTCGGACCGCGGTCTCGATCGAGGGCAGCCACGGCCGCGATGATCGCCCTGTCGGTCAGCGACAGCGGCGTCGGCATGGACGAGGACACGCTGAGCCGCGCGTTCGAGCCCTTCTTCACCACCAAGATGACCGGCAAGGGCACCGGCCTCGGCCTCAGCCAGGTCTACGGCTTCGCCAGCCAGTCGGGCGGCGAGGTCCGCATCGCCAGCGAGCCCGGCGCGGGGACCGTCGTCACCCTGCTGCTGCCGTGCAGCGGTGCGTCAGGCGGCGTCCGCGCCGAGGAGGAGGAAGCGGGACCGGAACGCCGCCGCGCCGGCCGCATCCTCCTCGTCGAGGACAATGACGAGGTCGGCGCGTTCGCCGAGGACCTGCTCGTCGAGCTCGGCCATTCGGTCCGGCGGGCGCGGTCCGGCGAGGAGGCGCTCGAGATCGCCCGCGCGGAAGGCTTCGACGCGGTGTTCACCGACGTCGTGATGCCGGGGATGAGCGGGCTCGACCTCGCCGAGCGCCTGGCCGAGGAGCGGCCCCGGCCTGCCGGTCATCCTCACCACCGGCTATAGCGACGAGATCGCCAAATCGGGCGCCGGCGGCCGGGCGATCATCCTCAAGCCCTACCGGCTGGAGACGCTGGCGGCGGCGATCGACCAGGCGCTGAAGGGATAGGGACAGGAGGGAATAGGGACAGTCACTTTTCCGCACGTCCGTATCCGACGTCGCACCGAGGCGCGGAAAAGTGATTGTCCCGAAGTGGTCGGGGAGACAGGATTCGAACCTGCGACCCTCTGCTCCCAAAGCAGATGCGCTACCAGGCTGCGCTACTCCCCGCCTTTCGCCAAGGCTTTGGCGGGCAAGCCCGCCAAGGCATGATCGCCCTAACCGAAGCCGGGCTGGCTTGCCAGCCGAAGCTTCGGAGGAGCGAAGGCTGGTGGGCCCGGCAGGATTCGAACCTACAACCTAGCCGTTATGAGCGGCCGGCTCTACCGTTGAGCTACAGGCCCGGGAGGGGAATGGCACTAAGCGGCGTGCGCGGCAATGGCCGAGTTGGCGGCGGTCAGGCCGTGTTCTCGCCCTGCCCGGCCGGATGCTCGACCGGGGCGAGCGCGGGCAGATAGAGCGCGAAGCCGGCTTCGTCGACGGCGAGGGCGCCGCCGACCGCTTCGGCGAGGTTGCGGACGAGGCGCAGCGCGAAGCCGAGTCCGAGCGCCGGCGCGCCGGGCCAGTCGCCGTCCGGGCTGTAGCCGGGATCGAGCAGGGCCGCCTCGCCGACGCCGCCGATCGAGCGCGGACGATCGAGCGCCAGGCGAAGCATCGTCCGTTCGCCGCGCGGCGCCAGATCGAGCGCCGCTCGGATTTCCTCGCCCGCGGCGGCGAGGCCGATCGTTCCGGCCAGCAGCCGAGCGAACATGCGCTCGACCGCGCCCGCCTCGACCCGCGCCGCGGGCAGGCCGGCGGCGACATCGAGCGCGATGCGCGCGCCGCGCTCCAGCGCCACCTTCTCGTAGGAATCGTGGAGCCGGCACAGCAAGGCGACGGCGTCGACCGACGCGTCGCCATGCTCGTAGCGGCGAGTCTCGAGGCGGGCGGCGGTGTCGAGATCGTCGACCGCGCCGAGCAGCCCCCGCGCCTGCGCCATGATATCAGCAGCCCGGTCGCGATAGCCGGCGGCGGCAGGCCCCATATACTGGCCTTCGATCATCTCGGCGAAGCCGATGATGGCGTTCAATGGCGTGCGCAGCTCGTGGATCAGCTGGCGTAGCGAATCGGCCGGAAATTCGGTGCCGAACACCCCGGTCGCCGGGTCGCGGGCGACCTCGTCGAGCCGCGGCCGGCGGGCCGTGCCGCGATAGCCCTGGAAGCTGCCCCGCGCGGCATCGAAGAAAGGCACGCCCGAGATCCGCCAGTCGCCGGCGGCGGGGCCGGCGCCGGCGACGCGCAAGCGGGCGTCGCGGAACGGCGCGCGCTTCTCGAACGCGCCCGCCGCCTGGCCATCGACGCCGGAATGGCCGGGGCCGGCGAAGGCGGCGATGCTCTGGCCGACCAGCGGCTCGCGCGGCGCGCCTTCCACCCAGAGCAGGAGCCCGTCGATGCCGGTCTCCCAGCGAAAGCCCTCGGCCGGGCCGCTCGCGGCGACGGCTACGGCCGGGATCGCGTGCTCGCGTTGCTTCCGGAACGCCTCGATCCGCGCCACCAGCTCGCGGATCTGCGAATTCGTTTTCCTCGCCCGGCGCCGCCGGCGGGACGATGGCGGCGGCCGCGCCGGCCGCCGCCTTCTCGAGCACGAAATCGCTCGCGCCGAAGGCGCCGAGCGCGTGCCGGACTTGCGGATCGAGGTCCTCCCGATGGCGCAGCAGCGCGCGGGCGGCGGGCCCGAGCCGGGGCAGCAGGCCGAGCCAGGCGTCCACCGCGAGCCGCGCCTGCGCGATGAGCGGCGCCGCGATCGATGGGCTGTCCTCGGCGAAGAAGGCGAGCAGATCGGGCGCGACCGCTCGGCCCGCCAGGGCGCGCGCGGCCTGGCGGCGAACCGCGGGATCGATCTCGCCGCGGATCTCGCGCAGCATCAGCCAGGCCTCGGCGACGTCGACCTCGTCGGCCTCGGGCCTCCGTTGCGCGAGCAGATCGACGAGCTGGCGCCACTGCGCGGCCTGCCGATCGGGCCGGTCGGCGGGCCGTGCCAGCACGGTCGCGATCATATCGTCGAAACGCATCGCCACGGCGTAACCGCGCCCGGCGGCACGCGGAAGCGGCTTCTTCGCCGCGTCGCAAAGTGGGACGGGACGGCCGGGCCCGATAAAGGGCCCGGCCGAGCCGATCAGGCCGCCGGCCGGCTGGCCAGCCAGAGCAGCCACAATTGGGCGAGCTCGGCGCGCGGGCCCGCGGTGACGGCGCGGAACGCCGTTTCCGCCTCGGCGCGCTGCCCGGCCAGCGCCAGCGACGCGCCGAGCCGGATGTTGACGAGATTGGCATCCTCGCCGCCCTTCTGAAGTGCCGCCCGATAGAGCGCCGCGGCGTCGGCATATTGGCCGTAGCCGAAATAGGCATCGCCCGTCTGACGCGCCGGCCGGCCGGCCGCGGCGGCGAGCGCGCTGGTGCGCGAGGCGGGCAGCGACGCCTGGTCTTCGCGCATGCGCGCATTGGCGGCGGCGAGCAGCGTCCGCGCGTCGCCGTCGGCGGCCTGGAGGACCCGGTTGGCAATGGCTTCGTCGATCACCGCCTTGACCTCGCCCACCTGTCCCGTCCGGTTCAGCGAGTCGGCGAAGCCGACATATTCCCCGGCCTCGCGGAGCAGCCCGGCAGCGCGCATGAAGCGGCGCGCGTCAAGCTGGAACGGGGCATCGGCTTGATGCTGCTGTCGCAAGGTGAGCGCGACCGAGCGGAAATTGGCCGGGGTCGGATAGGCCTGGACCAGCGACCGGCCGAGCGCGAGCGCCTGCTCGGCGTTGCGCGCCTCGTAAGCCAGCGCGAAGGCGCGGCGGTAAATGTCCTCCGCGGCCTTCTGGCCGCCCGCCTCGCCGAGCTGGATGGCGCGCTGGAAGAGCGCCGCCGCTTCGCCGCGCTTGTTGAGATGGATCTTGACCTCGGCGAGCTGCTGCAGCCGGGTGACGTTGTTCGGCTCGATCTCGAGGAAGCGGTTGAGCGCGGTCTCGGCCCCGGCCATGTTGTTGGCGCGCAGCGCGAACGCGATCTGGTTGCCGACCAGCGGCCGGAGCTGGTCCGCGGGCGCGCCGCCGCTGGCGACCATCGCGTTGATCCCTTCCAGCTGGACCGGGTCGCTCGCGGTGCCGCGGCCGATCTCGTAATGGAGCTGGCCGACGACATATTTGGCGTAGGGGCTCATCGCGCCGGCCTGGGCGGCGGCGAGCGCCGCCGTCGCCGCCGGCCAGTTCGCGGCCCGCACCGCTTCGAACAAAGGCACGATCGCTGCGCTCTCCTCGCGGGTGAGCTGGGCGATCTGGGCGGTCTGGCCGGTCTGGCCCTGTTTCGCCTGCTCGGCGGCACGGCGGCGCTCCTGTTCGCGCTGGTTATCGCGGACCGAGCGCTGGGCCTCGGCCGCCGAGACCGCGACCGTGGCGAGCCCGCCGACGGCGAGCAGCGAAGCCAAAGCAAGTTTCGAAACGGTCATCTTCCTACCTCCTGTCCGGCGCCGGGCGCCCTGAGCTGAAATCCTGTCATGCGGGGTTGCGGGCCAGCCAGGCCAGCCAGAAGCCGGCAAGATCGGCGCGCGGACCGGTGACGAGGCGAAGCGCCGCCTCCGCCTCGGGGCGGCGGCGAGCGAGAGCGAGCGACGCGCCGAGCCGGCTGTTGACCAGATTGGCGTCCTCGCCGCCCTTGAGCAGCGCCGCCCGATAGAGCTCGGCGGCCTCGGCATATTGGCCATGGCTGAAATGAGCGTCGGCGGCGACGCGCGCGGGCTGGCCGCCGGCGGCCGCGGTGGCCTGGGCGCGCAGCCGGGCAAGGCCGGCACGATCCGGCGCGGCGCGGCGATTGGCGGCGGCGATCGCGGCGGCGACGGCGGGCTTGGCCGCTTCGAGCAGCCCGCGCGCGACGCCTTCGTCGAGCACCGCCTTGGCCTCGCCGTGAAGCCCGGCCTCGGTCGCCGCCTGGGCATATTCGATATAGTCGCGCTCGCCCGCCAGCGCCTGGCTGGCGCGCAGCAGCCGGCGCACGTCGATATCGAGCGTCGGATCGGCCGGCGCCAGCTCGCGATAGGCGAGCAAGGCGTCGCGCCAGTTGACGGCGGTCGGATAGGCGACGACCAGGCCCCGGGCGAGCGCGATCGCCTGCGGCGCCAGGCGGTTGTCGGCGGCCAGCGCCAGCGCCCGAACGTGCCAGCTCTCCGGCGACGGCCGCCCGGCGGCCTGGTTGAGCGCGATGGCGCGCTGGATCAGAGTGACGGCGGCGGCGCGATCGCCGATGCGCGCCTTGAACTGGCCGTGGTCGGCGAGCGCGACCGGATTGTTGGGCTGGAGCTGGACGATTCGGCCGAGCAGCCGGTCGGCGCGCTGGAAATCGCTGGCCGAAAAGGCGCGCGACGCCTGGTGCGCGAGCAGGGCGGGCAGCTCGTCGGGCTGAGCGAGGCCGCTGTCGACGAGCGTATCGACCGCCTGGGTCACCTGCGCCTGATCGCCGCGGGCGCGGGCGATCTCGAGCTGGTAATGGGCGACCGCGTAGCGGGCGTCGGCGCCGCGCGCCGCGGCCCTCGCCGCGGCCAACGTGCTGTCCTGGGCGGCGCGATCGACGCCGGAGGCCGCCATCTGCAGGGCGGCGATCGCGGCGCGCTCCTCGCTGCTCAGGGTCAGCGCGCGGGCCTGGACCGGCGGCTGCTGGGCCTGGAGGCCGGCGGCGCCGAGGCCGCCAAGCGCCAGGATTGCGGCCAACGCGGCCTTCGAAACCGTCATGAAAGGCGCCTCCTGCAAGCGAATCCCGCCCGATGTCGGGTGGCATGGCCGAGGCTCTTAGCGCCAGGGCGAGGCGCTTTCTAGGGCCGGACCGCTGAACGCCCCTTGAACTGCGCCGGAGCGGACAAAGGAGCTGGCGCTCAACCGGATCGTGCCTATCTAAACATCGTCCCTCGCGCGTGCGCGCGTACGCGCGGGTGGCCTTGGCCGCGATAACCGGCTAGGGTCGCAGCCCATCGCCAGCGCCCCGGCGCTCCATTCGAACAAATCCAGGAATTGAAATTGGCCAGCGAAACGCCGACCATCGAACCCAGCGACATCTCGCCCGTCCAGATCGTCGACGAGATGAAGACCTCCTATCTCGATTATGCGATGAGCGTGATCGTCGCCCGCGCGCTGCCCGACGTGCGCGACGGGCTGAAGCCGGTCCACCGCCGAATCCTCTATGCCTGCCAGGAAGGCGGTTTCGTTCCCGGCCGGCCCTACCGCAAGTCCGCCAAGATCGTCGGCGACGTGATGGGCAATTATCACCCGCACGGCGACAGCGCGATCTACGACGCGCTGGCCCGGATGACCCAGGACTGGTCGATGCGGGTGCCGTTGATCGACGGCCAGGGCAATTTCGGCTCGATGGACCCCGATCCGCCGGCGTCGATGCGCTACACCGAGGCGCGCCTCGCCAAGGTGGCGATGACCCTGCTCGACGATCTCGACAAGGACACGGTCGATTTCACCGCCAATTACGATGCTTCGCGCGAAGAGCCGCAGGTGTTGCCGGCGCGCTTCCCCAATCTGCTGGTCAACGGCGCCGGTGGAATCGCGGTCGGCATGGCGACCAACATCCCGCCGCACAATCTCGGCGAGGTTATCGCCGCCTGCAAAGCCTATATGGACGACCCGGCGATCACCATCGATCAATTGATCGAGATCATCCCCGGCCCCGATTTCCCGACCGCGCCGATCATCCTCGGCCAGGCCGGCGCGCGCAGCGCCTATCATAGCGGCCGCGGCTCGATCCTGCAGCGCGCCCGCTACAAGATCGAGGAAGGACGCGGCGACCGGCGCTCGATCGTGCTGACCTCGATCCCCTACCAGGTCGGCAAGAACGGGCTGGTCGAGAAGATCGCCGAGGCGGCCAAGGACAAGCGAGTCGAAGGCATTTCCGACATTCGCGACGAATCGAACCGCGAGGGCGTCCGAGTCGTCATCGACCTGAAGCGCGACGCCACCCCCGACGTCGTCCTCAACCAGCTCTGGCGGCACACCCCGGCCCAATCGAGCTTTCCCGCCAACATGCTTGCGATCAGGGGCGGCCGGCCCGAGACGCTGACGCTCCGCGACATCATCGAAAGCTTCGTCCGCTTCCGCGAGGAGGTGATCACGCGGCGCGCCAAATATGAGCTCGCCAAGGCGCGCGACCGCGCCCACCTGCTGCTCGGCCTGGTGATCGCGGTCACCAATCTGGACGAGGTGGTGCGGATGATCCGTGCCTCCGCCTCGCCCGCCGAGGCGCGCGCCGCCCTGATCGCGCGCGACTGGCCGATTGCCGAGATCGCGCCCTATATCCGCCTCGTCGAGGCGGTCGAGCAGGTCGCGGGCGAGAACTACCGACTGTCCGACGCCCAGGTCCGCGCCATCCTCGAGCTGCGCCTTCACCGGCTGACCGCGCTCGGCCGCGACGAGATCGCCGGCGAGCTGCGCGAGCTGGCGACGTCGATCACCGGTCTGCTCGAAATCCTCGCCGACCGGGTCAAGCTCTACGCAGTGATGCGCGCAGGAGTTCGACGAGATCGCCGCGGCCTATGCGACTCCGCGCGTCACCGAGATCGCGCCCGCCTGGGACGGGATCGATGACGAGGATCTGATCGAGCGCGAGGACATGGTCGTGACCGTCACCCATGGCGGCTACATCAAGCGCACCCCGCTCGAGACCTTCCGCACCCAGGCGCGCGGCGGCAAGGGCCGCGCCGGCATGGCGACCAAGGACGAAGACGCGGTGATCAAATTGTTCGTCACCTCGACCCACACGCCGGTGCTGTTCTTCTCGACCCACGGCAAGGTCTACCGCTTGAAGGTCTGGCGCCTGCCCGAAGGCGCGCCGCAGGCGCGCGGCCGGCCGATGGTGAACCTGCTGCCGCTGGCCGAAGGCGAGACGATCTCCACGGTGCTGCCGCTCCCCGAGGACGAGGCGGAATGGGGCAAGCTCCACGTCGTCTTCGCCACCGCCCATGGCGGCATCCGCCGCAATTCGATGGACGCCTTCGCGAACGTGCCCTCCAACGGCAAGTTCGCGATGCGCTTCGACGAGGACGTCCCAAAACACGGCAATGGCGACCGGCTGATCGGGGTCGCCCTGCTGACCGAGGAGGACGACGTCCTGCTCGCCACCCGCCGAGGCAAGGCGATCCGCTTCGAGGCGACCGCCGTGCGCGAGTTCCAGAGCCGGACCTCGACCGGCGTGCGCGGCATCACCCTCAAGGGCGAGGACGAAGTGATCTCGCTGTCGATCCTCAAGGGTTTCAGGGCGACGACCGACGAGCGCGAGGCCTATCTCAAGGCCGCGCCCTGGAAGGACGGCGAGCGCGAGGCCGCCCTCCCGCCCGAGCGCATGGCCGAATTCGCCAAGGTCGAGGAGTTCATCCTCACCGTCTGCGCCAATGGCTATGGCAAGCGCAGCTCGGCCTACGAATATCGCCGCACCAATCGCGGCGGCCAGGGCATCACCAACATCGATAATCTCGAGCGCAACGGCCCGGTCGTCGCCTCCTTCCCTGCCCATGCTGGCGAGCAGCTGATGCTCGTCACCGACCAGGCCAAATTGATCCGGATGAGCGTCGGCGACACCCGAGTCATCGGCCGCAACAGCGCCGGCGTTCGCCTGTTCAACGTCGCAGAGGACGAACATGTCGTCTCGGCGGCGCGGATCGAGGAGGGCGAGGAGGAAGCGGAGGCCGATCTCGGCGACGGCGAGCCGGAGACGGCGCCGAACGACGCCGCCGCGACCGGCGATGATCCGGCGGACGGCGGCGAGGGTTAGGGCTTCGCGCCACGATCCGATCTCGCTCGAGCCGACTCCGGCCGCCGCCTTCCGCGACAGGGGGAATTTCCGGTCAGTTCAGCCAGTCGAGTCGGTCGACGGTCACCCAGCGGTAAATGTAATTGGCGACATAGAGCGCGGTAAGGATCGCGCCCAGGACCGCGGCGCGAAAGAGCGCTCTCGGCAGGCTGAAGCTTGCCGGCGCGCTTTCGGCGTGACCCGGCCCGGGCTCGGTGCCTTCCTCCTCGGCGGTGCGCACGCCGAACGGCAGGACGAGGAACAGGCTCATCGTCCAGAACAGGACGTATATGGCGACAATCGAGGTCCAGCGCATCAGACGCGGACGATCAGCACGCTGACCACGGGCTTCTTGCCGGTCCATTCGGTGGCGCAGCGGCGCACCGCGAGACGCACGGCTTCGCGGAGCTTGTCCTCCTTGCCGCTGTTCTTCGCGACCGCCTCGGCGGCGGCGGCGCAGGCCTCGGCGAGGAAGGCCTCGCGGTCCTCCTCGACCGGAATGCCCTGGATGTCGATCTCGACGTCGCCCTGGACTCGGTCCCGCTCGTCGAGGGCGACCGCGACCGAGATCAGCCCGGCGATCGCCGCCCGGCGGCGCTCGTTCATCGTCGGGCCGTCGGCGGCAAGAATGACGTCGCCGTCCAGGATGAGGCGGCCGACCCGTTCTTCCGACAGCTTTTCCGGCCCGTTCGGAGCGAGCCGGACGAGATCGCCATTCTTCTGAACGATGCCGTGCGGGATGCCGCGGGCGCGGGCGAAGCGAGCCTGTTCGAACATATGACGGAACTCGCCATGGACCGGGACGATGATCTTAGGCCGGATCCAGTCGTACATCGCGGCGAGCTCGGGCCGGCCGGGATGGCCGGAGACGTGGACCGGGGCCTGGCGGTCGGTGATCATCTCGACGCCCTTCGCGGCGAGCTCGTTCTGGATCCGGCCGATCGCGATCTCGTTGCCGGGAATCTGCTTGGACGAGAAGATGACGAGGTCGCCCGGGTCGAGCGCGAGCTTGTGCTGGCCGAAGGCGATTCGGGCGAGCGCGGCGCGGCTTTCGCCCTGGCCGCCGGTGGCGATGATCATCACCTCGCGCCGGGGCAGCCGCATCGCAGTCTCGAAATCCACGGTCTCGGGGAAATCGGTGAGATAGCCGACGCTCTTCGACACCTTGAGGATTCGGTCGAGGCTTCGGCCGGCGATGCAGACCTGGCGCCCGGTATCCTGAGCGACATGGCCCAGCGTCTTGAGCCGGGCCGCGTTCGACGCGAAGGTGGTGACGAGGACTCGGCAGTCGGCGGCCTGGACGACGTCGTCGAGGCCCTTGCGGACGCCGAGCTCGGAGCCGGAGGACGCCTCCTGGAAGACGTTGGTCGAATCGCAGACCAGAGCGAGCACGCCCGAATCGCCGATCGCGCGCAGCTCCGCCTCGGTCGAGGGGTCGCCGAGCTGCGGCGTATCGTCCAGCTTCCAGTCGCCGGTGTGGAAGATCCGGCCGTAGGGCGTGTCGATCAAGAGCGCATTGCCCTCCGGGATCGAATGGGCGAGCGGGATGTAGCGGAAGCCGAACGGGCCGAGCCGGAAATCGCCCTCCATCTCGACGACGTTGAGCTCGACCCGATCGAGCAGCCCCTCCTCCTCGAGCTTGCCGGCGATCAGGCCGGCGGTGAAGGGGGTGGCGTAGAGCGGCACGCCGAGATCGTGGGCGAGATAGGGGATGGCGCCGATATGGTCCTCATGGCCGTGGGTGAGGACGATGCCGAGCAGATCGGCGCGGCGCTCCTCGATGAAGGCGAGATCGGGGAGGACCAGCTCGACTCCAGGATAGGCCGGATCGGCGAAGGTCAGGCCGAGATCGACCATCACCCATTTGCCGTCGCAGCCGTAGAGATTGACGTTCATGCCGATCTCGCCCGAGCCGCCGAGCGCGAGGAAGAGGAGTTCTTTGCCGGGTTTCATAGGCCTCCGTCACCCCGGCGGAGGCCGGGGTCTCGTGGTGCAGATCGGTGACTTCTCGTCCCGAGATCCCGGCCCCTTCGACGCCGCCTGCGGCGTCGCTCGGGACATGCTTCGCCGGGATGACGCTCCGGGGTCAAGCCTTCCCTGCCCGCTCGTAGAGCATCGCCAGCCCCTGGATCGTGAGATCGCCCTCGATCGCGTCGAAAATGTCGGTGTGGGTGTCGAACAGGGTGGCGAGGCCGCCGGTGGCGACGATGGTGACCGGGCGGCCGATCTCGGCCTGGAGCCGCGCCACCAGGCCTTCGATCATCGCGACATAGCCCCAGTAGATGCCGATGTGCATCTGCTCTTCGGTGGTGCGGCCGATCACGCTCATGCTCTCCGGCGCCTCGATCGCGACCCGCGGCAGCCGCGCCGCGGCGGCGACGAGCGCGTCCAGCGACAGGTTGATGCCGGGCGCGATGATGCCGCCTTTATAGGCGCCCGAATAATCGACGACGTCGAAGGTGGTGGCGGTGCCGAAATCGACGACGATGAGGTCGCCTTCGTAGAGCGCGTGGGCGGCGATCGCGTTGAGCACGCGGTCGGCGCCGACCGATCTGGGTTCGGCGACGTCGAGCTCGATCCCCCATATCGACCGGCTCCTGGCCGGCGACGAGCGGCTCGACGCCGAAATATTTGGACGCGAGCACTTCGAGATTGTGAAGCGCGCGCGGCACCACGGTGCCGATGATTACGGCGCCGACGTCGGCCTTGGTGAAGCCTTCCAGCGCGAGCAGCTGGTGAAGCCAGACTGCATATTGATCGGCGGTCCGCCTCGGATCGGTCGCGATCCGCCAGCGCGCGCGGATCACCCCGTCCTCGACCAAAGCGAAGACGAGGTTGGTATTGCCGGCGTCGATGGCGAGCAGCATGGGGCGTTCCTAGCCTTGCGGCGGCTCCAAGGCGAGCGCTAAGCCTTGACCATGTACGGCCCCTGCCCTCCCGGCCATTTCACCGCGCGCGGCGGCGCGGAGGATTTCCAGATGCTCCGCGTCGGCCGCTCCTATCGGGTGACGCGGCAATTCACCGACTATGACGGCGTGCTTCACCCGGCCGGGGAAAGCTGGGCCTATCTGGGCCACAATTTCGTGCCCTATCATGACGGCCTGTCGCTGTTCGTCTCGCTGGACGGCGCGCAGGAATGGCAGATCCGCCTCAGCTGGCGCGGGGAGGATCAGGCGCACATCATCGACGCCCTGAGCGACTATCTCGAGCCCGGATGATAGGTTTGCGCGACATGGCCTTCGAGATCCTCGCGGTAGAAATAGACCGGCCGCAGATCGCCTGCGGCGTAGCGCTCGGCCTGGTCGTTGAAATGGGGCGAGGCGGGATCGCCGCTTTCGCCGCCGGCGGTGACCGCCCAGGCGCGGACGCGCGGGCCGAACTCGACGACCGCGACGAAGCTGTTGCCGCTGGTGCCGTACCAGCGCCGCGTGCCGGGATAGGCGCGTGCGCCGAACGAGGCGAGCGAGCCCCAGCGGGCCGAGCCGAAGGGAACGGGAATGCTGGGGCGGGCGTCGTCGAAGGTCTGGACGATCGCGCCGTCGTTGCGCTGGAAGCGGTTGACCTCGCCCCAGGGCACGCGCCAGCTTCCCCATTCGCGCTCCAGCCGGTCGAGCGCGCGTTCGAGCGTCGCCAGCTGGTCGCGCCGCGGCTGAGAGCGCGCATCGCCTCCCACATATTGCCGTGCCGCGGACGCTCGCGCCCGGCCAGCGCCCACATCTCCTCGCCCCAGAAACTGGCGAGGGTCGTCGCCTCGGATTCCGCAGACCAGCGCCGGTCCCAGCCGCTCCAGCAGCTGCGACCGCGCGCTCGGCCCGCAGCTGTATCGTTTCGCGGCGCATCGAGCAGGGCCAAAGCCGGGGCCATGGACGGGATCGCGTCGTCGAAGAAGGGCATCCAGGGATCGTAGGCGATCGCGCGCAAGCCCTCGGGCGTCAGCGCGCGCGCCCGATCGAGCAGGTGAATGGCATGGTCGCCGCGCGGATTGGCGCCGGCCATGTCCATGTAGCGCGGAAAGGCGTCGCGGCGCGGGCTGTCGGCGCCGGCGGCGCGCCATGGCGCGTCATTGGCGTTGTAGAGCCAGTGCGTGCGCGGGATCGCGGACCTGCGGCAGCTGCGCGAGCGGCGTGAGGCCGCGCCAGTCGGTGGCGGGATCGCTGCCGTCGACCGGGTCGCGATAGTCGAAGCGGTCGTCGCGGACCGGCACGAATTGCGGGTGGAGATAGGCGATACGGCCGTCGGCGTCGGCGTAGATCGGTGTCGTTGGACGCAATTCGCCTGAAGCGCCGGCGACCCGCATGTAGCCGGCGAAATCGCGCGCCTTGGTGCGCAGCCAGCTCTGCTGAAGCGCCGCGACCGGGCGGTGCATCAGCGCCAGCGCGATCCAGCGCTCGCCCTCGGCGCGGACGATCGGGCCGTGATGGGTGCGGTAGGTGGTGAAATTGCGCGTGCCAGGCGTGCCGTCGGCGCTGGCGGACGCGGAGCACGATCGTCTGCGCTTCGTACCGGCCGCAGCGCGCGTGCCGTAGCGGTAGGAGAGGCGGCGGCCGCGCCGGACGATGGTCTCGGCGAACTCGTCGACCAAATCGACCCCGCTCGACGTGTGCATCCAGCCGACGCCGCTCGTTGAAGCCCTGGTAGATGAAGAACTGGCCCCAGGTGGAGGCGCCATAGGCGTGCAGCCCCTCGCCGCTTTCCATGCCGAGCTCGGAGCGGAAGAAGAAGCTGGTGTGCGGGTTGATCAGCAGCAGCGCGCGGCCGTCGCGGGTCAGAGCGGGGGCGATGGCGATGCCGTTCGAGCCGCGCGGCTCGGCTCGCCGGCCGAGCGCGAGCGCCGGCGCCCGCCCGCCGCCATAGAAAGCGGCGAGCTGGCCGAGGTCGGCGCGCTCGATGTCGCCGCCGATGCTGCCTTCGGTGAAGGAGAGCGCCATCCACGGCTCGAAGCGGGTGAGCACGCGCGGGCGCACCTCGGGGTGGGTGGCGAGATAATGGTTCAGCCCGTTCGCCCAGGCGTCCATCAGCGCGCGCAGCCAGACAGGGCTGCGGCGATAGTCGCGGCGGAGCGCCGCATCGGTCGATCCAGAGCCGCTGGCGCAGATCCTGCCAGAGCGCGCTTTCGCCCTCCGCCTCGGCCAGCCGGCCGAGCGCGGTGAGCAGGTTGGTCTCGACTCGCGGGAAGTCGTCCTCGGCCTGGGCGTAGATCGCGCCGAACACCGCGTCGGCATCGCTCTGCCCGCGGACATGGGCGATGCCCCAATCGTCGCGGGTGATGGTGACTCGCGCCGCCTGCGCTCGGCCGTGCGCCAAATCCGGCGCGACCGCCGGCGCGGCGGCCGGGACGCCAGAGGAACGCGAAGGCCGCCGCAAGACGCAGGATCAAACCGGTCACCGCCACCTCAGAGCAGGAAGACGTCGCCGGCATGTATGACCCGGAGCGATCCGTCCGCCAAGCGCAGCCGAGCGCGCCGCTTTCGTCGAGGCCGTCGAACAGGCCTTCGCCTTCGGGCGTGGCGAGCGGCGTGCCGATCGGGTGGGCGGCGGCGAGCCAGGCGGCGCGGATCGGGGCGAGGCCATCCTGACGCCAGCAGGGCAAGCCAGCGCGAGAAATTGCGGGCGAGGATTTCGAAGGAAAGGCGCGGGCTCGGGCGCGGCGCCGGCGAGCGCTGCGAGGCTGGTGGCCGGCCGGTCGAGCCCATCGGGATGAAAAGCGAGGTTGACGCCGAAGCCGAGGATCACCGCATCGTCGCTGGCGCTCGAGCAGGATGCCGGCGAGCTTGGCGCCGTCGAAGAGCAGGTCGTTGGGCCATTTGATCCGCACCGCCGGCGCGTAGATCGCGACCACCTCCTGAAGCGCGACCGCGGCGACCAGCGCCAGGGTCGGCGCGGGCGGATCGCTCTTGCCGCAGCCGGACCAGGGTCGAGGCGTGGAGGTTGCCGGGCGGCGAGAGCCAGGCCCTGCCCTGCCGGCCCCTGCCGCCGGTCTGGCGCTCGGCGCGCAGCCAGATGCCCTTCCAGCGCGCCTTCGTCGCGCCAGCGCGGCGACGTCGTCGTTGGTCGAGCCGGTTTCGGCGACGGTGCGGATCATCGCTCCTTCTTAGTCATTCCGGCGAAAGCCGGAACCTACGAACACCGGCTTTTGTGGGAAATCGCGGCCTTCGGTGTTCATGGGTCCCGGCTTTCGCCGGGATGACTCACGATCAGAACAGCGACGCCGCCGCGTTGCGCGTCGCGGCGTCGAGCATCGGGATGGCGAGATAGCCCAATGGCGAGACGAACAGGGCCGCGGCAAGGATCAGGCCGGCGCCGACCGGCTCCCTGGTCTCGGCGAAGGCCGGGGCGGGATCGTCGAAATACATCTTCTTGACGATCATGATGTAATAATAAGCGCCGATCACCGAGGTCGCGATCGCGACCGCCGCGAGCCAGGTCAGGTCCGCCTCGACCGCGGCGCTGAACACCAGGAACTTCGGCCAGAAGCCGAACAGGGGCGGAATGCCGGCGAGGCTGAACATGAACATCGCCATGGCGAGCGCCAGCATCGGCCGGGTGCGCGACAGGCCGGCCAGGGACGCGATCGTTTCGACCGGCTGGCCGTCGGCGTCGCGCATCCTGAGCACGACGAGGAAGGCGCCGAGCGTCATCACGATATAGACCGCCATATAGAAGAGGACCGAGGCGACGCCCGCGACGCCCGCCGCGGCGAGGCCGACCAGGGCGAAGCCGACATTGTTGATCGAGCTGTAGGCGAGCAGCCGCTTGATGTTGCTCTGGCCGATCGCGGCGACGCCGCCGAGGATGGTCGAGGCCAGAGCGGCGAAGATCACGATCTGGCGCCAGGCCTCGGTCGCCGGGCCCATCGCTTCGACCGCGACCCGGGTCAGCAGAGCCATTGCGGCGACCTTGGGGGCCGAGGCGAAGAAGGCGGCGACCGGAGTCGGCGCGCCTTCGTAGACGTCGGGCGTCCACATGTGGAACGGCACCGCGCTGATCTTGAAGGCCAGGCCGGCGAGGACGAAGACGATGCCGAACAGCTCGCCGGTCGAGATGCCGTCGCCGAGCGCGGCGGCGATGCCGCCGAACAGAGTGGTGCCGGTGAAGCCGTAGAGCAAGCGAGATGCCGTAGAGCAGGATGCCGGAGGCGAGCGCGCCGAGCACGAAATATTTGAGGCCGGCCTCGGCCGAGCGCGTGTCGCTGCGCTGGAAGCTGGCGAGGACGTAGGCGGCGAGGCTCTGCAGCTCGAGGCCGACATAGAGGGTGAGGAGATCGGCGGCCGAGACCATCATCGCCCATGCCGATCGTCGAAAACAGGATCAGCACCGGATATTCGGCGCGATAATCCTTGTCGCGGCCGAACCAGCTCATCGCGCGAGCATCGAGACGGCGGCGCCCGACGAAGATCACGATCTTGGCGAAGGCGGCGAAGCTGTCGGCGACGAACAGGCCGTGAAAGGCGGTGCCGCCGGCGTCGCTTATCCCGGGCACGAACGAAAGCGGCGAGCGCGAGGATCAGCGACGCCGAGCCAGGTCAGCAGCGGCCGCGGAGCGGTCGCCGGCCCAGGCCGCGGCCATCATCAGGATGAGCGCGCCGACGCTCAATATCTCCTCGGGGAGGATGAGGAGGAAATCGTTCATCACGTCCGCAGCCCCCCAATTCCCGTCATTCCAGCATCCCCAGCCATCGTCATTCCAGCGAAAGCTGGAATCTCATTGTTCTTCTCCGATGCCGCAAAGGCAGTGAGATCCCAGCTTTCGCTGGGATGACGCGAGGACGGGATACGCATCAGTGCCCCTCCCCTTCCGCCCCGTGCGCTTCCGCGGCCTGCGGCCTGCCGGCGGTTACATCGGCGTCGCCCGGCGGCGCTGCGGGCTCGATCCGCTGCGAGCAGCCAGGTCACGTCCTGGCGCATCGGCGCGATGAAGCTTTCCGGATAGACGCCCATCCACAGCACCGCGGCGGCGATCGGCGCCAGCATGGCGAGCTCGCGCCTGCTGAGATCGGGCATCGCCGCCGCTTCGGCGGTGCGCGCGGCGCCGTAGGCGACTCGCCAGTAGAGCCAGAGCATGTAGCCGGCGCCGAGGATGATGCCGGTGGTGGCGACCGCCGCGACCCAGGAGTTGATCTCATAGGCGCCGACCAAGGCGAGGAACTCGCCGACGAAGCCCGACGTGCCGGGCAGGCCGACCGAGGCCATGGTGAAGACCATGAACAGCAAGCGCGTAGTGCGGCATGTTGTTGGCGAGGCCGCCATAGCGGTCGATGTCGCGGCTGTGCAGCCGGTCGTAGACGACGCCGACGCAGAGGAAGAGCGCGCCCGAGACGAGGCCGTGGCGAGAGCATGACGACGAGGCCGCCCTCGATCCCCTGCCGGTTGAAGGCGAACAGGCCGATGGTGACGAACGCCATGTGCGCGACCGACGAATAAGCGATCAGCTTCTTCATGTCCTGCTGCACCAAAGCGACCAGCGAGGTGTAGACGACGGCGACCATCGACAGGCCGAAGATGATCCAGATCAGCTGCGGCCGAGGCGTCCGGGAACATCGGCAGCGAGAAGCGGACGAAGCCGTAGCCGCCCATCTTGAGCAGCACGCCGGCGAGGATCACCGAGCCCGCCGTCGGCGCCTGGACGTGGGCGTCGGGAAGCCAGGTATGGACCGGCCACATCGGCATCTTGACCGCGAAGCTGGCGAAGAAAGCGAGCCACAGCCAGGTCTGCGCCTGCGGCGGGAAGTTCGTCGCCATCAGCACCGGGATCGAGGTCGTCGCCGCCGGCGAAATTCACCATCCACAGCATGGCGACGAGCATCAGCACCGAGCCGAGCAGGGTGTAGAGGAAGAATTTGTAGGCGGCGTAGATTCGCTCCTTGCCGCCCCAGATGCCGATGATCAGGTACATCGGGATCAGGCCGGCCTCGAAGAAGATGTAGAAGAGGAAGATGTCCTGCGCGCAGAAGACGCCGAGCATCAGCGTCTCCATGAGCAGGAAGCAGGCCATGAATTCGGGCACGCGGCTCTCGATCGCCTCCCACGAGGCGGCGATGCAGATCGGCATCAGGAAGGCGGTGAGAACGATCAGCATCAGCGCGATGCCGTCGATGCCGAGCGCCCAGGCGAAGCGGCCGAACACCGGATGATATTCGGTGAACTGCCATTGCGGGCCGCCGATCTGATAGGCGGCCCACAGGCCGATGCACAGAGCGAGCGTGGCGAGCGTGGTGGCGAGCGCGATCCAGCGCGCGCCGACGGCGCCGCTCAGCAGGCAGGCGAGCGCGCCCAAGAGCGGCAGAGCGAGGATCGCGGAGAGGATCGGGAAGGACTGAAGCATCATCGCGCCATCGCCCAGGTGGTGGCGGCGGCGACGCCGAGCAGCATGACCAGCGCGTAAGTGTAGAGATAGCCGGTCTGGAGGCGGGCCGTAACGCGGGTGCCGGCGACGACGAGCCGAGCCGCGCCGTCGGGGCCGAAGCGGTCGATCGTGCCCTCGTCGCCGCGCTTCCACAGGAAGCGGCCGAGCCAGAGCGACGGCCGGACCAGGAGCGCGTCGTAAATCTCGTCGAAATACCATTTGTTGAGCAGGAACCGGTAGAGCACTCCGAACTGCCCGACGAAGGCGGCCGGGAAGGCCGTGTTGCGGATATAGGCGTACCAGGCGATCAGGAGGCCGGTCAGCATCGCCGCGGTCGCCGACAGCTTCACCCAGAGCGGGACGAGATGGCTTTCGTGCGCGAGATGCGAGTCGAAGGCGAGGGCGCCGTGCCAGAAATGTGCGCCCGCCTCGGCGCCGATCAAGGCCTCGTGGAAGATCTGGCCGGCGAGGATCGCGCCGAGCGAGAGCAGGCCGAGCGGCACCAGGATCGTCCATGGGCTCTCGTGCGGGCGATAGCCGCCGGTGCCGGCCGGGATCGCCTCCGCGCCCGCTTCGCCCGGCCGCGTGTCGTGGCCGGCATCCTCGGCGTCGGGATGGTCGCGATGATCGTCGTGAAGCGCGTGCCGGATATGCTCCGACGCCGCCCAGCGCGGACGGCCGAAGAAGGTCAGGAAGATCAGTCGCCAGGAATAGAAGCTGGTCAGCAAGGCCGCGAACACGCCGACGAAGAAGGCGAAGCCGCCGAACTGGGCGCCGCTCGCATAGGCGCTCTCGATGATCGCGTCCTTCGAGAAGAAGCCGGCGAAGCCGAGGCTCGGCAGGCCGGCGACCTGGATGATGCCGACGCCGGTGATCGCGAGCGTGCCGGCGATCATCGCCCAGAAGGTCCAGCGGGATCTCCCTCCGCAGCGCGCCGTAATAGCGCATGTCCTGCTCGTGGTGCATGGCGTGGATCACGCTGCCGGCGCCGAGGAAGAGCAACGCCTTGAAGGCGGCGTGGGTGAACAAATGGAACATCGCCGCGCCATAGGCGCCGACTCCGGCGGCGAAGAACATGTAGCCCAATTGCGAGCAGGTCGAATAAGCGATCACCCGCTTGATGTCGTTCTGGACGGTGCCGACCGTCGCAGCGAAGAGCGCGGTGGCGGCGCCGACGAAGGTGACGACGGCGAGCGCGGTGTCGCTGGTCTCGAACATCGGCGACAGGCGGCAGACCATGAACACGCCGGCGGTGACCATGGTCGCGGCGTGGATCAGCGCCGAGACCGGAGTCGGGCCCTCCATCGCGTCGGGCAGCCAGGTGTGCAGGCCGAGCTGGGCCGATTTGCCGCAGGCGCCGATGAACAGGAGGATGCAGATCAAAGTCATCGTGTCGACGCGAAGGCCGAGGAAGCCGATCGTCGAGCCGGCCATGTTCGGCGCGGCGGCGAGGATCTCGGGGATCGAGATCGTGCCGAAGACGAGGAAGGTGGCGAAGATGCCGAGCGAGAAGCCGAAATCGCCGATCCGGTTGACGATGAACGCCTTCAAAGCGGCGGCGTTGGCCGAGGGCTTGTGATACCAGAAGCCGATCAGCAGATAGGAGGCGAGGCCGACGCCTTCCCAGCCGAAGAACATCTGGACGAGGTTGTCCGACGTCACCAGCATCAGCATCGCGAAGGTGAAGAGGCTGAGATAGGCGAAGAAACGCGGCTGGCTGTCGTCCTCGGCCATATAGCCCCAGCTATAGAGGTGGACGAGAGCCGAGACCGACGTCACCACCACCAGCATCACCGAGACGAGCGCGTCGACGCGCAGCGCCCAATCGACCTCGAGCGCGCCGGAATAGATCCAGCCGAGCACCGGATGGAGCGCGCTGTGCTCGGTCCCGGCGAGGAAGCCGAGGAAGATCGGCCAGGAGAGCGCCATCGAGATGAACAGAGCGCCCGTCGTGATCAGCTTGGCGGCGAAATTGCCGAGCATGCGGTTGCCGAGCCCGGCGACGATCGCGGCGAGCAGCGGCAGGAAGACGATCGCCTGGATCATCATGCGACCGTCACCCCAGCGAAGGCTGGGGTCCATTCGGACTTTGCATGGATGCCGGCCTTCGCCGGGATGACGAAGAGGTGCGCCACGTCCCTCACCCCTTCATCTGGTTGATGTCGTCGACCGCGATCGTGCCGCGGCCCCGGAAGTAGATGACGAGGATGGCGAGGCCGATCGCCGCCTCGGCCGCGGCGACGGTGAGGACGAACATCGCGAAGACCTGGCCGACCATGTCGCCCAGGAAGACCGAGAAGGCGACGAGGTTGATGTTCACGGCGAGCAGGATCAGCTCGATCGCCATCAGGATGACGATGACGTTCTTGCGGTTGAGGAAGATGCCGAACACGCCGAGCACGAACAGGATCGCGCCGACGGTGAGGTAATGGCCGAGACCGATCATGACGCCCCCCACAGGGCGTCACCCCGGCGAAGGCCGGGGTCTCGTGAAGACACGCTGTGACCTTTCGGACTGAGATCCCGGCCTTCGCCGGGATGACGGGTCACGCTCACAGCTCGACCCCCTGCCCGACCGGCGGCTGCATGTTGACGACCGCGTCGCGCGGGCGGCGGCGGACCTGGGCGGAAACGTTCTGCGGGCGGACGTCGGAGCGCTTGCGCCGGGTCAGCACGATCGCGCCGACCATGGCGACGAGAAGGACGATGCCGGCCGCCTCGAAGATGAACAGATAGCGGGTGTAGAGCAGCTGCCCGAGCGCGACGATGTTCGACGGCTCGGCCGCGATCGGCGCGGCGCGGGCACCAAGGGCGATGCCGCCGGCATTCCAGGCGATCGTCGCGAAGACCAGCTCGGTGAGCAAAACGCCGGCCAGCGCGAAGCCGAACGGCCAATATTTGGCGAAGCCGGCGCGCAGCGTGGCGAAATCGACGTCGAGCATCATCACCACGAACAGGAACAAGACCGCGACCGCGCCGACGTAGACGATGACCAGAAGGAAGGCGAGGAACTCGGCGCCGATCAGCAGGAACAGGCCGGCCGCGTTGAAGAAAGCGAGGATCAGCCAGAGCACCGAATGGACCGGGTTGCGCGCCGCGATCGTCATCACGCCGGAGGCGATGACGAAGGTCGCGAACAGGTAGAAGACGAAGACCTGGATCATGCGCTGCCCTCGCCACAGCACCAACCCGTCACCCCCGCGAAAGCGGGGGTCCAGCTGCCTTCGACATGGCTGCAAGGAAGAAGCTGGATTCCCGCTTTCGCGGGAATGACGCGGGTGTGGGCCATGGACCTGTGCAGGGGCTCGTGATTCTGCATGGCCGCCTACCGGTAGGGCGCATCGGCGGCAAGGTTCGCGGCCAAAGCGCGCTCCCATTTGTCGCCATTGTCGAGCAGCTTGGCCTTGTCGTAGATCAGCTCCTCCCGGGTTTCGGTCGCGAAATCCATGTTCGGCCCCTCGACGATCGCATCGACAGGGCACGCCTCCTGGCAAAGGCCGCAATAGATGCACTTGGTCATGTCGATGTCGTAGCGGGTGGTGCGGCGGCTGCCGTCCTCGCGCGGCTCGGCCTCGATGGTGATGGCGAGCGCCGGGCACACCGCCTCGCACAATTTGCAGGCGATGCAGCGCTCCTCGCCGTTCGGATAGCGCCTCAGCGCATGCTCGCCGCGGAAGCGGGGCGAGATCGGGTTCTTTTCGTAAGGATAGTTGATCGTCGCCTTCGCCTTGAAGAAATATTTCAGGGTCAAGGCGTGCGCCTTGACGAACTCCCACAGGGTGAAGGTCTTGATGTAATGGGCGATGCTCATTGAGCGGTTCCCCGTGGAGCGACATCGAACTGCGAGATGCAGAGCCCGGCCGCGAAATAGAAGGAAGGCTGCCGCGAGCCATCGGACACGTAGCGGGTGAGATAGGCGACGCCCGCCCCGCCCCGCCTCAGCCTGAGATTGACGTAATAGGTCTCGCTGCGGCGCATGACGCCCACCTGGTAGTCGCGGAAATGCTCGCCCGCGTCTCCCGCGGTGAACGAGGCGCGGCCCAGCAGCGCCGGCAGCCCTTCGCCGTCGATCTGCGTCGGCCGCGACCGGTTCGGGTCCCAGCCGGCGGGCACTTGCTCGAGCCGGCCCGACAGGCGGAAGCGGCTGCCGTCCGGCACCTCGAGCATGCACGACCAATCCGTCGCCGGCACCGCCGTGCGGCGCGCCGGTGCCGGCGCGGCCACGACGGCCTGGGCCAAAGCGAGAGAAAGCAAAGTCACCATGGCAGCATCCCGTCGCGCTGGAGCATCAGATAGCCCGAGACCAGGAACACCCAGATCAGCGAGATCGGCAGGAAGATCTTCCAGCCGAGCCGCATCAGCTGGTCGTAGCGGAAGCGGGGTACCGTCGCCTTTACCCAGCTGAACACAAAGAAGAAGAACAGGATCTTGATAAAGAACCAGAAAATGCCGGGGATGACGTAGAGCGGCGCCCAATCGATCGGCGGCAGCCAGCCGCCCCAGAAGAGGATCGCGTTCATGCCGCACATCAGCAGCACGTTGCCATATTCGCCGAGCCAGAAGAGCGCGAAGCTCATCGAGCTGTATTCGGTCTGGTAGCCGGCGACGAGCTCGCTTTCCGCCTCGGTGAGGTCGAACGGCGCGCGCGCGGTCTCGGCCATCGCCGAGATCAGGAAGATCACCGCCATCGGGAAGAGCAAGGGATTGAAGCCGAAGCCGTTGATCAGACCGAAGATATGGCCCTGCTGTGCCATGACGATGGCGGAGAGGTTGAACGTGCCCGCCCACAGCACCACCGGAATCAGCACGAAGCCGATCGAGACCTCATAGGACACCATCTGAGCTGCGGCACGCAAGGCGCTGTAAAACGGGTATTTGGAGTTTGACGCCCAGCCGGCGATGATGATCCCGTAGACGCCGAGCGACGACACCGCGAGCAGATAGAGCAGGCCGACATTGATGTCGGCGAGCACCCAGCCGTCGGCGAACGGGATCACCGCCCAGGCGACCAGGGCCACGGTGAAGGTGATGATCGGCGCGATGATGAACAGGCCGACATTGGCCGAAGACGGGATGATCGTCTCCTTGAGGAACACCTTGAGGCCGTCGGCGAAACTCTGGAGGAGGCCGAACGGGCCGACCACATTGGGCCCGCGCCGAAGCGCCATCGCCGCCCAGATCTTGCGATCGGCATAGATGATCATCGCCACCGCGAGCATCAAAGGCAGAGCGATGATCAGGATGAAGATCAGGGTGGCGACGAACCAGCCGAAGCCGTAGCCGAGCAGGCCCTGGAACCACGCGGTCATGCCCTGCCTCCGTCATGCCAGCGAAAGCTGGCATCCAAGCGGTCTTCGCGGCTCCAAGGCGGCATGGACCCCAGCCTCCGCTGGGGTGACGGAAGAAGGCACCTCATTCCGCCGCCTCCGCATAAGCGGCGCCGTGGAGGATCTCGGCCGAGCAGCGCTGAAGCGTCGGCGAGGAGCGGGCGATCGGGTTGGTGAGATAGAAGTCGCGGATCGGATAGCTGAGCGCGGTGCCCTTGGCGAGCTCGACCGCCTCGAGCTTCGGCGGAGCCCAGGGCCAGTCGACGAGGCCCGGGCGGGCGAATTCGGGATGGTCGGCGAACAGCGCCGCGCGGAGCTCGCCGAAGCTGTCGAAGGGCAGCGGCGTGCCGATGGCGTCGGACAAAGCGCGCAGGATCGACCAGTCCTCGCGCGCATCGCCGGGCGGGTCGACCGCCTTCTCGCTATATTGGACCCGGCCTTCCAGGTTGACGTGGATGCCGTGCTTCTCGGTGTAGGCGGCGCCGGGCAGGATCATGTCGGCCGCGGCGGCGCCCTTGTCGCCATGATGGCCGAGATAGACCTTGAAGCTGCCGGCGAAGGGAGCAAGGTCGGCCTCGTCGGCGCCGAGCAGGAGGAGGAGCCCGGGTGCCTTCTGTGCCAGTGACGTCATGCCGCCAGGCTGCGCATAGCCGAGCATCAGGCCGCCGGTCCGCGCGGCGGCGGTGTGGAGAACGTTGTAGCCGTTCCAGCCGTCGCGGACGAGGCGCAGCGAGCCGGCAAAAGCGAGGCTCGCCGCCTGCCCGCCCGGCACCTTCAATGCCGCGCCGCCGACGATCATCGCCGGGCGCTGCGCCTCCGCGAGGGCCTCGGCGGCGGCGGCGGGCAGGTCCGCGAGCAGCGACAGATCGTCGCCGAGCCAGGCGACGGGATAGGTCAGATCGACCTCGGGGCCGATCGCGAACACCCTCGCCCCGGCCTTGACCGCCTTGCGGATGCGGGTGTTGACCAGGCTCGCTTCCCAGCGCGGGTTGGTGCCGACCAGCAGGATGACGTCCGCCGTCTCGATGCCGGCGATGCCGCTGTTGAAATTGACCGCGGCGAGGCTCGTAACGTCGTAGGCGAGGCCGGTCTGGCGGCCTTCGAGCAGGTCCGAACCCAGGGTCGCGAGCAGCGCCTTGGCGGCATACATGGTCTCGACGTCGACCAAATCGCCGGCGATAGCGGCCACGTTGCCGCGGGCCTGCTTCGCCACGGCGGCAATCGCGGCGAAGGCTTCGTCCCAGCTTGCCGGACGGAGCTTGTCGTCCTCGCGCAGCCAGGGCCGGTCGAGGCGGTTCCTGAGCAGCCCGTCGACCGCGTGGCGGCGTCTTGTCGCTCGCCCATTCCTCGTTGACGTCCTCGTTGAGGCGGGGAAGCGCGCGCATCACCTCGCGCTGGCGGGCGTCGAGGCGGATGTTGGTGCCGACCGCGTCCATGACGTCGATCGCCGGCACCTTGCGCAGTTCCCAGGGCCGCGCCTCGAAGCTGTAGGGCTTGGAGACGAGCGCGCCGACCGGGCAGAGATCGACGACATTGCCCGAAAGCTCGCTCGACAAGGCATGTTCGAGATAGGAGGTGATCTGCATGTCCTCGCCGCGCCCGATGGCGCCGATATCCTCCACGCCGGCGACCTGCTCCATGAAGCGGACGCAACGCGTGCAGTGGATGCAGCGGGTCATGAAGGTCTTGACGACCGGACCCATATATTTCTCGGGGACAGCGCGCTTGTTCTCGTCGTAGCGCTTGTGGCCGCGGCCATAGGCGATCGCCTGGTCCTGAAGATCGCATTCGCCGCCCTGGTCGCAGATCGGGCAATCGAGCGGATGGTTGATCAGCAGGAATTCCATCACCCCCTCGCGCGCCTTGCGGACGCCCGGCGTGGTGGTGAAGATCTCCTGACCGTCGGCGGCGGGCAGCGCGCAGCTCGCCTGCGGCTTTGGCGGCCCGGGCTTCACCTCGACCAGGCACATCCGGCAATTGCCGGCGATGGCGAGCCGCTCGTGATAGCAGAAGCGCGGGATCTCGACCCCCGCCAGCTCGCACGCCTGCAGCACGGTCGCGCCCTGCGGGACCTCGAGCTCGACGCCGTCGACCTTGACCAGGGGCATCAGCGGTCTCCCCCGCCGGGTCTTAAAAAGGCGATTTCATAGAGGTGTGCGGCGATGTGGTTGCGGACGTCGAACCTGTCGATGCGGTAGGCGACACCCATCGGCATGCAGTCATTCAGCGTATCCCCGAAGGCCAGCATGGCGTCGCGCTCCTCCGCCGAATGGTGGACGGTGGCGAGCATTCGCGCCGCCTTGGCGGGCTCGGCATCGGCGAGGCAGCGGGCGTAGTTGGCGACGAAGCGGCGCCCTTCGGCCGCCTCTGCCCGCGCCGCGGGGCGTGGCGACTTCCGGCTCAGCCGAGCGAGGGGGTCCGGCCCGCGCTCCAGAAGAGCCTCCGCGACGGTTCCACGCACCTCGCCCACCCTCGAGCTCAGCACGGCGCGTCCGTTCATGCAGGCATTGTTGGCCCGGAATAGCTGATGGGCCCGCTGGCGCTCCTCGCGGCTGCCCATCTCGGTTGCCAGCAGCGCCCGGGCGAGCCCAGGCGACTGCCGCGCAGCGCAGGCGCCGAAGTCCGAGAGGACCGGTGCTCGAGGAACAGGGCTCTGGGCGAGCGCCGGGGCGGTCAGCGACAGCCCGGCGATGGCGGCTGCACATCTCATTCCGCGGCCTCCAGCGTGCGGCCTTGCCTCTCGACGATCCGCCGCTCCAGCTCCGGCCGGAAATGGCGGATCAGGCCCTGGATCGGCCAGGCGGCGGCGTCGCCCAAGGCGCAGATGGTGTGGCCCTCGACCTGCTTGGTGACGTCGAGGAGGGTGTCGATCTCGTGGCTCTCGGCGTCGCCCCTCGACCAGCCGCTCCATCACCCGCCACATCCAGCCGGTGCCCTCGCGGCAGGGCGTGCACTGGCCGCAGCTCTCATGCTTGTAGAAATAGGAGATGCGGCTGATCGCCCTCACCACGTCGGTCGATTTGTCCATGACGATGATCGCGGCGGTGCCGAGGCCTGAGCCGAGGTCCTTCAATCCGTCGAAGTCCATCGGCGCGTCGATGATCTCGGCGGCCGGGACGAGCGGCACCGAGGAGCCGCCGGGGATGACGGCGAGGAGATTGTCCCAGCCGCCGCGTTATGCCGCCGGCATGGCGGTCGATCAGCTCGCGGAACGGGATCGACATCGCTTCCTCGACCACGCACGGCCTGTTCACATGGCCGGAGATCTGGAACAGCTTGGTGCCCTCGTTCTTCGCGCCGGCCGATGCCGGCGAACCAGGCCGGCGCCGCGGCGCAGGATGGTCGGGACGACGGCGATCGATTCGACATTGTTGACCGTGGTCGGGCAGCCGTAGAGGCCGGCGCCCGCCGGGAAGGGCGGCTTCAGCCGCGGCAGGCCCTTCTTGCCCTCGAGGCTTTCGAGCATCGCGGTCTCTTCGCCGCAAATATAGGCGCCGGCGCCGCGGTGGACGAAGAGGTCGAAATCATAGCCGGAGCCGGCCGCGTTCTGCCCGAGCAGGCCGGCATCATAGGCTTCCTGCACGGCCGCCTGCAGGGTCTCCGTCTCGCGGATGAATTCGCCGCGGATGTAGATGTAGCCGGCGCGGGCGCGCATCGCGATAGCCGGCGATCAGCGCGCCTTCGATCAGCTTGTGCGGATCGTGGCGGATGATCTCGCGGTCCTTGCACGAGCCCGGCTCGGATTCGTCGGCGTTGACGACCAGGAAATTGGGCCGGCCCGGGGTCGGCTCCTTGGGCATGAAGCTCCACTTCATGCCGGTCGGGAAGCCGGCGCCGCCGCGGCCGCGAAGCCCCGATTGCTTGACGATGTCGATGATCGCATCCTGGCCGAGCGCCATCAGCGTCCTGGTCTCGTCCCAGTCGCCGCGCGCTTGCGCCGCCTTCAGCCCCCAGGGCTGGAAGCCGTAGATGTTGGTGAAGATCCGGTCCTTGTCGTCAAGCACGCGGACCTCCGATCCGGTTCCTGACGGCGTAGAAAAGGGCAACCGCGCCGACCGCGACGACCGCCAGCAAGGCGAGCTTGAAGGCGATCTTCAGCACCCAGAACAGCGCCACGACCGCCAGGATCAGGACGACGATTCCGATCGCTCCGTTCCTCATCAGCCCTTCTCCCCCGCCGCCGGCGTCCGCCGCGCCGGGCCGTTGCCTGTGCCCTCGCGGCAGAATTCGGCGACGGCGCGGTCCATCTCGCCGGGCGCCATCTGCGATTCGACGAACGCCTCCTGGTCGCCGACGACGATGTAGCGGTGGGTCACGCCGGCCTGATCGTAGCGACCGCAGACGATGCGCACGCCGTCGCTGGCGCTTCGGGTAGCCCCAGCGAAGCGGACTTCGGCAGCGGCGCCGAGCCGCTGCAGGACGAGGCGCTCTGCGGCCCTGACGTCGCCTTCGGCGGCCGACTGCTTCGGCGGCGCGGCCTCGGCCTGGTTGGCCGGGGTCTCGGCGCGCTGGCAGGCGGCGAGCAGCAGCAGAGCAGCGAGCGCGGTCCTCACCATTCCCCCCGGTAATCGTGATTTTCGGACGCCATCTCGGGCAAGGTCGTCGGCCCGCCCTCGGGGCAGCTGGTCTGGCGGTCGATCTGCGGGCCCGGCTGCGGCGTCTCGCCGCGCGGCGAGCGCATCGAGGATCGCGGTCATGCTCTCGAAGGTCAGATCCTCGTAATTGTCGTCGTTGATCTGGACCATCGGCGCGTTGGCGCAGGCGCCGAGGCATTCGACCTCGCTCAGCGTGAACAGGCCGTCCGCGGTGGTGTGCGCCCTTCTTCAGCCCTTTGGCGTAGCAGGCGGCGAGCACGTCGTCCGAGCCGCGCAGCATGCACGGCGTGGTGCCGCAGACCTGGACATGGTGGCGGCCGACCGGCGCCAGGTTGAACATCGTGTAGAAGGTCGCGACCTCGTAGGCGCGGATATAGGGCATGGCGAGCTCGGCCGCGACGAACTCGATCACCGGAATCGGCAGCCAGCCCTGGGTGTCCGTCTCGGCGCCGACCTGGCGCTGGGCGAGATCGAGCAGCGGGATGATCGCGCTCTGCTGGCGGCCCGGCGGATAGCGGCCGACGATCGTCTTGACCTGTTTCGGCATTATCGCCCGTCCAGGCGAACGCGCCCCAGCGCTCGCGGATTTCGGGAATGGCGGCAAGGCGGCGGGCTTCGGCCATCAGATCACCGACTCCTCACCGACACGATCACGGCGGACATCACCTCGATCCGGGTGATCCGCTCCTGCTCCAGGTCGAGCATGGCGCCCGCGCTGCTGCGGCCTTCGCGGCCGGCGCAGTCCCACATGATCATCGCCGCGCTGCGATCCTGATTGTAACGCGGCGGGCCCGCCTCGCATCCGGCCGCGCGCAGCAGCCGTTCGGCGCCATCGGCCGAGACGACGTCCCGGAACTCGGTCTGGCTCAGATCCTCGCCGGCGGCGACCTGCTCGACCAGACGGTCGATCGTCGGCGCCGGGCCTTCCGGCTCCGGCTCGGCGGGCGCGGCAGCGGACATGCAAAGAGCCATCAAGGCGAAAAGCCGGAACTTGCTCACCGGTCGACCTCCCCGAACACGATGTCGAGCGCGCCCAGGATGGCGGTGACGTCGGCGAGCATGTGGCCGCGGCTCATGAAATCCATCGCCTGGAGGTGCGAGAAGCCGGTCGGGCGGATCTTGACCCGATAGGGCTTGTTGGTGCCGTCGGCGACCAGATAGACGCCGAACTCGCCCTTCGGGCTCTCGGTCGCGACATAGACCTCGCCGGCGGGGACGTGGAAGCCCTCGGTGTAGAGCTTGAAATGGTGGATCAGCGCTTCCATCGACTGCTTCATCTCGGCGCGCTTGGGCGGCACGACCTTGCGGTCGAGGCTGGCGATCGGGCCGTCGGGCATCTCGTTCAGGCACTGCTTCATGATCCGCGACCGATTGCCGCACCTCCTCGACCCGGACCATGAAGCGGTCGTAGCAATCGCCCTTGGTGCCGACCGGCACGTCGAAGTCCATCCGGTCGTAGACGTCGTAGGGCTGCGACTTGCGCAAATCCCAGGGGATGCCGGCGGCGCGGATCATCGGGCCGGAGAAGCCCCAGGCGAGCGCGTCCTCCTTCGAGACCGTGCGCGATGTCGACGTTGCGCTGCTTGAAGATGCGGTTGTCGGCGACGAGGCTGATCGCATCCTCGAACAGGCGCGGGACGCGGTTGTCGAGCCAGTCGCCGATGTCGGCGAGCAGTTTCAGCGGCACGTCCTGGTGGACGCCGCCGGGGCGGAAATAAGCGGCGTGCATGCGCGCGCCCGACGCCCGCTCGTAGAAGTTCATGCAATCTTCGCGCAGCTCGAACAGCCACAGGTTCGGCGTCATGGCGCCGACGTCCATGACGTGGCTGCCGAGGTTGAGCATATGGTTCGAGATCCGGGTCAGCTCGGCGAAGAAGACGCGCAGATATTGGGCGCGGAGCGGGACTTCGAGGCCGAGCAATTTCTCGATGGCGAGCACGAAGCTGTGCTCCATGCACATCGGCGAGACATAATCGAGCCGGTCGAAATAGGGCAAAGCCTGGAGGTAGGTCTTGTATTCGCACAGTTTCTCGGTGCCGCGGTGGAGCAGGCCGATATGCGGATCGACCCGCTCGATGATCTCGCCGTCGAGCTCGAGGATCAGCCGGAGCACGCCGTGCGCGGCCGGGTGCTGGGGGCCGAAATTGATCGTGTAATTGGCGATGTCGGACTGGGCGTCGGCGCTCGGTGCCGTCGGCGACTCTGGCTTCCTCGCGCGCTCGACCGTCGATCGGGGACGACGTCGCTCATTTCTTGATCTCGTCCGCCTTGAGCGGCGTCGGCGCGCCGGGCGCTTCGGCGCCGCCTTCTCGTCGCCGGGGAGGATATATTCGGCGCCTTCCCACGGGCTCAGGAAATCGAAATCGCGGAAATCCTGGGCTGAGCTGGACCGGCTCGTAGACGACCCGCTTCTCCTCCTCCGAATAGCGCAGCTCGACATAGCCGGTGAGCGGGAAGTCCTTGCGCTGCGGATGGCCGCGAAAGCCGTAATCGGTGAGGATGCGGCGAAGGTCGCGATTGCCCTCGAACACGCACGCCGTACATGTCGAACATCTCGCGCTCGAGCCAGCCGGCGACCGGATAGACGTCGGTGACGGTCGGCACCGGCGTCTCCTCGTCGGTCGAGACGCGGACGCGCAGGCGGTGGTTCTTCGTCACCGACAGCAGATGATAGACCACTTCGAACCGCTCGGCGCGCTCGGGATAGTCGACGCCGGCAATCTCCATCAGCTGCTGATAGTCGAAGCTGTCGCGCAGGGTGCGCAGCACGTCGGCGACGCTCTCGCGACGCGACGTCGATCGAGACCTCGTCGACCTCATCCTTCGCCTGAAACGAAGGCGTCGCCGATCGCGGCTCTCACCGCGTCGATGATGCCCTCGCGGGCCGGAACCAGGGGCGCGGGACTTGGCCATCATCACCGCTCGATCGTGCCTTCGCGGCGGATTTTCCGCTGCAATTGCATGATGCCGTAGAGCAGGGCCTCGGCGGTCGGCGGGCAGCCGGGGACGTAGATGTCGACCGGCACGATCCGGTCGCAGCCGCGCACGACCGAATAGCAGTAATGGTAATAGCCGCCGCCATTGGCGCAGCTGCCCATCGAGATGACGTAGCGCGGCTCCGACATCTGGTCGTAGACCCGCCGCAGCGCCGGCGCCATCTTGTTGCAGAGCGTGCCGGCGACGATCATCACGTCCGACTGGCGCGGGCGAAGCGCGCGGCGCGACGCCAAATCTTTCAAGGTCGTAGCGCGGCATGTTCACATGGATCATCTCGACCGCGCAGCAGGCGAGGCCGAAGGTCATCCACCACAGGGAGCCGGTCCGCGCCCATTGGAACAGATCCTCGGTCGAGGTGACGAGGAAGCCCTTGTCGGAGACTTCGGACTGGATCTGGCTGAAGATATAGGGATCGGGCTGCTGGAGGTCGGCGGGCCGCCGGTTCTCGTGCCGCGGATCGAGGATCACTCCCATTCGAGCGCCCCCTTCTTCCAGGCATAGGCGAAGCCCAGAGCGAGCTCGACCAGGAAGATCATCATCGCGAACCAGGCCGCCCAGCCGACGTCGAACACGCTCACCGCCCAGGGGAAGAGAAAGGCGGCCTCGATGTCGAAGATGATGAACAGGATGGCGACGAGATAGAAGCGGACGTCGAACTGGGCGCGGCTGTCCTCGAAGGCCGGGAAGCCGCATTCATATTCGGCGAGCTTGTCCGGATAGGGGTTGGACGATCCGGTCAGCCTGGAGACCAGCATCGGCAGCACGACGAACGCACCCGACAGGCCGAGCGCGACGCCGAGAAACAGCAGGATCGGCAGATAATCGGCGGCGGCGGACGCCATGCAGAGACTTCCGGGGACCCAAGGATTGCGCGGGCTTTAGGACCGCGCCCGCGCAGAGGCAAGGCACTCGCTCGCTCGAATCAGCGGAGCGCAGGCTTCGCGACCAGCTTGTGCAGCCTGGAATGAAGCTGGTCGTTGGCGGCGAGGACCTCGCCCTTGAGCAGGCCGGCGTCGCCGCCGCGATAATCGGTGACGAAGCCGCCCGCCTCGCGCACCAGAAGCGATGCCGGCGGCGATGTCCCAGAGCTGGAGATCCTCCTCCCAGAAGCCGTCGAAGCGGCCGGCGGCGACCCAGGCGAGGTCGAGCGCGGCCGAGCCGAAGCGGCGGATGCCGGCGACCTCGGGCGAGACCGCGTCGAGGATCCGGTTGAAGCGGCCGAGATCGCCATGCGCCTTGTAGGGGATGCCGGTCGCGATCAGCGATTCGGAAAGGTCGCGGCGGGCGGAGACGCGCAGCCGGCGCTCGTTGAGCCAGGCGCCCCTGCCCTTTTCCGCCCAGAAGCTCTCGTCGGTGAGCGGATTGTAGACCAGGCCGTGGCTGATCTCGCCCCAGCCCTGGCCGCCCGGCTTCGCCTCCTGGACCGCGATCGAGATGGCGAAATGGGGGATGCCGTGGAGGAAGTTGGAGGTGCCGTCGACCGGATCGACGATCCAGCGCGGCTTGGCGGGATTGCCCTCGATCGCGCCGCCCTCCTCGAGCAGGAGGCCCCAGTCCGGGCGGGCGTGACGCAGCTCCTCGACGACGGTCTGCTCGGCGCGCTCGTCGGCCATCGAGACGAAGTCGGCCGGCCCCTTGCGGCTGACCTGAAGCTGCTCGACCTCGCCGAAGTCGCGCCTGAGCCGCGGCGCCGCCTTGCGGGCGGCGCGGGTCATGACGGTGATGAGGCCGGAATGGCTGACCAATGGGGCTCCGATCAGTCCGCGCGGCGGACGTAGGTCTGCTCGTAGACGTCGACGACGATGCGGGTTCCGGCGCCGATGTGCGGCGGCACCATGACGCGCACGCCGTTGTCGAGGATTGCCGGCTTGTAGGAGGAGGAGGCGGTCTGGCCCTTCACCACCGCGTCGGCCTCGACGATCTCGGCCTCGATCGTGTCGGGGAGCTGCACCGAGATCGGGCGCTCGTTGTAGAGCTCCATGACCACGTCCATGCCGTCCTGGAGGAAGGCCGCGGCGTCGCCGAGCAGGTCGGCGGGCAGCGTGATCTGCTCGTAATTTTCCTTGTCCATGAAGGTGAGCGAGTCGCCGTCCCTGAACAGGAACTGGAAGTCCTTGGTGTCGAGGCGGACCCGCTCCACCGTCTCGGCCGAGCGGAAGCGGACATTGTTCTTGCGGCCGTCGATGAGGTTCTTCATCTCGACCTGCATATAGGCGCCGCCCTTGCCGGGCTGGGTGTGCTGGATCTTCACCGCGCGCCAGATGCCGCCTTCATATTCGATGATGTTGCCGGGACGAATGTCCACGCCGCTGATCTTCATGGGGATGCTCGCTGGATTTCAAGAGGTCGGCGGCGGCTTTAGCGGGGCGGGCCGCGCCCGGCAAGGAGCGGGTAGGGATTGACCGCCCTGCCCTGCCACCAGCGCTCGTTCGCGGCCATAAGGTGGATCGCGAAATGGAGGTGCGGACCGGCGGGATTGGCGTTGCCGGTGCTGCCGACCGTGCCGATCGCCTCGCCGCGGCGCACGCTGCGGCCTTCGCGCAGGCCGGGCGCATAGGCGTCGAGATGGGCGTAATAATAGGTCCACCGCCGGTCGGGCGAGCGGACATAGGCGGTGATCCCGCCGCCGCCATGGCTGAAGATAGAGCTTCTCGACGCGCCCTCCCGCGGCCGCGACCACCGGCGTGCCGCGCGGCGCCATGATGTCGATCGCGTCATGCGGCCGCCCGCCCGCGCGCGAC
Organism: uncultured Alphaproteobacteria bacterium; assembly: GCA_963824825.1. GTDB lineage: Bacteria > Pseudomonadota > Alphaproteobacteria > Sphingomonadales > Sphingomonadaceae > Allosphingosinicella. The sequence goes on from CAWGQM010000003.1 coordinate 1,457,733, forward strand.
TGGGTGAAGGTATCGGCGAGCTGGCCGGGTCGGACGCCCGCGACGGGGATGGCGAGGCCGGACGGCGCGATGACGGCGTCGGAGCGATTGGCGCGCAGCGCCGCTTCGACTTCCGCCGGCGTCGGCGCGGCGCTGTCCTGCGACTCCATGCGCCCGGCCGAGACGAAGATCATGCTCGCGAAGAAGAGTATCACCCCGCCGGTGATAAGGATGAGAGCGCCGAGCACCAGCCTTTGCATGGTTCGGGAAACCGGCGCGGCCCGCCCATCGTTCCGCCCGCGCCATGGAAAGGATCCGCATCGGCTGCTCCGGCTGGAACTATCGCGACTGGCGCGGGGCCTTTTATCCGCCCACGCTGCCGGCGAAGCGCTGGTTCGCTTTCTATGCCGAGACCTTCGACACGGTGGAGATCAACAACAGCTTCTATCGGCTGCCCAGGCCGGAGCTGTTCGACAAATGGCGCGAGCAGGCGCCGCCCGGCTTCTGCTACGCGGTCAAGGCGTCGCGCTTCCTCACCCACAACAAGAAGCTGAAGGACCCCGAAGCGCCGCTCGACCTGCTCATCGGCAATGCGCGCTATCTTAGGGACCGGCTCGGCCCTTTGCTCTACCAGCTGCCGCCGGGATGGAAGCTCAACCGCGAGCGGCTCGAGCATTTCCTGTGCGCTCTGCCGAAGGATTTGACCCATGTGTTCGAATTTCGCGAGGCGAGCTGGCTGACCGACGACGTGCTGGCGTTGCTCAACTCGCACGGCGCCGCCTTCTGCACCCACGATATGCCCGGGATGAAGGTGCCGCGCCGGGCGTCGGGCAAGGCGGCCTATGTCCGCTTCCACGGCCATGAGAGCAAGTATCGCGGCCGTTATCCCGATGCGGTTCTGCAGGATTGGGCGGACTGGATGACTGCCCAGGCGAAGGGCGGCCGAGCGGTCTGGGCCTATTTCAACAACGACTACGACGCCGATGCCGTCCAAGACGCGCTCACCCTGCGCGCGATGGTGGCGCAGGCGGCGCTTTAGGGTTTCAGGATGTCCTGAAACGCCTTCACCGCCGCGGCCGGGCCGTCGGCATGGTTCCAGACCGCGCCGCAGACCGCGAGGAAATCAGCGCCCGCCTCGACCAGCGCGCGGCCGTTCTGCGGCGTGATTCCGCCGATCGCCACGCACGGAAGCTCGAACAAGGTTGCCCACCATGACAGGATCGACGGGTCGGGACGGTGGGATACTTCCTTCGTAAAGGTCGGGAAGAAGGCGCCGAAGGCGACATAATCGGCGCCCGCCTCCCCGGCTTCCATGGCGAGATGGCGGCTGTCGTGACAGGTGACTCCGATCTGCGCGCTCGGCCCCAGCAGCGAGCGCGCCTCGCGAGCATCGCCGTCGCTTTGGCCGAGATGGACGCCGTCGGCGCCGAGCCTTTTCGCCAGCGCCATGTCGTCGTTGACGATGAAGGCGACGTCATGATCGGCGCAGATCCGCTGCAGAGGTTCCGCGCGCCGCGCTGCCTCATGCTGGTCGATGTCCTTCACGCGGAACTGGAAGGCGGCGACCGGGCCGGCATCCAAGGCCTCGGCCAGGCGGTCCGCGAAGGCGCCGCCGACATCGAGCGGCGAGATCAGGTAGAGCTGGCAGGCCGGACGGCGCGGGTCGCGCTCGAACCGTTCCGCGAAATCGCGATCGAGGGGATCGTCGGTCATGCTGCCAGCGCCCGCTCGCGCATCGCGAGGAAGAGCGGCAGCGCGCAGCACAGGCCGACGAGGAAGACGGCCAAAGGCGGCAGCCAGAGATGGCGCATGCCGAGCCGGCGCCCCTCGACGATGACGAACAGGATGAACACGCCGGCCGCGAACAGCACGTCGGCCGCGAAGATGCTCGCCGGGCCGGTCGAGAAGAGCTGGGAGACGAACAGCCGCGCATCGCCGCCATATTCGGCAAGCCAGGGAATGAAGATGACATAAGGCAGGATCGCGCCGGCGACGGCGAGCGAAGCGTAGAGGCCGAACCGCCGCCCCGGCGCGGGCGCCGTCATGCGTCTTCCTTGATGGTCGACGCCTGGTAGATTTCGTCGATCGCGTCCCCGAGCGCGCGATCGAACTCCTCGTCGCTCATGCCATGACGCAGATCCTCGAGCAAAGCGCGCGAGAAGCTGGCGATCATGCCGCGATTCCTGGCGAGCTCGCGGCAGGCCTCGGGGCGCGAGAAACCGCCGGAAAGCGCGACGACGCGCAGCACCCGGGGATGGTCGACGAGCGGGTCGAACAGCCCGGGCTCGACGGGCAGCGAGAGCTTCAGCATGACCTTGTCGTCGCCGGGCAGCGCGTCGAGCGCCTTCAGCAGTTCGTCGAGCAGGATCCGGTCCGCCTCGGCCCGCTCGGGGCTCTTGATGTTGACCTCGGGCTCGATGATCGGGACGAGACCGGCGGCGAGCACCTGCCGGGCGACCTCGAACTGCTGCGCGACGATCGCGGCGATGCCCTCGCGGTTGGCGAGATTGATGACCGAGCGCTCCTTGGTGCCGAACACGCCGAGATCCCGGGCGCGGCCGAGCAGCGCGTCGAGCTCCGGCATCGGCTTCATCAGCTGGACGCCGTTCGCTTCGTCCTCGAGCCCCTTGTCGATCTTGATGAAGGGGACGACGCCGCGCTCCTTCAGCACCTGGGGCACCGGCCTGCCGTCGATCTCGCCGTCCATCGTCCGCTCGAACAGGATCGCGCCGAGCACCTTGTCGCCGGTGAAGGCGGGCGAGGTGATGATCCGCGAGCGCATCTGATGGATCAGGCCGAACATCTCCTCGTCGCTGCCCCAGGCGCCCTCCTCGATCCCATAGCCCTTGAGCGCCTTGGGGGTCGAGCCGCCGCTCTGGTCGAGCGCGGCGATGAAGCCGTTGCCGGTTTCCATCCGGGCGATCATTTCATTGTCCTGCATTTCGGTCCTCGTGAGTGTCAGTGGGTCAACGCCGCGACGCCGGGCAGCTCGCGCCCTTCCATCCATTCGAGAAAGGCGCCGCCGGCGGTCGAGACGAAGGTGAAATCGTCGGCGACGCCGGCATGGTTGAGCGCGGCGACGGTGTCGCCGCCGCCGGCGACCGAGACCAGGCTGCCCTCCTGGGTCAGCGCGGCGGCGGTGCGGGCGAGGGCGACGGTGGCGGCGTCGAAGGGCGGCGTCTCGAAGGCGCCGAGCGGGCCGTTCCAGACCAGGGTCCGGCAGGTCTTGAGCACGTCGGCGAGCGCCTCGACCGCGGCGGGACCGATGTCGAGGATCATCTCGTCGCTCGCGACCTCGTGGACGTTGCAGGTGCGCAAGCTCGGCGGATTGGGCGCGAACTCCTTCGCCACGACCACATCGTAGGGAGGTGGACGGTGCAATTCGCCTGTCTCGGCGGCGTCGAGTATCTCCTCGGCGGTGCCGGCGAGGTCGTGCTCGGCAAGGCTCTTGCCGACGTCGACTCCGCGGGCGGCGAGGAAGGTGTTGGCCATGCCGCCGCCGATGATCAGATGATCGACCCGGCCGACCAGATGCCTGAGCACGTCCAGCTTGGTCGACACCTTGGCGCCGCCGACCACCGCCGCGACGGGGCGCTCGGGATCGCCGAGCGCCTGTTCGAGCGCCCTCAGCTCCGCCTCCATCGCACGGCCGGCATAAGCGGGGAGCCGGTGGGCGAGACCCTCGGTGGAGGCGTGGGCGCGGTGAGCGGCGGAAAAGGCGTCGTTGACGTAGAGATCGCCCAAGCGCGGCGAAGCGCTCGACCACCGCCGGGTCGTTCCTCTCCTCGCCGCCGAAGAAACGCGTATTCTCGAGGATGGCGACATCGCCCGGCCCGAGCGTCGCCACCGCCGCCTCGTCGCCCTCCCAATCCGACATAGCGGACCGGCCGGCCGAGCACCGATTCATAGGCGGCCCTGACCAGGGCGAGCGAATATTCGGGCGTCGGCGCCTTGGGGCGGCCGAAATGGGCGAGCAGGAGGACGATCGCGCCTTTGTCGGCGAGCTCGGTCACGGTCGGCAGGGTGGCGCGCAGCCTGGTATCGTCGGTGACCACGCCGTCCTGCATCGGCACGTTGAGGTCGACGCGGACGAGCGCGCGCTTGCCCTGTACGTCGCCGAGATCGTCGAGGGTGCGGAACGAGGTCATAGACCCCGCCCCGTCACCCCAGCGAAGGCTGGGGTCCATTCGGAGTCAGCATGGACCCCAGCCTTCGCTGGGGTGACGACGGGAAGTGAGGTCATGACGTCATTCTTCTCGTCTAGATCAGCCTCGCCATCGCCGCGGCGGTGTCGACCATCCGGTTCGAGAAGCCCCATTCATTGTCGTACCAGGAAAGGACCCGGACGAGCTTGCCTTCGAGCACCGCGGTCTCGAGGCTGTCGACGGTCGAGCTCGCCGGATTGTGGTTGTAGTCGATCGAGACCAAAGGCTCGTCCGAATAAGCGAGCACGCCCTTAAGCGCGCCTTCGGAGGCCGCCTTGAGCACGGCGTTGACCTCTTCGACCGAGGTGTCGCGGCCGGGGGTGAAGGTGAGATCGACGAGGCTGACATTGGGCGTCGGCACTCGGATCGCCGAGCCGTCGAGCTTGCCCTTCAGCTCCGGCAGCACCTCGCCGACGGCGCGCGCGGCGCCGGTCGTGGTCGGGATCATCGACATGGCGGCGGCGCGGGCGCGGCGCTTGTCGGGATGGATCTGGTCGAGGATCTTCTGGTCGTTGGTGTAGGCGTGGACGGTGGTCATCAGCCCGCGCTCGATGCCCGATCGTGTCGAGCAGCACCTTGGCGACCGGCGCGAGGCAGTTGGTCGTGCACGAGGCATTGGAGACGATCGTGTGGTCGGCGGTCAGCTTGTCGTGATTGACCCCATAGACGACTGTCAGATCGACCCCTTTGGCGGGCGCGGAGATCAGGACTTTCTTAGCTCCGGCAGTAAGATGTTTGCCGGCGCTCTCACGGTCCGCGAAGAATCCGGTGCATTCGAGCGCGATCTCGACGTCATTGTCGCCGTGCGGCAGCTTGCCCGGATCGCGCTCGGCGGTGACCTTGATCCGCCGGCCGTCGACGATCAGATCGTTGCCGTCGGCGCGGACCTCGCCCGGCCAGGCGCCGTGGACCGAATCCCGCTTGAAGAGGAGCGCGTTCGATTCGGCGTCGGCGAGATCGTTGATCGCCACCAGTTCGAGGCCGCTGTCCTTCTTCTCGAGGATGGCGCGGGCGACGAGGCGGCCGATCCGTCCGAAGCCGTTGATTGCAACTCTGGTCATTCATTCGCTCCTTCACTTCCAGAGCCCGACGATTTGCGGTACGATCGCTTCGACGGTGAAGCCGAAATGTCTGAACAGGTCGCCGGCCGGCGCCGAGGCGCCGAACCGGTCGAGGCCGATATTGACGCCGGAGCGGCCGGTATAGCGCTCCCAGCCGAGCGTCGCGCCGGCCTCGATCGAGACGATCAGCGTCTCGCCCGGCAGGATGTCGGCGCGATAGGCGGCGTCCTGCGCGTCGAACCGGCTCCAGCACGGCATGGAGACGACGTCGGCGCCGATCCCCTGCGCTTCGAGCGCCTCGGCGACCGAAAGCGCGAGCTCGACCTCGGAACCGGTGGCAAGAAGCACGACACGGCGCGCGGCCGAAGCGGCGCGAAGCCGATAGGCGCCTCGGGCGGACAGGTTCGGGCCCGCTTCGAGCCGCACCTGCGGCAGATTCTGGCGAGTCAGAGCGAGCACGGACGGCCCTCCGCCGTCGCGCAACGCCAGCTCCCAGCATTCGGCCGTCTCGACCGCATCGGCGGGGCGGTAGACGTCGAGATTGGGCATCGCCCGCAGGCTCATCAGATGCTCGATCGGCTGATGGGTCGGGCCCGTCCTCGCCGAGGCCGATCGAATCGTGGGTCATCACGTAGATCACTCGGGCCTGCTGAAGCGCCGACAGGCGGATCGCCGGGCGGGCATAATCGGTGAAGACCAGGAAGGTGCCGCCATAAGGAATGACGCCGCCATGAAGCGCCATCCCGTTCATCGCCGCGGCCATTCCGAACTCGCGGATACCATAATAGATGTAGCGGCCGGAATAATCAAACCTTGTCAGAGGTTTCTGGTTCTTCGTTTTGGTGTTGTTCGAACCGGTGAGGTCGGCCGAACCGCCGATCGTCTCGGGCAATTGATCGTTGATCGCGCCGAGCGCCATTTCCGACGCCTTGCGGGTCGCGACCTTCTGCGGCGCCGCGATCAGGCCCTGGATGTAATCGGCGAGCGAGAAGCCGGGCGGCAGGCCGCCGGCCATGCGGCGGAGGAATTCGCCCTTGCGCCCGCTGGCGTCGAGCCGCCGGCGCCAGGCGCCATGATCGCTTCGGCTTCGCCGCCCCGCTTCCCGCCAGGCCTGGGCGATGTCGTCGGGGAGTTCGAACGGCCGATGATTCCAGCTCAGTTCCTTGCGCGTCGCGGCGACTTCGTCGGCGCCGAGCGCGGCACCATGGGTGGCGGCGGTGCCCTGCTTGTTGGGCGCGCCCTTGCCGATGATCGTCCGGCAGGCGATCAGCGACGGCCGCGGATCGGCCAGCGCGGAGTCGATGGCGCGGCGGACGTCGGCCCTGTCGTGGCCGTCGCAGCGGACGACATGCCAGCCATAAGCCGCGTAGCGAGCCTCGATATCCTCAGAGGTCGAAAGGCCGGTCGCGCCGTCGATGGTGATCCGATTATCGTCCCACAGGACGGTCAGGCGGCCTAGGGCCAGATGGCCGGCCAACCCCGCCGCCTCGTGGTTGACGCCCTCCATCAGGCAGCCGTCGCCGGCGATCGCCCAGGTACGGTGATCGACCAGCGAGTCGCCATATTCGGCGTTCAGATGCCGCTCGGCGATCGCCATTCCGACCGCCATCGCCACCCCCTGCCCGAGCGGCCCGGTGGTCGCCTCGACTCCGTCGAGGAGAAAATTCTCCGGATGGCCGGCGCAAGGGGAACCGAGCTGGCGGAAGCCCTTGATGTCGTCGATCGTCGGCCGTTCGTAGCCGGTCAGGTGAAGCAGCGCATAGATCAGCATCGAGCCGTGGCCGGCCGAGAGGACGAACCGGTCGCGATCGGGCCATTTCGGATCGGCGGGATCGTGCTTGAGATAGTCGGTCCACAGCAATGCCGCCACGTCGGCCATGCCCATCGGCATGCCGGGGTGGCCGCTGTTCGCCGCCTCGACCGCGTCCATGGCGAGGGCCCGGATGGCATTGGCGAGCAGATGCGGATCGACGGCCATTGCGGCTCCTGGTTGGTCCGGGGACGGCGGCGCGCGGCGGCGCTGCGGCTCCTTTATCGGCGATGGCGCGTGCGTCAACCGTGGCGGCTTGCCGCAAGCGCCAGTCGTGCTATGCCTTCGCCCATGCCCGACCAACGCGCTCTGGACGCCATAGCCCGCATCGAGCGGGCGCTGGTGCGAATCGAGGCGGCGTCGTCCCGCCCCCGCCCTTCTGCCGCGTCCGCTTCGGCGGACGAGCTGGAGCGCGTCCGCGACGCCCACCAGCGCCTCCGGTCGCGCGTCGAAGGAGCGATCGGCCAGCTCGACAGGCTGCTCCAGACGGAGGGGCGCGCCTGATGGCCAATATCGACATCGAGGTCGCCGGCCGCCGCTACAACGTCGCCTGCCGCGACGGCGAGGAGGAGCATCTGCATGCGGTCGCCGCCGAGGTCGACCGGCGCGCGCAGGACGCGGTGACGGCGCTCGGCAGCCTGACCGAAACCCGCCAGTTGCTGTTCGCGGCCCTGCTGATCGCGGACGAGATGAAAGAGGTCCGCTCGGGCGCCGGAATCCCCGATCCGGTACCGCCCCCGCCCGACCCCGCCGTCGCCCAGGCGTTGGAAAGGCTCGCCGCGCGGATGGAGTCGCTTGTCGACAGCCTTGAGCGGAGCGACGTAAATGCCTAAATAGGGATGGACGGGTACTGCCTCGTACGAGCTGTAACGAACATCCCTGAGGCGATATCACATCCTCGGGAGCTGTCCCTGCCCGGGCCCTGGCCCGAAGCACATGGTTCCCACCTGACGTTGAGGCGTCAGAGGATATTCTGAGCAAACGGCCATGGCGGTCCCGTCACCCTCCCCCAGCAAGAGCGATTTGCGCGCCGAAGGCCTGCGCCTCAGACGGGAGTTCGCGCGCAGCCTGACCCCGGAGCTGAGGACGGAGCTCGAGGCGGCGCTTGCCCGGCTGGTGCTCCCGCATTTGGCCGGCGCGGGCGCGATCGCCCTTTATCATCCGCTCAAGGACGAGATCAGCCCGATGGCGATCCTCGCCGGCCTCGGCGAGGGCCAGCGTCACGCCTTCCCCTGGTTCGCTGATCGCGAAGCCCAATTCCTGTGGCGCGAAGGCCCGGCCGTGGAGCCCAGCCCGTGGGGCGTGCTGCAGCCGGCCGCCGAGGCTGAGGCGCTCGCGCCGGATGTCGTCCTCGTTCCCGTCGTGCTCGCCGACCGGCAGGGCATCCGGATCGGCCATGGCAAGGGCCATTACGACCGCGCGCTGGCGCATTTGCGCGAAAGCAGCGGACCCGTCCTCACCATCGGCCTCGCCTGGGAGAGCCAGATCAGCGACACGCCGATCCCCGCCGATCCCTGGGACATGAAGCTGGACGCGCTCGCGACGCCGAAGGAGTGGATCCGATGCGCCTAGAGCCGAGCTGGCGCCAGCCCGCCGGAATCCTGCTGATCCTGCTGCTGATCGCCGGCTGGGCGGTGCTGGTGGCGAGCGCGGCGCCGCTGATCGAGAATGCCCCGCGCTGGCTCCACATCGTCTATTATCTGGTCGCCGGAATCGTCTGGATCGTGCCGCTGAAACCGCTGCTGCGCTGGATGGAAACGGGAAGATGGCGAGCGCCGTGAACAGCATGGTCCTTGGCTTCCGCAATCATATCGAGCAGGGTTGGCCGGCAATGTCCTGTTCGGGAGACGGGTGCGCGTGGCGAGCGAAGACCAGCCCAGGGGAAGCTCGGCCCGCTATCGCGTGAACGCCGACAGGCAGGCGGCCTACACGGTCGCGATCGTGCCGGACATTGGCGACGGATTCGCGCCCGATCCGGCGCTGCCCACCCTTCCGGCGAAAGGCCTGCTCGTCACGACTCCGACCGTCGCCTCCCTCTATGCGGCGAAGGTGAGGCGGGCGCTGCTCGATGGCGGCTGCGAGACGGCGCTGCTCGTCCTCTACGTCGATGAGACGACCAAGAGCATGGCCTCGGTGCTCGAGGTGTGCGCGGCCGCGTCGTCGCACAACCTGGGGCGCGACGAAGTCATGATCGCGCTCGGCGGCGGCGTGTGCATGGATATCGTCGCGATGGCGGCGAGCCTGTTCCGCCGCGGCATTGCCCATCTCCGCATCCCGACCACCCTGGTCGGGCAGGTGGATGCGGGGATCGGGGTGAAGGGGGGAGTCAACTTCGTCGCCAAGAATCAGGTCGGCTGCTTCCACCCGCCGCTCGCAGTGGTCATCGACCCCCATTTCCTCGCCACTTTGCCGGTCCGCCACATCCGCAACGGGCTCGCCGAGATCGTCAAGATCGCGGCGGTCAGGAGCCCGGCTCTGTTCGGGGCGGTCGAGGAGGGCTGGCCCGGCCTGGTCTCGCTCGACCTGCCGCGGGCGCTGCCGATCATCCGCGACGCCGTCGCCGAGCTGCTCGACGCGCTCGCCGGCAATCTGTTCGAGGACCGCGGCTACGAGCGGCTGGCGGACTTCGGCCACAGCTTCAGCCCCGCCATCGAATCGGCGAGCTTCTATCGGGTGGCGCACGGCGAGGCGGTTGCCATCGACATGGCGCTGAGCACGATGATCGCTCGGCGGATGGGGATGATCGGCGCCGCCCCGGCGGAACGGATTTTGGGCCTGATCGAGGCGATCGGCCTCGACCTCTCGAGCGAGCATCTAACCGCGGATCTGTGCCGGGCCGCCCTCGAAAAAGCCGCGGCGCATCGCGCCGGCCGGATGAACCTGGTCGTTCCGACCGGGATCGGCGAAGCGGCCTTCCTGCGCGATCGGACGGAGCTGCCGAACGACGTCGTCGAGGGCGCCCTCGCCGATCTGGCCTGGCGGGCGCAAGGTCCGGCCGCCCCACTGCCTCTCGCCGGCGCAGCGCTCGCATGCTGATGACCCGGCCTCCGCCGGGGCCGGACGAGATCCTGGCCTTCGATGTCGGCGGCACCACGGTCCGGGCCGGCGCTTACAGCCCGATCACCGAGTCGCTGCAGCGCACGGCCCGGCAGCCGACGCCCACGTTCCGCGTCCTGCCCGACGCTCCGCTGGACGAGCTCGTCGACGCGTTGTTCGGCCTGATGGCCGAGCTCGCCGCCGAGCTCCACCCGTCCGGCCCGCCGAAGCAGGTCGCCGTCGCCTTCCCCGGTCCGGTCACGCCCGCCGGCGAGGTCCTTTCGGCGCCGACGATCTGGGGCGGGCTGGATCGAGGGCGCACCACTCCGATCCTGTCGCGCCTCGAGGCGCTCTGGCCGGCGGCGCGGATCGCATTGCTCAACGACATGTCGGCGGCGGGCCTTTATTATCGGCGCCGGACCGATGAGGATTTCTGCGTGCTGACCGTGAGCAGCGGCATCGGCCACAAGATTTTCATCGGCGGGCGCCCGGTCGTCGGGCCCAACGGGCGGGGCGGCGAGATCGGCCATTGGCGGATCGACTCCGCCTCCGACGCGCCGCTTTGCGAATGCGGTGGACGCGGCCATCTGGCGGCCTTCGCCTCGGGCGCGGCGGTCGCGCCGCTGCTGGAGCGAAGCGCGGCGGCCGATCCCGACGGGTTCCGGCGATCCCGGCTCGGCGCGCGGGCCCAAGGATTCGTCGAGCGAGCGACCAACCCGATGCTTGCGGAAAGCTTCCGAGCCGGCGATCCGTGGAGCGGCGAAATCGTCGGGCGGCTCGCCGAACCGATCGGCAAGGCGCTGGCCGCTCTTCATCTCGCCACCGGAGTGGAGCGCTTCGTCGTCACCGGCGGACTCGCTTCGGCGCTGGGGCCGGCATTCCTCGGCCGGATCGCCGAGGCGGCGGCCCGGCACGGCTGGCGCCTCTCCGGCGATTGGCCGCTCATGCTCGAATTGGGGGCGCCGCACGACGATGCCGGAATGATCGGCGCCGCGCGCCATTTCGCGGCGGCGGTGCCGTGATGCGCCGGCTCGTCGTTCTCGGCGGCAGCAGCCCGTTCGGGATCGCTTTGTTCGACGCTTTGGCGGCGACGCCGATGCCGCCGTTCGAGCTGATCCTGCAGGGCCGGACCCGCGACTCGCTCGCCCTCGCCGCCCGGGCGGCGGCGCTCCGGCTCGAGCCGATCGGCTGGCGCGTTCGCGCCGAGGCCGACCGCCGCGCCGCGCTGGACGGCGCCGACATTGTCATCCAGCAGAATCGGTTCGGCGGCGCGGCCGGCCGGATCGCCGACGAGGCGCTCGCCTCGCGGCACAGCATCGCCGGCGACGAGACGCTCGGCCCGGCGGCGCTCCAGTGCGTGCTCGGCTCGCTGGACTCGCTCGCCGCGCTGGGCGGGGAGCTCGCCATCGCCTGCCCGCGGGCCTGGGTGCTCAACCTGACCAACCCGCTCAGCCTGACGACCAGCCTGCTCAAGGCGGCGGGCGTCGCCCGGGTCGTGGGCCTGTGCGAGCTGCCGCTCGAAACCGCCCGGGAGGCGGCGCGCCGGGCCGGCTATGGCGGCGCCGATCCCGACTGGCACTATGCCGGCCTCAATCATCGCGGTTTCGTCTTCGGCCTGGCGAGCGGCGGCCGGGACTTGTTTCCGGCCTTTCTCACCGCGATCCGGACGACCGGATTTTCGGGCGCCAGCGCCGCCGAGATCGAGGCGTTCGGCGCCATCCCGACCAAATATTTCGCGCTGCTCACCGGGCGCGACCTGCCCCGCCCCGGGCGCGCCGCCATCGTCGCCGCGATGCGCGACGCGATATTCGGCGAGCTCGCCGAAAATCCCGAGCGTTTGCCGCCGACGATCCGGAAACGGGGCGGGATCTGGTACGAATCGGCGGTAGCGCCGACCGTCGCCGCCCTCACCGCCGCTGAGCCGGAACTGCTGGTGCTCAACCTGCCGGACGCCGACCTGCTGACCCGGGAGCGGCAGTGCCGAAGTCAGCGCGGCGGGGATCGAGCCGCTGCCGGCGGTCGCGCCGCCGGCCGGGATCGTGCCATGGCTGGCGCGGCTCGAGCGCCACGAGCGAGCGTCGCTCGACATGGCGCTGGCGCCGGACCTGCGGTCGATCCGCCGGGCGCTTGAGGCGGACCCGCTCGTCCCGCCCGCCTCCGTGCCGGCCCTGCTCGGCGAGATTTCCGCGGCGTGGCGGCCCGTCGCGCGCGCCGGCCCGCTCGCGGCGGCAATGCCATGAACATCCATTATGTGGTGTCGAAGCTCGATACGGTCGGCGGCCCGTCCTATACGATGCCGATGCTGGCCGCTTCGGCCGCGGCGCCGGGCGACCAGATCCTGTTCCACAGCCTCGCGCCGCCGCGGCTCCCGATCGCCGGAGCGACGGTCAGGACCTACAAGCCGTCGCAGCTGCTGGCCCGGATCGAAGGATCGCCGGCGCTTCGGGCCGGGCTCGCCGCGGCCGCGCGCGCTTCGCCCTCGATCATCCACAGCAACACGATCTGGTCGGCGCACAGCCTCTATGCGGCCCGCGCCGTCCGCGGCACCGGCTCCAGGCATGTCGTCTCCCCCGACGGCACTCTCGATCCCTGGGCGTTCCGCCACCACCATTTGCGCAAGCGCGCCTTTTGGCTGCTCGGGCAGAAAGCCGCCCTGCAACGCGCCGACTGCATCCACGCCGTCACCGACCGGGAACATGCGTTCATCCGCGGCCTCGGCCTGCGCGCGCCGGTGGCGGTGATCCCGTGGGGCGTGACGATGCCGGAGAGGGCCGATCGGCGGGTCGATACGGGCGCCCGCAGGAAGCTCCTCTATCTGTCGCGAATCCATCCCAAGAAGGGGATCGACCTCCTGATCCGCGCCTGGGCCAGGGTCCAGGACGAATATCCGGACTGGCAGCTCGACGTCGTCGGCCCCGACAATGGCGGCTATCTCGACGATATGCGCGCCCTCGCAACGGCGCTGCGGCTGGAGCGCGCGATTCTGCACGGCCTCGTGCCCGAGCAGGCGCGCGAGGACTTCTACCGAAGCGCGAGCCTCTATGTCCTGCCGACCCATGGCGAGAGCTGGGGAGTGACGATCGCGGACGCGCTCGCCTTCGGAGTCGCGGTGATCGTCGGCACCGGCGCGCCGTGGGAGGGGGTCAGGGATCGGGATTGCGGCTGGTGGGTGGAACCCGACGTCGATGCGCTGGTCGCAACTCTTCGCGCCGCGCTGGCGACCCCGCCCGACGAGCTCCGCGCCAAGGGCGAGCGCGGCCGCGCCTGGATGGAGGCGTGCGGCTGGGCCGAGACGGGCGCGAAGATGCGGGCGGTCTATCAATGGCTGCTTGGCGCGGGTCCGAAACCGGCGTGGGTGCGGAATGACTGACCCCGGGGTCCATCTCGTCCTCCAGGCCGGGGGCAAGGGCGAACGGATCGGATCGGACCTTCCCAAGCCGCTGGTCCGGATCGCCGGCACGGCGATCGCTGAGCGGCTGCTCCGGCAGGGGCTGAAGGCCGGCATAAGGCGGGCGACGGTGATCACCGGCTGGCGGGGCGGCGAGGTCGAGGCCCATTTCCGAGCGCTCGGCGACTTGCCGCCCGATCTGGAGCTGGATTTCGTCAGCGAGAAGGAGCCGCGCGGCAATGCCGGCGCGCTCGCTCATTTCGCGGCGCAGGACCGCCCTATTTTGCTGTGCTTCGCCGATCTGGTCACCGATCTGGATTTCGGCCGGCTGGCGGAGCGCCATCGCGCCGGCGGCGGGGCGATCACCTTGTGCAGCCATGAAGAGGCGCATCGGGTCCGGCTCGGCGAGCTGGTCGCAGACGGCGAGCGGGTGACCTCCTATCTTGAAAAGCCGGTCAAGCGAATCCTGATCTGCAGCGGCATCGGGCTGTTCGAGCCCGCGGCGCTCGGCGTCATCGACCCGGACGCCGCGACCGGCCTCGCCGATCTCGTCAACCGGGCGCTCGCGGCCGGCTTCGCGGTCGAACACTGGCGGCACGGCGCGCTCTGGATCGACGTCAACACGGCCGAGGACGTGGCCGCGGCGGAGGCGCTGTTCGCGCCCTGAGCCGGGTTGCAGGGTTCGGAAATGGCGCGAGTGACGGGGCTCGAACCCGCGACCTCCGGCGTGACAGGCCGGCGCTCTAACCAACTGAGCTACACCCGCGTGGATGTGAGGCGGGCGAGGTAGTAGAGGCTCTCCGGGCTGTCAAGCGAGCGCCGGGCAAGATTTCGCGGCTCCAACGGCCGGGCCCTCAGCCCTCCGCGGCGGGGGTGCGGGGGTCGTCCGGATGCTCGTGGATCAGAGTGCCTTCCTCGAACAGGAAGCCGGCAATATCGGGCTTGCCGGCGGCTTCGAGGACGGTGCGCAGGATGATCAGCAGCGGCACCGCGAGCAGCGCTCCGGTCGTCCCCCAGACCCAGGCCCAGAAGCTCAGGGCGAGCAGGATGAGCAGCGGATTGATGGTCAGCCGGCGGCCGACCACGGTCGGCGTGACGATATTGGCTTCGATGAGGTGGACCGCGACGAAGGAGAGCGCCGGCAGCATCGCGTACCACGGATCGGTGAAGATCATCAGGCCGCCGACCGCGAGCAGGCAGGCCGAGGCGATCGGGCCGAGATAGGGGATGTAGTTCAGGAGGGCGACGATGCCGCCCCACATCAGCGGCGATTCCATGCCGATGAAATAGAGGATCAAAGCGACGACCAGGCCCATCGCGATGTTCACGATGGTGATCGTGCCGAGATAGGTCGAGGTCGCGTCGACCACCTGCTGGATGACCCGCGCCGTCGTCATCGCGCCGTCGAAGCTGGTCCGGCCGGTGATCGTCTTCTTGCGCATCCGGGTCCAGCCGGCGAGGAAGAAGTAGATCACCAGCACCGCGAAGAACATCTGGATGATCGCGAACGGCGCCGAGGTGGCGATGATCTGCAGGAGCGAGTTGGGAGTCTCGACCGTCACCGTCTGGGTGGCGACGCCCGGGCCGCGGCCGAACTGGTGGACGAGATCGTCGATGAACGCCTCGAGATCGGCATAGACTTCGAACAAGGGCCCCAGCGTCTCGCGGATCCGCGCGATCCGGCCGGGCAGAAGCCTTACCCATTCGGTGGCCGGGAAGACGATCGCCGCGACCGCGATGTTGGCGACGGCGAGGAACAGGATCACGCAGAGCAAGGCGGAGAGGCCGGACGGGACCCGGCGGCGCTCGAGCCATTCGAGCACGGGCACGAGGGCGATCGCGATCACCAGAGCGGCGGTGACGGGCAAGAAGAATTCGGCCCCGGCGCGAAGCGCGAAGGGCAGAGCCAGCACCAGCGCCGCGCCCATCATCAGCGCCAGCGCGGCGAGCAGCCGGTCGCGCCGATAGGCCGTAGCCTCGGTCTCGAGCTCGAGCCCGGTCTCGATCCTGGGTTCGCTGTCCGGCTTGTTCATCACGGCCGACAATGCCCGAGGCGAAGGCGGCTGAGAAGATGATTTAGGTGCGGATGTCCCCCGGCCATCCGCAGCCCTGTCCGGGGAACAGTGCGACCTGCATCATGAGTTGGTGCCCCTGGCCCGAGTCGAACGGGCACTCCTTGCGGAACTCGATTTTGAGTTCGAGCGCGTCTACCAATTCCGCCACAGGGGCACGCGCCGCCTCTCTAGAGCGGATTGGGCCGGAGTTGAACCCTCCGTTCGCCCTGATGGTCAGGTCGCCATGCCTCCCAGGCATGGCTATGGCCTGCCGGGGGCAGGCCATACCTGACCATTGTCGAAGGGCTTTCTTCTTACCGCCCAAGAAGAAGGAGAGGGCTTCGACAGGCTCAGCCCGAACGGAAAAGGGGCGGGACCTCGCTTTTCGCATCCGCAACCCGATCAGATGTCGCCATAGTCGCCCGAGCGGCCGCGGCCGGCGGCGAAGCGGGCGGCGCCGTCGCGGGCGCCGGCGGCGAGCGGAGCGGCGCCGGCGATCGCCTCGGCCTGGAGCGCCTGGCGGAGGTCGCCGTCGAACGCGGCATAGGCCGAGGCGCGGTCGGCGTTGAGGCAGAGCTGGGGGAAGCGGGCGATCTCGGCGGCGAGCGCCTCGGCCGCGGCGCGGGCCTGCCCCTCCGCAACGACCCGGTTGGCGAGGCCGATCGCAAGCGCCTCGGCGGCGCCGACCGGACGGCCGGTGAGGATCAGGTCGAGCGCCCTCCCCTGGCCGACGATGCGCGGCAGCCGGACCGTGCCGCCGTCGACCAGCGGCACTCCCCAGCGCCGGCAGAAGATGCCGAAGGTGGCGCTTTCCGAAACGACGCGCAGGTCGCACCACAAAGCGAGCTCCATTCCGCCGGCCACCGCATAGCCCTCGACCGCGGCGATCACCGGCTTCGACAGCAGCATCCGGGTCGGCCCCATCGGCCCCTCGCCGAGCGGATCATGTTCGGCCCCATCCTCGGCGAAGGCCTTGAGATCGAACCCCGCGCAGAAGTGGCCGCCGGCGCCGGTGAGAACCGCGACCCGGGCGGTTTCATCGGCCTGGATGTTGGCGAAAGTGTCGCGCAACGCGACGGCGGTGGCGGGGTCGACGGCGTTGCGGCAATGGGGGCGGTCGATGACCACAGTCGTTACGGGGCCGTTCCGTTCGACGAGGATCATATCCGCCGCTCCCGGCCCTGCCAGAAGGGCTCGCGAAGCGCCCGGCGGAGCGGCTTGCCGACCGGGCTCAAGGGGATCGACTCGACGAAGCGGATCGATTTGGGCGCCTTGTAGCCGGCCAGGCTCCGGTGGGCGTGGGCGATCAGGGCGCCCTCGTCCACCTCGGCGCCCGCGTGGCACACGACGAAGGCGGTGACCGCCTCGCCCCAGATCTCGTCGGGCAGGCCGACCACGGCGACCTGGGCGACGGCGGGATGGGCGCCGAGCGAGTCCTCGACCTCGCGCGGATAGACGTTGTAGCCGCCGGTGACGATCATGTCCGAGGTGCGGTCGACCAGGGTCAGATAGCCCTCGTCGTCGAAGCGGCCGACGTCGCGGGTGCGAAGCCAGCCGCCGGGGAGGAAGGCGGCCGCGTTCAGCGCGGCGTCGGTATAGCCCGTCATGACGAAAGGGGCGCGAAGAACGATCTCGCCGGGCTCGCCGGGGGTCACGTCCCGCCCCTCTTCGTCGACCAGCCTGATCTCGGTCTCGATGCTCGGCCGGCCGCAGGAGAGCAGGCGTTCGGGCGTCGCATCGACATGGTCATTCTTGCTCAGGCAGGCGATGGCGAGCGGCGCTTCGGTCTGGCCGTAATATTGGGCGAAGACCGAACCCCAGCGCTGCAGCGCTTTCTCCAGCACAGGGCGCGGCATCGGCGAGGCGCCGTAGACGATGGTCTCGACCGAGGAGAGATCCGCCTCGTCGATGCCGGGCGTCTGGAACAGCAGCTGCAACATGGTCGGGACGAGGTTGAGCGCGTGCGGGCGCCAGCGCTCGATCGCCTCGAGATAGGAAGCGGGGGCGAAGCCGGGCAGGATCGCGGCAATGCCGCCGCGAAGCCAGTAAGGCAGGACGAAGGTGCCGCTGGCGTGGATCATCGAGGCGGCGTGGAGCATGATCTCGCCGGGCCTGGGGTCGACGACGTTGGAAAGGACGTTGAGGACGACGGCGGCGTAGCTCGCCTGGCTGTGCTGGGCGGCCTTGAGCGTTCCGGTCGTTCCCGAGGTGAACAGAGCCAAAGTGACGTCGCCGGGCGCGAGCGCGAGGCGCGGATCGGAGTCCGGGGCCGCGTTGGCGAGGGCGATGAGGTCGGGACCGGCCTCATCGTCGCCGAGGCCGAGGATGCGCAGCTCCGGCAGCGCCGCCGCGAGCGCCGCCGCGCGCTCGGCCTGGCTCGGCCCGTAGACCATCGTACCGGCGCCGATCGCCTCGATCATCGCTTTTTGTTCGTCGAGCGACAGCCGGCCGTTGAGCGGCGTTCGCACCAGGCCCGCCTTGACGCAGCCGAAATCATAGGGGAGCGAATGAACGCCATTGTCGAGCAAGGCGGCGATGTGGGCGCCCTTGCCGAGGCCGAGGCCGGCGAGCGCATGGGCGATCCGGTTCGACAGACGGTCGACGTCGCGGAAGCTCAGCGCCTCGTCGCCGAACAGGATCGCGACGCGGTCGCCATGATAGGCCGCGCCCCGGCGGATGAGTTCGGTGACCAGCATCTCTAGCCTCCCGCCCCGGCGAGCCCTTGCGGCAGGCCGTAATGAGCGACCAGAGCGCGAATATGGCCGTCATAGCCTCCGGCGAGGTTGTGCGGGTGAAGCGCCACGCCTTGCGAGCCGGGCCAGTCGAGATAGCGAAAGCGGCCGCCGACCTTGCGGTGGCGGGTCCCGGCCCGGCGCGCCTGCCACCAGAACCAGAAATCGTCATTGGCCGGAGAGAGCCGCCTCATCAGGCCGACGTCGAGCACGTCGGGATGGAGGCTGGCGGGCGGATAGAGCGTGCCGCCGACTCCGGTCGGAAGGAGGTCGACGCTGGGCCGCCGGGCCGCGTCGTCCTGAACGTCGTGCTGCCAATCGGAGAATGAAGCGACCGCCCCGCCGGGAGCGAAGCAAAGCCTTTGCGCGCGATGGCAGAGCACCGCCGGCGCCGCCCGATCGTGGCCGGCGACCAGGGTCTCCAGCCAATCGGCGGGATAATGAACGTCGTCGTCGGCATTGACCAGAAACGCCTCCGGAAAGGCGATGAGCGCCGGAAGCAGCTTGGTGTGCGGGCCGAGATCCTCGCTTTCACGGATCTCGACGCCGGCAAGCGCCCGCACCCGCCGCGGCAGGCGCGCGGCCGCGCCGGGGCCGAGCCAGAGCAGGATCCGGTCGGGCGTCACGGTCTGCCCGAGCAGGCAGGCGAGGGTGCGATGGAGCGAAGCGAAGCGCCGCTCATGGGAGGTCAGCGAGACGATCAGCGGCGCCGGCAAACCGTGCCGCCGGCGCGGCATTCGAACGAGCGAGCGGTCGCGCAGCCAGAGCGGCGCGAAAGCAGCCGCGAAGCGCAGCCGGGCACGCGCCTGCCCCGCCGGCGCGTGCAGCGGTGCCGGTAGGATCGCCCTGAGAAACTCGCCCGCCGCCATGAGCCCGCGCTAGCACGGGAAAGCGCCGCTGGCGATTGACCTCGGCCCGGCCGCGGCCGATGCGCGAGTCATGGCAGAGCTTTCCGCCGGCATCCTGATGTGGCGCCGATCCGCGCGCGGGATCGAGGTGCTGCTCGGCCATTTCGGCGGCCCGATCTGGACGAAGCGCGATTCCGGCGCCTGGGCGATCCCCAAGGGCCTGGTCGAGCCGGGCGAGGACCTCGAAGCCTGCGCCCGGCGCGAGTTCGGGGAGGAGCTCGGCACGAGGCCCGAAGGCGCGCTGACCCCGCTCGGCCGGATCCGCCAGAAAGGGGGCAAATATGTCGAAACATTCGCGCTCAAGGGCGATCTCGACGCGGACGCGATCGTCTCCAACCGTTTCACGATCGAATGGCCGCCGAAGAGCGGGCGCTTCGAAAGCCATGCCGAGATCGACCGCGCCGCGTGGTTCACGCTTGCCGAGGCGCGCGACAAGATCCTGCCGAGCCAGAGCGCCATCCTCGATCTGTTCGAGGCGCGGAAATCGACGGGTTAGTTGGCGGCTCGACGGCCGCATGGACCCCAGCCTTCGCTGGGGTGACGAAGTCGGGACTCGCACATCTCCCTCCCGTCATGCCAGCGCCGGCTGGCATCCATGCCGATTTCGAGCGAGGATAGGACGATGAAAGGCGGCTGGGTCTACATCATGACCAACGCGCCCTACGGCACGCTCTATATCGGCGTCACCGCGAACCTCGCCGCGCGCGTCGTTCAGCACCGGAACGGCGAGGGTTCGAAATTCTGCAAGCGCCATGGCCTCACGCGCTTGGTCTATTGCGAGCCCTATGAGCGGATCGACGACGCCATTGCGCGTGAGAAAGCGATGAAGGCGTGGCAGCGCCGCTGGAAAACGCGGCTGATCGAGCAGGCCAATCCGAAATGGGATAACCTTTTCGAGCATGTGATCCAGGCGAGCTTTTGAATGCTTGCGCGCCGCGGCGCCGACGGATGGACCCCAGCCTTCGCTGGGGTGACGAAGTCGGGACTCGCACATCTCCCTCCCGTCATGCCAGCGCCGGCTGGCATCCATGCCGATTCCGGAACCGCGCCACGGCCGCATGGACCCCAGCCTTCGCTGGGGTGACGAAGTCGGGACTCGCACATCTCCCTCCCGTCATGCCAGCGCCGGCTGGCATCCATGCCGATTCCGGAAACGCGCCACGGCCGTATGGACCCCAGCCTTCGCTGGGGTGACGAGGAGGATGTGGGGTGACGAGGAGGAGAGTGCCAGCGCTGGCCGGCATCCATGCCGACGCCAAGCCCGCGCCCCACGGTTTACGGCATCTTTACCGCGCTCCCTTAAGCGCTCGGCCTCGGGAGCCGCGCCTCGACCGCGGATGGAGACGCCGTGCTTCGCATTTACACCTGCATCGCCGAAGACCATGATTTCGGGCTGGTCGTCGTCGCCGGCGTGATCTGCCTGCTCGCCGCGAT